>CACMIW010000028.1 GCA_902613845.1 uncultured Alphaproteobacteria bacterium | reverse complement strand
ATTGAGATAACGCTGCCAACATATTTAGAAAAATCTTTTTCAAATCTCCAATCATCATTAATACCTAATGAAATCAATATTTCAGTTGTTTTTAAACTATTTATTTCAACAAGATAACCTCCATCGTTGGGGCCACCCAATCTAACAAAATCAGATTTGTATTTTGGCTTTAAAAAATTTGGTAACATAATTAATGTAAAAGAAAAATAAAATTAAAGGTCATACAATATTTTACTATCTTTACTGACTTCTTGAATAATATTATTCCATTTTTCGAGTTCTCTATACCATTCAAGTGTAATATTTTCCTTTTTTTGAATTGTTTTATTTTTTTTAAAATATTTCAATAAATCATCTATTCCATTCTTAGCATTATATTTTGCTTTAAAACCAATACTTGAAATTTTATCAAAAGATACAAAATAAGATCTTTTATCAGGAGATCCATACCATTCTAACTTAAATTTTTTTCTTATTTTTTTTTTAAAAATAGCTATTAAATCATTAATTGAATAATTATTCTCGTTAGATCCAACATTAAATATTTCGCCACCTAACTGGTGATCATTTTCAATAAAAAATTTCATAGCTCTTAAGGCATCTTTCATATGTAACATTGGTCTTCTCTGATTACCGTCCCTCATAACTGGTAATTTATTATTTTTGAAAATACCATAAGTCATCCCATTAATTGCTAGATCAAGCCTCAGCCTTGGTGAACATCCAAAAAGTGTTCCTTGCCTAAATACTGTTGGATTAAAATTTTTGGTGTTTAATTTTAAAATAGAAGACTCAGCCATTGAATTTGCTTTTGAATAATTGGTAAGTGGGTTTAGTTTAAATGTTTCGTCAGCAATTTGGTCGTTCCTTATTCTCCCATAATTACTGCATGAGGAAGGTAATAAATATTTTTTAACATTCATATGCTTTGATATTTTTGCATTTCTGAGTCTGGCTCTATAATTAATATCAAAAGTTTCTTTTTTAAAGATTTCACCAGATGGGTCATTAGATATTGCGGCCAAATCTATGACACAATAAACATTTTTAAAATAATCTTTTTTCAAAGATCTTATATCATCTTTAATGATTTTGAGATTTATGTTTTTCTTTAAATAATTACCAAAAAAAAACCTATCAATAGCTAAAACTCTATATTTATGTTTTAAGAGATAAGGCACAAGGTTGGATCCAATATACCCACCAGCACCAGTGATTAATATTTTTTTCATATTTCAAATTCTAAGGTTTAAGACTTTTAAATGAACTTATATTAAATTACTTCTTTTGAAATCATTAACAATATCAAAAATCATTCTCTCATTAAATTTCATTGGCTTCCATTTTAAATATTTTTCAAGTTTTTGGGTATTTCCAATAAAACTTCTTTTATCAATTTTTGCTATATCCTTTTTTATTAAATTAATTTTAATTTCAAGATTATATAATTTGTGAATAGAGTTTTGAATATATTTAGATAATTTAAGCAATGAAGTTCCTTTTCCAGAACACATGTAAATAAAGTCTTCTACAAATATTTTATTATTTTTTGCGATTTTTATTAACCCTCTACAAACATCATCAACTAGTATGTAATCTCTTTTATATTTTCCACTTCCAAAAATATTAATTGTTTTATTTTTGATTCCATTTGAAATCATTTTATTTACAGCTCCTCTAGAGTTTGAATGAGTAGAACCATAGCCGATAACATTAGTAAGTCTTACATTAATTGTTTTTAAATTAAATTTTTTACTATAAATAGACATAAAATCTTCTGTATACTGTTTGTTTAAATCAAATATGGTTAGAGGTTTGTTTGGTAAATTATAACTAACTTGCTTAATCAAATCTGTATATCCAATTTGTGTAGCAGTTCCAGTATTAATGAATTTAATTTTATTATTTTTTTTTTTGATAGCATATAGTATTTGAATATTAAGAATTGAATTGTGAAATATATCATAACATGGATCATTATATGAAGAGTCGATATCTGTCTGAGCATGTAAGTTTATGATTACATTAGGTTTATATTTCGTAATATTTGTTT
>CACMIW010000027.1 GCA_902613845.1 uncultured Alphaproteobacteria bacterium | reverse complement strand
CACAAAAAAAATACTAGCCCAAGGTGGTGGCTATAAATATAAAAAAAATACAAAAAAAATTGAGGGTTTTGGTTTCTCATGCAATGTTGATTACATTGCTGAACTAATTATATGAACAAAGCTGTTATAGGACTTCAATGGGGCGATGAGGGCAAGGGGAAGATAGTTGATTATCTTTCAGAAGAATTTGATTTAGTTGTAAGATATCAAGGTGGAAATAACGCGGGCCATACTGTTATTGTTGATGATATTACTTATAAATTAAATCTTATTCCATCTGGTGTAATTCGAGGAAAAGTTTGTTTTTTAGGTCAAGGTGTTGTGCTTGATCCTAATCATTTTTATAATGAGTATAATCAAATAACTAAAAAGATTGAGAAACCTAAAGTATTTTTATCTTCAAATATATCTGTTATCTTAGAATATCATAAACAACTTGATAAGATTAATGAATTAATTTTAAAAAACGAAAAAAAAATTGGAACCACTTCTAAAGGCATTGGACCCGCATACCAAGATAAGGTTGGAAGAAAGAGTATTAAACTATACGATCTAAAATCCAAAAATATAATTGAAGAAAAATTAGAGACAATTAAGAAGTTTTATGACCCTATTCTTGAAAGTTTTGATGAAAGTAAAATTAATATTGATAAAACAGTTCAAGACTTATTGAGTTTTTATGATTTAGTTAAAGAATTAATTGTTGATAACTCATTTATCAAAAAAGAATTTAAAAATAAAAAAATATTATTTGAAGGTGCTCAAGGGGCGCTTCTTGATTTAGATCATGGCTCTTACCCCTATGTCACTTCATCAAACACTGTTTCATCAAATATTGTTATTGGTTCAGCAATGCAGGTTGATTATAAAACTGTTGGTATATTTAAAGCCTATGCTACCAGAGTTGGCAATGGGCCATTCCCATCTGAATTATTTGATAATGTTGGGGATTATATAGCTGAGAAAGGTTTAGAAATTGGTACAGTTACAAAAAGAAAAAGAAGGTGTGGTTGGCTTGATTTGGTATCTTTAAAGTATAGCTGTGAGATAAATTGTGTTAATGAACTTTGCATGACTAAAGCTGATGTATTAAATAATCTCTCAGAAATCAAAGTATGCACAAGCTATAATTCAAAAAAATATGATGAGGTAAATTTTAGTGATAGTGGCATTTTGGAGTCATTATCTTTAGATGATAATGACTTTGAGTCATTTTCAAGTTGGGGCGAAATAAAAGATTTGAGTAATTTTGAAAATTTACCTGAAAATCTTAAAAAATTTATTTCATATATTGAAGAGTACTTAAGTATTCCAATTAAAGTTATCTCATTAGGGCCTGAAAGAAATCAAACAATTATTAAGTAATTTAAGATTTAGTTAAAAGTTTCTGATTTGTAATAATTTTGATTTCTTCTTGAAGTTTTTTAATTGCTTTATTCTCTATTTGCCTAACCCTTTCTCTACTTATTGAATATTTCTGACTAAGGTCCTCTAATGTTTTAGGCTCTTCATCTAATCGTCTTGCAGTTAAAATTTCTATTTCTCTTGGTTCAAGTTTTGTTACAGCTTGATTGTAAAGTTCTTTTCTTTTTTTTAACTCATCACTTTCTTCAACTTTTGATACAGTATCTATTTTTTCATCTTCTACTTGATCAATCCATTCAGAGTCATTTTCATCATTTAAGGGTGTGTTTAAGGAGAAATCTTGATTAAATACTCTTCCTTCCATTTGCTTCACTTCTTCTTCAGTTACTCCAAGATCATTAGAAATAGATTTAATTTGATCATTAGTAAGGTAACCATCCTCGTATTTTTTAAGTTGATTCCTTAGTCTTCGAAGATTAAAAAAAAGTTTTTTTTGGGCTGCAGTAGTTCCTATTTTAACAAGAGACCAACTATGTAAGACATACTCCTGAATAGAAGCTCTAATCCACCATATTGCGTAAGTAGCTAACCTAAAACCTTTTTCAGGATCAAATTTTCTTATTGCTTGAATAAGTCCTAAATTACCCTCAGAGATTAAATCAAATAACGGTAAACCATAACCTTTATAGCCCATAGCTATTTTTGCGACTAGTCTTAAATGACTTGTCACAAGCTTTTGAGCAGCTCTTGTATCGCCATTTTTAAGCCAATCTATTGCGAGCCTTTTTTCTTCTTCATCTGTCAAAATAGGAAACTGATTAATTTTTTTTAAATATGGATAAACGTCATTTTCAGAGGTAATAACAGGTAGTAAATTTTTATTTTCAATATTCATTGCAAATTTGTTTTTAAATCTCTCATGTCATCAGGTAAATCACAAGTAATTTTAATATGTTTTTCTATAATTGGATGATCAAATTCTATTTTATGGGAGTGTAATGCTTGTCGTGGAAATAATAAAATACAATCCTTTTGACTAGTAGCCATATTTGTTAATCGAAATTTTTCCTCTTTATTAAGCTTATAATCTTTATCGCCAACAATTGGTAGTCCCAAACTCAAAAGATGTACTCTAATTTGATGAGTTCTACCAGTTATGATTTCACAATTTAGAAGACTAATTGAACCGTGAAAAGTTTTTATGTTAGAAACTTTTGTGATCGCTTGTTTTCCAAGATTATCCGATACATTAAATTTTGTCCTTTGAATTTTATTCCTAGATATATTTTTGTTGATTTCAATTTGCCTTTGATTTAGTACACCATATGTAAAAGCAAGATAATTTTTTTTTATATTTCTATTTTTAAACATTTCCTTAAATTTATTTTTTGAATTATGATTTTTAGTAATAACTATAACTCCACTTGTATCTTTATCAAGACGATGAACAATCCCCTCCTTTAAATACTCGTTATCATCTATTTTAAATTGGTCTTTAAGACTTTCCTGTAAGTTAGGGCTATTATCTAATCCATTTTTTTTATGTGTTAAAAGCCCAGAGGGTTTATTTAATATTGCTATATAACTATCCTCGTATAATATTTCTATTTTAAAATCTTTATAATTATAAGATTTAATCATTGGATATATGTCAAAAAAAAAAATTCTAATTAGTTTAGTTATAATTCAAGGCTTATTAATAATTGCAGGGATAATAGCAATTATTTTTGGTGTTTTCTATAAAATGAGTAATAACGATAATAAAACAATTATTATGAATAAAAATATTAGCTTAAATGATGTTTATTTGATTAATGAAAATCAATATCAACAAAAATTTGTTAGAGATAACAAAGCAATTTTTCAAATTGTAGATATTGA
>CACMIW010000026.1 GCA_902613845.1 uncultured Alphaproteobacteria bacterium | reverse complement strand
CTAGATAAAAAACTGTAATGAGAGTATTAAACCAATAAAGATAAAAATGTATCCAATTAATTTTTGTAAAATGAGTAATTTATTTTTAATAGATTCTAATGCTATAGCCGAAGTAACTAAAAAAGTTAAAATAATGTACCATGTGGCATCTACTATACTGGCAGTCAAAATTAAAAAAACATTTAAAATTATGTCATTATCGGATGACATAAATTGTGAGTAAATAGCTACAAACCATATAAATATTTTAGGATTTAATAGAGAGATACTCAAACCATGCATAAAAGAAGTTACCCCACTCTTTAAACTATCATTGTCAAAGTTTAATTTTTTTTGATTGGTTATGTTTCTGATTCCTAGATAGATTAAAAACAATATCGAAATGATTTTTATACCATTAAATATAAAAATATTTGTATTTATAATTATTCCAATACCAAGAACTGCAAATAAAGCATAAGTTCCAATCCCAAAACCATGACCTAAAGACGCTAGTATTCCGTGATATCTACTTTTTAAAATTGCATTATTAATTATTACAACCATACTAGGGCCAGGCGACATTGCTCCAAGGAGACATACAGAAAATACTTTTAGAAAAATTAGTATAGACATTTTGTCTAATGAAAATTTTCTTTAACTTCTATTTTATTTAATTCAGACGAGTTTATTATTTTTTTAAGATTGACTGAAGCATTTGTATATATAATTTTCTTACAATATTGCCAAATTGGTAAATCTTTTTTGCTATTACCAAAATAATCAAATTCATTAATATTTAATTGCTGTTTGATAAATTTAACCTTGTTATTTCCAACCATATTGTAGTTATTTTTTGTACCAAAGGACTCAAAAAATATTTTCAAGTGTTGATCTATTTGATCGACTAGAATCTGGTGACTACCTGATATTAAGTACACTACTCTATGTCTATTTTTTACATCTCTAATATAATTTAAAGCACTTTTGTTAAATGATAGTTTGTTTATTGGCACTATAAAGTTTTTAGATATTTTTTCTTTTAAATAAGGCTTCCCCTTAATTAAAAACATGAACAAATAAAAAATTAATTTGAAAGGTTTATTTTTCAAGCAATTAACAAAGGCTAGATTTGATAAATCTTCTCTAATTAATGTACCATCTAAATCTACAAACAATATTTTGTTTTCATCCATTTTTTTTAAAAAAAGATACTTTAATTGTTATTAAATCTTTATCCACTTTTTCTTTAATTGACCCGATACAGTCTGCATTGATCTTTAATCCTTTCTGGATAATGTTTTCGTAAATGAGACATTTAACGTTATAAATCTCCTTATCTTTAAATTTTTTCCTACCTCTTTTTTCATCAGGAAATTTTTTGAAAAAACCTTCTAAATTTTTCAGTGAATATTTCTTAATAAATACAACGTTTTCATGGCTTTTCATCAAAGTATAATGATTTTTTGGAGGTCTGTTTTTGAATATTTCAATCAATGTTTAAAGTGACGATCACTTAATTTAAAAAAGTTTAATCTGTTTTCTTTAACAAATTTTTCTATCAAAAGATCATTTTTAGAGCCCATAGGTGCGTATATATCAATCTTTAATTTTTCATTCTTTATAAGCTCTAAAGAGTCAGTAAAAGGAAAAAAGGCATCTGAAAATAAAAAAAGTTGACTCTTTTTCTCTTTTTTCTGTTTAGATTTTAATTTATATAAGCAATTTTCAAGTGAATCTATTCTTGATGTCTGACCACCGGATTGAGATACTAGACTATTTTCATTAAAAATTGCAATCGCGTTTGACTTAACATATTTTAAAATACTTATAAAAAAATCAGTTTTCTCTTTTCGAAGTTTATTAACACCAAATATTTTTTGTATATTAGATTTCTTATTATTTACGTCTTGAATTAATTTACCCGCAAAAATAGTTCTTTGCTCTAACTTTCTATTAAATTTTCTAACTTTTAAGACCCTTAAATTTTTTTTATTTTTTAATAATTTTAAGGCCTCTTTTTCAAAATTAGGTGCTGCAATTACTTCATAAAAACTTTTTATAAGATATTTTGCGACTTCAACAGTAACCTTTTTATTAAAGGCCACTACTCCACCGAAAGCACTAATGGGATCACCTTCTAATGCATTTTTGTAACATTTTATTTGATTATTTTCCATTGATGCACCACATGGAATATTGTGTTTAATAATTGAGCATATAAATTTTTTTGTCTTTATCTCATAAGCTATTGTAACTGCTGCATCTAAATCTAACAAATTGTTATAACTTAATTTTTTCTCTCCGCTTAATTGTTTGAATTGATTTCTTTCAATTAAAGCTGTTGCCTTTTGTTGAGGGTTCTCACCATATCTAAGTGGATATTTATCGTAGATAATACCTTGAAACCAATTTGATATTGCTATGTCATAATTTGTAATTTGATTTATGGCTTTTATCGCATATTTCTTTCTTGCCGGTTCAGTCTTGGGAAAATTTTTAATAAACTTTTGATAATCTAATGGATCAACAATAATAATTGTTTTTTGGTAGTTTTTTACTGCTGCTCTTATGAGACTATGACCACCAATGTCAATCATTTCAATGATTTCATCTTTTTTCCTGACGTTTTTGATGGTTTCCTCAAAAGGATAAAGATTAATGATCAGTAAATCAAAATTAATCATTTTTTCTTTAACAAGCTCTTTTTGATGAATTTTTGAGTTTGTGGCAAGTATCCCTCCAAAAATTTTAGGATGAAGAGTCTTTACTCTACCAGATAATATCTCTTTTTGTTTAGTATATTTTGATATTTGAAAATGTGGAATTTGATTTCTTTTTAAATATTCAGATGATCCACCTGTCGAGTAAATATTATAATTATTTTTTTTTAAAAATTTTGCAATTTTATCAAGATTAGATTTATCAAAGACTGATATAAGCGCATTCTTTTTTTTCACCATTAGTTAAAAAAATCGTTTAGCTCATTTGTAGCCGATATTAAATTTTTCTGGTTAAATAAAAAAGATCCTGCAACAAGTATATTTGCTCCAGCATCAATACAAAGTTTACCAGTCTCAAAATTAATACCACCATCAACTTCGATATTAATATTTAGTTTATTTTTTTTTACAAAATTAGATAAATTTTGTATTTTCTTTATTTGATTATTCATAAATGATTGCCCTCCAAAGCCTGGCTCTACTGTCATGATAATTACTTGATCAATTGTGTGTAAATATTCCTTTATATCTTCCCAAGGCGTTTTTGGTTTTATAGCAATTCCAACTTTAATATTATTATCTTTAATTTTATATATGAGCTCACTAATATTTTCATCAATTTCATTATGAAAAGTAATTATATTTGAACCTGCATTAATGTAATTGTCTAAAAATTGGCCAACTCTTCTAATCATTAAGTGTACATCAAAAACTTTTTTCGTTTTAAAACGTAGATCAGTTATAAATTTTGATCCAAAAGTTAAATTTGGAACAAAATCACCATCCATTACATCAAAGTGAATGTATTCCGCTTTTGACTTGTCAAGATCAGATATAACATTTTCCATATTTGAAAATGACCCACCTAAAATTGATGGTGATATTATCGTTTTCATTTTGTTTTTTCTAAAACTGAAACAAAAAAGATATCACTTCCTCCTAAATCTTTAAAGCTTAGAGGGTTAATAAAATATCCATTTTGTCTACTTATCATTTTATCTGAATTAATTTTGTGCACTTTAATATCTTTATGTTTTTGTAAAATTATATCAATTACATCGATTGTCTCAAAAGGATGAAAAGAACACACAATATAAATTAAATAACCACTTTTATTAAGTATTTCTATTGATTTTTGCATCATGTCTAGTTGTTTTTTTTGGTGTTTCTGTAATAAAGATGGATTAACTTTCACCATGACATCTGGATTCCTTCTAAAGGTTCCTAAAGCACTGCAAGGTGCATCCAACAAAATTGAATTAAATTTTTCAGTAAATTTCTTTTTTAGAAAATCTATTTTTTGAATATTCATTTTGATTTTTAAGCGACTAAGATTTTCCTTAAATTTATCTATCTGCATTTGAGAATTGTCAATTGCCAGTACATTAAACCCATAGGAATGGAGTAATATACTTTTACCACCAGGTGCAGAACAAACATCGATCAGATTTTTATCTTTATAAAATTTATGTATCGATTTAATCACTTCAAAATTACCAATATCTTGAACAAAACATCCCTTATTTATTTTTCTATCTAACAGTAATACCCTTTTATTATAAATAGCATCCTCTTTATCCATTAAACTTATTTGATAATTTTTAGGTTTAATAAATGAAGTTCTATAAATATGATCTCTAATAGATTTACTTGAAAATATTTTGTCTAT
>CACMIW010000025.1 GCA_902613845.1 uncultured Alphaproteobacteria bacterium | reverse complement strand
AAAACAAGTTGTAATAAAAATTAATATATTTCTAATTTTATAAGATATTAGGAATTTTAAAAAAAGAGGTATTATAATTATAAAAGAAACTATTTGTAAAAATCTACTGCCAAAATTTAAAGTAGATATAAAAACACAAAAAATTACAATGATGGTAAATACCTTTATTACGTTGTTGAGTTTATCAAATTTTTGATAAAATAATGAAATAGCCAAATAAAGTAACTCATTAGGTAAAAAGAAATGGCAGAGGAAAGCAACATATTTATTGCTTATATAAAAATTTAATAAATATTTCTCAGAAAAGTAGTTATCTATTGATAATACTCTTAATTTTAGAATCAAAAAAATGATAATTAAAATTAAAATTAATTCATTTTCATTATTTTTAAGTTTTAATGAGTCAAATTTATTAAAGTATTCAACTGAAAATTTAGTTTGAAAAAACTTATTAAAAATAAGTAAATTTATAGACACAAAAATTAAATAAGAGGAACAATATACAGCTGGTAGGTATAAATCAGGATATCTAGAATTATTTAAGTAAATATTTGATTGGATTAACAAACTTGTAAAAGGTTCAATTTGTATAATAAGCGTGAGAGGTACAAAAACTAAAGCCATAAAGCCCCTTATCGTAAAAATAATATCTAGGATTGTGAAAGTTTTTGAATTATTCATTTTTAATCCTATGAAATTTAGAATTATAATAAATAAAGTTAAATTTATTAGATTTGAGATATCTAGTTTTATTTATTTTTAATAAATTGTTATTAAATATCGTCCTGACATAACAAAATCCGTAATAAGAGCATAAAAAGGCTTTATTATATTTATCTTCAATGATTTTTTTTGAAAAAATTCTATCTATGTTTGATCTGTAATAATTAAAGTCTTTAGAACTATTAAAATTTACAAAGGCAATACTATGAAATTTATTTTTTGATTTAATTACATAGATATTATTGCTCTCATATAACTCAAAATAATCATTCTTACTAGTTAAGCTTCTAGTCTCTTTGTTAAATAATTTGTCCAAAAGCTTATTTTTGTAATTTGAATTTGCAATCTCTGAATTAAAGATAAATAAATATAGAGATACTAAAGATATAAAAATCGTAGATAAATTTAAAATAATATATAATAAATTAAAATCTATGATTTCAAATTTATTAATTATTTCCCTTATTTTATTTTTATACTCTTTCATAATTCTAAAAGTTAATAAATATCCTATTATTAATTTTTATTTAACTATAAATTGCATAATTTTTTATTTGCCAGCATTAATGTTCGTTTTGTTTGGTATTACACACCCCTCTCAGTTATATGGAATAACAAATAAATTTATTTATTCTGATATATTTCTTAATGTAATTTTTTTAATATTTATGTTTGATGTGACTCTTTACATCTCATATTTTTTAAGTAGTAGAATTGGCATTTCTCCAAAACTAGTTTTTTTAACAAACTTTGGAATTTCTTATGATGATTTTTACGATAATTCATTAATTTTTATAATAATATTAGGTTTATTAGTCATGGTTTCTGATATCTATCTGATCTTTTCAACGAAAGTTTTCATGAATGCTAACATTTTAATATGTAATGAAAATTTACCAAAAATATTTAAGTTTTTTTTTGAAAAAGAAAAATACCGTTACATAAGTAATTTTGATCAAATTATTAAATCCATATCTATTGTGAAATACATACTCTTAGCAATATTAGGAAAATTTATAAGTCTAAAACCTAGTAAGAGAATGAAATTTTTATTTTATATTGTTTTAACATATTGTTTAATTTATGGAATTATTATAGGAAGTAGATTTCAAATAATATTTCCATTTGTAATTATAGTATTTATATATTTTGAAAAAATAATTTCTTTAAAAGGGATAATATATACTTTTATATTATCGTATTTGGGATTATATATTTTTCCTCTGGTTGGTACATTAAGAAACATAAGCTACAAAAGATTACAAGCAGATGAATGCAATAAAATAGAAAACGTAACCCAATCAATAATTAATAATTACAATTATAATAATGTTTTTAAAGTAACTGATAATCAGGCAATCTTCGATATTGATTTAACGAAGGGTGGTTTTTGGTATAAACCAATTGAAATTATTCTATCTAGAATTAATTATTTCGACATCACAATGAAAAGTTATTATTATAAATTAAGTAAAAATTTTTCAAATAATGCAAATTTTTACTTTGATAACTTAGTTGGATTAATACCTAGAGCAATTTACCCTGAAAAAAAAATAATATCTAGTCATTCAGATCAACTTGCTATTGAGTTAGGAGTATCCAAAGTTGCAAATAATGCAGTAGGGTTAAGACCAATTGCTGAGTCTTTTTTATACATTGGAAATTATTATTTATTAATAGCAATAATATTAGGAATTTTTTTTGGTCTTTCAAAAACGTTAACAAAAAACAACAATTTATTTACATACTCATTTTTCGTTTATGTAGGATTAATAATTTTAAAAAGAGATAGCTTTCATGCTGTCATTCCCGGTATTAGCCATGAGACATTTGCTTATTTAATTATGCTATTGTTAATGTTAATTTTAAAGAAATTAAAACTTAATTATTTGATCAAATAGATGTTCATAACCTTTATCATGTGAGGCAATAATTATGGTAATATTTTTCTGCTTTTTAAGCCATTTATAAAATTGATCTTTATTGTGTTGATCCAAACTAGCAGTTGGTTCATCAAAAATGAAAATTTTCTTGTGTTTAGAATCATTTAAAATAGTTCTCAAAATTCCTGTCCTTTTTTTTTCACCTCCAGATGCATTAATTAGAGTATTTTCTTTTAAAATATTTAAATTGTCTTTAAAGAAAGATTTAGCCAGCTGATTATTAGAAAAACTTTTACTTTTCCTATCAAGAGATAAATTTATATTATTACTGAAACTATTATCTATGATTAAATTAAATTGTGGAGAATAATTGACAAGTTTTGTATTAAAATTACTTAGTTCATTATTATACTTCATATAAATTTTTCCGGTATCGGGTTTCTTAAAATTACATAGTATATCTAAGAAAGTGCTTTTTCCTTTACCTGACTTAGATGAAATTAATATCTTTTCATTTTTTTTGATCGTGATATTAGGATATGCAATTTTTGTTAAATCTCTATTATTTTTTTTAAAACTAATAGTCACATTTTCAGAAATTATTTCATCAAAGTTCTTTAGTACACTTTGATCTAATTTTTTAAATAAAATTGAGCGAAAATAATTAGAATTTGTCTCTTTGATTTTACTTAAAGCAAAACCTCCATAATTTATTGAATTTAAGATATTTATAAATTTAATTAGAGATGGAATTAATTTAGTGAATGCAAATATAAAAATTGAAGAGTTTAATAAAAAAGTATTTGAGGCGTTACTATTTATTAAGAAAACAATTCCTAAAGCTAATATTAAAATTACTTCAAAAGATACCCTAGGTATAGCATTGAGTATATCAAATGTTACTAATTGCTTTTTTAATTTTATTAAAACTTGATTAAGTGGTGTGGAAATATTTCTTATCCTATCGAATATAATTATTTCCCTTATACCATCATGGATATATCCAATTAATTTTAGTATTGTTGAATTTAATCTAATATTTTTTTCTCCTAAATTAGAGATGATTTTAGGTACAATATTAAAATAAATTAGACCTAGTATGAGGAAAATACTTGCTATAATTAGAGCAGATTTTGGGTCCCAATAAATAACATAACCTGATATTGCTATAATCACGAATAATTCAAAAAGAAATTGAAATGAAGGAATTAAAGAATTGAAAGTAAATTCTTCAATAATTCTTATAAAGTTTAATACTTCCTCTTTTTTGTCTGAAACCTCTCTAAAATTTAGACTGGTATTTATATATCTATTAATAAAAATATTTTTTAATTCATAAGAATAATTTAAAAAAATATAGAATATATATAAATAAAAACTTTGTTTAAAAAGTATTAAAAAAAATAAAATAAAAAGCAGTTTAGTATCTGAAAAATTATTTAAAAAAATAAGAGCATCAAAGGTTACATCAACTCCTAATATGCTACCAAGTAAAATAGTTAGGGTAGTTATGGACAAGAGATCTAATAATGAAATAACGAAAAAAAACATTAAGATTGATATATATTTTAATTTGGAAGGTACTATTGAATATATAGAGATATATGTATTTAATATTTTATACATTTTTGAAAGATAATTTTATATCACTTTTATTTGGATCGTTGCTACTATCAAGTTGGTGAGGTAGATATAAATCGTCAATAAGAACCTCTCCAAAATTTGAGAATGTTAGTTCTAGTACGGTTGGATCTTTACTTTTATTTAAATAACCATAGTTGTTTGCATGAACATGGACTAATTTTAAGTTAATATCATTAATAAAATTCTCAATTTCTGTATAATTCAAATCTGTATTATGAAATTCTATTATTAATCCAGTTAATGAATTTTCATATTTCAAAATATCATCAAGAATTCTATATTCA
>CACMIW010000024.1 GCA_902613845.1 uncultured Alphaproteobacteria bacterium | reverse complement strand
TAGCTTATGAGATAAATGTCGAGTCAAACTATGGTCTTTATATGTGGAAGAAGATCATGGAAGTAGGACAGTCATTTGATATTCAACCATACGGAACAGAAGCTCTATCAACCTTAAGAATAGAAATGGGTCATGTCGCAGGAGCAGAATTAGACGGACGTACTATTCCTTTTGATGTTGGACTGAATAGTATGGTGAGTCAGAAAAAAGATTTCATAGGTAAAAGATCTTTATCTAAAGACGCATTCACTGAGTCGGATAGACAAACTATTGTTGGACTTGTTCCACTAGACAAAAAAACAAAGATCCCAGAGGGTTCACATATTATAGAAGATAATAGTGCTGTTGCCCCAATACCTAAACTTGGACATGTTTCATCTTCTTGTTGGAGTGTTGAATATAATAATCCTTTTTCCATAGCTATTATAAAAGATGGTAAAAATAAAATTGGTAAAAATCTATATGCTGTCTCTCCTTTGAAAGATATTTCAATTCCTGTTGAGGTAGTATCCTCACACTATGTTGATCCCGAAGGCTCAAGGGTAAGATCATAATGGAACAAGCACAAAACCTATCACCACTTCATTTTGATCATAAGCTCGGCTTGTTTGGCGACTATGAGAATAAAGAAAACCTATTAAAAATTTCAGAAATAAAAGACCTAAGTATTATCCAAATTGCTAAATTTAAAAAAAGCTCAATTGAGATTGAAAAAGTTACCATAAATCAACTTAATTTACCGACAGAAAGTCTAAAAGTTTCTCACAACCAAGAAACAAGAGTATTGTGGACCGGTCCTGATACCTGGTTAATTATCTCAAAAAAAATTGACTTGAAAGACGAAATTTATAAATCGATTAGAGATGAGGATTTTGCCATTACAGATATTTCACAATCAAGAGCTGTATTACAAATATCAGGCGTAAATGCAAAAAATGTTTTAAAAAAAGGTTCTCCAATAAATTTTAATGAAAATATGTTTAAACCAAATAATTGCGTGAACACTACATATAACGGAATTAACATACTGATCGACTATTTAGACGACCAACCGTTTTGTTTTAACCTTTATGCATTAAGAAGCTTTGGTGGTTCTTTTTACCATAGCATTACTGACTCGTCATTAGAGTATGGGTATGAGGGTATTTAATATTAATGTGCGGTATAGTTGGAATATATTTAAAAAATAAAAAATATAATTCACAATTAGGTAAATTTCTTACTGGAATGATGAATAGTATGGCTACGCGTGGTCCTGATAGTGCAGGTTTCGCAATATACTCATCTGAGAAAAAAAAGAAATATAAATATTCAGTCTGCTCTAATACTGATCAAGTTAAAGAAATTTCAAAAAAACTATCTAAGCAAGTAAAAGATATCAAAGTAAAATCTATTTCAGATCATTTAATAATTGAAACAGCAATGAAGCCTAAAAAGTTTATAGAAATTTTAAAAAATCATGATGAATTAAGTTTAGTTGGATATGGTAGTTGCATAGAAATATTTAAACAAGTGGGAAATCCGAAGGATGTTGTTAAAAATTTTTCACTAGAGAAGTTTTCTGGCTCACATGCTATTGGGCATACAAGGATGGCAACAGAAAGTGCAATCACGACAGATGGCTCTCATCCATATTCCACAGGTGAGGATGAATGTCTTGTACATAACGGATCCTTGTCAAATCATAACAATTTAAGAAGATCGCTTCAGAAAAAAGGGATTGAAATAAAGTCCATGAATGATACGGAAGTCGCTGCAGGTTATATTTCAAACGGATTATCTGACAAAAAATCACTCAAAGAAACACTTTTGGATGGACTGAAGGACCTCGATGGTTTTTACACATTTATTTCTGGAACCAAAAATGGCATGGCAATTGTTAGAGATGAGATTGCTTGTAAGCCCGCAGTTGTTGCAGAAACAAAGGATTATGTTGCTATAGCCTCAGAGTTTCAAGCAATGGCACATTTACCAAATGTAAATTCAGCAAAAATTTTTGAACCAGAGCCCGGAAAAGTATATAGCTGGGGCAAATAATGAATTTAAATTTAAAAAAAGAGTCATTGAGGAAAGTTAATGAAACTCTTCAAAGTATAGATAGAAAATCAAACAAAAAGATTTTTAAAATTTCAAATCCAGATGGAAATCACGCTATTTGTGCTGGATTAAAAGACGAGATTGAAGTCACTATTGATGGTCACACAGGATACTATTGTGCTGGTATGAACATAAATGCAAATATCATTGTAAATGGAAATGTGGGCACAGGTGTTGCAGAAAATATGATGTCTGGAACTGTTCATGTTAAGGGCAATGCATCCCAATCAGCCGGTGCTACAGCACATGGTGGAACTTTGATCATTGATGGTGATACTAGTTCACGTTGTGGGATTTCAATGAAAGGAATAGATATCATAGTTAAAGGATCGGTAGGCCATATGTCTGCATTTATGGCTCAATCTGGAAATTTGGTTATATGTGGAGATGCTGGAGACGCTCTGGGAGACAGTATCTATGAAGCAAATATTTTTATTAAGGGTAAGGTGAAATCACTCGGTGCTGACTGCGAAGAGAAAAAAATGAATAAAAAAGATCAAAATATTTTGAGATCTCTTTTAAAAAAAGCAAGTATAAATGAAAGTGAGATTAAAAACTTCAAAATGTATGGTTCAGCAAGAAAACTTTATAATTTTAATATAGATAATGTATCGGAGTACTAGTGGCAGAAAAATTTAAAACTACACCAAGAAAATCTTGGACATTTGATGACTATACAAACTCTGAAATTCGAAGAGCTGCAGAAACAGGTATTTATGACATTAGAGGCGGTGGTTCAAAAAAAAGATTACCTCATTTTGACGATCTTCTTTTTTTAGGCGCATCAATGTCAAGATACCCTTTAGAGGGCTACAGAGAAAAGTGTAGCACTAACGTCACTCTTGGAACAAGATTTGCAAAAAAACCGCTTGAATTAGATATTCCAATAACAATTGCTGGAATGAGCTTTGGAGCTCTCTCAGGACCTGCAAAAGAAGCGCTTGGAAGAGGAGCTAGTATTGCCGGGACTTCAACGACAACAGGCGATGGTGGCATGACCCCAGAGGAGAGAGGACAATCAAAGCATTTGGTTTACCAATTACTTCCTTCAAGGTATGGAATGAACCCAGAGGATTTAAGAAAAGCAGATGCTATTGAAGTTGTGATAGGTCAAGGTGCCAAACCTGGCGGTGGAGGTATGTTACTCGGTCAAAAGATAAGTGATCGTGTTGCCGAGATGAGAACATTACCAAAAGGAATTGATCAGAGATCAGCATGTAGACATCCAGATTGGACTGGACCAGATGATTTGGAAATTAAAATTTTAGAACTTAGGGAAATAACAGGTTGGAAAGTTCCCATATTTGTAAAAATTGCAGGATCTAGGCCTTACTACGATACTGCTCTTGCAGTAAAAGCAGGTGCTGATGTGGTGGTGCTTGATGGCATGCAAGGAGGTACTGCAGCTACACAAGAGGTATTTATCGAAAACGTAGGTCAGCCAACATTGGCATGTATCAGGCCAGCAGTAGATGCTTTATTAGACTTAGATATGCACAGGAAGGTTCAGTTAATTATTTCAGGTGGAATTAGAAATGGTGCGGATGTTGCAAAAGCTATGGCATTGGGTGCTGATGCTGTTTCCATAGGTTCATCAGCATTAATTGCACTGGGTGATAATGATCCAAAGTGGGAGAGCGATTACAAAAAACTTGGAACAACAGCTGGTGCTTTCGATGATTGGCATGAAGGTAAAGACCCATCTGGCATAAATACACAAGACCCAAAATTAATGAAAAGATTAGACCCAGTAAAAGGCGGAAAAAGATTATCTAATTATCTCAAGGTTATGACTCTTGAAGCCCAAACTATAGCGAGGGCATGTGGTAAAAACGATTTACATAATCTTGAACCTGAGGATCTATGTGCATTAACAGTTGAAGCTGCTGCAATGGCTAGGGTTCCTTTAGCGGGAACCGGTTGGGTTCCTGGTAAGATTTAAACATTATTTGCTAATTACTTAAACTGTACTATAATGTTTCATTCTGTGGAACACTGGTTGGAGGACAGTTTTGCAACAAGATTTAAAATATATAAACAAATCTCTGGAAAAATCTTTTAAAATTCTTGAAATTTTATCAAAATCAATTTTCCCGTTGAAGGCATCAAATATTTCTAGAAAAGCAGTTTTATCTAGAACAACTACATTTAGACTATTGTCTGTTTTATCTCAACTTGGTTATATCCATAAAAATACTGGATCGAATACATACACTATGGGGCATAAAGCTTTTCAATTTGGAGAAACCTCAGATTATCTTCAGTCAATTTCTGAGACTTCTAAAGAAATTCTAAAAGAGGTCTCTAGTAAAACGAATTTAATTACCTATTTGGCAATGCTTGAAGGCTCTCAAATAGTTCATTCCGATAAAATTTCTGACAACAATGATGATGCAACTATTAGAACTTTTAGAATGAGACTTGACGCTCATTGCTGTGCTTTAGGAAAAGTCATGCTTGCGTACAGACCTGAAAATGAAATTGCAACAATTTATCGAAGCTATAATTTTTATCCTCACACAAACAATACAATTACAAATTTAAATGATTTAAAAAGACAACTTGGCAAAATTAGAACTA
>CACMIW010000023.1 GCA_902613845.1 uncultured Alphaproteobacteria bacterium | reverse complement strand
GAAGAAAAAGAAAAAAATTACTGATGATGTAATAAGTAAACAAAATAGCAGTAAATCTAACTTTAATGCATTTATTAATAACTTTTGAAATATAGAAATAGAATGCTGGTCCATTTTTAATTTAACAAATCACAATAGTTTTTATCTTTTGAGAAAATATAGAAGAAATTATTTTTCCCACAATTAATGTAGCCGTTATCAAATTTATTTTCTAATAAATTCATTATCGGATCATAGTATTTTCCATAAAAAATTTTTAATAAACTTTTATTTTTGAGTAAAAAAATTGTTTTTGGTTCATTATCAATGCATTCTTTAAATTCTAAATAATAATTATCTAAAATATGCTCTAACTGATAAAAAAAGCGGCAACTCATATTTTTTTTATTACGTATTAGTGATGAATAATCAAGCTTTACATGGTTCCCCGCGAGTATAATGAAATCATTATTATCTAATAAATTTAGTTCTTTACTCAATTCACCCTCTCCATTAATTGGGTTGAAAAAATTTATAAAATTATTGGAATTTTTTATCAACTGGGTGTTTATTAAAAATAATGCAAAAATAGAAATATAGATTATTTTTTCATATCTAAACTTGTTTAATAATAAGGATATATTAACAAGAGAATAAACAATCAAAAAAGGGTTTAAAAATTGGTAATGATGAAAAGCAACTGGAATATGTAAATACATAACACCAAGAGCGGCAAAAATTAAAAATAAAAAGAGTAATGAATATTTAAAAAAGAAAATAATTTCTAATCGATTAAATTTTTTTATAAATAAAAAATTAATTATGAAACTAAATAAACAAAGTATAAAAAATATTTTAGTATGTGTAGTGAAGTAAAAAAAAATTCTTATTATATCAATAGTTAAATCTCTTGAGTTTAAAGAGAATAATTTGTTACCTCTAATCGTCTCAGCATATATTTTGTTAAAACTAGTAATTTCTCGCCAACCGTCTATTAAATAAAAACTGCTAAAAATATTTGAGTAAATAAAAAATAAAATAATTATGGAGAAAATTAGAATTAGTAGTGGCAATATTTCTGAAGTAAAAAATGCCTTAAATGGTTTTTTATTAATTAGCATGAAAAGAAAGAAAGCCAATACTATTGGCAAACCTGAAATTTTAATTGTAATTGCTAAAATAAACAAAATACCCGATATGTATTTATTAAAACTATATAAGAAAATACCTGATAATATCAGTAATGGCGCTTGGGTCTCACCGTGTGTTGCTATAAAACTATCAATAGATACAATAAAAAAAATTATTAAAGTGGAAATAAAATAGTGATTTTTAAAAATATTTTCTTTTTTTAGGTAATAATTTAATGAAAAATAAAACAGTATAATTATTAAAAGTGTTGAAAAAAATAAACCAGGGATACCAAGTGCCTTGTAAAAAAAGTGGTTAAATAAATAAAAACCTATGTCTTTATGGTCCCAAATCTCTTTATATAAAGTGTAATTTACGTCCATTAATTGGTGAATGGATAGAAATACATAAAAGTCTCCATATCCAGTGTCATAATTTGTTTGGGTAAAACCAATGAAATAAATGCTAACAAAAATAGTGAGTGTTAAAAAAAATAAATTCAGATAAATTTTCTTCATAAATTTATAATTCTTTTGATATTTTTTTATATAGTTTTAAAGCTGCAGAAATTGTCATATCCATATCGTAATAGGCATAATCAGCTAAGCGTCCACCCGTAAAAAGTTTTGGATAATTTTTTAGAAGGTTTTTATATTTTCTGTGTAGTAGTCTATTTGTTGGGTCATTGATGGGGTAATATGGATCCTTAGAATTATTATTCGAGTATTCATATATAATTAGTGTTTTATCTGTTTTAAAAATATTTCTATCAATGTGTAAGTGTTTAGGTTCATGGATACGAGTATGATTGTCATTAATGTCAGGGTAATTTATTACTGAGTTTCCTTGAAAATCATGTCTATTTAAATATTTTTTTTTAAATTTTAAAGATCTCCACTCTAGTTTACCAAATTTATAATTAAATAATTTATCTAACGGTCCGGTATATATTGTTAAAGTATTTTTATCCAGATCACTCAAAGAAAATTCTTTGTTTAAATTTACTTTGATATTCTTATGGGATAAAATTTTTCTAAAAACATCGCCATAACCATTTTGAGGTATCCCTTGCCAAAGTGAATTTAAAAAGTATGTATTATCATAATTAAATCTAAGAGGTATTCTATTAATTATATGTTGTGGTAATTTTTTAGGATGTTTACCCCATTGCTTCATAGTATAACCTTTAATTAACATATTATAAATTTTTGGACCAACACTAGAGATTGCTTTTTCCTCTATATTGTTAATAGAATCTTTTGGTATTTTTCTAATTTGTTTATTAATAAATTTTCTTGCTTCTATTGGAGTAAAACTTTTTTTATATACCTGATTTATAGTTGAAAGATTAAATGGCATTGTATAAATACCTTTTTTATATGAGGAAAAAACTTGATGTTTATAATTATTTAATACCATAAAATTTTTCATGTAATCCATAACTTCCTTATTAGATGTATGAAAAATGTGAGTACCATATTTATGATATTCAATGCCAATATTCTTATCTATTTCAGAATATGAATTGCCTCCAAAGTGATCCCTTCTCTCAATTATCTCTACCCGTATATTATTTTGACTTGCCAGTCTTTCAGCCAAAACTGCTCCAAAAAAACCACTGCCAATTATTTGAACATCTTTTTTCATTTATTGCCGAATGCAAAATTTAATATTTCAAGGATTAAAGCATAACCAAAACTAAGTAACTTATTAAATTTCCAATTTAATTCTCCTGATAGTCTTTTGTAATGATTAACCTGGATATATTTTATGTTTTTAGAGAAAATTGACATTAAAATATTTGGTGCAATATAATTTTTATCACCGATTTGTTTTAGAAAATTTTTTAAGAAATTATAATTCATCAATCTGTAAGGAACATTTGGGTCTAATAAAAGCTTGCCAGATACTAAAAATAAAAAAGGTCTAAGAATAAATTTGCTTAAAAATACCCTTAAAAAACTATCATTTCTGATCTTACGTGTTCCAGCAACAATATCAAATCCCTTGTCACAATGTTCCCAAAGTTTGATAAAATCCTTAGATCTAAACTGATAATCGCTGTCTGTTTGAAATATATACTCGTATTCATTTTCTACACCGTATCTATAACCTGTTATTATCGCAGGGCCATGTCCTGCATTTTTTTTATTTAAGAGAATTATTTTTTTATTGCTAGACATTTTTTTTTCGATAATTTCCTTTGATCTGTCTTTAGAACCATCATTAACAAGTAATATCTTAAAATTTAAATTAATTTCTAGTGATAACCAATCCTCAATAACTTTTTCAATCATATCCTCTTCATTGTATACTGGCATGATAATAAGAATTTCGTTTTTCATTTTTAATCAATAAATATTTTTTATATTTTTATATTTAATATTTTAAAATTAATATAATTTTTTCTTTAGAGTTTGCTCCCATCTCCATGCTGTTGCAATGATGTTTTGTAAATCAGAGTATTTAGAAACCCAGCCAAGAGAATTTTTAATTTTTTTGATATCAGCAATCAGTCTGTCAGTATCACCTTTTCTTCTATCTTTAATACTAAATGGGATTTTAGTAGATGTAAACTTTTCTACTTCATTTATAATTTCAAAGACACTATAACCTGTGCCGCTACCAATATTGAATATTAATGATTGTTTATTATTTATTATGTTTTTTAGAGCAAGAATATGCGCAGATGACACATCCATGACATGTACATAGTCTCTTACACAGGTTCCATCAGGAGTGTTAAAATTATTACCAAAAACATCTAAATTTTTTCTTCTCCCAGAAGCAACTTGTAAAATTATAGGAATTAAATGTGTTTCTGGATCATGGCATTCACCAATGGTTCCATCTAAATGAGCCCCACATGCATTAAAGTATCTTAAAATAGAATATTTAATATTATGTGCTTTGTGATAACTAAAAAGCATTTCTTCAACCATAGATTTAGAATTTCCGTAGGCATTTATTGGATCTTTAATATGGTCTTCGCTAATTAAAGTTTGATTTGTATTGCCATACACTGCTGCTGTGGATGAAAAAATAAAATACTTTATGTTGTGCTCTACCATGAGATCTAAAATGTTAAGTGATCCGATAAAATTATTTCTATAATACAGACTTGGATCAGTCATTGACTCTTTGACATCGATAACTGCAGCAAAATGCATAACAATATCGAAACGTTTTTTATTAAATATTTCTCTTAATTGTTTTTTATCTAATATATTAGCATTGATATAGTTAACATTATTTTCCTTGTAGAATATTTTCTTAGTAATTTTGTAATCAATCACTGTAACATCATGCCTGTCCAATAAAAGATCTTTCACTACATGACTACCGATATAACCCAAACCCCCTGTAACTAATATTTTCATTTTGATTATTGGTAAATTTATCAATTACTCACATTAAGACAATGTATTACTAATAAATTGAAAAGTTCAATAACTGGAGCTGGCAAGGGGTTTCGAGTCCTCGACTTCAATCTTGATAACAATATTTTCTCTGCATCTTCTGCTATTTCTATATGTGTTAACTATATATTTTAAATAGTTGGTGTTGGATAAT
>CACMIW010000022.1 GCA_902613845.1 uncultured Alphaproteobacteria bacterium | reverse complement strand
TTTGGTTTTTAGATGAGCCTTTCTCTGCACTTGATCCTCTAATTAGAAAAGAAATGCAAGACGAGTTTTTGAGACTCCAGTCTGTTTTGAATAAAACAATTATGTTTGTCACTCATGACTTTGACGAAGCATTGAGGCTTGCTGATAGAATAGCTATTATGAAAGATGGAATAATAGAACAATTGGACAAACCAGATAATATAGTTTTAAATCCTGCTACTGACTATGTCAGGAAATTTACTGAGGATGTCCCTCGTGAAAAAGTATTGAAGATAGAGTCAATCATGGATGCCTCTGATCCACATGCCTCCGGGGAAATAGCTGTTAAAAAAGATGATATTATAGAAACTGTAGCAGAAAAAATTTTAAGTAGTAAAGAAATTATTAAAGTTGTTGATGATAAAAATTCAGTAGTTGGCTCTATAAACCCTTCTAAAGTTATAAAAGTTTTATTCGGTGGATAAGAATTATTTAAATATCATTAGATCTTCAAAACTAGCTCAGTTTGGTATTTTATTAATTATATTTTTGCTTTTATATAATTTAGTTCCACATAATGAGGGTAACTATTTTTGGAGACTTCCCTCTTTATTAGGTTTCATACCAATTAAGTTAAATGAGATTATATATGCAGCTTTATATGAATGGTTTCCTCTCAAAGTATGGGACCCCATATTTGAAATGTATGAAGAAAAAGCAGCATTTCGTGAATTCACAAAATCTATATCTAAAGGTTTATTATTTTTAATTACTTTTGTAAGAGAACTTTTATTGGGAGGTGACAAAATAATTGATGTTTTTGTTAGTGATGCTTGGCTGAAAGATAATGATTGGATGACATGGCCAGCACTTCCATGGACAGCAGCTACAGTCGGTGCTTTTTTGCTTGGGTTCCAACTTGGTGGTATCAGATTAGCTTTACTTGGAGGGATAGGATCTTTATATGTATCAATCTTTGGAAATTGGGTACCATCTATACAAACACTCTCTTTTGTTCTTATTACAACACCAATTTGTTTTGTACTAGGTCTATCCTTTGGAATATGGGGATACCTAGATAGAAAAGTTGAGACAGCTTTGCAACCAGTACTAAATGTAATGCAAACTATGCCTCAATTTGCATATCTAGTCCCTATTATTGCTTTATTTGGTTTAGGCGATCATGCAGGTTCGATAGCTACTATAGTAATTGCTACCCCACCAATGATAAGAAATACCATTTTAGGATTAAAACGAATTTCACCTGAGGTAGTAGAAGCGGGACTTATGAGCGGTTGTACAAAAACTCAGCTTTTATTTAAAGTATTAATACCAACAGCTAGACGAGATATTTTAAATGGTGTCAATACAGTTATTATGCAATGCCTTGCAATGGTTGTAATTGCGTCTTTCGTTGGTGCAAAAGGACTTGGTCTAAATTTAAAAATTGCCTTAAATAGTTTAAAAATTGGCAAAGCTGCTGAAGCAGGTTTTTGTATCGTCTTAATTGCTGTTATTCTAGATCGATTTACAAAAGCATGGGCGAATAAACAAGTTGATTATTTTGAAAATTTAACTTTTTTTCAAAGATATAAACTCTTAATCATCTTTGGAACCTCAATTTTAATTTTTTCAATCATTGCTTTTATAGCAAATGGTTACTTCGATAAAATTAATTACTTATATGTCATACCTATTGAAAAAGGTTTTACTTTTGCTCACTATATTGATGCTGCTGTTGATTGGGTTTGGGAAACTTTTTTCTATTCTCTCAATTCTTTCAATAAGTTTCTTCTAACCGAAGTTCTAGGTCCTATGAAAAAAGCTTATCTAGGTATGCCAGTAGTTGCCACGTTGACTCTTACTATGGGTGTCGCTTATATCATTGGTGGAATTAGAACAAGCTTATTAGTTGGGGGTATGATGTTATTTATTGCTATGTCTAAATATTGGGACAGAGCTTTAATTACAATGTACATGGCAACATTTGCTGTAATTATGGCATCTCTCAATGGAATAATTGTTGGATCAATATTTGCACAAACTGAGAGGGGGTCAAAAATTATTCTCTCCGTGTGTGATTTTTTTGAAACATTTCCATCCTTTGTTTATTTAATACCTGTCATCTTCTTGTTCAATATTACTGATACCTCTGTGTTAATTGCTGCTATTGTTTATGCTACTGTTCCTGCTACTCGATATACTGTTTGGGGTCTAAATAGTGTCCCAATCTCCTTACATGAAGCAGGCACCATGTCCGGTGTCTCAAGAATACAAAGATGGACAAATATTGAAATTCCCTTAGCTTTCCCGACAATTATGCTTGGCGTTAATCAAACAGTTGTTTTCACTCTTCAAATGGTAATTTTAGGAGCGTTAATTGGAACTGAAGATTTAGGCCAACTTATTTTTGGAGCATTATCAAGAGCTCAAGATGGTCCTGGTGTTGCTATAACACTAGGTTTATTCGTTTCTTTAATGGCTATTTCAGTAGATGTAATTGTGAGAAAATGGGCAGAGGAAAGAAAAAAAGCTCTTGGATTAGCATAGAGAATGATCATCCCAAGAGTTACTCAACCTTATGAACCTGGATTACCAGCTCTTGGTGACGATTTAGAAAATTATTTGGTAACTGGCGGAGGTTCTCTTACATTAAAATTAGAACCAGATGACAAATTTAAAATAATTAATTTAGAAGGCCATCAACAGGCCGAGATTGTATGCTTTAATTCAAAGCGAGAGTGTAATCTATCAGCTTTAGGTCTTAATAAAGAGCACAACGGACAATTAACAAAAAAAATCCTTACGAGTGAGGAGGAGTCAGCTCAAATAGCACATACTAAATTAAAAAAACTTGGATATGAGGTAGAGTCTATTAATCAATCGATTTTAGTATTTTCTCAAAATTCACTTTCAGGTTCAATTGAGGAGTTTAAAACAAACGATTCCATTGTTTGTATAATTTCTGCACCAGGCGAAAGTGAAATTACACATGAAAATATTCCTTCATCCGAACTACGAGTAATTGTTCAAAGAAATAAAAAACGTGAAGAGGGGGAATTTTTATTACCAGACCCTTTAATGGATCCTGTTGAAGAAATTTTTGTTAAAAGATATACCGCAATGGCCTATGAGGTCAAAGAAGGAGATTTTATTCAGATAATTGATGTTTATGGAAGACAATGTTCTGACTTTATGGCATTCGACTCAGAGAGTCTTCAAAAAGGCCAAGAGCTCTCAATAGATACAACTAATAGTAGATATCTAATGGGAAGTGCTTTTCCAATGCCAGGTCTCCATTCTAAATATTATGATGAAAACCAAATGCCTATGGTTGAAGTCTACAGAGACACTGTTGGAAGACATGATACGTTCGGTACTGCATGTACTTCAAAATTTTATGATGATATTGGTTATTTTGGACATCCAAATTGCTCTGATAATTTCAATTATGTATTAGATAAGTTTACTGTTAGAAAAAGACTAGGTTGGAATGCTATAAATTTATTTTACAACACAGCCATTGATGCAAATAATGCTTTAATTTTTGATGAGCCATGGTCTAGACCAGGAGACTATGTGATGTTTAAAGCTCTGAAAAATTTAGTTTGTGTCTCCTCTGCCTGTCCAGACGATGTAGATGCAGCTAATGGATGGAATCCTACTGACATTTTTGTTAGAGTCTATAGACCGAATAGACCTTTTAGTAAAGGAATGGCATTTAGAATGAAAGCAGACTCTGAACCTAAATTAACTAAAGAAACTGGTTTTCACCCAAGAGTATCAAAACTTACTGAAAATATTGTCGAGTACAAAGGCTTCTGGTTAGCTTCTAATTATAACAATCACGGGGCGCACCAAGAATATGAAGCTTGCAGAGAGCGGGCTATCATTATGGATCTATCAGCACTAAGAAAGTTTGAAGTAAGAGGTCCAGACGCTGAAGAACTTTTACAAATGACTTGCACAAGAAACATCAGAAAACTATCTGTTGGCCAAGTTGTTTACACTGCGATGTGCTACGAGCATGGAGGTATGCTTGATGACGGTACAGTATTCAAAATGACGGATGATAATTTTAGGTGGATTTGTGGAGATGAGTATTGCGGTGAATGGTTAAGAGAAAAAGCAAAGGAACATAACTTAAAGGTATGGATTAAATCTTCTACTGATAATTTACATAATGTTTCTGTCCAAGGGCCAAAGAGTAGAGAAATATTAAAAAAGATAATCTGGACTCCTCCTCATCAAACATCATTGACTGATTTAGAGTGGTTTAGGTTTTCTATAGCTAGGTTAAATACTTTAGATGGAATTCCTTTAATGGTTTCAAGAACTGGATATACAGGTGAACTAGGTTATGAAATATTCTGTCATCCGAGTAAAGCTGCTGAAGTTTGGGATGCTGTAATGAAAGCAGGAGAAGAGTTTGGAATTGTGCCTATGGGATTGGACGCTTTGGATTTAGTTAGAATTGAAGCTGGTTTAGTTTTCGCAAATTATGAATTCGATGATCAAACTGATCCGTTTGAGGCGGGAATTGGTTTTACAGTTCCTCTTAAATCAAAAGAGGATAACTTTATTGGTAAAGAAGCTTTACTTGAAAGAAAGGCAAACCCTCAAAGAAAACTAGTTGGACTTGAGATTGAGGGAAATGAAACTACCGGGCATGGTGACTGTGTTCATCCTTCAAATAATGGAAGGGAACAAGTTGGCATTATAACAAGTGGTATGAAATCCCCTGTTCTAAATAAAAATATTGCTCTTTGTAAAATCAATGTCAAATACAGCGAGCTTAATACTGAAGTTGAAATAGGTAAGTTAGATGGTCAACAAAAAAGAATAAAGGCTAAGGTTGTACCTTTCCCATTTTATGATCCAACTAAATCAAGAGTTAAATCCTAATTTATTTATCTTTTAAATGAGTTCAATTTTTTTAGATAAATCTTCAACTTTACCAATTAGCGATAACAGGTTTGATAAAGGACCTTTTTTTGAATTTTATCATAAAGAAGACAATTCTTATGGTGTATACGCTGATCGCTATTTTCCAATATCTGTTGGAAATAAAATCAAAGATAGTTACTGGAATTTGAGAAGAAAAGCAGTCATGTATGACGTACCTGAAAAACCTATTCAAATAGAGGGACCACAGTCAGAGGAATTTCTTGATAAAATATTTTGTCGAAAAATTAAAAATATGAAAGTAGGAAGGGGTAAATATGCAATTGCCTGTTATGAAAATGGCGGAATATTTATAGATGGTGTACTTTTTAGATTAGAGCAAAATAAATTTTGGTATGTCCAACCAGATGGACCCCTTGAAAC
>CACMIW010000021.1 GCA_902613845.1 uncultured Alphaproteobacteria bacterium | reverse complement strand
CCCACATCTGTAACAATTGTTTTATCTAAATTAATGTTGCTAAGTTTTTTGAATATAGATTGATACTGGAGCATAGGTACACAAATAATTATGAGATCAATATTTAATTTGTTGATTTCTTGAAGTGATTTCAAAACTATTACATTGTTTAATTTTGATTTTTTAATTCTAATTTTAAGGTTATTGGATTTATCAAAGGCAAAAATATTAATATTTTTGTATTTTTTAATTACTGATCTTGCTATTGATGATCCAATCATTCCAAAACCAATTATGAGAATATTTTTAAACATTAAATTTATTCGCTGTTTTTACTGCCTTTTTCATGTCACTTTTTGTTCCAATGGTCATCCTAACAAAATTATGTAATCCATATGATGACAATGATCTGACTGTAATTTTATTGGAGTGTAAAAAATTAACAAATTTTTGAGTTATTGATGAACTTTTAAACTTTAAAAGGATAAAATTGGCCTGAGTATCAATGGTTTCAAATAATTTGTTATTTAAGCCTCTGCAAGTAAGAGATTTGTTTATAAAATTATTTTTTACAGAGTCATTAATCCATTTTTTATTTTTCAAAGACTCTTGAGCTGCAATACATGATAATCTAGATACATTAAAAGGCTTTTTATATTGATAGAGTTGAGAAATAAGCTTTGAACTAGCATATCCCCAACCTACTCTTAAGCCGCCTAGAGCAAATATTTTTGAAAAAGACCTTGTTATAATCAAATTAGAATATTTTTTAACTAATTGCATTCCATCATCATATTTTTTATCTCTAATGTATTCACAGTATGCTGAGTCTAATACAACAATTGTTTTTTTACTTATTTTATTTAAAAATTTAATTAATTCATTTTTGTAAAAAATAGACCCTGTAGGATTATTAGGGTTAGCTAAAAAAACAATTTTTGTTTTTGAGCTGATAATTTTACTTAAATTTTCTAATTTAAATTGAAACTCTTTATCATCATATTTTTTTACTTTGCATCTAAAGTGTTTTGCATAGATTGAATACATAGCAAAAGCATATTTAGTAAAAACGACTTCATCATTGGGTTTTGAAAAAGTAGCATATATCATTTGGAGAACTTCATCTGAGCCTGCGCCTAATATAATTTGTTTATTATTTATTTTATAAGTTTTAGCAATTTGATTAATTAAACTCTCTCCATCAAGCTCAGGATAGATATTTGAAAATTTAATATTTTTTTTTATTAATGACTTTACAGATTTAGCTGGGCCATAGTTGTTCTCATTTGATGAAAGCCTTACATACCCTTTAAATACTTCTGCTCCACCCTTGTAGGTATTTTTTGGTTGGCTATTTTTCATAATTTTTTGATAATAAATAAACTATATAAAGAAAATATCATCATTTTATATTGAAAATTAATCCAAAAAGCCTTAAATTCCAGTTTCACCGATTTGATAGCAGCTTGCGGGTGTAAAACAGCTAAAGCGTATCTCCCGCAGTTATCTTTCGAACAGGTTTAAAAATGAGAGAAATAATTGCAAATACTGAATATCCAGGTTTCTTACTGAAATGCCAAGAAGAGCTACCATTGGACTCTGGTAAAAAAATTAAGAATTTTCAAATCGCTTATCAAACATATGGAAGTCTTAATGCTCAAAAAAATAATGCAATTTTGGTTTGTCATGCATTAACTGGTGATCAATTCCCTGCAGAGGAAAATCCTATAACTAAAAAAAATGGTTGGTGGGAATTAATGATTGGACCCGATAAGCCTATTGATACGAATAAATACTTTGTTATCTGCTCGAATGTTCTTGGGGGCTGTGTTGGAACGACAGGTCCTAATGATACTAATCCTGATACCTCAAAAATATATGGTTTAGATTTTCCTACCATAACGATTAGAGATATGGTGAGAGTACAAAAAATACTTGTTGATGAGCTTGGAATATCCAAATTGCTTTCTGTAGCAGGTGGTTCAATGGGTGCAATGCAAGTTCTACAATGGGCGGCTACTTATCCGGAGAGTGTAAGGTCTATTATGAGTATAGCAGGTTCATTGAAACACTCTGCCCAAAATATTGCATTTGACGAGGCAGGAAGGCAATCCATTATGTTGGATCCTAATTGGCAAAATGGAAGATATTTGGAGAGTAATGAAAAACCTGAGAATGGTCTCTCTGTTGCAAGAATGATAGCTCATATTACTTACTTATCTGAGAAAGCTTTTCAAAATAAATTTGGTCGAAATTTACAAGAAAAAAATGATTTATCTTTTGGCTTTGGAATAGACTTTCAGGTCGAGAGTTATCTTCGTTATCAAGGTAGATCTTTTGTTGATCGATTTGATGCTAATAGCTATCTATATATGACTAGAGCAATGGATTATTTTGATGTGAAAGATGAAATTATTGCAAATAAAAAAACTATAATTGATAATTCGATCCGATTTCTAGTTTTATCATTTACCAGTGATTGGCTATTTCCAACAAAAGAGTCAAGAGAGATAGTATCTTTATTAAATTCTATTGGGTCCAATGTTAGTTTTGCTGAAGTCGTATCAGATAGAGGTCACGATAGTTTTTTATTAGATGAGCCACAATTTTTTAAAGTCGCTCAGGGATTTTTAAAGGGAATAAAATGAGAAAAGACTATGAGATCATTTTAAATTTAATTCCAGAAAACTCAAAGGTATTGGATATTGGTTGTTCTGATGGAGAGCTAATCACTTACTTAGAAAATAAAGGAATAAGTGCTCAAGGTGTGGAATTGAGTCAAGAAAAAGTAATCAAATGTTTGGAAAAAGGATTAGATGTAATACACGGTGATATAAATTTAATAGTTGAAGATTTTCCATTTAATCAATTCGATTATTGTCTTTTGACTCAGACAATTCAGGCAGTTCAAGAACCAGACCAATTATTAAACACCCTCAAAAAAGTAAGTAAAAATATCATTGTGAGCTTTAATAATTCAGCACGTCTTAGTAAAATTTCAAATTTTCTTTTAACAGGAAGTTTTGACTCACTTTTAAAAAAAGCAAATAGTGATCACTGGTATAATACTGATTATATTCACCCATGTAGCATCAAAGATTTTAAAAAATTAGCAACAGATTTAGATTTAAAAATAATTTCAACTTTTGATGTCCTTTCTCAAAAGAAATTTGAAAACGGTAAAATTCCTTCAAATTTATTTTGTAAAGAAGTTCTCTTTCATATTACTAATGAACAATAAAAATATAATTTTTGTCTATAACGCAAAAGGTGGTAAATGGAACTATATTCTTGATACAGTCCATAAATATGCCTCCCCCAGCACCTATGATTGCAATTTATGTAAAATTACTCACGACCTGAAAATGCGCGAGTCGTGGAAGAAATTTATAGAGAGCTCACCACATAATTTTAAGTTTTTACATTCAGAAGAATTGGAAGAATTTAATCTTCTAAATTACAAAGATGAGCTGCCTATATGTCTTGAGGAAAAAGAAGGTAAATACAAATTATTGATAGATAATAAACAAATGAATGAATTTAAAAATGAATTTGAATTAATTAATATTTTAGAAAAAATATTATAAACCGACTAAACCCAAATAAATTAATCGAAGCGAACCTATCACTACAAAAATATTAATAATGGTAAAAAAAGAATTATCTGAAAGTTTACTATTCATCCAGTGTCCCAAAATTACTCCTATTATTGCAATTGGTGAAAAAATTAAATAACTATATAACTTCTCAAAGTTTAATATTTCCAAATAGAAATATGGGATTAATTTAAATAAATTTATTAAAGCAATAGAAAAAACTACGCCTGCAACAAACTGCACTTTTTTATTATAAATTGACATAAAATATATATTTAATGGCAATCCTCCAGAGTGGAGTACAAAACTAGTAAAACCCGCTAGTGCTCCCCAAAAAGATTTACTTCCATAAAAGGGTATTTTTTTTAAATTTCTGTTGTCTGCGATTAAGTAATTAAGCAAAACATATAGTAAGGAAATTGATCCAATAAAAATACTTATCATTGATAAATTGATAAATTTAAACAAGATTGTTCCAATAATAACCCCCAATAAAGAGTAAGGTGCAATTGACCATAAAATTTTATATTCAAAATGTTTTCTATTTAAAAACAAAGCAATTACATCACATACAATTAACATTGGCATTAATATAGCTATTGCAGTTAAAGGACCATAAGTTATGGATAATAGGGTTACTGAAATTAAAGCCAATCCACCCCCGGAAAAACCTGATTTTGAAATTGCAAATAAAAGAATAGAAAAAGAAACTATTAAGTAATAACTTATATCTAACAATAATTTATCCTATATTTTAAAATCTCAATATAAATTAATATTAAGTCGGCACAAAATTTTTAATAGGTATTTTTTTTTGTTTTTTTGAACTCTTTGCGTAAACAATCTTTTTACATACGCAAATCATTAGTCCTCCCATATAAGGAAAAAATAATTTACCTATTTTTTCAATTGTTCGATGTGATTTGTAATTTAAATAATGACTCCATGGAGGAAAGTGCAAAAATGTTTTTCTATAATCAAGAACCAAAAAGTCTTGTATTAGTGATTTAAATTGCTTGTTTGAGTATGATCGACCAAACCCAAAAGGATTGTTATCATACCGAGTCCATATACCTGACCTTCTAGGAATAATTGATAAAAATAAACCGTTTGGCTTAAGTATTCTCCATATTTCTTCAATACTACTCTGGGGCTTATCAACGAACTCAAGTAAATGAGTAGATATTACCACATCAACTGAACTTGGATCCAAAGGTAAGAAATATTCATGTATTATTTGGTGTTCGAAATCGTATTTCTCTTTAACATTACCATCTAAAAATTCTGGTTGCATAGAGGATATTTGTAAATTTTTATTTTGCTTACTAAGAAAAGAGAGAAAAGGGTTTGTATAACCATATCCACAAATAACACTATCGTTTACAGAATTTAAATGGGTGTTTAATTGATGACGTATGTTGCGTTTAACAATAGTGCCTAGTCTTGAATTATAAAAACTATAAATATCGGATGCGTTGATATCCATAGTTGTATTTTAACGAGATTTACATAACATTCTATTTCTTATGCAAAAACCTAATGTGTATTTGTTTCCTCAATTAGATGATAACTATGGATATCTAATTAAAAATCCTCATGAAACAAAAGGAGTGCTAGTTGATCCCTCAGATCTGGATATGTGTTTGAAGATACTTGAGCTAAATGATTGCAGTGCTTCTCACATAATCATTACGCATCATCACGATGATCACATTAATGCTGTTGATGAAATTAAATCAAGATTTAAATCTTTAGTCATAGGGTACAAAAATGACTCCAAAATACCAAAACCAGATAAAGAAGTTGAAGATCAGGAAATTTTTGAGATACATGGAAATAAATATAAAGTCATACATACTCCTGGGCATACGCTTCAACACATAAATTATTTTATGCTTAAACATAATATTTTATTTTCTGGGGATACTCTATTTAGCATTGGATGTGGAAGAATGTTTGAGGGAAATCCTGAAGTTTTTTGGAACAGTTTGTCTAAGTTAAAACAATTACCTGAAGATACAAAAGTATATTGTGGGCATGAATATACGATGGCTAATTTAAAATTTGCCCTAAACATAGACCCTGATAATGAAAAGCTTAATGAATATTATAAGTGGGCCTCACACCAAGAAAAAGAGCATCGACCAACAATTCCAACAACTCTCTCAGACCAATTGCTATGTAATCCATTTTTGAGATGTGACACAGATCAATTTATGAAATTTTTTGACACGCAAGATGCAACAGAGGTATTCGCTAAAATGCGCTCTGCAAAGGATAATTTCTAGAAAATTATTTTAATCTTGGTGTTTTAATGAAATGTGCTAGTTTCAGGATACTTATGAAGGACACTTTTCAATTAGATAGCGATATTGCTGATGCTTTTCAAAAAAAGCAAATGGATAAAGTATGTTCTCTCTACTATGAAGCAGCAAATTACTTCGAAGATAAGTCTGATATTGAAGCAGCATGTTTTTTCTATACACAAGCCTTAGTCATGGCTTTAGAAGAAAATCATGAACTTAAGGAAAAGATTA
>CACMIW010000020.1 GCA_902613845.1 uncultured Alphaproteobacteria bacterium | reverse complement strand
AGAAGCTACATGAATAATTTTGTAAGGTTCTTTTTGTTTACCTTGTTTAATCATTTGTCGGGCTTGTTCTTGCATACCTAAAAGAGCACCTCGAACATTTATATCCATAATAAAATCATAATTTTCCTCAGTAATATCCATGAAGAAGAGTGGTTTGTTTACTCCAGCATTATTTATAGAAACATTTAGACTACCAAAATTTTCAACTGTTGCTTTTACAGCAGCTACGTGATCTTCACGATTTCGCACGTCTACTTTACATGAAATAGCCTCACCTCCAGCTGACCTAATTCTCTCTTCAACCTCTTTACAACCGTCAAGGTTGACATCTGTTAGACAAATTTTGGCTCCTTGGGCTGCAAAGTGCTCTCCTACCGCAGCGCCCATGCCTTGAGCGGCGCCTGTAATAAGGACATTTTTCCCTTTTAGTCTCTCTTTATCCATTAAATCCCTCCATCTATATTATATAATATGTAATTAAATTACTGACTTCAAATATATTCAAAATGAATATTATCTACCTAAAGCCGATCTCTTTTTTTCCAGCAAAGATGTTTTTCGTTCATCAATTGTGGCAAGCAGACTTTTCCTAGCTTGCCGCGAGTCAAATACCCTAGACATAGTTTGAAAAACTATAACGATAACCAAAAGCACTGATGTGAATAATTGAACGAAATGAACCTGAAGTGCATAAAATACGAGACCAGTATTCAAAAAATTAACTGTTAAAGCTCCGATAGCTGCTCCTAAAACACCACCCTTTCCTCCTAGTATGCTCACACCTCCAACAAAAGCTGCAACAGTTCCTGCTAAAAGAAGGTATTGTAGTCCTAAACCTTGAGCCGTTCCTGATTTCAAACCAATTACAGTTCCAGCAAAACCGGCACAAAAACCTGACAGCGCAAAGGCTATAATCATTGGGCGTCTTAAAGGTATACCTGCAGTGAGTGCTTCTTTTCTTGCTCCACCAATCGCATATATCTCCCTTCCATATTTTGTGTAACGCATAAAAATTCCTACGCAAATGAATATGAAGATGACCGTTAGACTAGCAGGAGAAAAATACATTAAAACTTTAGTAGTAATAAAATCAGGAACTCTAAAATCTGTTAACATAACTGTTTTTTCTTCAGCAATTAGCAAAGCTACTCCTCTAAGCAGCATTAGAGTACCAACTGTAATCACAATCGCTCTTATTCTTATGAATGCTATAACAAAACCTTGTGTTACGCCGATTAAAGTTGAAACTGAAAGTCCTATAAGCATCGCTAATGGTGCGCCCAATGGGTCTGTTAATTTTACAACTATCACAGCGCATAAGGCTGCGTTAGACCCAATTGATAAATCAATTTCTCCAGCAATTATACAAATCGTTAATGCTAAACCTACAAGACCTAAGACCGCAAACCTTTCAAGAATAGCAAAACTAATATTGTGGCTAAAGAAAACTTCAATATTAATTGCAAAGAATACGTAAACACAAAATGATAATAAGATTGCAAAAGAGAGATCTACATCTTTTGTAATCTTTTTTATAAAATTTTCCATTATTCCTGAGCCCTACTTCCTTTAGCAAATAAACCAAAAACAATGATACTAAATACGATCATTAAGCCCACACCAACTATTCTAGGTCCACTATTAAATCCTTGTAAAACCATCATATTATCAACCATAGCAATAAAAATTGCTCCCAAACTAGTCCTTAAAGTAGATCCATAACCACCCATTATTGAATTTCCACCAACCATGACAGTTGCTATAACGAGTATTGTCATATCACCTGATGATCCAAATTCTGCAGAAAAATAATTAGATTGAGCACTATCCATTTGAGCAACAAAAGCTACTGCAACAAATGCACAACAAACAGAACAGATTGTGAAAACAATTATCGCCATGGAAAAATTTTCATGGCCAGTGGCTTTTCCAGCAGCTTTGTTTGCTCCAACTAAATAAACTTTCCTTCCAAAATTTGTATGTCTTAAAACTATCTCAGCTGCAATGGCAATTAAAATAAAAGACCATGTGATACTTGGAAGACCCAAAAAAGAACCAGTTCCTAACCATTCTGCATCATGAGGTCTTGTAAAGTTTATTACAAGGTTATCACTCCACCATGCACCAATACCATATAGGATGCCTGCTCCACCTAATGTTACAACAATTGGGTTGCCTCCCATTCCAACAAAATATCCTTGTATTACTCCACTTACGACACCTACTGCTAAAGCAGCTAATAGTGAAACTAAAAAGTTTCCTGCAAGGTCCGGTGATCCGAAACCAGTAGCCATACCCATAGCAAACGTAACACCACAAATTGATGCTGTTTCTTTTAATGACAATAAAAAAAAATTTCCTGATAAAGTTACAAATGTAAGTCCTATAGCCATAATGCCATATAGTGCTGCATCTCTGATAATTGCTTTAAAATTGGTTATTGTTAAATAATTTTCTGTGAAAAAAATTCCGTATATAAACATCACAGCAAAAAGTGACAATAAAATAGCAAGAAGTGTGCGATCCTTATAGAATTGCAAAAACTTTGCAGAAAAAGGTAATTGATTATTTTCGATGATAGCACTCATAGGTTTGTCTCGTTAAATGGATCAGTAATCTCTTTAAGAATAACAGGTGTTTTAATTTGTTCTAATCGGTGTTCATCGATCATCATTCCTCTATAAAATGTAATCACCCTGTCAGGAAGATATGTGATTTCTTGGATATCAGTAGAGGCAAAAATAATTGTAATTCCTCTTGCTGCTAATTCTCTCATTCTTTGATATATCTCTGATTTAGCACCAACATCAACACCTCTTGTCGGCTCATTCACAAGCAATACATCGGGCTTGATTGAAAGCCATTTTCCTAATGCTACTTTTTGTTGATTTCCGCCACTTAAAAGACCTGACTCATCGTGCATTCTTTTAACATCAATTAAGAACTCTTTTGCTAAATTTCTGGAATAATTATCCTCAGAACTGCCAAAGTTAAAACCATATTTTGATATCGCACCAAGTGCTGGGGAGGTTAAATTCTCAAATATTGGACGTCCAAGAAAAAGACCATCTTTTTTTCTATCGGAGGAGCAATATGCAATTTTTTTCTTTATAGCATGACTTGGTGATTTAGGTAAAAAGGTTTCACCGTTCAAAGTGAGTGAACCTGATCTAGATTGAAGTGCACCTGCTATGGAGGCTAATACTTCACCTGCTCCACTACCAAGTTGTCCAGAGAGCCCAAGTATCTCTCCCTTGAAGGCTGAAAAACTAACCGGCTCTAGAACGCCATCAGGCCAAAGTTCTTTTACTTCTAATTTTGGATCATCACTTATATGGTCAGCTTTTGATGGGAACATATTTGCCAATTCTCTTCCAAGCATAATTTCAACTAGTTTATTTACATCAATATCTTTAGTTTCTTGAATACCTTGACTTACTCCGTCTCTTAATATTGTTATCCTTTTTGTAATCTTAAAAATTTCGTCCAGTCTATGACTTACATAAATTATTGATTTACCATTTGCAGCAAGACGCTCAACCATTTCTAAAATTCTTCGACTCTCTGCTTCACCTAACGCAGCTGTAGGCTCATCTAAAATTAAAATTTTTGCTTCTCTAGAAATTAGTCTAGCTACTTCTACCAAATGTTGTTCACCAACAGATAATAAATTTATTCTAGTAGTTGGGTCTACTTCAGTTAATCCAACTTCATCAAGATATGGACGTGCCATCTTTGCCAATGTATTAAGAGTGGCAAATTTTTTTACTTTAGCTCCAGTAAGAAAAATATTTTCTGCAACTGACATATTAGGAATCAAGCTTAATTCTTGTTGAGCAATAGCAATGCCAGACTCCTCTGCTTGTGAAGGCGTTTCAAATTTTACTTCTTTACCATTGATTTGATAGCTGCCTTTAAAACCAGGGTCAAATCCACTTATAATTTTAACAAGGGTTGATTTCCCAGCTCCATTTTCTCCAACTAGTCCCATAATTTCACCTTCGTTTATCTCAAAATTTGCTTCTTTTAGAGCCTGTATAGCCCCAAAAGTCCTAGAAACTTTTGAAATTTTAAGAATTGGATTTGTGGACATATTAAAGAAGATTGTACACCTTATTTATTTATAAAACACACACAGGGATAGCTCCCTGTGTGTAAAAATTGTTATGAAAAGACTAAAACTTAGTCCCAAGCACCTGAGCAAAGCTCGTTGATGCCATATAACTTACCATCAAAACCTCTAAGTGCTGTGAAGTCCATAGTGGCGCCAGTCACTGAAGGGTTAGGTGTAAAGTTAATGTAGTTTGCTAGCTTACCGTTCTCCATGTACTCTTTAACAAGAGCTATAGCTAATTGACCTTCATGAAGAGGTGACTGTAGAGTAGTACCAAATTGCTTTCCATCAGTAATCATCTGCTTATCACCGTTACACACAGTACCAACTGTAATGACAGCATCACTATCTACACTGCCGCTTTTGCCAGTACCTGCATACCAGTCAACATTATAACCAGCTTCCTCTAAAGCCTTAATACCACCAGTTAAGATCGCATCGTCCATACCATATACAAAATGAATTCCCTGATCTTTAACTTTAGCTATTAGCTTAGCTGCTCCTTTATAACCGTTAGCCTGTCCAAATCCCTCACCGATGTCACCGATAAGATTTAAGTCAGTTCCAGCGATAGCTTGTTTGAAAGCATTTATTGATAAGCCATATCCACCGTAAGAGTGAGGATATGATAATGCAATAACATTATATCCATCTCCACCTGCGGCTTGTTTCATCTTCATAGCTTTAACCATCATCTCACCTGCATTATAAGCGCGAAGACTATCATCTGGTCCGGCATATCCAAAGATGAATGCTTTATCTTGCTCATTAGGTAACTGATTGATTTTTAAAACTGGTACTCCAGTTTTAGCAAGCTTTCTTAACGAACCTAAACCTGCAACAGCATCAGGTGGCCACCAAATAAATACATCAGGTAGTGCACCACTTGACAAGTATTGTTCTACTTGTTGGTTTTGCTCTGCTTGGTTATAGTTGTTTTCAAAAACAGTAATATCATAGCCATATTGCTCTGCTGTAGCTTTAATACCTTTAACGAACGCACCAACATAAGCCTCAGATGACGCAGCATTAAAAGACACGATTTCAACTGCCTTAGCTGAACCGAAAGAAAAGCACATTAGAACAGCTAATACTTTTATTAGTTTGTTCATATTGATCCTCCTAATATCCTTATATAGAAATTATCCATGATTTATTAAGAGATTTAATCTCTAATATATTCAAATTGAATATTTTAATGAATTTATAATATAATACCTACAAATGAATAGAAACGAGATTACCACTCTTTTAAAATTCGTTGATAAAACAAGACTTTTATTTAACAGATCTATTTCAATTAAAACAATTGACGCTGATTGGAATATTTTTTCTTACGTTATTATTAACCATCTAGACAATAAAATTACCACTACTACGAGTATCATCCAGGCATCAGGTTTGCCATTTGCAACTGGTTTGAGAAGAGTAAAAAAACTTATTCAAGAAAAAAAATTAATACAAAGATCAAAAACAAAATCAGGTAAATCGTTTTCTATACATCCAAGTAATAATCTCATCAAAGAATTCACGGATTATTTACTTTCAATCAAAAAAGAGGTGGCCCTGAACTTAGGTTACAGTGATTTTAATGATAATTATTTTTTTGGAACTTCTCTGTCTGCAGGAAATATTATACCAGCACCAAATGTTATAATTAATCAAAATAAAAAATACAAAAAAATTAACTTTCTTGCCAATGATAATCCCACATTTAAAGTGATAGATAAGAATATTGATTTTTTTGAATATATACTTGATTGTGAAATTGAACTTATTATTGAAGGTGATTTGAAAAAACTACTTAATGTAATAATTAAAAATTCCTCATCAAATAAAAAGTCTAAATTTGACATAGTTGCTTTTAATATTCCATGGATTGGACAGTTAGCTAAATTAAATTGCCTTCTTCCTTTGAATAATTTTGTTAAAGATGTTGGAATAAATTTGAATGACTTCCACTATTCAGGAGTAAGATCAAGTTCTTTTAATAAAAAACTTTATGGGATTCCGATCGAAGCAATTCCTGATCTATTATTTTATAGAACAGATATTTTTCAAAAATATGCTTTGAGTCCACCAAAAACATTTCAGGATTTACT
>CACMIW010000019.1 GCA_902613845.1 uncultured Alphaproteobacteria bacterium | reverse complement strand
ATAACAAGTATCAGATTGGCTTAATTTTTTTGCAATTTTTTTCGCCTCTGGTGTAAAATCATTTATTAATTTTTTCAACTTTATTGGTAATAACTTTAGAATTGCTAAATTCTTATTATAATCTTTTTTCGATATGGAATTTGTCATTTTACCAATTTCAATAGAAAGATTGGCTAAGCTCAATATTTGACAAGTAAAAGCTTTAGTTGAGGCTACACCAACTTCTTTATCTGCATAAGTAGGTATAGTTACATCAGCCTCCCTTACCATACTACTCTGTAAAGAATTAGTTATAACTATAGAGGAATGTTTGTTTTTTTTGATATATTTTAAAGCCATCAATGTATCCATGGTTTCACCAGATTGTGAAATAAAAATAAATAATATTTTTTCGTCTTTATTTATTTTTTTATATCTAAGCTCGGAAGCTAATTCTGATGAAGTATCTATATTTGTATATTTATTAAAATAGTACTCCCCAACTAAACAGGCATGGTATGCAGTACCACATCCAACAAATATTATTTTTTTGTTTAAAATTAAATTTTTAAATTTGCTTTCAAAATCATTAAAAAATTCTTGTAAATAGTTTTTTTGAGTAGCTTTTATAACTTCAGGCTGCTCATGAATCTCTTTCAACATATAATGTTGATATTTTCCTTTATCATATGGGTTTTGTTTAATTTCATTTTTTTCAAAAAGTATTTTAGCTTTATTTAAACTAGATATTTTAGACTGTTGAATTTTAATAATATCACCATCTTTAAGATGATAAATCTTATCACTATAATCAGATAAAATAGATGAGTCTGAGCATATGTAAGAGGAGTTTTTATTATGTGATAAGGCGATTGGACTGCCATTTTTTAATAAGTAAAAACAATTATTTTTTTTTATAAATATAACAAAGGCGTAGTTTCCTTTAATTACACTTTTAAATACTCTAATAGCTTCATCTGAATTTTTATATTTATTGACTAAATAGGTGAGAAAGTAAAAACTGATTTCAGTATCTGATTGAATATTTTTAGGAATTTCTACAAATCGATTTTGAATTTTTCTATAGTTTTCAATTATACCATTACAAACTAAAGTAAGATCATCATTTGCAAATGGATGAGCATTATTTTTGCTAACAACTCCATGTGTTGCCCATCTTGTATGACCTATCACACCATAAAAATTTTTATCTGATACATTTTGAGCTTTATTTTTTAGTTCTGATATTTTGCCGACACTTTTAATGGTTTTTATTCGTTCTTTTGAAAACAAGGAAATGCCAGCAGAGTCATACCCTCTATATTCCAGCTTTTTTAAAATATCTATAGAGTTATTCTTTAAAGAAGATGAATTTAAGATACCAACTATACCGCACATTATTTTTTATTATTAATTTTATTTTTCTGTTTTGATCTGGCTATTGAAAAATGATTATTTGGTATTGATTTAGTAATTACAGATCCTGCAGCTATGTATGCTTTATTACCTATATTAACAGGTGCAATAATAGAAGAATTTGATCCAATAAAGGTATTATTACCTATTTTGCATTTCAGCTTATTTTTTCCATCATAATTACAAGTAATAGTTCCGGCCCCAATATTACTATTTGTTCCTATAGATGAGTCTCCGATATAACTTAAATGATTTACTTTTACTCCCTTTGATAATTTTGATTTTTTAATCTCAACAAAATTACCAATTTTTACCTCATCTGCCATAATAACCTCAGGTCTTATTCTTGCATAAGGGCCGATGGAGCAATTATTACCTATTGTGGAATTTTCAATATAAGAAAAAGACTTAATAATAGAATTACTTTTGATACTTACATTTTTTTTTATAACAACATGTGGCTCAATTACTACACCCGGAGCGATACTAACATTGCTCTCTATATAAACCGTATCAGGATGAATAATTCTAACACCACTGTCTATTAATTTTTTCTTTATAAAATCTTGAGATAATGTTTCTAATTTATTAAGTTCATTTAAGGTGTTAGCACCTGATATCACTGTGGCTTTATTTAAAAAAGTAGTCATTTTAAGTTTTTTATTTAAACAGACATTTACTAAATCAGTAATATAAAATTCATTCTTATTTTTATTTTTTTTTATTAATTTTAAATTTAATGCAGCTTTTTTTGAAATTAAAAATATGCCAGTATTTATCTCATTGATTAATTTCTCTTCGTTTGAACATTCATTTTCTTCAATAATACTTATTAATAAATTATTTTTTTTAATTATTCTTCCATACCCTTTTGGATTTCTTACATTTTGTGTAAGAACTGATAAGTCATCATTATTCTTTACACCTTTTGAAACAAAATCAGAGAGTATTTTATAATCGAAAATAGGTGTATCTGCTAAGGTCAATAAAAAATAATCAAATTTATTATTGTATTTATAAAATTGTTTAAAAGCTCCACCAGTACCGTCTATTGGATTTTGAATAAATACTTTTTCATGAATGAAATATTTTTTATTAGCTTTACTTGAAATAATAAAAGTTTTTTTTACTTGTTTAATTTTATTTAGTGCATCTAAATTATACTGTATTAACTCTTTACCAGATATTTCATAAAGAAATTTTGGTTTAGATGATTTAAATCTTTTGCTCTTTCCAGCAGAAAGAATAATGGCGCATATATTCATAAAGTTGTAAAATAATATTAAATAATCTTAACTGAATACTAAAAATATATCTAATTATGTAAATTATGCCCAATATCGTTAAATCAAATTTATCAAAGCAACTTACACATTTCTTAAAGTCTAAACTATTAAAAGATGAATTAGTAGTCTTGCCAACAGAAACTGTTTATGGGCTAGCTGGTTTAGGAACCAATATTAAAGCAGCAAAAAAAATTTTCTTATTAAAAAAAAGACCTTTGAAAAAAAAACTAATATTTCATTGTTCAAGTTTAAAAATGGTAGATAAATTTTTTAATTTAGATGATGAAAATTTAATTTTAGCAAAAGAATTTTGGCCTGGGCCTCTTACTCTTGTTTTACAAAGGAAGTCTCTCGAAATACCCAAATCTCTTACATTAAATAATGAGTGTGCTGTAAGAGTTCCAAATAATAAATTTACATTAAATTTAATTAATAAAGTAGGTAAGCCCCTTGTAATGCCTTCAGCAAACAAATTTAAACAACTAAGCCCAATCAACAGTGAAATGGTTTTTCAGCAATTTAATGAGACAAATTTATTAATTGTAGATGATGGAAAATGTAAAGTTGGTATCGAGTCAACTTTAATTAAAATATCTGATAACAAATTGAATATAATAAGACCAGGGATGATATCATTAGAAAATGTGAAAAAAATATTACCCTATATGGTTATTAGTAAATATAACAAAAATTTAAGTTTTCCTGGAACTTCAAAAAAACATTATTCTCCGAAGAAGAAAATATTTTTAAATGTCAAAAATGCTAAAAAAAAATCTGCATATATAAACTTTGGAGCAAATAAGAAAGGTCAATTCAAAAATTTAAGTAAGAGTAGAAATTTAATTGAAGCTGCCAAAAATCTTTATCATTTTATTTTTTTAGCAGATAACGACAACCAATATAAAAATATAAGTATCGCACCTATTCCTTATAAGAAAATAGGAATCGCTATAAATGATAGATTACTAAGAGCATCTAAATGAAGTTTCCAATAAAAACTATAAGAAAAAGTGCCCAAATAACTGCTTTCCCTAAAAATTCTTTGGAGGTATCTAAACTGGTTAAATTTTCTAACAAATATAAATTTCATATTTTACCTATTGGTGGAGAGACTAATAGAGTGGATGGCACAAAACCTCAATTTGAAAAAACTATCCTAATAGATTTTAAAAAAATGAATCGTATTGAAGAAGTTGATACTGATAATTTTATAATAACAGCTCAAAGCGGAACATTGTTAAAAACTATTCAAAAAGCAGCAAATAATAAAAAACTTTTATTTCCAGTTAATATTGCGCCAAGTGATAAATGTACAATTGGCGGTAATATATCTACTAATGTTGGGGGTTTGCAAACCTTGAGATATGGTAACATAGAGGATCATATAAATGGCCTTGAAGTAGTGCTTAGTGATGGAACTATTTTAAATTTTTTAAATAAACTCAAAAAAGATAATTTTGGCCCAAAATTGTGGAAGTTATTTTGTGGTTCTGAGGGTGTTTTTGGAATAATTACAAGAGCGAGCTTAAAGTTAATCCCAAAAAAAAAATACAATTCTACATATTTAATACAAACAAATAGTTTAAATAAGTCAATTCGATTACTAAAATTTTTAAGGAACAAGTACTTCGATAATTTAACAAGTTTTGAAATAATATTTCCAATACCTAGCTCTTATTTATTTAATAAAAGTACACATCACTTCAATTTAATCATAGAGATACAATCTAATATTATTGGTAATTACAAAAAAGACTTAAAAAAATACTTTAATTTAAATGAATTTAAAATTGATAAAATAGAACATGATAAATCGAAATCATGGATATGGAGCAAAAGAGAAGAGTTAGTATATAATCAGATAAAATATAATTTTACTGAAAAATTTGATATTTCTTTACCCATTGATAAGTGGTCTGTCTTTATTAAGAAGGTAAATACATTTGTAAAGGATAATAAGATCTTTACTCCTTATTTTTTTGGGCATTTGGGAGATGGTAATTTGCATTGCAATTTTAAAGTACATCCTAATTCAAAAAAGAATTGTGCTTACCTCTCAAAATTTATTTATGATTTGACTATTCAAAGTGAAGGTAGTGTGGCAGCAGAACACGGTCTTGGTTTGAAAAAAAATTATCTATTAAAAAAATATAAACCTAATGAAAATTACCTTTTTATTAAAAAATTAAAAAAACACTTAGATCCTAACTCTAGATTAGGCAAAAATAAGTTATTTCAGGCTTAATTGATCTTTTAATTTAAAATAACTCATTGCTAAAACTAATAATGGCTTATCAATTACGCCAAAACCAGGAAAGTTTTTATGTCTAAACTTTTCAAATAAGCTCAAATTATTGTTCTGATTTGTTATTGTTTCAGCAAGCATTTTTCCAACCATAGTTGTTATTGCTAAACCATGTCCTGAATATCCTTGTGCAAAAAAAATATTATTATCAATTCTACCGATATGAGGGAATCTGTTTACAGTTATGGCAACGTGCCCACTCCAAGTACACCAAGCTTTGAACTTTTCTAAACCAGGAAGTATCTTTTTTATACTTTTTTTTAAAGATAATTCCAAATTTATAGGATCTATATTAGAGTAACTTACACCTCCACCAAAAATTAAATTATTATTAGAATCCAGTCTAAAATAATTTAGTACAAATAACATATCTCCCACTGTGATAGGTTTTCGAAAATATTTACTCAATTCTGTATTTGGAATTTCAGTAAATGCTGATACATAAGTTTTAACAGGCATTATTTTTTTTCTTAAACTTTTATTCAAATTATCAATATATGCATTACAGCAGATAATTAATTTATCAGATTTAACAGTTAAATTTTTTTCAGTTTTTATTGTTACTTTTTTTTGAGATTCATATGATATCACTCCTGTATCTTCAAATATTTTACAATTTTGATTTTTTAATAATTCTCTTGCTAATCCTAGACAATAATTAAGTGGATGAATTTGACCACACTCTGAGTCATACATTGCAGATTTGTAATAAGGGCTATCAAAATACTGGTCCATTCTATTTTTTGGTAGATACGTCACTGATTCATAATCAAATTTTGTTTGAAGCCTGTCTACGTATTTTTTTAACTCCTCATCATGGGATTTACTTACTGCGGCTAAAACATAACCCTCGATTAAGTCACATTGTATATTTAAGTCTTTGATATTTTTTTTTACTTCTCTAACAGCGTCTAATGTGAATTGCCATAATATCTTAATTTCCTCTTGAGTGTGTTTTTGGCTAGAGTAATTCTCTGAGGAAAAACCATGTAATAATTGCCCACCATTTCTTCCAGATGCGCCCCAACCAACTTTATTTTTCTCCAATATGACTATGTTTAAATCTGGATTTAATTTAGATAAATATAATGCTGATGAAATTCCTGATAAACCTGCACCAATTATACAAACATCACATTGTAAGCTCTCATTTAATTTGTTAGTATTAATGCTGAATGCTTTTGTTCTTACGTAATAATTATCTGAGTAATCCATCAGATACATAAATATCAAATTTTAAAGGTTAGTTATAGCTATGAATGATTATGTCGATTGGTTAAAGAAAAATAAAATAACAGAGGTAGAGTGTATGATTCCTGATAATTCAGGTATACCAAGGGGAAAAATACTACCAACAAAAAAATTTTTAAGCTCTATTGAGTCAGGTGGATTAAGATTACCTTTAGCACTATTCAAATTAGCAGTATCTAGAGATGTAACTTATTCAATAGATGATCAGATTTTAAATCCTACAGATGGTGATTTTATATTAAAGCCTGATTTTAATACTCTGAGAACTGTTCCATGGTATGAAGAACCAACCGCACAGGTTATTTGTGATGCTGTTGATAACAATGATAATGTTATAGAGGTCCACTCTAGAGGTATTTTAAAAAAGGTAATTGGTCTTTATGAAAAAATAGGCCTTGAACCAGTAGTTGCTCCAGAAATTGAATTCTATTTAGTTAAGAAAAACAATGATCCAGACAATCCTTTAGAGACACCAAGTGGGCAATCTGGAAGAATTGAAAAAGGAAATCAGTCTTACGGTATTGACGCTGTTAATGAATTTGATCATATTTTTGAGGATTTGTATGACTACTGTGAGACTCAAGAATTAGACGTAGAGAATATTAATCATGAGGATGGACCAGCACAAATGGAAATTAACTTCAAGCATGGTAACCCCCTTGACTTGGCCGATCAGGTTTTTTTATTTAAAAGAACTCTTAGACAAACTGCATTGAAGCATAATTTGTATGCAACTTTTATGGCTAAACCGATGGAAGATACTCCAGGGAACTCGATGCATATACATCAATCAATTTTAAAAAAAGGTAAACCAATATTTGTGGACAAAAATCTTAAAACTACAAAACAGTTTGATAATTATATGGGAGGATTACAAAAATATTCAAAAGCTTTTTTACCTCTTTTTGCACCTAATGTTAATTCCTTTAAAAGGCTCAGAGGTTATTGGGAGGAAGGTACGCCATTTAACCTTAACTGGGGTTTTGAAAACCGTACCTGTGGTTTTAGAGTCCCAAATTTTAACTCTGCTAACCAGGCGAGAATTGAAAATAGACTCTGTGGATCAGATGTAAATCCATACTTAGCTATGGCTGCAACATTATCTGCAGGATATTTAGGTTTGAAGAAAAAATTAAAAGCAACCACGGAGA
>CACMIW010000018.1 GCA_902613845.1 uncultured Alphaproteobacteria bacterium | reverse complement strand
CGCCCCTCCTGATCTATAAACGTCTATTCTTAAATCAGTATCTTTTATCTCTAAGTCAACGTCCTCAGCTTCTGGCAAAACAGCAACAGTTGCAGCTGAGGTGTGAATCCTCCCCCCAGACTCAGTTTCTGGTATGCGTTGAACTCTGTGGACACCAGACTCATTTTTTAAAAATTTAAATACACCATCTCCTTTAATTTCAATTATTGCTTCTTTTATGCCCTTCAATCCTGTCTCGCTCTTCTCCATTGGCTGAAACTTCCAACTTTTTAATGATGAATATCTCTCATACATTCTATATAAATCTCCAGCAAATAATGCAGCCTCATCTCCTCCGGTACCAGCCCTTATTTCTAAAATTACATTTTTATCATCAGCCTCATCTTTAGGTAGTAGAGCAATTAGTAATTCTTTATTTTTAATTTCTAAATCTTTTTCATATAAAGGTAATTCTTGTTTTGCTAAATTTCGGAGCTCTTCATCGCTTTCATTTTCAAGTATTTCTTTATAGCCTTTGATTTCCTTATCTAAATTTTTAATGGTGTCAGATAGAGCAATAATTGGCTCCAATTTTGATAAATCTTTATTTATTTGAATAATTTCCTCATTTTTTAAGTTTTGAGAATTTAAAAGTTTCTCATTTAATTGATTAAATTTGTTTTTTAAATCAATGATTTGTTTATCTAATTTCATTTTTAAGCTCGAATTTGGAAACTTCAAAAGATTTTTGATTTTTATTTTTTAAATCTTTTAAAATAATTTTTTTATTTTTGATCTCTTCTTCACCAATAAGAAGAATAAAATTGAAATTGTTTTTATCTGCATAGCTAAAAAGTTTTTTTATATTTTTACTAACTCTAACTTCATGATTATATCTTAAACTGTAAATTTGTTTTAAAATTCTATTATTATTTAAATAAGACTCATCTTGGACGGCAAATAATATCTTTTTATCTAATTCTGACTTTTCATCTTTTATAGATATCAAATCCATTAATCTTTCTATACCAGCTGCCCAGCCAACTCCTGGTATATCTCTAGAAGAAATCATGCTAATTAAATTGTCATACCTACCGCCAGCTAATATTGCATTTTGTCTTTTATCTTCATTTGTTTGAAACTCAAAAGCCGTATGTGAATAATAATCTAATCCTCTAACTAATTTTGGGTCTTCAAAAAATTTAATTTTATTATCGTTTAAAAGTTTTTTCACTTGATTGAAATAATTTTTACTCTCTTCAGATAAGTGTTCACTAATTTTTGGAGCATTTACTAATATTTCAGAGTCTTTTGGATCTTTACTATCCAAAATTCTAAGTGGATTTTTATCCAATCTAGATTGTGAGATTTCTGATAACTGTTTTTTAAATTCAGTTAAATATTTTTTTAATTCATAAGCATATTTGATTTGATCCTCTTTTGACCCTAAAGAATTAATTAATAACCTATGTTTATTTTCTTTAATTCCAAGGTCATCAAATAATAACTTTGCGATTAGAATTAATTCAAAATCTACATAAGGACTTTTTTCACCAATAGACTCAATATTTATTTGATGAAACTGTCTATATCTACCTTTTTGGGGTCTTTCTCTTCTAAACATTGGGCCGTGAGTAATTAATTTAAGTAAGCCCGATTGATAGTTTGAAGCAGCAAACCTAGCTAGACTACTTGTGGCCTCAGGTCTTAAACAAATATATGCTTCTCCTTTATCTAAAAAAGAATACATCTCTTTAGAGACAATATCGGTTTGCTCGCCTACGGTCCTTGAGAATAAATCTTGTTGTTCCAAAATAGGAGTTTGTATAGATTTAAAATTGAAATTCCTACAGATTGAATAAAATTTTTCAATAATAAATTCAAACTTCTCCATTTCAGCTCCATGAATATCATGTGTGCCTTTTACTAAACTAATATTTCTTTTCATTTTAAATGATGAATCTGATCAACTTTATTTTCTATAGTTTTAACTAAGTACTCAACTAAATCTTCGTCTTGTATTCTATGGCTTTTTTCTCCATCGACGTATACCATATGTGTGTTATTTCCACCACCTGTTATGCCTATGTTAGTCATTGTAGCTTCACCTGGTCCATTAACAACACATCCAATAATTGAAACTGTTATAGGTTTTTTAATGTGAGAGAGTTTTTTCTCAACATTTTTAACTGTCTCAATAACATCAAATTGCTGTCTTGCGCAAGATGGGCAAGATATTATTGTTACACCATAATCTCTTAAATTTAGTGATTTTAACATTTCAAACCCTACTTTGACCTCTTGAGTTGGATGATCTGAAAGTGAAACTCTCACTGTATCGCCAATACCATCATAAAGAAGCAATCCAAGACCTATAGAAGATTTTATTGATCCACTAAAATAACTTCCTGCTTCAGTAATACCTAAATGAAGAGGATAATCACAAAAATTAGATAACTTTCTATATGACTCTACTGCTGTAAAAACATTAGAAGCTTTAACACTAATTTTAAAATTATCAAAATTTAGATCCTCTAAAAGTTTTATATTTAGCTTAGCACTTTCAAATAATGCCTCAGAGGTTGGGCTTTTATATTTTTCTAATATTGATTTTTCTAAACTTCCAGCATTAACACCTATTCTTATAGGTATTTTGTTCTGCTTGGCAGCTTCAACAACCTCTTTTACTTTTTCCCTAGAGCCAATATTGCCTGGATTTATTCGAAGACAATGTGCTCCATTTTCTGCAGCCTCAAGTGCTCTTTTATAATGAAAGTGAATATCAGCGACTAAAGGGATCTTAATTTCAGGAATTATTTTTTTTAATGCTTTTGATGATTTTTCATCAGGAACTGAAACTCTGACTATATCGCATCCCTCTTGTTCAATGAGAGATATCTGCTCAAGTGTTGCATCAATGTCATGTGTAAGGGTATTTGTCATTGTCTGAACCGTAATTGGAGAGTCTCCACCGACAAAAATATTTCCAATTTGAATTTTTTTTGTTTTTTTTCTCTTTATTGAATGAGAATATTTCATAATAAAGTCTCTAACTCTTTAATGTGAAAATTAAATAAATATGAGTTTAATTCCTTATTTAATCTAATTTCTACACCTCTGTAAATTATCTTATCAATATTATTTATATTAGATAAATCGATAAAAAAATCATTGTCTAAATCGAGAATAAGTTCATTAGAGTTGGTAATTTCACCAAATTGTAAAGTATTTTTAATATTGTTTTGAATTTTGTAAAAAATAGTCTTATTAGGTTTTGCAAAAATTGATAAATTTTGCGAATAGTTAGCTCTGTTTAAAGGGATAAGATTATTTATAAAATTATCATGACTTAATTCATACAAATCATATTGTTTTGAGATCTTAAAAACATCATAATAAACTTGATCTTTTTCAACCTCTTTAAATGAAATTTGATTGTTAAATTTATTATATATATTAAATGATAATAAAATTAAAATTACAAAAACAAGTAACAATAAGAAATAGACTATTGAAAATTTAGTGTAATATATTGGCATATCGCTAATTGAATTTTTATATTTAATTTCGTAACCCAAATATCTATATATAGATTTTTTATAAGTTGATTGATAAGCACGATATTTTTTAGGGAGATTTAAATTATCATCTAAAAGTCGTATAATTTCTAAATCTAATTTAAGAGCTTTGGATAAATCATTGATTGATAATCCTTTCTTAATTCTTGCCTCTTTGATTGAAATTAACTTATCCAAAAAATTATTTATGTAGTTTGAAGGCTTGATGTAATTTTTGTACAGCTAAATCAGTTTGATCTTCATGAATTAATATACTTATTTTTATTTCTGAAGTAGTAATAACTTGAATATTTATTTTATTTTTTCCAAGAGTATCAAATAATGTTTGGGCAACTCCAGCATGAGATCTCATCCCTACTCCAACCACTGAAATTTTTGAAATATTATTAGATGAAATAATTTTTTTATATCCAATGATAGATTTCTCTTTTTTTAGTATTTTTAATGCTTTGTCTAAGTCTAGTCTTGGCAAAGTAAAAGATAAATTTGCAAACTTTCCATCTTGTGAAATATTTTGGAGTATCATATCAACATTTATATTGCCTTTAGCTAATGGACCAAATATTTTTGAAGAGACTCCAGGTTTATCTTTTACTCTTGAAAGTGTAATTTTTGCTTCATCTTTGGAGTAAGTTATTCCACTCACAGTATTATTTTCTAAAACACTTTTTTCGTCAGTAATCATGGTGCCAATTTTTTTAGGTTTGAAAGAAGATCTTACACTTAATTTAGTATTTTTTCTCATAGCTAACTCAACAGAACGAGTTTGAAGAACCTTAGCCCCTTGTGAGGCTAATTCAAGCATTTCTTCATATGAAATTTTATTAATTTTTTTTGCTTTAGGTACTATGTTTGGATCGGTGGTAAATACACCCTCAACATCAGTATAAATTATACATTCTGTTTTCATCGCTGCTGCAACAGCAACAGCACTAGTATCAGAACCACCCCTACCTAAGGTAGTTAATTCTCCCTTGTTGTTAATACCTTGGAAACCAGGAATTAATAGAACTTCAAAATTTTTTAATTCATCATATAAAAATTTTTTATTAATGGATAAAATTCTAGACTTCATATGCTCTGATGATGTTATAATGGGTATTTGCCAACTAAGTAGCGATTTAGCTTTAATCTTTTGATTATTGAGACATATAGACATTAACGCGCAAGATACATTTTCACCTGATGAAATGGCATTATCAAAATCAATTGGATTTGGATTTTTTGAAAAAGATTTTGTTAAATTTATTAAACGATCAGTTTCACCTGACATAGCAGATAACACAGCTATAACTTTTGATTTTTTTGACCAATCATGAATAATATCTGCTGATCTTTTTATAGCTTCAATACTCCCAACGGATGTACCACCAAATTTTAAAACTTTAATTTTCATGAATTACGGTAATATACTCTTAACATTTATGATGTAAAGAACATGGACACTTATAATAGCAAGTATTACGAACCATTAGAGCAAATGATGGCTATAAGACATCAGTATATGTCAAAAATATTAAGAGATCATAGTGGTCAAGATATTTATGAATTCTTTAAGAATAAAAAGGTTTTAGATCTTGGATGTGGAACTGGCGAATTTCTTAATAATTATTATGGTATGGGTGCAGAGTGTTCAGGGATAGATATCATAAATAATTTTAAAATAAAAAACAAAATAAATTTTAAACTCATTAATATAGAAGCTAATAAATTTTTAAAAAATTGTAAAAAAAAATTTGATGTTATTTTTTTGTTTGAATTCATAGAACATTTAGAAGAACAAGATAAGTATCAACTTTTTGAAAACTTAACTAAAAATCTCAATAAAAATGCACATATATTTATATCTACACTTAATAAGAATTTATTATCAAAATATTTAGCAATTGATATTGCTGAGAATCTCTTAAAGCTACTACCTAAAAAAACCCATGATTTTAATCTTTTTTTAACTCCCTCTAAATTACAATCAATTAGTCAAAAATATAATTTAAATTTAATGAATATAGAGGGCATACAATACAATCCAATTTTTAAAACTTTCAAACTAAGTAAATTTGATTTAGTAAATTACTTTGGTACTTTGAAATACTAATTTTTATTTTTTTCTTTTTTACTAAAAGGGAGTCTTACTAAACCTATACCCTCATCGAGCAATTCTTGACTTTCTTTTTCAGTTGCCTCTCCATAAATAGGTTTATCTTTCGCTTCACCATAATGAATTTTTCTAGCCTCTTCTGGAAATTTTTTTCCTACATATGAAAAATTTTTTTCTATTTCAGATTTAATTTTATTTAATTGTTTATTATAATTTGAAAATAATTTCTTTTTTTCACGATTTATTTTAGCTGAACTTGTTGATTTACCAGAAATGTTTGGTGCCATAACTGATTTTGATATTGTTGATGAATTACAGAAAGGGCATTCAATTTGTTTTTTCCTTTTTTGTTTTTCAAAAGAGTTTGAGTCATCAAAACTAGCTTCAAATATGTGTTGATTTTCACAAATTAAATCAAATTTAATCATTCTTTATATTTGGTTATTCAATGAAAATTTTCAATAATATTAATCAAAATTTCTATCATTATCTAATACAGGTATTGCGTTTTGACACTCTCTAACTCTATTTAAATCAAGTTCAGCAGAAATGATCGTTTCACCATCTTCAGCTTCAGCTAATGTCTCTCCCCAAGGGTCTACTATTAAAGTATGCCCATAAGTCACTCTTTTTTCATTATTTACTCCCCATTGATTAGGTGCCAATATAAAAACTCCATTCTCAATAGCCCTTGCTTTAACAAGAGAATGCCAATGAGCCTTGCCTGTTGTGTGCGTAAATGCTGAGGGGACAACAATAATTTGTGAACCTTTTTTTGCCAAAGCTCTGTACAATTTAGGATACCTTAAATCATAACAAATAGTATGACCAACTGAGTGACCCAATACTTCAGTGATTTTTAATTCACTTCCAGGTGAGTAAAAATCACTTTCTTTGTATGACTCACCATTTTTTAATGTAATGTCAAACATATGAATTTTGTCATAAATTGAAATTATATCTCCATCAGGATTAATTAAAATTGACCGGTTAAATAATTTGTCATTTTCAGTTATGGGAATTGATCCCAAAAGTAAATATACATTATTTATCTTTGAAAAATTTTTAAAATATTTTATAGAGTCATGATTCATTTCAATCAAAATTTTTGATTTACTTGATAGAAAGAGAAAGCACTCCGGTAATAAAATGAAGTCTGGACTTGAGTTTAAACTATCTTGTAAAAATTTTTTTGATTTTTCGAAATTTTCATCAAAGTTTGAACCGACCGTAATTTGAATCAGTGCAACCTTCATTTAATTATTTAATTTATAAATAATGTAATTTGATACATCTTTAATAGCTTTATGAATTTTTATTTTTTCTTGAGGTAAAATAGAAATACTATGGTTTGAAAATAATATATACTCTAATTCCTTGTTATCTTTTACTAGGGTTAATTTTAAAGTCTTATCTTTATTTAGAACTACAATTGGTTCTTCAGTAAAATATAAAAATTCATTATCATTATTTGAAGAAATTAATTCAGTAAATTCATTATGAAATAATTCGGGATTTTCATAAAATGTAAGTCTTTTTTGATCTAAATTAAATCTCGATATCATGGTAAGTTACTTTAGCACATTATGAATGAATTTAATTTAAAAAAGAGGGATATTAGAAGAAATACATATTTTGACAAAAATAATTTGATTGCAAAAAATGGATCAGATTTAATTAATGATAAATTAAAGTTCATGTCAAAAAAAATAGAAAACTGTCTAATTCTAGATCAAGATCTTTGCATAGAGGAGTCCAATTTTACTAATACAAAAATTACAAACATTAAAGATATTAATGAAGTTGAAGATAAGTTTGATGCTGCTATATCAAATTTTTCTCTACAAATACCATTGTTTTTGAATAGCAATGATATTTTTAATAAAATCATATCTAAATTAAACGATAACAGTTTATTTTGCTTCAATACCATAACATCAAATTCAATGAGAACGCTTCAAAATATT
>CACMIW010000017.1 GCA_902613845.1 uncultured Alphaproteobacteria bacterium | reverse complement strand
GTTTGATCTATTAATTAAGTAAATACTAATTGCTGCTAATATAACAATTAGCATTATTATTGCAGAAAGAGCATTAACTTCTGGACTCAATCCCAATCTAACTTTAGAAAAAACCACTATTGGCAAAGTGTTAGCTCCGGGACCGGTAGTAAAACTAGCAACGACAAGATCGTCCAAAGAGAGTGTAAATGCAAGTAACCAACCTGATAATATTGCAGGTAATATTACAGGAGCAGTTACTTTCCAAAAAATCATATTTGGAATTGTCCCAAGATCCTGAGCAGCCTCTTCTATATTTTTATCGTAACTACTCAACCTTGATTGGATAATAACTGCAACAAAAGCTACAGAGAAAGTTATATGCGATATTAAGACTGTTAGTTGTCCTTTTGAGGAAGGAAAGCCAATAATATGGTTAGATGATATAAAGAATAACAACAAAGAAAGCCCTAAAATTATCTCAGGCATAACCAAAGGAGAAGAGCTCAAGAAAATAAAGAAAGGCCTGGCTGGAATTTTTGATATTCTTGTTAATGAAAAACCAATCATTACACCCATGACTGTTGCAAATGTTGCTGAAAGAGAAGCAATTTTTAAACTAGTATAAAAAGCCTCTAAAATTTGTTCATTATGAAATAATTCCTTATACCATCTAAAAGAAAAACCCTTCCAAACCATAACTCTTTTATTATCATTAAAAGAATAAGCTATAAGAGTTAAAATAGGAAAATATAAAAATGAAAATCCAATTGTTAAGGTAAAAATTTTAAAAAATAATTTATTCATTTTTAAAATTATATTTTGCGTACATTAATTGAAAAATAATTATTGGAAATACAAGTATTACAATTCCAGACATCGCAAGCGCACTAGCAATAGGCCAATCTCTATTTACAAAAAATTCATCCCAAATTATCTTCCCAAAATAAAGCTTATCACTGCCGCCTAACATTTCTGGTATTATATATTCTCCAACAACTGGTATAAAAACCAACATGCTCCCCGCTACTATTCCTGGTAAAGATAGAGGTAAGATAACTTTTACAAACGTGTTTAAAGGCTTTGCACCTAAATCATTAGATGCGTCAATCAAATTTAAATCAAATTTAACCAAATATCCATAAAGCGGTAAAATCATAAATGGAAGGTAAGTATAAACAACACCTAAAATTACAGCATAATGATTGTGTAACATAGATATTGGTTCAGAAATTAGCCCAATATGTATAAGAATTGAATTTATAATACCAGAGCCTTGTAGTAAGACTTTCCATGCATATACCCTTAAAAGAAAAGAACTCCAAAAAGGTATGATAAGCATAATCAATAGTATGTTTCTTATACTTGTTTTAGATTTTGCAACGTAAAAAGCTATGGGATAACCAATTAATAAACATAATAAAGTGGATGTAAAAGCTAATGAAAGTGAATTGAGGTATGATCTGATATAGAAAGGGTCTGAAAAGATAAATAAATAATTTCCAAGAGTTGAATTAATCTCCAATCCATTTTCAGATAAAGAAAAAAGATCACGATAAGGTGGCATACCCCATTCAGACACAGATATAGATATTTTTAAAATTAAAGCTAATGGAACAAAAAAGAACAAAACTAGCCATAAATATGGAGTAAATACAAACCACACGTTTTGTTTTTTAAAATTTTTAATCATTAAAGAAATATATTGATGTTTCGTTGAAACTTATCTGAACTTTATCATCCCATCTTATTTGAAGGTTATCTGAAACTAAACTATTTTGCATAAAAGAGTAAAATTCAAATCCATTAACCTCAATTAAATACTTAGTATAGCTCCCTAAATAAGCTACTTCTTTAACTACACCAATATTTAAATTATCAGATTGATTTTCTAGTTTTTTAACAGAAATTTTTTCAGGTCTAATTAAACATTTAACATAGTTTTCTTTATTGTTAATATTTTTAACTTCATAATTTAATTCTTTAATGATGATTTGATTATTTTTATTAAGAACATTAAAGATATTGGCTGTGCCAATAAAATTCGCTATATATTTGTCCTTCGGTTTTTCATATATCTCAACAGGATTACCGACTTGGAGGATTTCTCCATTTTTCATAATTGCCATTCTGTCAGATAATGACATTGCTTCCTCTTGATCATGGGTAACAATAATAAAAGTGATGCCTAACTTATATTGTAGATTAACTAACTCGAATTGTGTTTGTACTCTTAGCTGTTTATCTAATGCTGCAAGTGGTTCATCCAATAAAAGTAATTTTGGTTTTTTGACTAAACATCTTGCTAATGCTACACGTTGTTGTTGACCACCAGATATCTCATTGATTTTTCTTTTCTCTAAACCATTCAGCTCTAGTAAATTTAAAATTTCATTAACACGATGATTGATTTCTTCTTTAGAAATTTTTTCTTCTTTGAGTCCAAACTGGATATTATTAGTGACATTTAAATGCGGAAATAGTGCATAATTTTGGAACATAATATTTAAAGGCCTTACATATGGTGGAAGTTTCGTGATATCCTTTCCCTCGAGTAGAATTCTTCCTTCATCAGGCTTCTCGAAACCTGCTATAATTCTCAAAAGTGTTGACTTACCACATCCTGAAGATCCTAGGAGACTGAATATTTCTGATTTTTCTATTTTTAGATTAACTTTGTCTAAAGCAACAACATTATCAAACCTTTTTGATACATCTATGATTTGTAAAAAAGGTTCAGACATAAAAAAGATTGTGAAAAGCGCAACTAAAGTAAAAGTTGCGCTTTAATTAAATTATTGAGAAGCTTTAAAACTATTAAATACTCTCGAAGATATCCTAGACTTTTGAGGTGAGTCAGCTGTATCTGCAAAAAGTTTAGTTAATGTCTCTTCTGTTGGATAAATAGCTGGGTCTGAAAGAATATCAGGATCTATCAAACCTTCAGTTGTGTTAGCTACTAGATTAGGATTTGAGTACCACACATAGTTAGTAATCTCTGCAACAACTTCTGGTCTTAAAATATAATCTATAAATTTATGAGCATTTTCTACGTTTTTTGCGTCTGCTGGAATTCCCATCATATCAAACCAAATTACTGTTCCTTCATTTGGAATTGAATACCAGACCTCTTCGATTTCCTCGTATGCTGCTATAAATACATCACCTGACCAACCTATTGCTAAGCAAATCTCACCATTTGCTAAATCATCAATGTACTGAGAAGAGTCAAAATACTTTATGTAAGGTCTAATATTATTCAATAATTCTAGTGCCTCTTGATTAGCTTTAGTGTTTTCTGTATTTGGATCATGGCCAAGGTAATTTAATGCAATCTCAACAATTTCACTTGGCGCATCTAAGAAAGCCACACCACAATCTTCGTATTTAGAAATTTGATCTACATCAAATATTATGTCCCATGTTTCAACATCTCCACCTCTTTCCTCTACTGCAGCAACATTGTAACCAATTCCAGTTGTGCCATACATGTAATTAACAGAGTATTCCCCACCTGGATCATGAGCATCAGTTTTTTCTAAAACACTTGGATCTAAATTTTTGAGGTTTGGAATCATACTTTTATCAAGTTTTTGAAAAACTCCAGCTTTAATTTGGTTTTCCATAAAGGAGCCTGATGGAACAACTAAGTCATAACCACTTCCTCCAGCTAAAAGCTTAGCCTCTAGTACTTCGTTTGAGTCAAATACATCGTATGTTACATCAATACCAGTTTCTTCCTCAAAATTTGCAATTGTATCTTCAGCAATGTAATCGGACCAATTGTATATAAATAACTCTTCTTTAGCGCTCAAACTCATAGGAAGTATTAGCACTAAAAGAGCTGTTAAAAATTTGTTCATATTACCTCTCCTCTTAAATAAGTAGAATTTGAATAATATGATAATTTTTTTTAAAAATCACAAATTTTTTTATATAGATCTGGTCTACGATCTCTAAAATTTCCCCAAGATTGGCGGTATTTTGTTATTTCTGAAAAATCGAAATTCTTAGATACAAAGCCCTCATCTTTTTTGCCCATTTCAATTTCAATATTACCCAAGTGATTAGTGATAAAGGAACTTCCATAAAATGTAACAGATATTGAACCTTCATTTTCTGTGCCAATTCTATTAGAAGCAATGACTGGAATTTGATTTGCAGCTGCATGACCTTTCATTACGTTTTGCCAGTGATCTTTTGAGTCTAATAAAGGGTCTTGAGGTTCAGAACCAATTGCTGTGGGATATAATAAAATATCTGCACCAGAAAGTGTCATAGATCTCGCACATTCAGGAAACCATTGATCCCAGCATATACCACAACCAAGATTTCCAAATTTTGTATTAAATACTTTGAAGCCAGTATCTCCAGGTTTAAAGTAAAACTTTTCGTTATAACCAGGACCCTCGGGAATATGGGACTTTCTATATAAATCACTTAGTTTACCATCAGCATTAATCACAACTAGAGAATTAAAAAAATTATTTTCTTTCTTTTCAAAAAAACTGATAGGTATCACCATATTATTTTTCTTACAAAAATTAGAAAAAATTTCAAAAAGTTTGTCATTAGGAAATTCAATTGCATAGTTAAAAAACTTTTTATCCTGAGTTGAGCAAAAGTACTCAGTTTGAAATAACTCCTGTAGAAGGAAGATATTTACATTTTCCTTAGATGCTTGTTGAGCAATATGTATAGCCTTATTTATATTTAAATCTTTTTTTTCTTTTATGGATTTAAATTGTGAAGCAGCAACCTTAACTGACATTTTTTGGCACATTCATAGTAACACAATGGATATTACCTCCACCATAATTTATATGTGAAGTTTCAATCATCTCAATTTTTTTATCTTTAAAAATATCTTTAAAAATATCATAAACCATTTCATCTTCTTTAACATTAAATTTTGGAACAAAAATTTTATGCTTTGAAAAATAAAAATTTATGTACGAGGCAATAAGCTTTTTATCATTGACAACTATTTTTGAAGGTAGTGGTATATCAATTAATTCTATATTACTTTCAATGCTAGAGAGGTTACTTAGAATAATTGATTTAATCTTAGTTAAATTATTTGAATTCAAATCATCTAAATCATAACTTTTTGCTATTAAATATTTTCTATTTCCAATAGGACATAAAATATTATCTATGTGCCCATCAGTATCGTCATCTTTTAATCCTTCGGGGATCCAAATTATTGAATTTAAGTCAAATAAACTAGTCAGTGTTTGCTCTATTTTTGCTTTTTCAGGATTATTTCTATTTGGGTTAAGTAATACACTTTCAGTAGTAAACAAGTTACCATATTCATCGTAAGTAATAGCACCACCCTCTAAAGTAAGGTCATTTAAATATGAAGTAATAGAAAATTGATTTGAGATATATTCACCTACTTTATTATCATTAAAATAATTTGGGTATTTTCCATAACCATTAAAATTAAAGTTAATACATTTAAGTTCATTGTCCCCTTTGATAAAGATTGGGGCAATATCTCTCATCCAAGAGTCATCTAGTTCTAATTGAATAATATTTATTTTTTGATTATTAATATATTTTTTACATTCATTATAATCCTCTTTATTACAATACATATAAACTGTTTCTTCATCCGAAATACAATTAGCTAAATGCGCCATTTCTAATCTGGCATCTTTAATTATTTCGTTGTAAAGATTTTTATTACATGGCCAAGCCATTAGACATTTGTCATGTGCTTCCCATTCTGGAATTAACTTCATAAGATTATAGTATATATTTTTTTTTAATTATGAATATTTGTATGCTCTCAAATATGGTCAAAAAAGAAAAAAGAATGCCCCTAATACCAGATGATATTGTTGAACTAAAAAACATATCAACCAAATTTAACTTTTATATTGAAAAATTTACTGACAGAATAATTGAAGAGAAAGAATATATCTCAGTTGGGTGTAAATACTATACAAATCAAAAAATAGATTTATTCTTATCAATGCAAGGTTTGAAACAAAGTCAAATAAAGTCAAATCAAAATTACTTAGTCTTAATCGATGTTGTAGAGTATGTTGAGCAAAATAGAGCTATGTTGAATAAAATATTAAAAAATAATTGTTCTCTATTATTTTATGATTTATTGAGTGGCAAACACTCAATCAGAATTTTAAAATCTGCTAATAAAGAGCATTTGCTAAAATCAACTATTTATATAAGTAAAAAATTAAAGGTAAAATTACCAGTATTTTGTAATTCCTTAAAAAAAGATAGTATTGAAAAATTTTATTTATCCAAAAAAGGATATATTAATTTTCGTTATTTAAGTTTACTTGAAAAATTAGTTTAATATTAAATAGATACCCGTAGATACTAATAATAATGCAAAGAAATACTCAAAGCTTCTTTTTAATTTAGGGTTAGATACTAAATTTTTAATTAAACTTCCAAAAAGTGCCCATAAACTTATACATGGAAAGCTTACCAGTGATGACATCAACCCTGTGAAAACAACAGCTATCCAAAGCTTTTCTTCTAAAGGCATAAAACCAGATGCGACTGTAATAGCTATCGTCCATGCTTTAGGGTTTACCCATTGAAAAAGGGCAGCTTCGTAAATATTTAAGGGTCTGCCTGTATCTTTCTTATAGTCCTTTAGAGACCCAATCATTTGATAAGCTAAATAAATGAGATAAAAAAAACAAAGCCATTTTAGTATCATTTGAAATTCTGGTTTATTAATCAAAATTAAACCTAAACCTGTGCAAATTAATGAAACTTGAAGAGCATGACCTAAAGAAATACCAGTAATATGTGGTAGAGACCTTTTAAAACCAAATTTTAAGCCTGAGATTGTTAACATAGCATTATTGGGCCCAGGTGTTATAAACATGACAGTGTAATATGATACGATTGCTATAACTAAAGTTATATCTATCAATTAATTAATCTTTAATACTAAACTTATTATCTTTTAAGATAACATGTATTGGAACACCAGTTGAGAGTTCAACAGAATTAATATTATTTGGTTCATAAATATTCATAACAATTAAAAGCGCTCTAAGAGAATTCCCATGTGCTGCTATTAAAATATTATCATTTTCATCACTTTGAATAGCAGGTTTAATTACTTCCTCAAAATATTTTGTAACTCTTCTGACCACATCCTCAAGACTTTCACCGTTAGGGGGTTGATCAGAATAACCCCTTCTCCATTTATGAACTTGTTCTTCGCCAAATTTTTCGGCAGTTTCTTTTTTGTTTAAACCCGTGAGATCACCATAATCTCTTTCATTTAGGTTAATGTTTGAAATTATTTTTCCTTCATTATTTAAAAAATTCCACTGATCGAGATTTTGAAGGATTATTTTAGCGGTTTCTTGTGCTCTTTTTAATTCGCTTGTAAACACAATATTGAATTTAATATCTAAATTTTTGAAGTTTTGCCCCGCTTTATTCGCCTCCTCAATGCCTTGTTCAGATAATTCAATATTTTTAAAGCCGGTAAAAAGATTTAATTTATTCCATTCGCTTTGACCATGGCGAATTAATAAAATATTTTTCATTGAATTTGATATATATTATTAATTACTCATGGTCAAATTTCGCATTGAAAAAGATAGTTTAGGTGAAATTAAAGTTGAAAGTACAAAACTTTGGGGGGCACAAACTCAAAGATCAATAGAAAACTTTCAAATAGGTATTGGGAAATTTCATTTTCAGAATATTTTTATAGAGGCCATTGCCTTACAAAAAAAATCATGTGCTTTCGCAAATGCAGAATTAAAATTATTACCAAAAAATCATACAAAAGTTATTGGTAAAGTTTGTGATTTAATTATATCTGGAAAATTAAATGATCACTTTCCTCTTGTTGTATGGCAAACAGGATCAGGGACTCAAATCAACATGAATCTTAATGAAGTCATTGCAAATAAATGTAATCAGTTGCTAGGCAAAAAGCTCCCGACAAATACCCCACTTCATCCTAATGATCATATCAATAGGTCTCAATCATCAAATGACAGTATTCCTACTGCAATGCACATAGCTACAGTATTATCAATAAAAAAAATATTACTTCCTAAAATATCTTTTTTTAAAAAATCTTTAAAAAAGAAAATTTCTGAGTTCAAAGGGATAATTAAAATTGGAAGGACTCACACTCAGGATGCAACACCAATAAAAATTTCAAATGAATTTTTAGCATTTTATGATCAAGTATCTTATTCAGAAAATGTCATAAAAAAAAGTCTAGATAAGCTCTACGAACTAGCTCAAGGTGGAACTGCAGTTGGGTCTGGAGTAAATGCACCAAAAAATTTTTCTAAAATATTTATAAAATATTTAAAAAAGGAAACAGGTCTTCCGTTTAAATCTGCCCCAAATAAGTATGAGTCGCTTGCTTCCCATGATGTATTTATTGAAGTTATGTCTGGTGTCGAAATTTTGACAAGTACTTTATTTAAAATTGCTAATGATATTAGGGTATTAGCATCTGGACCAAGAAGTGGAATTTCTGAGATAATTCTTCCAGCCAATGAACCTGGTTCATCAATCATGCCAGGAAAAATAAATCCTACACAGTGTGAGGCTTTATCTATGGTGTGTGCTCATGTTATTGGTCTCAGAAATTCTATAGCCTTTGCTTGCACGCAAGGCCATTTCCAATTAAATGTCTATAATCCATTAATTATCCATAATACTCTTGATTCAATTAGTTTAATTAGCGAGGCTATGACCTCCTTTAATAAAAATTGTTTGAAAGGAATAAAAGTAAACAAAAAAAGAGTAAATGAACTTTTAAATCGCTCTTTGATGCTGGTGACACCCTTAACCAAAATTATAGGTTATGATCTCGCGTCTAAAGTGGCACTAAATGCTTATAATAAAAACATTTCATTAAAAGAATCTTGTATGGAACTAACTGATTTATCTGAGGAAGAATTTAATAAATATACTGATCCAAAGAAAATGGTTTAGTTGATCTTATGTATCTTATAGTTCTCTTTTGATTTGAATAATTCTTTAAGTAAGTTATTTGTAATGAAGTGACCTGTTTTAAAACCCTTATAAGTTCCAATAATAGGGTAACCAGATAAATAAAGATCACCAACAACATCCAAAACTTTATGGCGCATTAGTTCGTTATCATATCTTAATCCATCTTTATTAAGAGGTTTTTTATCTTTGATAACTATTGCATTATCTAGTGAGCCTCCTTTAATTAGATTTTGTGACTTGAGGTATTCAATTTCTTGAAAAAAACCAAAAGTTCTTGCTTTTGATATGGACTCGATATAGTTACCATTTAAGTTCTTAATTTTAATATCTTGATCTTCATACTTTCCTTCGAAACTAGACTCTAAATTAATATTTAACCCCTCATCTTTTGGTGAATTAGGTGCTAACTCAGCATATCCATAATCACATGAAAATTTCACAGGTTTCACAATTTCTAAAATCTTTTGTTCTAAGTCTTGCTCTTTTATTCCTTTTTTTAAGATACTTTCAACAAATACATTAGAACTACCATCAAGAATAGGTACTTCAACGTTGTCAATTAAAATTTCACAATTATTGATATGTAGACCTGCAAGAGCACTCAATAAATGCTCAACTGTTTTAACTTCAACTCCATTTGTAGCAATGTTAGTTGAAAATTTTGTAGATATTACATTATCCCATTTAGCAGGAATAATTGTTGATTTATCAGTTCTATTAAAAAAGATGCCAGAGTTTAGAGGTGCAGGATTAATAATAACATTAGTTTTGACACCTGTGTGTAATCCAATCCCATCTATATTTATAGGCTCATTTAGAGTAAAGCTTTTCATCTAATTTGATAGTATGAAAATACCCAAAAAGTATTACTTTATATTTGTAAAACTTTGTATTTATTGAAATTACTGATTAGAGCCTTTACGAAGATACGAAGGGGTATCTATATCTTCAAGGGTCTCATTTTCATCACTAAATTCTGAAATGTCAGAAACTTCTGATATTTCATCACTATCTTTGATTTGTTTAGTTTTTTCAGTATCTTCCTCTACAACATCGCTAAATAAAAAAAGATTTGGATCTGTCTTTATTTTTTTCGTTTTTTGAATTTTTTTTGGAATTTCGACACTTTCTTCTGTTGTTTTTTTATCAGAAGTCATCAGATTGGAAAGCATACTAAAAAAACCTTTTTTCTTTTTTTCTTCAAAATTTTCAAAATTGACAGAGTTTTCAATATTTTTTTCAATTAAATCCTCTTGATTTTCTTGAGTATTATCTAATTCGTTTGTTAGATTTAATTCCTCTTTTTCAGAGTCAACTTGTTTGTTTTCAACTATGCTGGAAATATCTTCTTTATGTTTAGTATCTGAACCTTCATAAGAAAAACTACCATCAATTTTATTTTGTATAGAACTAAACCCTGAATTATTTTCAGACTCTGGATAGTAGAGAATTTTTTTTCCTGAAGCCTCTATTCCAGTTGCAAAAATACTAATTTTTAATTTACCTTGAAGTGTCTCGTCTATCAATGATCCAAAAATTATATTTGCATCTGGATTAACACTTTGCCTTATTATGTTTGCTGCATGATCAACTTCTAGTAATGTCATATCTGTGCCTCCAGAAATATTAACAATAACTCCTTTGGCTGTATTCATATCTATATTTTCAATTAGTGGGTTAGTTAATGCCAAATTTGACGCCTCAACAGCTTTATTGTCACCTTCTGCTACAGCAGTGCCCATCATTGCAAATCCCATTTCTTTTATGACTGTCCTAACATCTGCAAAATCTAAATTAATAAGACCTGGCTGTGTAATTAAATCAGTCAATCCTTTTACTCCATCAAAAAGCACATTATCTGCCTTCTTAAAAGCCTCTGCAAAAGATGTCTGTTCATTGGATACTTTAAATAAATTTTGGTTTGGGATAATGAGTAGCGTATCTACATTATTTTTAACCTCTTCGAGTCCTTGTAACGCTAAGTTCATCCTCTTCGTACCTTCGAAGTTAAATGGTGTGGAAACTATCGCGACAGTAACGATTCCCAATTTTTTTGCTATACTTGCTATAACAGGTAGTGCTCCTGTTCCAGTTCCACCACCTAAGCCAGCTGTCAAAAACAACATGTTAGTATTTCTTAATTCTTCTGATATTAAATCAATACTCTCTTCGGCTGCATCTTTTCCTATAATTGGGTCTGCCCCTGCACCTAAGCCTTTTGTTTTTTCTAAACCTAATTGAATACGATTATAACAAAGAGAGTTTTCTAAAGCTTGAGCATCAGTGTTTGCCACAATAAAATCAACATTATTTAAATTTGATTGAATCATATTGTTAACAGCATTGTTTCCAGCACCGCCAATACCCATGACTGTTAAAGATGGTTTTAAGTTTTTTTGATCAACAACTGGTTCTATATCTAGTGTCATTTTTTTCCCCGCAAATCAACCTATAGTAGGTCTACGAATCTTTTGTACCATATTTTGTTTGAAAAAGAATCAATTTTTTGAATAAAATCATCTTTTTCAGAACTTTTATTAGTTAAGAGCCAAAAACTTGAATAAAGGGACATTACGCTTCCATCATTCAATACCTTGGGAATACCACAAGATTTTGGTGGTTCTAAAAATTGTATGTCATAACCAAATTTTGTTCTAAAGTAATTATATAAATTTTTTATCTTTGAACCACCTCCCGTAAAAATATATGAATAAAAACTTTTATCTTTAGGTAAAGATTTGAAAACAAGTTCAAACGTTTCATCCAAACGGGCTAAAGTAATTTCTTTTAAATTATCATGTCCAACATTTTTCTTTTTATTATTACCAAATTCCTCCCAAATTGGAATTTCAACTGTAAAGTTTCTAGTATCTGATAAATCAATGGTAGAAATTTTAAGTTTTTCAGCAAAATCAAAACTAATA
>CACMIW010000016.1 GCA_902613845.1 uncultured Alphaproteobacteria bacterium | reverse complement strand
GATCGGGGTATTCGTATTCCCAATACCACTGATGACCAATGACTTTAACAGTCATATCATAATTTTCGCTTTTTTCTTGTTGGTATAACAGCTTAAAAGATGGTATCGCAAGTACTACAAGGATTACAATTGGTATTGCTGTCCACAAAACTTCAACAACTGTATTGTGAGTTGTTGTAGATGGAATTGGGTTTCTTTTTGCGCTGAAACGAAAAGAGACATAGAAAAGAAGAAATAAGACAAATAAAGTAACTAAAGTCATTACAATCAAAATTATGTTATGGAGTCCCACTACACTGCCCATCAAATCTGTGGCAGGATTTTGAAAACTTAACTGCCAGTCAGTGGCTTGTTTTCCAAACGCCTTAAAAGATACAAGAAAAAAAAATACCGAAAATACTGACTTCATCTAAGACATATTAGTAATCTTTTTTGTACAGTATATTGACAGGATGTCGCTTAAACCCGCTATAATTATGAAAAATAGTGAAATGTTAAACTAAGTGCGGCAATAACTGCTGTATCAGCTTTCAAAATGTTTGGGCCCAGACTCACATTAAAGAAATTTTTTGAGCTATCTGAAATAAATGCTCTTTCCTCCTCCTCAAAACCACCTTCAGGTCCTACAACAACTAAAATTTCACTATTTGGTTTTATTTTAGCTTGTGATAGATGAACTCCTTTGAGATTTTCGTCGAACATCAACACTGTTTTACCGGACATGATATTAAACCTGTCTTTAAGGTCAATTAACTTGTCTATGTTTGGTATTGATAATCTTCCACTTTGTTGAGCAGCACCTACTGCATATGTATTAAACTTATCAAGATTAATCTTTGTGTTTATAGTTCTATTAAATGATGTTGGAAATAGACATCTCACACCCATCTCAGTTGATTGTCTTATAATTAGTTCACTGTTTTGGTATTTTATGGGAGAAAACATTAAGTCTATCAAAGTTTCTGCTCGAGGTGCTGAGATTTGACTTATCGATTTCGCTTTTAAAAAATTTTTTTTTATATCAATTATTTCGCACTTCCATTCACCAGAAATATTGTTAAACAAAGAGATCTCATCTCCTATTTTTAGCCTTATAACTTTTACAAGATGGATATAATACTTTTTTTCTAGCTCATAAGTGCTACCCTGCTTTATAATTGAATTACAATAAACTCTCTTCATGAATAACAATTATAAGAATAATTTAATTTTTAAATTATTTCCACCTTTCACACACCCATACATTCTTTTAGTTAGATTGGATAAACCTATTGGTTTTCTTCTACTTTTTTACCCAATTAGTTTCATTTTAGCATCCTCAACAAATGGTTCGTCTAATGATATTTTAATTTTGTTTATAATTTTTTTTATTGGTTCAATGGTTATGAGATCTGCTGGATGCATAGTAAATGATTTTATTGATATAGAAATTGATAGGAAAGTTAGTAGAACACAAAATAGAGTATTAGCATCATCACAAATAAGTTTAAAGAATTCACTCATACTATTATTTTTTCTTTTAATAATAGGTTTAATAATTTTATTACAATTAAATTATGAAGCTATTGTATTAGGGCTTGTTATCACTCCTTTGATAATTTTATATCCTTTAGCAAAAAGATTTTTTTTCTTACCCCAATTAATTTTAGCTTTGACTTATAATTGGGGCTGTTTTGTTGGCTGGGTGGCAATGGGCTCAAACGTACCCTTTTCATCTGTTCTTATTTTATATACGTCACTAATTTTTTGGACACTTACTTATGATACTATTTATGCTACTCAGGATGAAAAAGAAGACAAAGAATTAAAATTATACTCTAGCACATTATTTTTTGGAGCTGGTAGAATGATCATTTTAAATTTAATGATTTTTTTTAAATATTTTTTATTGGCATTTTTTGGAAATGGGTTGAATTTCAGTTTTTTATACTATGTCTTATTAACAACAATTTTCTTGATAAATACTATAGATCTCAATTTTATATGGAAAAATATACCTGAAAAAGCTGCCTCATACTTTAATCGCAATAACTATTACGGTATCAGCATACTTTTTAGTATAATAATTGGAAGTCACCTTAATGTCTGAGTCTAAAGAGCATTTTATAAGAATTTCTAAATTATTTCTTAATTTTAAATTAAGAATGTTTATTGCTATTTTATGTATGATTATTGCTGCTCTATGCACAGGTTTTCATGCATGGTTGGTTAAACCAGCTCTTGACAATGTTTTGATTAACGCTGATAGATTTTATTTATATTTTATACCCATTGCTATTTTAATTACTGGGATAATAAAAGGGTTAGTAACTTATATCCAAATTACTTCTTTACAATTTATGAGTCATAGGATTATTGAAAAACTCAGACGTGATGTTTTTAAAAATATAATAAATGTGCATTATGGGTTTTTTGTTAAAAATAAAATAGGATCATTAATTACGAGAATTACTACAGATACTTATTATCTAAGTGGGGCAATGGCCAACACATATACTGCATTAATAAAAGATTCTTTAACTTTGACTGTTTTAATAGGAAATATGTTTTATCAAAATTGGAAATTAGCATGCATTTCTATAGTGATTTTTCCATTGGCTATTTTTCCAATAAGGGTTTTAGGTAAAAAAATTAGAAGAGTCACAAAAAACTTACAAGAACAAGTTGGAACTTTAGCTTCAAATTTAGAAGAGGTCTTTAGAGGAATAAAAAATGTAAAATCGTTTAATGCAGAAATTTTTGAAATCAAAAGAGTTAATAAAGAAATTGAGCAAGCTAGAGAGTTGAATTTTAAACAGGAAAAAATTACTGCTAGATCCAGACCTTTTACGGAAACATTGGGTTCAATGGCAGCTGGTTTAGCAATATTTGGAGGGGGTATTTTTGTAATTAATGAAAATATGACAGCTGGGCAATTGATGAGTTTTTTAGTAAGTCTAATGTTAGCTTATGCGCCACTTAAAAACCTAATAAATGTGAATGTTTTACTTCAAAGCGGTCTTGGTGCTGCCTCCAGAATATTTGAATTTATAGATTTTAAAAACGAAACAATTGGAGGGTCTAAGATAATAAAAAATTTCAAAACTTTGAGTTTTAAAGAGGTTTTTTTTAAATACGAAAATACAAATAAAAATATTATTAACCGAGTTAATTTTAACCTTAAAGCAGGAAAAAAAGTTGCATTTGTGGGACCCTCCGGAGGAGGTAAATCAACACTTATGGCTTTATTTTTGAGATTATTTGATATCACAAAAGGTGACATAACAATAAATGAAATTGATATAAAAAAATTAAAATTAAATAGTCTTAGAAATATATTTAGCCTAGTTAGCCAAGATACAGTTTTATTTGATGGTACTATTTCAGAAAATATAAAATATAACTCTGGTCTAAATCAATCAAATATAAATCATTTTGCTAATATTGCATGTGTAAATGATTTTGCAAATAAACTACCTTTAAAATTGGATACTAAAATTGGAGAAAATGGAATTAAATTGTCTGGGGGGCAAAGGCAAAGAATTTCAATAGCTAGAGCTCTTGCTCAAAAAAGCCCTGTTGTATTATTAGATGAACCAACTTCAAATTTAGATCTTAAAACAGAGTCTAAGTTATTCAATAATTTGTATCATTTGCCTAAAATTACAATGATCGTAGTTGCACATAGATTAAGCACAATCAAAAATTTTGATGAAATTTACTATCTAGAAAATGGTGAGGTTGTTGAGAAGGGAACTCATAAAACCTTAATGGCAAAGAAAAAACATTATTATAATCTTTATCAAAGACAGATTAAAAAAAATGCTTAAAAAATTATCTAAGAATAAATTCTTTAAGTTTATTTTTGTAAATTTAATTTATCTGTCATTATCACTTATAAAAAAAACAAGTAATTGGTCAGGTGTAAACGAAGAGGTCATAGAAAAACAATTACAAGATAATAAATCAATCATTGTACTTATTTGGCATAACCAACTTATGGGTTCTACATTTAGTTGGAAATTTAAACCAAAATTAAGACCTGTTGCAACATCTCACAGAGATGGTCAAATAAGTACTTTAGTTCAAAGAAAATTTGGTTTAGATCCTCTTTTACGCGAAAAAGATAAACCGACCGCTCTAATAAAAGAAATCACTTTAGCCGTAGAAAAAGGAGAGTGCATTTATATCACACCAGATGCACCTCATGGACCACCTTATGAAATTAACACCAATATTTACAAGTTAGCTAAAAAGTTTGACTTAAAGATCGCTCTACTAACTTTTAAAACTAATCGTTTTTTTCGTCTTAATAATTGGGATAAATTAAAAATACCATTACCTTTTAGCAAAGGCATTTTTTTTTGGGGTGAAGAAGTAATAAATCCAAGTCAGTTCGACGAAGATTCATTTAATAGATACATAATAGACAATTTGAATAAAAATTTAAAAATAATTGATGCTCATTTTTAGCTATAGATTATTACAACTTGTGTTTTTTCCAGTGATTTTATTCATTGGTTTAATTAGGATATTTAATAAAAAAGAAAATTTTTTATCATATAAACAAAAAATATTTGCAAACCAAAATTACACACAAATCAGACAGAGTGATTTTTTAATTCATTTTGCTAGCATAGGCGAATTGAATTCTATTAAATTCTTAGTGGATAGGTTTTATAATAAAAAAATTGTTTTATCATGTTCTACATTGTCATCTTTTGAATTGTCAAAAAAATTGTACCCCAACCTTATTAGTATATTTCTTCCTTTAGATTTTTTTTGGAATGTAAATATTTTCTTATCAAAAACAAATTTTAAAAAAATTTTATGGATTGACTCAGAAATTTGGCCTAATTGGCTAATGATCTCAAAAAAGAAAAATTTAAAAAATATCTTAGTTAATGGCAGAGTATCAGATACAAGTTATGTCAGATGGTCAAAATATCCAAATTTAAGTAAAATAATTGGAGAACAATACGATTTAATTTTTGCACAAAGTAAAAAGGATCAAGTGAACATAAATCATTTATTTTGTAAAAAAGTTCATTTTTTTGGAAACTTAAAATTTAATATTAATCCAAATATACCAGACTCAAAAAAAAAGATCGTTTGTTTTGCAAGTATTCACTTAAATGAATATGATAAAGTTATACATATAATAAAAAAATTAAATTTAAGGGAAATATTTGAAGTAATCATCATACCACGACACATTCAATTCTCTAATAATTTAAGTGAAAAAATTATTTCTGAAAATTTAGAAAAAATCACAGTGCATAATAAATTTGGGGATATTATGTCAATTTTTAAACGCTCAAAAATAGTATTTATGGGTGGTTCTTTAATTAAACATGGTGGACAAAATCCTCTGGAACCTATTTCAAGAGGTTGCTTTGTGCTTTCAGGAAATTTTAATAAAAATTTTGAGGAAATTTATCTTGATCTAGAAAAACTTAACCTTTGCAAGACAATGAATAGTGATAATTTAGAAGATATAAGTAATGAAATTAACAGACAAATAGAAGAAGACTTTCATCATGTTAAGGAAATTGAAAATTTTATTAATAATAATAAAAATAGTTTAAAAAATATTACTGAGATGATTGATAAATGTTAAAAGCTCCAAAATTTTGGTATCAAAAAACAATTTCTTTAAATGCACTTCTTCTCTCTCCTTTATCAATAATTTGGTCAGTAGGAAATTTAATCAAAAGAAAACTATCAAAAGTTCAAAAAATTGATTTACCAGTGATAGCAGTTGGAAGTGCTATAATTGGTGGTTCAGGCAAAACACCTTCAGTATTGTACATCTGTAGAGAATTAAAGAAGATGGGATACATACCGCACATTATCTCAAGAGGTTATGGTGGGTCTACTACAGTAGATGAAGTTATAAAAGTAAAACCTCATATGGACTTTAATTTTGTAGGAGATGAGGCTTTAATGATGTCAAATTATTTTCCAACATGGGTTAGTAAAAATAAATTTCATGCAATGATTTCAGCAAAGGAAGATGGTGCAAATATACTTGTACTAGACGATGCACTTCAATCTTACAATGTATATAAAAATATATCGATTTATGTTTATGACTCTATCCAATCATTTGGTAATAGACTTTTAGTTCCCTCTGGACCACTAAGAGAGTCAGTAAAAAATGCAATTAGAAAATCACAAATATTTTTTTTAATTAATACAGAAGTATGTAGTGATTTGAATGACAGTCACTTTAAGCATATTTTAAAATATAAAATAGAAATCAACCCAGAATTTAAAGAAAAAAAGTTAATTGCTTTTGCGGGTCTGGGTTTTAATAAAAAATTTTTTGACCAATTAAAATCTGAAAATTTAAATTTAGTATTAACAAAAGAGTTTCCTGATCATCATCAATATACTGTCGATGATATATTTTTGTTACTTGATCAAGCAAATAAAAATGATGCTTTTTTAATAACAACAGAGAAAGATCATGTAAGGATACCTGATGAATTTAAAAGCTCTGTTGGAATAATACATGGAGAAATAGTATCTGATAACAATTTAGGATTTACTACGGAAATTGAAAAATATATTTAAAGTTTTTAGAAATTATATTGAGTTTGTATTTTTTATTATACTTAAAAATATATTAGGATTATTTAGTTTTAATTTTGCCTCTAATGTTGGAGGAATTTTAGTTGGTTTTTTTGGAAAATTTACAAAATACAAGCAAACTATAAAAAATAATTTGAAAGTATTAAACCTTAATGATGAAAAGAGTTCAAGATTAACAAATGAAAATTTAAAAGAGACAGGAAAAGTTTTTTTTGAATTTTTTAACTTAAATAAATTTGATTGGAAGAATATAGATTTTGATAATATTCATATCATAGACGAGATAAAATCACACAAAGGTCCTAAAATCTTTATATCAGCACATATTGGGAACTGGGAGCTAACAAGAAATTTTATTTTACGTCATGGTTTCACATTACATTCAGTTTATAGACATGCAAATAATGAGAAGATCGATAACTACATTCAGAAAAATAGAGAGAGAAAAAATGCTTTTTTTTATAAAAAAGGCTCTGAGAGTGCTAAATCCATGATTAAGGCCCTAAAACAAAATGAAGACTTAGCTCTTCTAATTGACCAAAGAGATAGTAGTGGTTTAGAAATAGATTTTTTTGGAAAGAAAGTACTTGCAACAGATGGTTTCGCTAATTTGGCAATTAAATACAAAACAATGATATGTCCGGTATACTCCATCAGAAATCAAAATAATAACTTTCAAATAATTTTTGAAAAACCTTTACGTTATGAAGAATATAAAAATTATCATGTAAAAGGCCTAGTTGAGATGATTCACAAAAAATATTTTGAAAAATGGATTACAAACTCTCCATCACAATGGCTATGGGTACATAAAAGATGGAAATTATAATTTTTTTTTGACACTCATTACTCCATCTTTCAGAGTAACATCAAAATTATTTAATTTTTTTAAAGTTTTTATACTTTTAATAATTTGATTTTCTGATTTCAATATTGCATACCCTTTTTTTAAGTTTTTTTCTATCGATGAGGTATTTAGTATCTTATTTAGTAAATATAATTTTTGAGAAAAAATCTTAAATTTATTTAAAATTAAAGTTTTGTTATTATTATTTATGTATCCAATCTTGCTTTGTATATCTAGTATTTTTTGTTTTGGGCTATTGTCTTGTAATCTAATCAATATATCATTAAAGAGATTTGATTTATCGTAAAAGAAATTATTAACTATCTTTAAATTCTCACCGTTTATTTTACTTAATTTGTTCTCAACATCTTTGATTGAATTTGAAAAATAATTTACAGAATTTTTGAATCTCAATAGTAGTTGTTCTATTGATAAATATTTTTGTTCGATAGATTGATTTAGTTTTACTTGTAAATCCTGAATTTGATTTAATAAATAATTTTTATCCGGAACCGCAATTTCAGCTGCTGCAGTAGGTGTTGGTGCACGCAAATCTGAGACATAATCTAACAAGGTATAGTCAGTATCATGACCAATAGCTGAAATATTAGGAATTTTTAATTTAAAAACTCTTTTTATTAAATCAGGTTCGTTAAAAGGCATTAACTCTTCCAAAGAACCTCCACCTCTAGCAAATATGATTAAATCTGGCTTTAAAAAGTCTATAGAGTCATGATTTTCAATAAGATCTAAAAAATCTATAATTTCAAAATGAGAATTTTTACCTTGAACAGAAATAGGGAAAACCTTTATTTCAGTAACAGGAAATCTTTCAGAAATTCTATGAATTATATCATGAATTACTGAACCAGAGGATGACGTTAACACACCAATAGATTTTGGATACTTAGGTAATTTTTTTTTCTTATCATCATCAAACAAACCCAGCAAAGATAATTCTTTTTTCCTGTCTTCAATAAGCTTTAGTATTGATCCTGTGCCACTATACTCAACCTGATCAATAATGAGTTGGTAAACAGATCTCCCAAATTTAGAATAAGATGTAATTCTGCCAAAAAAACTGTATTCAGTTCCCTCTTCAATTTGAACTTGCAAATTTTCATAGCTTCCTTTCCAGCATATGCAAGATATGACCTCGTCGTTTTCTTTAATTGAAAAATATACGTGTCCAGAACTAGCTATAGTTATTGATCCTACCTCTCCAACTAACTTTAAATAAGAATAGTTTTCCTCCAATAAATCTTTTATTGACTTATTTAGTTGTGATACAGTGTACTCAGGAATATTATTCACAAAATAAATATACTTTATTATGCTATATAAATGAATGTCATAGTTGTAGGATCTGGTGCCCGAGAACATGCTTTGTGTAGAATTCTTCACAAGTCCTACCTTTGTGAAAAAGTATTTTGTTTTCCTGGTAATTATGGAATTAGCCAAATTGCAGAATGTAAAGATATCTCAAACAAAGAGGATATAGTTGAGGAATGTATTAAAATTAATCCAGACCTCGTTGTTGTGGGTCCGGAAAACTATTTATCAGAAAATCTTGCGGGAGAACTTAGAAATAAGGGTTTAAATGTTTTTGGGCCTGACTCTGAAGGCGCAAAACTTGAATCTTCCAAGGAGTTCATGAAAGAATTTTGTCAATCTCACAATATTCCAACTGCAAAGTCTCAAACATTTGTTGATTTTGATGAAGCAAAAAACTATCTAGAGAGTTTTAATGGGCCAATTGTTGTAAAATATGATGGATTAGCTGCTGGTAAAGGAGTATTTGTATGCACAAATACAAATGAAGCAATAGAGGCTTGTGAAAAGATTTTTATAAAAAAAGAATTTAATCAAGAAAACAACAAAGTTGTAATTGAAGAATTCATTGAGGGAAAAGAATTGAGTTTTTTTACAATTACTGATGGTGATGAATATTTAAATATTGGTTCCGCCCAAGACTATAAAAGAGTTGGAAATAATGATACTGGACCAAATACTGGAGGAATGGGTACTATCAGCCCTGCCCCTATTTTAGATAATAATCTGAATATGATAATTCAGGATCAAATAGTAAATAAAACTATTAAGGGTTTAAAGCATGACAACATAGCATTTCAAGGTGTTATATTTTTTGGGATAATCATCAATGAACACAATCAACCATATTTATTAGAATACAATACTAGATTCGGAGATCCTGAAATTCAAAGTATTTCTCTTAGGATAAAGTCGGATTTTTTATCTTTACTTCATTCAACTGCAACAAAAAATTTAAAATATGCTAATATTGAATTGTTTGAAAATAAAAAATCAATTTGTTTAATTTTAGCAACGAAAGGATATCCAGGGGATTATCCTAAAAATACTGAAATCAGAAATTTAAATGAATTGATAAATAATGATGAATTTTATATTTTTCATGCGGCAACTAAATTAATAAACAACAAAGTCTTTTCTAATGGAGGTAGAGTTCTATCAATCGTTGTACGTGGAGATAATTATCTTGAATGTAGAAATAAAGTATATGAAATAGCAGATATTATCGACTGGCCTGAAAAATATTACAGATCTGATATTGGAGCTAATGTTTAGTTCTCTTATTTTTAAAAAATTTTTTTATTAAATTTTCTTCATTATTTTTAATTAATTTATACTTTACCTTCGATATAGTTTTTCTACTGGGATTTTCATTTCTAAATAAATAATAAACCTCAGATAATCTTGAGGATTTTATAACCTCTTTGCACATATGACATGGTTCTAAATAAGATATCATTATGAGACCATCTAATCTCTTCTGATTTAATTTTTTACATGCCTTTCTTATACATAAAATCTCAGCATGTGCTGTTGGATCATTTGATGCAATTTCTTGATTGAAAGATCTAGCAATAATTGTCTCATCGATCGGGTCGACTATTACGGATGCTATAGGAATCTCACCTTTTTCCATAGCTAATTTACTTTGCTTAAGTACAATACGAATAAAATTTGTTAGGTTGTTCATTGTGAATAGATCCCCAGTCATTGGTATTACAACTGATTATAAGGAAAAAGAAAACACATATTCTAAATATCCTTGGTTTGCTTTAAGACGCCATTATTCAGACTGTTTATATAAGTTTGGATGTACACCAATAATACTACCTATAACAGAAACTATAGAAAATATAGATTTTTTAGATGGCTTACTGATCTCGGGAGGGGACTTTGATATTGATCCAAAATATTACGGTGAAAATATTCAGTCAGATAAAATTCAAACCATTAAAGATAGGACTAAATTTGAATTTGAAATATTAGAAAAATATTTTCCCTGTAATAAACCTATTTTAGGAATATGTGGAGGGTGCCAACTTCTTAATGTATTTTTTGGTGGTAGTTTAATCCAAAATATTGAGTCATTTATTGAACACGAACAACCCAATCCAAGAGATGAGACTAGTCATGAGATAGTTTTAAGTGATGAATCTAATCTTAAGATATTTAAAAATAGTCAAAAAATTTTTGTTAATAGCGCTCATCATCAGGGCATTAATGAAATCGGTCGAAATTTAATAGTAGATGCTTATGCACCTGATAATCTAGTTGAAGCTTTTCATCATAATCAACATCCATTATGTATGGGTGTTCAATGGCATCCTGAATTTTTAATAACAGATTTTGATAAAAATATAATAAAGCTGTTTACAGATCATGCAAAAAATAACGCTTAGTAAAAAATTATCAATTCAATTTAAAATTTCTAGAAACCAAGCAGAAAATTTAATAAAAAATAAAAAAGTTACTTTAAATGGTAATATTGAAACAAGACCGTTTATATCAGTAACTGATAAAGATATTTTTGAGATTGAAAAACTTAATTCAAATAAACTTAATATAATACTATTTCATAAACCACGCGGTTGTATCACTTCCAAAAAAGATGAAAAAGATAGAAAAATTGTTTATGACTTTCTTCCTAAGAAATATCACCAGTATCACTACATTGGTAGATTAGATTACAATTCTGAGGGTTTATTACTATTTACAAAAGAGACGTCTTTTAAAAGATATATGGAACTTCCTAAATCAAATATTAAAAGATCTTATCTTGTAAATGTAATAGGAACCTTTGATCAAAATAAGCTTAAATCAATGAATAAAAAAATTTATGGAAAAGAAATTTATAAAAAACCTAATGTAAAATTAGTTCACTCTAATACAAACAAACATGTACTGAGATTTAATCTTACTGAGGGAAAAAATAGAGAAATCAGAAATATTTGTGCATTATTCAATTTAAAAGTAGAAAAGCTTAAAAGGATCTCTTACGGTCGTTTCTTATTAAAGTCTATAACTTATGGTGAATACAAAGAAGTGGAGGTCAATGAAAGTTATCAGCGGTAAATATAAGGGGAGAAAAATTCTAGTTGAGTCTAAAAGCGATTACAGACCAACCTTAACAAGAATTAGAGAGGATATATTTAATTTATTATTACATAATAATGATCTGAATATAGACCTTAATGAGGTTATTTTATGTGATTTGTTTGCAGGAACAGGTTCAATTGGTATAGAAGCGCTATCTAGAGGTGTTAAAAAAGTAATATTTAACGATATCGAAAAAAATTATACTAATAAAATTGAAAAATTTCTAAAAGAAATTAATGAAATAAATTATGAAATAACTAATTTTGATCCTTATGAACAAAAAATAGATATTTTAAATAAGTGCCACGTAATTTATATTGATCCTCCGTATGATCATAGTTTTGAATTAATTCAAAAAAAAATATTAATGAGTATTCAATCAAATATCT
>CACMIW010000015.1 GCA_902613845.1 uncultured Alphaproteobacteria bacterium | reverse complement strand
TTAACAAAAGAAGTCATTTATGCCTATTGGAAAACACTTTCAGCAGATGAGTTGTTGAGTGAAATTAATCCTTTAATGGATCGAGTCAATGCGGCGTTAGATGATTATGAGTACATTGAAGAGCTTCTAATCAGCTCTCCAATGGATGCATTACTTTATCAAAAAGAACTCTTAGATGTTTTACAAATTTTAAATACACAGCGTCGAGCCTTAATGGACTCACGAGCACAGTTATCAAAATTGCTAGGTCTGTTACCGGATCAAGAATACATTTTAGTTAAAACAGACCAGCCATTAACAGAACTCAATATGACTTTAGAAGAACAAGAGGAAGCAGCTTTGTTTTCAAGACCAGAGTTACTCGAAGTAAGATACCAAGAGAAAGTTACTGCTCAAGAGGCACGAGCATCAATGCTATCTCTTTTCCCCTCTTTAAAATTTAATGCTACTTGGACTTATGACTCTAATAAATATTTACTTAATAAGGACAATGTAGAATACGGTGCTGTGTTTGGCGCCAATTTATTGAATATTTTCCAAGCTGGTAACATAAATGATATAAATAAGATTAATGAAAAGCTAATTGAAGAACAGCGATTAGCAGTCTCTATGACTGTTTTATCTCAAGTGCATATTGCCAATATTAACTACGCACAAACTTTAAGAGAATACAGTAACGCAAAGCACTATTTAAATGTAGCTCAAAGAATTAATGACTTGATATCCAACGCACAAAAAATATCTCGATTTGGTGAGTTAGAATTGATCAGAGAAGAAGCTAGTTTACTAGTATCTCGTCTAAGAAATGATATTGCGTATGCTGAAATGCAATACAGCTTAGGTACATTATATTCATCAGTGGGCATGAATTTTACACCTGATAATTTATCTGAAATTAGCGATGCAGACTTAGCAATTGCTTTAAGAGACAACTTAAACCAATGGACCAAAAAATATAATTCTTTTGTAGCTATTCCTCTAAATGATCAAAACCCTGTACTTGTTCAAACAGCAAAGATTGCAGAGGATAATATTAATTTATCTAATTATAATTTTGTTGATTTCATATTTAAGTTTGATGAAAAATCTTTTTACTTAGAGGGCAGCGGAAAAACCAGATACAGTGTGAAAATGGCTAGTGGTGATATCTTACCATCATGGCTTATTTTCTTACCATCGCAATATACTTTTGTGGGTAACCCCCCTGTAAGTGCTGGTTCATTAGATCTGACTATTGAAGCAAGTAACGATATAACAAATATTTCAGATACATTCACATTAAACTGGGATGTTAATGATCAAAATCCTAAATCAATGCCTGAAGAAAAAATCAAAGAAACAGAAACTGTTAATGAAGATCAGTTGAATGCTTTAAACCAAGCATTGGAAGAAAAATTAGAGGAAATAATGAATACAGAGGAAGTGGTGAATGAAGAACTGTTAGACTCACTTATAGCCGCTCTTAATTTTAAGGAAAAGGAAAATCTTGAAGAAGCCATTGATGTTATTTTTGACTCCAGTTTTAAAGTCAAATCAAAGCCGAAACCAAATCAACAAGTTGTAATTTCCGCACTTACAGATAGTCTTACTGGCCAAATTGAGTCGATGACTTCTTATGATCCAAATCAATCTGCGTTTATCCAAGTTGGAGCTTTTAAAAAAGAAAATGTTTCTGAAATAGTTGCCGCCGATATTTCTAAGAAATTGGGGGCTCGAGTTGAAGTAAGGCCAACATTAGTCTCTGATCCTGTAATGTATAGAATTTTAGTAGGCCCAGAACATAAAGATCAAATCATTAATGTAATTGCTGATTTAATGGATCTTGGAATCTCTGATTACTTCTTAACCAGAGGTTAACTCATTATTATAGTTTAAAATTTAATTTTATTTTTTTTGAGCCTTAAAGCATTCAGCTTTATAAAACCCTCTGCATCTCGCTGATCGTAATTTGACGACTCAAATGTTGCTAGATCTTCGTCATACAAACTATTAGGGGATTTTCTTCCAATAACAATCACATTGCCTTTATATAAAGCTAGTCTTACTTCACCGTTTACTCTTTTCTGAGTGGCATCAATTGCTTTTTGCATCATTACTCTTTCTGGTGCAAACCAATAACCATTGTAAATTAACCTTGCATACTTAGGCATAAGCTCGTCTTTTGTAAAAACCTCTTCTCTATCCAAAGTAATACTTTCTATTGCTCGGTGGGCCTTAAGAAGAATAGTACCCCCCGGTGTTTCATAGACACCGCGTGATTTAATTCCTACATATCTATTTTCTACAATATCCACTCTTCCGATGCCATTTGCTGCTCCGAGTTTGTTTAACTTTTCTAATAGGTTGAATGGTGTGAGCTTTTTCCCGTTAATAGCAATAGGATCTCCATTTTTAAATTGGATAGTGATAATTGTCTCTTTGTTTGGAGCTGACTGAGGGCTTTTTGAAATTCCAAAAACGTTTTCAGGCGGTCTTTTCCAAGGGTCTTCCAAAATTTTTCCTTCTGCTGAACGATGCAGAACATTAGCGTCTACACTATATGGAGACTCTTTTTTATTATGTTTCATGATAGGAATTTTGTTTTTAGCAGCAAATTCCAACAATTTAGTTCTGGATGATAAATCCCACTCTCTCCAGGGTGCAATGACTTTTATTTTAGGATCTAAAGCATAGTAAGAAAATTCAAAACGCACTTGATCATTTCCTTTGCCTGTTGCTCCATGAGAGACAGCATTGGCTTTTTCCTTTTTTGCAATATCAATTTGTCTTTTTGCAATTAATGGTCGAGCAATTGATGTCCCTAATAGATACTCGCCCTCATAAATTGTATTACAACGAAACATTGGGAAAACATAATCTCTGACAAATTCCTCTTTTAAATTTTCAATGTAAATTTTCTTTGCTCCAAGTTTTTTTGCTTTAATTTTTGCTTCAGTTAATTCTGCACCTTGACCAAGATCTGCTGCATACGCAATGACATCAGCGTTATATTCTGTTTGTAACCATTTTAATATGACACTTGTATCCAATCCGCCTGAGTAGGCTAAAACAATTTTATTTTTCATTTTCTTAGCAGTCTTGTTGAAGAGAATTATACGCGTTAGTAAAACCTATTAGCGTGTATATATCTGTTGTCTCTGTGCCTCTTTTAGAATATCCAACTACTGTCATTTTTTTGCCAGCTTTTAAAGCTTCAATGATGACAGTATCATCCGCCATTGACCATGCAGAGTCATCTTCTCCAAAAAATTGATAATTTTTTGAGTCAATAGTAACTTTAACATATTTTTGTGAGTCATAAGGATAACCGGCATCTATTCTTACGTATTCAGCTGCGCCTTCCTTAAAAACATAAAAAATTACTGAACCTCTATTAGTGTATTCACCTTTTTCTGATGTAGGTACTTGGAAAATTGAACATGTTTTATTGTTTATTTTTTTAAAGGACCACTTGCCATGCTCAAAGTCAATGGAGTGGGTAGCAAACAAATTACCTATTAAAAAAGATAAGCATAAACCTAAGTATAATAATTTTTGTTTAAACATGGTGATTTAATGTCAGAGAATATACCAATTAAGATTGATTTTTAAAATAATAAATGGAAAGATATAAGCGGAGAGATTGATGGTAAAAGTTAAAAATCCCTTTGTGGAGGCACTTCAGAATATTGCAGAAAGGCAGGATATTGGGAGTTTTAAAAAAATTTTTGATTATTTTGGTCCAAGGCTAAAGTCTTTTTTGATGAAGTCAGGTGCAGATGATGCTGTTGCTGAGGAAATAATTCAAGAAACCATGACGATTATCTGGACTAAAGCTGATTATTATGACCCGTCTGTAGCTTCACCAAGCACCTGGATTTATACTATCGCTAGGAACAAGAAAATTGATATTTTAAGAAAAACTAGAAAAGCGGTCTTGGAGGATATTGAGACAGCCATTTTGCCTCCCGTTGAATCCAAAGCAGATGAGAATATCGAACATGATCAAAAATTTGAAATGGTAGCACAATATTTAGATGATCTTCCAAAAGATCAACTAGATCTGCTAAAAATGAATTTCTTCGAAGAAAAATCACATGGTGAAATCGCTGAGATTACCAAAATCCCATTAGGCACTGTAAAATCAAGAATTCGTCTAGCATTAGAAAAGATCCGCGGCAAATTGGAACAAGACGGCAGTATGGTTAATCTAAATAATGACGGCGGAAGTATGGTTAATTAAATAAATGACATTCGAAATTCTAAGTACACCGGTAAACTCACCTGCAAGTCTAATTTTCCAGCAGTGCTTGGCTGAAGTTGACCCTGAGAATAGATCTCTAAACTCTGCGATTAATGAGGTGGGTGGATATTTTTTAGATAAGGCCGAGACCTCTCCTTTGTCTAATGAATTATGGAATAAAGTTTTAAATCAAACAAAAAATGAAACATCAGCACCTCAAATTGATGAGGAGCATGATCCTTTGTTAAGTCAATTACCATTTACGTTAAGATCCCATTTGAAAAACAAAAATATTAAGTGGAAATCTTTTAAGGATGTTAAGGTTGCTTCTATACTCCCTAAGGACAACAATGAAAAATTAGAACTTATCCACGTAATGCCTGGTGCAAAAATTCCTCAGCACACGCATGAAGGTAATGAAAGTTTTTTAGTTTTACACGGTTCTTATAGTGATGAGTATGGCAATTATAAACAAGGATCTGTTCAAGTAAGAAGTGATGATCATAATCATACACCTGTTGGTGATGCAAAAACTGGTTGTATCGGACTAGCTTACACTCACGGTAAAATTAAATTCTCTGGTAAATTTGGTAAGTTACTAAATTTAATCGCTAACTAATTTTAATTATAAAATATATAGAATATGCGCTGGAGCAATACCGGCTGTTAGTATTAACCTTAAAATAAAATAATCAGTTTTAATTATTTTTTCTTTGAAATAAAAAAAGAAATCAAAGCATAAAACTATAAAATAACCTGCTATAAAAAGCCCAATAGTTTCATCAAATTTTAAGTCAAATGCTAAAACCAAAAATGCATAAACTGCCGGGCAAACACTAAACAAAATAGCTATATTATTCTTTGATTGAAGATAAACGCCCCAATATACTGCGCCTAAAAATGACATGATAACTGCAGAGTAATAAACGAACATATCCTTATCAAAATCAAGAAATATTAAATCGATGTTGTAAAAACAAAGATAAAAAGGAATTAAACCAGGAATACCTATAAGGTAAATCATTCTTGATAAAGTTTATCGATTTGCTCTGCTAAATCTAGGTCTCTTTGGGTAACTTTTTGAACATCATGAGAAATAAGAGAAATAGTAACAGTTCCGTAATCTAAAATAATTTGAGGATGATGATTTTTTTTCTCAGATAACATCGCCACTTGGCTAGTAAAGGCAAAGCTTTTTCTGTAATTTTTAAATTCAAAAGTTTTTGTCAATCTACCCTTATTGTCTTTTGGCCAATCAGTCATAGCTTAAGGTGCTGGTGATGGATTGTTTTCATGTACATCATTAATTTCATCAATAATTTCTTTTGATAATTCTATATCTACTGAATTTATATTTTCTTTCAACTGATCCATTTTTGTTGCACCAATAATATTACTTGTGACAAAATCTTGTTGGTTAACAAATGCAAGTGACAATTCAGTGGGGGTAAGTCCGTTATCCTCAGCAATTTTACAGTATTGCTCTGTTGCAACAATTGATCTCTCATTGGTGTACCTGGTCCAATCTTCCCAAATTGTTAAGCGAGCACCATCTGGTTTTTTTGAATTTCTATATTTTCCAGTTAACACACCACAAGCTAAAGGGGAATAAGCCAACAAACCTACCTGATCTCTAATGGATATTTCAGACATACCAACTTCATAAGTTCTATTTAATAAACTATATGGATTTTGAACAGACATGACTCTTGGTAAATTTTTATATTTGGACAAATTGATGTAATTAGACAATCCATAAGGAGTTTCATTAGACAAACCTAGATATCTAATCTTACCTTGATCAATAAATTTTTTTGCTGTCTCTAAAATTTCTTCAAATGGGGTCCATTCTTTTTCTTCTTTATAATTTTTATATCCCAGCCTCCCAAAAAAATTTGTTTTCCTCTCTGGCCAATGGAGTTGATAAAGATCAATGTAATCTGTTTGTAATCTTTGAAGGCTTCCTTCTAGTGCTTCGGTGAAATGTTTCTCGTTAAATTGTAGACCACCTCCTCTAATCCATCTTACATCAGGGCCTGCGACTTTTGATGCTAATATTACTTTCTCTCTGTTATTTTTCTGTTTAAACCAATTGCCAATTATTTTTTCAGTGGCACCATATGTTTTTTCTTTTCCCTTAACTGAATAATATTCCGCGGTATCAAAGAAATTGACCCCTTTTTCTATAGAGTAATCCATTTGCTCAAACGCCTCATTTTCTGTGTTTTGCTCACCCCAGGTCATTGTACCAAGGCAAATAAGGCTAACTTGAAGGTCAGTATTTCCTAAGGGTTTGAACTTCATAAAAGATTCATACGGTTTTACTTGAAAAATATCAAGATAATAGCCATATTAAAAATAATTAAGGAGAAATAATGGTCGAATTAAAACAAAATACATATTCGCAGTCACAATCTACAGTTATAGATCAGGGCTTAAGAGATTATATGATGAAAGTCTATAATTATATGACCTCTGGTTTAGCAATAAGTGGTTTAGTGGCATGGGGATTTTCTCAGTCTCCTACTTTAATGGGGGCTATTTATGGCACAGCACTTCAATGGGTTGTAATGCTCGCTCCTCTTGGATTTATTTTCTTTTTAGGCGCAAGATTACAAAAAATGTCCACCTCTGCAGCTCAAATGACATTTTGGGCCTTCGCTGCTGTGATGGGAATTTCGTTGTCTTATATATTTATAGTTTTCACTGGCGTAAGCATTGTTAGAGTATTTTTAATCACAAGCTGTACATTCGCTGCGATGAGTATCTATGGATATGCAACTAAAAGAGATTTAACCAAGTTTGGTTCATTTCTTATGATGGGACTAATTGGAATTATTATTGCCAGTATTGTAAATATATTTTTACAAAGTTCAGCGATGCAGTTTGTAATTTCTTGTGTGGGTGTTTTAGTATTTGTGGGTTTAACTGCTTACGATACTCAAAGAATTAAATCAACTTATTATCAAGTTGCTGGAACTGCTTTTGCAGGAAAAGCCGCAATCATGGGTGCACTAACATTATACTTAGACTTTATAAACCTATTCATAATGTTGATGCAATTATTTGGTCAAAGAAGATAAATAAATTTCAAATTTAATTATTAAGGGGTCATTATTGGCCCCTTTTTTTTTACTAAATTAACGTATCAATTTTTTAATTAGTCATTAATATCCTCGCGTGATTGGATACATCTTAGCAATTGGTGCCGCAGCTACGTGGTCTATGGTTGCTTTATCAGCAACTAGAATTGTCAGGTATTTTGGAAGTTATAATTATAATCTTTTAAGATTAATAGGAATAGTAGTCCTCTTCTTACCCTACATTGTAGTAAATTGGGATCCAATTTATTTCAATAAATCAATATTCATAGCAATATTTTTATCTTCGGTAATTGGCATTATAATTGGAGACACATTTTTATTTGTATGCCTCAAAAGGCTTGGGCCTAGAAGGCAAGCTTTATTATTTTCTTTGCAAATACCCTTTACTATCATTTTAGCAGAAATATTTTTACAAACACTTCCATCTATGGTCGAACTCTTTGGGTGCTTTTTAATTTTTTTTGGAATCATAGTTGCAATTCAATTTAATCGAACAATTCCTGATGATGACTTAGAAAATATTCAAGGAAACAAATATATTGGACTGATTGCTGGTGTTGGTCTAGCACTGTGTCAGGCTATTGGAATCATTCTTATGAAACCTGCGCTTGAGGTAACAGACCCAATAATTGTGTCTTATATAAGAGTTTTAATAGCAGCGATATTGATGTTTTTTAGCTTAGGATTTCTGAAAAATAATAATCTTTTAGAAAGAATGAAAGATGTTAAAAAAACTTTTTATAGTATTTTTCTTGGCTTTATGGGAATGGGCGTTGGAATGACTATGTTAATAATTGCTCTTAAAAATGGAGATCCTGGAATTATTTCAACTTTATCAAGCACAATGCCAATTATGATAATACCGATATTATGGATTGTTACTAAAAATTATGCAGGGCATTTAGCAGTAATAGGCGCTACTCTTACTTGTTTTGGAGCAGGGGTAATTTTTTTAAATTAATCTGAGCCTTTCTCAACGTTGACTATTTTTAAATCCTTTGTTTTTTTAATTTGTGTTTGTAATATTTTGTTTAAAGGATCCTTTCCTAAGTATTTTTTAAATTTTTTCTGACTTTGTGTAGCTTTATCTGTATTACCTTCAGTTATAGCGACTAATGTCTCTCTTAAATGTTCAAGACCTTTTTGCTCATTTGAGGATTTGTAGCGCATATATGCAGCTCGCGGATAAATAAAAAGCTTTGTAAATGCATAAGAAAACAAAATTAAAAGAATAAGAAATGTTATTAAGACAAAAAGTAATTGGACAATGGGAATGCTCAGTTGCCAAATTCCTAAAACGAGTGAGAGATTGCCAGCATTGTTAAATAGATAAAAAAGAACACCGTAACCACTTATAAAAATTATTAAAATTATTAGTAGCCTTATCATTAAATCATATTCTCTAGAAAAATTTGATTATCATTGTAGATTTGGGCTAGTTCATAAGAAGATTTAAAAAATATTTTTTGGTTAGGGTTTAATTTCTCATATTCAATTATCGCCTTTGTATATTGTCGATTATACATTGCATTAATAAATGATGGTAAGGGTTCTAATGAATTTTTTGTTATCTGAATTTCAAATATATTTTCAATAATTCTTTTTAGCCATTGAAAATTATTTTGTTTCATAAACTCATTTTGTACATATGTATTTTCATTAATTTGTAATTGCTGTAATGAATATGTATAGTCTGGAATGGTAAGTAATTCTTTAAATTTTTCTTCATTAAAGAATAAATATTGATTTTGAAGTTTTTGAATATTTTTATTTCGAATTTGTTGTTGATCAATATTAACTATAATCTGATTTATGGACAAAATTAATTCATATGCTTCATCATTGGATAATGTAATTTGTTGTGGCTCTGGCTCAACAACAGTAGTTTGGGGTATTTCTTGAACATTTTTTGCTAACTCTAGTATAAGAGACTCAAGACGATCTACTTTATCTTCGAGTTCTTTGTTGTTTAAGTCATTAACAGAAGTTGTCTCTTTTTGAACATTTGGTGATTGAGTTTTTTGATTTAATTTACTGATTTGAACCTCATCAAATATTAAAAGGTTATTTCGATACAAGTAGACTCCTGCTACAGTTATAATGATTAAAAATATAACTATTAGGAAAAGATTTCTTTGTAGAAAACTTTTTTTACTGTCATTTTTTTGATTTTCAGACATTCAATAAGAATCTATATTTTTTTATAATAATGAAAGTTTTAGCAATAGAAAGTTCTTGTGATGATACATCTATAGCAATAGTAAATGATGATAAAACTGTTGAGTTTCTTGAAACAATTAATCATAGGAAGTTTCATAAAGATCTTGGGGGCGTCATACCCGAAATGGCAGCTCGACAGCATTTAGAAATTCTAGATATATTAGGTAAATCAATTAAAAAAATTAATTTTTCTGAAATTTCAGCAATAGCCGCAACATTTGGACCTGGGCTTATTGGTGGATTAATTGTGGGATCATCTTTTGCAAAAGGTTTGTCAATATCTAAAAACATCAAACTTATTCCCATTAATCATTTGCAAGCACATTTATTATCGCCTCGACTTGTATCAGAAATTAAGTTTCCATATTTATGTCTACTCGTCTCTGGAGGAAATACTGCATTAGTATTAGTTAAAAATTCAAAAATTTTTATCACTCTTGGATCAACAATTGATGATTCAGCGGGTGAGTGTTTTGATAAAGTAGCTAAAGGATTGGGGTTGGGGTACCCTGGTGGGCCAGAAATAGAACACTTAGCATTAGGTGGCAATATTGAGAAGTTTAAACTCCCGATGCCTTTAACAAAGAAAAATAATTGTGATTTTTCTTTTTCAGGTTTAAAGACAGCAGCGCTCAATACCATCAGTAATAATAAAAAAACAAAATTATTTCTGAGAGACTTTTCTGCTTCATTTCAACATACTGTATCTAAAGTGTTAGAAATTAAAATATTAAATAGCATTAAACTCTTGCAAAAAGAAAATATTAAAATTAATGATTTTTCTATTTGCGGTGGAGTTGCGGCAAATAAATATTTAAATACTGAACTTCAAAAACTTATTTCAACAAAGAAACTTAATTTTCATCAAGTACCTTTATCTTTATGCACCGATAACGCTGCAATGATTGGTTGGAACGCTATCGAATATATGAAAACTAGAAAAACCAATTTAAATAATTACAATGTTAGACCATCACCCAATATATTAATACATGAACACTTCTAAAAATTATTGGCTTCTAAAATCAGAGCCTAGTTCTTGGTCATGGGATCAACAAAAAAAGAAAAAAACTGAACATTGGGATGGTGTTAGAAACTATCAAGCAGCAAATAATATGAAAAAGATGAGAAAAGGCGATGAGTGTCTGTTTTATCACTCAGTAACAGAAAAAGCTATAAAGGGAATTGTAAGGGTTACTAAGGAATACTACCCAGATCACACAGATAAAAAAGGAATATTTGGAATGGTTGATGTAACCTATGTCAAAGATCTAAATGAAGTTTACTTATCAGACATAAAAGCAGACCCATTTTTCCAAGATTTTCCACTTGTAAAACAAGCCAGATTAAGTGTGATGCCTGTAACATTGAAGCAATGGAAGAAATTAATTAAGATGAGTGAAAAAAATGAAAGAATTTAAATTAACTAATCCACTTTTATCAAAAGAACAATATGAAGAGATGTATGCAGAGTCTTTTAGTAATAAAGAGCAATTCTGGTCTAAAGTTGCAAAATCTCAACTAACGTGGTCTAAAGATTTCACGAAGGTTAAAAAGACCAACTACGACGGTGATGTATCTATCAAATGGTTTGAGGATGGTGAATTGAACGTTTGTTATAACTGTATAGATAGACATGCGGAAACACAACCAAATGAAGTAGCAGTTATTTGGGAGGGAGATGACTCTAGTAAAAATAAAACCTACACTTATAAAGAATTAAAGTCAGAAGTAAGTAAGTTTGCAAATGTTTTAAAAAAACTTGGCGTTCAAAAAGGCGATGTTGTAACAATTTATTTAACGATGATCCCTGAAGTTGCGTTTGCTATGTTAGCTTGCGCAAGAATAGGGGCAATACATTCAGTAATATTTGGGGGCTTCGCCCCAGAGTCAATTGCAGGACGTATCATAGATTGTAAATCACAATTTGTGATTACTGCCGACGAAGGTGTTCGAGGTGGAAAAAAAATTCCACTTAAAAAATATATTAATACAGCTCTAGAGAGTTGTGATAGTTCCATAAAAACTCTTGTTATTCGATATACAAATACTCAAGACGATCTACATAAAGAAAATAATTTTTATTATGATGAATTAGTTACAAAAGTAGACGATCAATGCGAATGTGTATCAATGAATGCAGAAGATCCTCTTTTCATTTTATACACATCTGGTTCTACTGGTAAGCCAAAAGGTGTTCTTCATACTACAGGAGGATATTTGGTATATGCATCGTTTACGCATAAGTATTCTTTTGACTATCATCCTGGGGATGTCTATTGGTGCACAGCAGATGCTGGCTGGATCACAGGACATTCTTATTCGGTTTATGGGCCTTTAGCAAACGGAGGCAAAACATTATTATTTGAAGGCGTGCCTAACTATCCTGATTTTTCTCGTTTTTGGGAAGTTTGTGATAAATATAAAGTCAATATTTTTTACACTGCACCAACTGTATTAAGATCTTTGATGAAAGAAGGAAATTCGTATATAGAAAAGTGTGATTTGAGTTCCTTAAGAATTTTAGGAACAGTTGGTGAACCAATTAACCCAGAGGCTTGGAATTGGTATTCAACAATAGTCGGTAAGGACAAATGTCCGGTTATTGACACTTGGTGGCAAACTGAAACCGGGGGGCATTTAATCTCACCGATCCCTGGTGTTTCAAAACTTAAGCCTGGAAGTGCAACCCAGCCATATTTTGGAATTGAAGCCGCAATTGTTGACGATAATGGAAATGTTTTAGAGGGTGAATGTGAGGGTAAGCTTTGTATATTAGATAGCTGGCCAGGTCAGATGAGAACAGTTTATGGGGATCACCAGCGTTTTGTTGATACTTATTTTAGTCAATTCAAAGGGAAATATTTTACAGGAGATGGATGTAGGAGAGATAAAGATGGCTTTTATTGGATCACTGGAAGGGTAGATGATTGTATAAATGTATCTGGACATTTGCTTGGAACTGCAGAGATTGAAAGTGCATTTGTTGAACATGAATTAGTTTCCGAAGCAGCAGTAGTGGGCTATCCTCATGATATAAAAGGTCAAGGTATATATGCTTATGTAACAACAAATACTGGAGTTGAAGTGAGTGAGGATTTAAAAAAAGAGCTCGTACAATGGATTAGAACGAAAATAGGTCCAATAGCAACACCTGATAAATTACAATTCTCACCAGGGTTGCCAAAAACTAGATCAGGCAAAATCATGAGAAGAATTTTAAGGAAAATAGCATCAAAAGAAGAAGATCAACTTGGCGATACATCAACATTAGCAGACCCAAATGTTGTTCAATCTTTAATTGACGGATCTAAAAATATCTAAATTATCTGACATTAAAAATCTATTTGATTCAATAAAAAGAATTGAAAAAGGTAGTAGTATTGATCATGTTATCGATTCTTTCCCTAAATTTAAAAGAAATTTTCTTTTTTTAGTACTTCAGGAATATTACAGGAACTATGAAAATCACAATAAAATTCTTAAAAAATATGTTAACAATAAAACA
>CACMIW010000014.1 GCA_902613845.1 uncultured Alphaproteobacteria bacterium | reverse complement strand
TAAAGTTAAACCTTTATCATTAATTTTCTTTACTGAAACTTCATAAGACAACTGATTCATTATTTTGTGCTTTACATAAACTATTTTGATTTTTTTAAATTTTCTAATTATTTTTATAATATCAAATACTGTAGCATTTAGTGATACGACATTAAAAATATCGCCAATAAACATTTTTTTAGGGTTATTTATTATAAATTTCAGCGTTTTGTTAAGATCATGTAAAGATAGATAAGGTCTTTTTTGATACATAGCTGTTTTCCAAACAGTCAATGGATAACCTAGAGATGCCTGGTAACAAAATTTATTAACAGCAGTATGAAACCTAATTCCAGGACTGTAACCAAATATAGTTCCAAGTCTTAAAATTACAAATTTATTTTTTTTCATATTACTTGTAATGAATTTTTCTTCTCTGAGTTTAATTTTAGCATAGGGACTTTGAGGTTTTAATTCAGATTTATTACAATTTTCGTTTACAATTTTCTTTTGGCTACCATATACACTTGTTGAAGATGCAAAAATAATTTTTGTTTTTTTATTTTTACAATAATTGACTAAATTTTTTGTAATTAAATAATTTTTTTTAAATTCTTTTAAATTAATATGACTTTGTGCTGCATCAGTTTTTGCAGCAAAATGAAAAATAATATCAATATCTTTTTCTTTAATCTTATCTATCGACAGATCATATTCACATAAAATATATTTATTTTTTTTTAAATTAAAAATTGAGTGATATCTTTGCGATTGAAAGTTATCAATTAGATAAATTTTATCTATATTATTGTAATTAGGAATTTTTCTTATTATATAAGAACCTATGTGTCCTAGAGCTCCTGTAATAGCAATATTCATTTGTAAACTTAAAAAAAATTATTAATGTAAATATGTGTTAAATACTATAGAAAATGTAGAGTTTGTAAAAAATTTTTTGATTAAATCTAGAGACTCTGACATTAATGTTTTAGAAAATATTGATCATTTCTTTAAACCAAAAAGGGTCTTTTATATCAGCTCTTCGAAAAAAAATGAAATAAGAGGTGGTCATGCTCATAAAATTGATAAACAAATAATTGGTTGTATATCAGGTAAAATTTCATTATCTGTAGATGATGGGTATAATTTTAAAAACTATCCTTTAGATAAAAATTCACAATTTATTTATGTGCCAACAAATATATGGACAACTACAAAATATATAAATGAAAATAGTATTGTTATTGTTTTATCCTCTGAGAGCTATGACGAAACGAGTTATATAAGAGATTACGATGAATTTAAAAAGTATATTTCTTCAAATTGAATTCAATATATTTACTAATTTAGACATTATTTTTTTATTAAGACCTATATAAATTGGTAAAGATACGACTTGATTTGAGATTTTTTCAGTATTTTCTAATTTTTTAAATTTCTTTCCTTTGAAAATAGCATGTTTATGAACCGGTCTTTCATAATGAATACCCAATTTGAAACCTTCATTTTGTAAATCCTTAATGAATTTGTTCCTATTTTTTACTCTTACAACAAATAAATGGAAAATATGTTTTCTCTCTGGAAAGACTCTAGGCAATATAATTTTACTATTTTTAACATTTTTCAGGTAATATTTGGCTATTTTAATTCTTTCTCTATTTTCATTATCTAGATTCTTTAATCTATAATTAAGTATTTCTGCATGCACCTCATCTAGTCTGGAATTAATACCAACAAATTGACAATTTCTATTTGCATCCCAACCATACTCTCGAAGCATTTTAATTTTGTTAATATAATTTTTATTATTGCTAACAATAGCTCCAGAGTCACCAATAGTAGATAAATTTTTTGTTGGGAAAAAACTAAAACAACCTATATCTGAAAAACTACCTAGTTTTTTTTTATTATACAATGCACCGCATGATTGAGATACATCCTCTATAACTTTTAAATTAAATTTTTTTGAAATTTTTAAAATTTGATTTAAATTTGCTGCTTGACCATAAAGATGAACTATAACAAGGCATTTAGTATTTTTAGTTATATTTTTTTCTATAAGATTGTAGTCTATATTATAGTCATCTAAATTCACATCTATAAAAATAGGTTTTGCTTTACAGTTTAATATAGATATTACAGTCGCCGGAGCTGTATGAGAGGGAACTAAAACTTCATCATTTTCTTTTACCCCAACAGCTTTAAGTGATAATAATAACGCATCTGTTGAATTACCTACACCTAAAGCATATTTAGAACCTATATATTTAGCAAAATTATTTTCGAAATTTTTTAGACAATTACCATTTATATAGTTCCCACTGTCTAAAACTTTTTCTACTAATTTTAATATTTGCTTTTTGTTTTTTTGAAAACTATTTTTTGGGAAACTACTATAGATCATTAATTATCTTTGCTTCTGGGGTATGTATAATCCATTTGCCTTTTTTTGAGAATATTTCTTTTTCTTTTATTGAAATTTCTTTTCTATGATTCCAAGCACCTAAAAAACAATAATTAGGTAAATTATTAAGAAAATACTCATAATCATATATTGGTATATGAACACCTGGGCTATATTTATTTATTTTCGTAGATGTTGTATCAGTAATAAAGCTAATAAGATCAGTTCCAATATTACAATAGTTAAATATAGTGGTGCTTTTAGAGGTTGCTCCATAGCTTACAATTTTATTATTTTTTTCTGCTAAAGTAGTAAGTGTGTCTAAAAGACTATTTTTGGATTTTTCACAATTTTTTCTAAAAGTACTGTAAATTTTAGTTTCGAATATTCCATTTTTTTTTTCAAAATCTAGGTATGAAACTAAATTTCTAGATATTTTTGTAGTCTTATTTTTTGTGATGTAATATCTCATTGAGCCACCAGCGGTATCAGTTTTTTTTACATCAAATAATTGAAGATTGAATTTATCACATAAGTTTTTCATTGCTGTAACAGAAAATATAAAGACATGCTCATCATAAATTTGATCGTAGCTAACTTTATTGAAAACATCAAAAAGGTAAGGATCCTCAGTAATATAAATGCCATCGTCTGTAAGAAAATCATGTATTCCTTTTAATACTGAATTAATGTCTGGAATATGAGCCAATGTATTTAATGAAATAAAATATTTTGATTTTCCAAATTCGCTTATTAAATTAGACGCTGTGTTAGAGTTAAAAAATAAATTTTTCATCCTTAAACCTTTTGAATTAGATATTTCACACACATTTTTAGATGGTTCTACTCCTAAATGATTTGTATGTTTATATGATTTATTTAGATAATAGATTACGCCACTATCATTTGATCCAATTTCAGTCACGAGTTCGTCATTTTTTAAATTAAAATCTTTTATTAATTCTTCTGCTAATAAGGAAAAGTGCTGTTGCATTACTCTGGAAGTATCTGCTAAGAAGGCATAATTATCGTGAAAGAGTAAACTTGGATCTGGCTGCTCATATAACTGGAATAAGCTACACCTAGGACAATTCATAGCCATTAGTTGGAACATATATTCTTTTTTAAATTGTTCTTTATGGACAAAAGCGTTAGCTATGGGCATTTTACCAAAATTCACAACTTCAAATAATTTATTACCACATGACCTGCAAAAACTATGTTCACTCATATTTTAAAATATTCCTTAACTGTAATATTTTTTTTATCTTTATAACTTAAAATTGGTTTTTTAATAGCCCAATTTATGTTAAGAGTATTATCATTCCAAATTATACCAACTTCATTTTTAGAATTAAAATATTTATCAACGTGATATAAAATAACATTCTTATTGGATCTAGTAAGAAATGCTGATCCTACACCAGGTGGTGTATGTATAATTTCTTTTTTTTTACTATCTAATTTAAAATATATTTTTTTTAAAAAAGTCTTACTGTCTTTTCTAAAGTCGACTAAAACTAAGTCTATACATCCTAAAATTACTTGCATAAATTGATTTTGAGGAGATTTTTTTTGAAAATGTATACCTCTTAAAATATTTTTTTTTGAGTAAGATACATTTGATTGTTTTAAATTAAATTTAATACCCAATTCAGATATTATCTTAGAATTATACTGCTCATAAAAAAATCCACGGCGGTCTTTATATAATTTTGGATATAAAATATTAGTATCTTTGAACTTTAAAGATTTTATTATCATTAAATTAAAGTTTTTAAATAATCAGCATATGAACTATTTCTATAAAATTTAATATTATCTAGAAACTGTCTTTTTGTTATAAATTTATTTCTAAGTGCAATTTCTTCAATACATCCAATCATCTGACCTTGTTTATTCTCAATAAGACTAATAAAGTTTGAAATCTCTAAAATACGCTCAGGCTCTCCTGCATCAAACCAAGCTATTCCTCTTCCCAAATCTTCATAATCTAATTTTTTCTCTTTAAGATAAATGTTATTCAAATCTGTTATTTCATATTCATTTCTATTCGATTTTTTTAGTTTTTTTATTTTGTTAATAACATCTCCGGTGTACAAATATAGACCAGTAACTATAAAGTTCGATTTAGGCTTTTTTGGTTTCTCAACTATTTTTATAGGACTACCGCTTTTTGTAAAATTTATCACACCGTAAGAAGATGGTTTTTTAGTTTTTTGAATAAAAATTTTTGAGTTATAAAAATTACTAAAACTTCTAGTTAAAATATCTGATAATCCTGATCCAAATAAAATATGGTCTCCTAAATTAATACACACAGGTTCATTATTAATAAATTTATTTCCTAAGCTAATGGCTTGTGGAAGACCCAAAGGTGATTTTTGCACTTTGTACGAAATTTTTATACCTAACCTACTTCCATCGCCAAATAACTTTTTGAAAAAATAAATTTGTTTATCATTAGAGATTAATAAGTAATTTTTAATACCTCCTAACATACATGTAGACAAAGGGTAATAAATCATTGGCTTATTATAAATTGGCAACAAATGTTTATTTGTAATTAAAGTCATTGGACTTAGTCTTGTACCATAACCTCCTGCCAAAATTATTGCTTTTTTAACTTGCATATTACGAAATTATTTTTGTTCCATTCATATCAACTTCAAATTTTAAAATTCTATCATCAAATTCCAGTTTTATATCTTCAATAATTTTTTTACTAGCAATAACTAAATAATACCCTGAACCTCCTGCACCTAAAAGTTTACCTCCATAAATTTTTTTTGTTTTAAGTTTATTCTCCAATTTGGTTATTTCTCTATTAGAGATATATCTAGAAAGTCTTTTCTTTAAAGACCAAGACTTATTAACGATGGCTCCAAGCTCTCTAAAATCATTATTTATAAGAGCCTTTGATGCTCCATCAACTAATGAAACAATTTCTTTCAATGATTCTTTTGCAGAATAGCTTGTATTAATATTATTTTTTTGATCATAAAGAATTTCGTAGGCTTTTCTTGAAGTACCAACTTTAATCAATAACATGTGATTAGTAATATTTTTGATTTGTTTTTTTGTTAAATTTATCTTTTTAACTTTAACGCTAGAGTTATTTAAATATGTAAACTGATTGAAACCGCCAAATGCACTAAAATAATGATCTTGCTTTCCAACTGTTGATCCTGAGATTTCTTCTTCTAATTTAAAAGCCTCCTCTGCAAAATAACTTTTATTTTGATTTTGTGCTGATAAAGCATACATTAAATTTACAGTAAGAGCTGATGAAGATCCAAGACCAGTACCAGAAAAAAGATCAGAAAAAATTACATACTTTTTTGAATTTATTTTAAATTTTTTAATAAAACCTTTTAAAATTTCATTTTTGATAAGATTGTAATCATCAGTTACAATTGACTCACTAGAGGTAATTAAGTTAATTTTATTTTTTATAAAGTTATCTTCATAAACATATACATATTTGTTTATCGAAAAACCTAAAGATTGTGCTAAATTGCTCTCATAAAAATACCTTAAATCACTCCCACCACCAACTAAACTTACTCTTAAAGGAGACCTGATTAACACAGCTAATTATTTTCTTTTAAATAATCTATTGCAGAAACAATTAAGATGTGATGACACATTTCTATTTCATTATAAGATTTACTATTTATCCAAAAATTAATTTTTCCTAGTTTACTAAGAGAGTTATTTTTTTTAAAACCAGTAAAAGTAATTAGGTTTATTTTATTTTTAATTAAAAATTTTGCAGTATTAATTAAATTTTTTGACTCTCCACTACTGCTAATCAAAATAACCGTATCTCTGTCATTACAAAAAATTTCAAGTGCATTTTTTGTCCAGTTTTCATATTTATAGTCATTTGCATAACAGGTAATAAGATTGTGATCAGTAAAATTGCTGGCTTTTACACCTAAAACCTTCATAAAATCTACAGCACAATGACTGGCAATAGAACTACTTCCTCCATTGCCAAGGATATATAAATTGTTCTTTTTTTTATTAAGTAAATTTCTGTCAATAAAATTACAAAATTCTTTGAAATTTTCTTTATTTTCTTGAATATGTTTTGATAAATTATCTGTAAATTTATCTAAAAAAAATTCAGTTTTTTTTGTCATCTGTTAATCCACTCTGTCTAGTAATTTGTTAATCAATTTACGTTGACTATATTCTAATTTCTTGACATTAAAATTATATTTAATTTTTTTTAAAATAAAAAATAAGCCACTTTTTGATATTTTTGTTTTTAAAAAATTTAAAAAAGTAATATTAATGTTTTTATTTGAAATAATATTCGATGAAACTAAATTAGATATTGTAGTTTTCACAAGATCTCTTATAAATTCCTTTTTGATAATTTTATTTAAGTTTACATAAATTATTTCTATTGAATTATTAAAATTTAAAGAAAAGTTTGTATCATAAAAAATATTCGCTGTAGAAATCAATCCTGATGATGTTGATGATTGATAATCCTCCTGACGTAAAAGCATGATATCATCAAATTTTTTTACCTTCCCTTTAGAAACTAAAAAAAATGACATAGCTAAAGGAAAAAAAAAGTAATTAAAATAATTTTTGTTAAATTTAATGAAATCACTTGTGTATTTTTTCATAAGTTTAGTTCTTGTTACGTCATAGTAAATTTCATTAAAATTTTGCGAAAGCTTTATCATTCTACTTTTTGAAGAATTATTTAAATAAGAATTTTGTTTTGCATGTGCGGTATAAGTAACTTTTCCTTTAATTTTATTTGTAAGTACAAATTTTAAAATATCACCTCCACAACTTGAGTATTTTAAATTTTTTTCTAAATATGAAATTGATTTATTGATAGTATCTTTAATATAAAAATCGTCATTATCTGCTAGTAAACAATATTTAGTTTTAACAGAATTTACACTTTTCATAATCTTCAATATGTATTTGTAATGGGTATCATCATAGCCATAGTATCTATAATTTATGTCTAATTCTTTTTTAAATATTTGATCGATTTTGAAAGTCTTTTTTCCTCCATCAGCAATATAAATTTTATATTTGAATTTATTGTCATAAGCGTATTTTAACCATCTTTTTGTCATCTTATGATTATCTTTTATTGGCAGTATAACTGTGAGTAAATCATTTGTGTTTTGTTCAGAAATATTTTTCATAATTTAAATATATTTTGATTCTGGTAATTGTTTTTTATAAGATACTTTAACGATTAGAGTGAATAATCTCAAATGTAAGTATAAAATGTTAAATCTTATTGATAAGCAATAAACATTGATATTTATAGCTATTTTATATATTTGATAATGAGAATAAATATGTAAGTAATTAAATAGGCGGCGTCCTACTCTCCCAAGCCTTAAGACTAAGTACCATCGGCGCTGGAGGCCTTCACGACCGAGTTCGAAATGGGATCGGGTTTTTTCACTCCGCTATGACCGCCACAAACTTTTTATAACATTATAGTTAAAACTTTTCGCTGTGTATTATAATTCAAGCATTGGATTATTAGTACTGGTTAGCTTCATGTGTTACCACACTTCCACACCCAGCCTATCAACGTGGTAGTCTTCCACGATCCTATAACGAAGCCTAGTTTTGAGGTTGGCTTCCCGCTTAGATGCTTTCAGCGGTTATCCATTCCGTACATAGCTACCCTACGATGCAGCTGGCGCTACAATAGGTACACCAGAGGTACGTCCACCCCGGTCCTCTCGTACTAAGGGCAGATCCTCTCAAGCTTCCACAACCATGGCAGATAGGGACCGAACTGTCTCACGACGTTCTAAACCCAGCTCGCGTACCGCTTTAATTGGCGAACAGCCAAACCCTTGGGACCTGCTTCAGCCCCAGGATGCGATGAGCCGACATCGAGGTGCCAAACCTCCCCGTCGATATGGACTCTTGGGAGAGATCAGCCTGTTATCCCCGGCGTACCTTTTATCCGTTGAGCGATGGCCCTTCCACGAAGTGCCACCGGATCACTATGACCGACTTTCGTCTCTGCTCGACTTGTGGGTCTCGCAGTCAGGCAGGCTTATGCCATTGCACTCGACGAACGGTTTCCAAGCGTTCTGAGCCTACCATCGCGCGCCTCCGTTACTCTTTGGGAGGCGACCGCCCCAGTCAAACTGCCCACCATGCATGGTCCCAACACCGGATAACGGTGTATGGTTAGGCATCAAGGAACAGAAGAGTGGTATTTCACTAGTGACTCCAGAATGGCTAGCGCCACTCCTTCAAAGTCTCCCACCTATGCTACACATCTGTTCCCTAATACCAATACAAAGCTGCAGTAAAGGTGCACGGGGTCTTTCCGTCTAACCACGGTTACTCGGCATCTTAACCGAGAATTCAATTTCACTGAGTCTATGTTGGAGACAGTGGGGAAATCGTTACGCCATTCGTGCAGGTCGGAACTTACCCGACAAGGAATTTCGCTACCTTAGGACCGTTATAGTTACGGCCGCCGTTCACCGGGGCTTCAATTCAGGGCTTGCACCCCTCCTATTAACCTTCCGGCACCGGGCAGGCGTCACACCATATACGTCGTCTTTCGACTTTGCATAGTGCTATGTTTTTAGTAAACAGTCGCTACCCCCTCTTCTGTGCCACCTCCTACTGGTTGCCCAATAGCAGGTCACTTTTATCCCGAAGTTACAAGTGTAATTTGCCGAGTTCCTTCAACATAGTTCTCTCAAGCGCCTTGGTATTCTCTACCCTCCTACCTGTGTCGGTTTTGGTACGGTCTAATGCTGGAGCTATTTCCAGGGACAAATTCACTGCAAGCTCAATCCAGTAAGAGCTTACAATTTACTTCATCCGTCACTACCAGCTGGTGCAGGAATATTAACCTGCTTCCCATCGACTACGGCTTTCGCCCTCGCCTTAGGGGCCGACTAACCCTGCGCAGATTAGCTTTACGCAGGAAACCTTAGGATTTCGGCGGAAATGTCTTTCACATTTCTTATCGTTACTCATGTCAGCATTCGCACTTCTGATACCTCCAGCAATGCTTACGCATCACCTTTACAGGCTTACAGAACGCTCCGCTACCCAATTACAAAGTAATTGTCAAAGCTTCGGTAAATGATTTGAGCCCCGTTACATTTTCGGTGCAGGATCTCTTAATTAGACCAGTGAGCTGTTACGCTTTCTTTAAAGGATGGCTGCTTCTAAGCCAACCTCCTGGCTGTCTTGGAGTTCCCACTCCCTTTCACACTTAATCATTATTTGGGGACCTTAGCTGTTGATCTGGGCTGTTTCCCTCTCGTCCAAGGACCTTAGCACCCATGGACTGTCTGCCGTGCAGACTTATCGGTATTCGGAGTTTGATTAGGTTTGGTAGGAATTGCTTCCCCCTAGCCCATTCAGTGCTCTACCCCCGACAAGATTCACACGACGCACTACCTAAATAGTTTTCGCGGAGAACTAGCTATTTCCGAGTTTGGTTGGCCTTTCACCCCTAATCACAAGTCATCCCGTAGCTTTTCAACGCTAGTGGGTTCGGTCCTCCGGTGAATTTTACTTCACTTTCAACCTGCTCATGACTAGATCACTCGGTTTCGAGTCTAATCCCATTAACTAAGTCGCCCTATTCAGACTCGCTTTCGCTTCGCCTACACCTATATGGCTTAAGCTTGCTAATGAGATTAAGTCGCTGACCCATTATACAAAAGGTACGCTGTCACCTCATAAAGAGGCTCCAACTGCTTGTAAGCATCCGGTTTCAGGGTCTATTTCACTCCCCTGCTAGGGGTTCTTTTCGCCTTTCCCTCACGGTACTGGTTCACTATCGGTCATAAAGTAGTATTTAGGCTTAGGAAGTGGTCTTCCTATATTCAGACAGGATTTCACGTGTCCCGCCCTACTCATGTCTATTTTTTACTATCTACCCATACGAGGCTATCACTCACTATGGCCTGCCTTTCCATACAGTTCTGGTTTAGTAAAAAGTAGCACTGGCCTGATCCGCTTTCGCTCGCCACTACTAACGGAATATCTTTTCCTCTAGGTACTTAGATGTTTCAGTTCCCTAGGTTCGCCCTTATAAACTATGAATTCACTTATAAGTTATTGGGTTTCCCCATTCGGAGATCTCGGATTAAGCTTATTGACAGCAAGTCCGAGCTTATCGCAGTCTGTCACGTCCTTCATCGCCTCTTTATGCCAAGGCATCCACCAAATGCTCTTACGCGCTTGAATTATTAACACACAGTGAAAAGTTTGTTGTTAATAACTTTTTGTAGTTATTTGTTGTTATATTAGTTGTTTAATTGACGAATAACTCGTGCAAGTCATTCGTCTGTGTTATCAGCTTACATATTTACGATTTTAAAAAGTTGGTGGAGGATAGCGGGATCGAACCGCTGACCTCCTGAATGCAAATCAGGCGCTCTCCCAGCTGAGCTAATCCCCCAACATTGTTGGTGGGCGAGGGAGGACTTGAACCTCCGACCTCACGCTTATCAAGCGCGCGCTCTAACCAACTGAGCTACACGCCCAATCAATGCTCTTTATCAACACATGTTGAAAAAAGCAAAACAAATAGACGGTGGTTACTTCGAACGTACACTTAGTTCAAAGTTTTTTTTCCTTTAGAAAGGAGGTGATCCAGCCGCAGGTTCCCCTACGGCTACCTTGTTACGACTTCACCCCAATCGCTGGCCGTACCGTGGGCAGCTGCCTCCCGAAGGTTAGCGCACTGACTTAAGATAAAACCAACTCTCATGGTGTGACGGGCGGTGTGTACAAGACCCGGGAACGTATTCACCGCGGCATGCTGATCCGCGATTACTAGCAATTCCAACTTCATGCACTCGAGTTGCAGAGTGCAATCCGAACTGAGATAACTTTTGGGGATTAGCTCCACCTCGCGGTATTGCGTCCCGTTGTAGTTACCATTGTAGCACGTGTGTAGCCCAGCGTGTAAGGGCCATGAGGACTTGACGTCATCCCCACCTTCCTCCGGCTTATCACCGGCAGTTTCGCTAGAGTCCTCAGCCGAACTGTTAGTAACTAACGATAAGGGTTGCGCTCGTTGCGGGACTTAACCCAACATCTCACGACACGAGCTGACGACAGCCATGCAGCACCTGTGCGAAAGCCAGCCGAACTGAAGGTTACCATTCTGTAACCGGCACTTTCCATGTCAAACGCTGGTAAGGTTCTTCGCGTTGCGTCGAATTAAACCACATGCTCCACTGCTTGTGCGGGTCCCCGTCAATTTATTTGAGTTTTAATCTTGCGACCGTACTCCCCAGGCGGGGTGCTTAACGCGTTAGCTACGACACCGAACAAAAGTCCGACGACTAGCACCCATCGTTTACTGCATGGACTACCGGGGTATCTAATCCCGTTTGCTACCCATGCCTTCGCATCTCAGCGTCAATATCAGTCCAGAAAATCGCCTTCGCCACTGGTGTTCCTTCCAATATCTACGAATTTCACCTCTACACTGGAAATTCCATTTTCCTCTCCTGAATTCCAGAACAGAAGTTTTAAAAGCAATTCCTAGGTTGAGCCCAGGGATTTCACTTCTAACTTTCTGTTCCGCCTACATGCGCTTTACGCCCAGTAATTCCGAACAACGCTAGGACCTTCCGTATTACCGCGGCTGCTGGCACGGAATTAGCCGGTCCTTCTTCTTCGGCTACTGTCATTATCCTCACCGATGAAAGAGTTTTACAACCCTAAGGCCTTCGTCACTCACGCTGCATTGCTGGATCAGGGTTGCCCCCATTGTCCAATATTCCCTACTGCTGCCTCCCGTAGGAGTCTGGGCCGTGTCTCAGTCCCAGTGTGGCTGATCGTCCTCTCAAACCAGCTAAAGATCGAAGCCTTGGTGAGCTTTTACCTCACCAACAAGCTAATCTTGCGCGGGCCAATCTTATAGCGATAAATCTTTCCCATTACTGGAGTATACGGTATTAGCTACAGTTTCCCGCAGTTATTCCGTACTATAAGGTATGTTCCCACGTGTTACTCACCCGTGCGCCACTAAGGACACCTAGCAAGCTAGGGCCTCCGTTCGACTTGCATGTATAAAGCATGCAGCAAGCGTTCGTTCTGAGCCATAATCAAACTCTTAAGTTGAATTACCTACTCATAAAAAACAAAGTTTTAAATTGACGTAGGTTAGACGCCAAATATTGAGATAGTATTTTTCTCAAATACTAACTTAGCCAATATTCAACGTTATAAACCCACCGTCTATTCATTTCATATTTACAAAAAATAAAGAGCAAGAATCACTAATGCACAATAAATGGCCCAATGAGTCGAATAAAGTGAAATATTTCTACACTTTCTTAAGGTTTTGTCAAATGTGAAAATAAAATAATTTTCGCTAATATTAAGGTTTTTTATAGACTTTCAAATCATATCTTCCACAAGTGGCAGAATTTAAAGGATAGCCCAACATTTTTATCATATTCTTTAAGTAAATCTTGTAATCATTTTTTGAACTATCCAGTAAAACAAAGTCAAAATTGTTAAATTTAAATCCTTTTTTTGAAGATGCTTTATAATCTGGAGTTAAATCTTCTCTATATGGATAAATATTAACATCATTTTTTAAAAATATACTAAAGTATCTAGCATTTACATAATGAGATATGCCGCTAGAAAGATTGAATTTTTCTATGTAGCTGTCAATACATTTATGATCTTTGGTGTAATATTCAAATTCAAAATCCTTAATAGAAAACTTTTTAATATTACTATCCTTAAAAACAGCAAAAATAATTATTAATAAAAAAGAA
>CACMIW010000013.1 GCA_902613845.1 uncultured Alphaproteobacteria bacterium | reverse complement strand
ATGCTTTGGACAAAGCTTTAAGAAAATCATTAATGGGCTTTTACCCTGCTTTAGAGGATTTAGAATTAACTGATTTTAAGGTAAGAATTTTATCCTCAGAAAAAGGAACAGATGCAATAGTTCGTGTTCTTATCGAGACAAAGGATCAAAAAGGTTCCATTTGGACAACAGTTGGTGTCTCTACTAATATAATTGATGCGTCTTATAACGCCCTTAGAGAGAGCTTAATTTATAAATTAATTAAGTCCTCTTGAAAAAAACAATTCAATTTATATTAAACAAACCCCAGTTATCTGAAAATGTTGGTATGTCGCTAAGATCAATAGGATGTTTTGGTTTTGAGAACTTATCTTTAGTAAGTCCAAGAAAAATTTGGCCTAATGATAAGGGAATAAAATCTGCAAAGCATTTTTCATCCTTAGTTAAAAAAGTTAAGGTATATCAATCAATACCAGAAGCTATGAAAGGTAGTGATATCTTAATTGCAACGACAGTTAGGAAAAGAGACTTTCACATACCTCCAATAAAAGTAAATGAAATATCTAAACTAAAATCGAAAAAAATATCAATTTTGTTTGGTCAAGAAAATAATGGATTGTCCAATAAGGAGATATCGCATGCTAATTTTCTATTGTCTCTACCTACATACAACAAGAGTTCGCTCAATTTATCTCATACTGTAGCTTTAATTGCTTATGAATTGAGTCAAATATCTCTATCTAATATTAATCCAACTCTTGAAAATTCTCCTGCAAGCTCAAAAGATATAGAAAAATTTTTATCATTTCTGATGAAAATACTAGAAAAAAGAAAATTTACATCAATCTCATCTAAAAGAGATAATTTAGAAATTTCTTTAAGAAATTTTTTAAAAACATCAAAAATAGACCAAAAACAAATAAAAACAGCCTATGGAATTTTAAAATTTATTACAAAATAAATTGACTTAAAAGGCTAAATCTATATAAATCAGCAATTCATGACAAAAAGACTATCGTCAAAACATAAAATTGATAGAAGACTAGGCCTAAATTTATGGGGTAGACCTAAAAGTCCTTTTAATAGAAGACCCTATGGTCCTGGCCAACATGGTCAAGCAAGAAGAAGAAAACCTTCTGATTTTGGAGTTCAATTAGCAGCTAAACAAAAGCTCAAAAAATATTATGGCGATATTACTGAGAAACAATTTTTAAAAATTTATCAAGCAGCTTCTAGAAAAAAAGGCGATACTAGTCAAATTCTAATTGAACTTTTAGAAAGAAGATTAGATGCTGTTGTGTTTAGACTAAAGTTTGCTCCAACTGTATTTTCCGCAAGACAACTAGTAAATCACGGGCATGTTTTGGTAAACGGTAAAGTAGTAAATAAAAAATCTTATCAGGTTAATGATGGTGATGAAATATCCCTTCAACAAACTAGCCAGAATATTCCAATGATAATTCAAACATTAAGCTCTAATGAAAGAGATGTTCCTGAGTATTTACAACTAGAAATATCAAAATGTCTTGGTAAATTTGTCAGAGGACCTCAATTGACAGATGTTCCTTACCCTGTTCAAATGGAACCTAATTTAGTCGTTGAATTTTACTCTAGATAATCAATAGTTAATAATCTATTCAATTAATCTAACAGCGCATAAATTTCGAAAAGATATTTATGAAAATAAAAATACTAACAGTCATATTCTCTCTATTTATTACAAGCCTTTTCGCTGCTGGATCTAGCTCCGATGATAGTGCCAAAACTAATTATGGAAAAGATTATAAGTCAGCAATTAAGCTAATAAGAAGTAAAGATTATGATAAGGCAATAAGAAAGCTGAAGACTCTTACAACTGCTAGTTCAACAGACTTTACTAAAGCTGATGTTTACAATGAGTTAGGTTTTGCTTACAGAAAAAGTGAAGACTTTGATAATGCAGCAAAATATTACAAAAAAGCTCTTGAATTAGACCCAGAACACTTAGGTGCTATCGAATATCAAGGTGAGATGTATGTAGATCTTGGTCAAAAAGAAAATGCCCTAAATAATTTAGCTTTACTTAAAAAACTAGTTGGAGAAAATAATTCTTATTATAAAGAATTAAACAATTACATTTCAAATAACTAATGAGAGGGGCAAAATGAATGCCCCTTTTTTAATTTACTTCAGTTTTAATGCCTTTTGTGTTTAGTAATTCTAGAAGTTCACCAGACTCAGCCATTTCTTTCATAATATCACAACCACCTACAAATTCTTTTTTTATGTAAAGTTGAGGTATTGTAGGCCAATTTGAATAAGTTTTTATACCTTCTCTAATGTTGTTATCTTCAAGTACATTACAATGGCCAAACTCAACCCCAGTTTTTTTTAAAATTGCGCTTGCGACTGACGAGAAACCACACATAGGAAAGTCAGGGTTACCTTTCATAAATAGGAAAACTTCATTATCTCCAATCATTTTTTCAATTTGTTCTTTTGTACTACTCTCTAATTCCATTATTTTGTTCCTTTCGTTTTTAATTGCATAGCATGAAGCTCTTTATCCATTAATCCATCTAGTAATTTGTAAACTAACTGGTGTTGTTGTATACGAGACAATCCGTTAAACATATCACTTTCAATTTCAACTGAATAATGATCGTTATCACCGGCAAGATCCTCAATTACAATTTTAGAATTTGGAAATTTGTTCTCAAGGAGTCCTTCTAATTTTTTTTGTTCAATAGGCATCTAACTAATTATCTTCTCAAAATCATTACGATATTTATTCATAATATCAAAATAGTCAAATTTTTTAGAATTTATTTCAATACCTTCTTTAATTATCTCCCCAATTTCGAGGTATTCAGCACCTTTTTTTGTCAGAAATGAAGTTACCTCTTCAAAATCTTTGCTTCTGATTTCAATCACATATCCAGCACTATATTCGCAAAATAAATCAATAGGATCAGGGACCTTGACCCTAAAACCCATATCCTTATATTGCATTTTTAATAATGCCGAAAAGATACCCCCTCTGGAAATATCATTACAAGACATAATGCATTTCAAATCTGATAATTCCAAAACACAATTTGCAATTTTTTTCTCAAAATCTAGATTTAATACCTCTAAGTCATTAAATTCAGATATGTTAAAAGCAATTTTTTGATCTTGTAATAAGTAAGGACTACAATTTTTTGTTAATTGTTTTCCTAAAATAAGGATCTTATTCCCAATTTCACAAAACTTATTTGTGTTTATTTTATTTAAATCCATATTGGAACCTACCATTCCTATTACAGGTGTAGGCTTAATTGGTATTTCATTTGTCTGGTTATATAAAGATACATTACCTGAAACAATAGGTGTATTGAATTTGATAGCTGCGGTTTTTAATCCATGAATAGATAAAACTAACTCTCCCATGATGTTTGGATCTAAAGGACTTGCAAAGTTAAGGTTATTTGTAATTGCTAAAGGATTAATATTGCATGCAATTAGATTTCTATATGACTCAGCAACCGTATATTTCATTCCTTCATAAGGATTGATTCTTATGTACAATGGATTGCAGTCGGTAGATGCACCAATAACTTTTTGTGTTCCGTGAATCTTTACTATACCTGATGATTGACCTGGTTCTCTGATAGTATCTCCCATCACAGTAGAGTCATATTGATCGAAAACCCAACTTTTATCTAAATAATTAAGATTTGTAAGAAGGTTAATTATCATATCTTCCAATTTAATTTTTGAAAAATCAAAATCTTTGTTTTTTCTTTTTCTTGGGATGTAAAACTCTCTATCGTATTCAGGAGCATCATCAACAATTATTTCTACAGGAAGATCGACAACTATTTTATTATTTGACTCAAACACAACTCTTTTTGTATCTGTAATTTCTCCAATAACTTCATAATCAATTTGCCATTTTTGAAGAATTTCTCTGACTTTATGATTATTTTTTTTATCGATAACAGCTAGCATTCTTTCTTGGCTTTCAGATAAAAGTATCTCATAGGCGCTCAGTGGTTGCCTCAATGGAACTTTATCAAGATTGATATAAACACCCACATTTCCTTTTGAAGCCATTTCTACACTGGAGGAGGTAATACCCGCAGCTCCCATATCTTGCATAGACTCTATTAATCCTGAAGACATTAATTCTAAGCAACCTTCCATTAAAAGTTTTTCCATGAAGGGATCACCAACTTGTACAGAGGGTCTTTTTTCATCCTCATCTTCCTCTGAAAAAACATCAGAAGCCATGCTTGCTCCATGAATTCCATCTTTTCCAGTTTTAGATCCAATGTAAACAATAAGGCCACCAATAGATTTTGGTTTAGAGTAAAAAATTTTATCTTTTTGAACATGTCCCATAGCCATAGCATTAACCAAATTATTAAAATCATATGTTGACTCAAACTCACACTCACCACCAATATTAGGAATTCCAATACAGTTACCATAGTGTCCAATTCCATGAACCACACCATTTAACAAGTATTTTGTCTTTTCAGTTTCTATTAAACCAAATCTAATTGAGTCAAGAGTAGCAATTGGTCTTGCTCCCATTGTAAATATATCTCGTAGTATACCTCCAACACCAGTTGCTGAACCGTTGAAAGGTTCTATGTAACTTGGATGATTGTGGCTTTCTATTTTAAACGCAATACCATCGTTATCTTGCAAATCAATTACACCAGCGTTTTCTCCTGGTCCCTGAATTACAATTTCATTATCTGTAGGGAGTTTCTTAAGCCATTTTTTTGAAGTTTTATAACAACAGTGTTCATTCCACATAGCAGAAAAAATACCCAATTCCTCAATACTTAAGTCTCTGTTTAGATATTTCCTAATGACCTGAAATTCATCTAAAGTTAAACCGTGTTGAAGTATTAACTCTTCATTCATGAAATTAAAGACTCAATAATAAGTCTTCCATCTTGTGATTGATGAAAATCAGAATATGCTCTCTCGGGATGAGGCATCATTCCAAGAACATTCTTTTTTTTGTTTGTAATACCTGCAATAGCCTCTATTGAACCATTTATATTTTCTTCAGTGTTTGAGAATTCACCTTTGCAATATTCAAATGCAATTTGTTCATTATTTTTTAATATATTTAAAGTTTCAGTATCACAATAAAAATTTCCCTCGTTATGAGCTACAGGTATTTGAAGAATTTGGTTATCTTTGATTGATAAATTAAAATTATTTTTAAATTTTTTTTTAATAAAACAATTTTTTCCTAAAAATTTAAGTTTTTTATTTCGAATTAATGCTCCTTCAAGAAGTCCAATTTCAGTTAAAATTTGAAAGCCATTACAAATACCTAATAAATATCTATTATCATTTGCATGTTTTACAACCTCATCAATAATTTTACTTTTTGATGCCATTGCTCCTGATCTTAAATAATCACCAAAGCTAAAACCCCCAGGTAAAATTACTAAATCAACTTTTGGTAATGATGTCTCCTCATGCCAAATATTATGAACCTCACCTTTAGTTAAATCTTTTAAGTAGCATAATGCGTCTCTGTCACAATTAGATCCAGGAAATGTTATAACAGCAGATTTAAAACTCATCCAAGCACTTCGTACTCTTCAATAATATCGTTGACTAAAAGTTTTTTGCAAGCAGAGTCGATTTTTTGTGCTTTTTCCTCTTTGCTTATATTATCGGGTAAGTCTAATTCAATGAGTTTTCCCTGTCGGATATTTGAAAATTCTGTAAATCCTAAACTATTAAGTGACTGTTCAATTACTTTTCCCTGTGGTTCTAAAATTTGGCCTTTAAGTCTTACTAAAATTTTTATTCGCATTAAATTGTCAAGTTTAACCTATTAAGCACCTCTTCATATGCTTCTTCGATATTTCCTAAATCTCTACGAAATCGATCTTTATCAAGTTTTTTGTTTGTTTTTAAATCCCACAAACGACATGTATCTGGTGATATTTCATCTGCTAAAATAAGCTCATCAGTTTTTTTACAAATTCCAAATTCTAATTTAAAATCAACTAGATTTATTCCTATAGAATAGAACGTAGACCTTAATATGTCATTTATTCTCAAAGAATATTCATCTATTAACTCTAATTCATCAAAATCACATAAACCTAAATTAAGAATATGTTCAGAACTTATATGAGGATCGCCAAGTTCATCCGATTTTAAACAATACTCAATTAGCGTATCAGATAATTGTGTTCCCTCTTTTACACCAAACTTTTTAGATAAAGAGCCAGCAAAGAAATTTCTAACCAAAACTTCAATTGGAATAATATCTACTTTTTTTAAAAGCTGAGATTTTTTATCAATTTTATTTATAAAGTGTGTTGGAATATCACAATGATTCAATATTTGAAATAAATAACTCGATATAGCATTATTAATTGCACCCTTATTCTTTATAGAGCCCTTTTTTAAATTATTAAAAGCTGTAGCATCATTTTTATAGGTGGCTATGACTTCTTTACTACTTTTGGCATAAATAATTTTTGCTTTTCCCTCATATAATTTTTTCAATTTTACTGCCATTAATTAATCCTTTGAAATATTTTATCAACATTTTTAAAAAGATTTTTATTATTGAAGATATTATTAACTTTACTTGATATTTTTAATTTGGCTAAACGAGGATGACTCAAAAGATTATCTTTAAAAGACATATTACCTTTCCAAGTTTTCAAAGCACAATCTTGAACAATTTTATAGGCATCTTCTCTTAAAATTTTATTTTCGATAAGAAAAATCAGGACATTTTGCGAATAGGGTAGACCTTTTAAAAGATTTAAATTTTTCGTCATATTTTTTTTATTTATGTTTAAATTATTTAAAACGTTGATCATTCTTTGAACTGCAAAGTCGAGCGTTATGGTGGCATTGGGAGCGTTTATTCTCTCAACACTGGAGTGACTTATATCTCTTTCATGCCATGAAGTTATATTCTCTAATGCAGGTATGGTTAACGATCTAATCACTCTTGCAAGACCTGTTAAATTTTCTGATAAAATTGGATTTTTTTTATGAGGCATTGCCGAACTACCCTTTTGGCCTTTTCCAAAACCTTCCTCAACTTCTAAAACTTCTGTTCTTTGTAAGTGTCTAATTTCAGTTGATAGTCGTTCTATGGAGCTTGCAATAATAGCAAAAGAGCAAAAAAGGTCTGCATGCCTGTCTCTTGGAATTATCTGCGTGGAGACAGGTTCGATTGAAAATTTTAATTTTTTAGCAATCATTTGCTCTACCCTTGTGTCAATATTTGAATATGTCCCTACAGGACCAGACATTTGAATTGTTTGTATTTGTTTTATAGAATTTTTAAGACGATCTATGTTTCTTTTGTTTTCGGCTAGGTAACCTAATATTTTTAATCCAAAAGTAGTCGTTTCGGCGTGAATACCATGACTTCTACCGATACATAATGTGTATTTATGTTTTTTTGCAATATTTAAAAGAGATTTACTCAAAGTTTTCAAACCCCCAAGAATTATATTGCTTGATTGGTTAAGCTGTATTGAGAAAGAAGTATCTAAAATATCACTAGATGTCAGTCCTTTATGAATATACCTGGAATCGGGTCCTACGTACTTTGCTACATTAGTTAAAAAAGCAATTACGTCGTGCTTTGTTTTTTCTTCAATTTTTTCTATTTCTTTTACCTTAAACTTTGCTTTTTTTTTGATCCTGTTTGAAGTCCCTTTGGGTATCTGACCCAATTTTTCCATAGCCTCGCAAGCGAGAATTTCAAGGTCAAGCCATATTTGAAATTTGTTATTATCTTCCCAGATTTCTTTAAGAATTTTTCTAGAGTATCTTGGTATCAATTATAAAAAGCCTTATTTGGAGACTCTGTTAGAATCTCAATAATATCACCATTAATATATATCGTATGTTCGTACTGAGCACTAAGTGTTTTATCTTTAGTCACCGCAGTCCAACCATCGTTAAGTATTTTTGATTGATATTTACCAACATTGATCATGGGTTCAATTGTAAAAATCATTCCATCTATAAATTTTACTTTATCATACTCACTATCGTAATAGTGTAAAATACTCGGATTCTCGTGAAATTTTAAACCAACTCCATGTCCACAAAAATCTCTAACAACACTAAAGTTGTTTGAAGTTGCTATATCCTCAATTTTTTTTCCTATTCTACTGATAGGCTCACCAACTTTTATCTCTTCAATGCTTTCTATCAAACAATCGTGGGTAACCTTGCATAGATTACTTGCTTTAATTGAAATGTCTCCTACTTTAAACATCCTTGATGAATCCCCATGCCAACCATCAATTATTGTCGTTACATCCACATTTAAAATATCTCCATTTTGAAGATTTCGATTATAGTTTGGAATTCCATGGCAAATAACATGATTTAATGAGGTACAAGTAGACTTTGGAAAACCTCTGTAAAACAACGGTGCAGGTGTGCCTCCTAGCTCTTGAATTCTTGTTAAACAATAATCATCAATCTCAGATGTTGAGATACCTTCTTTTATAATATTATTTAGTTCGTCTAAAATAGTTGCAGTTATTTTACTTGCCTCTCTACAAGGTTCTACTTCATCACTTTTATATGATTTAATTTTCATCAATATTTATCTCACCAGTAATATTTATACCTTTATGTGATACGTTACATTTAAATGCTCTAAATTGTACACCACTTTTTTTTGCTGTAAGAGAGTTCTCATAATAATCATTATCCAAATCTTTAGCTATAGAAAATCTATCTACATCATTTCGTTGAATTAGATAAATTAAAAAACATTTACTACCTTTTTTGGACATATTACTTAGCTCAATTAAATGTTTAGATCCCCTTGAAGTTATTGCATCTGGAAATTCTGCTAAATACTTTTTTCTTAATAAAGTGACTGATTTAACTTCAATGTAAGTATCTCCATTTGGGTGGCTAGCAAAGATATCAACTTTAGAATTTTTACCATATTTCACCTCTTTTTTTAAATCTCCTTTAATTTCCTGCAAAATTTTTTTTTCTTTTATGGCGTTAAATATTATGTCATTTGGCAGAGATGTGTTTATTCCTACAAAAGTTTTGTGGTCTTTAATTGCCTCTAATCTATATTTTAATTTTGCATTTGGGTTTTCAACTTTGGCAACTAATACTTTTGAACCTTCTTTTAATAAACCTAAAAGCGAACCTGTATTTGGGCAGTAAGCTGTAACAACTTCATTATCAATCTTTAAATCTACAAAAAATCGCTTATAGCGTTTTATAAAAAAACCCTCTAATATTTGCTCTTTATACTTCATTTATGATAACCACTAAAAAAATTAACTCTGCTTGTCTTATTATCATTGGCAATGAGATATTATCAGGTAGGACACAAGATAAAAATATAAATCATATAGCTAAAGAGTTATTCATTTGTGGCATATCTCTAGAGTTAGCAGTTATAATTCCTGATCAAAAAAAAATAATTATTTCTCAAATCAGAAAATTAAAAAATCAATATGATATTGTTATCACCACCGGTGGAATAGGCCCAACACACGATGACATTACATCTGAGTCAATTAGTTTGGCATTAAAAAAAAAATACAAATTACATTATGGTGCATATAGAGAATTAAAAAAATATTACACGAAAATTAAATCTGAATTAACTGATGCTAGAATGAAAATGGCATATATGCCAGAAGGTTCTAAGTTAATTTTAAATAAAGTTAGTGGAGCACCAGGTTTTAAAATTGAAAATATCTATGTATTTGCTGGCATACCTTCAATAGTACAAGCGAAGATGAAAGAATTTAAAAAAATGATAAAAACTAAAAATAAATTTTATTCAACGACTATATCTACAAAACTTTTCGAAAGTAAAATAGCTCACATACTTGTTGAAGCTGAGAGAAAATATAAAAATATTTCTATAGGTAGCTATCCAATTTTTGATGGAAAACCGAAGGGTGTAGAGATTGTTATAAACTCTCAAGTGAATAAACTCGGTGTTAGTAATGCGAAAAAATTCATATTAAGAGAAATAAACAAAATCATTTAAGATTAGGCTAATATAATATAAAACAATATTTCTTTATGGCGGAGTAGCTCAGTTGGTTAGAGCGGTGGAATCATAATCCATGTGTCGGGGGTTCAAATCCCTCCTCCGCTACCAACAATTTTATTGAAATTCATACTTTTTTAACATATCTTGCGCAAACTGATCGCGGGGTAGAGCAGCTTGGTAGCTCGTCAGGCTCATAACCTGAAGGTCGTAGGTTCAAATCCTACCCCCGCAACCAACAAACTTTAATTAACTTCATAACTGTGCTAATAAATTAAATATGAAGGTCTGTTTCCTAGATATTTATCCCAAAAAAAACTATCGCATTTCAAAGGATCAAAATGGCGGCTTTGGAACAGCGAATAACTATGGTGAAAATTTCATACTTAAAATTTTAAGTGCCTACATTAAAAAAAATATTGATTATCCCCCATTATTTTTAGTTCAGTCAATGGCTGAACTAAAAAAAAACCAATTTAGTGTATCGTATTCAAGATCACTAGATATACCTAACAAAGATCTTTATGTAATTGCATCTTCTATTGTAAGCCATGAAAGCGAAATTGATGTTATCAAATCTCTAATCGCTCGAAATAAAAAAGTATTTGTAATTGGACCTTTTGCTACTTCAAAGCCTCATCTTTACAGCTCTACTGGAGCTAAAGTCATATCTGGAGAGTCAGAATTTTTTTTCAAAGATTTTCAAATTGAAGATTTAAATAAATTTAAAAATTATGATGATATCATTTTATTTAAAAATATTTATGATTTGGATGATTTATCTTATCCAGCTTGGGATATTATTTTAAAATACTCAAAACCTGTAATGAAGCTTTTAGGTAGGGGTTTAACTATACCAATATCTTCATCAAGAGGATGTCCTTACTCATGTTCGTATTATTGTACATATCCGCTACAACAAGGAAATAAACTACGATTAAGGAAAACAGATAATGTTGTAAATGAAATGTTATATTGGAACAAAAATTATAATGTTAATAACTTTATATTTAGGGACCCTGTCTTCTCCCTTAATAAAAGACATACCTTAGAATTGTTAAACAAAATAATTGCTACAAATAAAAAATTTAGAATATGTGTTGAGACGCATCTAAAAAACTTGGATCAAGAAACTGTTGAAATATTTAAGCGAGCTGGAATTAAAATAGTTTATGTTGGCATAGAGTCTGGAGATAAAGAGGTTCTTTTCGACTCTAAAAGAACAACAATTGAATTTGATAGTCAAATAGAAAAAGTAAAGCTATTAGAGTCAAAAGGCATAAGAGTAAAATCCATGTACATACTTGCGCAACCGAGTGATAACGAAACTACTACGAAAAAAACAATAAATTACTCTAAAAAAGTTCCATCAACCTATGCACAGTATAGTATATTCACGCCATATCCAGGTACGCCAGTATTTGAGAAATTTAAAGATAAAATAATAGTTGATAAGTATGAGGAATTTGATCAGTGGCAATTGGTTTTTCAGCATTTATGCTTTTCTAAACTAAGAGTTAGAGAATTATTAAATTTTGCATATTTATCTTTTTATCTGAGACCATCATGGATCTTTGCATATTTTAAAAAAATTTTGCTTAGATGATAGTTGCTCTTACTGGAGGAACCGGATTTTTAGGAAAATTAATATTCAAAAAACTTAAACAGAATAATATTGTAGTTCAAAACTTTGATGTAAGAAACCAAAGTAATCTAAATTATTTTTTAAAAACAATAAAAAGAGGAAGATTTGATTTTGTTATTAATTCTGCTGCTAATCTATCTCCTAAGACTGATTGGGATTTTAACATTAATCAAAATTTATCTCAAAAAATCCAAAATAGTATAAGTGATTGTAAAACAAAATTACTTCATATCAGCACTATAAATATAACAAATAAAAAGTTTAATGATAGTTATACTAATACTAAAAGAGTAGCAGAAAGTAAATTAATTAAAAATGATAAACTATTAATTTTAAGACCTAGTCTTATAATTGATAAAAATTTTAATATTAGTAATAGTTTTTTTGAAAAATATACCAATCTCCCTTTTAAGTACCTCCCTATGATATATCCAGGTTCTATTTACTTTCCTATACTGGATTCTTGCCTAGCTGATTTCATTGTCAGTCAAATAAAAAGGAGTAAAATATCTAACGATACTTATAATATTATTGGAAAAAAAGAATATAAATTTTGGGAAATTTTTAATAATTTCTGCGAAATTAAAAATAAGAAAGCTCTTAAAATAAATTTAAATGTTTTTTCTAAATTAAAAAATAAAAAAGTGCTAAATTTATTTTATAAAAATTCAATATTGCAAAATTTAATTCAATTGAAGAGGTTTAAATTCTGCCCTAATAGTGGAAAATTCATAAAGCTTTAAAAAAATTAATTTTTCCACACCCACTTTTTGGACAAATAATATTTAAAAGTAATATCAATTATAATTCCAATTAATGCAGGAAAAATTATCACTGTATTATATTCAGAATGAATAAAATTTGCTGAACTAATACTCGATATTGAACCAGGCAAGGTAATTAAAAAATATTTTGGTAATGCAATGATTATTAATTTTAAAGATGAAATTTTTGTATAGATATAAAAGTTAAAATAATGATTTAAAAAAAAATTATTAATAGTTGCAATAAATGTTGAAATAAAAAATGATATTAAAAAACTTAATTCAAAAGAATAAAGTAGAAAAAAGACACTCAAATGAACTAGCAAACCAATAGACCCAATTATTATAAACCCTATAAATTTTGATGAGAATATACCAAAAGTACTTAATGATAATAGTTGAGTAAAAAAAGAAAAGGCTACTCTACTATCTAGTTTAGATTTGCCGAATTTCCTTTTTTTAAAATTTATTTCTATCTCACTTATTTTGATTTTATTTTTATTAGCATGAATTAAGTCAATCAAAACTTTGAAGCCATCATTGCTTAAATCAAAGAAATTTTTTTTTAAGATTTTTGTTTTTCCCATGAAAAAACCAGTTAATGGGTCAATTAAATTTGTTCCCAATAGTAAATTCACAAATTTATTAAAAAAAATACTTATTTTTTTTCTGAATTGCCCAATAGACATTATTTTAGTTAAATCTCTATATCCAATAACTAGATCATTTTGTTTAATAACATTGAACATTTTGGAAATATCTTTAGGGTCATGTTGGCCATCCCCATCCATGACTATAAAAATATCACCTGATATAGTTTGAAGACCAAACTTTATACTTTGAGTTAATCCCTTATCATTCATTTTTTGAATAACTTTTATGCCTTTATTTTTTTGAGCAATTTTTAAAACCTCTTCTATAGACCCATCATCCGATCCGTCATCTACAATTATAACTTCATAATTTTTATTTTTTAGTTCATTAATAATATTGTTAACTAAAATTGAGATATTTTTGCCTTCATTGTAAATAGGAATGACTACTGATATTTTATCTTTTATATATTTTCTACTCATAAAGTTATTTATCATATACAAATAAAATTCAGATTATGAATACTTTTATTAATATTATTGTTTTAATTTTATTTTTATTTTCTCTTACTTTTTACTCTTCTCTATATTTTACGGGTCAGATAAATATTTTTAATTCTGATAGTTTGTTACTTCCTTCGTTTATAAGTAGCTTAACTGATGGACATAGTTTTAAAGATTGGGTTTTGCCTCCAGGTAATTCAATTTTCCCTGAGGGTTTACTTTTTTATTTATCGAATTTTTTTTCAAACTCAGTTTTTTTCCAATACTACATAGTGAATATATTAACCTTTTTAATTACTTATTTTGTAATGTTTAAATTTGCAAAATTCATAAATTCTGAGTTTTCTTATTTTATTTCTACTTTTTCTATCTCAATTTTAATTATTTTAGGATCTATGGATGTAACACCTTACAAAAACATGCTTTATACAACATATCACTATGGAAGTTTTTTAAATCTACTTCTAGCTTTATTAGTGATTTCTAAAATTTTATTTGAGACTAATTTCAATAATAGGCTTTATTTGATATTAGCTTTGATAATTTGCACTTTCTCAATTTTTTCAGACAGACTGTTTGTTGTTCAGTTTTTATTACCTTTTGTTTTTTCATATATTTTATTTTATTTAAATTTCTACTTTATAAAAATTCAAAAAGTTTTTTTTTATAT
>CACMIW010000012.1 GCA_902613845.1 uncultured Alphaproteobacteria bacterium | reverse complement strand
AGGTGGCTTAGATATTTCACCAGTACTTTTAATACTAATAATATACTTGTTTAAAGATTTACTGATTGAATATTGGCCCAGAGGATAATGATAAGGAGAATAAAAAAATGGCAGATATAATTGATGGAAAAGCTTTTGCAGCAAAAATTAGAGCTGAGGTAAAAGAGGACTCAGACAAATTGATCTCTCAAAAACAAGTAGATCCCTGTTTAGCAGTGGTGTTAGTAGGAGAAAATCCAGCTAGTAAAGTCTATGTAGGTCAAAAGACAAAAATGGCTGCAGAATGTAATATAAAAACTAAAGATTTCAAATTAGAAGCAAGCACAGATCAAGAAACATTATTGAAATTAATTGATGAGCTCAACAATGATAGCTCGGTTCATGGTATTTTAGTGCAATTACCTTTACCTAAGCAAATTGATGAGAGAAAAGTGATTGATGCAATTGTTGTAGAAAAGGATGTTGATGGCTTTCATGCTATAAATGCAGGAAGACTTTCTATTGGGGGTGATATGTTGAAAAAAGCTTTTATTCCATGCACACCTTTAGGCTCTCTTTTGCTTTTGAAGGATCATGTAGAAGATTTAAAAGGTAAAAGTGCTGTTGTAATTGGCAGGTCAAATATAGTGGGTAAACCTATGTCGCAACTTTTAATCGAAGAGTCATGTACCGTTACGGTAGTGCATTCCAAAACCAAAGAAATTGAAAAAGTTTGTTCTCAAGCAGATATTATTATTGCAGCTATTGGAAGAGCTGAGATGATTGACTCAAAATGGTTAAAAGACGGTGCTGTTGTAATTGATGTCGGTATCAATCGAATATCTATTACAAAAGAAGATGGAAGTGAAGGAAGTAAAATAGTTGGCGATGTAAATTTTGATAGTGTATCAGAGAAAGCCTCTAAGATCACTCCCGTACCAGGAGGGGTTGGACCGATGACTATAGCATGTCTACTAAGAAATACTGTAACATCAGCATATCGTCATGCTGGCCTTGATGACCCGAGATCAATTTAAAAAAAGTAAAAGTTAATTAAGTTTTTATTTTTCCTGAAATAGTTCCACCAGGACTTGTAACTAATCCTTGTTCATCTATTATTACTGGACCAGATGCAGGGTCAGTAACGCCTAACTCAGGGGTAATCTCTTCAAGTAAATCTCTCACTGTATCCAAGTATGCGATCATCTGCTGACGAGCTTTCGCTAAACTATCCTCGTCAATCCACTCCACTACACTGCAATAGGAACGGTCTCCTGTTTTGATGACTTTTCTAAAGATCACGCCATCTGGGTTAACAAATTTTTTCATAGAAGCTGTGAAATTTTCAACCTCACCTTCTTTGACTACGAACTTAACAACACTTATAAATTTTGGCATATTTCAATTTTATTAATATTTTCAACAAAAAATAGATAATTTTGAAAATTTTTATTCTTTCACAACCCATTTTGGGTTGTAGAAAACCCATTTTAGGTTTTAATGTTATATAAATTCAAAATGGACACAAAAAAAGATTCTGATCAAAGATCAACTTACAGTAAAGCAGCCTATGCTTGGCTTATGACTGTTACCAGCTATTACAAAAGAGTAAGTGATTTGGGAATAAACATTGATGAGTTAATGACTCTTAATACGGTTGCTGCTAATTGGCTGTATAAGATTAACTCCTCTGACACCAAATCACTGGAAGAACTAAAGGGAATGTCATCTGATGAAATAAAAAAATATTTCAAAGGTTCTAAGCTATCAATATTAAGTATTGCCAACATTTTATCTCAACCTAAAGAAAGTATCCGAAGACGTGTTCAAAAATTGATTGACTTTCAATTATTAGCAAAAGATGAGAGTAGTGGAATCATATTAGGAGAAAATTATACAAAAATTATGGGTGGGTTTGGTGAAGTAACTACTAAAGAGCTTGCACGACTAGTCTCAAATCTAAATGAAGTAAAGTTCGTTGAAGAAGTATCAGGAGTAAATGTAATTAAGAAATTAAAATGAAAAAGCTTTTATCATTTTCTTTATACGATTTTGGAAATTCCGTATTTCCTATGATTATAATTACAACTTTAACGTCTAGTTACTTTGTTAATCATGTCATTGATAATCAACAGCAAGGAACTGCATTATGGCAATTAATTATTGGTGTATCAGGAATATTAATTGCGTTTATGATGCCCTTTATAGGTAAATTATCAGATACAACCAATAATGGTCGTGTAATTTATTTAAGGTTTTTTTCAATTATTTGTATTTCATCTATAGCTGCGTTTTGGTTTGTACTACCAGACTCAAATTATGTTATGTTTTGTCTTTTTTTATTATTTTTAGGAAGTATTAGCTATGAAGCATCAAATAGTCTATACAATGCAACTTTAAAAAGTTGTTATTCAAAAGATTTGTCTTTTGGCTCTGGAGTTGGTTTTGGAACAGGGTATGTAGGAGGAGTACTAGTCCTAATAATAATACTTTATCTATTCATTCTTCCAGATGAAAATATCCTGGGGTTGACTAAGGACAAACAAGCCCCTATTCGTTTTTCTCATTTAATATTATCTTTATGGTTTTTAGTATTTTGTATTCCTTTAATGTTTTTAACTAAGATCAACCAAAAGGCCCACGTTATTCCGAATAAAACAACTCATACAATCAAAGATTTGATATGGATTAATGGTCTAACAAATACTGGTAAGTATTTAATAGCAAGAATGCTTTACATGGACGGTTTAATCATTGTGACGACAACAATTGGAATTTTTGGAACTTCTGTAATGGGGATATCAATTAGTAAAATCATAATAGTAGCAATATTATGTAATATTAGTGGTGCAGTTGGTTGTTATCTCTTTGGAGTCTTTTTTAAAAACGATAAGAAAATTATAATAGTTTCTCTTGCATTACTCTCCGCAATTATCATCTCCATGTCAATAAACACAAATCCGACTGCATTTATTATTCTCGCAGTAATCGGTACCTTTTTTTCAGGACCTCTACAAAGTTCTAGTAGAGTTGTCATGGCAAAACTCATACCTGATGATATGCAAGGGTTAGGATTTGGCATGTTCACATTTTCAGGAAAAGCAACAGCTTTTTTAGGACCCCTTTGTGCTGCAGCAATTACTTTTTTATTTTCTCAACGTATCGGATTTGGATTTTCAATAGTGCTACTTTTATCGGGTATGTTACTTATGTTAAAGGTTAGCTACCAGGATAATTAGAAATTCAAAATCTTATCTCTAATTTCGTAGAAGTCATTTTTTGAGATTGCTTGTGACAAACTAAAGAAAGTATTTTTCTTTTCGTTACATCTTTTGTAAGCCTTTAAAAAAGATGAATAAGGAGTAAAACATATTGAGGGGGTTTGTAATATACCCTCCCAACAAAAAGTTTTTAATTCAGATTTTTGATCCTGAATTTTAAATTGACCCAAATCTATACATTGAAATAAGTTTTTTAGTGTTACTATATAATAATCTAAAGGTATTTCCTGTATTTCTAAATTGGGAAATAAAGAAGGCTCAGTATTTTCAAATGAACTATTTGCCTCAGAAAGATATTGGCATTCCTTTGCTATTATTGAAAATTCATCAAATATGCTTGTAGAAGATATATCAGCACCACTTGCATCTTTTAAAATAATTTCACTAGGACTCATTCCATGTTTAAGGCGACTCTTTTTTAAAGATTGGCTAATCTCTTTTTTGATCTTCTGACAATGTTTTTCTATCTGTTTTAAACTTTGAGTAAGTGATTTGACCATTTGATGATTCATCACTTTTTTATTTTGAATTGAGTATAAGCAATCAAGTGCCTCTAACTCTTGAGAGAATTTTTGAAATTCTAATTTCTGATAAGGCTTAATAATTGCTGTTAGCTTAGCAAAGATCTTAAAGTCACTTGATCTCTTAAAATCAAGCATTTCTGTGAAACGATCATAATCAGTAGCTTTAGAACTTTTAAAAAATAGTCTTTCTTTTATTACATCATTGAGCTCAGTACTATTTAAGTGATCAAAGGTTTTCTTTTGATCTTGCTCTTCTAGCCACTTAGATTTGAAAAATGAGCTTGGAGAACTTATTTTTTTTCCAGTTTCTTTTTTAAACTGGTCTTTCATCGACTGGTGCAAAATAATCATAAGATTAGATAATACACTGATTTTAATAGCTTTTTTGTTATTTGTGGCCCAAAATGAGCCACTAATTTAGAAGTTTAGCTCTCTTATTAAAGTGGCTGATGCAAAGTCAATAAAGCGGTTGAAATAACTTTTTGACTCTATTCCCATATTCACAAATCCAAGCATTTTATTATCCATGGCTGAGGTATTGTCCTTTAAGTCTAGTGTGACTTTGTAGTATGCTTGCTCGGATCGAATACCCCCTGAAGGATTTTCGCTAGCAGCAATCGGACCATCAAATATTGAGGTAACCATAGGGTACATATCAAAATTATTAATCGGTGATTTACTTATTGAATTAACGTAGGCTGGGATACTATCTTGTGATGTAGAAGAAGGAGTGAACCAAATTTCTTTGTTGGTATCCAAAGAAGAAATATTTTTTTCAGAAACAAAGGCAATCACTTGATAATTATTTTTATCTACAAGTTTAAGTATTGCTGTATCTTCATTTAGCCATTGATTCTCTTTTAAATTGCCTAAATTAGTCACTTCACCATCAAAAGGGGCTACAATTTCCAGAGAAGATTTGATTTTATTTAAATTATTAATTTGAGTTTCAAATTTATTTCTTTCACTTTTTAAAAGAAGTAAATCAGGCCTATTGTTCTCTGTATCTAAAGCATTATTTATTTTTATTTCTATCAATTCTAATTCTGCAACAGCTATTTTTATTTCGGAGTTTAAAGCAGGTGAGTCTAAATTAATTAATTTTTGATCTTCCTTAACAAATTGTTTTTCTGTTATATAAATATCTTTAACTTGTGAATTAATTGGTGGAAAAATTTCTATAAATTTTTCAGATTGATATATTGCGGGAGTTTTTTGAGAAGATTTCCAAGGATAAAATATAATAAATGCCAAAGCACCAAGTACAAGAATCGACCTTACGAATTGTAAGGAGAGATAAATATTAGAACGCAATCTCCACCATTCACGCATTTCTCTAAAAATAGGCAGCAAAATAAACCACACAATCTCTACTACAAATAGGAAGATGCCTAAAAGTTTAAATGCAAAGTAATAAACCAATAAGGCTATTCCTAAAAATAAAAAGAAACGGTATATCCAAGTTGCCCAAGCATAAACAATGATTAAGTTTTGTTTTTGAATGTTGATTTGCTCAGGAGGTTTGTGTTTAAACCCAAAGATCCATTGACGAAGTTTCCATTTTGCCAGCGCAAACGCTCGAGGTTGTAAATTTTCAACTTTTAAATAATCTGCAAATACATAGTAGCCGTCAAATCGCATAAAAGGGCTTATATTGATAAGCAAAGAGGAGATCCAGCCAGTTGTTGCAACAAAAAATGCTATACTTTTCAACATTCCTTGGTCTGTAATCCCCCATAAAAAGGTAGCCAATAAGGCAAGATGTAGCTCTGTGGAAATACCTGCGAAGTTTATAGATAGTCTTTTTTTGTGATCTCTTAACCTCCACGCATTAGTGTTATCGGTATACAAAAAAGGGAAAAAAACAAGAAACGCTATTCCCATGGAATTGACATTACAGCCAAAATTTTTTGCAGTGTACGCATGTCCTAATTCATGAATTGCTTTCACACCGACCAAAGCAAAAGCGTAAAGCAACAAACCATTCCAATTAAAAAAATATAAAAATGTTGTTAAGAACTCATCCCATAGCTGGATGACAAAATAAATGCCCATAACACCTATAATGTAGATCAATAATCTTAAAAATCTTTGGCCGAAAAATTTTGCAATATGTAATGTTTTGTCTAAAAAAGGGTCAGGTTTAATTAAGGGAATTTTAAAAAACAAATAGTTGTGTATTAAATTCATAAACCAATGTTTTTTTTGTGCATTGTGTTGATGTAATAAAATCTGTACGTCCTCTGCATTGCTATGGGAAATCAAACTATTAGTTTTTAGAAAATTGATAAAGTCATTTAGCTGATCCTCTTCTATATCCAAACCTTTTTGTTTTATTTGTTCAATAAATTGCTTTGTGTCCACACCAGCAATCCAATGTTTAAGCATACGAAAGGCATTTACACCTAAGGTAAAATATTTATTTCTTAAATTATCGTAGAGTAACCACGATGGTGACCCATCTTCCATTGGTGTACCTTGAAGAAGTTGTAAGTTTTGACGTATTGAAGGCGTAATCATTTACAAGCCAAGTGTCTGTCTGACAAAAATGATTGGCTTTCGAAACAAGAAGAAAAATAATTTTACTTCCTCACCAAAAATCTTTGCAGTGCCTCTTAGCCCTATTCTAGGTGGAGTATCATTATCAATTAACTCTGCGGTAACCCGATAAGCAAGAAGGTTTTGAGTTACTATTTCTGGCTCATATGAAAATTTTGTAACTTTAGCCTTGATAACATTCATAGGATCAGAGTCCAAAAAAACATTTATATTGGCGTCTTTTTTAATTGTAATGGAGTCTTTTACTGGCATGAAAATATTAACTTCCACTAATGAGGGATTAGCAACAACCATAATGTTTTCACCAATGTTATAGGGTTTACCGATAAGCAACGATTTATCTTGTAAAACGGCAACACCCTCAGCAGGAGAGTAAATGGTTGACCTTTCTAGTAGTATTTTTTGATAATTGAGAGTTTCTTGTGATAGCTTTATTTTGCTTTCGAGCTGGCTAACTAAGGCTTTGTCCTCTTTGCTTTGGAACGAAGATTGTCTGGCTTGAAGTAACTCAGTTTCAATTACCTTTAACTCTTGAAACGCTAAATCGTAATCATTTTGTAACTGAGTTTTTTCAAATTCTAATAATGGAGTTTTTAAATTCACTTCATCATTATTTTCAACATATACCTCTTTGATAACTCCATCTATTGGTGCATTAATAATATTTGGTTCTTTAGGGGCTATTTCAGCTTGGCCAATTGTTGACATAGACACAGGATAAAACATGCTAGCAACTATTCCGGCAATAACTAAAAATTGAAACCATGTCTTGCGAATTAATTTAGCAGCACTTTCAAAAAAGTTATTCTCTTTTAGTGATCCCATTGCATGTCCAACAGAATTACTTAAATGTCGGATATATTCGATTTCTTGTTCCGTCCAGCTTTCGTCTCTTACTAATAATAAAACAGCCTGTGGTCCTTTTTGTGTTGAAAAGCATGGAACCCATAAAAATTGATCAGGTAAAGGGCTTTCCCCTTTAGCAGCGACTAATGCGTCTTTACTTAAAGAAAAGGGATGGGTTTCAGGAGAGCCCTCTTGTAATTTTTGGCGAATGATTTTTTGAGCGAGCGTGGTTGTGGCAGATGTTTGTTCAACTACTGCAATATCTGAAATTGCCTCAATTTTAAAGGTATTTGGTTTTGTCCAAGAGCCAAAAAAAGCATACATAAATGGGGCGATACTTCTAAGCTCATTGGTGACTGTGTATCTTATTTCAACAAAAGATTGAGCATCACGTAGCTTTTTCTCAAAAGAGAAAATTCTAGATAATCGATTTAATTGATCTTCGCTCAAAATACAACGCGACCACTCATTCCTGGAAGAAGGGCAGGGCTGGTGTCAGTGATGGTGCCTTTGAGTTGAATAGTTTGACTAACTGCATCTACATTTGCACCGATACCACTAATTGTGGCATTAAATTCTTTTTGTATTTCATCAATATAAACTTTAATGGGATGTCCTATTTTTAACCAAGAAATCCATTCGCTTGATACAACCATTTCTAATTCTAAAACTTCTGTTTGGATGATTTTCATTAATTCTACTTGAGGCTGGATTGTTTCAAATGTGTTAACCACAACTTCTTCTACTGCTCCGTCAAAAGGTGCTTTGATTTGACATCTCTCAACATTTAATTCAGCGATGCGTAGTTCTGATTTTGCTTTTTCATATTCTGATATTGATAATTCTAATTCATATTTACCAATTGATCTCATTTGTAGCATTTGTTCATCGCTTTTAAGTTTTATTAAAGCACTATTAGCGTTTGCGCTAACTACATCCTTTTGGGCCTCATATAAACTACAATCAAACTGAATTAACAAATCTCCTTTTTTGAATCTCTGCATTTCTTTTACAGCAATGTTTTCTATTCGGGCAGCAAGTTCACTTGAAAGAATAGCTTCTTGCGAGGCTACGACTAATGCTCTTGACTCTCTCACTTCAGCTTTAGCATAAGAGAGCATCAAGACAATTAAGACAACTGTCTTAGCCAGATACTTTAAGGATTTTATCACCATAGTTTTCATGTTCATCAAATTCTAAATCGATTTGATCTTGAAGAGAAGCAAACTTTACAACTTTTTCTTCTAAGTCTGGACTTTGGGCATCTAAAGCTAGATTGTCTTGTGCAGGCGTTTCCTCAATAATTTCAGGTAAAACAGGAGCATTATCTAGGTTGGATTGATTATTTGGGTCTTCTATTTGATTATCATCATTACTTGAGTCATTTGGATTAAGCACATCATCTCTAGATCCATTATTTGACTCCAATATTATTTGGCCTTTCTCATCAACTGTCACTTCTGTTTTTAAAGCAGCACTTCGATCAATAAAAGGCTCTAGGTCTCTTTTTAATGCGGTGTCTCGGCTAACAGAGTTTTTATCAAGAGTAACGTTAATTTCTCTAGTTGTATTATCAGTGTCAATGGCAATAACTTTTACATCAACTGAATAAACATTTTCTGGGAACTGAACAATTGTCTGACCTGTTGCAGGATCAACACGTATCCAGTTGGGTAGTTCAGAACCATCTTCTAATGTGCCTGTGTATTGTTTTACGTTTAATCTATAATCGTCTCCAATAGCAAAACCTAAAATTGTATTTTCATTAATTCCGGGTCTGCCACTTTGATCAATATTCAAATCCTCAACTGCAACATCAATAACTTTCATTCCACCATTAAATGAGTACTCTTTCACTATAGATGCGAGAGAGCTTCTAACTTCCAAATCATTAACTTTATTGTCTGTCTTCGGTGTTTCAAAAGTAACTATTTTATTTGCAATTGCGGTTTCAATAGTTTTCTTATTAAGAACGACGGGTGGTGGTGGTGGCTCACCCTTAGGCGGAGGTTTTCCTACAACAATTGTAAACGTTTGAGAGGTTGAAAGATTACCACCGTCAGTTGCTGTAACTGTAAATGTGTAAGTTCCCTCTGGAAGTTTTCCATTAATTCTTCCGTTGTCATTTATTTTCAAACCAAACGGTAAACCAGAAACAGAATATGTAAGTTGACCATAGATACTGCTGTTTGGATCTGGATCATCAAAAAAGATTTTTGTCTGAAATTTTATAGGCTGATCCTCAACAGCACGAATTGTTGGAGGTGCTGTGGAAGTAGGTGCTTCATTGATACCAGTTACAGTAATTGCAAGTTGAGCTGTATCGGTACTTGTTCCATCACTGATAGTGTAAGTGAAATAGTCTATTTTCGTGTCAGCTGGTGCTATTGCTTTAGCAGCATCAGTATTCGCAACATATGTATAAGTACCATCCGAATTTAGAGTTAAAGTACCATATGTACCAGTCAGAGTTGATCCAACAGTGCCACTAGTGCCACTTCTGTTTTCTCTTCCTGTTCGTATCTCCGTTACAGATGCCTCACCTACACTAAGAGCGGCTTGACCGTTGTCCGTGTCATTTGAGAGCAAGCCCGCACTATCCGGTGTCACAGAAAGAGTGCTACCTGCATCAACTGCGCCTGTATCATTCACACCAACAACCTCGTTATCTGCTCCGTTAACTGTGATTGTTAATGTAGCTGTCGCCGTAGCGCCGTTTTCATCAGTCACTGTGTATGTAAACACATCAGTTTCACTAGAGCCACTTGCAATACTATCAGCTGCATCTTGGTCAGCTATATAAGTATAAGAACCGTTGGATCCAATAGTAAGAGTACCGTAAGTACCTACAATAGTTGTACCCGTGAGATGAGTTGTTGAAGAGGAAACCGTTCCGCTATTGCCATTAGTATGAGAAATATTGGAGACAGTTAAAACTGCAGAGTCATCTACATCAGAGTCATCCTTTAACACATCATCTTGAACTGCCGTCTTAGTGACTCTTTCATCTTCAGTCACACTGTCAGTGTCATTTACTGCAGTTGGAGTATCATTAATACCAATTACGGTAATTGTAATATTTGCTGTCGTGGTCTCTGTACCATCTGAAAGAGTGTAAGTGAAAACATCAGTGACTTGATCATCTTTATCCAAATCATCAGCTGCAGATTGATCGGCTGCATAGGAGTAAGAGCCATCTGCACCGATTGTTAGTGTACCATAAGTGCCCGTAACAGAAGTTCCACTACTATCATAAGAGCTGCCAGAGGAGACTGCAGAGTTAGACCCCCCATCTTTTTTAATTTGAGTAACGGTTAAAGTAGCAGAGTCATCAGGATCGCTATCTGTGTGAGAGCTTGAGCTAGTATCGATTACATCACCTGAGTGTTCTCCTGTAGCGTCATAAGAGCCTGAAACATTAGCATTTGCGCTATTTGCGACAGTTAAAGTGCTATCCTCTAAAATCACACCCACATCGTTTTGAGCAACTGGGTCATCATTAATACCCGTAACTGTAATCGTAATAGTTGCGGTAGTGGTATTTGCACCATCAGAAACTGTGTAAGTGAAAACATCTGTTGCTGTATCATTTAAGTCTAAGTCATCGGCTGCAGATTGATCAGCAGTGTATGTATAAGAACCATCAGCACCGATAGTCAAAGTACCGTAAGTTCCTGTTACTGTTGTGCCTCCACTTGCATAAGTGCTGCCCTCAGAGACTGTGGATGTAGATCCACTACTAGGTGCGATTGCTGTGACTGTCAAAGAGTCTGAGTCATCCGCGTCGGTGTCATCGTAAAGAGCGTCATCTTGTGAACCTGTTTTCGTAACAGTTGCATCTTCGTTAACACTATCTGTGTCGTCTACAGCGACTGGAGTATCATTCACGCCAACCACTGTAATCGTAATAACCGCTATGTCTGTTGCATCACCATCACTAACTGTATAGTTAAAGTAATCATAAACGATGTCGCCTGCATCTAGGTCATCTGCAGCAGATTGATTTGCAACATAAGTGTAAGAACCATTAGCGTTCAGTGTTAGCTGACCGTACGTCCCAGTTAGAGCAGAGCCCACAGTGCCAGCAGTACCCGATCCCTCAGAACTTCCTGTTCTCACAGCTGTTACTGTTAAAGTCTCTACATCAACGTCAGTGTCATAAGAACTTGTATTGCTTGTATCAATGACATCACCTGAATGCTCGGCGTCAACATTAATTAAACTAAAAGGTGTTGTTAATGTGTACTCAAATACTGATTTGTTTGTCGTCCCTAAAACAAATAATTTAGTACCATCATGGCTAAAGCTTATAGCCTTCGGGGCACTATCTTGTGAGCTCACATCTAAAGCCCCAACAAAAGAAGCAGTGGAAACATCAAATCCTAATGTCAGATCATACTCGTTAATGTCATTTCCTTGATTTCCAACAACATACATTTTTGTTCCATCGCTATTAAATGTTAGTCCGTTAGGGGCAGTGTCTTGAGAAGACACATCAAAACTATCTACAAAGGAGGCTGTTGATACATCAAACCCAGTTGTAAGAGTGTATTCATTAATATCGTCTCCTCCATTACCGGCAATAAACATTTTAGTTCCATCATTATTGAACGCTAAGCCTGTTGGTGAGTTCTCTTGTGAGCTAATGTCAAAACTGTCAACAAAAGAGGAGGTGGATACGTCAAAAGCTGTTGATAATGTATATTCATTTACATCATCGCCTATTACCCCCACAACAAACATTTTGGTTCCATCAGCACTAAAAGCAAGATCACGAGGACCCAATTCTTGAGAGCTGATGTCAAAACTGTCAACGAATGAGGCGGTGGAGACATCAAATCCTGTCGTTAGGGTGTACTCGTTAACATCATCACCATTATTACCAGTAAGAAACATTTTTGTTCCATCATTGCTAAATGTAAATCCTTGAGGGTTAAATTCTTGAGAGCTGATGTCAAATGCATCAACGTATGTGGCTGCACTTACAGCATTAGCATTATCTCCATCACTAACTGTCAAAGTGGCGTCTTCTTCAACAGTGCCCGTATCGTTTCTTGCGACAGGCGCATCATTAGAGCCGTTTACTGTAATTGTTATAGTAGCAGTTGCCGTAGCACCATTTTCATCGGTGACTGTATAAGTAAATGTATCTGTTGCTGTCTCTGTGTCGTCAAGAGCATCAGCAGCAGATTGATCTGCTGTGTATGTATAAGATCCATCTGCACCAATCGTAAGAGTACCGTAAGTTCCTGTTACTGAAGTACCGCTGCTTTGATATGTACTTCCAGAGGAAACATTTGAAGAAGAACCCCCACTTGGTTGAATTGCAGTAACTGTTAAAGTAGCATCTTCATCTGCATCAGTATCATCACTTAGAACATCGTCCTGAGAACCTGTCTTTGTAACTGTCCCCCCTTCGCTAACACTATCAGTATCATTAACTGCCACAGGATCATCGTTAATGCCTTTAACCGTAATAGTGATATTGGCAGTAGTGGAAGTTGTTCCATCCGTAAGTGTATAAGTAAAAACATCATCAACACTATCATTTAAATCTAAGGCATCAGCTGCAGCTTGATCAGCAACATATGTATAAGAACCGTCTGCACCAATTGTTAATGTTCCATAAGTACCGGTGACAGAAGTTCCACTGCTGTCATAAGAGCTACCTGAGGAAACTGATGAGTCAGAGCCTCCGTCTTTTCTAATTTGACTAACTGATAAAGTTGCTGAGTCATCTGCGTCGCTGTCTTCATGAGAGCTGGAACTAGTGTCAATGACATCACCAGAATGTTCTCCTGTTGCATCATAAGAGCCAGAAACGTTAGCATTAGCACCATTTGTGACTGTTAAAGTACTATCTTCTGCGATTACACCGACATCGTCCTGAGCCACAGGTGTATCATTTATACCTGTTACAGTAATAGTTAATGTTGCAGTTTGATTGTCACTTGTTGTTCCATCAGTCAAAGTGTAAGTGAAGACATCTGTTACTACATCTCCTGCGTCTAAATCATCAGCTGCAGATTGATCGGCTGTATAAGTATACGAACCATCTGCACCAATATTTAACGTACCATATGTGCCGACAATTTGCGTGCTACTACTGTTGTATGTTGAGCCTGAGGAAACAGAGCCCGTGTTACCATTTGAATGAGATATATCAAATACAGAGAGACTCGCGCTATCATCTGCATCAGAGTCATCGTTCAGAACATCATCCTGTGCTCCTGTCTTAGTTATTGTAGCGTCCTCGAGAACAGCATCAGTATCATCTACAGCGACTGGGGCATCATTGACACCTGTTATTGTAATTGTGATTGTCGCAGTATCTTGTCCACCATTTCCATCTGATACGGTATAAGTAAAAACATCTGTCACTTGATCTCCAGAATCCAGATCATCTGCTGCACTTTGATCAGCAACATATGAATAAGAACCATCAGCATTAATTGTAAGAGTACCGTACGTGCCTGTTAAACCAGAGCCTAATGTACCTGATGTGCCTGAAGAGTTTTGAATTGCAGATACAGTAAGAGTGTCCCCATCAGCATCAGTGTCATTAGTTAATACATCTCCTGTTACTCCAGTCGAACCATCTGTAACTGATATAGTTGCGTCTTCATCTACTGAATTGGTATTGTTGGTTGCGACAGGGTTGTTATTTCCAGAGCCCTCAGTGTCTAGTCCTAAAACTTTTATTACAATATTTGCTGTAGTTGTGGCATTTGCGTTATCCTTGATAGTATAAACAAAAGTATCTGTCACTGATTGTCCATCTCCTAACCCAGAGATGTTTGAATTTGCTACATATTTGTATGAACCATCTGCACCAATTGTCAAAGTACCGTATGTGCCTGTAACTGCTGTTCCGCTACTATTATAAGAACTGCCGGAGGCAACTGTAGAGTTGGAACCTCCACTTAATTTTATATGGGTAATTGATAAGGTGTTTGATGTATCAGGATCGCTATCCTTATGGGAACTAGATGTTGTATTTATTACATCACCTGAATGTTCTCCTGAAGCATCATAAGAGCCAGAAACATTAGCATTATCACTATTTTCTACAGTTAAAGTTGAGCCCTCGTTAATAACACCTTCGTCATTTTGTGCTGTTGGATTATCGTTGGCACCTAAAATTGTGATAGTAATGTTAGCAGTTGTTGTCGCTGTTCCGTCACTTAAAGTATACACAAAAACATCAGTTACACTTTCACCATCTGCAATACCATCAGCTGCGTCTAGATTAGCGCTGTAATTATATGAACCATTAGCTCCAATTGTAAGAGTACCGTAGGTTCCTGTAACTTGAGTACCATTACTATTATATGAACTACCAATCGCTACTGCGGACTCTGATCCTCCAGTTTTTTTAATGGATGTAATTGTCAAAGAAGCAGAGGCGTCAGCATCACTATCAACATGACTAGCGCTGGTGGTATTGATTACATCACCTGAATGTTCGCCCGATGCATTAAAAGATCCCCCTGTTTCGTTTTTATTAGCACCGTCGAGAACAGAAAATTCAGCATCCTCGTTTATGACACCAACATCATCTTGAGCAGTAGGGGCATCATTGACACCAATCACAGTAATGGTAATCACCGCTGTATCTGTATCTGTACCATCACTAACAGTGTAATTAAAAGAGTCAGTTACAACGTCCCCTGCATCTAGTGCTTCTGCTGCTGCTTGATTTGCAACATAAGTATAAGAACCATTCGAGTTTAAAGTTAATTGACCGTAAGTGCCTGTGAGAGCAGAACCGACAGTGCCAGCATCTCCAGCCCCCTCAGAAGATCCTTTTCTCACAGCTGTTACTGTTAAAGTCTCTACATCAACGTCAGTGTCATAGTTGGTTGTGCTATTTGTGTCAATCACATCACCTGAATGTTCACCTGAAATATTTACTAAACTAAATGGAGATGTAAGTGTGTACTCGTTTACATCATTTCCTCCATTGCCAAGAATAAACATTTTTGTACCATCGTTGTTGAAGGCTATTGCTCTTGGATTACCTTCTTGACCTGAAACATCAAAACTATCTACAAAGCTTGCGGTAGACACATCAAAGCCAGTGGAGAGCGTATATTCATTGACGTCATTGCCAGTATTTCCAATAACAAACATTTTCTTGCCATCGGTGCTGAACGTTAAACCAGTAGGTTCAATGTCTTGTGAGGCAACACTGAAATTACTATCATAAGACGCTGTAGATACATCAAAGCCAGTGGAGAGGGTATATTCGTTAATATCATCTCCGGTTATTCCAACGACAAACATTTTAGTGCCGTCACTGTTAAATGCTAAATCTGATGGATTATCTTCTTGGGAACTAACACTAAAACTATCTACAAAACTTGCAGTTGAAACATCAAAACCTGTGGAAAGGGTGTATTCATTGACGTCATCACCATCATAACCAGTAAGAAACATTTTTGTTCCATCATTGTTAAATGCAATTCCTGTAGCTCTACCATCTTGGGATGAGGTAGTAAAGGCATCAACAAAAGAGGAAGTCGAAACATCAAAGGCTGTAGAGAGTGTGTATTCATTTACTGCATCAGAACTAAATCCGACGACAAACATTTTTGTTCCATCGTTATTAAACGCTAATCCTGTTGGTGTACCTTCTTGAGAAGAGCTATCAAAACTGTCAACAAAAGACGCTCCAGCAACAATGCTTGGATTATCATCATTGTTAACTGTAAGTGTATCACCCTCATTAATTGTGCCAGTATCATCTCTTGCAACTGGAGCATCATTAGCACCCAAAATTGTAATAGTTAGTGTTGCGGTTGTTGTGGCAGTACCATCAGAAAGGGTATAAACAAAAACATCAGTATCACTTTCTCCAACATCTAATGGGTCAGCCGCATCGGCAGTTGCAGCATAGGTGTATGATCCGTCAGCACCGATAGTAAGTGTTCCATATGTTCCGGTGACCTGTGTACCACTGCTATTATAAGAACTTCCCACTGCTACGGCAGAATTAGATCCACCATCTTTTTTAATTTGAGTTATTGACAAAGATGCAGAAGTATCAAGGTCTGAGTCAGTATGGCTTGATGAGCTAGTATCAATTAAATCACCTGAGTTTTCTCCCGTAGCATCATAAGAGTCTCCAGTTAAAGTTGCGTTAGCACCATTGGTAACAGTTAAAGTGCCATCTTCCACGATCACACCCACATCATTTTGAGCAGAAGGGGCATCATTGATACCAATCACAGTTATAGTGATCACCGCTGTATCTGTAGCGGTGCCATCGCTCACTGTGTAATTAAAAGTGTCTGTTGCAACGTCGCCTGCATCTAAATTGTCTGCAGCAGTTTGATTAGCAACATAAGTATAAGAACCATTCGAGTTTAGTGTTAATTGACCATAGGTGCCTGTCAGAGCAGATCCTACAGTGCCAGCTGTACCTGATCCCTCAGAAGAGCCGAGACGAACAGCAGTCACTGTTAAAGTTTCTACGTCAACATCAGTATCGCGAGTAGAGGTGTTACTTGAGTCAATAACATCACCTGTGTGTTCACCGCTAACATCAACTAAACTAAAAGGAGTAGTAAGTGTGTATTCATCCACACTGTGTGTGCCAAGACTTCCTGACCGGTCCGTAATAAACATTTTTGTTCCATCATTATTAAAGGTAATGCCTGTAGGCGTAGTACCTTGAGAACTCACATCAAAACTACCCACAAAAGAAGCAGTGGAAACATCAAAGCCCGTAGAGAGCGTATATTCGTTAATATCATCTCCCGTATCGCCGGCAACAAACATTTTTTTTCCGTCGTTGCTAAATGCTAGGCCTTGAGGTGAAGTATCTTGGGACTGGGTTACAAAGCTACTATCATAGGAGGCGGTGGAAACATCAAAGCCGGTCGATAGTGTGTATTCAACAACTTCATCAGAAGAATTTGCAGCATTAACAAACATTTTTGTACCATCTGAATTGAATGCTAAACCATTTGAACCACCTGCATTGGAAGAAATACTTAAATTACTATCGTAGGATGCAGTAGAAATATCGAAGCCTGT
>CACMIW010000011.1 GCA_902613845.1 uncultured Alphaproteobacteria bacterium | reverse complement strand
TTGTAATATAGTTTTCTATTGATAAAAGTTGGAGTAATGGTTCAGATAAAATAACAGAAAGAGAGCCTGCTAATCCAAAAATTATAAAGATTTTTAATAAATGTAACTTGGAATTTGCACCAAAAAAATTAATCAAATTATTTATCAATTTATGCTTTCGTATTTTTCTTTAAAATTTCAACAGCTGGTTGATCAAGAAAATTAATTTTTTCAAATTTAGACCTTAAATAAATATCAAAAATTAAGAAGAAGATCAGATAACAATAACTAGTAAAATCATCTTTAATTGAAAACTGTGTAACTAAAAATTTTTTTTGAATTAGGGTTTTTATAGCACCTTCCTCTAATGTACTCATTAAATTGTAACCTTTAATTAAACTGGCATTGGAAATGATTGTTTTATTTCTATTTTCAATTTTAAAAAAATAAAAATGTTTATCATGTGGGCCATCAATGTAGAGTTGAAATTGACTATGCTGATCTATAGAGCCATAAGAGGATATATAATTTTTTGCTCTTTTATTTTTACCTAAACTTTCTGCAAAAATTTGCCTATACCACTCATTAATAGCATTTACCTTATCGTGATAACTAAGGCCTACAAGGATGTTTAAGTTAAATTTTTTTTCATGGGCAATAGAGTAGTTAATATACTTTGATAGTTTACTATGATTTTTTTGAAATATTTTTTTTGCTTTATTAAATGACTTTATGATTGCAGGTAATGAATGTCCTATCGATAAAAGTGGGATAAGTGATGTTATTGAAAATATACTAAATCTTCCACCTATATTTGGGTCATGATCAAAACATAGAATATTATTTTTTAGAGCAAATTTTCTCATGTAATTATTTTTATTTTCTGTAATAAAAATAAATTTTTTTATAAGCGTTGAAATTTTTTTTTGTTTGAAAATTTTTATTACTAAATTTAGAAAATATTTAGTCTCAATAGTGTTACCTGATTTCGAAATGAATATAAATTTATCATTTTTATTAATATTTAAATCCAATAGAGTGTTTTCGATCTTAACCAATGAGGGGTTATCATAAATAAAAATATTTTTATCAAGGCAATAGGGATCTAAGAATTGGCATAGTAATTTCGTACTTAATGAAGACCCTCCCATTCCAAATACGTGAGTTCTAAATTTTTTATTTTTAAATATACTTAGATCATAATTATTAAAATAATTTTTTTGTAATATTGGATTAAACATATCTAATGAAAAGAATTCATTAATTGAATAGTTGATATTTGTTTGTTTAATAAATCTAAAATTTTTCGAATTATTTTTTATTTTCATGAAATAATTGACTCAATAATAAAAATTCTTGTAACTACTTTTTTTTACCCTTAAAAAGCCTCTGGAAAAAATTTCCCTCTTCCTCTTCAGTATCGTTTTCCTCTATTATAATCTCGTTTACATTATCAATTTGTTCAATAATATTTGGATTTGATTCATTGGCATTTGTCTGGTTAAGTATTGACTCTATCACTGGATTATTTGAGATTTCAGAATTCGTTGTGTTTTCATCTCCACTATTTGGCAGGGGTAAATCATTTGTTGGAGGTATAATAAGCTCTTTATTATATCCAACACCAACTTCGTTTCTTATTTCTCTTTGGCAAGATACCAAAAGGACTAATAAGACTAAAAATATACTTTTCATAATTTTTTATTCAAAAACAAGATATTCATCATCAAAATAACAAAGCCAACAGTAATACAGCTATCAGCAATATTAAATGCTGGCCAGTGGTATTCCCCTATGTATATGTCAATAAAGTCAATAACAAAACCCCTAAATATTCGGTCTATAAAATTGCCCAATGCACCAGACAAAATCAAGGTCAAAGTAAATTGAAAAACCTTATCTTGTGTTTTTATGAGTAAATATAAAAAATATGAAATAATTAGTAATATTACTATTGAAACTACTATTTGATTAAGAGATGGATTATTCAATAGTCCAAATGCAAAACCGTAATTTACAACAAATGTTAAATTTATAATTGGGAATAAAGACACTGACTCATAAAGATCAAAGAAATTGATAACTAAAGCCTTAGTGATTTGGTCCAAAGTAACAAGGAATAAAAATAAAAAAAATAAATTTAAGTTAAACTTATTTTTGAAAAGTTTTCCAAACATCATCACATCGATTGCATAAATTATTTTTATTAGATGATACTTCTTGCAACACAGCCCAGCATCGCTCGCATTTTTTTCCATCAGCTAATTTTATATCAACATGTATTTCCTCATCTTCAATACTGATTGATTCTTTTGACCTATTTGAAATATCGTGTGTTTCAACATTGCTGACAATACACATCTCAGCCAAATCTAAATCTGCAATTATTTTTTGTATATCTTTAGATAAAAATAAAATTACTTTGGCTTGAAGGCTTGAGCCAATTAATTTTTCATTTCTTTTTAGTTCTAAGGCGGAGGTAACACTTTTTCTTACTCTTTTTAGTTCTTCAAAAACTTTTTCAAGCGAAATATCCTTATAAGTAAATTCATCATCTTTAACATTTTGTAATAAAATACTTTCTTCGTTACTATAGCTCCTAGACTTCCATGCTTCTTCACATGTAAATGAAACTATGGGTGAAAGCCATTTTGTTAAAAACTCAAATATTATATGTAAACATGTTGAAGTTGATCTTCTTTTTATACTTTTTATATCATCACAATATAAGGAGTCCTTTCTAATATCAAAATAAAATGCTGATAGCTCAAGAGTGCAGAAATTTAGTAAAGCAGTGTAAATCGCATGGTAATCATGTTTTGAAACTAATTCTTTAAGTTTTTCATTAAGGCTTGAAATTCGCGTTAAGAGATACCTTTCTAATTCAGGCATTTCTTCTGGGTCAACTAAATTTTGTTTATTGAAGTTATAAAGATTTCCTAAAAGGAATCTTAGTGTGTTTCTTATTTTTCTGTAAGAATCTATTTGGTAGTTGATAATCTTATTATCAATTTTTAAATCCTCAGAATAATCTGATGCAACAACCCAAATACGCAATATATCTGCACCGTATTTATTGATTATTTCATCTGGAGAAATAACGTTTCCGACTGACTTAGACATTTTTCTACCTTTACCATCCACAACAAAACCATGTGATAAAATACTTTCAAAAGGTGCTTTATCTCTTGTTCCGCACGACTCAAGTAATGAGGAGTGAAACCAGCCTCTATGTTGGTCTGAGCCCTCTAAATACATCGATGCTGGCCAGTGAAGATCTTCTCTAGCCTCTAATACATAAGAATGAGTTGAACCACTATCAAACCAAACTTCAACGACATCTTTTACTTGTTCAAAATCATTTGGGTCATATTCAGGTGATAAAAATCTTGAGGGTTCGGAATTAAACCAGGCATCGCCTCCCTCTAATTCATAAATCTTTGCAATTTTTTCAATAATATTTTGATCGCGAAGAGGTTCACCTGTTTTTTTATTGACAAATATTGGTAAAGGCACCCCCCAAACTCTTTGTCTCGACACGCACCAATCTGGACGGTCCTGTATCATACTTCTTAATCTTTTTTGTCCTTGTTTTGGGAAAAAATCAGTTTCATCAATAGCTTTAAGTGCTTTTGTTCTTAAATCGTTTGTGTCCATTGAGATAAACCATTGTGATGTATTTTTATATACCAAAGGAGCTTTAGATCTCCAAGAATGAGGATAGCTATGAACTAAAATACCTTGTGATATAAGGTTATTGTTTTTTTTTATTTCATCACAAACATTTTGATCAACTTTAAAAATGTGCTGGCCATTAAATACAGGAATATGATCATAATATATTCCACTTTCATTTATTGTCATGGGTAATTCTAAATTATGTTGTTTACCCAAAATAAAATCATCCATCCCATGTACTGGACAGATATGAACAATGCCTGTGCCTTGTTCAGTAGTTACAAAATCACCATGAAGAATAGGAACTTCAAAATTATATCCAGACTCGTATAAAGTGTGTTTACAAAAAGTATTTGTTAATTCATGACCTTCAATAGAAAAATTAACTTTGTATTTTTCAATTTTATTTTCTTTAACAAATGACTCAACCAAATCGCTAGCTATAATAACGTTCTTGTTTCCATCATTTATTTTTAAATTTAAAGATTTGTATTCAATTTCGTTATGAACTGCCAGAGCTCTATTACCTGGTATTGTCCAAGGAGTAGTTGTCCAAATAACTATAGAGTGCTCTATTAATTTATCGTTATCAGTTTTTGAAATTGGAAAACAAGCATATATTGTTGTTGATTTATGATCATGATATTCAACCTCTGCATCTGCAAGTGCTGTTTTTTCTATAACTGACCATAAAACTGGTCTGTGTCCTTTATAAATACCACCATTTTTGAGAAACTTTCCTAATTCTCTTACTATCTGTGCTTCTGCATGAAAATGCATAGTTGTGTATGGGTTATCCCAATCGCCAATTACTCCCAATCTTTGGAATTCTTTTTTTTGAATAGATATCCACTTATTAGCAAAATCTCTACACTGTTTTCTGAATTCAATCACAGGTACATCGTCTTTATTTTTCTTTTTAGCTCTGTATTCCTCCTCTATTTTCCATTCAATAGGTAGTCCGTGGCAATCCCATCCTGGGACATAAATAGAGTTTTTATTAAGAAGTTGTTGATATTTTACAATTATATCTTTTAAAATTTTATTAAGGGCATGACCCATATGAAGATGACCATTTGCATAAGGAGGTCCGTCGTGAAGAATAAATTTTTCTTTAGAATTGGATTGTTCTCTTAATTTTTTATATATGTCATTTTTAAGCCATTCATCTAGAATTCCTGGCTCTTTTTTAGGCAAGTCAGCTTTCATAGAAAATCCAGTCTTTGGAAGAGTAATAGAGTCTTTAATTTCCATAATTTAATATTTTTTTTGCTTCAGCGATATCTAAATTGATTTGATTTAATAATTCTTTTATACCATTAAATTTTTTCTCTTGTCGAATTTGTTTATAAAAAAATAATTCTATATTTTTATCATAAATATTATTGTCAAAATCAAACAAATAAGCCTCAACAATTGGCTTTTCTTTATTAAAAGTTGGTCTTATACCAAAATTAACAATACCAAAATAGGTATTTCCATCAATTGTGGTCTCTACAGCATAGACACCATATGGAATAATAATTGTATTGAGAGGGTACTCAATATTGGCTGTGGGAATACCAATTGAACGACCTCTCTGATCGCCTTTAATAACTCTACCAGAAATACTAAATTTTCTTTTCAAATCTTTATTTGCTAATTCAATATTTCCTAAATTAAGATTTTCTCTTATTTTACTTGAAGAAATTTTGTTATTATTTTGCTCATCGACAATGAGATCAATTTCGTTTAGTTGAATATTATTTTTCTCACAAAATATTCTTAATGTCTCTATGTTTCCTTTTCTTTGATTCCCATACTGGAAGTCTCTTCCTATTAAAATTTTTTTGGCATTAAGTTTTCCTAATAAAATTTTATCTTCAAATTCTAAATGATTTAGTTCAGTAAATTTTTTATTAAAATGTAAGTCAATTAAATAGTCTAAACCTAAGCTCTCTAAAATCTCTTTTTTTTTTAATTGAGAATTAATCATAAAATTATTTTGTTTTTTAAAATAAATTTTTGGATGTGGAGTGAATGATAAAATAGCAGATTTGAATTTTGATATTTTAGTTTTTTGTATTAAGTTTTTTATTATCTCTCTGTGGCCTTTGTGAATACCATCAAAGTTACCTATTGTTAAACATAGCTTTTCATCGATATTAATTTCCTCAAAACTACTATTTATATATTTCATAGAAAAAATTAAACGGTGTGATATTTGCTCTTATAATAAATAAGGGGTTTTTTGGTGTTTAGTTTTACGCAGTTTGTTATTAAACATATGATTATTGTATGATCGCCTGATATGACTTTTTTTTCAACTTTTGCCTCTAATAGCCCCAAAGACTCCGGAAAGAAAGGAACATTATTATTCGCAATTTTATATTTTGTATTCACCCACCTTTTTTCTAATGATCCAGCAAATTTATTAGATAAATTAAGTTGAGATTTAGCTAAAAAATTTACATTTAAAGGACTATTTAATTTAAAACTTTTTAAATTTAAATTTTCATTTCCAAGACAAAATAAAAACTTTGGAGGAACAAGAGAAAGGCTTGAGAAAGAATTGACTGTACAACCAAAAAATTGTTTTCTATTTGTTCCATTTGTTACAATCGTAATACCTGTGGAAAATAATGAGAAAACGGCCGTTAAATTTTTAATATTTTTCATAATTTTATTTTTTGTTGGTAGCGCTGGAGAGACTCGAACTCTCACGAGGTTACCCTCACCGGATTTTGAATCCGGCGCGTCTACCATTCCGCCACAACGCCTTAAAATAATCTTATTTACTTATATTATTAAGACAAATTAGGCAAATTGATAACTAATTGTATATTTATTTAAATTTAAGAATAATATCTCGATACTTTGGAATACATTTACTTTATGGCTCCCATACTCACTTTTGCAATGACTGCTGCCATTACACCGGGACCTAATAATATAATTCTTTCAACAAACGCTGTTAATTATGGTTTTAAAGCAACAATTCCACTTATGTTAGGTGTCTTTTTTGGATTTTTATCAGTTTTAACTCTTTGCTTATTAGGAATAGGAGAGATTTATGAAAACTATCCAAATTTTAAGAATTTTATAAAAATAGTAGCCACGATCTTTTTAACTTATTTGGCTTATAAAATTTTTATTTCAACTGAATTTTCAGACAATAATAAAAAAAGAAGATTTACATTTAGAGATATTTATTTTTTTCAATTAATAAATCCTAAAGCTGTAAGTGTTTCCATGTCTAGTTCTGCAATTTTTATACAAAATAAATTCTCATATTTAGAGGAATTTATTTTAATCTTTATTTGTTTTATAATTTCAACGTCAACTAGTGCTGTAGTTTGGGCCGCTATTGGACACTCATTTAGAAAATATCTTAATGATAAAAGAAAAATTATTTATTTTAATAGAGTCATGGCTCTATTATTACTAGGCTGTGTTTTTTATATAATTTTATGACAGTAAATTTATTTAAATTATTTTTCTTTTTATTAATTAGCTTCTTACTACTTACCCCTATAGCCTTAGTTATAACAAATGGTTTGAGTGCAATTTTTTTAACCAATGAGCTTTACATTAATAGATATTTAATTGGGTCTACTAAACTCATAGTAATGGTAAGTATTTTTACAACAATCATCAGTGTGCCATTAGCATGGATAAATACAATGACCGAATTTTGGGGGCGAAAATTTCTACAAATATTTGCAATACTACCTTTAGCAGTTCCAGCCTATATTTCAGCATATACTTATGCCGAAATTTTGGAGCCAGGTGGTTTTATAACTCTCAAATTTTTGTTTTATGATGGTTTCTCAATAAGAAATAGTATCGCGGCTTCGCTAATAATTTCTTTATCTTTTTTTCCATATGTTTATATCCTTACTAGGATTGCAATCATAAATTTCTCCGCAAGATATATAGAGGCTGCAAAAACTCTTGGTAAAAATCCCTATCAATGTTTTTTTAAAATTGGTTTACCCATGGCCCTACCTGGAATAGCTGCAGGACTAGCATTAGTTTTGATGGAAACAGTCAATGATTTTGGTGTTGCGGATTTTTTTGGTTTACAAACACTTTCAGTAGGAGTTTTTCATTATATAGCGATATTAAATGATCTACCCTTAGCTTTCCTATTGGCCTTAATTATTATTTTAGTAATGGTTTTGTTATATTTTTTTGAGCAAAAATTAAGAGGTAAAAGGAAATTCAATAATAATACCTATGAAAATATTCAGTGGTCAAAATATAAATTAGGAAAGTTCATTGGAATAATTGCATTAATCTTAGGAGTCTTACCTATTTTGTTTGGCTTTATTCTGCCTCTTATTTTTGTAATTTATACATTTTTTAATAATTTAAATTTTATTAATTTTAGTAACTATTTTACCTCACTATTTAATTCAATTTTGCTTGGAATTATTGCAGGAATTGGATGTGCTATCATCTCAGTATTTATTAGTTTTTACTCAAGATTCACTACTAAAAATCACATTACATATTACAAAAAAATAATAAACATTGGGTATGCAATACCAGGTGTAGTAATAGCTTTAGGAGTGCTTTTCTTTTTATTTTATTTTGATCGATTAACAACATTGTCTTTATCTACTACTTTATTGGGCTTGTCCTTAGCTCTGATAATTAGATTAATTGCTCTATCAAATAATTCTTTAGACTCAGGGATGGAAAAAATTGGAAAATCAATTGATGATGCCTCAAGATTAATTGGAAGAAGATCTTCAACAACATATTTTCGAATAATTTTACCTCAGGTAAAGTTAAGTATAATAGCAGGATTTTTTCTAGTATTTGTCGATACTGTAAAAGAGTTACCTATTACTTTACTACTAAGACCTTTTAATTTTGATACACTTGCTACTAGCCTATACGAATATTCATCAAATGAAATGTTTGAGTATGGAAGTTTGCATGCTTTAACAATTATTTGTTTTCTTTCTATCGTTATTTATTTGTTCGATAACGTGCTAGAAAAAAGAATTTTGTCAAAGACGAAAAAATAATTATTTAAATTTTTTCATTAACTTTAATGTTTCATCACTAACGTGATGCTCAATACCTTCACTGTCATTTTCTGCAGTCTTTCTGGAAACACCTAACTTAATTAAAAAATTATAAACAATTTCATGCTTTTGTTTTGATTGTGTGGCTAATTTTTCTCCCTTTTCTGTCAAAAAAATCGAACGGTATGGTTCAGATTTTGCTAAATTAAAACTTATTAAACGCTTCAAATTTTTATTAACAGTAGCTTGTGACACACCAAAATGTTGAGCTAAATCAGCATTTTTAACATCACCTTTATTTTGTAAAATTTCTTGAATAGCCTCAACATAATCCTCTAGTATTTCATTCTTATTTTGGCTTCTGATATTTGAAAATTGATATGGCTCACTAGATCTAGTGTTTTTCATAGCTGGTTCAATCTATTTTGTTAACAATTAAATGTAAAGAATTGTTTGACTAATATTTAGTTATATCTATATTGTTTAGCCTAGGCTAAAAATATGACAGAATTAGTATTAGAATTAAGTAGAAAATTTCAATATTTAAGATTTTCAAAAATTTTTCTCTTTATATGTATTCTCCTTCTTTTATTTTCTGAGCAGACTAGAAGTATTTTAATTTCATCATCGAGCGACGCCTACATAGCTGTATCTAGCTTTGTTGGAGTGACACTTCTTCTATTCGTTATTCTTGAAAAGAGAAATTTTAATTTACAAAAATTAATTTTACAAAATAAGAAATTTGAAATTCCCATTTGCTCTATGTTAGGAGTTATACCTGGCTGTGGTGGAGCAATAATGGTTATGAGCTTATTCACTAGAAAAGTAGTTTCTTTTGGAGGCGTGCTCGCAGCGCTTATCAGTACTATGGGCGATGCAGCTTTTCTTCTCATTGCAACAAAACCCCAGGCAGCTTTAATCATACTACCAGTAACTTTTATAGTTGGCATAATATCTGGATATGTTGCTCAACCTTTTACAAAAAATTTTTTACAAAATAAAATTAATAAGAATATAAATACAACCCATTTACCTAAAAACAAAATATCAAATAATTTTTATTATATTTGGTTTTTATTTTTAGCTCCTGGATTTGTTTTGGGAATGTTAAATGCTTTTAACTTTGATCTGAGCTTTAATTTTATTGGAATTAATTTGTTTGAAGTAATGGCATTTATTTTGGCGATATACTGTGTCTTGTTGTGGGTTTTAAATCCATTAACAGATATTCAAATGGCTTCAATACACGAAAACTCCTATAGAAAAGTTGTAGATACAACTTGCTTTGTTACTGTTTGGGTCATTATTTCATTTGTTGTCTATGAATTAATAGATCTATCAACTAATGGTTTAATATTTGAGTCATTAATACTATTTGGTCCATTTATTCCTCTTATGGCTATACTAATTGGTTTTATTCCTGGCTGTGGTCCTCAAATTATGATCACATCCATGTATGTGAGTGGTCAAATTCCTATGTCCGCACAAATAGGAAACTCTATATCTAACGACGGTGATGCACTTTTTCCTGCGATAGCTATATCTGCAAAAGCAGCAATAGTTGCTACGCTCTACAGTGCGATCCCAGCTATTATAATTGCTTATCTCTGGTATTACCTTATAGGTTAAATACTTAATATTAATTAGTTGATATGATTTGGAAGAATTTACATATATATGTTGAAAAAAAATCTAAATCAAAATATTCACAATATTTTTTATCTTTAGTTGCTTTTATAGAAAGTATTTTTTTTCCAATTCCTCCAGATTTAATTTTAATACCAATTGTTTATTTTAACCCAAAAAAGTTTTTAGCAACTGCACTGAATTGTACGATATTTTCAGTCATTGGAGGTGCTTTTGGATATTTCATAGGGTATTTCATTTTTGATATTGCCCAATCTTATTTTGATATAAGCAAGCAGGGTGTATTTATGAATTTTTATAATGATTGGGGTATTTTTGCAGTTTTTTTAGGTGGTTTTACACCTATACCTTACAAAGTTATAGCTTTAACAAGTGGATATGCTCAATTTAATTTTATCTATTTTATACTCCTTTCATTGTTATCTAGGGGGTTGAGGTTTTTTATTATTGCTTTTATCATTAAACAATTTGGGAAATTAGGTGTGGAAATTTTACAAAAAAATAAACTATTAATTTTTATAATCATACCTCTTGGGATAGTCCTTTTTATTTATTTATTTTTTTATAATGATTAAACAAACTAATATTTTATTTCTTGTTTTCTTGTTTTCGCTGGTAGCTATGTCTTTTGCTTTAATATTACAATATGCATATGGTCATAGCCCATGTAAATTGTGTGTATATCAAAGAGTTCCATATTATTCAATTTTGATATTGGGTGTATTTTATTTTTTAATGAAGAGATATTTCAATTTAATTTATATATTACTAACTATCTTGCTTCTTATTGAATTAGGAATTTCCGGTTATCATTCTCTAACAACATTTGGGATAATTGAGTACACTGGATGTGAAGCTGCCACGCTTCCAAATGATATTACAAAATTAAAAGAAGAATTAATGTCTAATACATTAATTACCACATGCTCAGATGCAAACTTACCTTACTTTGGTATTCCATTATCAGTTTATAACTTCTTGTTTTCAATGACTTTTCTGATATTAATTATTTTCAATGCCTACAAAAAAGAAAAATAAATCACTGAGCGGTGAAGATAAAAAATTAATTGAAGAAATTATCAGAGTTGATCATGCAGGTGAGCATGGAGCAACGCAAATATATCGAGGACAATTAGCTATTTTTAAAGAAAACACAGAATTTGGTAAAGAAATTAAGGAGATGGCTGACCAAGAGGAAATTCATAAATCAACTTTTGATGAATACATAGTAAAAGAGAACGTAAAACCAACCGCTTTATTTCCATTTTGGAATTTAGCAGGTTATGCCCTTGGATTAGGTACTGCATTACTGGGGAAAAAAGCTGCAATGGCATGCACCGTTGCTGTTGAGGAGGTTATTGGTCAACACTATGAGGATCAAGCCAAGGAACTATCAAAAAGAAAATTAAAACCAGATTTATTGAAGACTGTAAAAAAGTTTAGAGAAGATGAGCTAGAGCACCATGATACAGGCGTCGAACACCAGGCAGAAATGACAACTGGATATGTTCTTTTGTCTAAAACAATAAAACAGCTATGCTATACTGCGATAAAAATAACTAAAAAATATTAATCCTTCTCTAAGACGCTATCCCAATATAAATAATCTCTCCAACTCGAATGAAGATAATCAGAAGGGAAATTTTTACTTTTTAGTCTTAAAGAATATTGAGAGGGTTCTTTAGGTTTTCTAAGCAATTTAAAACCAACTTGACTTAAATCCCTACTTCCTTTGGTCCAATTACATTTTGAACATGCAGTCACAACGTTCTCCCAATTTGTCAATCCACCTTTTGAACGAGGTATCAAATGATCGAAAGTTAATTCTTTTGTTGAAAATTTATCATTGCAATATTGACATGTGAAATCATCTCTCAAAAAAACATTAAATCTTGTAAATGCAGGTTTATGACTATGTGGTATGTAATCTTTGAGTGCGATAATGCTAGGGAGTTTTATTTCAAAAGATGGGGATGAAACCTTTTGATCATATTCTTCAACTATATTAACTCTATCAAGAAAAACTGCTTTTACCGTATCTTTCCAACTCCATATGGATAAGGGGAAATAGCTAAGAGGCCGGTAGTCTGCATTTAATACTAAAGATGGACAATGATTCGAGTTAATCATGGTTTAATATTAACATATCCAAAAAAGAGTATGATTAATAGTTTATTAATTCCAATGTTCATACAGCTTGTTAATCTCATCTAAAGCAATTGGGCTAATTGAATGTGCACAGTCATCATCTAGGACTAGTTTACTAGAAAATTTTTTTGATTCCAAAAACGAATTTGTCTCAACTGCCCTATTAAATGGTACGACATCATCCATTTTTCCATGAAAAATTAAAAAACTAGATTTGATTTCAGATATTTTTAAATCATTTAAAATTTCTTTTGGTAATGATCCTGATAATGAAATGATACTGTGAAAATTTAAATTTTTTTGTAAAGCATAATATGTCGCCAACATAGAGCCCTGAGAGAAACCAATGATAGAAATCTGAGTTTCATCAACTGAGTGTTCATGAATTATTTTTTCAATTATTTTTTCAAGATGAAAGAAGGCTGTTTTTAGGCCTTCTTTTAATTCTTCAATTGATCTTTCTTTTAATGGAAACCACTGATACCCAAAATAATTGAATTCACAGGGCTCCGGGGCATTAGGAGATATAAACTCAGTTTCTTCTTTTTCCAAAGATATATAATCTTTTAAGGAAATTAGGTCATTTCCATTAGACCCATAACCATGCAAAAATAATACAATTTTCTTCATCAATTCTTCTTAAATTTAATAATTAGACATTTATAGATAATTTGATAACTATTTACCATGTTTTCATCTACTGTATTGCCTTTTGTTTTAGTTGTATCCATGATTTTAGCTCTTCTCATGGTTGTAATTGGTGTAATAGCTATGGCTAAAAATGGAAGTTTTAATAAAAAACACAGTAACAAACTTATGCGAATGAGAGTATTGTTCCAAGGTATTGCTGTTTTAGTATTCGCTGCAATAATATATTTATCAAGATAATTTAATTACTAAAATCATGAATAAGAAAAGTAAAATACTGTCAACCACAATTAATATAAGCACTTCCAGTTTAATGGATGATTTTAATAGCTCAATTGATATTGATAAAAGATTAATTGAAGAGGATATTGCTGTTACAAGTGCACATGTAAAAGCTTTAGTAAAACTAAAAGTTATTTCAAAAAAAGAAGCTCTTACTATTCAAAAAGGATTAAATTCAATATTGAATGATCATAAAAAAGGTAGACTAAAATTTTCAAAAAAAAATGAGGATATTCACATGAATGTAGAGTCTTTCCTCAATAAAAAAATAGGTAATGTTGCTAATAAGATTCATACTGGAAGGTCTCGTAATGATCAGGTAGCAACTGATACTAGATTATGGACAATTAAAGCCTCCAAAAATTTACAAGAAGAAATCAAGAATTTAATGAAGTCTATTTTAAATCAAGCTCGTGGAAATGAAAAAACTATTATTCCTGGATTTACTCATTTGCAAGTGGCACAACCTGTATCTTTGGCTCATCACTTAATTGCATATTTAGAGATGTTTAAAAGAGACTTAAATTATTTTGATTTTTGTATAAATAACAGCGATGAAAATGTATTAGGCAGTGCTGCTTTAGCAGGTAGTAATTATAACTTAGATATAGGTTTACTAAATAAAAGTTTACATTTTTCAAAATCTAAAAATAATTCTATGGATGGTGTAAGTGATCGCGATTTTTGCATGTATTTTCTACACGCTAGTTCTTTAACTGCGACGCATTTAAGTAAATTATCATCTGAGCTAATTTTATGGTCAAGTAATTTCATCAAGTTATTTAATATAAGTACTGAATATTCTACAGGTAGTTCCATAATGCCTCAAAAAAGAAATCCCGACTCATTAGAACTTGTAAGATCAAAAACGAATAGCATTAGAATTAAGTCAATCGAACTTTCAAATATAGTTTCAAACCTTCCTTTAACTTATTTTAAAGATTTTCAGGAGGATAAAGGGATAATATTTGATTGTTATGATGAGTTAATAAGCTGTATTAAAATTATGGAAGAGGTTATAAAAAAATCTAGTTTTGAAAAATCTATTGGAAGAGATTTATGCAATAATTATTTTGCTACAGCTACAGATTTAGCAGACTATCTAGTTATAGAAAAGAAAATACCTTTCAGAGACTCATATAAAATTATTGCTGATATAGTAAATTATGCTCAGAAAAATAATAAAAATCTTTCACAAATGAAAATTGATGAATACCAAAAATTTCAAAATTCAATTGATAAAAATATTTATAAATATGTTGATATTAATAACAGTTTATCAAGAAAAAAAACACCTATGAGCTCTAATCCAAAACAGGTTTCTAAAGTGATTAAAAAATATATTAAATTTCTTAGAGTAAAATGAACAAGTTTTTATTGATAATATTATTACCTGTATTTATCATTGGCTGTGGAAACCAAAAACCTAATAAATTACCAGAGGGTGTTGTAGATAAATCTCTATATCCATTTCCTCCTAATGATGATTATGAATACCCTGCGAGCGAATGATGCTAGATAAAATATTAAAAGAGTTTTCTAGTCCTTTTTATCTTTATGATGAGGATAAAATTAAAGATAAAATAAATTTTCTAAATAATTTAGAATTAGAATTTCCTAGAAAGTTTAATTTTGCCGTTAAAGCTAATCCTAACCTTGCAATTTTAAGCCTTATTCATCGTTGTGGTTTTGGTGCTGAAGTTGTCTCTGCTGGTGAACTATTTAAATCATTGAAAGCCGGTTTTGAACCTGAAAATATTATATTTGATGGGCCAGGAAAAACTGATTTCGATTTAAAGTACGCTATTACTCAAAAAATTCACTCTATAAATGTTGAAAATATTGAGGAAGTTGAATTCATTAATGATTACTCTTTAAGTAAGGGGCTAAAAACAAATATTGGTATCAGAATAAACCCTGATATTGATGGGTCGACCATGGATAAAATTACTACTGGTTTATCAGGAGGTAAATTTGGTATTTCAATTGATCAAATTGACTTTGATACAATCTCTAATTTAGAGGGGGTAAACTTAAAAACACTTTCTGTTCATATAGGAAGTCAAATAATCGATTATCAGAAGTTACTAAGTTCATATGAAAATCTAATCAAAATTGCAGATGAGCAAAATCTTAAAGAAAATATAGATATTGATACTTTAGATTTTGGTGGAGGATTTGCTGTTCTTGATCACTCTGATAAAGAAATCAATTTTGATAGTTGGAAAAATAATTGTAACAAATTACTTGGTGGTAAAAATTTTAATATTATTTTTGAACCTGGACGTTTTATAGTGGCTGATAGCTGTGAACTTATAAGTAAAGTTTTATATATAAAAAATAGCGGCAATAAGAAAATTGCTATTATTGACTGTTCATTTTCTGAATACATTCGTCCAGCTTTGTATGACATAAAGCCTCCAATAGAAGTTTCAAACAACTCAAAAGATGTTGAAACTTATGATATCGCAGGTGGAATTTGTGAGTCTACTGATTATTTTATAAAAGATGTTGAACTCCCCAAGATCAAAGTTGGAGATAATATAGTATTTAAGAATGTTGGTGCTTATGGATCATCGATGTCCTCAACTTATAATAGTCGGCCTCGACCTCTGGAAGTATTATTCAATAAAGACGAGTATCGTGTAATCCGATCTCGTGATACCTTAGAAGATCTATGTAAAAATGAGATCATTTAATGATAGTATTTTTAAAGCGTGCAAATATTATAATCGCCTTAATTTTATTATTTTTAACTCTTGGTCTTATAAAATTTAAAAATAATTTATCAATAGACCCTGTAAGTAACTTTAATGTAGATGCAATTGTTGTCCTAGCCGGAGGTAGAGGTGAAAGAATAATTGAGGGTTATAATCAAATTGAAAAATCTAGTCAAAATAAGCTGTTTATTTCTGGTGTTGATAATACCTTTAATTCAGAAGTTGTATTGGTGAATATTCTTAACTTTGATCAAAACATTGTTGAATGTTGTATTGAAGTTGGGTATTTATCTGATAATACTTATGAAAATGCATTAGAAACAAGATACTGGGCTTTAGAAAAAAAAATAGAGTCAATTTTATTAATAACTTCAGATTTACATATGCAACGAGCAGAGTTTCTATTTAATCAATTATCAGGTTTGAAAGTAACTCCTTATTCTGTAAGCAATAGCAATACTGTCCTTCCTTTTGAAAAATTGATAGAAGAGTACATTAAATTAATCATCTCAAAGATAGTTTTCATAAAAAAATATGAAATTTAGTTTTTTAATAATATTTTATTTTACAACAGCTATTGTATTAATTATTTCTTTGTTAGGCCTTCCCTTCAAATATACAAAATTTAGATTTTTTGTGCTTTTCTTTACAAGGAACATGACAGTAATTTTAAAACTATTTGGAATTAATATAGAAGTAATTAATTCTGATTTTGCTCACAAAAAGGGTTATCTCTATGCAAGTAAACATCAGTCAATGTTTGAAACAATTTACTTTAATGAGCTCTTTTATAATCCTGCATATATTTTAAAAAAAGAATTATTGAATATTCCGTTATTTGGGACCTACCTTAAAAAATTGGGAATGATTGCTATTGATAGAAAGCAAGGAATCCATAGTCTTCGTTATGTAAATCAGCAAACAGCTGAATATTTAGATCATAGACCTGTAATAATTTTTCCCGAGGGGACCAGAACAACCTTTAAGGATCAACCTGATTTAAAACCTGGAATTTATTCTATGTACAAGTCTTTGAACAAGCCAGTTGTGCCTATTGCTTTAAATTCTGGAAAATTTTGGCCTAAAAATAATCAGATTTATAAAGGCTCAATAACAGTTGAGTTTAAACAACCGATACCTCCAGGGTTAAGCAAGCAAGAATTTTTAAATAAACTTAAAATAGAGATAAATAGCCTTAATCATTAGGA
>CACMIW010000010.1 GCA_902613845.1 uncultured Alphaproteobacteria bacterium | reverse complement strand
TTTGTCCATCATTAATAATAAGACACTTATTACAAACCTCTGGGACTTCATCAAGAATGTGTGTAGAAATTATAATTGCTTTTGTTTTAGATAATTTTTTAATTAATTTTCTCACTTCAAATTTTTGAAGGGGATCCAATCCATCAGTTGGCTCATCTAAGATCAGTAATTTGGGATTATGTATAAGAGCCTGAGCAATTCCAACACGTCTTTTAAAACCTTTTGATAAAGTTTCAATGGGAACATCTTTTACTTCTTCTAGTTGTAGATCATTAATTACTTTTTTGATTGCTGCTTTTGAATTTTTTATATTTCTTACCTGGCAAACGTAGTCTAGGTAAAGATATGGCGAAAAGTCCAAATAAAGGGGAACACCTTCAGGTAAGTAGCCAATCATTGACTTTGTGTGAATGGGATCTATTTCAATGTCCTTATTGTTTATGATAACGTTTCCACTGTCAGATTTCAGATAACCTGTTATTACCCTCATAGAAGTTGTTTTGCCGGCACCATTAGGTCCAAGGAACCCCATCACATCACCAACTTTGACCTCAAAAGAGAGTTTATTAATGGCAGTAAAATCGCCAAAATTTTTAGAAATATCTATTACACTTAACATTTTTTCATATTATTTAGTTTAAAATCTTAATAATTCAAGATGATAAATTTACCATCTCTTATCAGATGAAGTTTTTACCATGCAGACCTATAAATATCAAAAGCATCTTTTTCAGATATTTCTCTTGGGTTATTGATTAGTAATCGGGTTTGTTTCATAGCATCTCTAGCCATTGTTTCGCATGCAGTTTCAGGGATGTCGAGATCTCTTAATCTTTGTTCTAAACCTAATTCGCCTGATAGATCTGACAACTTTTCAATGAATTTTGAAGAAATATCTTGAGTGCTGGTGCTTGTATCAATATCTGGAAAAACAATTGGGGCTATTTCACTGTACAGTTTTGATGCATTTTGATCAGATATATTAAATCTTAACACATATGGCAGGACAAGTGCGTTGGAAAGACCGTGAGGGACATGATAAGTTCCTCCAATCGGATATGCTAAAGCATGAACGCCAGCAACTGGAGAGTTTCCAAAGGAGACACCTGCTAACATAGAGCCAACAAGCATATTTGATCTTGCTTCAATATCTTTTCCGTTAATGACAGCTTGTCTTATAGAACTACCTAAAAGCTTCAATGCCTCCTTTGCAAGTGTTTGGGAGATCAAATTATTGTTCACACTTTTTGAAGCATAAGACTCGATCGCGTGGACCATTGCATCAATACCGGTAGCAGCAGTAATGTGAGGGGGAAGACCGAGTGTTAATGATGGATCAAGAATTGCAAGGTCTGGAAGTATAATAGGTGAGGAAACTCCTTTTTTTTCTAAATCTTCTTGTGTGATAATAGAAATTGGAGTTACTTCGGAACCAGTACCAGAAGTTGTTGGGTAAAGTGCAAGAGGGAGCCTGGGCCCTTTAGCATTTGCCACTCCCCAAGCTTCATGAATATTTTCGTTTGAGCCAATCAAAAGTGCAGTTAATTTTGATACGTCCATTGATGATCCACCACCAAATCCAATTACACCTGTTGCATTAAAATCTCTTCCCTGTTGAACACAATTCATAAGTGTTTTTATAGATGGGTCAGCTTCAACATTATCAAAAATTAAAATTTCAGAGTATTTTTGAAGCTCAGTAATTGTTTTTTCGTGTAATCCAATTTTTACTAAACCCGGATCAGTTACAAATAGTATTTTGTTACCAAGTTTTTTAGAGACTTCCTCTGCTGTGCTTACTGAATAATCACTTCCAAATCTTATTCCAGGAGTAGTATTGAATTGAAACGCTTTCACGATAGCAATATAAATTATATGGGGTTTATTTCCTATATAATTTTAAGAAACCTATTCTAAGCACCTATCAACCCACAACTTTTTTTTAATAAGGCTTTCTTAAGAGTTTTTTACTTTTATACTTGAATTGTGTCTAAGGTTATTACCATCGCTCAACAAAAAGGAGGCTCTGGAAAAACCACTATAGCTGCAAATTTAGCTGCTGTTTATTCTTTAAAAAATAATTTATCCACGACATTACTCGACACAGACCCTCAAGGCAGTTTAGGTAAGTGGTTTCTCACCAGAAATGAAAAACTTAAAAATAAAAATATGATTCAGTTTAAAACAGCAAGCCTCTGGGGCGCACAGTATGAGGCTAAAACGCTTAAAGAAAAATCTGATTTAGTAATAATTGATACTCCTCCCAAAATTGACGCAGATGGAAGACCAGCAATTGAAATAGCTGACCTTGTCATTATACCGATATCCCCCTCTCAAGTGGATTTTTGGGCCACGGAGTCCATAATTGAATTAGCGAAAAGAGAAAAAAGAGAGATATTAATACTCATTAATAGAGCAAATGCAAAATCTAAACTTATTCAAGAAGCACATAAATTTGTTAATAAAATGAATGTTAAAAAAGCAAAGACGATTTTGGGTAATAGACAAATATTTGTATCAACTATGGGATTAGGGTTAACAGTAGTAGAAAAACAAAGAACTGGAAAAGGGTGTTTAGAAATGTTGGCTCTAGCAAAAGAGATACAGTCATTCTTGAAATTTTAAATTTTAATAAATCATATGAATGAAGAAATAGATAATGAACAACTCCATGACATATGCTCAAGATTATTGAAAGGTTTTATTAATTGGATTGAAATAAATGATAGTAAAGAAAAAGCATCAATTCTTGATAATGCATTCCAATTTAAAACATCTATTCTAGAACAAGATAAATCAACACTTCAAAAAAAATACTTTATATCACCACAGAATTTATCAAAAAAAGAAGCTGATGTTCTCTTACTACAGTGGAAAGATACTTTTTCCACATTAGTTAATTCAAATGTCGATAGACTATCAAAGGACTCTTTTAAGATATGGTTTTTAAGCTTAGCATCATATTCGATCCCAGAATTAGAGAAGGATGCAAACGAACTATGGTCAAAACTTTTAGAGGGTGTTGAATATTGTCATAAATTTTCTATCAAAGATGTTCCATATCCGCTCAACACTATTTCAAAGAACTAAATCAATGTTAAAATTCCTTATGTTTAAGACATTATTCACAGTTAGCATGTTTTTTTGTTTGAATGCACAATCAATTGAGCTTTTTGGTTATAAATTGTACGAGGACATTCTTAGGTATGAAAATGATGGTAGTATAAAATTGAAGAAAGGTAATATTGAGAGCATCTCTATTAAAGAGGACAACGTCTTGATAGCAAACAAGTATCTTACTGAGTACACATTAAAATCAACAAAAACAGGAAATATTTACGAGATTCACGGCTCAAATAATCAATTACAACTTAGTCCTGTAGAGTGCCTTGACATTCAAGATAGATTTATTAATTCATTTCAAAAAAAAAACACCGAATTATTTCAAACTGAAGTTAAACAATTTCCAAATAAACTTAAAAGTAAAACAACCTGGGAAATTTATCTTAGCAATAAGTCTAATAGTAATGAGTTAATTTTCTCAGTTACCTGTGATTATAGCTTTAATAATAGAAGAATGGATATAATTTTAAGCGATAGTACTTATTTAAGTGATGAAAATTCGAATTATGAAAATTTACTTGATGAAAATAAAGAAAATATTTCAAAAGAAGAAATAGATACTAGTGGAATTTAGTAACTAGAGATAACATATTAATAATTATATAAGACTTTATTTCTGATTTCAGCTGATCATAAGTTTCAGGTAATTTATCACTAAGCTGGAAAGAAAAGTCTATAATTTCATAAGCTTCATCTTTACTCATATAAATCTCATTACATAGGTCATGGGCAAGTTTTTCTCTTATTAATATTAAAGAAGCTATTGATCTCTTTTGTTTTTTTTTCAAACTATTTTTTGGTTGGTTTCTTAAGTTTCATTCCGGTTCCTCCAAGTTGCATGCCACCAGAACCTTTACACAAACTTTTCTTTTCTTTGTCACACTTTTCTATCTTCTTCTCTTTTTTCTCTTCTTTTTTGACAACCTCTTTTTCTTCTTTCTTTTCTTCTGATTTTACTTCCTGATTTACAATTTTTGTATCTGAAGAAGGCTCAACATTTTGAACTGTGTTGACAGATCCAACTTGAATATTGGAGAGCATTTCTAATATTTGATCTTGTTTTGATAGTTTATCTTTCTGTTTTGCCTTCCAAGATTTTGGAAGTTTTAAATCGATACAACTCTCAGAACCGCAAAAAAGGACATCCCCAGTTTCATTATCAAATAAAAAACCACCGCAATTTTCAACACCTTTTTGAGTACAATTTGGGATGTGCATCTCATACTCTGCATTCAAATTCATCGATAATAATGGCAAACTTAGAAGAAGTACAAAAATATATCTCATCAACTTATAATGTATCATTTGTAGAAAAAATTTTCTAAATCTTTTATTCATACTTAAAACTTTCTCCAGGTAATGTTGATTTCATAAAATCATTCTTGGTAATATTTTCTAACCATTTTTTTAATTTAACATTATTTTCTCCCCAAGCATTAGTAAATCTAAAAGATGTATAGTCTAATGCACAGGCAACAGAAATTTGATCAATCGTTAACTTGTCAGTCACGAACTCATCATATTTTCTTTCAATCCAATCAATAGATCTTAAAATTTTTTTCTCATATCGTTCTATAGATTTATGTCTTTGCTCCAATTCTGGTATAGCTGACATTTCTATATAACGATTAACTGCATTTTCCATAATTCCATTTGAAACACTTATCATTGTCATACTTTCCCAATAACGATCTTTTGGATATATAGAGTCTTTTTTTGAAATACTATCAAAGTATAAACAAATATTATCACTGTCTGTAATCGTTTTATCACCAACTATTAAAGTAGGAACTTGTCTTAATGGATTAAATTCATCTAGAAATCTAGATTTATAAATATTTATTTTTTCTTCTTTATGAGCAACGTCTAGTACAAGAGCAGATACTTTACATTTTCTTCCAAAAGGAGAAGTAGGCCCATTATATAAAAGTGGAATATCTGTCATTTAATCTATGATAATAGCAACAGTGCCAGGGCTTACACCCTCTTGGTCATTCCTAATATTAACTTGAGTTATCGTTCCACTAACAGGAGCGTTATGATTTACCTCTGATTTCATAACTTCCATAATAAATAATATATCTCCCTCACTTACTTCATCACCAACTTCAACTAAAACTTTCCATATGTTACCTGGAACTGACGTTAAAACCTCTGTAGACATATTATATAATGCTTCCCATTGAGCAGATGGAGGTTTGTTCTGATCTCATTTCCTGTGCCTCTTGAACAGTTATTTCTTTAAACTTAAATTTTTCATTTGGTTTAGCTTGTCCTAGTTTCCAAAAAGAGGCTGATGGAACAGTAAAAGGTACAATAAATCCACCCATGCTTGGTCCATCATTTACAAGTATTATTGGAGTTTGACCCGCCAAATTAATACCACCAATTGGGTAGCCCTGATCTATTATATTTGAAGGTTCATAGCCATGTTCAGGAGATTTATTTGTAGCTTTTTCTGTAAAACTTAAAGTGGGCCCATCCAACCTAAATCCAGTACGATCACTTCTTGCTTGAAGTTTCCACTCTGCTCCTAGAAAAGTGTCATATCCTTCATCGTCAAGCCAGTCATCATTTGGTCCACGTACAACCTCAATTTCCCAAATACCACTATTGCTAATCTCTGGAATTGAGTCAGTTCTTATTTTTCTGCCGATCTTCCCATTTGCTTGACCTAAAGGAATTCTTTGACCGTCTTTCAAAGCATGTCCATCAATGCCGCCAACGCCAGCTTTGTGAAAAGTTGATTGAGAGTTAAGCCATTTTTCTGACTCAATGCCCCCAGCAAAAGACACATAAGATCTTGCACCAGATACTGTGAAACCCATTTCAAGAGTTTGTCCAGATTTTATTAAAACACTCTCCCACATAGGAATAGAATTACCATTTATTTTGGGCTGCATATCTGCTCCACAGACCGCAATAACGTGATCTTTTTCAAATTTTAAAGTTGGACCAGTGTACTGACACTCAAGTGCTGCAAAACTCTCTTCATTACCTACAAGTAAATTGGCAAGTCGAAAAGACCAACTATCCATTGGCCCTGAGGGAGGAAACCCTTGGTTAAGATAACCAACTCTCCCGGGATAATCTTGCACTGATGTTTCTAGTCCTTGTTTAATAACTTCAAACATCTAAAACTTCTTATTATAATCTAGTTTAGACAACCAGTTTTTATATTTTTTGATGGAAAATTTATGCTCTTCAATTAAATCATATCGATATGATTTATCTTCAACTTTTTTTTCAATCATTTCAAACTCATCATAATCACAAGGCACAAATTTAATTCTATCTCCTGGCCTAAATAGACAAATACTATCTTTGAAAACATCAAAATTCTTGTCAGGATCCCAAATGGGTACAGGAGTTCTGCCAAAAATTTGATAACCTCCAGGTAGCCTATCAGGATAAATAGCTGTGGATGATCCTCCCATGCCCACGGTTCCTTTTGGTGTCCACGTTCTAGGTGGGTTATACTTTGGAGCGGTTAATTTGCACCTAGGGTCAAGGGGCATTGTAAATGGTAAACCAGGCCAAAAACCAAGCGAAGCCACCCAATACTCAGTTCCAGAGTGAACTCTAACAAAATGATTTACATCATCTAATTGATTTAATTCTGTAATGAACTCAGGATCTGGCTTTTTAATTGTGATTTTAGCTATATAGTCTTCAATTGCTTCTTTAGTCCATTTGTCAAGATAGACAGTTGGGAAATGAAAAAGTCTGCTATTTACAACAGTATCATCATTATCTTTCATATCTTTAAGCAATGATTTCAATTCATTAATTAAATCTTGATAGCCGATATCATCTGGATTGTAATGAACTATCATCGAGGCAAAACATGGGAGTGTTTCGTAAACTCCCTTTATATTTGCTGTCTTAATTAAGTTTGATAGCCCCTGAGCTTTAAAGTTCAATTCTAAATTCATCACATTACCAAATTCTATTAATAAATACTTATCACCACCTGGTAAAAACTTTGGCTCAGGGTAAATTCCCTGAAATATCTCTGAGGTTTTATCTTTTGTATTCTTTGAAACTAAATTGGGATAAGAGCCATCCTCGTTTATATGTTTTTTTACAGAGAGTTTACTTACATTTAATTTAGGTTGAGAAATATTATGAGGATACATATTTTTGAAACTAGCATAATCATCAACATCGATTTGAGAGAATAAAATATCATCAAGTTTTTTTGATTTATCTTGAGATAAATGACTCTCTAAATTTTCAAATTTTGAAATCTCGTGATTTAAATAATTAAATTTGATGTTATTGTTTTCTTGTTGCGATGAACCTATCTTATTTTTTTTTAATAACTCATCTTTAGGATTGGTTAAATCTATTTTCTGAAATAAATCTAAATCTGTATTTTTATATTCTTGAACCATTGAGTTTAAAAATATTTAACTTTAATTTTTTCATTGCTCTTAGGTTTATCTGTAAAATCTACTACTTTGACATTTGTAGGCACTGTCGGTTTAATAATTTTATTTTGAATTATTGGATTATTATTAGCTTTGTGATCAGAATTTTGCCCAGTTGATAAATTATTATTAGATTTCTTTTGAGTATGACCAAACATTCCTTCAAGGATAGTATTTGGATTGATATCCTCTTTCTCAAATGTCTCAAATATACTCCCATCCCTGAAAACTAAAACTCGATGACATAGTCCTATAAATTCCTCGAGTTCACTTGATAGAAATATCGCTGTACCACCTTCATTTACAAAAATTCTTAAGTGTTTATATAAGTCTCGCTTTGCGCCAACATCAATACCTCTCGCTGGATCGTTAAGTATCAGTATTTTTGGAGTTGTTGTGAAAGCTCTGGCAATCATGACTTTTTGCTGATTTCCTCCACTCAATGAGGTAATTAGATTATTCTTTGGACCTGTTTTAATACTTAACCTTTCTACTTCCCAATCAAAAATACCGTTTAATTCCATCCATTTAATAAATCCAATAAATCCACCTGATGTTTTAGCTTGTTTTCCTTTATATAATGGTATCACCATATTTTCATATATGCTCATGTTAGGAAAAATACCCTCTTTTTTTCTATCCCCAGATACGTATCCAACTCCACTTTTCTTTGCATCTAACAAGCTATTTACAGTTGTGTAATCTTTCTTTGTTCTTTCTCGTTCCTCATCAGACTGTTTGACAATTACTTCTCCGCTAAGTGGTTGATCAATACCTGCCAGAGCCTTAACAAAATTATCTTGTCCTTGTCCATCAAGTCCTGTAACTCCAAGTATCTCACCTTTTGGTAGGTCAAAGTTAATAAAATCTCCATTATCCCAAACCTTTAAATCTTTAGCAGATAAAACTATTTCATCTGAGATTGAGTTTGGAGGTGTAGCTTTTATTTCTGATGCTGTAGAAAATTTTTTATCACCCGTCATTAGTCCGAGGAGATTTTTTTCAGTAATTTCATCTCCTGCTAAAACTCCAACATCAACACCATCTCTCATAACCGTTGCTCTATCACTTATTCTAACTAGCTCTGCAATTCTGTGAGTTACTATAAAAATTGCTGCACCTTGATCTCTTAATGTTCTCATTTTTGCAAAAAGTCTCTCTGTAGAGTCAAAATCAAGCGCAGCTGATGACTCATCTAAAATTAGTACTTTAGGATTTCTTAAAAATGCTCTACCAATAGTTATCCAAGCTTTCATACCAAGCGATAATTGACTTGCTATTGTATATGGATCGACAAATTCACCTGATAGCTCTAACATTATAGAGGCAGCTTTTTCGACCCTATCTCGATGTGCTAATTTTTTCCCAAAAAAAGAGTCATATCCAATAAATAAATTTTCATAAACAGTAGCCTCTTCAGCTATCATCACTTCTTGAAAAACTGTTGCTATACCAATTCTTTGGGCCTCAATTGGGGAATTAGGTGAATGCCCCATAATAGATACTTTTCCTTTATCTAAAGGTAAAACTCCTGAGATAACCTTTGCCAATGTGCTTTTACCACATCCATTACCACCAACAATGGCGTGGATTTCACCAAAGTTAGCTTTGAAATTAACTCCGTTTAGGGCTTTTGTTACACCAAAGGATTTTGATGCATCTTGAACATAGATATCCCCTCCGACTTTAGAGGAGCTAGACTGTGCCCCATTCCCGTTTGGGGCACTGTCCAAAGTTTTTTCTTCATTCATTAATTACTTAAATTATTAAAGTAATGCTTCTCCACGATCGAAGAAATTATTTAGGTATTCATCACTTGCCCAGTTTTCAATTCCAACAGTTCTAAACTCACTTGAGTTTCTGTCACAATCTTCAGGAACAAAAGACTGAATAGTCTCAACATCTTCTTCATATGGAGGAACTAAGATAGACTGGATTTTAAGACCCTGACCATACATAGTTCTTAAAAGAACGTTCATTGCAAACTCTGCATCATCTCCTGGAGGCCAAGCATAGACCGCTCTGTCGATAAAGTCTGGGTTATTTCTCCAATAGCAGAATGCACCAATTTCTCCACCCAAAGCCATAGGCACCATTGGTCTTCCAGATGATTCTAGAGCGTTAAGTGCTCCAGACTCTCCTGAAGACTGAACAGCAAATCCGTCAACTTCAATTGTGTTAGCTGATAACCATTTTTGAAGTTCAGCTTGAGCAATTTGTGGTGTCCACATGTGTGCAATTTCAGCAACAACAGTAATGTCTGGATATTCTGCAAATCCATCTAGCATACCTTGGTGCTGTGAGTCAGATGCTGATGTTCCAGGAATTCCTTCCATGATAACAACATTACCTTCACCACCAATAGTTTCTGCTAACCATTGTGCAATATAATATCCGGTTAATTTATAGTTAACAGATGTACTGATAGCATATTCTGAAGTTAAGTATCCAGTCATTGATGCAGTAGGAACACCCTTTCCGTACGCATACTCAATAGTTGGATTTAATGCAACAGGATTTGAGCAACAGACTATTAATCCGTCAACTCCTTGATCAGTTAACTGTCTCATTTGTTGAATTTGAACCGCGTCTTTTAGGTTAGATTGTGTAACAACGATATCATTAAGAATACCTGCTGCTTTCATTTTTGGTAAATAGTCACCGTACAATCTCTCCATCACACCTTTTCTCCATAGATTACCTGCGTAAGAACTTGCATAACCGATAGTCCAAGGAAGTGGTCTATCACTTTTCCAATTTCTGTATACACTTTCACCAAGAGGTTGGTTAGGATCCATAAAGTCAGGATTATAAACGAAGTCTCTAATATCAGCTGGAATTTCATCTAAGATGTCAGCATTTAAGTTACCTGCGACACCGACAAAACTAACAGCTAAAATAGCTATGAACTTTTTAAGCAATGTCATAGTTTTATCCTCCTTACTTATATATAAGTATCTATAATAATACCTATATTCTGAAAAATATAAGCAAAATTGTTCCAACATGTGGAAAAGATTTTCACATAAAAGCCTGATTTTCTGTAAATTATAAATGAGAGGAATTTATTATTCATGGTCGATTTGAATTGCGATATGGGTGAGGGTTTTGGTATTTATTCCTTCGCAGATGACGAAGAAATAATGCCTTACATAGATGCTGCTAATGTAGCCTGTGGGTTTCACGCCTCAGACCCAAACACAATGAGGAAAACTGTCGAGCTTGCAAAAAAATATGATGTGAAAGTTGGATCGCACCCCGCCTATCCTGACTTAGTGGGGTTTGGAAGAAGGCCAATGAAAATGAAACGTGAGGAAATCAAAAATCTTGTGATGTATCAAACTGGTGCGATTAAAGCCTTTTTGGATGAGTATGGAATGCCATTAAACCATATCAAACCTCATGGATCTTTATATGGTGTCTCTGCAAAAGAGGAAGATGTGGCTCATGGAATTGCTGACGCAGCTGAAATTTTTAATGTTGGTATTTTCGGAATGGTTAATACCTTTCACGAAAAAGTATACAAAGAAAGAGGAATAAAATTTTATGGAGAATTTTACTCTGACTTGGAATATGATGAAACAGGTTATTTGGTTATCGCCAAGGGTCGAAATAAATATTATCCAACTGATAGAGCTGTGGAGCGTTGTTTAAGAGCAATGAATGAAAATAAAGTTAAAACTGTTCAGGGAAATGATGTGGTTGTGGGATGTGAAACAATTTGTGTCCATTCTGACACTCCTAATGCTGTAGAAATCTTAAAGGCTCTGAGAGAAAAAATTTCCTCTGATAAAAAAAATCCACAAAAAACTTCAAATGGCAATCATACTAAAATGCCTTATATCGTTGATAAGAAATGAAAAAAATTTTAATTGCTAATCGCGGTGAAATAGCAAATAGAATTATAAAAAGTTGTAAAATATTAGGTCACAAATCAGTTGCTGTTTATTCAGATGCAGATAAGAATTCAAAGCATGTAAGATTATCTGACGAGTCTTATTATATAGGACCTAGTAAAGCTCAGGAAAGTTATCTCTCTTACAATAAGATTTTAGAAATAGCTACAAAATCAAATGTGGATGCTATTCATCCTGGTTTTGGTTTTTTATCAGAAAACGACACTTTTGCTCAAGAGGTGATAGACAGAGGTATCACATGGATTGGCCCTAAACCAAAATCAATAAAATCAATGGGAAATAAGGATATTGCTCGTGAATTAGCCCTAAATTCAAATATACCTATATGTCCGGGTATAAATAATGTTCACAAATTAAGCGATGAACAACTTAAGACAAAATGTGAAGCTATAGGTTACCCTTTACTTGTAAAATCAAGTGCTGGTGGTGGGGGGATAGGCATGAGCGTCGTCCAAAACTTTAAAGACCTAGCTAATGCAATTGAAAAAACTAGTAATCTTGCAGCAAAATCTTTTGGTAATGGAGATATTTTTATTGAGAAATTTATAACGAACGCACGACATATTGAAATACAAGTTTTTGGATTTGGTGCTAAGGGATCTGTCCACCTATTTGAAAGAGATTGCTCTATGCAAAGAAGATATCAAAAGATAATTGAGGAGTCTCCGGCACCAGAAGTAGATAGGGAATTAATTAACAATATGGCTCAAGCCGCTGTAAAATTATCTTCTGATGTAAAATACGAAGGAGCAGGTACTGTAGAGTTTATATATGATGTCCAAGAGATGAAATATTATTTTCTTGAGATGAATACAAGAATTCAAGTTGAACATCCTGTTACAGAGTTAGTAACAAATAATGATTTAATTTCTATGCAAATAAATTTTGCTTTTAATAGAAAAAATAAATTTTTAAATCAAAATAAAATTAAAACTTATGGACATTCAATTGAATGCAGAGTCTATGCAGAGGATCCTTCTCAAAATTTCTTACCATCTCCAGGAAAAATAACTAAATTAAAGTTTCCTAAAATACCAAATGGCATAAGATTAGATTGGGGATATGATGAAAGAGATGAAGTAAGTTTCTATTATGATCCGATGATTGGAAAAATTATATCTCATGACTTAATTCGAGACGATGCTATATCCAAATTAATAAAATTTTTAGAGGGTACCCAGATTGAAGGTATTAAGACAAACATCCCCTTTTTAATTTGTCTTCTCAAAGACAAAAACTTCATAGAGGGTAAACACAACACAAAATATATCGAAAATAATTTAAACACTCTTATTAGTAAGACATCTTTTAAAAATGGTTTTACTAAAAATATTGATTTGGACTCAAAGAGAATTAAAATTGTTGAAACAGATAAACTTAAAGTAGGTCATGGAAGATCGCAGTCTGACAGGGGGGGTATTAAAGTCGTTTATTTTGACTAATTATAATGGTTAATCAACTTGTAGCAGCAATAAAACCCTCTCAAATTCCGGGTTCTGATCCTCAGTCAACAAAATACTTAATCGTTCCAATATTTATATTTTTTGCCCTAATGATTTTTGCAATGATTAGAGGACCACAAATAATTTCAGGCTCGGGTATTGGAACTGCAATTATGGTTTCAACACCTCTTATTCTTGCTACTTATGCTCTTACTGCGTTGGCTTTAGCCGGCAGAGTGACAGTCGATTTATCAATAGGACCACTTATTGGTTTTATTAATGTAACGACAATACAACTTTATGCTGCAGGTTACATTCAATCGCCAGTTGCGTATTTCATATGTGCTCTTGCAATAGGAGTAATTTACCAATTTCTTTATGCCTTAATCGTAATTTTTATTAGAGTTCAACCAATAATAGTTGCCTTAAGTATGTTTCTTGCTTTCTCTGGTATCAATTTAGTTATTTTACCAAGACCAGGAGGAAGAGCACCTGATTGGATGTTATCTTGGAGTGCTGGAACTGAGGTAGTACAACCCACACTGATACTTTTAATTTTCTCGACACTTATTTGGTATGCACTAACACATACTGCATACTGGCAACATTTAAAATTAATGGGTTCAGATGAAAAGTCTGCTTATACAAGTGGAGTAAGAATTTACATTGTAAGAATTGGTGCTCATATTATCGGTGGAGTTTACGCTGCACTCGCAGCCATTGCTTTTACAGGTTTAATTGGTTCAGGAGACCCAACTCAAGGTACTACTTATACATTGATGGCAGTTACAGCACTTGTATTAGGAGGGTCTAGTTTAATTGGTGGAAGAGGCGGTGCGTTTGGAGCTATTCTAGGTTCAGTTAACATTTATTTAATAAATTTTATTTTATCAACTTTTAGATTTGAAAGATTTCAAAGTTTCGTAACAGACTTATCATACGGTGCGGTATTGGTGGCTTCTCTTTTAATACTTATTGCACTTCCTTATATTCAAAAAGCATTCAAAAATTTGTCAGTTTTTGTATTTTTTATTATTGGAACATTAAGTGCTGCTGCTGTTCAAATTCATATGAAATTTGATCAAGTAACTAGAGGGACTGTGGGAGGTTTTGGAGGTAAATCTAAAGATGCTGAGATTTTTGAAAAAGCTCTTGAGTCCGGGAGTGATTGTTTAATTACAGGTAAGGCATGCGCAGAGGGTGGAAATTCTACAGTGTGGATGTTTATTGCTATCGGAATAGCAGCCTTGATTTATCTCGTCTATTTGCTTGTTAAACATAGAGATGGCCCAACAGTGTCTTTTATTATTGCAGCAATTGTTATTTTCTTCGGTTGTGTTTGGAGTGGCACGAGAGAGGCTTATTTCGTTAACGCTGATTTGGGTACCAACTTACAATACATTTTAAATTATGCTCCTCAGTATTTTACATCTGAATATCTAAGAGTTGGTGCAGGATTGCCTGATTTTTCATCTTCCTCGAGTGCTTTGGTTGGCTTCGCTTACGCTGTCGCAACTTTAGGAGGAATAGTTTTCTTTACATCTGCGATAGTAATAATTGCTATGCCAAGATTTAGAAAAGAAATCAAAACACAAACATTGGTATTATTTGCAATAGCAATTTCATTTATTGTATTTGCTGCAATATCTTATTATGGAATTGAGTCAAATAGACAGAGTTTCTTCGGCATAGATGGATATGCTGTAATACTAATTTTATTTTTACTTTTTTTACTCACGGCACCAACTCTTTTCTCGAATATCAATTTGAATAATGTTTTCATTATTTTCCTCGGTATATTAGCAATACTCGCTGTATACTTTTTAGCCTCACCTTCTGGAACAATTATTACAGATGATGGAAGTAAGTTTTACTCTCCAATTATTACAGAATTAATTGTTGGAGATACATCACTAGTTAACTATACAAGACCTATTCGAGGAGAATTTATCACAAGTGATGTTACTTGGCTTAAAGAAGCAGCTCTAATTATATTTGCAATATTTGTATTTCAATTTTTTACATATTTAACAATGGGAGCAAAAATATCATTTGCTAGGTTCAGACCTTACATTGCTATTTTAAGTATAGCTGCATTAACATGGTCTGCGATGTTCTTTGCAATTGGTTATCCTTATTGGAAAATGATTTTAATTACAGCAATTGGAATAGCTATTTCACCTCTGATATGGCAAGCGTTTGGCGTTTATAAAATAAAATTAAAATCTCAAGAGGGACTTGAAAAATGGGGAGGTCTATCAGAAGATAGAAAAGTTTAGTAAATGGAGAAAAGAACTCATAATTTTTTAAAAGGACTCGGAATTCTTTTTGCTGTTGCTGCTGGGATAGGTACCGCAGTTCTAGGTTATGTAGATAGAACTGATTGGATACAGGTTGCATTTTACTCTGTAGCTGTTGTTGCCATTATTCTTTGGGGATGGCATTTTTTCTTAGTTAGATGGTCTTATCGATCTTTAGTAAAGGAAGATGGATCTCAACCCCCTGAGACTACTGAAACCACAAGTAAAAGAAGCCTTTTTTGGGACCTCATTGCAAAGAACTGGATAGCTGTTACGGGATTTTTACTTCTTTTAGGTCTTTTTATATTGCTATGTTTTTTGGTACCCGGGTTCTTCTCAGGTAGAACAGTCGTATCAGCAATCATATTATTAGGTTTTTTAATCTTAGCGTTTCTTGCTTACAAATTTTTAAACATTAACAAAAGCGTAATTATAGGAGTCGCAGTACTAGTTGGTCTTTTTATAATAGGATCAGTTTCTATTGATGGCTTCTTATCATTACAGAATATTAAATCTATGTTAGTTTTTGCTTCTTTCTTAGGAATTGCAACAATTGGTCAGACATTAGTTGTGATGTTAGGTGGCCTCGATTTATCAATACCATTTTTAATCGGAGCGACTAATTTAGGATTAATGTCACTTATTTCACTTGGAGTTCCTCCTTGGCTTGCGTTTATAGTTATTCTTGCTTTTGGTACGATCGTCGGGCTTTTCAATGGTTTGATAAGTTTTAATCTCCAAGGACAATCATTAATAGTTACGCTTGGAGTTGGCTTCATGGTAGTAGGTGGAGTACAGATATTGGTATCACTTCCTACTGTTACAGGTGGAACTGTGTTTGGTGTTGTTCCAGACTGGTTAAAAAACCTAGCTTCATTAAATGGAAAATTTTTTGGTCTTCCAATACCTCCAGTTATCTTAATTTGGATATTGATTTCAATTTTATTAATTGTTGGACTAAGACACACTAAGTGGGGAAGAAACTTATATGCTGTTGGTGGAAAAAGGTTATCTGCTGACAGATTATCAATTTCTGAGAGAGCATATTGGGTTGGAGTTTATGTCATTAGTGGATTTACTTCTGCAGCAACTGGAGCAATGTTACTGGGTTGGAGTGGTGGAGGGTTCATTGGTGTAGGTGATCAATATTTATTTTTAACAGTGGCAGCTGTGGCTGTAGGAGGAACTTCCTTATTAGGTGGATATGGAGGATACGGATTTACAGTAATCGGTGTTCTTGCACTGCAAGTCATTAGTACATTTTTGGCAGGACTAGGTTTAAGTTTTGAGGGTCAACAATTTATATTTGGTCTTCTTATTCTACCTCTAGTTGCTCTTTATTCCAGAGCACCCCATATTAGGGAGCAAATATAAAAAAATGTCTTTAATCAACAGATTTTGTTGTTTTTACAATGAATATTTATTTCAAAATATGAAACAAAAATTATTATTAGTTAAAGAGGACGGGTAATATGTATTTAAGAGGAATAAGTTTTAATGAATAAAATGCTTCTCCCTTACGACATTGTAGGGGGGTCTTTCTGGTTAATTTCTGTTGGCATGATTGGTGCCACATTGTTTTTCTTTTTTGAGCGTAGCAAAGTAAGCACAAGATTTCATACACCGATGACAATGATAGCTGTTGTATGCTTGATGTCCTCTATACATTATTTTTTCGTAAAAAATCTCTGGGTAGTCAGCGGCACCGCCCCGACTTTATTAAGATATATAGATTGGTTTCTTAACTTTCCAATGCTTGTGCTTATTTTTTATGCAATGCTTATGTCAGTTGTCAAAGTTAAACAAGGTATGTTCTGGAGATTATTGGTTGGAACTTTAGTTTTTGTTGTAGCAGGTTTCTTAGGTGCAGCGGGTTATATGAGCAAGACATTAGGTTTCATTGTTTGGTTAGCTGGATGGTTGTACATCCTCGGTGAGCTATATGTTGGAGAAGCCGGCAGAGCAAATGCTAGATGCGGAAACGAAAATGTACAAATGGTTTTCTTCTCGAACAGACTTATTATCACAATTGGATGGGCTATATATCCAATGGGATATTTCATAGAGCATTTGGGCGGGGGCATTGACCCCAATAGTGTTAATGTAATTTATAATTTAGCAGACTTTTTAAATAAAATAGTTTTTGGTTTAATAATTTACAAAGCAGCAATACAAGACATGAGAGTTAATGGACAATAACATCAACTTAGGAGGTGATAAATAGGTATGAACATTACTAGTGGTGCAGATATTATTGCAATAATAATCTTAATAGCGTTAGCAATAGCAATTATAGTTTACTTGCTACATTGGCTGTACAGGCGTTCCTCAAAGGAAATAGCGTTTGTTAGAACTGGTATGGGAGGTGAACAAGTTGTGATCAGCGGAGGTGCCTTCGTTTTGCCTATTATTCATAACATTACCTCAGTGGGTATGAAAACTCTTTGTATAGAGGTTCAACGAAACGGGAGTAAATCTTTTATCACAAAAAATAGAATGAGGGCTGAAGTAACTGCTGAATTCTACGTTAGAGTAGCGCCTACAACTGAAGCTGTCTCAATAGCCGCGCAAACATTGGGAAATAGAACACTAGAGCCTGATCATTTAAAAGAACTTGTTCAAGGTCGTTTTGTTGATGGATTAGGTGTTGTTGCCGCAAAAATGAGCCTTGATGAAATTCAAGAGAATAGATCTGAGTACATTAAAAATGTTGCATCTCATGTTGAAGAGGCAATTAAGCACACTGGTTTGGAGTTAGAGACCGTGTCTTTGACATCTCTTAACCAAGCTCCTGTGGGTGTATTCGACCCTTCAAATACATTTGATGCTGAGGGTTTAACTCAAATAACAGAATTTACTCAGTCACGTAAAAAGAAAAGAAATGATATTGAGAAAGATACAGAGGTAAGTATTCGAAATAAAAACCTCCAATCTATCAAGCAAACTCTTGAAATTGAAAAAGAGGAAGAATTTTCAAAGTATCAACAAAAACGTGAAATTGAACAACAAAGAGCTATCGAAAATACTGAGACAGTAAAAACAAAAGCTGAGAAAGACAAAGAGTCTGAGCTGGCTGAAATCTCGTCAGAAAAAGATATTGAGATTGCTAAGATTAGCAAGAAAGACTTTGTTGAGATGGAAAAAAGTTTACAAGAAACTAAACTTATCCAAGAAATTGAGAAAAGAAGAAAAGAACAAAATGAGTTTAAACAACAAACTTCTATCGAGATTAAACAGAAAGATATTGAGACAGAAAAAACTATTCTTGAATTGGAAAGAGATGTTGAATTCAGTCGTCTAGAAAAACAAAGATCAGTTGATATTAAACTTGCTGAGGAAAAAGCTCAAACAGCAAAAGAAGAGGCTAGAAAAAGATATGAGTCTGAAGAGGCTTATATTATGGCTGAGGAGCAAATTAAAAATGCAAAAACTGCTCAACAGAAAAATGTTGATGCGTTCAAAATTGCTGCTGAGCAAGAGACAAGAGTCTTAGATATTGAAAAGGCAAAAAGAATAGAAATTGAAGAAAAGCAAAAACAAATGGAAGTCCTAGAAAAATCTAAGTCAGTCTTAAAAACTAAAATGGAAGAAGAAAATGCTCGCGCTAAGGCTGTAGAAGCTGAGGAAAAAGTCAACACCATTAGAGATGTTGAACAAGCTGAGAAGACAAAAGCTCTAGGAGTAATAGACGCTAGTAAAAATGCTGAGAGAGAAAAGTTAGCATCGATGGCTGCGAAAATTAGATATGAAATTGAAGCAGC
>CACMIW010000009.1 GCA_902613845.1 uncultured Alphaproteobacteria bacterium | reverse complement strand
GCGGCAACGCTGATAATCCCTCTGCGTCCTCAGGTGGATATTCCAAAAAAGGATCTTTAGCAGATAATGTTGTGAATTCTGCTCTTCGATATAGAGCACAACAGCCGTTCTTAGATAGTCTTTTAAAAGAAATTGGTATGTCGCCCGGTGAGGCAAGTAATATCAGGAATATTTTAGGTGACTACGATGATCCTAAGAAGGACAAGCATATGAGATTTGATGAACAAGCCACAAAGACACCCAGGAAAAAGAAATAGGTATAAAACATGAGTATAGATGTAAAATCCTGGGCAAAAAAATATAAAGAGCTTACTGAAAAAGATGAAACCATAAAAGCGATGGCTAAATATTATACTTGTTCATTTCTTTTCGACATGGGTAGCGTAAAAGTAATTATCGAGATGCATGATGGAAAGGTAAAAAATATTAATACCAACCCTGGTGGTTTAGATCCATATGACTTTGCATTAAGGGCATCAGAGCAAACATGGAGAGAGTTTGCAAAGCCTGTTCCAAAACCTATGTTTCATGGTATCTATGCAGCCTCATTTAGAGAAGACCTTAAAATCGAGGGCAATCATTTAGTCTTAATGCAAAATCTTAGAAACTTTACCGTTCAATTTGAATTGCTAAGACAATCAGGAGTCCCAGTATGATCAAGAGAATTGAAAGGAAAAATTTATGGCAGTAAAACATCATGACCCAATAGGTAGATACGTTACCATCGAGGTAGATGGTCAACAGTATAAAGTCTTTTATCTTTCAAATGGAAAAGGCACTCCATTAGTATGTCAGCATACTGCTGGATGCCACAATCATCAGTGGAGAGGATTACTTGAAGATGAAGAAATTACTCAAAATTATCAAGTTATCGCTTACGACCTTCCAAGACATGGTAAATCAGATCCACCTCATAATACAGAATGGTGGAAAGAGGAGTACAAATTAACAGCAGAGCATTACTGTAATTTTATTGTAGAACTTTGTAAGGCCTTAGACCTTGAAAACCCTATATTTATGGGTTCTTCTTTTGGAGGAAACGTGGCTCTTCAATTAGCTCTGAAGTATCCTAATAAATTTAAAGCTGTCATTCCTGTCGAGGCTGCGCATTATTCCCCTGGCTTTTATATTGATTGGTGGAGGCATCCTCATGCCAATGCAGCTCAAGTGTGTGGTAGTGGTGTTTGGGATTTAATGGCCCCACAATCTCCAGATATGGATAGATGGTTAACTTGGCATTATTACACTCAAGGATCAGAGGCTTTTAAAGGAGACCTTCATTTTTATTCAGTTGATCATGATTTAAGAGATGAGCTTCAAAATATCGATGGTCACAAGTGCCCTGTTATCATGCTGACTGGTACTTATGACTACCTAACCCCTCCCGAAGCAACAGAAGATACTGCCAGACAAATAAAAGGAGGAGTTTATATTGAAATGAGAGATATTGGTCATTTCCCGATGAGTGAAAACCATGAAGTCTTTAGAGTATATTTATTAGAGGCACTCAGAATTATTAAGGAAAAGACTGATTACAACTCTTAATTCAAGTTTGAGTTATGGTCGCTAATCTTTATTGGTTTTTTTTCTTTCTTGTCCTATATATAAGCTTTTGTCTTTTTTGGGGAGCTAGAACTCTTAGAAAAAATAAAACCCCTGAGGCTTACTATTTAGCAGATAGAAGTGTATCTCCTTGGGTATTCTTTTTCTCTGCAACAGTAACTACATTTGCAGGCATAACTATCATTTCTTTTCCATCATTAATTTATGCAGATGGATATTCTTTTCTAGCTACTGCTGCAATTGTAATAACAATTCCTCTCGGAAGTATACTATTTTTTAAAAGGCAGTGGATGCTAAGTAGAAAATTTAATTTTATCACTCCAGGAGAGATGTATTATAAATATTATCAAAGTAATACTCTTAGAATTGTAGTACTAATAATCGGATTATTTTTTGCTGTTCCATTTCTTGGTATAATTATTGGATCAACAGGTAATGTTGTAGAGTTTATTAGCGGAGGTGAAATAACTAGAGACTCTGCAATGTGGGCACTAACTGCTGTTGTCTTATTTTATATAGTATCTGGTGGATTTAAACCCATGGTGAGTGTAAGCGTTGTTCAATCATGGTTATTTTTTGTTTTTTTCTTAGCACTTGGTGTTGGTGTATTTAATTACTTAGGAGGTTTAAGTTTTTTTGAAGACCTATCTATGGCGAATAGCTTTATATCTTTCGGAGCTTGGGGAACTACTGGAGGTTACGGAGGCGGTGATATTTCAGGATATTTCAACGTTCCTGGTGTAATTCAGTGGGTTGCAGGTATTGGAAAAAACAACCCATTAGGAGGACCTTGGACAGCAGTTATGATTTTATCCTTTACTCTCTCTTATATGGGTATTGTGCTTTCTCCTACATTTTCGATGTGGAGCTATTCAGTAAAATCACCGAGGTCATTTTATTTTTATCAAGTTTGGGGTTCAGGTGCTGTTGTTGGAATATTTTTATTTATATTCGCCCCTTTATTAGGTGTAGGAGCACATCTTCTTGGAGCTAATAGTATTGTTAATTCAAATGGTTTTGCCATTAACCAAATATTCCCTGAGCTAAGTCTACAAAATATATCATCTTTAATTTATGTGTTTGTTGAAAGTTTCAGTAATCTCTCACCAATCATTGTTGGATTTTTAGCAATATCCATAATTGCTGCTCTTCAATCTACATTATCTGCTTTTTTAATGACCTCAGGCAGCATGGTGGCAAGAGATCTCTATAGACCATATATCGATAGTAACCCTACATGGAAAAGGGAGTTATTAGTTGCTAGGTTAGCGATGTTGTTATTAAGCTTAGCGGCACTGTATCTTGCAACTTTTTTTGAAACTTCTCTAATATTACTTGGTGGATTAGCAATCGCTTTTGGTTTCCAATTATTTCCTGTTTTACTTGGAATGCTTTGGTTTAAATGGATCACAAGGGGTGGGGCAATTCTAGGACTCATCACCGGATTAGGTTTTGTAACTTTAGCTGAAACTTTTGGTCATAAGCTAACAGGAAATTCTCTTCCTTGGGGGCGATGGCCACTGACAATCTACTCTGGTTTATGGGGTTTATTCTTTAATGTGATTGTATGTTTTTTATCCTCTATATTTGCAAGTAACGATACAGATAAAGAACATCGAGCATCATTTCACAATTTTTTAAATGAACATATGGGTATTCACCCATCAAGAAAAAAAATAAAATCTCTTGCCTATGTCTTTTTTTTAATTTGGGCATTCTTTTCTATCGGCCCAGGTTTAATTTTTGGAAACTTAATATTTGGTAGCGCTGATCAAAGTTATGATAATTGGGTGATGGGAGTCCCTTCACTATGGGCTTACCAAATAATTTGGTGGGTAGCGGGTATATTTCTAATTTGGTTTTTAGCAAATAAGATGGACTTATCGACTTTGCCAAAAAAACCCATACTAAATGGTGATGAATATTTGGCACCTGACGATGTTGAGGAGCAAGGAAACTATATTGATAGAATGGGAGGCGGATATGGTTGGCCACTTATATTAATAGGAATGGCTGTGGCAACTGTAATACTTTCCGTTTATGCATTATAATGATAAAGTACTTAAAATTGAGGAGGAATAAGAATTTTTCGTATTGTGTTTCATTATTTGGAACAAAAAACTGTGCGAAAGGTTAACTATATTTAAAATATAATTATGTCTGATTATAGCTACAAGCATCCCTCAAACGTCCAGTTAAATAAAGGACATAAACACACTGATGATTTTATTACCAAAAAATACATTTTAAAAATGTTGAGAGATCCTCAAAAATTAAAATCTTTAATTGAAGAACACAGAGCAACTCCAGTTGGAAGGGCTGCTACTCGAGACCATGGCGTCATTCAGCATAGCCAAGATCTCCAAACATTATTAGATAAGTTAAGAAGAGGAAGTAAAGAAAATGGTTTTGTAACTGTTTGTTTAAGAAGGCATGAAGATTATAGAGTTGGAATAACAACAGGAGTTAGAGGTGAGCCAGTTGAAATAACTGAAGACTCTTATTCATCTGAAGAGGCATGTGAACATGCAATATTTTTAAAAAGAATTAACAGACTTCTTGAGGAGTATAGTGGGGAAGAGTAATGTTAAAAATAACAGGTTATAGTGATAAGTACTCAGCTCATCCAGGTGAAGAAGTTAAATTTTATATTAATGCTGAATACAATGATAGTTATGAAGTTCAATTAGTCCGTCTTATACACGGTGATACAAATCCAGAAGGCCCTGGGTATAAAGAAGCTGAAATAGATGCCAGTTGTAATGGAACTTATCAAGGGAAAAACCAGAGAATACATGGTGGATCGTACATCATCATGCCCCAACACGATAATTTAAATTTAGAAAGCTTCACTATGCAGGCTTACATTTTCCCAACCACCCCTGACAAAGGCAGACAAGGAATTTTCACCAAATTTAATGAAGAAGAAAAAAAAGGCTATGGTCTCTTTATTAATGATGAGGGATGTTTATCTGTAGAAATAGGAGATGGATCTCAGGTTGTTACTGTCTCCTCAGAAAAAAAACTTTTAAGAAAAGTCTGGTATCTGGTAATTGCAACATTTGATTCACAATCAAGAAGGCTTACCCTTCACCAAGAACCCAGGGTTACATCCACAAATGGTGGTTTAGGTATGGCTATTTTGAATCCAATTGAAGAAACCTCAGCTATTATTGAGACCACTAGTTCAGTTTTACCTGCCGCTAATGATGCTCCATTGTTAATTGCAGCTACTACATTAAATAATAGATCTGGTAGGCACATTTCCGGAGGTCATTTTAAAGAAGTACCTCATCCCATTGAATTACCTGAGCAAACCAAGACTTTTAATGGCAAGATAGATAGACCTAGATTATCTAATATTGCTTTATCTAAGGCTGAGATCGAAACACTTGCATCAAGCTATGATGAGTGTAATACCACTGTCAGGTCAACAGTCGTAGGCGCTTGGGACTTTCATGCGAATATTGGCAAAAACATTGCTTCAACAAAGATTGTTGATACTTCTCCAAATAATCACCACGGATTTATTATCAATATGCCAAACAGAGGTATGACAGGACATAACTGGACTGCGGATGAAATGGTTTTCCATCACAAACCTGAAGAGTACGGAGCTATCCATTTCCATGATGATGATATTGATGATGCAAGATGGGATGTTGATTTTACATTAAAAATCCCAGAGGGTCTGAAAAGTGGTGTGTATGCTGCTCGACTTAGAGTTGATGGAAGAGAAGAGTCAGAAAATGAAGATTATATTCCTTTTTGTGTAAAACCTCCAAAAGGGACAGCCACATCTAAAATTTTATTTCTCTTACCCACAAACAGTTATATGGCTTACTCCAATGATAATCTTGGAACTAATTCTGTCGTAGCTCAATTACTCGCAGGTAAAGTCCCTGTGCTAGAACCTGCAGATTTATATTTAAATGAACACAGAGAATATGGTTTATCAACTTACTCACTTCACTCTGATGGACATGGTGTATCTATTTCATCAAGACTTAGACCAATCCTTAATATGAGACCTAAATACAGACATTGGCTTTCTCCATCATTATGGCAACTAAATGCCGACTTACATTTAACAGACTGGCTTGAGGAAAAGGGCTTTGAGTTTGATGTTCTTACAGATGAAGATTTGGAACATGAAGGTATAAATTTATTAAATCGTTATAAAGTTGTGATGACTGGAAGTCATCCTGAGTATTCATCTGAGAAATATATGGACGCCTTAGAGTCCTATCAAATGCAAGGTGGTAGATGTTTTTATTTAGGTTCGGATGGATTTTACTGGATTAGTGAATATCACCCAGACAACTCCAATATTACTGAAGTACGAAAAGGTGAGGCTGGCACAAGAGCATGGACATCTAACCCAGGTGAATACAATAATGCTTTTGATGGTAAATATGGGGGTATGTGGAGAGCTCGAGGAAGAATACCTTCCAAAGTTTGTGGTTTAACTTTTACATCATATGGATTTGACGTTTCTTCATACTACAAAAGAGAAGAAGATAGTTTTAAACCTGAATGTTCATGGATCTTTGAAGGGATTGGAGCAGATGAGGTTATTGGTGACTTTGGTTTAGTCGGTGGAGGAGCTGCCGGTTTAGAGTTAGACAGGTACGACTTAGAATTTGGTACTCCGCATAATGCCTATTATTTGGCTCGTTCACAAGATCACTCTAATATGATGTTGCAAGTTAACGAGGAGATACACTTTGCAGTTCGAGGCTATTATGGCGGTGGTCATGAAAATCCAATGGTAAGAGCTGATATGATTTACTATAAAACACCTAACAACGGAGCAATGTTTGCACCAGGGTCTTTGGCTTGGTGCGGTAGTCTTTCTCATAATAATTATAATAATAATGTCTCCAGAATTATGGAAAACACTCTTAAAGGTTTTTTAAAGGATGGGCCTTTACCTTAAATTATGAAAAAACAAAATATGCAGGAGATACCATGGGGAAAAGAAACACTTGGCGCTCTGGATACTCCGTTAAATGAGCTAGAAAAAAAAGCACTTCAAAATTTAGACGTAGATAAATTAAATGATATGGCAGAGTGCCTTTTTGCTTTAAATAACAGGCATTATGGTCCTATACCTGGAACATATATGGTTATGTGTGTTGAGCCGGGTAAGACTTGGTGTGTTGGGCAGCTTAGTGCTGATAGAGCAAAACCTTTTGTTCTTTTTCCTGAACTTGTTTTCGACTCAGTTGAAAAAGCAACAAAAGCTGCCGAAGCTCTCAAGGCTGAAAAAGCTGAGGGCGTACCTTGTAGAAATATCTAACGACATGGCTAAAGCCAATGTCATGATAGATAATCAAAAAACCAGAGTTACAGAGTGGTCTTTTGAAGTTGGGGACTCAACTGGTCAGCATATCCATGAATACGATTATGTGGTAGTACCCTTGTTAGATGGGGAACTAAAAATTGTTAATCATGATGGCGAGGAAACAATTTCAAAACTAGCAAAAGGTGGATCTTACTTTAGAGAAAAGGGAGTTAACCACAATGTATTTAATAACAATGATTTTATTTATAAATTTATTGAGATAGAATTTAAATAGATGGAAAAAAAATTAGGCGTTATTTACAAAAAATCTGATTTAGATCAATTTGATAAAATTATTACAAATAAACAGACAGATCAAAAAGTTAAAGAATATTCCATAAAAGAAGCAATTGAAGAGTCAAAAAAAGAATATAGTCACTTAACGAACTCACAAGTTTCTACTGACATGAGGCTCTATATGTTCCAGACCGGAACTCTAAAAACAAAAATGAAATATATAAAAATGAATCAATCTAATGAGGACTTTGAGATACCTGTTCCATGGTTTTTGATAAGACACCCAAAAGGGGATGTGGTCATTGATGGAGGCAATGCAAAAGAGGTCAGTGAAGATAAACATGCTCATTGGGGTTCTGTTGTTGCGGCTTATGATCCAATTATGGGAAAAACTGAAAATTGTATTGATCAGCTTAACTCTATTGGAGTTAATCCAGCAGGTATAAGATATGTCTTACATTCTCATCTTCACCTCGATCACTCAGGTGGTGTTGGAAGGTTTCCTAATGCAACACACCTAGTTCAACAAAAGGAATATGATTATGCTTTTAATCCTGATTGGTTCTCGAAGCCCGCATATATTAGAAAAGACTTTGATAAACCTGGAATTAATTGGAAATTTTTAAGAGATAAAAATGATGACTTTTATGACTTATATGGCGACGGATCAATAATTGTAATTTTTACTCCGGGGCATGCACCGGGCCATCAGTCTTTTTTAGTTAATTTACCAAATTCAGGTTATGTATTGCTTACTATAGATGCAGCTTACACAATGGATCATTGGAATAATTTAACACTACCAGGTCTTGTTTGCTCTGCTGTTGACGTTGTTGACTCTGTAAAAAAACTCAAAAAAATTGCAAAAGACAAAAATGCTACAGTAGTCACAGGGCACGACCCGCATGCTTGGGAAGAATTTAAAAAAGCCCCAATGTTTTATTACGACTAATTTATGTCTGACTATTTCAAAGATATACCTACCATTAAATATGAAGGTAGAGACTCTACAAATCCCCTTTCATTTAAATTTTATGATGCCAATAAAAAAATTTTAGGAAAAACATTAGAGGAACATCTGAGAATGGCAGTATGTTACTGGCACACTTTTAATTGGCCAGGGGGTGACCCTTTTGGAGGACAGACTTTTTTAAGACCATGGATGGAAGCAGGAGATAAAATAGAACAAGCAAAAGATAAGCTCAATAATGCATTCGAATTTTTTGAAAAATTAGGAATACCATATTTTTGTTTTCATGATGTAGATGTAGCTCCAGAGGGTGAAAGTTTTTCAGAGACAGAAAAAATTCAAAAAACCATAATTGATGAAATTTCAAAAAAACTTGAAACAAGTAAAGTAAAACTTCTTTGGGGAACAGCAAATTTATTCAGCCATCGCAGGTACATGTCTGGTGCTGCTACTAATCCTGATCCTGAAGTTTTTCAATATGCAGCTGCTCAAGTGAAGATGTGTATGGAAAATACAATGTTTTTAGGTGGACAAAATTATGTTTTATGGGGAGGCAGAGAGGGTTACGAAACAATTCTAAATACTAATATGAAACAAGAATATGATCAGCTTGGTAGATTTTTGAACATGGTAGCTGAGCATAAGCACAAAATTGGTTTTAAGGGTCTACTGCTGATTGAGCCGAAACCCCATGAGCCAACGAAACATCAATATGATTTTGACTCTGCTAATGTTTTCGCATTTCTTCAAAAATATGGTTTAGAAAAAGAATTCAAGCTAAATATCGAACAAAATCACGCTATTTTAGCAAAACATTCATTCGAGCACGAGATTGCATATGCACTTTCCAATGACATCTTTGGGAGTATTGATATTAACAGAGGAGACTACTTAGTAGGTTGGGATACAGACCAATTCCCTAACAATGTAGAGGAATTAGTTTTGCCTTTTTACTATATTTTTAAAAATGGCGGTTTTACCTCAGGTGGTCTTAACATGGATGCTAAGATTAGAAGGCAATCAATAGATCCTGAGGATCTATTCTATGCACATATTGGTTCTATGGATACTTGTGCTAGAACTCTTATTGCTGTTGAAAAAATGATTAATGATGGAAGTTATGAAAATTTTTTAAAACAAAGATATGAACAGTGGGCCTCTGAAAAACAACTCATGACTTCAATGTCTCTTGAAGATATTCATAAAAATGTCATTGCTAAAAATATAAACCCTCAACCAAAGTCCGGTCGCCAAGAATATCTTGAAAATCTAATTAATTCTTTTGTCGATTGAGTCGATGAAAATTACAAAATTTCTATTTGATTTAGGTAATGTTTTTTTTGATTGGGATCCACATTATGTATTTAAAAATATCATTCCTGATCAAACTAAAAGAGAATATTTTATAAATACAATCGCGTTCCCTCATTTAGATATGAGATGCGATGCTGGAGTAAAAATTGATGATGCAGTTAAAGATGCAATAAAAAATTTCCCTAATTATGAGAATGAAATAAAGCAATATTATCCAAATCACAGGAATATGGTTAACGGGGTTTATCAAGATACAGTTGATATTTTTCGAAAAATAAAATCAAGTGGTTACCCCTGCTATGTCTTGTCAAACTGGTCAGATGAGACTTATGAGGGTATGGAGGCTAAACACCCATTCCTGAAAGAATTTGATGATAAAATTATCTCTGGTAGAGAGTTTTTAGTAAAACCAGACCCTGAAATTTATAAATTAGCGATTTCAAGATTTAATTTAACACCTGAACAAACTCTTTTCATTGATGATCGTATTGAAAATATTGAGGCGGCGCAATCACTTGGCTTTCAAACTATTCATTTAACTGACCCACTGACAATTAAAAGTCAAATAGCAAATCATATAATTGTTTAAATTAGACAATAAAATAGGCCTAGGATTGGCTTCTCTTGGGAGGCCCGGATATATAAACATTGGTCATAGTTCAGATTTAGGCAGCGACATATCAAAAAATTCTATGAGATCTCATTGTCACGAAGTACTTAGTCATGCTTATAAGAGAGGTATTCGATATTTCGATGCGGCAAGGGTATATGGAGATGCTGAGGAATTTTTATCTAGTTGGATTAGAGCTCAAAAACAATTTGATGGTTTTGTGGGGTCTAAGTGGGGCTATGAATATTTAGCAAATTGGGAAGTTCAGGCAGATCAACACGAAAGAAAAGATCACTCAGTTGAATTTTTAAAACAACAATGGGTGGAGACAAGACTTAATTTAGGAAAAAGTATTGATCTTTACCACATTCATTCTGTCAATTCAGAAAGTAAAGTCTTAGATGATATTAATGTTCTAAAGGAGCTTGAGACAATAAAAAAAAATGGAATAGAAATAGGAATCTCAACAAGTGGCCCAGATCAAGAGAAAACTATTAATGACCTTTTAATTAAGAATGAAAAACTTAATCTATTTTCTTATTTACAAACGACCATTAATATCTTTGACCAATCTTGTATTTCCATTTTAAAAGAAGTATCTGAAAAAAAGATCAATGTAATTGCAAAAGAGATTTTCTCAAATGGAAGACTAACTAATTCAAATAAAGAATTTCATCAAAACAAAATTAAAGAATTAAAGTCAGTTGCCTCATCTATAGATTTAACTTTGGAGCAATTGTCTTATCTCTGGGTTTATCAACTACCGTTTGTTAAAATTTGTCTAACAGGAGCATCAACAATCAAACAGTTGGATGAAAATTTAAGTTGTCTTGAAAAAATAGATACCGAATTGCCGTCTCTTGAGTCTTTTAGCCTGTCCACTCAAGATTATTGGAAAACACGTAAAAAACTAAGTTGGAATTAATTGAAACTTACCCAGCTTGAATTTGATGAGCTAGAGGCGATTGACCTTTCGATAAATTTAATACCTTCAAGTCCATCTTCTACACTTGGAAAATGGTGATTTTCCTCATTAAATTTGCCATTTTTCTGATCAATTAGCGCATTAGCTACATCTGTATATATATTTGCAAAGCCCTCTAAATATCCCTCGGGGTGTCCAGCAGGAATTCTAGTAACATCTCCTGCATCGCTCATAGCACCTGATCCACCCCTTGTAATTTTTTGTTTGGGTTCTCCAAATTTTGTAAAGTAAAGGTAATTTGGATCTTCTTGACACCATTCTAGTCCAGCCTTATTACCATAAATTCTTATTTGTAAATGATTTTCATTTCCTGGGGCTACTTGAGAAGACCAAATAGTACCTTTTGCTCCTCCTTTAAATCGTATCGATATTTGAGCATTATCATCTAATTTTCTCCCGGGCACAAAAGATGTTAACTCTGCAGATATCTCCTCTGTATTGAGATCAGTTATAAACCTAATAAGATTGTAAGCATGAGTTCCAATATCACCAATACATCCACCAGCACCTGATTGATTAGGATCAGTTCTCCAAGAGGCCTGTTTATTTCCCCCATCATTAATTCTATTTTCTAAATCTTCGGTCAGCCAATCTTGAGCATACTCTGCTTGAATTACTCTTATTTCACCTAAGTCACCTCTCTTACAAAGAGCTCTGGCATTCCTAATCATGGGATAACCAGTGTAGTTATGAGTTAAAGCAAAAAGAACATTATTGTCTTTTTTACATTTTATTAGTTCCTCACATTGATTAATATTCATGGCAAGGGGTTTGTCACAAATTATGTTAAAGCCTTTCTCCATGAAAGCTTTAGCGATCGGATGGTGCATATGATTTGGTGTCACTATTGCTACAGCATCTATTTTATCCTCTCTGATCAATTCTTTTTCGACCATTTCAAGGTAGTCCTTATAATTCCTTTCATCTGCTATTCCGATATCTCTGCCAGAGGCTTGAGCTTTTTCAGGATTAGATGAAAAGGCACCAGCGACCAGTTCAAAGCGGTCATCAATTCTAGATGCAATACGGTGAACCTCTCCAATAAATGCACCTGAGCCGCCACCAACCATTCCTAATTTTAATTTTTTGGTCATTTTATCATTCAATTCCAAGCATTTTTTTGTTTGCATCTTGATCAGTGCCAGCATCGGCAAAATCATCGAAAGCATTCTCGGTAACTCTAATTAAATGATCTTTAATAAATACAGAACCCTCTTTAGCTCCGTCTTCAGGATGTTTCAAAGCGCATTCCCATTCTAAAACAGCCCATCCATCAAAGCCGTAAGTAGTAAGTTTGGAGAAAATTGACTTGAAATCGACTTGCCCATCTCCTAAAGATCTAAATCGACCTGCTCTGTTCTTCCAAGATTGAAATCCACTATAGACCCCTTGTTTACCAGTGGGATTGAGTTCTGCGTCTTTCACATGAAACATTTTTATTTTCTCGTGATAAATATCAATATGCTGCAAATAATCTAAATGCTGCAAAACAAAGTGGCTAGGATCATATAACATGTTGCAGCGCTCATGATTGCCTACTTTATCTAGAAACATTTCAAAAGTTATTCCATCAAAAAGATCCTCGCCTGGATGAATTTCATAACATAAATTCACCCCACACTCATCAAATTCATTAAGAATAGGTTTCCACCTTTTAGCCAGTTCATCAAATGCAGTTTCAACTAACCCTTCTGGTCTTTGAGGCCATGGATAAACATATGGCCAAGCCAATGCTCCTGAAAAAGTAACATGTTCAGTCAATCCAAAATTTTTTGAAGCTTTAGCAGCCATCATCAATTGATCGACTGCCCATTGCTGCCTTGCAGATGGATTTCCTCTTACCTCTGAGGCTGCAAAACCATCAAATACTGAGTCATATGCAGGATGAACAGCTACAAGCTGACCTTGGAGATGCGTCGATAGCTCAGTTAGATTTAAATTAAAACTTTTAAGAGTCCCTTTTATTTCGTCACAGTAATCTTTGCTTTCAGATGCCTGTTTTAAATTAATTAACCTCTCATCCCAACTAGGTATCTGAACACCTAAGTATCCCAAATCACTAGCCCATTTTGAGATATTCTCTAAATTGTTAAACGGAGCATCATCACCTGCAAATTGAGCTAAAAATATAGCTGGACCTTTAATAGACATCGCTTAATCCCCCTCCTGCGACAAACTATAATATTACAGTTAACTGCTATTTAAAATGTTTTTAAAATTATGAATAATCTGCATTTATAAATATGTAAAAAGACTGTATAATCAGCCAGTTTTGTTATTAAAGAGGAGGAATAATAACATGAGAAAAATACTATCTGTATTTCTAGTTCCTGTTTTTGCCTTACTTTTTTCTTTGAATGCTAAATCTGAGTCTTTGACTTTGGGCTGGGCCGCTTGGGATCCTGCTAATGCCTTACAAGAATTAAGTAAAGAATTTACAGCTGAAACAGGCGTTGAAATGAACTTCGAATTTGTGCCATGGCCAAATTTTGCTGAGAGAATGCTTAATGAGTTAAATAACCAAGGTAAAACTTTTGACTTGTTAATTGGTGATTCACAGTGGATTGGACAAGGAGCCGAATATGGTCACTATGTTAAGTTAAATGATTTCTTTGATGCCAATGGAATTTCAATGGATGATTTTAACCCAGCAACAGTTTACGCATATTCAACATGGCCAAAAGGATCACCTAACTATTACGCTCTTCCAGCAATGGGTGATGCTTTAGCATGGGCTTATCGAAAAGACTGGTTTGATAGACCAGAGCTTCAAGCTGAATTTAAAAGTAAGCATGGATATGATCTAGGTGTTCCAAAAACTTGGGATGAGTTATATGACATGTGTACTTTCTTCCAAGGAAGAGAAATTGATGGACAAGTAAGATACGGTGCAGCTATCAATACAGAGCGTGGATCTGAAGGTATCACCATGGGTGTAACAGCAGCCATGTATGCATGGGGTATGCAGTATGAAAATCCTGATAACCCATACGAGATGGACGGTTACTTCAACTCAGATGCTTCTGTAGAGGCTGTTGAATTTTATAGAAAAATGTACGAAGATTGTGCACCTCCAGGGCACTCAGATGCTTATATGGTCGCAAATCTTGATGCATATAAATCAGGACAGGTTGCATTTCAAATGAACTGGTATGCTTTCTGGCCTGGCGTTTCTAAAGAAGACAGTGACGGAAGAGTTTCTGGTTTCTTTGCTAACCCATGTCAAAACGTATGTGCAGCTACTCTTGGTGGTCAAGGTATCTCAGTTGTGAGTTACTCTGATAAACAAGACTTGGCTCTTGAATACATGAAGTGGTTTGCAAAGCCAGATATTCAACAAAAATGGTGGGATTTAGGAGGATATTCATGTCATATGGATGTTCTTGGATCACCTGATTTCGTCGACTCAGCTGTTTATGCACAAGGCTTCCTTGACTCAATGGGCATCGTCAAAGACTTTTGGCAAGAGCCTACATTTGTTGAATTAATGCTTCCAATGCAGGAGAGAATTCATGACTACGTTGTGAATGGAAAAGGTTCTGCAAAAGACGCATTAGACAAAATCATTGATGATTGGACTGAAGTCTTCGAAGACGACGGTAAAATTTAATCACTAAATTAATATAAAGGGTGGGATTAATCCCACCCTTCAATCTAAAACATATATGAAAAGTGCTGTTAAAAAGTTCAAAGGCTTATCTGATAAAGCAATAGCCTGGATTTTCATAGCACCAACTTTAATTCTATTACTTGCTATAAATATTTATCCTCTCATCTATGCCATAAGAATGTCATTCACCAATTTTTATGCCAATAAAATAGGTAGAGAAGTAAAATTTGTGGGTTTAAAAAACTATAAAAAGATTTTAGGAAAAGAAGAGATATGGGAAAAGATGCAGATAACTGCCCACTTCGTTTGTTGGACATTAGTCTTACAAGCATTAATTGGATTGGGTCTTGCTCTTCTTTTAAATAAAAAATTTAAAGGCAATGAACTACTTACTACTTTAATAGTTTTACCAATGATGCTTTCCCCTGCAGTCGTAGGTGTATTTTGGACTTACTTATATAATCCTCAAGTAGGTTTGTTTAATTACGTAGTTAATTTTTTCTATGACTTTGGTATTTTTGATATGATTGGTTCAAGCACTTTAGCCCCTTGGTCAATTGTGATTGTCGATACATGGATGTGGACACCTTTTACTATGTTAATTTGTCTTGCGGGATTAAGATCAATCCCAAATTATTTGTATGAGGCTGCAGAAGTTGACAGAGCTAGTAAGTGGCAGCAATTTATCCATATAACATTGCCATCTGTCCTTCCTTTTCTACTTCTTGCATTATTATTTAGAGGGATCGAGAATTTCAAAATGTTTGATCTGGTCGCTGAGCTTACTTCAGGGGGTCCAGGATCGGCGACTGAACTAGCATCAATCAATTTAAAACGTGAAGCATTTGAAAAATGGAAAACAGGTTACAGCTCTGCTTTTGCTGTAATATTATTTGTCACCATATTCGGCTTTGGAAATGTGTATGTAAAAGTTATGAACAAAATTAAAGAGCGATAATGGACACTTCAAGATCACCACTAGAAGCAACAGGATTTTCAAGAAAATTAGCTGCCACTATCATCATCGTTTACATGATTGTAACCCTTATACCGATCACATGGATGGTTGCTACAAGCTTTAAAAGTGTTGATAGTGCTATCTCTTACCCACCAGAGGTCTTTTTTGAACCATCTTTAGAGGGTTATGTGAATTTATTTACAAATCGATCAAGACAACCCAAGGATTATTTGGACTCTCTTCCACCACCAGATACATGGTATGAGGAGTTAGTTCGCAGTAGAGAAATGGTCATAACAGGTCCATCAAAATTTTTACCAAGGTATTCCAATTCTTTAATAATTGGATTTGGTGCCACATTCTTTTCGGTATTTTTAGGCTCCTTAGCTGCCTATGCTCTCTCAAGATTTAAAGTCCCACTGAAAGATGATTTATTATTTTTTATTTTATCTACGAGAATGTTCCCACCAATAGCAGTGGCAGTACCTATATTTATTATGTACAGAAAACTTGGTCTCGGTGATACTCACGTTGGCATGATTATTCTGTATACAGTTGTAAATTTAAGTTTGTCAGTTTGGCTGTTAAAAGGCTTTATGGATGAGATACCGAGAGAGTATGAGGAGGCTGCGATGATAGATGGTTACTCTAGAATGCAAGCATTTTTTAAAGTAGTCCTTCCCCAAGCAACTACAGGTATTGCAGCAACTGCAATTTTCTGCATGATATTTTCGTGGAATGAATATGCATTTGCTGTTTTACTAACACAATTTAATGCACAAACTGCACCACCATTTATCCCAACTATTATAGGAGAGGGCGGTCTTGATTGGCCTGCTATTGGAGCAGGGACAACATTATTTTTAATCCCAGTGATGATATTTACAGTTGTATTGAGAAAGCATCTTCTAAGGGGAATAACATTCGGAGCGGTAAGAAAATAATGGCTGAGAAAAAAAGTTTATTGAGAAGAATTTTTAGAAGATCCATTTGGGAAAATGCATCAACTGTTTTAATTTTATTGGGTGTATTTATGCTGATGCAGCCTTTTGCTATGTGGATGTACACATATTCCTTTATCGTTATTTTGGTGGGAACTATCGGATTTGTAATCACAAGTCATTTCCCAGATTAGCCATGGCAGAAATAGAAATTAAAAATTTACATAAATCTTTTGGAGATTTCGTAGCAGTGAAAAACTCCAATCTTATTATTGAAAATAAAGAATTCTTCGTTTTACTCGGTCCTTCAGGTTGTGGAAAAACTACCACTTTAAGAATGATTGCCGGTTTAGAGCTACCAACTTCTGGAAATATATATTTGGATAAGGAAGATGTGGGCTATCTAAGGGCCTCCCAGCGAGATATAGCCTTTGTTTTTCAGCTTTTTGCACTCTATCCACATATGAATGTAAGAAATAATCTGGCTTTCCCACTGAAAATGCAAAAGCTCTCACGAAGCGAAGTAGATGCTAAAGTTCTGGAAGCTGCAAAGCTTCTCAGAATTGATCACTTATTAAAATCAAAAGTATCCTCTTTAGCAGGAGGTGATCGCCAACGTGTTGCACTTGGAAGAGCGCTAGTCAGAAGACCTAAAGCATTTTTAATGGATGAACCTTTGGGCACACTTGATGCAGAATTTAGAGAATTAATGTGTTTGGAATTAAGAAAACTTCACGATGATATTGATGCAACTACAGTGTATGTAACACACGATCAACAAGAGGCAATGTCGATGGCTGATCGAATAGCTGTAATGAATGAGGGAGTTGTGTTGCAGGCAGACTCACCAAAAGTTATTTATAATAAACCTAAAACAAAGTTTGTTGCCAATTTTATTGGATCCCCAGGAATGAATTTCATACCAATAAATGAAAAAATTTCTCCGAGTCAATCAAGTATTAAATTATTAGACTCATCATTAAATATCCCTGAACAAAAAGAAGGAACAGACTCAAATGAAAATTTTTTAGGTGTAAGGCCAGAGAATTTAAAATTAGTTTCTGAAAATGGCGTAAAAGGTAATGTCTTTGGTGTTGAATATTTAGGTTCAAGAAAAATTCTTACAATTGAAACTCAACTTGGAAATATAAAAATTAGAGTTGATAGTGACACACAAGTTAATATTAATGAGCAAATTCAATTTGATACTCTTAATAATAATCAAATAATTTTTGATGGTTCAAATGATAAGGCACTTCAAAGTGAGTTTATGAGTTAATGTCTAAAGTAGAACTACAAAATATTACAAAAATATATGATAAAACTATAAAGGCTTTAGATGATATTAGCTTTACGGTAAATGATGGAGAGTTTTTTGTATTATTGGGTCCAACTGGTGCAGGTAAAACAACAACATTAAGATCAATAGCAGGTTTAGAAAAAATTGATAAAGGAAAGATCCTTTTTGATGATGAAGATTTCTCACAAGCACAGCCTGCAGCAAGAGACACAGCGTTTGTATTTCAACAATACTCTTTATACCCTCATTACAAGGTTTACGACAATTTAGCCTTTCCTCTTCGATCCCCTCTTAGAAAAATCCCAGAAGATAAGATTAGAGAAAAAGTCACAAAAATAGCGGATATGCTGAAGATTTCAGCTAAATTAGATAACAAAGCTACTGAATTATCAGGGGGAGAAATGCAAAGAGTTGCGATAGGTCGTGCTTTAGTCAGAGACCCAAGTATATATTTAATGGATGAGCCACTTTCATCCCTTGATGCAAAATTAAGGGAAAGTTTGAGAGTCGAACTGAAAAAAATCCAATTAAATTTAGGCTCCACAATTCTTTACGTCACACATGATCAAGCTGAAGCTACAACTATGGCAGATCGCATCGGAGTATTAGAAAATGGTAAGATCGCCCAGATTGATAAACCAGAAGATATATACAATAATCCAAAATCTATTTATGTTGCAAATAGATTAGGCTCACCAAAAATTAATATTCTCAACAGAACTACTTTAAATACTTCATCACCAGATAAAGCAAGTCAACTTGGTTTAAGACCTGAGCACATTAAGATAGGAGAAGGTGAACTTTCCGGTTCAATTAAAACTGTTGAGTCTCTCGGTGCAGAAACTGTGGTAGAGATAGATTTTAATGGAGCAGAAATTTTATCATTATATCAAGGAACATTCCAAGGACAAAAAGGGGACAAAGTAAATTTTGCAATAGATCAAAATAAAATTTTATTTTTTGACGAAAAAGGAATGAGCGTGCAATGAGTGTTAATTTTTTAATCCATAGAGCAAAAGAAATTCAAGCTGTAATTGATGCAAATGCAAGTGAAATAGAAAAATTGGACCAAGAAATAGGAGATGGGGATCATATTTTTAATGTCCAAAGAGGAATCAAGCTGGTTATAGAATTAGAAGCTGTAATTAAAGATTTGCCAATGTCTAAAGCTCTAAATCAAATAGCAATGAAAGTTCTTTCTGGTATTGGTGGCTCATCTGGAGCCCTGTTTGGCACATTATTTATGACCATGGCCAAAGGAAACGATATAGATAATGGTGTTGATTATAAAAAGGCAATCGAAATTTTTGCAGATGGTGTGGAAGCTGTAAAACAAAGAGGTAAAGCAGATGTAGGTGAAAAAACAATGATGGATGTTCTCATACCTGTATCTAACTGCCTTAAAAAAGGTGTCGAGGATAACAAAGATGTTAAAGAGATACTTAAAGAAGCTATAGAAGTGGCAGAAAAAGGGATGTTTTCAACAAAAGATCTTTTAGCTACAAAAGGGAGAGCTTCTTTTTTAGGAGAGCGAGCGAAAGGTCATATCGATCCTGGAGCCAGGTCTTCACAATTAATGATAAAAACTGTCTGTGAGTCAGTGTTAAATAGTTAGGAGGATACTATGAAAAAATTTATGAATTCAGCGGATGATTTTCTAAAGGAGAGTCTGCAAGGTTTTGGTGCTGCGCATCAAGATATTGTTAACTGCCACTACGACCCCAACTTCATCACCAGAGCCACTCCCACAAAAGAGGGGAAAGTAGCTCTGATCAGTGGAGGGGGGAGTGGACACGAACCCATGCATGGTGGCCTAGTCGGCTACGGTATGCTGGATGCAGCCTGCCCCGGATTTGTTTTTTCATCACCCACACCTGATCAAATGTTAGCTGCTGCTGAAAAAGTAGACAGCGGAGCTGGAGTTTTATTTATCGTTAAAAACTATTCTGGAGATGTAATGAATTTCCAAATGGCAGCTGAGATGATGCAAGGTCCAAATGAGTCTGTATTAACAAATGATGACGTTGCTGTGGAGGACTCTTCATTTACAACTGGTAGAAGAGGTGTTGCCGCTACTGTTGTTGTTGAAAAAATAGTTGGTTCTTTAGCTGAGCACGGAGGTAGCTTACAAGAATGTAAAGCCTTAGGGGATAAGGTAAATAAAAATTCAGGTTCTATGGGAGTTGCATTTTCAAGTTGCACTGTCCCGGCTGCAGGAAAACCAAATTTTGATATAGGCGATGATGAAATGGAATTTGGTGTTGGAATTCATGGTGAACCTGGAAGAAGAAGAGATAAAATGAAATCTGCACAAGAGATTACAAACGAGTTATTAGAGGCAATTAATGAGGATTTAAAGCCTGAGACAAACGAAGAAATTCTTTTATTCGTCAATGGTATGGGAGGTACTCCTTTAACAGAGCTATACCTAATTTTTGATAACGCTAAAAATATGTTAGACAAAAAAAATATAAAGATATCAAGGTCTCTTGTTGGAAATTATTGTACTTCTCTTGAGATGCAGGGTGCCTCTATTACTCTTACAAAGCTTGATGAAGAGCTTTTAAAGCATTGGGACTCATCTGTTCACACAGCAGCTATGAGATGGGGTGTCTAAAAATCATAAAGCCTTTAGACTGATCTAAAGGCTTTATATTCGTCTGATTACCCTCATAATTAGTGATTATGATGATCTAATGTAACTTCGCCAACTACTGTCTCGACTGAGACCCTATTTTCTATATTAGTATTTAATCTTTTTTCTCGTGCTGCATCTGCTGCTTTCATAGTTTCAGCATCAGGATAAATTGTAACCGCCATCAATGTAACATCATCAATTCTAATGCCAATTAACTGACTTGCTTGTGGAAATTCTGATGGCGCACTTTGTACGTACCCTTGTGTTTGTTCGTCAGCTGCCTCCTTTGAGTCCATTTTTACTGTTGTTACTCTTGCTATGCTCATTTATTACCCTCCTTCATTGTTACCCAAATAGTTTAGTTTATTAGTTAACAGTACACTCTATTAACAATTAAATTAAATATTTTATAGACTAATTGACCTGACTATTTTGCATATCAAAAAATAAAATAATTTTTGTTAGCTAATTAACTATAGAAGTATATTAAGAAGCCGAAAATAAATATAAAAATTAAAAAATAGCTGATTGCTGATTTTTTAAAGTATATCTCTGACTTAAACAGAATATTAAATATTTTATAACTAGCAAAAATTACTAATGCTATTACTGCTAGAGTAACAAGCCATGTTCCTAAAAAGTTAATTGAAAAAAGTTTATCTAAGTTTTGTTCCATTTTTTAATTTCATCTTGGTGGAGCCAAGGGGGATCGAACCCCTGACCTCTACGCTGCCAGCGTAGCGCTCTCCCAGCTGAGCTATGGCCCCAATCATGCGTAGAATAAGCATAATAGAGTATTCGGTAGTTAGTTCAAATCATATAACCGAGAAAAAACCGAGAATAAATACAAAAAAGGGAGCTATTTGATAAGTTAAAATTATGAGACTCGTTCTAATATTTATATTCTCATTAATTTCTATTTCCTCTCATAGCTATCATGAAAAAGATATAATTTATGATGAAGAGGAAATAATCTGTATTGCAACCTATGAGCTAGCCGAAGATTTTTTTTTACAAATGAAAGACCCTAACACTTCTGAAGAAATGAATAAAAGAAAACAAGCTCTATTGGATAAATACGATGAGGGTCACTTTCCTCAGGAGGATATAGAATTTTATACTCTTGAAATTCATTATGCATGGACTGCTAATTTTGATTTTTTACCACCAATTTTAAAAAATTGTCGTGAAAATATCCGTTGATCAATTTGGGTATTACTACATTTTTTCCAACTTATATACGTCATCTACATTATTAAATTTAGCATCAAATTCCTTTGATCTTGGATCTTCAAACAAAGCATAAAATTTTTCCTCATCGGTGACATTTGCTACAATTATCACTTTTCCATCTCTGACAAATCCCATCTCAAATCCATCAGTATATTTCGCAATGTCATCTTTAAAAGAGTCATACAAGTTTAAGTAGTCTTCTTTAGTTCCGTTATAAGTAGATACAACACATAAATTCATAATTATTTTCTCCTTTAAACTAATTTACGTATTGTTCAATTTTAGAGATCAATATCTTTTGAATGAATTATTTTTAAATAAACTTTATAATAATTTATAGAGAGGACAGCTATGAAAATTATTACAAATGCAAAAATAACTAAAGGTTATGAACATTGGAAACAAATGTTTGAAGAAAATGAAAATCTGAGACAGGAATATGGTCTTAATGTATTAGCCTATGGACATCCAAAAGATAACAATGAAGAAATTTATACGGTTATAGAAGTAGAGTCGATGGATAAAATGCAAGAAATGTTAAAACTTCCTGAAATGATAAAACTTAGAACAGAAGCTGGAGTTGATCTAGATACACAAAAATTTATTTTACTTGAGGGTGGAAACTAAGATTGTGTAAGTAAGAAGTATAAGCTTAGAAATATTAAAAATATTGATACAGATAAGCCTAATTTAAAGGCTTTATCTATAATAGAATATTCCTTTTTACCTAAATACCTCTTTTTAATAATGTAAATAGCTGCTGTAAAAATCGAAAAAAACCAAAATGTATTTACCACTAATTCTATGTTCATGTGCTCTTGTATGAATTTCTTTCTAAATATTTTTCACCGTTCTCTGACAAATACCAAAGATATCGCTTTTCATTATTTTGATCGTCTTCCCACATAATTTTATTTGCTAGATTCACTCTTATAAGTTTTGCCCCAGTATCACTCACAATATTGAAATTTAATCCTGTCAAGAATGAAATTTCATCCAAGTCAAAAGCATTAATCACATTTTTTGAAATTAAAGACTTATCATTTATCTGTTTACCTGTTGTTTTTAGTGTGACATGTCTTTTACATATTTTTTCCTGGAGACACTTCATAAATATGTAATCTTGAGTTTCAATATCATCACTATTCATAAGTTTCGATTATTTAAACCAATCGCCATAAACACTAATTAAAACTAGTGAGAAAGTCCCGTACCCTAAAACGATTATAATGAAATATTTAATATATATTCTTTTGGAACTAACATTTTTTGTTAATTTACCAAATTTTTTTTGAGTATAGATAAAAGCTGCCCATAGTAAAATTGCAAAGCCGTATGAGGATAATAATACTTTAATTACTTCTGACATTTAAAAAGACAATGATCCTGACAATAAGTTTTCATTCAAGGTGCCTAAATTTTTAGGGTAAGTTAGTATACCATCAGATATATATTTATCATCAAATTGTGACACACACCAAGATAGCGAAGCTGGTTTGGGCACTAGAGTTTTATTATCTCTAATAGAGTAAAGTAAATTATCTCTAACAGCTAAGTCACCCATATATACTAAATAAGCAACTTTTGTCCGCCTTGTAATAAAGTTACTTTCGCCTTGGTTGAGACTTTTAGGAGGATTGTAGATCACTGGCTTTTTTTTGACATATTCATCTTTGAGTCTCTTTATTAACCAATTTCTCATTATTTTTCTGACCGCATGATAAGCTGCAAATTGTGGTTTAATTAAATATGTGGTTTGGTGCCCAATATTCAAAATTGTATTATTTTCAGAAAACTTGTAAGAGTAGCCGTCTTTATATCTTTGATGAAACTTTGAGAATTCTTTAGCCCAAGTTACTCCCTCAATTACCCTATCTTTAGTTTGAGAGGTGTACTTTTCTCTAGTTGAGGTGTCATGTAAAACTACGTCCCGGAAAAAAGATAAGTAATCTGACTCATTTTTAAATTTTTCCTTATGAATTTGTTTTAATTCTTCCCAAGGTTTGATTTTTATATCTTTCACTTCTATTGAACTTATATTATTTTCAATTTATACACAAACTATTATATAATCTATGTGTAATTTATGATAAAAATAGAAAAATTATCAATAAAATCAACAATTTTTCAATAAAATCGAAAAATTAGAAAAAATTTCAAATTTAAGGTAAATTTAAAAAAAATCATAATTAATTTTTTTTAAATCCTTGGTTTCCATTTGAAAGATTTTTATATGATTATAATATATCTTGTTACACTCATTTTTATAAATTATGTGTGTAATTTACAAAATTAAAAAAACACTTCTAATTACTTCTAAATATTTAATTTTGTCAGAGATAGCCCTTAAATTTATTAGGTTTCCAATTTTTGGGAGCAATTTCTAAATCCTCAAATTCAAAAGCTGGAGCAACTGTACAACCAATTAAACTAAATAATCCAGTCGTTTCTAGTGAGAACCATATATTACTTTCGACGCTGTAAATAAATCTATTTTTAGATCCTATCTCATTTATTTCATATTCTTCACCATTTTTCGATGTATATATTCTCAAAGGATTACCAGTATAAAAGTGTATTGTTTCGTTCTTTTTAATGCGATGCCAATGCGAATATTGCCCTTTTTCTAACAAATAGTATATGTGACTAACATCCTTATTTTTGTATACTTCGACATAATGACCCCCTTCAGGATGAGGTATCATTTTATGACTTTTTATAAGGGATTTAATTGTATCCATTTAAATTAAAAGTACATTTTTATTTCGATCAATCAAAATAGAAACTTATAAAGCAAAAATACTGAATTTATTGATTATTAATTGTTTTTCGTAATCTATTCCATTCTTCATCTAAAAAGGTATATTAGTAGTACTACATGGCAATGGAAAACGCACAAACAATATCTTGTCCGAAGTGTGACTTATCTGTTTCTTCTATTTGTTCTAAGTGTAACAAAGAAGTAGAGGTATCTCAATTAGCTGATGGATGTGTAGTTCAAATCACAAAATGTGTTGAATGCACTAATACTCCAGTTATTAAAGATATCTGCGCAGAAAATTAGTCCTCACTTTTAACTGACACTATAGCTTTAATCAGTCTGTTAAGATCCAAAGATTACTATTAGACTAAAAAGTAGTATCGGAGATATAATTAATGAAAATATTAAAAATTTTGGATGATGCAGAATTAATTCTTGTAGACTTAGAGGTAAATTTGGGAAAAGAAATAAGAAACGCCCCAACTTTATGTGTCAGGTATAAAGGTAAAATTATACCTTTAAACACTGCACATGATGGTCGACCTATTCTGATGAGGGAAGAAAACGCCATCCCAAGTGAAAATTAAAATTATATGTTCACTGGTACTCTTTGGGTAGATTTAACTATTTCGCTCATACTTTTAGCTACTTTTTTTATGTGGATAATGAGGGGGGATTAAATAAAATTAACTCCTTAATGGAAATATTAACCAACAAAGAGGAAGTAAGAGAAAAACTCAAAAACAACCCCTTACAAGCTGCCCATTTACTCAGACTCAATGGATATGGTTCTATTAATTACGAATGCGCCTGTGGTGAAACACATGATGCTAATGGTAAAGATGTAAGTTGTAAAGGATCCGCTAAACCTTTTAAAGCTCTTCTTAAATGTTCAAACAATTTTGTAACGATGATAAAAATTGAGGGCTTTTTTCGAAAAAAAGCTATCTCAGAGTATGGATTTAAAGCAAGCATAATGGATTAAATTATGAGGTTTTTTTTTATATTATTTTTTATTCCAACTTTATCTTTCGGCCAGAGTATAAAATTAGCTTGTCAAGAAACATCTCTTATTGATTACTCAAAAGTACAAATTATTGAATTTAAAAATGAGGATATAAATGAATTTGAATACTCATTTGACCAAAACCTCTTTGTATTAAAGGAGAGATTTCAAGATTTACAATATGAGTACATGGGAGAAGATGACGTAAGTTATCATTTTAGAATTGAAACTGACTTCTCCTTTAACACCCTAATTCTATATAAAAAAATCCTTAGATATGAGAGAAACATATTTTATCCTGATAGTGTAAATTTGAAAAAAACTTATTACGGCGATTGCAATAAATCAGACAGTTTTTTTGCTGCTTAGAAATAGAATACAGAAAAATCACCTTTTATTAATTTTAATTTAATACATTTTCACGAACTAGACTTAAATACTATTTTTTGTATAGTTTTTCTATATGTCTGATGTTTATAGTTTAATGAAATATTTAACGCCCTATGAATTAGATCATATTAAGTTCTTGGCACATAATGACGAGATACCATACCAAATAATAAATTCTCAATATAAAATAAATAAAAAAGATATAAAAAACTTGATGAGATTTATGTTAAATGACCAAGACTATTTAAAATGGAAAAAAATTTATAATAAAACGCATTGAGGAACTTCCTAAATTTTATTATTCACAATCTTTATTTAATTTTTTAGTCTCATTTCACTGAAATGCTGTGCTAATTTCTTACCAGATAACCAAGCATCTTGCATACTTGGACCTTCACACCAATCTCCAAAAGCATATAGACGCTGATCTATGGACTCAATGAATCTTTTAGAGTTTTGATCTCTTAGACTTTTCTTTGTATAAGAGTATCTCCATCTATGTGACTTCTTAAAAACAGCATCAGCTTTTGATTGAAAAGACTTTTTCATTTGATTTACCACATAGTCCTCTAAAACATAATTTTCTATGTTGTAATACTCTTTTGTCCAATCAGCTCTCATATTTACAACCCAGCACTCTTCATTAAAAAATTCGTGTTTAAAATTTTGATTCATTAAGAAACTAATTTCAGGTGTTAAGTGATATCCAAATTGAAACGGAGCTCCCAATCTTTTATTAAATGCAATCATGACTGTCCAAATGGAGTCAAACTCTATTTCAGGAATATCGCTATAATCTATAAATTGATCTAACAATTTTTTTGATTGTTCAAAGGGCATGCTACAAAAAACATAATCATAAGGTCCAAATTTCTCATCTGCTGCGATTAAGAAATATTCATTATTATGGCTTTCAATGTTGGTTACCTGTTTTGAAAAATGCGTAGGGTAGTGCAGTGATTTATGTATCTTTATAGGAATTGATTCATTTCCATCTTTACCAACAATGACCTCTTTATCTTCAATTGGAGAATTTTGTGAGATATTTGAACAAAATTGACCTTTTAAAATTTTAATAGCATCAATTTTTTTTAAAAATTCATTTAAGCCAATAACACCATGATCTAATTTCAAATAGTGAGCACCATGATCAAAAGCATATTGCTCATGTTTTCTTGTGCTTATTCTTCCACCTGGTCTCCAGGATTTCTCAAAAAATGTAATATCAAGTGCAGGCAAGTGATATGCTAAAGAAAGCGCACTAAGCCCAGTTCCAATGACTGCAATTTTTTTCAATTTTATTACTTTTTTGTGCTTCTAGGTTTAATTTCATCAACATCTTCAATAGGACGAAGTATTGGGACATACCTAAGTCGAAGAATGATGACTGCAATCGCAACTAAGACTATTGCTCCTGCTTCGTAAAGAAGAAGCTCTGGGTTTGAGTCTTTACCTTGAAGTATAATAAGACGAGATAAAGCGGTAATAGCAATAAATAACGGATATGTCATTCTAACACGATTGGAAACATAGTAGACTCGAACCATTCCAATGACCTCAACATAAATAAACAAGAGGAGTAGATCAGCTAACTCTACATACTGAACTTCTATCATTCTCATTATCTCAAACATAATGGCTGTAATAGTAGCTACTAATATTATTGCAATAACTGCTTTTTCAATAAACCCTACGAGATTTTCAACATCAGTCTTCATTACCATTCAACCATATCAATTTGTTTTGATTTTAGAAAGGTATTTGTCTTAGAAAAAGGCTTACTCCCAAAAAAACCGCGGTGAGCCGATAATGGGGAAGGGTGCGGTGCAGATAAAATAAGATGTTTATTCGAATCAATTATCTCTTTCTTTGATTGAGCAAAGGAACCCCATAATATGAAAACAATATTTTCTAATTCATTACTGATAACTGAGATAACTTTGTCTGTAAAAATATCCCAACCAAACTTTTGATGTGATAGAGGTTTTGATTTTTCTACTGTAAGAGTTGTGTTTAAAAGAAATACTCCCTGCTTAGCCCACTTATCTAAATTACCATTGTTGTAATTCACCTCTTTTTTTAAGTCATCTTGAAGTTCTTTATAAATATTCAACAATGATGGCGGTGGTTTTATATTTTCTGGTACAGAAAAACTGAGCCCATGAGCTTGGCCAGGTCCATGGTAGGGATCTTGACCTAATATCACTACCTTCACCTTGTCTAAAGGAGTTAAATTAAATGCATTAAAAATTTGTT
>CACMIW010000008.1 GCA_902613845.1 uncultured Alphaproteobacteria bacterium | reverse complement strand
GACTCAATCGAACGTGTAAAAGTTGGAGATGTAAGAAGAGCTAAATTATATTATCTAAGAGGTTTGTCTGGTAAAAAAGCAAGAATTGCAGAAAGAACTGACGGTCGATCATATGATGATAACCAATTTGTATCCACAATCGAAGATGCTGAAGAAATTTCAGAGGTTAGTACTGAAGAAAATAAATCAGATACACCTGTAACTGACGAAATACCAAAGGAAGAAGCTAAAGAGACTAAAACAGAGGAAACTTTATCTCAAGAAGCCCCTAAGTCTGAAGACAACTCTAAAGAAGAAATTAAAGAAACTAAATCAGAGGAATCATCACCACAAGAAGAACCCAAAGTTGAAGATGAGCCAAAAGAAGAAAAGCCTGTAGAGAAAAAAATAGAAGAGGCAGAAACTAAAAGCTAAAAGTATTATCTTGAGCAACCAAGGCCCAAAAACACTTTTTGATAAAATCTGGTCTGAGCATCTTGTCGGTCAAAGAGAAGATGGGACTAATCTTTTATATATTGATCGTCATTTAGTTCATGAAGTAACTAGCCCTCAAGCTTTCGAAGGATTAAAACTATCCAATCGTCCTGTTCACAGACCAGAGGCTACGATAGCTGTCGCAGACCATAATGTTCCTACTATAAATAGACAAAATATTGAGGATCCACAAAGTAAAATTCAAGTCGATACTTTAGCAAAAAACACTAAAGAGCATGGAATTCAATATTTTGATTTAATGGACCAAAGACAAGGTATTGTTCACATCATTGGTCCTGAGCAGGGAATTACCCAACCGGGCATGACAATTGTCTGTGGAGACAGTCACACCTCTACTCATGGAGCTTTCGGGGCTCTCGCTTTTGGTATCGGAACAAGTGAAGTTGAGCATGTTCTGGCTACGCAAACAATTGTTCAAAATCCTGCAAAAAATATGAGAATTTCGGTAAATGGTGAACTTCCCTTTGGAGTAAATTCTAAAGATTTAATCTTGTACATAATTGGAAAAATTGGAACAGCTGGGGGAACTGGTCATGTAATTGAGTATGCTGGTTCATCTATCATGGGCCTTTCTATGGAAGGCAGAATGACTATTTGTAATATGAGCATTGAAGCTGGTGCTCGCGCTGGATTAATTAGCCCAGATCAAACAACTTTTAATTATATAAAAGGTAGACCTTATGCCCCTGGAACTGAACACTGGGATCAAGCAGTAGAATACTGGTCATCTCTTCCCTCAGATAATGATGCAAATTACGATCATGAAATAGTTATAGATAGTTCAGAAATTGACCCAATGGTGACATGGGGAACTAGCCCTGAGGATGTTGTGTCAGTGAAAGGCACGGTGCCAAATCCAAGTAGTGCTAAAACAGAAAATAAAAAGAAAAGTATTGAAAGATCACTTGAGTATATGGGTCTTAAGCCCGGAACAAAAATTACAGACATAAAATTAGATAAAATATTTATTGGTTCTTGCACAAATGGTCGAATTGAGGATTTAAGAAAAGTTGCATCTATTGTTAAGGACAAAAAGATTGCTTCACACGTTCAAGCAATGATAGTACCAGGATCAGGCTTAGTTAAAAAACAAGCAGAAGAAGAAGGAATTGATATAATTTTAAAAGATGCTGGCTTCGAATGGAGAGAGGCTGGATGTTCAATGTGCCTTGGTATGAATCCCGATCAATTAAAACCAGGTGAAAGGTGCGCATCAACTTCTAATAGAAATTTTGAAGGTAGACAAGGCCGAGGTGGTAGAACTCATTTAATGAGTCCTGAGCTTGCTGCGGCATCTGCTATTACTGGAAACATTTCAGATATAAGAGATTTTACATAAAATGGATAAGTTTCATTCTTTAAAAGGTATCGCAGCTCCTTTGCCAATTGTTAATATCGATACTGATATGATCATCCCAAAGCAATTTCTCAAAACAATTAAAAGAACTGGTCTTGGTGTAAGTTTGTTTTATGAGATGAGATATGATAACGATGGAAACCTCATTAAAGATTTTGTTTTGAATACGTCTCCTTTTGATCAGTCAAAAATTTTGGTTGCTGGTGATAATTTTGGTTGTGGATCAAGTAGAGAACACGCCCCTTGGTCTCTTAAAGATTTTGGAATAAGAAGCGTAATTTCAACAAGTTTTGCAGATATTTTCTATAATAATTGCTTTCAAAATGGAATTCTACCGATAGTTGTCAGCCCTGAAAATCTTGATCGGTTAATGACAGCAGCTAAAAATCAAATTGAGTTCACTATCGACCTTCCGGAGCAAATCATTAAAGCTGGCAATCATTCAATCAATTTTGAAATTGAAGAATTCAGAAAAGAAAGACTTTTGCAGGGATTAGACGATATAGGCATTACCCTTGGTTACCAAGACAAAATTAATGCATACGAAGAGGATAAAAAAAATACAAAACCTTGGTTATTTAAAAAAAATTAAATGAGTTCTAAAATTTTAGTTTTACCTGGAGATGGCATAGGTGTGGAAGTTGCAGATCAAGCCATAAGAGTAATTGAAAAATTAAATGAGCAAGGTCTTAATGCAAGTTATGAAAAAGATTTAGTTGGAGGCGCTTCATATGATGTTAATGGCGAACCTTTAACTAACACTGTTTTAGAGAAAGCAAAAAATTCAGATGCTGTATTATTGGGAGCAGTTGGTGGATCAAAGTGGGATGACGTTGAAAGATCAAAAAGACCAGAAGCTGGGCTTTTAGGTTTGAGGAAAGAATTAGAACTTTTTGCAAATCTGAGACCTGCATTAGTTTTTGATGCTCTTGTTTCAGCTTCAACTTTAAAAAATGAAGTGGTAAACAATTTAGATATTATGATTGTAAGAGAATTGACTGGTGGTGTATATTTTGGTCAACCTCGAGGAATTGAAGACACACCAAATGGTAAGAAAGCGATCGACACACAAATTTATTACGATTACGAAATAGATAGAATTGCTAGAGTTGCTTTTGATTTAGCCAGAAAAAGAAACAATAAAGTAACATCTGTTGAGAAAGCTAACGTTATGGAAACAGGTGTACTCTGGAGAGAGATTGTGAAAGAAACTCATAAAGATTTTTCAGATATTACACTAGAAAATATGTTAGCAGATAATTGTGCCATGCAACTTGTTAGAAACCCAAAACAATTTGATGTAATAGTTACAGATAATCTCTTTGGAGATCTGCTGAGTGATTGTGCTGCTATGCTCACTGGTTCGCTTGGAATGTTACCATCGGCATCATTAGGAGAAGAAAAAAATGGCAAAAGACATGGACTTTTTGAGCCCGTTCATGGAAGTGCCCCTGATATTGCAGGTCAAGATAAAGCAAATCCAATCGCTACCATTTTAAGTTTGTCTATGATGTTAAAATATAACCTCAATAAACCAGAGTTATCTAACAAAGTAGAAAGTGCTGTTCAACAAATTCTTTCTGAGGGTTACAGAACTGGAGACATTTACACAAATGAAGACCAAACTCTTGTCTCCTGTTCTAAAATGGGCGATTTAATAATTGAGAGAATTTAATTTGGCTTCTTCTAAAAAACCTAAAATTGCTGTTGTCGGAGCAACTGGAAATGTCGGTAGAGAGGTTTTAGATATTATTGATGAAAAAGAAATTCAATATTCTGATTTAATCGCTTTAGCTTCTTCTCGTTCTAAAGGAAGCACAATTGATTACGGAGAAAACAAGTCTGTTGTAGTAGCAGACTTAGCTGAATATGATTTTTCTGATACTGACATAGCTATTTTTTCACCAGGTGCGAAAGTTTCAAGTGAGTTTGCTCCTAAAGCAGCCAAGCAAGGTTGTATAGTAATTGACAATACCTCTCATTTTCGAACAGATCCAGATGTCCCATTAGTAGTCGCTGAGGTCAATCCTGAGGCGCTAAAAGACTTTAGAAAAAAAAATATCATTTCTAATCCTAACTGTTCAACTATGGGGATGCTAGTTGCGGTTAAACCTTTGCATGATCATTTCAAAGTCAAAAGAATTGTTGTTTCAACTTATCAATCAGTTTCTGGTGCAGGTAAAGAAGCTGCAGATGAATTATTTAATCAAACTAAATCAATCTATGCAAATGAAGCAGTAGTGAAGGAAAAATTTACTAAACAAATTGCTTTTAATGTTATCCCGCATATAGATGTTTTCTTAGAGGACGGTCAAACCAAAGAAGAGTGGAAAATGTACAATGAAACAAAAAAAATTCTTGATCAAAACATAGAATTAACCGCAACTTGTGTTCGAGTACCAGTATTTATATCTCATTCACTAGCTGTAAACATCGAGTTTGAAAAGCCTTATGAAGAGGACCAAATAAGAGAAATTTTTAAGAAATCCCCTGGTCTAAAAATGATTGATTACCGCGCTGATGAGGGGTACGTAACTCCGATTGAATCTGCAGGTTTAGACCCTGTCTACGTTAGCAGAATTAGAAGAGACCCCACTATTCCAAATGGTCTTAATTTCTGGTGCGTGTCTGACAATTTAAGAAAGGGAGCTGCTTTAAACACTGTACAAATAGCAGAAATCTTGATCAAAGATTATTTAAGCTCTTAGCTTTAAATCTTTTTTTTCTTTTTTTAGAACGTATTTTATTTTTTAGCAAAATATCATAAATATCATTCGTAACATTTTCTAGTATTTCTCTTGTTGTATTTTTTTTATAGATATAGTGAGCATATAAAGCTGTAGATTGGTCGCCAGCTCCATGAAATCTTTCTTTGAAATTGATGTAAGGTGTTTCTATGACAAAAATTTCTCTTTTATTACAAATAATATTTAATATTTTTTTATTTTTTGGAATGCTTCGTATTAATACTTGACTATTAAACTTCCTCGTAAACGATTTGAGGTCAGTTATGATCTCGCTAATACTATAGTTTTTTACATCTTTATTACTTAAGTATGACCACTCAAAAAAATTTGCTGATATATATTTAACTCTTGTTATTACTTTTTTAAAAAAATTTGCAACGTTTTTTTCTACATATAGACCTATTCCTATATCTCCCATTACAGGGTCTAAAACAATTCTATTTTGCACATTAATAATTTTACCAATCGATTTTGAAATCTTTGAGTTGGGTGTGTAGCCAATAATTGTTAAATCATTTAAGCTTAATTTATATGTTTTCCTGACTTTATTAAAAATTACCCATGGATTTAAACTGTTGTTACTGATTTGAAGTGTGCCCTTTACAGCTTTATGAGATGTTAAAATTACAGTCGGTATCTCATAAATATTATAACCTTTGTCACTTAAGATTGATCGAGCGGCATGATTTCCTACTTTATCATTTAAGACAGTAGACTGAATACTAACTATATTCCTCATATTTTTGTATCTATTTCTTCAAAGGTTGTCATTGTTTCCACAATAATATAAAAAATACGCATTAAGAATTTTAATTAAAGGAAATAAATATGACTTTTGAATTACCAAGCTTACCTTATGCAAATGATGCTTTAGCTCCATATATGTCATCAGAAACTCTTGATTTCCATCATGGCAAACATCATCAAACATATGTAACAAATTTAAATAATCTTGTTAAAGACACTGATATGAAAGACTCTTCTCTTGAGGAAATAGTTGTAAAATCAAGTAAAGACTCATCGATGGCAGGAATTTTTAATAATGCAGGTCAACATTGGAACCATATTTTATTTTGGCAATGTATGAAACCCAATGGGGGAGGCTCTATGCCGTCCGAATTGGAGAGCAGAATTACATCAGACCTAGGAGGGATTGATCAATTCAAAGAAGCTTTTATTCAGGCAGGAACAACTCAATTTGGTTCTGGATGGGCTTGGCTTGCCATTGATAATGGTAAACTAGTGGTCACTAAGTCACCTAATGCTTCTAACCCTCTAGTTGATGGAATGAAGCCAATACTAGGTTGTGACGTATGGGAACACTCTTATTATATAGATTATAGAAACAAACGACCTGATTATTTAAAAGCATTTTTAGATAGTTTAGTAAACTGGGAATTTGTTGCTTCTCAATTAGATTAAATATTAGGGCTGCTTATAAAAAGCAGCCCATTTTTTTTATTTAAGCTGATAAAAGTTTAGAATTTGTATTAACTTTTATTTTTCTAGGTTTTTGGTGTTCAGGTATTTCTCTTTCAAGATTTATACTTAACAGACCATTATTTAAATCAGCCTCTATAACTTTTACAGTATCAGCTAACTCAAACTTTCTCTCAAAATTTCTGTTGGCAATTCCTCGATAAAGATATTCTGATTTATTCATAGTTTTATCTTCACCCATTTCACCCTTAACAGTCAAAAGATTACCCTCTTGGGATATATCTATTTGGTCCTCACCAAAACCGGCGATAGCCATAGTAATTTGGTAAATATTTTTATCATGTTTGACGATATTATAAGGTGGATAAGAAGCACCTTTATTGTTCGTAGAAAAGACGGTATCAAAAAGTTTATCAAACTCATCGAAACCAACTGATGATCTCCATAGAGGAGATAAGTCAAATGTAGTCATAATTAACCTCCTTAAGCGTTAATTGTTAATTGCAGTTTTTAAACCTGCGTTAATAAAGAAATTCCAAATGGCAATTTCTCATACTATTAATTTGGGATTTCAATTTTGAATTTCAAGACTTTCAAATTGACTGTTGGATCATTTTTTTAGATGATAGGTTCTTTTAATGTATTCAATTGTTGCAAATAAGCCTGGTGATACAAGCGTTCTTCAAAGGAAAAGTATTGAGCTCACTGAACTTAAATCGAATGAAATTTTGATTAAAAATAGAGCAATTGGAGTAAATTTTATCGATATTTATTTTAGAGCAGGATTATATCCTTGGCCTGTTGACAAAGATCTTGTTTTAGGCTCCGAAGGTGCAGGCGAGGTTGAAGCTATAGGCCCTAATGTTACAAAGTTTAAAATAGGGGATCGCGTAGCATATGCGCAACCTAATAATGCATACGCAACACATAGAATGATATCAGAGGATCTCGTAGTTTCTATCCCAGATAGCATATCTTTCGATCAAGCAGCCGCATCAATTCTTAAAGGACTAACAGTAAAGTATCTTGTTTGTGACAGTTATAACTTACAAAGTAATCATGAGGTATTATTTCATGCTGCGGCTGGAGGCGTAGGATTGATCGCAGGCCAATGGATAAAAGACATTGGTGCAAAATTAATAGGTACAGCTGGTAATTCAGATAAATGTGAGTTAGCAAAACAAAGAGGCTTTGACGAGGTTATAAACTACTCTGAAAAAAATTTTTTAGATGAAGTATTAAAAATCACAAATAACAAAGGCCTTGACGTGGTTTATGACAGTGTTGGTAAAGATACAATGTTTCAATCATTTAAATGTTTAAAAAAACATGGGATGTTAGTTAGCTTTGGTCAATCATCTGGACCATATAAAGACATTCAAATGACAGATCTAGCATTTGGTTCTTTTTATTTAACTCGACCTACACTATTCCATTTTTACGCTAATAGAGAGTGGCTTGAAATTGCAAGCCATAAATTATTTGAGATGATTGTAAAAGATAAAATTAAATTGGATAAAATTACAAAATATGATCTTGATAATGTTGCTGGCGCTCACACAGATATAGAAAATAGAAAGACTTCGGGGTCTATTGTCCTAAAGATTTAACTTCACTAAATACTTCTTTAAGAGTTTTCTCTAGAGTATCAAATATTATACCCATCTCCTCCTCCGATGTAATAAAAGGGGGACATAACACAATTGATGGTCCAAGAGGTCTACATATCAAACCATTTTCAATACACTTATTAGCAACACGCTCGCCAATGGATATCGAACCATCGAAGGGTAGTTTATTTTTTTTATCTTGAACCATCTCTAAAGCACCCATAAGTCCAATGCCGCGAGACTCACCTATAAACTCTAAATCTTCAAAGTTCTTTAAACCACCCATAAAAATTGGCTCAAGGTGTCTAACATTTTCAATCATTTTCTCATTAATTATAATATCAATTGCTTCTAGCGCTAGGGCACAACCTACAGGATGTCCACCGGCTGTGAAGCCATGAAAAAATTCCTCTGCCTCATAAGAAGCCTCCATCATTTCTTTTGTCATTTTTTCTCCCAAAATAACTGCACCGAGTGGAAAAAAACCTGATGTTATACATTTAGAGGCAATAATAATATCGGGATCAATATTGTATGTTTGAGATCCCCATAAGTTACCAGTTCTACCAAAACCACAAATTACCTCATCAGCAATAAATGGAATATTGTATTTTTTTAAAATTTTTTGAACTATCTCAAAATATCCTTTTGAAGGAGGTATCACACCACCTGCCCCCATAACAGGTTCTGCAAAAAAACCTGCAATGGTATCAGGTCCCTCTCTTAAAATTAAATTTTCTAAATCTTCACCCATTCTTTTGGTAAACATTTCCTCACTCTCTTTTTCTAAGCCAAATTTCCAATAATGAGGACAAGCTGAATGTAAAAAACCATCTAAGGGTAATCCAAATTCACTATTGTATGGTTTTCCTGTCATCGAAGCAGAAACAGCCGTTACACCATGATATGAATTTATTCGAGTAATTATTTTCCTTCGATTGGGATGCCCTTTTCTTTTATTAATAAACCATAATAATTTTACAGTAGTGTCATTAGCTTCAGATCCTGAGTTTGTAAAAAAAACTTTACCATCCGTGAAAGGAGATATTTCAATTAATTTATCTGCAAGTTCTACAGCTGGTTCAGATATTCTTCCAAAAAAAGGCGTGGTAACCAGAAAATTTTTCATATTGTTTTTTTGCTGTTTCAACCATTCTGGGATGATCGAAACCAACCACAGAATTCCATAATCCTGAATTGGCATCTAAATATTTTTTTCCATCTTGATCGTAAACATATATTCCTTTCGCTTGGTTTAAAACAATAGGACCAAGTACATTTAAATTTTTAAGATCGGTAAAACCATGTAAAACTTTATCTGTATTAATCATTTAATCTACAACCTCATATAAACTTTCAAAAATTGGAATATTTCTAAATGGAATATCCACTAATCCTGTATCAGCAAGAAAATATCCAATAAAAAAGAAGAGTATCATGAAAATTAACTTCAACATCTTTAAAAAAGGATAATATAGAAATCAAAAAAGGGTTAGAACAATTTGTCCTAACCCTTTAAGAAAGAAGTGGCCCACTAAGAAAAAAGCCGCTTCTATAAGGCTGTAAAAAGAGATTAATCTCTTATTTTTGATTATAATTACGGGTAAAAATAACATCAAGAAAATTGAAATAACCACAATATATAGAATAAATTAGATCTATATGCTACTAAACTTAGTTAAATCAGAAAATGAGCATCTTTAGATTCCTAGATAATATTCCGACTGTTTTTTTCACAATTATTTGGATTGGATTACTCGGTGCAATAACTTTAGGTGCACCATATATTTCTATTGAAGACATAAAAATTCTTATCACAATTAAAGATAATGAATTAGTTTCAAATTTTTCAGAGTTTTTCAATCCACATTTGATGTTTTTAAATATCGCATCAAAGCTCACGAATTTTTTTGGTTTTAACAATTACTTTCTATTTAGACTACCGAATTTTATATACTTAGGATTATTAATTTTTGTCTCATATAAAATTATTAAATTAAAATTTTATGACCTCAATTATTTAATGCCTCTTACAGCAGTGATGTTAAGTGGCACAATTTTAATTTCAATGATAACCATTGATGGTTCTCTTATTTCAGGCTTGGTGACTTTATTAATATTCTATTATTTATTAAAAATTTTCGATGATGAAAATTTTTATAATGTATTTTTTTTTATATTATTTAGTTTAATTGCATTAATTCTCAATAATTTCTATTTTGTTATATTAATAACATTTTTGATATTCATAAAATTATTTAATTTAAAGCTAGAGAAAAAAAAACGTCTTAACTTAATTTCTTATCTAAGTTTTATTTATATATCTTTTTTAGTTTTTCTGATTATTCAAGGTATTAATAAAACGGATTACTATTCCATACTTAATTTCGATCCAAATATTTTATTAAAGAAACTTTCAAAGAGTGTTATTTTTTTACTACCTTTATTAAGTTTGCTAATTATTTCTATTTTTTATAATGGCATAAAAAGAATTAACTGGAATAAGGAATTGATTATATTCCTTTTTTCAATAATTCTTTGTTGGTTTATGTTTATTTTTTCTAATAAATTAAATATATCGATTTTAGTCTTTTTATTACCAATAATGTCTATTTATATTTTTAGAACATTAGAATTTGTTGAATTAAAATGGTCGAAAATAGTTTTAGTTACCCTTTTTTTTATACCAGCAGGCATAATTTATTTTGATACCTCGCTTTATCACAGTACTTCAGAGATACCTCAGATAAATTATATTTTTTATTTAATGATAATTTTAGTATCATTAATTAATCCAGTTTTTTCTTTCCAAGAAAAATCCTTAACTACAGTATATAAAACTATCTCATTTTCTTTGATTTTAGTTGTATTTTTTACATCAGTCTTTTTTTATTCACAATATAAGAATAAAACATTGAGTCCCGTTATCTATGATACTTTAAAAAATGATTTAAATTGTGATATAAAAAAATCCGAATTTATATTGGAAGAAAATTATCCACTAGATTTAATGTTGTTTTTTAGTGACAAAGTGAAACCAGACTATTTTTCAGATTGCCAAATAGAATTCAAATTTAGTTCCCTTGATACAATGCCAATAGAAGATAGTGACTCAATAAATAAAACCATACTCGATATGACAACAAAATCATTCATAAATATCAACTTTAATAAATTATGACTTTCTTCAATCAGTTAAACTCGCAAGAAAAAAGAGTAAGTATTTATCTGTTAATTGGAGCTTTTTTTTTCTTATTATTTGATTATTCAGTAGCTTCTTTTTTTGACAGTATTAATCATCAAACAAAGTCTCTTTTTGGAACACTCACTCACTTTGGTGACTCTTTATATTTTTTTGTACCTACTATTTTAATCTGGGGCTTAATAAAAATTATAAAAAGTAAAAATCAGATTATGGAAACTGTAAGTGACATTAGTCTATTTATTTTTTTAAATATCTTATTAAGTGGCATGGTTACACAAATATTAAAACATATCTTTGGAAGACCAAGGCCAGTCTTATATAATGGCTTTGAATTAAAATCTTTAGATATAATACAATTTGACTCCAAATGGCATTCATTCCCATCAGGTCATACTGCAACTATTTTTGCTTTTATCTTTTGTATGATATTTCTCTTTCCGAAAATTAAAAATGCATTGATAACCATTGCAATTATTATTGCATCCACGAGAGTCATAGTCGGTGCTCACTTTATTAGTGATATCTTTGGTGGCACGCTTGTTGCATATCTTTCAACAATATTTATTTCAAAAAAACTAGCAGATAAAAAAAAGCTATTTACATCAGAGAATGACAAATTAATCCCAAACAATAACGTTGAAATAATTTCAAGTAATATTTCCAATTTTTATACAAACATTTTCTCTCTTTACTTGAATTTTAATTTTTACTTTAAAACCCTAACCATAACCCTCCTACTCTCTATAGTATTTTTCATATTTCCCTCATTAGACATAACTGTTAGTGGCCTATTTTTTGGACAGGACGGTAAATTTATTGCTTCAGAGTCTGACTGGTTTATCTATTTTGTTCGTAAGATGTTGCTACCACTTATGGCTTTATTAGTTTTCTTTGTCCCCATAGCTGCTGTTTTCAAACAAATTTATTATAAAGAAAAAATTTTAAATGTTGCTGTTAGAGAATGGGCTTACTTGTTTTCTTGTCTTATTATCGGAACAGGTATTGTTGTAAACTCTATTTTTAAAAATTTGTGGGGTCGTGCAAGGCCTAATGACACCATTCAATTTGGAGGAGAAGAGCCATTTACCATTCCATGGTTAAATGTTGATTATTGCAGTACCAATTGTAGTTTCGTTTCAGGTGACGTGTCTTTTTTTACGTTATCTTTGGCTTTACTAATAATTTTCAATAAAACTTCATGGAACACATTTGCATATGCTTCAATTCTTTTAATCTCATTATTAAGAATTATGGAGGGTGATCATTTTTTGAGTGATACGATTATGAGTTTTATAATCACATATGTAATAATTAAGGGGCTCAATGATATCTTTAAAAATTTTCCAGAGGATCTTAATTTAAACCAATTAAAAAAACCTTCTTGGCTGACTAAGAAAAATTCTAATTAAAAATACATATAATTTTATATATATGGATTTTTATGATATTTTATATCGTGAAAAATTTTTTAAGCTTTTTTTTAGTTTCTTTATTAAGCCCATTCTTTTTATTCGCAGCAGATTTGATACCAGAAAAATTTCATGGAACATGGAGTAATGACTGCTCCAAAGAAGAAGATGTTTTTATTATTACTCAGAGTAGCTACTTCAATCTTTATGAAAGCCAGGACGAAACAGACGATTATGCGTATTTCTATCTTCAGTTTTCTGACTCAAAGACATATAAAGATTGGATTTATCTAAACGGTGAAATATTTGAATTTAAAAATGTTTTTATGAAACTGAATGACGATATTTTAGAGGTTGTATTTGAAGAGCAAGATAATCCTGACGAGTCCTATGATTTTTTAAATAATACGAATAATACTTTTACATACGCAAAGTGCGATAACACCCCAGCTAGTCTAACCTTAGTATTTGGAGAGGTACTATCATATATGAATTCAAAAGCATCTTTATCCTGCTCAAATTTCTCCAAGAATAAGGGAGAGTGTTTTGAAGATGTTTTCAGTTTTTTAGATGTTTCTGGAAACAAAGCACTTTCAAATGCAGAGATTAATAGGGCTACTAAACTTTTAGTTTTTTTTAGTACAATAAATGGTCAAGAATTTGACGAGGCAGGTCTGTTTGGAATAATTTCTAGTTATGCTATCACCCCCTTGATTACTAAAGTTATTTTAAATAATTTTGATTTTGACAACAGCGCAGATCTCACACTAGAAGAAATACTTCAAGACAGAGAGGGTTTATTTGATTTAGATTTTGATGAAAATGATCAAATAGAAATAGATAATAAAAAAATTAACGAACAAATTAGGGACTTCATTAATAAGCTTCAAGGTTTAGGTAGTTTTTTATAAATAAGATTGGCGGTTCCGCAAGGATTCGAACCCTGACTAAATGATCCGAAGTCATTTGTGCTATCCGTTACACCACGGAACCAATTATTGATCTTATTAACTTTTTAATTAATTCATAGAGGATATATTTTTTTTTAAGGGACAAACATGGGACACTAAAGATATAACTTTATTAATGAAAACTCTTTTAACCTTATTGTTATTTATTCCCTCTCTAGGTTGGGGAAATTTAATTGAACTTAAATGTATACCTAAAGAATATAAGATGTTTGATGGGATTATATTTACTGAAAACAACTTAACTCATGAGGATTTAAATACTATTAGCTTTATTATTCGAATTAATGAGTCTATGAGCTATATTGAATTAGAAACCTCATCAGGATTTAAAAGAAAATTTCTCATAGACGATGAAATACATAACAAAAAGATTAACGCTTCTGGCACTTGGTCAGGACAAGAATATACTATTGTTGTAGATAATTTTTTTAATTACAAAATTGATATGAAATCTCAAGAATTACATAGTTTTGACTACGGCTCTTGTAAGAATTTAGATAAAATATGAAATCCTTCTTAGCCTTATTTTTATTAATTCCCTTTTTTAGTTATAGTAATGAAAATGTCATTACAAAAATTGAAGTCGATGATTTTTGGAAACAATTAAAGGAAATTAGAGAAACAAAGTATGGCATTGATGAAGTGTGGGAAAAAAATATTGATTATTGCAGTGATTGGTCAGAGAGAATCGCATTATCAAAAGATGAAGGGTTTATAATGTCGAATTTAGTAGCATACACTAATGTTTGCATGGATACTTTGAGTAAAATGGACGAGATGATTAATTTAGAAAATAATTAAGTATTTTTTATTATTGATATGATAATTTTTTATTTTCTTTAAACTAATATTTATGAATACTTTATCATCTTCCATTTTCTATATATTGACAGGTTGGACTTGTGCAATAAATATATACAAATTTTTTTATCAAAAAAAATTGAAAGATTTTTCTCATAGCACTGACCAACATAATGAAAGTCAACTCAATGATATGAAATCACATTTTAAAAAGGCAGATAAATTAGGGAAGATTTTTTTAATGCTTTGGTGTTTGTCTGCAGTCTGGTTTTTCTATAATTTGAATGCGTAAGTTATAAAGAAATGATTAACCCAACTTTTGATAAAAAAGAGCATTTAAAGTGGGAGTATAGAATTTACACTCAATATTTAGATGATGAAGAATTAAAGTCCGAAAATGACTGGCTTAATAAGGGTGGAAAAGAAGGTTGGGAGTTGGTCAATGTAATTAAGGATAAATCTGATATCCCCTCAAAACACAAAATGATCTATTATTTTAAAAGAGAAAAATTAAATAATGAATAAATTAGCGATAATTGGTGGTAGCGGTCTTTATGATGTAGAGGAATTTTATGATAGAGATTTATTAAAAATAGAAACTCCATGGGGTGAACCTTCTGATCAAATTTTAAAAACTAATTACAAAGATAAAGAAGTTTATTTTTTACCTAGGCATGGAAAAGGCCATTACATCTCACCAAGTAAAATAAATTTTCAAGCAAATATAGCTGCTCTCAAAAAATTAGGTGTAACTGATATTGTATCAATATCCGCTGTTGGATCATTAAAAGAAGAACTTTCTCCTGGTACGTTTGTTATAGTTGATCAATATATTGACAAAACTTATTCCAGAAAAAAAACTTTTTTCGATGATGAAATTGTCGCTCACGTCTCCATGGCTAATCCAACCTCCAATGGTTTAATGAATGCTTGTGAGGAGGCAATAAAAAAATCAAACATAGAGTATCAAAGAAACGGAACCTATGTTGTGATAGAGGGGCCTCAATTTTCTACATACGCTGAGTCAAATTTATATAGAAGTTGGAAAGCAGATGTAATTGGTATGACTAATATGCCAGAGGCTAAATTATCAAGAGAGGCTGAAATTAGATATGCATCAGTTTCAATGGTTACTGATTTTGATTGTTGGCATCATGAACATGATAATGTAGATGTTGCACAAATTATTAAAGTTTTGTCAGAGAATGCTGAAAAAGCGAAGATTATGATTAAGAATTTAATTGAAAATTATGAACAACACATTGATCCCAATGACCCTACAAATGTATGTTTAGATAATGCTATTATCACTTCACCTGAAAAAAGAACTAAAGAAACTATAAATAAACTTAGGATAATTGCTGGAAGAATTCTTGATAATGAGAATTGAGGGCAAACAATACAAGACAATATGGAATGAAAATGGAACAATTAAAATTATTGACCAAACCAAATTACCTCATAAGTTTGAAATAAAAGAATTAAACAGTTCTCATGATGCAATAAATGCAATTAAAAATATGGAAGTTAGAGGTGCGCCTCTAATTGGTGCAGCTGCTGCTTATGGCTTAGTACTGGCCATAAGAGAAAATAATGATCCTGAATATTTAAAAAAAAAATCGCAAGATTTGATTCAATCTAGACCAACAGCTGTCAACCTTAAATGGGCAGTAGATAGAATGATGAAAAAAATTCAAAATAATAATAAGGAAATTTTAGACATTGCACTCAAAGAAGCAGAAACTATTTGTGAAGAAGACTTAGAGTCATGTAAAAATATCGGGATAAATGGTTTAAATTTAATAAAGTCGATATACGATAGAACAAATAAAACTGTAAATATTTTAACCCATTGCAATGCAGGTTGGTTGGCGACTATTGATTGGGGCACTGCAACATCACCAATTTATATGGCTTATAATCAGGGCATACCAATTCATGTTTGGGTTGATGAAACTAGACCAAGAAACCAAGGGGCAAATTTAACTTCCTTTGAACTTAACGAGGAATGTATTCCAAACACTATTATTTCAGATAATACAGGCGGGCTTCTAATGCAAAGAGGTAAAGTTGATATGTGTCTAGTAGGAAGCGATAGAACATTATCAAATGGAGATGTATGCAATAAAGTCGGTACTTATCTAAAAGCATTAGCTGCATATGATAATAAAATACCATTTTTTGTTGCGTTACCATGTTCAACTATAGATTTAAGTTTGGAATACTCAAAAGATATTCCAATAGAAGAGAGAAGCCCTGAAGAATTATCTCATATTATGGGAATTGATGATCAGAGTAATATAAGCAAAATATTAATATATCCAAAAAAAAGTAAAGCTTTAAATCTTGCTTTTGATATAACCCCTTCAAAATATGTAACAGCTCTAATAACAGAGAAAGGTGTTTGTAAACCTACAAAAGAAGAAATAAGAAAATTATTTCAAACATAAATTCGAAAAGTAAAATAAATTCGTGAATGAGTATAGATATTTAATTTTTGGAATAGTTATAATTGTAATAACTTATATATTGTATTTGGGTCTCACAACTTAATGTTCCAATACAACTTCAAAATATATTATGAAGACACAGACTCTGGTGGAGTTGTATATTACGCAAATTATTTAAAATTTATTGAAAGAGCCCGTACTGAAATCATCAATGAATTGGGATTTACACTTAATTCTTTATTGAAAGATCATGATCGACTTTTTTTAGTAAAAAAGATTGAATGTGATTATACTGAGTCATGCAAACTAGAGGATCAATTAACTGTTAAAAGCAATATTTTGTCTCTTAAAAATGCATCATTTGAAATCGAACAAAATATTTACAAACATAATAATATTATTTTTAAATCAAAGATTTTGATGGTTTGCGTCAATTCTCAAGGATCCCCAAGTAAAATACCAGATGATCTTCAAAGATTAATGAAAAACAAAGATGGATAAGTTATTTGAGCCAAGTAGAAAATTTATTAAATCTACAAATCTTTATAAATTTCAGACATATTTAGAACAAAAACTTTCTAAAAAATTTTTAAATTATAACAAGCTTTGGTTATGGACCAATAAGAACCCTGGTGAGTTTTGGGAGTCTATAGTTGAGTATTTTAATATCGACCTTGAGAGGAAAAGATTTTTTAAAGCTTACAAAAAAAAAACTTTTTGGAATTCAATTTTTTTTGATAACAGTAATCTTAATTATTACGATTTAATTTCTAAAAATAATTCATCAGATTTGGCCATTGAATTTACTGGAGAAAACAAATTCAGTGAAAAAATTATTTATAAAGATTTAAATAAAAGAATTAATTCTTTGAGCAATTTTTTTAGAGAAAAAGGCATTAAAAAAGGTGATGTAATTGTTGGATATCTCCCAAATATACCTGATACAGTTATAAGCTTCCTTTCTGCTGCAAAAATTGGTGCAGTTTGGTCCTCTTGTTCTGCTGACTTTGGAACACAAGCAGTGATTGATAGATTTTCACAGCTTAAGCCTAAGCTTTTAATTGTTGCTGACTATTATTTTTATAACGGCAAGAAATTTCAATATTCAAAAAAACTAAGAACATTAAAAGCAAAATTAAATAATCCAATAATTTTAAAAACAAGCTATCCCTCTAAAAAAAATACCTCTGAATTGAAAAAAATTTACAATCAAAAAAAATATTCAAAACTAAATAAAAATATATCATTGAGTTTTAATCATCCGCTATACGTTTTATTTTCTAGTGGAACGACAGGGCTTCCCAAGTGTATTACGCACGGCCACGGAGGCTCACTCCTTCAACATTTAAAAGAACTAGCATTACATACAAATGTTAAATCTGAAGATAAAATGCTTTTCTTAACTACTTGCGGGTGGATGATGTGGAACTGGACAGTTTCAAACTTACTACTGGGTTCCTCAATCGTTCTTTATGATGGCTCCCCATTTTATCCAAATATAAATCGAGTTATCAATATTACAAAAGATACTAATTCAACAATGCTAGGTGCGGGAGCAAAAGTTTATGAAACTATCCAGAATAATTATAAATCAAATAAAAAAGATATTTTAAAAAATATTAATTGTTTTATATCAACTGGCTCTCCGCTAAGCCCAGACACTTTTAAGTTTATTAATAAAAGTTTAAATTCAAAATCTTTTATACATTCGGTGAGTGGCGGTACAGACATAGTTTCGTGTTTTATGTTAGGAATACCAACTTTACCTGTCTATTCAGGTGAAATTCAAGGACCGGGCTTAGGCATGGATATTGATGTTTTCAATGATAATGGCAAGCCAACCAAAAAGACAGGAGAACTAGTTTGCAAGACCCCTTTCCCCTCTAAGCCTATCTACTTTTGGAATGACAGATTGAATGATAAGTATAAATCCGCATACTTTAAAAAATTTCCGAACATATGGTCTCATGGAGATTATGTGAAAAAAACTAAAAATGGAGGTTATGTAATCTTTGGAAGATCAGATGCTACTTTAAATCCAGGTGGTGTCAGAATAGGAACAGGTGAAATATACAGTTGCCTACAAAAATTTCATTGGATCGATGACTGTTTGGCAACAGGTTATTTAACTAAAAATGATGAAAAAATTATCCTTTTTTTGAAATTGTTAAACGCAAAAATTAATGTTGATTTTAATACAATATTGAAAAAACACCTCAAGACATCGCTTAGTCCAAGGCATGTTCCGTGGAAAATATTTATAGTTAAAGACATTCCAAGAACAAAAAGTGGTAAAAACTCTGAAATACTTGTCAAAAAAATTATCAATAATGATAAAGTGCAGAACTTAGGATCGTTGGCAAATCCTGAGTCAGTAATTGAATACAGAAAGATAAATATTAATGAGTGATGTTTTTATAATCGATGCAGTTAGAACACCAATAGGAGCTTATTTAGGTAATTACAAAAAAACTGAATCAGTAGAATTAGGAACCTCTTGTCTCAAAGAATTATTTGATAGAAACAAAACAATCAATACTAAAGAAGTTGAAGGATTAATTTTAGGACAAGTATTAACAAGTGGACTAGGAATGAATACAGCAAGGCAAGTTGCGCTAGGTTCCGGAATGCAACAGACATCCTTTGCTTATGTAGTAAATCAAGTTTGTGGAAGTGGTATGAGAGCTACAATAGATGGTTCATCTAAAATTTATTCCGGCGAGTCAAATTTATTAATTGTTGGTGGTCAAGAAAGTATGTCAAGGGCACGCCATGCGTATCTAAGTAGGACTGGAGAAAAAAAATTAGGAAATAATATCTTTATAGACACTTTAGTTAATGATGGCCTGACTGATGCTTTTTCAAAAGAACATATGGGTATAACAGCTGAAAACGTTTCAAGAAAATATAATGTTACAAGACAAGACCAAGATCAATTTGCTTATCAGTCTTATCTAAAAACTTATAAGGCTATTAAAAACAATTACTTCAAAAACGAATTGACAAAAACACCCCTTAAAGATGAAGTTCGAAAAGACACGACTTTGCCAAAATTAAGCCAATTAAAAGCTGTTTTTAAAAAATCTGGAACAGTTACTGCTGGAAATGCTTCTTCATTAAATGATGGAGCTAGTTTTTTGGTTTTAGCTTCTGAAAAATATGTAACTTCAAACAAAATTAAACCAATAGCAAAAGTACTATCTTGGGCGTCCTCGGCGGGTAATCCTGATTATATGGGTATTACTCCAATTACAGCTATACAGAAATTAATGAAGAAAATGAGTGTAAATATTAACTATTTTAATTTGGTTGAGGTCAATGAGGCGTTTGCTGCAACTTCAGTTGCTGTCCAAAGATCTTTAAAGATTGATCCAAATAAATTAAATATTGCAGGAGGCGCTATCGCATTAGGACACCCTATTGGCTGTTCAGGTGCAAGAATTATCACAACCTTGTCCCATCAACTCAGAAGAACAAAACAAAAATTTGGTGTTGCAAGTATGTGTATTGGTGGTGGTCAAGGTTTAGCAATTGCTATTGAAAATCTCAAATAAAAAATCTAAGTGAGTGTTTCTCTTAAAGCAGCTATATTTTTATGTTTTGCCTCCTTATTTTGGTCAGGCAATTTTATAGTAGGAAGATTATCCTCAGTTGAGGAATTAGTATCACCGCTATCATTGTCTTTTTACAGATGGGTAATTGCTTTAATAATTCTAACTCCCTTTTGTCTAAAAAATGCTTTAGTTGACTTACCCCTTTTAAAAAAACAACCAGGAATGGTTTTTTTGATTATTTTAACTGGTCCGACACTATTTAACACATTAACTTATATTGGTCTAACAGCGACAACTGTTATTAATTCTTTATTAGTTATTTCGACAACCCCCATGTTGATAATCCTTTTAAACAAATTGATTTATAAAAATCAAACAAACTTGTTTCAAATGTTAGGTGTCATTTTATCTCTTATTGGTGTTAGTTATGTTATAACAAAAGGTAACTATCAAAATATATTTGATTCAAAATTTTACTCTGGAGATTTATTCATTCTACTTGCTGTTATATCTTGGGCATTGTATTCAATATTTCTAAAAAAAAATGAAACAGGTGTTTCAGGATTTAGTTTTTTATATTTATCATTTGTCTTTACAGTAATCTTACTCTTACCTGTTTATTTATATGACGTTATAATTCAAAACAATTTCATAGTATTTGACCACAAAACCTTATTAGTAATTGGCTATACCGGAACTTTTCCTAGCATCTTGTCATATATTTGTTGGAATACTGGTGTAGCTTTGATTGGCCCAAATAAATCAGGCCCTTTTCTCCACTTAATGCCCATTTTTGGTGGAATTCTTGCATATTTAGTCTTCCAAGAAACATTACAGAGTTATCATTACGCTGGAATTTTATCTGTGATTGTTGGTATAATGATAGCTAATAAAAAATAATTAATTATTTCTAATATTAGGAGGGGAATATTTATGGCAAAAAAGAAGATGAATAATAAGACCATGAAAAGAAGAAATTTCCTTAAAGGTGCAGGTGCTGCAGCACTGGGCGCCGCAGCAGTTTCTTCATTTCCAGCACCAGCAATATCAGGTGGACACATGGAATGGATTGCATGTTCTGCTTTTGGTAAAGCAGGAGGTCTTGGTAAAGCAATAGATAGATTTGCAAGTTACGTTAACAATGCTTCTGATAAACTAAAAATTACTGTTTATCATGGTGGCGAATTAGTACCACCACTTGAGTCATTGGACGCAGTAAGATCTGGAGCCGCTCAAATGGCTTATGGTGCAGGTTATTATTGGACAAACATTAGTATGGCTCCATCTTTTTCTGCAGCTTTACCTTTTGGTTTAACGGCTCAAGAACAAAATGCATGGTGTTACTATGGTGGAGGAATTGAAGCAGCAGACAAAGCTTATAATGCTATCGGTGTAAAATTTCTTCCAATGGGTAATACTGGAAACCAGATGGGTGGTTGGTTTAATAAAGAAATTAATTCACTTGCAGACTTTGAAGGTCTAAAAATCAGAATGCCTGGTCTTGGTGGAGAGGTATTAAAATCTTTTGGCGCTAATACAGTTCTTTTGGCTGGAGCGGATGTGCTTCCATCACTTGCCTCAGGTGCGATTGATGCAACAGAATGGATTGGTCCTGCTGCTGACTTAGGTAAAGGATTACACCAAGCAGCTAAGTATTACTATAACCCAGGATGGCATGAGCCAGCAACTATCTTAGATTGTTCAATAGATATGTTTGAGTGGGAAAAACTTGATGACGCAACTAAAGAGCTAGTCACAATCGCAACTAAGGCAGTTAACATGGAAGTTCTATCTATGTTCCAAGCTGCAAACGATAGTTCGTATCAAAAACTTATTAATGAGCATGGTGTTCAAATGAGACAATTACCAGATCCAGTTATGAATGCATTGGGTCAAAGAGCAGGAGAGGTTTGTAGCTCAATAGCAGCGGAAGACCCTGTTTCTCAGGCTCTTTTCTCACATATTGTTGAATTTAGATCATCAATTCTGAGATGGACAAATACATCTGAAAAAGAGTACATGAGAGTAAGAAGTCTCCCATTTACTTATCCATCAGCATAAATATAAAATTAAAATCATCCCCGATACCTATTCGGGGATGATCTATCTATCAGAACATTTTATTTGGCAACCAGGTTGCTATTTCAGGATAAAAACCAACAATTAATATAGCTAATACCTGAATTCCTATGAAGGGAATTACGCCTCTGTACATGTTTCTAGTTTTAATACTACTTGGGGCTACTCCTCTTAAAAAAAATAAAGAAAATCCAAAAGGAGGTGTTAAAAAACTAGTTTGTAAATTCAGTGAAATAAGAATACCTAACCATAATGGGTCTGCCCCGTTTGCAATTAATATTGGACCAACTAATGGAACGATGACAAAAATTATTTCGATATAGTCTAGGAAAAAACCTAATAGAAAAATTACTATCATTACTAAAATGAGTGCTGCGTAAAGCCCACCAGGTAGAGTTCCAAGAAAATGCTCTATCATTTCATCACCACCAAAACCACGAAACACAAGAGAAAACATTGAGGCACCAATTAAAATTACAAATACAAATGAACTAAGTTTTACAGTTCCTAAAGCTGTCTCTTTAATATTCTTGAAATTTAATTCACCCTTTAACAGTGCAATTATCGCAGCTCCAACAGCTCCAACTGATGCAGACTCTGTGGGGGTAGCTATTCCAAATAAAATTGAGCCTAAAACTAGCACAATAAGAGTTATGGGAGGAACAACTGATTTAGCAGCTTCGATGTATATCTCAGTTCTTGACTTGGTAGTCTCAACAGGCGGACAACTTAATGGGTTTATTCTAGCGTAAAAGAAAATAAAAATTATAAATAAGACTACTAACATCAATCCAGGTAGAATAGCACCAGCAAATAAATCAATTGCTGTAACCGGATCTGGAGCTAAATTACCAACTAACATCGCTGCTTCTTCATTTGCGCCTTGTAAAATTGTTGCCAGTAAAACTAAAACAATTGAGGGAGGTATTATTTGTCCTAATGTGCCAGCGGCACAAATTGTACCTGTGGCTATTTTTTGATCATAGCCAGCTTTCATCATTGATGGTAAAGATAACATTCCCATTGTAACAACTGTTGCACCAACGATGCCTGTTGATGCAGCTAACAACATACCCACTATTACAACCCCTATTCCAAGACCTCCTTTAGTAGTCCCAAAAAGTTCTCCAATTGAATGTAATAGTCCGGCTGCAATTTTTGTTTTTTCTAGCATTATTCCCATAAAAATGAATAGGGGCACAGCCACAAGGGGCTCATTAATCATTGTTCCAAAAATGCGTTGAGGAAAAAATCCTAGCATTCTGAAATTAAATATTTCCAGAGCATCTCCTAAAAATCCAAACAGAAGAGCTGTTCCAGCGAGTGTAAAAGCAACGGGAAAACCGAAAAGTAATAATCCCAATGTTGTTACAAACATTACAATTGCTAAAATTTCAGGACTAATCATGATTTATTATCAGACAAATGATAGTTTGAAAGTGTTAGTATTGATTTAATTACATTAGAGACTAATTGAAGAAATAAAACTAAACAAAACCATAGAATTGCACTTTTTAAAATATATAAAGCAGGCATACCGCCCGCTTCTCTGGAAACCTCTCCCATTAAAAAAGATCTATATACAAAGGGATAGCTGTAATTCCAAATAATATATAAAAAAGGTAGAAGTAAAAAAATATTTCCAAATAGATCTACAGTAGCTTTATATTTTTTTGATGCCTCTCGGTAAAAGACGTCTATTCTGACATGCTCATTAGCTAAATAAGTAAAACCAGCACCCAACATAAAAACAAAACTATGAAGCCAAACATAAACCTCTTGCATCCATATAAAACCAATATTGAACCCATATCTTAAGACGACAACAGTGAATACAACTATGACCATAGAGAAAACAAAAAAAGCACATAAATATCCTATGATTGTATTAAATCGATCAATAAATTTGGATAATTGCGCCAAAGCAGACATAGCAGCAGATTATATATAGACAATTAACATATTAAAGAGAGTATATTGATAGGTCGTGGTGCCAACTTTATATGAATAAAGCTTTCTCATGCGGGGTGAGATTCGGCACATTTAAACAAAAATGTTCACGACCTGATTGGATTTTAATTGAATATAGGGCATTTTCAGAACCTTAATTTCAATAAATGGGTAATTTGATTAACATTTTTTCCACAGCCTTAATTTATTCATGTAACGCATGAATTAATAAAATAATAGTTTTTTACTATAAGACATTTTTAAATATATTGCCTTTCTATGGCTCCAATATCACCACATTTGCAAATATATAGACCTTTTTTAACAATGGTATTTTCTATCTCCAGCAGGATAGGAGTAATTGCATTTGCTTTTTCTTTGCCTTTTTTTGCAATTTGGTTAGGAAGCTTAAATTTTCTTCCTCAACTTAATCAAGTATTAACATTGTTGATAAACTTGCTACCTATAAAGCTAATATTTGTCTTTTGGTTTTTTATCTTTAATCATCATTTGTTAAATGGTTTTAAATATTTCTTATGGTCATTTTCAATTGGAATGGATCTTAAAAATGTCTACTTAGTGACATATCTCATTCTAGTAGCAAATATTATAATGACTTTGATTTTTACTTGGATGATATTTTAATGAAAGCTTCTCAAAAGTGGAAAATAGAAAGATTTTTATATCTAGCGTTAATTCCTATTAGTTATTGGTTTATTTTATTTTTTTTAAGTTCTTACTCCGATGTAAATTCTCTCGTTATCTCATTATCTACTTCCACTAATAAAATTTTATTATTAATTTTTTTTATCATATCAATGCTTCATATTAGAATTCAACTGGGCAAAGTTTATGAGGATTATTTTCAATTAAATAAAATGAAACTTTATTCTTTAATAACAGACGGAATTATTGGTATTTCCTTTCTCCTCTTTTTACCGGTGTTATTTTTTTAATATGAATTATACAGATCATAAATTGGATGTAGTTGTATTAGGTGCTGGTGGAGCGGGCTTGAGAGCAGCTTTGGGGTGTTCTGAACAAGGCCTTAAAACTGCATGTGTCTCAAAAGTTTACCCTACAAGAAGTCATACTGTTGCGGCTCAAGGTGGAATTGGAGCTGCCTTAGCTAATATGGGTGAGGACAGCTGGCAGTGGCATATGTTTGACACTGTAAAAGGCTCAGACTGGCTGGGTGATCAAGACAGTATTGAATATTTATGCTCAAATGCAGTCGACTCAATTGTTGAGCTTGAACATTATGGTATGCCATTTTCAAGAACAGATGATGGTAAGATTTATCAAAGACCTTTTGGCGGCCATATGACAAAAAATGGTAAAGGCGAGCCAGCAAGCCGAGCTTGCGCTGCAGCTGACAGGACTGGTCACGCATTACTCCATACTCTGTATCAACAAAGCCTCAAAAATGATGTTGATTTTTATAACGAATATTTCGCTATAGACTTACTAAAAGATGACAATGATACAATTTGTGGTCTTTTAGCAATTAGTATAGAGGACGGATCATTGCATCGTTTTATTGCAAAAATGACAATTCTTGCAACTGGGGGTTATGGAAGAATTTTTCAATCCTCAACAAGCGCCCATATTTGCACTGGTGATGGAGCAGGCATAGCTCTGAGAGCCGGTCTTCCTCTATCTGATATGGAGTTTATTCAATTCCATCCAACAGGAATATATGGTGTGGGTGTTTTAATTTCAGAAGCAGCTAGAGGTGAAGGAGGTATTCTTAAGAACAACGAAGGCACAAGGTTTATGTTAGAATATGCCCCGAACGCAAAAGATCTTGCAGCTAGAGATGTCATATCAAGATTCATAAGCAAAGAGATTAGCGCAGGTAGAGGATGCGGACCTAACAAAGATTATATAAATCTTCATTTGGAACATCTTGATGCTGATATGCTTGCAAAAAGATTACCTGGTATTTCTGAGTCAGTTAAAGCCTTTTGTGGAAGAGATATTTCAAAAGAGCCAATCCCAGTAATTCCAACTGTTCATTATTGTATGGGTGGAATTCCTACAAACTTTAAAGCAGAGGTTTTGAAACCAAGTGACTCTAATACAGAAGAAGTCTGTGAGGGACTAATGGCTATCGGAGAAGCTGCATGCGCTTCAGTTCATGGAGCTAATCGACTTGGAACAAATGCTTTAGCTGAGCTTGTAGTTTTTGGAAGGGGTGCAGCAATTCAGGCCGGCCAAGTTATTGATACCAAAGAGTCATTGAGAACCCCATCTGTGTCGCAAACAAATTCTATCATAGAGAGATTAGAGTCTATTAAAAGTAACAAAGGAGATGTTTCAGTCGGTGAGCTAAGAGAGAGGATGCAAAAGACTGTTCAAAAAAGATTTGGTGTTTACAGAGAAGGTGAAACTTTGAAATTAGGCAATGATGAATTAGCCTCGATGTCACAAGATTTAAAACATATTAAAGTTAAAGATCAGTCTGATGTTTTTAATACAGATTTAGTTGAAGCTTTAGAACTACATAATTTAATGCAGGTTGCTGGAAGTGTTGGTGTTTCTGCTGAGCAAAGAACTGAAAGTAGAGGTGCTCACGCTAGAGAGGACTTTCCAGACAGAGATGATGAAAATTGGTTAAAACACAGTCTTTTTTGGGGGGGATGTCACTGATTATAAAGTCACCCATAGACCAGTGAGAATGACTACACTGAGTAATCAAATCTCTGTCATCCAACCACAAGTAAGGGTTTATTAAATGGTACAACTTACTCTTCCAAAAAACTCAGTTCCAGTTAAAGGAAAATCTTATTCTAATGTCGATCTCATTGACGAGCAATCTCAACAAAATCATGATATCCGAATTATAAATGTTTATAGGTGGTCTGGTGATGAAAATACCCCTCCTCAAATCGATCGATTTGAAATTGATGTAGCTAAAGCAGGAACAATGGTTCTAGATATATTAAATAAAATAAAAGCTGAAGTTGATCCAAGTTTAACTTTTAGAAAATCTTGTAGAGAGGGTGTTTGTGGATCATGTGCAATGAACATAGATGGAGTAAATACACTTGCATGTCAAAAACATATAGAAGAGTGTTCGGATGAAATAAATATTTATCCTCTTCCTCATATGAAGGTTTTAAAAGATTTAGTAGTTGATTTAAAAAAAGCATTTGAACAATTTAAATCTATAAAACCATGGTTAAATAAAAAGTCCCCAAATAATAAACGTGAAAACTTACAGTCAGTCGAAGACAGAGATAAATTAGATGGTAAATGGGAATGTGTTATGTGTTTCTCATGTAGCACTTCTTGTCCTAGTTATTGGTGGAATGAGGATAAATATTTAGGACCAGCTGTATTGCTTCAAGCAAATCGTTGGATACAAGATAGTAGAGATGAAGAAAAAAAAGAAAGGTTGAATGAATTAGATGATAGTTTTAAACTATATAGATGTCATTCGATTATGAATTGCACGAACTCTTGTCCGAAAGGATTAAATCCAGCTAAAGCGATAGCTGAAATAAAACATGAAATATCCAAAATGGATAATAAGTGAATAAAATATCACTAATTGGTGCTGGAAATATTGGAGGCACACTCGCACATTTATTAGCTTTAAAAAAACTCGGTAATATAACACTTATTGATGTTGTTACCGGGATGCCTCAAGGAAAAGCTTTAGACCTTAGTCAATCATCAGCAGTCGAAGGTTTTACAGGGTCAATTGAAGGTACCAATGATTTTTTCAAAAATGAAGGGATCTGACGTTATCATCATAACTGCTGGCTTACCCCGTAAACCTGGAATGAGTAGAGATGATTTACTTGAGATCAATGGAAAAATAATAAAAAAAATTGCACTAGATATAAAAAAATATGCTCCTAAAGCATTTGTTATTTGTATTACAAACCCACTAGATGCGATGGTATACGTTCTCCAGAAATATTCCAAAATACCCAAAAATATGTGTGTGGGAATGGCGGGAGTATTGGACTCCTCCCGAATGAAATACTTTTTATCAGATGCTTTGAAGGTATCCGTGAATGATGTTGAAACATTTGTATTAGGAGGCCATGGAGATGACATGGTCCCTCTAATTAATTACACAACAATAGGAGGTGTCCCTTTAATCGATTTTATAAAGCTTAAAAAATTCCCTTATTCAAAAATTGAAAAAATAGTCGATCGAACGAGAATGGGCGGTGGCGAAATCGTTAAGTTATTAAAAAATGGATCAGCTTTCTACGCACCTGCTAGTTCGGCAATTCAGATGGCAGAGGCTTTTTTATTAAATCAAAAAAAACTTTTACCTTGTGCTGCTTATATCAATGGCCAATATGGCCTTAAAAATATGTATATGGGAGTACCTACAATTATTGGAAATAAAGGAATTGAAAAAATTATTGAGGTAAAACTCACAGCAAAAGAGAAATTAATGTTAAAAAAATCTGTCAAATCTGTGCAGGGTTTAGTATCAGCTGTTGATAAGCTTTTATGATCAAAAATCAAATGACATCTTTATTAGATAGGCGTATACATAAACCTATTAATGAGATCTTATAATTCATTTCTCACAACTAATAATGCCTCTCAAGTAATAGCGATATATAGAGATTATATAAAAGACCCAAGTCTTGTTGATAAGAGCTGGCATGAATTCTTTAAAGCTCTTGCTCCTGAGGAAATTTCTATTCTAGCTGACTATCAAAAAATAAATTGGTCACAGACCTCAAGAAACATTGATTTTAATCAGATTTCTCTTGATCAGGCAATTACTGACTCTCTTCGACTTGTAATGATGATAAGAGCTTACAGAGAGATAGGGCACCTTATAGCTGATTTAGACCCTTTAGGTTTAATGGCAAAGAACAATCCATCAGGTTTAGATCCCGAGTATTACGGTTTTCAAAAAAAAGATTATGATCGAAAAATTTTTCTATTTGGATATTTAGGATTTCAGAAAGCTACTGTGCGTGAAGTTTTTGAAAAACTTCAAAGCATCTATTCTGGCACCTTGGCAATTGAATACAAACATATTCAGTCCGCCGAAGAATACAAATGGCTGAAGGATAGAATAGAAGAAAAAAAAGATATGCAATTAACCTCTAAGGGTAAAAGGACAATCTTGGAGAGATTAATTACAGCAGAATATTTTGAAAAGTTTCTAGATACAAAGTACAGAGGTACCAAAAGATTTGGACTTGAAGGAGCTGAGTCTACAATACCTGCGCTTGAACAGATTTTAAAAAGATCCTCAGAATATGGTGTAGAAGATTTTTCCTTTGCATGCGCCCACAGAGGAAGACTAAATATATTAGCCAACATAGTAAAAAAACCTCATGTTCAAATTTTTGGAGAATTTATCCATGGAGGCGAGAATGCCCTCAGTGATCAGGGCTCTGGTGATGTCAAATATCATTTAGGTGCAAGCTCTGATAGAAGTTTTGGAGGTAAGATTATTCATGTGAGTATGGCTGCTAATCCCTCTCACTTAGAAGCAGTAAATCCAGTTGTAGCCGGCAAAATAAGAGCTAAACAAACAATTATTCAAGACAAAAATAATACGAAAGTTTCAGGTCTACTAATTCATGGAGACGCAGCAATTGCTGGTCAAGGTATTGTTGCTGAAACCTTTACTATGTCACAATTAAATGGCTACAGAATTGGCGGACTAATTCACTTTATTATTAATAATCAAATTGGATTTACAACCAGTCCTCAATATAGCCGATCTGCGCCTTACTCTTCAGAGATAGGAAAAATTGTTCAATCCCCAATATTTCATGTAAATGGAGATGACCCAGAGGCTGTTGTTTTAGCCTCAAGAGCTGCAACAGAGTTTAGAAACACATTCAAAAAAGATACACTTGTCGATATGTTTTGTTACAGAAAACATGGACATAACGAGGGTGACGAGCCCTCTTTTACTCAACCATTGATGTATCAAACTATAAAAAAGAAAAAAACAGTTGCTAGTATTTATGCAGATAAACTTATAAGCCAAGAAGTAGTAAATACAAAACAGGTAGACTTCATCAAAGACAGAATATGGTCTGATCTTGAGAAGAAATTTGAAAAAGCAAAAAGCTATAAATTAAAAACAAAATCTTGGATGGGTGGACAATGGAGTGGATTAAGTCTTGCACCAAAAGATCCACTTAGAAGAGGTAGAACAGCTGAGTCAGAGAAATCCTTAAAGGAAATTGGCACAAAAATTTCACAAATACCTAAAGGATTTAATCTTCATCCTAAATTAGAAAAATTTAATAAATCTCGATTAACTTCAATAAAATCAGGAAAGAATATTGACTGGTCTTTTGCTGAGGCTTTAGCATTTGGAGCATTGTTAAAGGAAGGATATAGAGTGAGACTTGCAGGTCAAGATTCTGGAAGGGGAACTTTCAGTCAGAGACACTCAGTTTTTTATGATCAAAAATCAGAAGAGAGATATATTCCACTCAATCACATTGCTAAAAATCAAAAACAGTTTGAAGTAATTGATAGTTTTCTCTCTGAATTAGGTGTCCTAGGTTTTGAATATGGGTACTCATTAGCAGACCCAAATACTTTGGTTTTATGGGAGGCCCAATTTGGAGATTTTGCCAACGGTGCCCAAATTATTATTGACCAGTTTATTGCTTCAAGTGAGAGAAAATGGATGCAAATGAGTGGATTAGTCATGTTATTACCCCATGGTCATGAGGGTATGGGTCCTGAACACTCCAGCGCAAGAATAGAAAGATTTCTTCAAATGGCAGCAGAAGATAACGTTCAGATTGTAAATTGCAGCACTCCTGCAAGCTACTTTCATGCTTTGAGAAGGCAAATACATAGAAATTTTAGAAAACCGCTAATAGTATTTACCCCTAAATCCACACTGCGCCACCCAAATAATGTATCCTCTATTAGTGAATTTACTGGACGCTCATCGTTTCATCGCCTTATTGAAGATGAAATCAAAAACCCAAAAAGGATAATTTTCTGCTCTGGAAAAATATTTTATGAATTAGATGATTTTAGAACAAAGAATAATATTAAAGATGTAAAAATAGTTCGTATTGAGCAAATTTATCCATTTCCATTTGATGCCATAGGAGAGGTTATATTAAAACATAAAGAAAGTGAGATTTTATGGGTTCAAGAGGAGCCAAAAAATATGGGAGCATGGAGTTTTGTTAAAAGTCGTATTAGACATGTGTTAGTAAAAAATAATTTAACCAAAAAAGTTCATTATGTTGGAAGACGCCCTGCAGCAGCTCCTGCTACAGGCATATCAAAAAGACATAGTACTAATCAGCAACTAATAAAAGAATTAGCTCTTAAATCATCACTAAAACGTGTTATAAAAGAAAGAAGTGGTGTCAGTTTTATGAAATTTAAAAACTTACCTAAAGAGTAATGAAAAACATAACAGTACCTGAGCTTGGAGAGTCGATCATTGAAGGCACACTTACATCTTGGTTGATCAAAGAGGGAGATAGCTTTGAGTCTGGCGATAATTTAGCTGAAATTGAAACAGAGAAAATCACAATTGAAATACCTGCTCAAACCTCTGGAAAATTAACAAAGATAATAACCCCAGAGGGATCTACTGTGAATGTTGGTCAATCTATTGCTGAAATATCAGAAAATACGACGATAGAACAAAAGCCCAAACCAGAGACAAGTCAAATCGAAGAAATAAATGAAGAAAAACAAACAATGGACCAATCTAATGTCTCTAAAGTTAGCGAAAATCAAACAAAAACTCCAGCTAAGGTAGTTGATCTCCCAAACTTCGACAAAGATGACTCTACGTTAGATGAAAAAACTATCCCAATGTCAAAATTAAGGCAAACAATTGCCAGAAGGTTAAAAGAAGCTCAAAATACAGCTGCCATTCTCACAACATTTAACGAAGTAGATATGTCAGCAATTATGTCTCTTAGAAAAAAAGAACAAACAAGTTTTCAAAAAAAACATGGTGTGAAACTTGGCATTATGTCTTTTTTTGTTAAAGCCTGCACAGAAGTTTTAAAAGAAATACCAGAGATTAATTCAGAAATTCACGAAGATAAAATAATTTATAAAAACTACTTTGATATAGGTATTGCAATTGGATCTGAAAAGGGGCTTGTTGTTCCAATAATTAGAAATGCTGGAGATTTATCAAATGCAGAAATTGAAAAGTATATTATTGAATTATCTGAGAAAGCAAATTCAAATAAACTTGCCATGAGTGATTTATCAGGAGGAACATTCTCAATTACAAATGGAGGAATATATGGCTCTATGATGAGCACCCCAATTATCAACCCACCTCAAAGTGCTATATTAGGTATGCACTCAATAATTGATAGACCTATTGCTGTAAAAAAGAAGATTGTTATAAAACCAATGATGTATATTGCATTAAGTTATGACCACAGATTAATAGATGGTAAGCAAGCAGTAACTTTTTTAGTTAGACTGAAAGAACTGTTAGAAAATCCAAAAATTATTTAATTTTTTAGAATATTTTTTAAAACAAAATTTAATATGCCGTCTGATTTATAATATTGTAGCTCATTGATAGTATCAATTCTTAAAATACAATCTATTTTTATATTTCTCACATTGCTTTGAATAATGACTTCTAATTCTTGTAAAGGCTTCAGGTCTTCAGTAAGTTTTACATTTATTAAATCAGACGATTGAATATTTAAATCATTTATTGTGTGACTTTTAAGTTGTATAGGCAGAACTCCCATACCAACCAAATTTGATCGGTGTATTCTTTCAAAACTTTCAGCAATAACTGCCTTAATACCTAATAACTTCGTACCTTTTGCAGCCCAATCACGCGATGATCCAGTTCCGTATTCTTCTCCTGCAAAAACTACAACATTTTCAGACCTTTTTGCATACTCCATAGCAACATCATAAACACTCATTTTTTTCTTATCAGGTTCTAAAATTGAGTATCCGCCCTCAACGTTTGATAGCAGTTGGTTTTTAATTCTTATATTGGCAAAAGTACCCCTTACCATTACTTCATGATTGCCCCTTCTAGCACCATATGAATTAAAATCATTTTGACGTATTTGCCGTTCCATGAAGTAGTTGCCAGCAGGACTATCAACTTTAATAGCCCCTGCAGGTGAAATGTGATCTGTTGTAACACTATTGCCTAGAAGTAATAAAGGTCTTGCATTCTCAATTGGCTTAATCTCTTTATCATCATTTGATTGATTATCAAAAAACGGAGGTTTCTGTACGTAAGTTGATGAAGAATTCCAATTATATAGGTCTCCCGTAGAAGTATTAATTTTTTGCCATTCTTTTGGCCCATCTAAAGCATTAGAATATTGTTTTTTAAACATTTCAGGCGATACATTTTTTTCAACAGCATTTCGGATTTCGCTATTGCTTGGCCAAATGTCTTTTAAAAATACATCATTACCATCTGTGTCAATACCAATGGGATCACTTGTTAAATTAATAAGTACAGACCCTGTTAAAGCATATGCTACAACTAAAGGTGGTGAGGCAAGATAATTAGCTTTAACGTGTGGATTAACTCTGCCTTCAAAATTTCTATTTCCTGAAAGTACTGAAGCAACTGTTAAATCATTTTTTGAGACACACTCAGCAATATC
>CACMIW010000007.1 GCA_902613845.1 uncultured Alphaproteobacteria bacterium | reverse complement strand
AAATCAAAAATGGCTTGTAAGAGGTGTTTCATTAAAAGTTTCACAAGGAGAAATTGTTACTCTTATTGGGCCCAATGGATCTGGCAAATCTACAACTGCAAAAATGTGTTTGAACATATTAAAACCAGATGAGGGTTTTAACACAATTAAAGATGATATCAGAATCTCATATGTACCTCAAAAAATTTCAATCGATTGGTCTTTACCATTAAGAGTCATAGACTTTGTTAATCTAGTAATTAAACACAAAAATAGCGAGATTAGCGATGCTCTAAATATGACTGGGATTAAACATCTTATTTATGAAGATGTAAGAAATTTATCAGGAGGAGAGTTCCAAAGATTACTAATGGCACGTGCTATAGCAAAAGAACCTCATTTTCTGGTTTTAGATGAACCTGTTCAAGGAGTGGACTACCCAGGTGAAATAGCTCTTTACAAAATAATTCAAGAATTTGTAAAGAAAATAAATTGTGGAATCTTATTAATTTCCCATAATTTGCATGTTGTAATGTCACAAACTGATTACGTGATTTGTCTTAACGGTCACGTTTGTTGTGCTGGAACTCCAAAAACAGTTATTAAAGATCAAGAATATATAAAACTATTTGGCGATAGCATTGATCCAACTTTAGCATTTTATGAACACAATCATGATCATGAGCACTTGCCTGATGGAAGCATCGATGAGTCAAAGAGAGTTTAATTATGTTTGATGACTTTATTGTTAGGGCGTTTGCAGCTGGTATTGGTCTTGCATTAATCACAGGTCCATTAGGATGTTTTATTGTTTGGAGAAGATTATCATATTTTGGTGATACTATCGCACACTCAGCTTTATTAGGAGTTGTGATTGCCTATGCGTTAGATTTTAATTTAATCATAGCAGTATTTGTTGTCTCTTGTGTTCTAGCTTTATCTTTACTTTTTTTACAGAGAAGAACTAATCTTCCAGATGATGCATTATTAGGACTCTTAGCTCACTCTGTTTTAGCAATAGGTCTGGTTCTATTAGGGATATTATCTTTTATTAGGATTGATCTCATGGGATTACTTTTTGGAGATATTCTCTCTGTAAATTTCACAGATCTTTTGTTTGTTTGGATTGGAGGGGGTATTGTTTTAATAGTTTTAATATTAATTTGGAGACCTTTATTTGCAGGAACAGTTAATTTAGAATTAGCTAAAGCAGAGGGTCTAAATCCAGATTTAGCTAATGCAATCTTTACATTGCTAATTGCGAGTGTAATTGCAATTTCAATAAAAATTGTAGGTATTTTGTTAATAACAGGGCTTTTAATAATACCAGCAGCAGCCTCTAGAAACTTATCTTCCTCTCCCATTCAGATGGCAATCCTCTCATCTATTATAGGTGTCGCGTCCGTTGTTCTAGGTATTCAAACATCTATGATATGGAATACACCAACTGGTCCAACAATCTTAACAATAACTTTAGGAGTTTTTATAGCAACATTGCTTCCACTGAAAAAATTGCTAATTTCAAAAAATAAAATAAAATCATAATACAAAATGAGTTCAAACCACACACATAATAAAAAAAATCAAACTTTAACAAAAAATCAGAGAATTGTTCTTAATCTTTTGCAAAACAGTGGAGAGCCTTTGAAGGCATATTTTATTTTGGATAGTTTAAAAAAAGAGGGTTTAAACTCACCTCTCCAGGTATATAGAGCTTTAGATAAGCTAGTTGAATTAGGTAAAATTCATAAAGTAGAAAGTTTGAATTCCTTTATAATTTGTAATAATTCAAACTGTGCCAGCAATACTGCATTTACCATCTGTGAAAGATGTGGAAAAGTAAAAGAAATTAAAAATAATAACCTAACCGAAGGCGTAAACGAATTAGTAAGAGAAAATAAATTAAATATTACTCGTTACAATTTGGAGTTTTACGTTGTTTGCAATACCTGCAAAATAAATTAATAACAAACATATAGTCTTATAAACCCTTATTTTATTACATTTTTGACTATTGACATAAATAAAGACCTATATATATTGACCGACTTATTATGTACGCAGTACTTAAATCAGTTGGTAAGCAATTTAAAGTGTCTCCAGGAGATGTTTTAAAGATTGATAAAATAGAGGGTAAAGTTGGTGATACCATATCTTTTAAAGATATCGTTGCAGTTGGAAATGGCGATAAGTTTGAACTTGGTTCTCCAGCAGTAAAAGGTGCTGAAGTATCTGCAAAATTACTTTACCAGACAAGGGACGATAAGATTAGAGTTTTTAGAAAAAATAGAAGAAAACATTTTCAAAGAACTAAAGGTCATCGTCAATATATCTCTATATTAAAGGTCATGGCAATCAAGTCCGCCATTGGAGAAGAAAGCTTTAAAGAGCCAGTTAAAAAAGCTGCGCCAAAAGCAGAAACTCCAAAAAAAATTGAAAAAAAGGCTGAAACTCCAAAAAAAACTGAAGTAAAGGCAACAGAATCAAAAAAAGTTGAAACTAAAGCTGAAAAGCCTAAAAAGGTCGAGGCTAAAGAAAAAAAGACTGTGAAAAAACAAACAACTGAGGTAAAAAAGTAGAAATATGGCAACGAAAAAAGCAGGTGGAAGTTCCAAAAACGGAAGAGACTCGGCTGGTAGAAGGCTTGGAGTTAAAAAGTTTGGTGGCGAACACGTAATTCCTGGAAATATTATTGTTCGTCAGCGTGGTACAAAATTTTACCCGGGCGAAAATGTTGGGATTGGAAAAGATCATACTCTTTTCTCCTTAGTTGAAGGCAAAGTTCTGTTTAAAAAATCTAGAAACAGACAGTTTGTTTGCGTTAACTAAACCCATTTAAAAAAACTTCAAATTAAACTGTTATGGCATTTATAGATAAAGCAAAAATATATATTAAATCTGGAAATGGTGGGCACGGCGCTCTTAGTTTTCGAAGAGAAAAATTTGTAGAGTACGGAGGTCCTAATGGTGGAAATGGTGGAAAAGGTGGTGATGTTATTTTTCGAGGTAATAAAGGTATCAACACTCTCCAAAGATATCGTTTTAACCAACATCATAATGCGCAAAATGGTATGGGTGGTGCTGGTCAATTAAAAACTGGCGCAAGCGGTAAAGATCTTATTTTAGACGTCCCTTGTGGAACTGAGATATACACCGAAGATATGAGTATTAAAATTCATGAGATTTTAAAAGATAATGAAACTTATCATTTTTTAAGAGGAGGTCAGGGAGGCAAAGGCAATGCTCACTTTAAAAGTTCTACTAATAGAGCACCTCGTAAGTTTCAACAAGGAGAAAAAGGACAAGAGTCAACTGTCAGATTAAAGCTGAAAATATTAGCTGATGTTGGTTTGGTGGGAATGCCAAATGCAGGTAAATCTTCAATTTTAAATTTTGTAACGAATGCTAAGTCAAAAGTTGCTGATTATGCCTTTACAACACTTCATCCACACATCGGAATGGTTCAAAAAGAAGATCTTGAATTTGTATTAGCAGATATACCTGGACTCATAGAACATGCTAGTGATGGGAAAGGACTAGGTCATGATTTCTTATCCCATGTTGAAAGGTGTAAAATTTTAATTCACGTCGTAGATATCACTGAAGAAAAACCTTTTGAAAATTATAAAGTTATTCGACAAGAACTTTTAAATTATGGGGGTAAAATAGAACAAAAAAAAGAAATTGTTGCACTAAATAAGATTGAAATTGCTGATCAGAAAAGGGTTGAGGAAATTAAAAAAGAATTTGAGACTTTAAATCAAGAGGTTAAATTGATTTCAGCTGCAACAGGCCATCAATTAGATCAATTAACAAATTTATGTTTAGAATATTTACAAGATGAATAAAAAATTTTTAGAATTAGCTAAAAAATCAAAAGTTATTGTCATTAAAGTTGGCTCAAATATTTTGGTTAACGAAAAGCATGTGCTGAGGAGAAAATGGCTAAACTCCCTCATTGAAGATGTTAAAGAACTCCAAAAGAGAGGTTCTAGGATAGTCATTGTCTCATCTGGTGCAATCGCTCTAGGTAGGAATATACTCTCAAAAAAAAAGTTGACTAATTTGCATGAAAAACAGGCTGCTGCATCAATAGGCCAAATACAACTCTCGCAACAATGGCAAAAAGCTTTTGCAAAATTAAATATTCAAAGTTCTCAAATTTTAATAACAGCTGAAGATTTAAACGAAAGACGAAAATATTTGAACATCAGAAATACAATTTACTCTCTCATGGATTTAAATGTTGTTCCAATAATTAATGAAAATGATACTACCTCGACAGAAGAAATTCGTTTTGGAGATAATGATAAACTTTCAGCTATGATTGCAAATGCCCTTTCAGCTGAGTTATTAATTTTATTATCTGATGTGAATGGTCTGTATACTGCAAATCCTAAAAAATCATTACAAGCTAAACTGATTACATCTGTTGAAGAGGTTGATCAACAAATAGAAAAATATATTGATAAAGATTTAAGTGAGTTTGGTTCTGGTGGGATGTTGGCAAAAATCAATGCTGCAAAACTCTGTATTCAATCCGGATCCACCATGATCATATCAAATGGTTTGGTGAATAATCCTTTGAGTAAGATTGATCCTCAATCTTCAACATGGTTTCATCCTTCCAAAAATATTCTGACAAGTCGCCAGCAATGGATTTGGAATAGACCAATACAAAAAGCAATTGTTCATATTGATGAAGGGGCCTCAAAAGCACTCAAGAAAAATTCAAGTCTGTTGGCAATCGGTGTAAAGTCTATTGATGGAAAGTTTTATCGTGGTGATACTGTTTCGATCCATTACAATAAAAAAGAATTAGCTAGAGGCATGATTAATTATGATTTTCAGGAAATGGATAAAATAAAAGGTAAAAAATCATCAGAATTCAGTCAAATTCTTGGTTTTGTCCGAGAGGATGAGATAGTTCATAAAGATAACTTGGTGAGATCGAGATGAGTGACTATTTTCAAGAAATTTTAAAAAATTCGAAGAGGGCATCGAGTGCCATGTCCAAACTATCTGCAGAGGATAGAAGTAGAATTTTAATGAATATTAGTGGTTTTCTATTATCTAATAAAAATGCAATTCTAAAAGCTAATCAAGCAGATGTAGAAAGAGCTAAATCAAATAATATTTCTGCACCTATGATTAATAGATTAGTTTTGACTTCAGAGAAAATAGATCAACTTTCTCGTGACGTTGAGAAAATAGCTCAAATGCAAGATCCACTTGATCAAACTTTAGAAAGTTGGACCAATGCCACTAATGGGTTGCAATTTACAAAAGTCTCAGTGCCTATTGGTGTGATTGGTATTATTTACGAGTCTCGACCTAATGTCACAATAGATGCTGCATGTCTTTGTCTTAGATCAGGAAACATTTCTATTCTTAGAGGAGGATCTGAGTGTATCGAAACTAATAAAAAACTTTATGAGTGCATTCAAGATGCTTTAAAAGATTTAAATTTTGATACTCATCTTGTCTGTTTCATTCAAAATACTGATCGTAGTTTTGTTGAAGAGTTATTAAAAGCTGAAGGAGATATAGATGTGATTATTCCTCGTGGGGGAAAATCGTTAATTGAAACAATTTCTAAAAATTCAAAAGTTCCTACAATTAAACATTTGGAAGGTTTGTGTCATACTTTTTGGGATGAAGGATATGACAAAGATAAAGCCACTGAGGTCATCGCAAATGCCAAGCTGAGAAGACCAGAGATTTGTGGTGCAACAGAGACTTTACTTATACACTCTAATAATTCAGCAGAGGATATTTCATCAGTTTTAGATAATTTAAAATCACAAGGATGTGAAATTATTGGATGTAGTCGCCTCAAAGATATTTATTCAATCGATCGAGATGCAAAAGAAGAAGATTGGTCAACTGAATATCTAGATAAGAAAATTACAGTAAAACTAGTTGATAATGTTGAAGAATGTGTAGAGCATATAAACAGATATTCTAGTGGACATACCGAGAGTTGTTTAAGTAACAATCAACAATCTATAGAGTATTTCTTTCAAAACTGTAAGAGTGCCATTTTAATGAATAATGCTTCAACTCAATTTGCTGATGGTGGAGAATTCGGATTTGGAGCAGAAATAGGTATTTCTACTGACAAACTTCATGTGAGAGGGCCAGTAGGAGCAAAACACCTAACAACATTTAAATATCAAGTAATAGGCAATCACACCACTAGGCCTTAATGGAATTCCGTAATAATTTTCAAGAATTAAAATCTCAGATCGAATATCTTAGCTCTTTGAACAAAGAGGATGTTACTCATATAATCAAATCTTCAATATATGAGTTAGAAAGTTTAAAATTTTTCAATGAAGAAGAATTAAATGAAATGAATAAAGTGACTCTTATAAGTGAGCCCTTTAATAACCTTTTCTTTAAATATAACAAAGAGCATTTGATAAACAAAGGTGTAGTTTACATAGAGGAAGAAAATGATTTGCAATTTATTATATCTTTATTTTATTTTTTTAAACAAAGAGTGCCGATTTTATTTCATACAAGTTCAAAATTACAATTACAATTTATAGATATTCTAAACAAATTCCTCGAGGAAAATGGTGTCTCTAAAAAATTTTTGAGGAAAATAGATGAATAGAAAGATTGGACTGTATGGTGGATTTTTTAATCCCTTACACGAGGGACATGTTCATGTAATAGAAAGTTCAATAAAAAGTTTAAATCTAAAAAAACTATTTGTCCTTCCCACTTATCAAAATCCTCTTAAGGCTAATCAAAATTTAAACTCAATAAATTCTCAATTATCAAATATCCGATCAAAAATTAAAGAGCCGTTAGTAAAAGTTTCTGACTTTGAACATCGTTATAAAATGAAATGTACCTATGATGTGTTGCAAAAAATTAAGACTAGATGTGACCTTAGTTCTTTTTATTTAATTATAGGTCTTGATCAGCTTGGTCATTTTCACGAATGGAAAGAATATGAGTGGATTTTAAAAAATATTAGTATTTGCGTTATTTATAGACCGAGATATGATGAATTTATTGAAAATTCAACAGTCCAAAAACAATTCTCCCATTTATTTATGCCTAATTTAAATAGTTTTATAAACTGCTCTACTCCTTGTTTCCATATTCTTGATAATACAGGTGTAGAGATGTCATCTAGTGAGTTACGAAATTCTTAATCACGATAAAGACCCTTCTGTTAAGGCTATAGTCGACAGTCTTGAAGACAATAAGGCTGAGAATATCTCAGTTATTTCTCTCAAAGGAAAGGCAGAATTCGCTGAGTTCATGATCGTTGCATCCGGGCGATCAAATAAGCATGTAGACTCAGTTTCAGATAAGGTTTACCGATACCTTAAGAAAAATAAACTTTATTGCAATAAACCAGAAGGAAAGCCCCTTTGCGACTGGACGGTCATTGATGCAGGACATGTTTTAGTGCATATTTTTAGAAATGAAGTTAGAGAAATATACGATTTGGAAAAACTATGGTCTGAAGACTTCAACACGATCAATACTGCCTCTTAAAAAATCAAATATGCTCAAAATATTTTTTATTTTAATTTTAATATTTAATGTGAATGTCAGTTTTTCTGATACTAAAGAAACCTATAAACAATTAAGTATTTTCAATGAAGTTTATAACCGAGTAAAAAATCAATATGTTGAAGAGGTAACTGATAAAGAGTTAATAGAAAAAGCTTTGAATGGAATGCTACAGGCTCTAGATCCTCATTCCAGTTTTATGAGTGAAGAAATTTATAAAGAAATGCAGATGGACACATCAGGTTCTTTTGGTGGATTAGGCATCGAAATCACGACAGATAAAGGTTTCATAAAAGTAGTCTCTCCAATTGACGATACCCCTGCCTATAAGGCTGGAATTTTAGCCGGAGATTATATAACGCATTTAGATGGCACATCAGTAGTCGATATGACTTTAAAGGAAGCAATTGATATTATGAAAGGTGAACCAGGGACCACTATAACTTTAACAATTTTTAGATCTTCCGAAGATCCATTCGATGTCGATATTAAAAGAGATATAATTAAAGTTGCATCTGTTAAACATCGTTTGATTAACGATGTAGGATACATAAGAATAATTCAATTTAATGAGCAAACAACAACAGGATTAAAAAAAAGTATAAAAGAACTTGAAGATGGTACTGATGCTCCAATTGGTTATGTTCTGGATTTAAGAAATAATCCAGGGGGATTATTAAATGAATCTGTATCAGTTACAGATATGTTCCTTGATAAAGGAGAAATAGTTTCAATCAGAGGAAGAGAAAAGAAAGATGTTCAAGTTTACTCTGCTAAAAAAGGAGATCTAATTAATGGAAAACCATTGATTATATTAATCAATGAGGGTTCTGCGTCGGCGTCTGAAATTGTTGCTGGTGCATTACAAGATCATGATAGAGCAGTAATTATGGGTATAAAGTCATTTGGAAAAGGTTCTGTGCAAACCATTATACCTATTGACAGCGGTGCAATAAGACTCACCATCGCAAAGTATTACACACCAAGTGGGGATTCAATACAAGCAGTTGGTATTGAGCCGGATGTTGTAGTGCCTAGAGCTGAATTAAATGTGATTGATAATAACTTTACGTTTAGAGAGTCAGATTATCGAGAAGCTTTAGATAATGAGACAAATGAAGAAAGTGAGGAGGAAGAGTCCACTGATGATATACTTGAAAGAGATTATCAGCTATCTCGTGCCATTGATGCAGTCAAAACCATAGCTGTATTAAATTAATGAAAATAAACCCCAAAGATTATCGACCAAATGTTGGTATGATGATTATTAATCAAAATAAAGAAATATTTGTTGGAAAAAGAATAGACCACCCTTCAGAATTTTGGCAAATGCCACAAGGTGGGATTGATCCTCAAGAAAAATCTGAAGTGGCAGCTCTTAGAGAAATGGAAGAAGAGGTTGGTATTAAAAAAAATAAAGTTAAATTAATCTCACAGAGCAAAGACTGGTATTACTATTCTTTACCTAAAGACTTATCAAAAACTCTTTGGAAAGGTAAATACAAAGGTCAGCGTCAAAAATGGTTCTTGTATGAATTTAAAGGCAGTGAGAAAGATATAAATATTGAAACATCTCACCCTGAATTTTCTGATTATAAATGGGTTAAACCAGATTTTTTGGTTCCCAACATAGTGCCTTTTAAAAAAGCAATTTACGAAAAATTATTAAAAGAATTTAAAGACTATTTATAAGGCGGATTATTTACCACTTGTTCAAACGTACCGAGAGCAGTTTCATTACCCTCTAGTTCTTGATAGGTTTTAGATTGTTGGTAGTTAGAGCTATTAACATCAGACAATGGCTCTATTTGATCTACTAGGACCTCACAAACCTTTTCTTTAAGCATAACCAAACCACCTGACACAAAGAAACTCTCATCGACTTTGTTTGAAGACATAATTGCCATTTGACCAGGTCGCAAAGAACTGATGAACGGAGAATGATTAGGCATTGCAGCAAAATCACCCTCTGCTCCTGGCAAAACTGCCATTTCAACTTCTTTTTCAAAAATCACTTTTTGAGGGGATACGACCTTCAAATTAATCATAACTACTTCGTTGCTTCCTCAGCCATTTTTTTAGCTTTTTCTAATGCTTCTTCAATTGTTCCAACCAAATAGAAAGCTGCTTCAGGAATATGATCGTAGTCACCTTTGACCAATCCATCAAAACCTTTGATGGTATCCTCTAAAGAAACAAACTTACCTGGTGAGCCGGTAAACACCTCTGCAACATGGAAAGGTTGGCTCAAGAAACGTTGAATTTTTCTAGCTCTTGATACAACGAGCTTATCTTCTTCAGATAATTCATCCATACCTAAGATTGCAATAATATCTTGTAAACTTTTGTAGGTTTGAAGAGTTTTTTGAACATCTCTTGCAACTTGATAATGCTTCTCACCCAGAGTTCTTGGCTCCAAGATTCTAGAAGTGGAGTCTAAAGGATCCACTGCAGGATAAATACCAAGTTCTGCAATTGATCTATTTAACACAGTGGTAGCATCTAAGTGAGAAAATGATGTTGCAGGTGCAGGGTCAGTTAAATCATCAGCAGGAACATAAATTGCTTGCACAGAAGTAATTGATCCTTTGTTGGTAGTCGTAATTCTTTCCTGAAGTGCGCCCATATCTGTAGCCAAGGTAGGTTGATATCCCACAGCTGATGGAATACGTCCTAGTAAAGCCGAAACCTCTGATCCAGCTTGTGTAAACCGGAAGATGTTGTCAACAAAGAATAAGACGTCTTGATTTTCTTCATCTCTAAAATATTCAGCTTGCGTTAAACCTGATAAAGCAACTCTTGCTCTAGCTCCTGGAGGTTCATTCATTTGACCGTAAACTAGAGACACTTTTGAAGTATCGCCCTCAAGATTGATAACACCTGACTCAATCATTTCATGGTAAAGATCGTTCCCTTCACGAGTTCTTTCTCCCACTCCAGCAAAAACAGAGTATCCACCATGGGCTTTAGCTACGTTGTTAATTAATTCCATGATTAAAACAGTTTTTCCAACGCCAGCACCACCAAAAAGACCAATTTTTCCACCCTTAGAGTAAGGTGCTAAAAGATCGATAACTTTAATACCTGTAACAAGAACTTCGGTTTCGGTTGATTGATCAACAAAATCAGGAGCTGCTCTGTGAATAGGAAGAGATTTTTTTGATTCAATTGGACCTCGCTCGTCAATAGGTTCACCGATGATGTTCATAATTCGACCTAACGTTTCTGGTCCGACTGGCACAGAAATAGGATCACCATTGTCTTGAACTTCTTGGCCTCTTTGAAGACCCTCCGTTGCGTCCATAGCAATAGTTCGAACAGTATTTTCACCGAGGTGCTGCGCTACTTCTAAAATTAAATCTTGATCACCTACTTTTGTAGATAATGCATTTAAAATTGGGGGTAATTCTCCTTCAAAGGCGACGTCAACTACAGCCCCTAATACCTGTGTGACTTTTCCTGCCTTATTACTTGCCATTTGTTGCTCCTTTCCTAAACAGCTTCTGCTCCAGAAATAATTTCGATAAGTTCTTTTGTGATGAATGCTTGTCTTGTTCGGTTATATGTTAGTGTCAACCGATCAATCATGTCTCCTGCATTTCTTGTTGCGTTGTCCATGGAAGTCATTCTTGCTGCATGCTCAGACGCAGAGCTTTCAAGAACACTTCTATAAATTTGTGTTAAAAAATTTCTTGGAACCAGATACTCTAAAAGTTCATTTTTATCAGGTTCAAATTCAAAAATAGCATTAATGGATTCACTCTCATCTTCACTAGTTTCATCATTACTTAAAGGTATCAACGATTGATATGTAGGCTCTTGTGAAATCGCAGAAACAAACTTATTAAATAGAATAGAAACTTCATCTATTTCATTATTTTCGAATAGTTCCATAATTTTATTTTTTATTTCCTCTGATACCTGAAGTTGTCTATCATTAGAATTTAAATCTTCAAAACTAGCCACAATATCTAAGTCTGTTTTTTTATAAAAACTGGATGCTTTTTTGCCAACAGTCATTATTTTGACAGACTTACCTTGTCCTTGTTGATCACTAATCCATTTTTTTGCGTTTCTAAAAAGATTTGAGTTGAAGCCTCCACATAGACCACGGTCAGAAGAGTTTATTATTAAAAGACTAATTTTTGAATTTTCTCTACCGGTTAAGATTTCTGGTAAGTCAGCGCTATTTTTAGTATTTCCAGCCAAAGATGAAAGAATAAAACTTAAGCTATCTGCGTAGACCCTCGATGACTCAGCTAATTCTTGAGCTCGGCGTAACTTACTTGCAGCTACCATCTTCATCGCAGATGTAATTTTTCGAGTGGATTTAACACTTGAAATTCTATTCTTTAATTCTTTTAAATTTGGCATTAACTATAATTGGCTGTGAATTTTTCTAAATAATCCTCGATTTTTTTATCAGACTCATCGCTGAAATTACCTGTATTATTAATTTCGTCAAAAATATCTGAATGATCGGCACGAAGTCCCTCAAGAAACTTAACTTGAAAATCTGTGATTTTGGATATTTCAATTTTATCCAAGAAACCCCTAACACCTGAGTACAAGCTTAAAACTTGATCAGCCACAGACATCGGGACGTATTGATCTTGTTTTAATAGTTCTGTTAACCTCTCACCTCTTGCAAGTAACTGTTTGGTAGAGGCATCAAGGTCTGATGCAAATTGAGAGAAAGCGGCCATTTCACGATATTGGGCTAACTCTAATTTGATTTTACCAGCAACCTTTTTCATAGCTTTAGTTTGTGCTGCGGAACCCACACGACTCACGGATAAACCAACATTAATTGCTGGTCTAATACCTGAGAAAAACAATTCTGTCTCTAAGAAAATTTGACCATCTGTAATTGAAATCACATTAGTTGGGATAAAAGCAGATACATCACCAGCTTGAGTTTCAATTACGGGAAGTGCTGTTAAACTACCTCCACCATTCTCATCGTTCATTTTAGCTGCTCTTTCTAGAAGACGAGAGTGAAGATAAAAAACATCACCAGGAAACGCTTCACGCCCTGGCGGTCTTCTAAGCAATAAAGACATTTGTCTATACGCAACAGCTTGTTTTGATAAGTCATCATAAACAATTAAACCGTGCATTCCATTATCACGGAAAAACTCACCCATAGAACAACCTGCATACGGAGCTAAAAATTGAAGCGGTGCTGGATCAGAAGCTGAAGCTGCAACCACGATGGTGTATTCCATAGCTCCATTTTCCTCTAAGGTTTTAACAACCTGAGCAACTGTTGATCTCTTTTGCCCAATAGCTACATAGATACAATATAATTTTTTTGATTCATCATCAGACTGGTTAATTTCCTTTTGGTTAATTATGGTGTCAATAGCAACAGCTGTTTTGCCAGTTTGTCTATCACCAATAATCAATTCACGCTGTCCTCGACCAATAGGGACTAGTGAGTCAAGAGCTTTGAGCCCTGTCTGCATTGGTTCGCTTACACTTTGTCTAGGAATAATACCAGGTGCTTTAACTTCTATTCTACTAGACTCACTACTTTGGATAGGACCTTTACCATCAATAGGATTTCCGAGAGCATCGACAACTCTTCCTAACAAGCCTTTACCAACAGGTACCTCAACAATCTTTTGTGTTCTTTTAACAGTATCGCCTTCTTTAATACCTCTATCATCACCAAAAATAACAATACCAACATTGTCCTCTTCAAGGTTAAGTGCCATTCCTTGGACACCACCAGTAAATTCTACCATTTCACCAGCTTGGACATTGTCCAAACCATAAACTTGAGCAACTCCATCACCAACTTTTAGGACAGTTCCTACTTCTGAAATATCTGCCTGGCTTTCAAAGTTATTAATTTGATCTCTGATGATAGAAGAGATCTCCGATGCTTTTATTGACATTAAATGTCTCCTTTCACGTTGTTGGTAAATTTAGAAACTTGATTAAGAATGCTAAGGTCAATCATCTTTGATCCAATCACCACAGTCATTCCTCCTAGTAAAGAATTATTTACGTGGAACTCTAAATTAATTTTAGAACCATATTGGTTATGTAATAGATCCTGAATACTATTTTTTATTTCATCATTAATAGCATGAGATGTTGTTACTTTGGCTTTTTGATATCCTCTTTTTTCAAAAAGAACATCCTGAAAATCAGATAAAACATTTTCAAATAAATTAAGTCTTTTATTTTTTTTTAGTGTGTTGACAAGGCCAGATAAAATTTTTTCAGATGGCAATCCTTGGATTATTTTTAAAAGAATACTTGATTTCAATTCATTTTTGTTCAGGGGTGATTTTAAAAGAGAGGATAACTCTTGGCTGGCAGCCATGGTATCAGATAAACTTTGAGCATCCTTTAACAGAGCATCTAATTCTTCGTTTTTAACTGAGTCAAACAAGGCAGTGGAATACCTTTTAGATGCGATTTTATTGGTCATTTTGTATAGTTAACCACAATTTTTTATCACATCACTAGGCTAACGGGCATCATACAAATGACGCATCAAGCAATTGATAGTGGATCGATATCAATATTTAGAAAACGCCTGTATTTAGGGGTTATTTTTGACATTAGGATGTCTATTTTTTTTCTCAAAGCCTGATATGTCCTTTCTTTGAAATAAAAATTCTCATGAAAGTGCCTCATTTTATATGGAATCAATGAAGGAACAGGCCCTAAAATATCAAGTCTACTCTTTTTTGATATATCAAGAATTTCTTGGCAAACCTCTCTTATTGCTAAGATATTAGGGTGGATTAATTGAATTTGAACAATTTTATAAAATGGAGGAAGATTATTTTCTTCTCTTCGTTGAAGTTCTAATTTTATAAATTGATCTCTACTTTGGTTCTTAAGTGAATTGTAAATAGAGTGTTTAGGATTGTAAGTTTGAATTAATACTTTACCTCTGTTACCCTCTCTACCGGATCTCCCTGCTACTTGTTGCAAAAGCTGGTATGTTTTTTCCATAGCTCTGAAGTCAGGACTATACAAACTTGAGTCTGCATCAATAATATTTACTAATTTTAAATTTGGAAAATGAAAAGACTTTCCAATTATTTGAGAGCCAATTAATAGACTAGTCTTTAAATTAAATATATTTTCAATGATCTCGTTTTTATTTTTTTTTGATTTTAGGGTGTCACTCGAAAATAATTGATTTGAATATCCAGGAAAAAGGCGTGTTACTTCTTCTTGAAGTCTTTCTAAACCTATACCAATCGAAATAAATTTTTCAGATGAACACATCTTACAAATTTGATTAGGCTCAAAAAAATTTGAACAATGATGACAAACAAGTCTATCAATTTTTTTGTGGTAAACTAAATTTGCTGCACAATTTTGACATTGTATTGGTGTATGACAACTTGCACATATTTTGGATGGAGCATAACCACGTCTATTAAGAAAAAATAAAACTTGTCCTTTTTGTTTTAGGACCCTATTTGTTTCATCAAATACTTGTTTTGATATCCAGGCCCTAGAGCTGGGTTTTGATTGATTCATATCAACAATTTCAACTCTAGGTAATTGAGTTTTATGAAATTGATTGGAAAGATGATGAATATGAAATTTTCGCTGATTAGAATTATGAAGGCTCTCTAATGATGGAGATGCACTTATTAAAAGACATAAAGCCTTTGAGCATTTTGCTTTATATATAGCCATATCTCTTGCTTGATATTTTGGGCCGTCTTCTTGTTTGTAAGATGAGTCGTGCTCTTCATCGCATATAATTAATTTTAAATTCTTGAAAGGAAGTAAAACCGATGACCTTGCTCCGACCAAAACGCATGGTTCACCCGATAAAAGAGATCTGATTATTCTAGCTTTTTGAATTTTTGATTGTTTAGAGTGCCAAATAAAGGGTCTGCAACCAAAATATTTAAAAAATCTTCTAGACCATTCTTCGGTTAAAGCTATCTCTGGTAAAAGTATTAAAGATTGATTTCCCCTGATTAAATTTGACTCAACAGCTTTTAAATACAACTCTGTTTTACCCGAACCTGTAACACCATCTATAAGGTGAACTTGAAAATCATTTTTTTTATTTATTTGAAGTGATTTAAAAATATTTTCTTGATCAGGATTTAAAGAAATATTTTGCGCCATACCATCAAAAATAAAACTATCTGTAGTTTGGGATATTTTTTTTTCTTCTAATAATTTCTGCCAATCTTTTTTTGATAGATTGTGTTTATCAATGAGATTTTTTTGAGTTTCATAAATTTTATTTTCAAAAAGATAATAATTTTTTAATTGTGTATTAGGAAATTGTTGTATTGCCATTTTCAAAATCATGCCTAAATCTATGAAGCAATGTATTGACACATACTTGTAAAAATCAATGTTTTCTGTGCAAACAGTAAATTGATAATAATTACTAATTGAAAGTACTTTTTTGAGATCGAATTTTAAATCTTTAATGTTTGTTTGGGATATAATAACTCCTGCTGATTTTCTTTTTCTTAAAGGTATTTCAACAATAGAGCCTACATCAATAGAATGTGAGTATTTATAAGTCAGGCTCTCATTTATTTGCCCTATCGGCATAACTTGGTAGTAATAATCCATTTTAAATTTTGATTCTAATTTATAATATAATGTAATGAATTTTATTGAACTGTTAGAACAGTTAAAAATAGATAAATCCTCAATACAAGACTTTGATAAATGGGCTAGTTATTTAAAAGACATAAAAGGCCACTCGGAAAATACATATAGATCGTACTGCTTTGATGTATGTGATTTTTTAATTTTCTTTAAATTCTATAATGGAAATTCTGTATCTTTGTCAAATTTAAAAGATTTAAATTTACAGACATTTAGAGCTTGGTTGGCAGATCTCAGTGAGAATAGAAAATATAAAAATATTTATAAAAAACCATTATCAGCAAGATCAAGGAGAAGAGCGATTAGTTCTATTAAAAATTTTTTTAAGTATTCATCTCTAAATAATGATTTATATAAAATTGCTTATAGTGAGGTTCAATTATTAAAAAATCCAAAAATTCCAAGATCCCTTCCTAAACCTATAGCAGAGGGAGATATTGAGCTTTTAATTGAAGAATTAAAAAAAATATCAAAAAAAAGCTGGGTTCAAAAAAGAAATATAGCTCTGCTTTATCTTTTGTACGGATGTGGGCTACGAATTAATGAGGCCCTCTCTATTACTAAAAGTCATTTAATTGATAAAAATTCTCTTACTATCTTGGGCAAAGGTAATAAAGAGAGATTAGTGCCAGTTCTTGATATTGTAGCTAACTCATTAGAAAATTATCTAAAAGAAATACCATATGATTTGCCAAGCGATGTTTCGATATTTGTGGGAGATAGAGGTAATCCGCTTAAAGCCTCGGCTTTCCAAAGAGATTTGAAGAATGCCAGAGTTAATTTGGGGCTGCCAAAAACAGCAACACCTCACTCATTAAGACATAGTTTTGCAACTCACCTATTAAAAAATGGTGGGGATTTAAGAATAATTCAAGAATTACTAGGACATAGTTCATTATCTACAACTCAAATATACACTGAAGTAGATGACATAAGTTTAGAAAAAACTTATAAAGAAAAAAACCCTAGTAAGTAAATTTAGATTTTACCTCTAACTATAAAATGAGAATTGATTATATCTTTCTTTGAATATTTTAACCTATTACCTTTTAGGTCTTTTACAGTACCACCTGCTCCCTCTACAACCGCTTGTGCTGCTGCAGTGTCCCATTCAGAAGTAGGTCCCAGCCTAGGATATAAGTCTGCCAAACCCTCTGCTATCATACAAAACTTTAAAGAACTACCAGCTTGAAGAATATCAAAATTATTAAACTGAGATAAATAAGTTTTAGTCTCATGATTGAGATGACTTCTGCTCGTAACAATCTTTAATTTATCGGATGGTGATTGCACAGAAATAGGTTTGATATTTTCATTTAATAACTTGTATGAACCTTTTTTAAGACCCCCAAAAAATAATGTCTTATCTTTTGGAATGTAAACAAACCCTTGGGTGGGATAATTGTTGTTAATCAAAGCAATATTAATTGTAAATTCACCATTCTTATTGATAAATTCTTTAGTACCATCCAAAGGATCAACTAACCAGTATTTTGGCTCATCAGTATACTTTTGCTCACCCTCCTCTGAAATTATGGGGTAAGCTGAAATAGATGATAATAAATCAGAAATGTGTTCATGTGATGCTAAATCTGCTTCTGTTAATGGGCTTTTATCGTCTTTTAATTCAATACTTTGATTATAATTATCATAAATATTAAGAATTTTTTGAGAACATAACTCAAGATTTTCACTGATTTCATTGAAAAACTCAAATTGTCGTATTATGTTATTATTTGTCATTTTTTTAAAATTTTACTTTTTTTTATATACATTTAGATTATTTTTTGTATTTTTCCAATAATACGACAAATGGTCAATTATAATGAATCATACTTTATTTTTTAAAATTAACCCATCAATAAAATTTCCAGCTTGGGATAGCGATAGTCATTATAAATTCCTTTTTAGTAAAAATTTATTTAAAACAAAAAGATCTTATGAAAGGTGGTTGGAAAAAATATCAATTTTTCCAGAGAATTTAAATATAGAAAGCTTTTTAAACATACATGCAGGCCATATAAACAAATTAATTTATGAAGATTCCATAAAAAAATTTGAAAAACAAAGATCACTTATTTTGTTTATCCAATACGTTGAGATAAATAATAATAAATTTTTATTTGCAAATGATAGACGTAATGGAAGACTATGGGTCAAAGTTAAGTCAAATAAAATAAAAGATATTTCTGGGAGTTTAAAATATTTCTCAAAATTAAGAAAAAAAAATATTATTATTTTTCCAGACAATTATCTTCTTAAAATTCTTCTTGATCAAAAAATTGATAAAAATCAAATAAACAATAAATTCAAACTTTCAATTCATTTTCCTGAGTATTTATTTTATATAAATGATCTCAAAATTCATGATACAAAACTACACAATAAATTTAATTTACCTCCAAACAGTTATCTGTCAGATCTAGAAGCGGAAAGTATTCATATTATCAGAGAAGTAGTTAGTGAAACTAAAAATCCTGTCATGCTTTACTCAATAGGAAAAGATAGTTCAGTGATGTTAAGGCTTGCTCAAAAAGCTTTTTACCCTAGTCTTCCACCATTCCCACTACTGCATGTTGATACTCGATGGAAGTTCCGAGAAATGTATTTATTTAGAAATTGGGTAGAAAAAAATAGTGGCATGAAGCTAATAACACATATTAATCCTGATGGTATTAAATCAAATATTAATCCCTTTGATCATGGCTCTGCTCTCCACACTGATATAATGAAAACTCAGAGTCTAAAACAAGCCTTAGACAAGTATAAATACGATGCTGCTTTTGGAGGTGCAAGAAGAGATGAAGAGAAATCAAGAGCTAAAGAAAGGGTTATTTCATTCCGAAACCCCTCTCATCAATGGGATCCAAAAAATCAGCGTCCAGAGCTTTGGTCTTTATATAACTCTAAAGTCAATAAGGGTGAAAGCACAAGAGTTTTTCCCTTATCTAATTGGACAGAGTTAGATATTTGGCAATATATCTACCAAGAACAAATACCAATTGTTCCCTTATATTTTGCAAAAGTTAGACCTGTAGTCGTGAGAGATGGAATGATTATTATGGTCGATGATGATCGATTTAATATTCAATCTAACGAAAAAATTGAATTAAAAAGAATTAGGTTCAGAACACTAGGTTGTTATCCCTTAACTGGTGCTATTGAATCAAATGCAAATTCACTTGAAGACATTGTTCTTGAACTTCTTCAATCCAAAACATCCGAAAGACAAGGAAGAGCTATCGATACAGATTCAAGTAGCTCTATGGAAATCAAAAAAATTGATGGTTATTTTTAAATGTATAAAGCCGGTACAATTAGCAAATACTTAAAAAGTCAAGCCTCCCTTAATCTATTAAGGTTTATCACTTGTGGATCTGTTGATGATGGTAAAAGTACTTTAATTGGGAGGATGCTTTATGAATCTCAAATGATATTTGATGATCAAGTTGCTTCCTTAAAAAATGACTCAAAAAAATATGGAACACAAGGTGAGAATATAGATTTTGCATTACTGGTCGATGGTTTATCAGCTGAGAGAGAACAAGGAATTACTATAGATGTTGCATATCGATTTTTTTCAAGTAGCAAAAGAAAGTTTATTGTAGCAGATACACCAGGTCACGAGCAATATACTAGAAACATGGCGACTGGGGCCTCAACAGCTGAGTTAGCTATCTTACTTGTTGATGCCCGTAATGGCATACTTACACAAACTAAGAGACATTCTTTCATTGTATCTCTTCTTGGAATTAAAAATATTATCTTGGCAGTTAATAAGATGGATTTAGTTAACTATGATAAAAATATTTACGAAAAAATAAGCTCCGAATACAAATTATTCTCAAAAAAATTAAATTTTAAAAATATTCAAAGTATTCCTATATCAGCACTTAAGGGGGATAATATTCACAAAAAATCTAAATACATGAAATGGTACAATGATAAAACCCTATTTGACTATTTAGAAACTACTAAAACTAAAATACAAAGCTCAGACAGATTTGTACTTCCTGTTCAAAGTGTCAATAGACCTAATTTAAATTTCAGAGGATATTCAGGAACCATCGCTGAAGGAAAAATTAGAAAGGGTGATGAGTTAATTTCTCTTCCGTCAAATCAAAAAGTAAAAGTAAAAGATATTTTTGTAGGCGAAAGATCCCTTAAAACAGCTAATTTAAAGCAAAGTATCACACTTACCATAGACAAAGAGATAGATACATCTAGGGGCGATATAATATGCTCAAAAAACTCCACAGTTGATATGGCTGACCAATTTAACGTTAATGTTATTTGGATGTCAGAGGATAAGGGTTTTACTGGAAGAACTTATTTAGCGAAAATTCATAATATCTCAACCAGTATTAAAATTATGAACATAAAAAAAATATATGATGTAAATACACTAGAATTCACTGCTGGAAATGAACTTAAACTCAATGATGTTGCAGAAATTTCTATATCATTTAATAAAACTGTTCCCTTTTCGACTTTTAAAGAAAATAAAATTTTGGGATCTTTTATAATTATTGATCCAATTAATAATCAAACTATGGGAATGGGAATGATAAACTTTTCTCTTCGAAGATCACAAAATATTCAACTTCAAAACTTAACCATCAATAAGAATTTAAGAGAGAAGATTAATGGTCACAAAGGTCAAGTGCTGTGGATGACTGGCCTCCCAGGATCAGGAAAATCCACTATAGCAAATGAAGTAGAAAAAATATTATATTCTCAAGGTAAAAAAACATACATTCTTGATGGAGACAATATCCGACACGGATTAAATAAAGATTTAGGTTTTACAGACAAAGATAGAGTTGAAAATATAAGGCGAGTTGCAGAGGTGGCAAAACTTATGTGTGACGCTGGACTAATTGTTATCACTGCTTTTATATCACCATTTAGATTAGAAAGAGAAATGGCACGATCACTTTTTGAAAAAAATGATTTTAAAGAAATTTATATTTCTACTCCTTTAAAAGTAGCTGAAAAAAGAGATCCAAAGGGTTTATATAAAAAGGCAAGACAGGGTAAAATACCAAACTTCACAGGTATAGACAGTATTTATGAAAAACCTACAAATCCTGAACTGGAAATTGATACCTCTAAAGTTTCTTTAAGTAAGGCTGTAAAAAAAATATTGAATATTATTACTTAAGTCGAATTTCCAATTGTTGAAATTTAGTCATATCAAAAACTATGTTTTCAAAAACAACATCTTCAAAATTTAAATCAGGGTTTAATGAAAACCCGAATGGTTCTAGAGGTTGACCTTTAAAATCTGTTGAAAATTCTCCATTTCCATCAGTATCTTGAAAAGCAAATAAACCAATTTTGATATGTGGGAATGCTTTTAAATTAATCATGTTAAAATTATTTATATCCTGTTCTACGACGATAAATAGGGGTGCAGAATTTTCTTCAAAATAATATTTCCTGTCATATCCTAAGATGTGAATTGGACTAGTGGCATCAACAAATCCTGTTACCTTGGCTGTAAGGTGGTCAGAATGTGAGTAACTTATTAAAAAAAAAGCCTGAAAAGCAACAAGATAAAGGACCCTTAAAAAATTAACTTTTTGCCTGTGCATAACTTTTGAAAGATTAATGTTTTTTCTCAAAAATTGCACAAACAATTTGATTAAATTCGCTGAAAAAGAACAAACTACAAAAAAAACTTGATAAATATAGTTTTTTTAAAAAAAAAAGTATCAAAACTTATCATGATTTAATTAATAATCTAGTTGCATTCTAAATATATGTGGATAACTCTGTTTAAAAATATTAACTTCTTTGGGATTATGAAAAAAGGATACATTATTGTAAGGGTTTCTATCCTCGACTCTAATCTATTTCAAAAATATCCTCCTTTATCAGCAGAAGTGATGAATAAGTATGGTGGTAAGTACATAATTAGAGGTGGAAAAACTGATATTTTAGAGGGGGAATGGCCTGTAGACAGAACTACCGTAGTAGAGTTTGAAAGCTTTGAAAGTGCTAAAAAATGTTATGAGTCTGTGGAATACTCAAAGGCTATGCAAATTAGGCGAAATAGTACAAAAAGTGACCTTATATTGATAGAGGGATATTAATTCTTTTTAAAAAATTGATCAGCTAATTTGAGTTTGTCTTTTTTCTTTTTCAGTAAAATCTCTAGGTTTTTGATTTCTAATTTATGATTGCCAATCATCTCCTCAATTTCTTCAACACTCAAATCATCTAAATCAATTGGTTTTATTTTTTTTGGCTCTTCTTCATCAAACATTTGTTCTATATCCTTCCTTTGTCCAAATAATTGGAAAAAAACTTTCATCTAATTCATCTGTTTCTAATTTTTTATATTTTTTATAAATTCTCGCAGTGCCTCCTGTGTTTGTTGGATGAAACTTTGAGTCGGAGGGAACGCAATGAGCGACTATTGCTCTTCTATTACTATTTGTATTATTAATACCTGATCCATGCCAAGTGTAACCATGATGAAATGCTACTCCACCTGCTGGAACTTCAACATATTGAATCTGAATTTCTTTATTTAATTTTGACGCATAATCATTTAACTCTTTTTTATAATCACTTGGAGAGTGAAATTGTCCTTTAGGAGGACTTAATCCCCAAAGGTGTGATCCTTTTACATACTCAAGTGTCCCTTTTTCTTTATCGACATTATCGATGGGCATCCAACATGTCATCATAGTTTGTGGTACAATCCAATCATCGTACGCAGCATCTTGATGATAAGCTAAAGTTTTACCTCCAGGTGGTTTCCATAAAATATTGTCTTGTAAAAGTCTTGATCCGCTCCAGCCCATTAGTTCAGCACAAGCTTTTCCTAAAAATTCATTGCAAACTATTTCCTTTATAGAATTATCTGATTTCCAAGCATTACAAATTTGTCTAGTAACATCTTTTGGTCCACTTTCAAACTTCCAATTCCACTCGTCAGGTTCAATACCTGTTTCAAAGTTTCCTTTAAATAAACTATGAAACCTCTCATACAATCGCTCAAAATGTGTAGTATCGAGAAAACTCTCAATAATCAAAAAACCGTTTTTTTGAAAATCTTTTTTTTGATCCTCATTTAAAGAAATTTCTATCATCTTAAAAATTTTATTATCCTTTATGAAATATATTTTAGATTATCATTTAAATAAATTGACATTTTTGTTAGATATCTGATAATCCCACAATGTCAAAAAAACTAATATTAATAATACTTTCTTCATTTTTTTTAATCACTAGTTGCGCAACTGTGAGCGAAAAAGCTAATGACGCTTACGATACTGTAGCGGGTGCCGTATCTAAAGGTTACAACAAAGTTAAAGATACAGTAACCGGCGGCGACGACGATTAAGTTTAGCGCTTTACAAGGCGTGTCCTTTGCTGAGTTTAAATTAATTTAATTTAATGAAATTTATATCTCTCCAACATATTTCAATTGAGGATCCTGGGACGTTTAAAGATTTTCTTATAGAAGATGGTCATAGTATCACAACAATCCAATTGGATGAGGGTGATAGTATTCCAAATAATTTAGAAGAATTTGACGCTATGCTTTGTATGGGTGGTCCTATGGATACATTTATGGAAGATCAATATCCATGGTTAGTAGCTGAAAAAAAAGCAATAGGTGAATATGTTTTAAACCTTAAGAAACCTTTTTTAGGGTTTTGCTTAGGATGTCAGCTTTTAGGTGAGGTATTGGGAGGAAAGGTAGTTGAATCTAAACCACCTGAAATTGGCGTATTGGATATTAACATTGAAGAAGCTGCAAAAGCAGATCATATTTTTGATTTTCTTCCAAATAAAATAAAAGCATTACAATGGCATTCTTATGAAGTAGTAGGTTTGGAGACTAACTCTAAAGTGAGAGTTATAGGCACTTCACCCTCTACAAAATATCAAATCTTTGGTTATGATAATTATGCCTATGGAATTCAATTTCATTTAGAAATTCGAAAAACTACTGTTGATGATTGGGCTCAAGTCCCTGAATATAAAAATGCTCTCGAAAAATCTCTTGGAGCCGATGCCTTACCTCAAATGAAAGATTTAGTAGGTAGAGAAATTGATACTATGGTGATGCAGTGCAACCAAATGTATAAAAACTTCGTTAAAATAATTAATATTTAGTTTTTTATTAACTTTATTTAGATGCACAGAAGAGATTTTATAAAAAAGGTTATACTTTTCTCATTATCCTTTGTAATTCTAAAAACAAAAATTATGGCAAACACTCTCTTTAAACCTTTCAATCTAGTAGACGGGGTTTTTGTCAATAACTACATTTCACATAAAAGTAGTTTCAAAGATTTTTGGAAATGGAGGAGGGAGTCAAGTAAGCCGGAACCGATTGCATTTCCTATGGTTGAAAATGACCCTGAATACTTAAAATCTAATAAATCTGAAAATACAATTACTTGGATTGGACATTCAACTTTCTTACTACAAATTGATGGTATCAATATATTAACTGACCCCCATTTCACAAAAAGAGCATCACCTCTGAGTTTTATGGGGCCTTCAAGAACGACACCGCCTGGATTAAAAATAGAGGATCTGCCATTTATTGACTTTGTTTTAATTTCCCATAATCACTATGATCATCTTGACTCAAAGACTATTAAACATTTATTAAAAAAACAAAATGTAAATCAACCTACATTTTTTGTACCACTAAAATTAAGAAATATTTTATCAAAATTAGGTGCAAGAAATGTTATGGAACATGAATGGTGGCAAATGACTCAGTTCAACAACTTAGAAATTCATTCCGTTCCAGTACAGCATTGGAGTAAGAGAACATTTAACGATACCAATAAAACACTTTGGTGTGGTTGGGTTGTTAAATCAGATAATTTTAAGTATTTTTTTGTAGGCGATACTGGATATTCAAAAGATTTTAAGGATATTCAAAAAAAGTTTGGATCGTTTGACTTATCAACAATACCCATAGGAGCATATGCCCCAAGGTGGTTTATGAAAGACTCGCATTGTAATGTTGAAGAGGCAATTCAAATTCACAAAGATGTTAAATCTAAAAAATCTATAGCGATGCATTGGGGAACATTTCAATTAACAGATGAACCGATGGATGAGCCTGTAAAATTACTACAAAAACTAACTAAGCAGCTAAAGATAAGCAAAGATGAGTTTACTTATATGACTCACGGTCAAACTAGAAAAATTTAAGTAAAATAATTATAAGCCTGGTAAGAGAGAGTAATTACAATTACTATTAATGCCCATATACTTAAATTACTCAAAAGCTGTTTAAAGGAGGAGTTTGTATCCAAAAAACGAGGTCCTACTAAAATCAGTAGACATACAAAATAAATAATAGGCATTATGATTTCTGCTGACATTATTGATCTTTTTTTAGTTTATCTAAACTAATCTCCTCAGAAAATTGTTCATTTAACTTTTCAGCATTATTTCTGGTTTTTATCAGATCATCTTTTTTTTCGTTCTGATTTACAACTACATCAACCAAAATTGCTATCAGAAGATTTAACATTGTAATGGCACAGACAATTATAAAACTAAAAAAATAAATCCATGCCCACCAATAAATATCTTGAAGTGGCAACATTACCTGCTCCCAAGATGATAATGTTAAAACTTGAAATAAAGTAATCATTGAAACCCCCACATCAGACCATCTTTCGGGTACGCTATTTGAAAAAACTATTGCTCCAATAGTTGCATAAATATAGAGAATTATGAAAAGCAACAAGCTTACATAAAACACTCTTTTTAACGATCCAATCAAAGACTCAATGATTAATTTTAACTCTGGAATAATGGATATAACTCTCAAAACTCTAAAAACTCTTAATAATCTCAACAGCAGAAAACTGGAATTGTTAGGTATTGGTATCAGTGATACCAAAACAATAAAAGTGTCAAAAACATTCCAACCACTTTTAAAAAAATTTGATTTTCTAGGCTCGCCTATAAAACGAATTGAAATTTCTATTACAAAAAAAATAGTTATCAAATAATCGAGATATTTAATGAGCTCTCTTGAGAAATCTCCTAAATTGTAAGTATTTAAACCGATAGTAAATGCATTGAATATGATGATAAATAAAACTGAGTATTGAAATAACTTGCTTTCTCTGATTTTAAAAAAGGTATGTTTCATATTTTTAAAGAATTTATTATCCAAAAAAAGAGTATATAAATCAACTAATGGTTCTGTGGTGAAACGGATATCACACTTGACTACGGATATCCTACGTCTCTTTTATTCATTAATTATCAATACTATTCTGAGAGCATTAACATAGTTTTATCATTGTAGTGTGTACTGAGTGTGTATTGGAAATTAGGAATTAATTATAAATTTATCAATAATAAGAAGTTACAATAAACAAATAGTTTACTAAAAAGTCTCCATATTATAATTTGTAAATATTAATTTTTGTTACAATGAAACGGCTATTAATAATTCAAATTCTTTTCATAAGTTTTAATAATTTTGGATATTCATCCGAATATTATGAAGTTAGTGGATATAAATGTGAATATGAATCTGGGGGAGTTTGGTACAACTGTACAATCAGTTATTCCAATGGTTCTTGGGTTAAAGGAAATTTTCCAGAAAATGAAAATGTGACGGTTTATCCAAATCTAAGAGCATATTTTGCAGAAAATAATTACTATATAGTTGGCACTGGTTATTTCATCAATAACTCCTATATAGATTTTAGAGGAAAAGTTGAAGTGGAGTACCTTGGTAAGAAATATGATTTGAATATAAATTCTGCTAAGGATATAAAAGTTAATGAGCTGACTTATCTAACCCCTAAAAAGGATACTTCAAGTAGTATTCCTCAGGCAAAAATAGAATGTGAAGAATTAGGTTTTCAGAAGGGTACTGATTCTTTTGCTGATTGTGTTAGACAATTATCAGGATTTTAATGAAGTTTTTAAATATAGTATTTTTTATATTTATATCTAGCTCGCTTTATTCAATGAACTTAGAGGAAGAGAAGCTATTGTGTAAAAGTTTTGGATACACCGAAGGCTCAGAAAGCTTTGGTAATTGTGTCTTAGAATTGCACCAACAAAATAAAATTAAAAATGAAGAGAATTTAAGACTTCAACAGCAAAATCAACAAATACTAAATCAACAAAAGACTCAACAAGCATTAGAGAATAAAAGAAAAGGTGACGAGGCCTACGATATACTAATGGATACTATTGCATGTTTGGGTAATTCAATGCTTTGTTCAACAGCCTATGACAAAGGTTGTTACTATGACTTAAAAAGCAAAGGATACACAGACAAACTTGCTTATAAAAAGTGTAAATTAAATTAATAATCATACTGTGTACTGAGTGTGTATTAGCACTTCCATAAAAGTTTATTATTTAAAAAAAGAGTATATAAATCAAGCTAACGGTTCTGTGGTGAAACGGATATCACACTTGACTACGGATCAAGAATTCAGGGTTCGAATCCTTGCAGAACCGCCAGTTTAAACTTTTAAATTATCAATAAGTCTAACACTGCCCTTATAAATTGCATAAAAAAGTCTCGACTCAGAAACTTTACCATTGAAACTTAGGTCCTCATTATTTCTAAATTCAAAGTAGTCTAATTTTTCAATATCTTGTTTAGCAATAAAATCTTTTGCTTTTTGGTTTGCAGTTTCAATATCTAATGATTTTTCTAAAGATTTTAGAAAATTTTCAGTTCGTTGATGAAGACCAATAAAATCTTGAATTTGATTTTTACTTAATTTTTCATTTCTCGATGAATAGGCGATGCCCTCTTTACTTCTCTTTGTCGGAACACATACTAGATCCAAAGATTTAAATTTGTCTTGAATAAATTTTTCGATTATCTTGAGTTGCTGAAAATCTTTTTCACCAAAATAAACCTTGTTACTTTTAACAATTGAAAAAAATTTATTTAGTACAGTGATTACACCATCAAAGTGTCCTTTTCTGTATTTATCACAAAGAATATTATTATAGTTAGTATTTTTTAAAATAATTTCATCTTTGTTGTAAATTTCTTCTGCTGATGGTTCAAATAATAGATCTACGTCGTTGTCAGAGCAAAAATCGTAATCAAGGCCCTTGCTCCTAGGATAAGAGTTAAAATCTTCTTTACTGTTAAATTGTTTTTCATTTACAAAAATACTTACAATAGTTTTGTGATTATCATTTTTTGATTTTTTTATCAGTTCTCCATGTCCCTCATGAAGAGCGCCCATAGTAGGAACAAAACCAATTGAGTATTTTCGATTTTGATAAGCAGTCAAATATGACTGTAAATTAGAAATGTCTTTAATTATCAACATAATTTGTTTTTATTTATTGACTTCATATCAATAATTGTTAAATGTAGGAACCAATTTTTTAGGTATATTAGCAATGAAAAGAACATATCAACCAAGTCAATTAGTCAGAAAAAGAAGGCATGGATTTCGTTCTAGAATGTCAACTGTTGGTGGTCGTAAAGTCATTAATGCTAGAAGAGCTAAAGGTCGATCTAGACTATCTGCTTAATTTTTGAGACTTCCTACACTAAAAAAATCTACCCAATTTTCTAAAATTAGAAATAAAGGGAACTACTTTAAAAGTTCAAGTTTTAATGGCTATATTCTTCATGACGCTGATTTAGAAAATTTTCTAGTTGGTATTATAGCTAGTAAAAAGCTTGGTAATGCAGTTGAAAGAAATAGGGCTAAAAGAAGGGCTAGAGAGGCAATTCGAACATGCAGTCTTATAAATACTTTAAATCAAGTCAAATTTGTAATAATACTCAAAAAAACAGTTTTGAAAGTACCTTTTATTGATTTAAAACAAGATATTGAAAAATTCTTATCTCATGAAAAATAATATCAAAAAGTTTTGGAAAATAGCTTTTATTGCACCGATTAAATTCTACCAATTGTTCATATCACCTATGTTACCAAAGACTTGCAGACATCTTCCAACATGCTCTGAATATACAATTGAGGCTATTCAAGAATTTGGTGTTTTAAAAGGAATAACAATGGGAATGGTTAGAATTCTAAAATGTAATCCGTTAGGTTCGTCTGGTTACGACCCAATAAAAAAATAATATGGAAAATCAAAAGAACTTATTCCTAGCTATTATTATTTCAATGGCAATTATTTTTGGTTTTCAGTTACTAGTGCCTCAACCAGAGAGAACGCCAATGACTGAAGAACAAACAAATGATGAAAGTCTTGTTGATCTCAGTATTCAAAAAACCTCTTCTACTATTTTAGCTGATAGAGGTGATGTAATAATTCAGTCAGGAAGAGTGAATTTTGATAATTCTAAAATTAAAGGCTCTATTAATTTAAATGGAGCAGTAATTGATGATCTAATCTTAGAAGAATTCAGGGAGACACTAGATCCAACATCTGACTTAATTGAATTTTTGAATCCTTTAGGGTCTGATAATGCATATTATTTAGATACAGGTTGGGTAAGCTCTGATAGCACAATTGAGTTACCTAATAGTTCTAGTATTTGGATTGCTGATAAAAACACTATTGGTGTTAATGAACCAGTAAAACTGACTTGGACTAGTGATCAGAATATTACTTTTGAAAAGATCATAACTCTTGATGAAAACTATTTATTTAGCGTTGATCAAAGAGTTATAAATAATTCAGGTCTTTCTTTTGACCTATATCCCTACGGATTATCCAAAAGACAAGGAATTCCAGAGATGCAAAATTTCTTCATCCTTCATGAGGGTCCTCTGTCAATCACTGATGGGGTATTGGAAGAATATGATTATGACGATTTAAAAGACGATAAAAAAATTAAACATTCTTCTGTTGGAGGGTGGATCGGGATGACAGATAAGTATTGGCAGACTGCGATAATTCCTAACCAAAACGAACCTGTTCAGCAGACATATAGTTACAGCTTTGTTGATAATATAGATAATTTTCAAACTGATATTGTCGGAGAAAGAATAGCTGTTTCAAATAATGCGAGTATCTCCCATAATTTTAAAATTTTTGCAGGACCAAAAATTGTAAATATTATCGACAAATATATGGAAGAATATGGGTTTGACGGGTTTGATCGTTCAGTGGACTTTGGTTGGTTTTATTTTTTAACAAAACCTATTTTTAATGTTTTGGAATTTATATACGGGTACGTAGGAAACTTTGGTTGGTCAATAATTTTATTTACAGTTTTAATGAGGATTTGTTTTTTCCCGCTTGCTCAACAATCTTTTAAATCGATGGCAAAAATGAAAAAACTAGCTCCTGAGATGCAGAGACTTAAAGAACAATACGGTGATGATAGAGCTGGAATGCAAAAAGAAATGATGGCTTTATATAAAAGAGAAAAGGCAAATCCTATAGCTGGTTGCTTGCCTATACTTTTACAAATTCCAGTATTTTTTGCCTTGTACAAAGTTTTATTTGTAACTATTGAGATGAGACATGCTCCTTTTATAGGATGGGTACATGATCTCTCAGCGCCAGATCCCTTAGGGGCTCTTACTCTTTTTGGTTTTGTGGAATGGAACGTTCCAGGTATTTTGCAAATTCTAAATGTTGGAATTTGGCCAATATTAATGGGTATTTCGATGTATATTCAATTTAAATTGAACCCAGCTCCGGTAGATAAAATGCAGGCCAAAATTTTTGGTTTATTGCCAATAGTATTTACTTTTATTTTGGGTGGCTTCGCAGCAGGGCTAGTTATTTATTGGACAACTAACAATGTTTTATCAATGGCTCAACAATACATAATACAAAGAAAAATTATGAAGAGTTAATGAGCCTTGTCTCAAATTATTTCAAAAAACAAACTACGTTTTTACTAAGCGCTACACAACCTCGTCAATATCCTAATGTAAGTTTTCCTGAAATAGCTTTCATAGGTAGGTCAAATGTTGGAAAATCTAGTTTAATCAATGCAGTTTTTATGAAAAAACTGGCACACATTTCTAATACCCCCGGTAAAACAAGACAAATTAATTTTTTTAATCACGGGGACTCAATGATGGTTGTTGATCTTCCTGGGTATGGATTTGCAAAAATATCTCAAAAGGAGGCATTTCAGATATCAGATCTTGTCTCTCAATATTTAACATCACGTGAAAATTTAAAGAAAATATTTGTATTAATTGATAATTCATTGGGGCCAAAAAAAATAGACATAGAGATGATTGAGTCGATGAAACAAATAAAACAAAAAATTATTATTTGCTATACAAAAAGTGACAAAAAAATAAAAGAAAAGTCGGCTTTTTTAGACAATTTAAATACTGAATTTGAAAACTACATTGTAAGTTCAAAAACAAATGAAAACATATTTGAAATTCAAAAAAAAATTTTTGAATTTTTATAAATCTTCTTGGCTTTTATATAATAAACATTAGTTTAACACGCTTATGGACAATATAACAAATTGGGTTTTTGACTTAGACAATACACTTTATAAAGCAGAGTGTGGTTTGTTTGATAAAGTACACATACTTATGGGTAAATTTATTGAGGAAAAGTTAAATTTAAATTCCGGAGATGCACAAGCTCTGAGGTCTAAATATTATCATCAATATGGAACAACACTCAGAGGTCTTATGATTGAACATCATGTAAATCCTGATGAATATTTGGACTACGTACATCAAATTAATTATGAAGTGGTTCAACCTAACACATCTCTTGCAGAAATATTAAAAAGTTTAAATGGAAAAAAGTATATTTTTACAAATGCTAATTTTGAACATGTGGAAAAAGTTTTAGAAAAACTTCATATGACTAATATTTTTGATGGATGTTTTGATATTTCTGAGAGTGATTACATGCCAAAACCTCACAAAGAAGTTTATGACTCATTTCAAAATAAATTCAATTTAGACAATAGTTCAACAGCTATGTTTGAGGATCTTCATATTAATTTGAGAGAGCCACATAAAATGGGTTGGCAAACAGTTTGGGTAACGAATAACCTTGAATACAACCTAAATAAAGATGTCAATCAGCAAGAAGATATTCAAAAAATTACTGATGAAAAAGGCTACATATCACACGTTACTGATGATTTGGAAAATTTCTTAAAAAACGTGATATAAAAGTATTATGGGCCATCAAGATATAATTGAAAAATTATGGGATCAAAGAGATCAGATAAATTTTATTGAGGATAATGAGGCAAAAAAAAATGTAGAGATTGTTCTTAACTTACTGGATGAGGGAAAACTTCGAGTATGCGAAAAGAGAGAAAATGATTGGCATGTAAATCAATGGCTTAAAAAAGCAATTCTTTTAAGTTTTAGAATTCAAGATATGGAAATAATAACTGGTGGTCCTAGCATTAAAGATGGATCTACTGCATGGTGGGATAAAGTTCCCTCAAAATTCCAAGATTGGAAATCAGAAAATTTTCAATCAGCAGGTTTTAGAGCTGTTCCTAACTGTGTTGTAAGAAGGTCTGCGTTTATTGCAAAAAGTGCGGTGCTTATGCCTTGCTTTGTTAATTTGGGAGCATATGTAGATGAAGGAACTATGGTTGATACTTGGGCTACAGTTGGTTCTTGTGCTCAAGTGGGAAAAAACTGTCACATCTCAGGGGGCGCAGGTATAGGAGGAGTATTAGAACCATTACAGGCAAACCCGGTTATAATAGAGGACAACTGTTTTATTGGCGCAAGGTCGGAAGTCGCCGAGGGTGTAATTGTCGGAGAGGGATCAGTATTATCGATGGGAGTATTTATTGGAGCTTCAACAAAAATTTATAATCGTGAAACTAAAGAAATATATATGGGGAAAGTTCCTCCATATTCTGTAGTTGTTCCAGGTAGTCTACCGAGCTCTAAAGGAGATGCATCATTGTACTGTGTTGTAATTGTAAAAACGGTTGATGAAAAAACACGTTCAAAAACCTCCGTCAATGAATTACTAAGAGACTAAAATGTTAGACACAATAGAGCTATCAAAAAAATTAATATCTTTCGACTCCGTTACGCCAGCAAAACAAGATATTTTTGATTTCTTAATTGGAGTATTTGAAGAAAATGGTTTTACAACAAAGCAGTTAAACTTTGACGGTGATGGAAGCTACGAAGTAATTAACATCATAGCTACGTATGGGCCAACCAATACAAATGGAAAACATTTTAATTTTTTATGTCATGTTGATGTAGTGCCTCCTGGTAACTTAGAGGATTGGGATACTCCACCTTTTGAACCAACAATTAAAGATGGATATCTTTATGGTCGTGGATCAGAGGATATGAAAGGGTGTACGGCAGCTAGCATGGTAAGTGTCTTTAAATTCATTAAGGAAAATAAAGATTTTAATGGCACAATAAGTTTTATCATAACTGGGGATGAAGAAGCAGACTCCGTAAATGGTGTAAAGAAAGTCGTTAAATGGTTGAAAGAAAATAATATAAGAATAGACGGGTCAATAGCAACTGAGTCATCCTCTGAGAAAATAATCGGTGATCAGATCAAAGTTGGTAGAAAAGGAGCTGTGGATGTTCAAGTTGAAATTATTGGAAAGCAGGGTCATGCTGCGTATCCTCAGCTAGCTCAAAACCCTCTACATTGTTTGTCTAAGGTTATCTCATTTTTTGATGATCAAAAACTTGATGATGGTGCAGAATACTTTGAACCATCCACTCTGCAATTTACTCAGATCAATTTAAATAACAAGGCAAAGAATGTAATACCTGAAAAATTGATTACTGTTGGTGATATGCGCTTTAATGACAACTGGGATCAAGAAAAAATACAAAACTATTTTGATGAACACTTGACTAAGATTTGCTCTGAAAATAATTGTACGTATAAATTGAAATTAACTTTTAGAGGTATGCCTTTCCAATCTTTCGATAATCCATTTACAAAACATTGTATTAAAGCAATTAAAGAAGTTACGGGATTAGAAGCTAGCCAAGATACTGGAGGTGGAACATCAGATGCTAGATTTATGCAAGAGGTCTGTCCTGTCTTCGAATTTGGAACGATTAACAAAACCCTACACAAAGTTAATGAGTGTGTTTCTATAGAGGATCTGAAAACGACTGAACAAATTTACTATAAAACTTTAGAAAACTTTTTTGATAATTGAAAGAAGGAGATTTAATTCCTGATATTACTTTAAGATCTGTTTCGGCAGATGGTACAAAAAATTTTGGATTACACGACAACTTCAAATTTAAAAGGGCAATGATAATTTGTGTCCCAGGAGCATTCACTTCAACATGTCACATACAACATCTTCCTCCATTTGTTAAAGGTGCAAAAAAATTGATGTCTGAAAAGCAAATTGATCAAATTTGTTGCATGACCACTAATGATCCTTACGTGCTTGATTTGTGGAGAAAAGAGTTAGGTGAATCAGAAATTTTATTTTTATCAGATGGAAATAATGAATTTTTATTATCTTCTCAATTAATAAGAAATCATGAAAAAAGCTTTATGGGTCAAAGACTTATTCGGTCAATTATCATAATAAATAATCTTAAAGTTGAAAAATTAATTTGTGATAATCCAGGCGAGTTAAAAGATACAAGCTATGAGGCTATTTTAGATAGCATTTAAATACTCTTTTATTTTTTTATTTGACTCAAAATTATTAGCAAATAAATAACTTTTCCTACTATAACTTTTATACTTTTTAAAAATATCGATAATTGCTTTGACAAGTTGTTTGGAGTTATTTTCTTTTACAATTATACCATTTTTACCTATTGACTCTGGAGTTCCTCCACTATTACTGACTATGCAAGGTAATCCATAAGAAGCTGCTTCAACATTGGATATTCCAAAGCCCTCAATACTTTCGGGTGTGGTTATAGTTGGCATTATATGAACAGAAGAATTTTTAAAAATTTTTTCACTTGAGAAATCGTGGTGTATGAAATCTACCTGCTTTTGTAAAGAGAATTTCAAAACTAAATCCTTTAATCTTGATAATTCTGGTCCATCTCCAAGAATGGCATATTTAAGTATAATTTTATATTCATTTCTTAGTATAGACATTGCTTCGAATACTAAATGGTGCCCCTTTCTGTATTCTAGTCTGGCTACAGTACATAAATCATATTTTTTCTTATTATTTTTATTTTCAGAAATTTTTTTTATAAAAGCTGGATATATTATTTTATGATTAAATTTTTTTAAATTTTTAAAATTTTTAAATGTTTTGTTTTTAGTAAATTGAGAATTATAGATTATTAAATCTGCTTTATTGAAAGAATTTAAAATTCTATGTTTATTTCTTAATTTTAGTATTTCATTTCCATGAGCTAAACAAATTTTTTTAATATCTGTAGTGTTATTAAATAGCTCTAGTGATTTCCAACTATCAAAAAAAATAATATCAATTTTATTTTTGTTTAAAAAATTCTGAGCAAAACTTGATTTAATTCTTTTTCTAAGAAACTTGATTTGATCAAATCTGTGAATATCAAACTTACATTTACTATCAAAATCTGAAGAAAACAGTTTAGATCCATCAGAGAGAACTGTTACTTTATTTTGAGTGTTAAATGCATGTTGAGCTATATTTGTCATTACAGACTCAATACCGCCTACTTTTGGAGCAAAACATTGTGTGTAAATAAGAATATTAATAAGATATCTCCTTTAAAATCAATCCTTTTGAAGGCACCGTCGGTCCTGCTAAGCTTCTATCCTTAGCTTCAATTAATTCACTTATCCAATTAGTATTTTTATTTTTTAATCCAACTTCCAATAAAGATCCAACCATTATTCTAATCTGTTGATAAAGGAAGGACTGTGCCTTGAATACAAAAATAATTTTATTACCGTCAACATCAATTGATGCCTCGTCAATAGTTCTGAGTGGTTTGTTAGCTTGACAACCATGTGCTCTAAACGAAGAAAAATCGTGTTTACCAATAAACAGCTTAATTGCATTTTGCATTGCCTCTAAATCTAAAGGTTGACGAATATGAATACTAAAATCATCCTCGATAACTGACGGGGCTAGACTATTAAAAACTTGATAATTATAAATTTTATTTTTAGCAGTAAAACGAGCATTAAATTCATTATCAACACTTTCAACTCTAGTAACTCTTATCTTTTCAGTCCCGAGGTGAAAGTTAATGCCACTTAGAATTTGATAGTCATCGAATTTTTTTTCTAACTCAAAATTGGCACATTGTCCAATAGCGTGAACACCAGCATCTGTTCTTCCAGCACCTTGGATCGTTTTTTTTTCACCGGAGAATTTAAATATTGCTTTTTCTATTTCACCTTGCACAGTTTTCTCATTTTTTTGATATTGCCAACCACAATAAGGTAAACCATGATATTCAATTGTAAGTTTTATATTAGCCATTATCGATTATTGCATTTAATTGAAATTGATTATTCCCTAAAACAAATTCTTTAATGTTTAATGGTTTCTTTCCTTCAGCTTGAATTTCTAAAATATCTAGACTGTTATTTTTACATGCTATAGTTAGAGGTAAGTTTATAATCTTGCCCTCTTCATCTTGTAAGTTAGAAATTTTAGCTTTTAAAATTTTAAATCTCTGACCCTTATATTTAAACCACATTGCTGGTGATGGGTAAAAAGCTCTTACTTTTTTTTCAATTATACTTGCAGATAATCCCCAATCTACTTGTGCTTCAAATTTGTCTATTTTTTTTGCATATGTAGATTGTGAATGATCTTGTTCTTTTAATTGGATTTGACCTAAAAAATATTTTTTTAACGTGTTATATAACAATGAACATGAGTCATGACTAATTTGATCAATTAATTGTTTACCATCAGTTAATTCTGTAATTTCTATATTTTGCTGGGCTAAAATTGGACCTTCATCAATTTTATCGTTCATTTTGATAATACTAATACCTGTCTCTTTATCATTATTTTCAATTGCTCTTTGAACAGGTGCTGCTCCTCTCCATCTTGGTAGAAGCGAGGCATGTATATTTATAAAACCATTTAAAGGAGTGTTTAGCCAATTCAGTGGAACTATTTTCCCATAAGCAAAAAGGATTGCGACATCGGGCTTTAATGATTGAAATTCTTTCAAAGAGGTATCATCAAGTATTTTGGGAGTAAAAACAGGTAGAAGTTGACTTTCTGCCCATTGTTGAACTGGTGTGTTATATTTTTTTTGTCCTCTAAATTTTTTTTTTGGCTCTTGTGTATAAATCCCCACTATGTCATATCCCCCAAGATAGAGAGTTTTTAGAGGAGGAAGTGAAAATTCTGGTGAGCCAAAATAAACTACACGTTGTTTTTTCATTTAAATTATTTCTTTTTCTTTTTTATACTTTCTCATCTTTCTAATAATCACATCTCTTTTTAAACGACTTAAATGGTCAACGAACAAAATACCGTTTAAGTGATCCAATTCATGTTGTATTATTCTCGACTCAAAACCTGAAAATGTAGAGATTTTTTTTGAATTGTCTTCATCAAGATACTCTATCTTAATTTTTTCAGGACGGTCTATTTCTGCAAAATGCTCTGGGAAAGATAAACAACCCTCTTCATATGGAACTTTATTTTCATGTAATGATATAATTTTTGGATTTATCATTGTGATAGGTTTTTTTTCTTCATCTCTGGAGCCAGCATCAAGAACAAATATACGAATATTCAAACCTATCTGCGGAGCAGCTAAACCAACTCCATTCGCAGAATACATAATCTCATACATTTGTTTTATAAGTTCTCTATGATGATCGTCTACCTGAGGTATAGATACACTCTCTTTTTTTAATATGGGATCGGGAGCATAAATAAGCTTCAACATGGAATTTAATATATTTTATAAAGTTATCTGAGACAATAAAATCAAACTTTTAGATGTTACTTCGATTTAATTAGCTTAAGTTTTTTCGCGACTCTAAAGCTGCCCCTAAGGTATTATCGTCTAGATAATGAATTTCGCTCCCTACAGGAACACCGTATGCGAGTTGTGTAATTTTAATATTTTGATTTTCTAGTTTATCCTTTATTACTAAGGCTGTAGTTTGTCCCTCAATTGTTGCGCTCAATGCTAAAATAATTTCTTGTACTTGATTATTTATAATTCTTTCTTTGAGTTTATTTAAATTTAAATCCTGTTCTGTAAAATTTTTTGAGGCTGATAAAAGACCGCCAATAACATGATAAAGACCTTTATGATATCCAGATCTTTCAAATGCCCATACATCAGCCATGTCTTCAACGATGCATATTGTAGTTTTTGATCTATTTTCTGAAGAACAAATTTTACATGGAACAATCACATCTAATATTCCGCAGTTAGTACATTTTTTTACAACAGATGCCGTTTCCTTTATACTTTCTCCTAAGGGTAACATTAATTCTTGTTTATTTTTTATCAAATATAAAGCTATTCTTTGCGCAGAGCGTTGGCCGATTCCAGGTAACCTAGAAATTAAATTAATAAATTTTTGAAGTTCGTCTTGTGACAATTTAAAAAGGCATCTTCATTCCTGGGGGCAATGGTAACCCACCAGTTATTTTTTTCATTTCTTCAGCTGACATTTCCTCGACTTTTTCTTTAGCTTGATTGAGTGCGGCTTTGATTAAATCCTCCAATACCTCTTTTTCATCAGAAGATAACAGTGATGGATCTATATCAATTGATTGAACAATTTGTTTACCATTCATTGTAACTTTAACCATTCCTCCTCCTGATTCAGCCTCAACAGTTTTATTTTCAAGCTCCTTTTGCATCTCTTGCATTTTGGCTTGCATTTCTTGGACTTTTTTCATCATACCGCCCATATTACCCATCATTTCCATCACCTCTTTCTAATTCTTCAATATCTATAATCTTTGCATTAGGAAATTTAGCAAGAACTTTTTTAAATTCATCAGTCTTCATCTCCTGGTCAATTAATTCTTTTTTATAAAGAGACTTAATTGTCTCTAAAGTTGTTATTTCTTTTTTAAGTTTCATTTCGATTTTGTAGTCATTTTCCAAATTTTTGTATAATTCTTCGCTTCCATTAAAATTTTTGTCAGAGACATTTAATTGTAATATTTTATTTTTCTCTGAAAAATCAATTATTTCAACATTTTCAATAATAATTCCTGCCATAAGAGGTGAAAAATTTTTTCCATAAAATTGAAAAAATTTCTGATGAATATCAATTTTTTCTTTTAGAGAAATTGGTGATACTTGTTTAACTTTGTTTTGAATTACTTGATCAATATTAGGAGAGGATTGAATTGTATTCTGATTTATTTCAGGCTTTTTTTTTTCTTCTAAGTCTGTTGATTGATTATCATTTAACAAGAAAGCACACCTAAGCATTACCATTTCTAGAGTTAGATGAGGTTGAGGTGAGATTTTAATTTCATCATAACCCTTCATTAAACTTTGCCAAAAAATATTTAACTTGCCACTATCGAATTGGATAACATACGATGCAAAATTTTTATCTTCTTCAGTTAAAAATTCATCCTTAATAAGTTCTTGGTTTATTTTTAATTTGCATGACCAATTTATTATATTCATCATATCTTCAATAATTTTAGAGGTCTCTGAACCTCTTTGATACATGTCGTCAAGCATAGAAATTAGCTTTGATAAATTATTATCTAATATACATTTTGATAATTCATACAAATCACCTTGCCTTGCAAAACCTAGCATATTAACAATTTCTTCAACTTGAATTTCTTTTTGTGATTTAAATACATTGGCTTGATCTAATATACTTAAGGAGTCCCTTACTGATCCATCACTTGCTTTAACTATTAAATTTAATGCCTCATTAGAAATTGTTATATTCTCTTTTTTAGCAATGCTTTTAAGAAAATCAGATAGAGTCTTCTTATCAACTCGTCTTAAGTCGAACCTTTGACATCTTGAGAGAATGGTAATAGGCACTTTAGAAATCTCAGTTGTTGCAAATATAAATTTCGAGTGAGGGGGTGGCTCTTCCAAAGTTTTAAGAAGGGCATTAAATGCACTTTTCGAAAGCATATGCACCTCATCGACTATATAGACTTTATATTTTCCTAGAACAGGATTATATTTTACATTTTCTATAATCTCTCTCGCATTTTCAACACTTGTATTTGATGCAGCATCAATTTCTATAACATCTGGGTGTCTATCTTCAGTGATGGCTTTTGCTTGTTCACAGTTGATTAAATCAGGATTATTATTTTTATCAAAAACTGTACAGTTCAACATTTTTGCAACAATTCTTGCTGTTGTTGTTTTGCCTACTCCGCGTATACCTGTAAAAATATATGCATTAGGGATTTTATTTTGCTGTATTGATTTTTGTATAGTCTCAACTAAATACTCTTGACCGATTAGATCTTGGAAATTTAAAGGTCTGTATTTTAATGCAAGAATATTTGATTGATGTTTCATAATGGACTTAAAGGAGAATTACACGACCCAACCCCTTATGTTACGGCTGCTTTCTTTCGAACCTGACCGGATTGGCATAAAAAGTTGCCCATGTAATTCTCAAATTATCTTATAACAGTATTAAATAGAAATATGAAGTTATTGTCTTAATCTATATGGAGATTTTTCAAAAACTCCTAATTTTCTAACCTTTGAACAATAATGATACATATCGTCAAGGGCAAACTTAGTGTTTTGTTGTTCAGGATGTCCTTCAATTTCACAATAAAATTGTGTAATTACGAAATCTGCTCCATAATTATAACTTTCGAGTTTGATCATATTAACATTATTAGTCGCAAATCCCCCCATTACTTTAAATAAAGATCCTGGTGTATTTTTAACTGAAAATAAAAAGGACGATATGTATGTTTTAGTTTCATCAAATTCTAAATTTTCATTTTTAGACATTATATAAAACCTTGTGATGTTGTTAACAGAGTTTGCGAAATTATCATCAATAACTTTTAAGCCATAGATTTTTCCCGCCAAACTTGAAGCAATAGCAGCTGAATCTATTATTTTCTCATCTTGGATTTTTTTTGCTGAACCTGCCGTATCAGCTCCGATCAAAATTTCTAAATCTAATTTTTGAATTTTATCGCTACATTGTGCTAAGGCCTGTTCATGACTGATAATATTTTTGATATTTTCAATTTTACTGTCTGGATGAATTAAAAGCTTGTGTTCAACTTTTTGAAAGTGTTCAAAGTTAATATGCAAATTAGATTTTGGTATCAATCGATGAATATCAGCTACTCTGCCTGCAGCAGAGTTCTCAATGGGAATCATTGCATAATCAACATTTCCAATCTCAGCCTCGTTTAAAGCAATCTCAAATGTTTTACAAGGTAACGGTTCTGCCCCAGGAAAGAACTCTTGCACTGCAAGATGACTGTATGCTCCCTCGACTCCCTGAAAAGATATTTTTTTATTCATTTTTTATAAATTAATCGATTTACTCTATCTAAATCTTCTTGTGTATCAACTCCCAAAATCTCTTCTTTAATTACTGAAATTCCAATTTTATCTGTTTCAATAACCCGAAGTTGTTCGAGTTTCTCACTAAGCTCTCTTTGAGTAGGTGATAAAGAGATAAAATTTGACAAAAAATCTTTATGATACCCATATATACCAATGTGATGAAAAATATTCTTATTAACTTTTTGTTTATCATCTAATGTTCTAGAAAAATCTAAAGCACAATTATTTTCATCAATTAAGACTTTCACTTTAGAACTATTATAAGCTTCATTTAAGTTTACAAATGGACAAGCTAAAGTGCTCATTTGAAACTTTAGAAGTCTCTCTTTTAATATATTAATGTGGTTATCTTTAATAAATGGCATGTCACCTTGGACATTAATTACATATTTAAAATTTATTGTATCCTCAAGTTTTTTTAATGCCTCTCCAATACGGTCACTTCCTGATGGATGATTAGGATCTGTCATAACGTGCTTGAGATCCATCTTTTCGCAGTAATCTTTTACCTCTTGATCGCATATAGCTAAAATTACATTTTCTGTAAAATCTATTACACGATTATAAACGTGATGCAGCATTGGTAACTCACCAATTTTTGCAAATGGCTTATTTGGAAATCTAGATGCCTTTAATCTTATTGGTATTATAACTAGCGTATCTTTCATTAATGCGACAAAAATCCGTTTTTAGTGGTATATTTTTAAACATAGACTTCTCTTTTTAATATGGAAACTAATAAAATTCTAGGTGCAATAATACTTGCCTTACTTCTTGCTGCTGTATTCTCAAAGGTTGCTGATATGGCGATACACCCCGAGTTTCCAGATGAACTTGCATACAAAATTGAAATATCTGAAGGTGGTATTACAACCTCTGTAAGTGAAGATGTGGATATTTTTGCTGTTTTACCAGACATTACACCTATGCTGGCGTCAGCTAGTATGGAAAATGGTGAAAAGATTTTTAAAAAATGTGCATCTTGCCATACTCATGTTAAAGGTGGTGAAAATAAAACAGGTCCTGCGATGTGGGGTATAGTCAATAGAGAAAAAGGATCATCAGAGGGCTTTGCGTATTCCGGAGCACTTGCAGCATTTGGTGGCGATTGGAATGTGGAAGAACTCAACAAATTCTTATTAAAACCAAAAAAATATATTGCTGGCACAAAAATGAACTACAACGGGATTAAAAAAGAGCAAGATAGGGCTGATTTAATAAAGTGGTTAAGCTCTCTTAGCGATTAAAGTTTAATTAATTATTTTTTATAATATCATAAATAACAATGAGTTCGGTTTCAGTAGATTCGAATAAATTAAAATCCTTAATTGGTGCTTACTATGACAAAAGAATGTTACGTATTCTTTTGTTAGGTATCATAAGTGGATTTCCCTGGGTTCTTATTGCTAGCGCTTTGTCTTTGTGGCTAAAAGAAGAAGGGCTTAGCAGAAGTACAATAGGATGGTCTGGGTTAATATTTGGTGTTTATGCATTTAATTTTTTGTGGGCACCAATTATTGATCGAATGAGATTACCTTTCTTAACAAATAAAATAGGACATCGAAAATCCATAATCCTTTTAATGCAAACAATAATTTTAATTTGCCTAATAATTTGGAGTGTCCTTGAACCAACACAAAATTTAGCATTAATCATTGGTGTAGGTTTAGCTATTGCAATATCATCTGCTACACAAGATATAACAATAGATGCCTTAAGAATTGAGCAAATTAAAAAAGAAGAATCAGCTAGTATGGCAGCAGGAGCTGCAATGGCGGTCGTCGGATGGTGGACTGGATTTAAATTAGGTGGCTATGTATGCTTAGAGATCGCTGAGAAGTTAGAAAACTCTGGAGTCGATCAATATTGGCAAGTAACTTTTATTTTTTTAATGGGTATAATAGTCTTATGTAATGTAGGGTTATCTTTTATTCCAGAGTCCAACAAAGAGAGATTTCAAAGTATTTTAAATACAGATGCTTCTAATACGAATGTCGAGAGTGTTGTAAAGGCAAGTTATCTATTTATAGCAATTGGAGCACTATGTTTTTTAATTGGGCAATTCTTTGAAAAAATATGGTTTACTAACGGAGGTCTTACTTTTATTGTTATTGGAGCTATATTTTATATTTTTTCATTTTTTATAAGTAAATTTGGTGCGGAAAATCCTATTTCTCAAACGTTTTATTACCTGAATAATGTTGTAGCAAACCCACTTAGTAGTTTTTTTAATAATAATGGAGTTAGAATTGGAATTGCTATCTTAGCTTTTGTTTTCTTATTTAAAATTGGAGAAGCCTTTTTGGGAAGAATGAGTTTAGTTTTCTATAAAGAAATCGGTTTTTCTAAGGGGGATATAGCTATTTACTCAAAAGCTCTAGGTTGGATTACTACCATTGTTTTTACACTTATTGGAGGGGCTATTGCAATGAGGTCTGGTATAATTAAAACTCTAATAATTGCAGGAATAGCAATGTCAGCCACGAATATTCTATTTTCAGTTCTAGCATGGGTTGGACCCTCGAAAGTTCTATTTGCATTTGCAGTAATCATTGATGACCTTGCAGCGGCTTTTGCAACTGTAGCATTTGTAACGTTCATATCACTTCTTGTTGATCGAAGCTTCACTGCTACACAATACGCTTTATTAGCGTCTGTTGGAACTGCGGGAAGGACGTTGTTAGCCTCCTCTTCAGGTGCTATGGTTGATGGGCTAGGTGGTGATTGGGGATTATTCTTTATGATAACTGCTATCATGGTAATACCATCTCTGATATGTTTGTTTTTAATTAAAAATAAAATTAATTTAGTTAAAAACTAAATATTTAATTATTTATTGAAGAATACAATCTGTTGTAACCAGCTGTGAAACCTTTTAATGAATAAGTTATAGTGGCCTCTCGGTTATCAAGAAATAAAGCCTTTATAGAAATTTGATTTCCAGCTTTGAAAAAATTTACAAAATTTTCTCCAATTATCTCTGCCACAAAACATGCGCTTTGATTACAGTAAGCATAATTAAGATCAATTGGATCTTTTTCGTCGATTTGTAATTTGATTGGACTTTTCAGATTCACCGCATGGGGAAATGCTATCTGCATTTGTGTTAATTTATCCGGGTTTATAGTTATTGATAAATAACTGACGACTTCATTTGTGTTGGAGTCAAATACAAGCTCTCTTAAATCACATATTTTTTGATTTTGCTCAGAAACACAAGTATATTGCCAAGCCTCAAAGTTTTCTTGCTCCAAAATATGACTGTCTGCAAAAAGCGTACTTATAAAAAAAAAGAAAAGAAGAATTGATTTAGATAAAAAAGAAAACATTAATTAAATTTACATCAATCAGAGAAATTGTTAATTTTTTAATTTTATTTGGACAATCTCATTGTTAGATCCTAATCTTATCTTTGGGCCCCATGTTGCTGATCCAGAGCTCACATATAAATAGTTATTCATTCTTTGGTAAAGCCCATAAATATGAGGAAATTTAAGTTTTACAATAAAATTGAAAGGAAAGATCTGCCCATTATGTGTGTGGCCAGAAAGCATTAAATTAGCTTTAGCTGAAACTTTTTCCCAAATAGAGGGTTTATGAACAATCAACAGATTAAATAAGTCTTTTTGAAAAAGTTTTTCAAAACTAGAAATTTTTGATTTATCACTTATGTTGTCTGAGAGTCCAATTAAATTAATTCCATTAATTTTTAAAGATTCATTGTTTAGTGTTTGTATTCCAACACTATCAAGATCATCAAGATGTTTTTTTGAGTTTTTAATATAGTACTCATGGTTGCCAGTAACAAAATAAATAGGTTTGTTAAGTTTTTTAAACTCTTTGAGATCTTCGATTTTAAAAGAACTACTATCAATTAAATCACCACCAATAATTAAAAAAGATGGATCTAGTTTAATGATTTCAGATACAATTTTTTTAAGTGACGATGGATGATTTGAACCTATATGGACATCACTGATAAAAACAAATTTAAAACTCTTTTCTACCAGTTCTGAATTTAATGAGAGATTTTTTATTTTAGTCTTTTTTGAATTAATATATCCGTAAATAATTGTAGGGATTTGAATGAAAAAGAAAAAAATTGCTAGCTTGTAACTACTTACAATCTTAAGATATTCAAAAGCAATCAGAGGTAATATTAAAAAAAAAGATACTGTGCCTATACCAAATCCCTCATAAACAAAAATTTTTATAAATTTATTTGTGCTTTTTGATCTAAAATAATAAAGACAAAGAGAAAATACCAAAGTAGTAGTTATAAAGACTTCCAATAGTGACGTTGGATTACCTAGCCAAGTAGATAAAACATCAAATGGGAATATAAAAATTAAATACGAAATGAAATAAAGAGTGATGATAGATAACATTACCCTAACTCTCATTTTTGGTCTTATCGAAGTAAAAAAGAAGAAGACCTGCAAGTATAACTATAAGTATTCCAAAATAATTATATATGGAGGGTAATTGACTGAAAATAATCCAGCCTAAAAATACACCATAAATAATTTGAAAATAACTTGTTAGACCAAATACTGCAGAAGGTAGTGTTCTGGATCCATAAATTACAGCACTAACACCAAGTCCAGCAAACAGCCCGCCCAAAATGGATAAAGACAGATCATTATATGTCATTATTACGAACTGAAATTTTGTTGTAAAAAAAAAGATTACGACACTTACGGCCATGCTAAAAAAAGCTGCAGAATATGAAGATGTTAAATAATTATATTTACGTGTAATTAAGTGGGTAAATGCAATACAAAAGGCACCAATAAATACATACATAACTCCTTGAATAGATACAGTGCTAGAGCCGAAGGGTTCTGCTGAAATCAATACTCCAAAAAAACCCATCAGTATTGCCATCACTCTTATAGTGTTTATATCATCGCTCAAAAAAAAATGAGACATAACTAAAAGCATTAAAGGCGAAGTGAATAAAACAGGATAAACAATTGAAAGAGGTAGAAGCAGTACTCCTTTTAAGACACAAAGAAATCCTATCGTATGCACTATGCCTCTTATAATCTGAAAAGTGTAATTTTGATTTTGATAAAATTTAAAGCCGTGATTTTTAAATATAAAATAAGCTAAGGGTATTAAAGAAAACAATGCATTTAAAAATAATAATTGCAAAATAGGATACCTGTCACCTAGAATTTTAATTACAGAGTCCATTGAAACTAGTAACACAAATCCAATTAAAGATACAAAAAAAGGTATTATAAAAACTCTATTAATCATTTAAGAGAAATTAAGATCATTATTTTTTTAGAGAAACACACTTTAATTCATAGGACCAGTTTTTATCGAATTCTTTGTAAGATATTGAAAAATCTAAATCCAAATTACTATTAATTGAGAGGATAGATATATAATCTTCAGTTTCATAATTAAAAATAAAATTGGGGTCATTTTCGATAAGCTCATATTTTTTTTCATCAAAACTACTATATATATAAATTTTATCTTTTAAGTTTACCTCTTTTAGTAAATCTAATTGCGTACCAGAAACTTTTTGCTTACAGTCAAAATACTTGAGTGCATTGTTACTCTTATCGCAAATACAGGCGAGAGAAAATTTTTCTAATAAATCCGCATAACTTAAATTTGGCAGTAATATAAAGAAAATAATGATAAGATTTTTCATATTGGGTACTTATATATCATGATGAATAAACAATTAATTACTATTATCATTTTTTGTGGGATAGGGTTTGCAGTCATAAGAATTTTACTGGAGTCATTTTTTCCTGGTGGAATATAACTTTGAATGAAGATAATAGAAAAAAAATTTGGAATATAGTTCAGTTAATCGGGGACGAAATTCAACCACTTTTGGAGCCCTCGCCTTTTCATCCAAAGGGTAGAAATGCATATGCACATATTGCACTTAGCATTAAAGATAAATATGGTTGCAGCTACAAAGATATTCCTGATGATCAATATGAAGAAGTCATTTTGTTTTTAGAAAATTTGAGAAAAAACCCTAACTAAATTTTCTTGATTTTTTTCTGATAAACTTTATTTGTAAATTGAAATTCATGCCTAGAACAAAAAGCTTAGCAGCGCTCATAGAGCATTATGGTGAGGAAAGAATATATAATCCTAAAGCAAATAAAGTGCCTGCTATTTATAAAATATTAAATAAGCATATCTTTAATAATCGGCTCAAAAATCCAAAGATTACAATACGAAGAATGCATGGAGCTCTGGGTCTATTTGAATTTAATCCTTACGCTACAAAATTTTGTTACAAAATAACTATTCATAATAAATTTAAAAATTTTAGAGAATTCGTAGAAATTCTTGGTCATGAAATGGTTCATTACTACCAAAAGCTAATTTTAAAACAAAATTCTGCCAAACATAATAAGGAATTCTATAGTTTCAAAAAAAAATTCAAAAAGTTAGGGCTTAATTTAAAAAGGGTATATAGATAATTTTATCTAAACGAAGACTCTAAATTTCCACCATCTACAGTTATCACACTTGCAGTCGACTTGTAAGACAAAGCCAAATGGTAAAATGCATCTGCTACATCAATTGCTTTAACTTCCTGTTTTAATAAGTTTCCAGACATATATTGCTTAGTAGTTAAACCTCTTGCTTTAGATCTTTTTGTAATCATATCATCGGTCATTAAGCCACTTCTAATCCTATCAGCATTAACTCCATTAAAACGAATTCCATAATCACTGTACTCCGTTACATATTGTTTCATTAAAAATAATAGAGCAGCTTTTGTAAGACCATAGGCAGCATAATTTTTTCCAGGATTTACAGCTTGTTTAGAAATATTAAACAAAACTACTCCGCGGGTTTTTTGCCTTTTCATTATTTCAACTCCGTGTTTAACAAAATAGTGATGTGCAAAAAGGTTCAGATCAAAACTTTTATCAAATTGTTGCTTTGTGAGTTTTTCCAAAGACTCAACAGTAGCAAACCCTGCATTAGAAATGAGGATATCTACTCCGCCATAAATAGAGGATATTTGTTTAAATACATCCCTGACTTTGTTTTCATTTGTGATGTCACATTTTATATAACTGATACCATTTATATCCTGTTTGATATTTTCAGGATTGATAATATCAATAATGATTACATCTGCTCCTTCTGCTTTAAATTTTTGTGCTGTAACATAACCGATACCCCCAAGGCCGCCTGTAACAACTGCTACTTGTCCTTTAAGTTTTTGAGATGAATTTTTAATTTTTGCAAGCTCAAGGGGCCAATATTCCATTCTAAAAATTTCTTTTTCAGGTATAGAGTTAAAATTTCCAAACTTAGCAGCTTGTAAAATCACTGAGAGAGAATTTAAACCAACATCCATTGCTATTTTGGCATCTTTAAATGTTGGCCCTGTGGAAAAAATGCCAATACCTTTTACTAAAATTAATCTTGGATAGGGGTCTAACATTGAGGCGCTAGAGTTATATTTATGGTTACGTTTAAAGTATTTTTTATAATTCTCTTTAAAATTTTCAATGGATTGAATTATGATTTTTTCTAGATTATTAGATTTTTCTTTTGATAAATCGATAATTAATGGCTTCGATTTAATCCTTATAACATGATCAGGTGTTACTGGCCCCTCATTTGTAAACTTTTTTAAGTTAGGATGCGAAAATAATTCGTCAAAGAATTTTGGTTTATTAAAATGCACAACCTTTCTTTCAAAATCATCACCACGTTTATTGGCTATTTGTTGCCTTATCAGATTTGAAACTTCTGAAATACTAATTTTTTTTTCAATGTATTTGCTAACCCTAATGCGCTTAGATTTTTTTGTGAGCTCTTTTTCAGCCTTAGTAATATATTTAATCATTCTTTCGTAACTTTCTTTTGCATTATTCGCAAAAGTAAAAATTCCATGATTTAAAAGAATTAATCCTTTTACATTTGGATTTTTATCAAATACCTCAGAGGCTTTTTTTGCTAATTCAAAACCAGGCATAATGTATGGAACGATACCCATTTCATCTCCAAATACATCTTTACAAATTTTTTCTGGATTAGGTTGATCAATAAGTGAGAGAATTGCATTAGAGTGGGAGTGATCAACAAATTTGTGAGGGAGGAAAGCGTGTAAAAGAGTCTCTACAGAGGCATTTGGGAAAGAGGTATCAAGCATATATTTACGCTGATAATTAACCATTTGAAAATCATCTAGCTCAATGAGTTTTCTCATACCAAGAAGATTTTTCATTTCTAAAGCCGGAAAACCATCCTCCTCAATATTACCCATATCTTTACCACTACCTTTTACATAAATAATTTCCTCTTTTTCACCAAGAAGTGTATCTAATGAAGATTTCACCGATGTATTCCCTCCTCCATGAAGAACAACGGTAGGATCATTTCCCAAAAGTTGTGTTGTATAGATGCGGAGTGCTAAGTCTTTAGGAACACCTCTTTTTGCATATTTTTTGATGTAAGATTTCGCTTCGTTTTCTTTATAATTACTTTTCATTGGATCTAGCCAAATATAAATTAATCTATTCTTTTGGTTGATGAATGATCAAATAAATGTGCTTTTTCAATATTGATTGAAAGAGGAATGACATCACCATTTTTAATTGTGGTACGTCCACCATTTTGAACTACTCTAAATTCGTTATCATCTAACATTGCTATAATATGAGTCTCTGAACCAGTTGTTTCAACTAAAACTACCTCCGCTTTGATGTTTGAGCTTGGGTCTATGCTAACATCAGTAGGTCTTATGCCATAAACTACATTTTGATTATTTGATACATTTTTTTTTGAGTGAGGAAGATCCTGTGACTTTAATTTAATACTACTCTTATCTGTTACAACTCCCTCAAGAAGATTAATTGCAGGAGTGCCAATAAAATCGGCAACAAATAAATTGTTTGGTTTTTCATAAATTTCATTTGGAGTTGCTATTTGTTCAATAATACCATTGTTCATAATCACAATCTCGTCAGCCATAGTCATAGCCTCAATTTGATCATGAGTTACATAAATAGTGGTAGCATTTTGTTGATTATGTAATTTTCTAATTTCCAATCTCATATGAGCTCTTAATTTTGCATCAAGATTTGACAAAGGCTCATCGAACAAAAATACCTTTGGGTCTCTAACTAATGCTCTTCCCATAGCTACCCTTTGCCTTTGTCCACCTGACAGCTCTTTTGGTGTTCTGTTTAAAAAATCTGTTAAATTTAATACAGAAGCAGCCCACTCAACTTTTTCTTTTATCTCTTGGCTAGCCATTTTTCTGATCTGTAAACTGAATGCAATATTATCAAAGACATTCATTTGAGGGTATAAAGCGTAATTTTGAAAAACCATTGCAATATCTCTATCTCTTGGGTGGATGTTATTAATAATGTCTCCACCTATTGAAATTTCCCCACTAGATATAGTTTCTAATCCAGCGGTCATTCTCAATAAAGTAGTCTTTCCACACCCTGAAGGGCCAAGTAAAACAACAAATTTTTGATTACCAATATTTAGATTTATATCTTTTAATACCTCTACAGAACCAAAGTTTTTTTTAATATTTATATATTCTACTTCAGACATTTATTAATCCATCTAGTTGATTGCTATCCCCAGCTAAATCAAGAATAGTGTATCGATCTCTTATGAACCTAGCATATCTTAGAGCATCTTTATAAAAATTACTATCAAGTTTAGCGTCTTCGGGAGTTCTTAATGCACCGCACTCTCCCATAGAATTCCAAATAATGTCAAAGTCTAACATTTTCTCTCTTAGGGGTTGAACAAATTCGAGCCAGTTATTGTGAAAAAAATTATTTATCATTTCTGCTCTCTTTTCATCGAATATTTTTGTCTTCATTGCATCATGAATTGTGTCTAACATTTGATGACCAAGTTTTTGAATAATTTCTTGTTCAGGTATTTGAGTTGGTTTTATTATTGGTGGAGAATCATTATTTAAAATAGAATTTTGGATTTTTGAAATACTAATAGTTGCGATTCCTACTTGTTCTCCATGAGACGTTCCGGGATGGTTGTCTTTTGCAAACATGTCTATGTAATGAGAAATGCCATGTTCACCCATACTTCCCACATGAGTTGTCTGTGTAAATGAAGTACCTAATCCCATTATTGCAGAGATGCGTGTAAGTAAAGCAAGGGCTTCTATATCTCCTTTTGCGATTAATGAAGCGCATTCAATCATATCTTTCTCATATAAAGCTAAAAGAGAATACGGTGCTGTTTGATAATTAGTCTTTAAAATTTTATGAGACATCAACCAATCAACCTGTGCAGTTGTTCGACAAATTACATCTGCAAAAGCAGCAGCCGTAAGTCTTTTGGGACACATACTGAGAACCTCTAAATCAAAGAAAACACCTTGTGCATAATGCGCAACCAATGATTTTTTGATCCCATCAAAAGATATAGAGGCTGTGCCTGTCGTATAGGCATTCATAGGAGTGGTCGCAAAGACAGAGTATGATTTTTTTTCAAGAAAAGTTGCATACTTTATACTATCGCTGACTGTACCTGACCCAACTGCAATAACTCCATCGTAATCTTTTATTTTTTTTCTTAAAAATTCTACACCTTCAATACTTGAAGATGGACTCTCCCATATATACTCATCTGCTTTTACTTTACCTTGAAGATTTTTATAAATTCTTGAACCAAGGGCTTTGTGTGTAAATTGATCACTTACAATAAGAAGATTTTGGTTTGTATGTAATTGAGAAATCAATAATGACTCTTTACCATCTAAGCTTTTATCTATTTCAATTTTTTTAATTGGGATCCCGTATTTCCTTTTATCTTCAGGGTTAACCCATTTACCTGCAATTAAGTCTTTTATTACACCATTATAATCAGTCATGATTTATATTTCTCAGTAAATTGAACAAGAGATTTATTAATTGCTTTATTTGAGTCATAAACATTTTGGTAAATATTAATCAAATCTTGATATTTTGATTTGTTATCTAAGTTAGGTTCTATAAGACGAGTTTTTCCTGACATGTTTTCTGCGGACTCTTTTATGCTGCTATACCAACCTGCGCCATAAGCAGCTATCATACCAGCACCCAATGAAGATGCTTCTACAGTGTCTGCGATAAGTACATTCTTTCCAGAAGCATCAGCCAACATTTGAACCCATGCAGGACTATTCGCCCCTCCTCCTATAGCTAGATATTCTTTTACATTTATACCTGTTTCTTTTTCGATATTTTGAGTTCTAAAAACGGAGTCTAAAGTCAATCCCTCTAATATCGATCTATAAACATGATAGGGAGTGTGACTTATACTTAAACCAACTATGATACCTCTTGCATATGAGTCCCAATAAGGATCCATTACTCCACCTGTGTATGGTTGTAAAATCAATCCATCATTTCCAATTGGTATTTTATTAATTTGTTCTTCTAAGTTTTTAAAAAAATTTGGATCTTTCCTATCTCCATGAATAAATTGGTCGACATACCAGTTGACTAGTAAAGCTCCTGACAATAAAACATTTTCCATTATAAAACCTTCTCCGTGTGCAGCAATTTCTGTTCTCCAATTTTTTGAAATTTTATAATCCTTGGACCAAACCCCTGAAACAACTGCTGTTCCAAGATTGATATATGCTCTATCTGATTTTGTACAATTTGTGCCAAGACCAGCGAGTTGCCCATCACCCCCTGCAGCAAATATACTTAAACCCTCTTTTAAACCAGTTTGGTGAGATGCATCCTTTGAAACTTTGCCTATGCAGGTTCCTGGTTTGAAAGATTTAGGGAGTCTTGATTCATCAATATTCAAATGTTCCAATATATCTTTAGACCAACATTTATTGACAACATCAAACATTCCATGAGGATCCGAACTAATCCAACCGGTGTTAAATTCCCCTGATAATCTATGAACTAAAAAAGCTTGAACATCTGCAAAACAAGCAACTTCATCAAATATTTTTTTTTCATTTTTCTTAAGCCAATAAACTCTATAAAGACATGGACATGGATCTTTTGGACGTCCTGTAATTTTGTGAATTTGGCCTTCACCCATTATAGAATTCAATTCTTCTACTTCCTCTACAGATCTTTTGTCCATCCAAACTGTGGCTGGGTAAACTGCTTTTCCTGACTTATCTAATTTTGCTAAAGTCTCACGTTGATTGGATATGGCTAGTCCTTCAACTTTAGTCATATCTATTTTTTTAGCTAATTCACTACTTGATACGCAAAAAGCTTTCCACCAATCCTCGACATCTTGTTCAAATTTTTCAAGGCTTGGGTTGTTTAAAGGAATATCACATCTACCCTCAGCGATCGCATTACCTTTATCATCCCATGCAATTGCTTTTGTTGATTGTGTTGAACTGTCGACGCCAATAACTAGACGTGTCATTTAGTAATCTTGTTTTGTAGGTGTCACTACCACTTCTTGCATGATAACATTTTGTGGCATTTCATATGCAAAAAGTATCATTTTTGCAACATAATCTGGAGATATTCTTCCTCCAATTCTCTCGATATTTTTTTTATAAGCTTCTAAAGTGTTAGGATCGGTAATTCCATTTAAAACTTCCGCTTCAATATTTCCAGGTGACATTACTATCACTCTAACATTATGCGGTGACAGATAACCTCTAATACTCTCTGATATTGCATGGACAAAGAATTTTGTCCCACAATAGACAGTGTGGTCTTCATAAATTTTTCTTCCTGCTATTGAACTCATATTAACAATAGTACCACCTTTGCGGGCTTTCATATCGCTCATCACAGCATAAATTCCATTCATTACACCTTTCGTGTTAACGTCAATCATTTCATCCCATTCAGATGGATCTTGAGTTCCTATTTCTGCAAGTCTGGCTACACCAGCATTGTTAAAAATCATGTCAGTTGGTCCATACTCTTTTTCAGCCTCACGTATAGCGGCTATAAGCGCCTCTCTATCTCGAACATCTACTTTTCTACACATTGAGTTTTCTAATTTAAACGACTCCATTATATCCAGCCTTCTTGCTATCAATAAAGTAGGGTAACCTGCTTTTGAAAATACTTTTGCAGTAGCGGCACCTATACCACTACTTGCACCAGTTATAACTACTAAAGGTTTTTTCATATTTTTATCAAACACATCATAACTAGGGTGGTTAAAACCACCCTAGTTAATTTTTTTAATTAAACCCCAACAGTTTTGTTGAAGTTTTTAGCAATAGTGTCTAAACAATCTTTTGCTGATCCGTATTCTCCAGCAAAATACCTACCAAGCTCAATAGGTATCATGTTGCTTGACATGTCAGCCCATTCAGGAAGATCTGGTTCTGACCCCATATCATTAAAGATAGCATCTCTAACAACATCTAGGTGACGAGTTGTACCGTTACCGCTTCTATTATTAGCTTTAACTCTCTCATCGTCATAAACAGCTGATCTAGTTGGACCAGTACCACCACCAAGTGCAGTGATATAGACTTGTGTTTCATAGCTAGTTGCCCATTGAGCAAATAACCAAGCTGCATCTTTATTTTTTGAATATTTAGAAACAGCTAGTGAAGATCCACCTTGGTGTGCAACACCTGGAATTTCACCATAACCACAATCACTTGTTGATCTTAAAGGACTCGCAGGAGCAGGGCAGGCTGCAGCCATCATTTTCCCTTGAACATTTGACTCATCAGAGTCCCACCATGGGAAGAATTCACCCCATGAGATTGTTTGAGCAGAACCACCTTGAAGGATATCCTGTCCTTGACCATCCCATGTCCAACTTGTAACACCCGAAGGCATATACTCTTTAAGTTTTGTCCAGTAATCCATACCTGCTAAACCGTTTGCATCATTACCTGCAAAACTTCCATCAGGATTGGTAATTGAACCACCGAAAGCCCAGGCAAACATAGTCCAGTCACACTCTAAGCTGTAGTGACCAGATTTCATTTGACCATTAGTTCCGTATATTGGTCTTCCGTCTGGATTTAAATGACCAAGTTTTGCTGCCTGTATTACTTGAGCATTACTCATGTACTGATCAAATGTTTTTGGAACACTTAGTCCAAGCTCTTTGTAAACATCATCTCTGTACATCATAATAAAGACAGGAATGTCATAAGGAACACCAACCATAGTGCCGTCGTACATGGAAATACCATCTACAAGTGGTCCTAGGAAATCGTCAAAGTTATAATTAGGCATAGCTAAGGTAGGATTTGCTGCATAAAGCTCACGAGGATCTTCTGCATCACCTCTAAAGGCTGCCATCCAACTTTGATCTAGGTAATAAGTGTCGTAAGTTCCTAATCCAGAGGCAACGTCTAAAGTTAGTTTTTGTAAAACTTGCTCTAAAGGTAAAACCTCAATGTTAACTTTAATACCTGTTACTTCCTCAAAGAAAGGTTTTAAAGTTGTATTTATCGCATTAGAAGGAGGAGTTGACTCAGTTGCCAAAGATACTGTTTGGCCTCTGAAAGGAGATGATACATCTTTTAACCAATCCATCATATCCCCTCTCCATTCTATTCCATGAGAACCAGCATGAGCTTGAGGAATAAATTTTCTGCTCATAGTTCCCATTGTGCCCAAGCAACCAGCTCCTAGGCCAAGCATACCGGCATTTTTAAGAAAATCTCTTCTCTTCATATTACCGTTTACGTACTTGCCTACAATGTTTGCAAGGTGCATTTTTCTATACATATCGCGCATATGATATCCCTCCGATATAAAATTTTTGCATAAACAATGTTTCTTAGCAAGAGGCTTGATATAGTTATACACAAAATATTATTTTATTATGTTGACTTCTTTTAATAATCTTCAGTTTCATTAAGAATTTCTAATAGAAAAATAGAGGTATTTTAAAATAAACTCTTTGAAATTTAAGTGTATAGTCTCACTATGGCCGCTCAAAAGTCTTATTCTTTGCCAAGTTTTATGAATTCTGACAGTTCTCTGCCTTGGCTTTTGCCATTGATAACTATGCTGATAGTATTTGCGATTATTCCTTTCTTTTACAATATTTACCTAAGCTTTCATGAGTTTGTCCCAGCAAAAAGGGCACTACTTTTTGTGGGATGGGATAATTGGATAAGGCTATTCACTGATGGGGTATTCTGGGGATCTTTAAAGGTGTCCTTATATTACACATTTATGTGTTTATTAATTCAACTAGTTTTGGGCATGGGAATTGCTCTACTTATTGACTCCGACGACCCTGGATTTGGAATTATAAGATCTATTTTAACTCTCACTTTAGTCATACCTCCAGCAATTGCTGGTATGATATTCTTAATAATGGAGGATGCTAATTATGGTTTAATACCATGGCTCTTGAAATCAGTTGGGCTTATAGGTCCTGAAGATACAATTTTGGCAGATCCAACACTAGCCCTGTGGGGTGTAATGATAGTTGATATTTGGCAATGGACTCCCTTTATGGTTTTAATTTTAGTTGCTGGTTTAAGATCTTTACCAAGTGAACCTTTTGAGTCAGCTGTCATAGATGGCGCAAGACCTTTTCAAGTTTTTAGAAGATTAACACTACCAATGCTTCACAAAGTTATTGCTGTAGCAATTTTGATAAGAGGAATAGATCTATGGAGGATGGTAGATTATGTATTTGTTTTAACATCAGGTGGGCCAGGTACAGCCACTTACACTTTAAGTTTATATTCGTGGCAAAGGTTTACTTTTGTTCAATGGGGTTACGGAGCAACGATTAGTTTATTTTCTTTAATTGTAATTTTAATAGTTGGAAATGCATTTATTCATTTTGCAAAAGTAAAATGGTGAGGAATTGAATAAAGTATTTAAACAAGTATTAGGTTGGTTTATTGCTGCGATATTTTTCTTTCCTATATATTTCTGGATTACCGTATCTATTAAAAAGGATAAAGATATTTTTGCCCTACCTCCGAAATTATTTGATTTTGAAGTATCATTTGCTGCTTATGAAGAGGTGTTTGGTATTTCACGCTTTCTCTATGTAGAAGACATGGGTGCTGTTCGACCTGGCGGTGGAGACTTTTATATGATGCCAAATCTTGTGGATAGTATCATTATTGCTTTAGGCTCTACAGGTATAGCAATGCTTATATCTATACTAGCAGCATATTCTCTCTCAAGATTACCTATTAGGGGTCAACAGCATTTTATGGGATGGATTTTATCAACAAGAATGATGCCCCCAGTTGCAGTAGCAATACCAATGTTTTTTATATACAAAAATATAGGCTTAATGGACACACATCTAGGTATCATTATTATTCATGCTTTAATGAATCTCCCACTTGCTGTTTTACTAATGAAAAGCTTTTTTGATGACATTCCAAAGGACATAGATGAAGCTGCGTTACTTGATGGGGCTACGAGATTTTTTGTATTTTGGAGATTAGTAGTGCCTCTAGCTATAGGTGGAATAGCGGCGACTGCTGTGCTTTGTTTTATATTTAGTTGGACAGAATTTATCTTTGTTCTGATGCTTACACAAACAGGGCTAAAAACAATTCCTGTAGTTTCTACATCTTTTGTTACTTCTACTGGAACTGCTTGGGATAACATGGCAGCGTTAGGCACAGCCGCTATTATACCAGCATTCATTTTTATACTTTTAGTTCAAAGACATTTAGTAAGAGGATTGACTTTAGGTTCAGTAAAACAATAAGGTAGTTTGATTAGAAAAATTCTAGCATTCTCTATTGCTTTAATTTTTATATTTCCAATATTTTTTCTAATTACATCCTCTTTTAAAAATAATATTGATCTTTTTTCATTACCCCCAAAATTATTTCTATTTGATATTGACTTTTCAGCGTATGAGAGAGTTTTTGGTTTTTCAAAATTACTAAAATTTGATCCTTCTTATGGCGAATTATATTTAACATCAAGGATATTAGATAGTTTAATTGTAGGTATTGGTTCATCATCCCTGACATTAATAATTGGAATTTATGCTGGTTACTATTTTTCTAGAGCTAATTTCAAATATAAAAATTTTTTAATCATGTCAATTCTTAGTGCAAGGATGATGCCATTAATATCAATTGCCATTCCACTATATTTTGTTTACGAAAAAATTAATCTCCTTGATACATATGTTGGTTTAATATTGATACATACATTTATCAATCTACCCCTAGCAGTTCTTTTATTAAAAAGTTTTTTTGACGAAGTACCAAAACAAATTGATGAAAATGCATTTATAGATGGTGCTAGTAAAATTAAAATTCTTCATAAATTAATTATACCATGTGCAAAAGGTGGAATAGCTGTAACATTTATTTTATCTATAATATTCAGTTGGACAGAATTTATTTGCGCATTAATGATTGGACAAATGAAAATTAAGACTATCCCGATTCAAGCCTCTATAATGAAAACTATACCCAGTTGGGATATGATGGCTGCTTTTACAACAATTTCAATAATCCCAGTATTTATTATGATTTTAATAGTTAGAAAACATTTTGTCAGAGGGTTGACTCTAGGAACTGTTAAAGAATAGACTCTAAATACTTTATAAATTTCAGAGAAATAAAAAAAATTTCATTCTTTATCCTTACCTTAAAAAGATTTTAAAATTTTATTAACTAAAACTTTCGTAGTTTTTAATTAAAAACTAGGTATCTAACTGATTTATTTTATCAACTTTTTTTCCAGATCTTTCAGACTGAAAATTATTTTTCAACCAAATATCTGTATACATAATTGCATTAGGAGTACCTGTAATTAAAGCACCAAAAGTAATAATTTGAGCATTGTTACTTGCAATAGATCTCTCTGCAGTGTATGCATCGTTCACACAAACAGCCCTCACACCTGAAAATTTATTAGCGACAATAGCCATTCCAGCACCTGTTCCACAAACTAAAATTCCCCTTTCAAATTCACTGTCTTGTACCTTTTTAGCTAATGTTTTACCAACGTCTGGATAATCTACTTGTGAGTCATCAGTGACCCCTACATCCATGACTTCAATACCTTTAGACTCTAAATGCTTTTTGATTTCATCTTTAAGATTTTTTCCTAAATGGTCTGCACCAATAACAATTTTTTTGAGCATAATTAATTATATATTTAAATCATTCCAAGGTATATGCAGTTTTTCGTTTTGACAGATACATCTCACTAAACTACCCAAAATTGGAAGTTTGTTTTGTTTTACCAGTTTGTTAAATAGATGGTCTAATTCTCTAATAGTTTGTGCTCCTTCGACAGTTTCATCTTTTAATTCCTTGGACATGATATCCTCATATGTTCTGCTCTTTGCTAATAAATTACCTAAAAGACCGTTTCTTCCAGTTCCTGAAGTGACATGTAAGTCTCCAATCCCAGATAGCCCAAATACTGTATCTTGAAGGCCACCATTTAATTTTACAAAATAGCTCATCTCATTAACACAGTGTGAAAATAATGCGGACTCAGGATTAAAGATTTTTTCTTCATTCGAGAAATACGTTTGTGAATAACCAACAGCAATTGCATATATGTTCTTAAGAGCTGCGCAAAGCTCTGAGCCTAATAAGTCAGTCTGTAAATTAACTACATAGTATTCATTTTTAAATATATTGGATAAATTCTTAGCAATATCTAGATCAGGATTTACAAAACATATATTTGTTAAATTTTTCTTTGCGAGCTCAACTGCTTTACAAGGGCCAGTAACAGCGGTTAAAGTGAAATCTTGATTAATTTGTTTTTTAATTTTATTTGGGAAAATATCTAACTCCTCTTTTTCGTTAATATACAGACCTTTAGTAACGATAAGAAAGTGTTTATTCGTAACATTAAAATTTTTAATGAAGTCAATGAACCAATCAACACCTGATGAACTAATTCCAACGACAATGACTTCAGATTCATTAATGTCCTCTTGGGACATTTCATTAAATCGTATTGCAGACGTATTTGTTAATTTAATACCGAGTTTTGGGTGAGAAGAGTTTTTATTAATTGAGTTAATTATGTCCTCATCAAAATTAGTTCCAACGAGTTTTGCTTCGTGACCGTTTGAAACTGCAGGAACAGTAATAGCTGTTCCCATAACACCCGCACCTATAGATAATATTTTTGACATTATGAAATGAATTGGCCTCCGTTTACCTCTATTATTTGTCCTGTTATGTAGCCACTCATTGTCTGTGAGGATAAAAAAATTATTGGCCCAACGCAGTCCTCTGCAGTGCCAAGTCTTTTCATTGGTATTTTTAATCTTGTGGCTTCTAATTTTTCTGGAGAAGAATATTGTTCATGAAACTTTGTGGTAATTGTGCCAGGTGAAATAGCGTTTATTCTTATATTGTAGGGTGATAATTCTGAAACAAGCGATCTAGTAATTCCTGAAACAAAAGCTTTAGACGCAGCATATACACTTGAACCCGCACTACCTCCTGTTCTCGCACTGATAGTTGATACATTAATAATATTTCCATAATTTTGTTTTTTGAAAATTGTACACGCACTTTTTGTTGCAAAATATGCAGATTTAGCATTGAGATCAAAAATTTTTAAAAAATCTTTTTCACTGATTGTTTCTAATTGATATCTTCCTACCATTGTTCCAGCATTATTAACCAATATATCTAGACCATTTAAATAATTTATAGCATTGTTCATAAAGTTATCTACTTGAGATAAATCTGTAAAATCAGATTTGAATATTTTAAATTTTTGGCTTTGAGATTTAGCTTTTATTCTAGTTTCAAGATCATTAATTGATTGGTTACCATGAAAAATTACATTAGCTCCCAAGTTTAAAAACTCAACACCTGTCTCAAAACCTATGCCTGTACTTGAACCCGTAACAATAATCTTTTTGTTTTTGAATTCACTAAAATCAAATGTCATTTAAGTCTATCCATTATATAGTCTGGCTTTCCAGTGATTTGAAAATCCGATTTTATATTATCAATTATATCGTTCGTTGGTATGTTTTGCATAAATTCTTCTTTATGAATTCCAGAGGTGATCAGTAATGAGTCTATACCAAAGCTATTGGCGCCTGCAATATCATTAAATAAAGAGTCTCCTATCATCAAAGTTTTTAATTTATTACTATTGGATAACTCTTGAACATAATGAAAGATTTCAATGTTTGGTTTACCAATTATAAATGCCTGCCCTCCCATTTTTTTGTACTTAACTGCAAGATCTCCTGTTGAAGGATGAATATTATCACCAGAAACACCCAAAATATCAGGATTTGAGCACACTAGGGGTAACTTCATTTCTATAGCTCTCATATAAATTTTGTCAATTAAATCAGTTTTTTTCAGACCAGTAGTAGAGGTTAATAAAAGAAAATTAGCGTTTTCTATAGAACTCGTCTTTTCAAATGTTGTGTTTTGCAATAAGGGATAATCTGTTGCAACCACAAAATATTTATTTCCAATATTTTCAAAGGGGCTCCTTTTAGATTTTAGATATTCTAAGCATACATCTCCTGATGTAATTAAATGAGATTTTAAAATATTTTTTGCGCCCATTTTTATCAAACGGTCAGTATTATCTGAAGATTTTTTTCCTGAATTACTAATTATATAAATTTTTTTATTTTGTGATTGTAAATATGAAAAAACTTGTTCTGCTTCATTAAAAATATTTATTCCATCATGAACAACTCCCCATTGATCAAAATAATAAGTATCGTAATATTCTGAAATTTCTTTAAGGGATAATAATTTTTTTACCATTTAAAAAATATTACCCAACGCTAAAAGTGCAGATCCAAAAGAAGCATCATTTGATAAAGGCTTATTTAGTTTCACACCAAGAATTTTTTTTCTAATTTCATTCCATTTTAAATTCTTTCCTCCACCTCCTATTGTGAAAATAGTTTTAGGATATTTACCGCCTATCTCTAATATCTTTTCGTAACTCAATTTTTCAACATTAGTTATACCCTCAAGTACAGCCTGAAAAAATTTTATCTCAGAATCAGGACGAGGTTCTAAAATTGGGAGTTTGTTAGGGTCGTTAAAAGGAAATCTTTCACCTTTTTGTGCCAGAGGATAGTAATTTAAATTCAATAGATTATTTGGGTCTATATCTTTTGATAATTCCTCTATTCTATCTGAAAATAGTTCTTTTAGAATTTTTCCTCCAACATTGGAAGCTCCTCCGGCTAACCAATTTTCACCCAAACGATGACTGTAGATCCCAAATTCCTTATTATAAATTGGCTTATTAGAGATAGCTTTTACCACCAGAGTTGTGCCAATTGAAGAAACTGCTTCTCCTATATTTTTGGCTCCAGTAGCTAAAAATGCTGCTATGCTATCCGTAGTGCCTGCTATAACCTTGGTTTTGTTATTAAAACCTAAGTCAATAAGTTCAGAGTTTCTTAATTCACCTATAGACTGTCCTGGTATTTTTATATTTGGTAGGCTACTCATTTCAATAGGTAACTGATCAAACCATTTTGGCCAAGATCTTTCGACACAATCATAACCTAGTTTAAGAGCATTATTTTCGTCTGAATAGGTATAATCATTAATTAGTTTACAAGCTATCCAATCTGCTTGATGAAGTATTCTATATTTTTCTTTTTTAAGTTTATTAATTAATGATAACACCCTTACTAATGCATTAGTAGGGGTGGATACAATTGGATGGTTATCAGATATACTCTCAACTAACTTAGACTCTTTTACAGCTGAAGCATCATTGTACATCAATGCATCATCTAAAGGGTTACCAAGATGGTCGGTTATAAGTACTGTACCTGATGTTCCATCGATTGATAATCTTTCAATTTTATTTAATTCTATTTTAGTTTTTAAAAATGTAAGATTTTTAATTAACGCACTCCACCATAAGCTTGGATTTTGATAAACTAATGATCCCTTACTTATTGGGCTGTCAATAGAAACTGAAAAATTAATTAATTCTTTTTTATTCTTATCTATAATAGAAGATCTGACACCAGTCGTTCCAAAGTCAATCCCAAGAAAAAGTGACATTAGTTTATAGATTGGCGATATATCTCAATATCCCAATTCAATAATTCATTCTCTTGATGACTTGATAGAAATTTAAAAGACTTTGATAAATCAATTCTTAGCAGAACTTCCAAAAAACAGTCGATCATTTCTTTTGCAGCTGGAATAGCTAGAGTGTTTTCAAAAAGACCTTTATTTTTTAGAATTAAATAGGGTGGAAGATTAATATTCTTTCTTTTTAGATTTTGAATAAATTCATTTGCTTCTTTCACCTCTAAAAATGTAGGTATGCCAGGGCCTAAGAAAATTACATGATCTGGATAAAATGATTTAGAGAAAAGTGAGAATAATTTTTCATTTTGTGTTGAGAATAATTTATATTTATCAGTATTTTTATGAATATAACCACCGATATTTGTAATTTTCTCTAAAAAATCGAGGCCTAATTTTTCATTTCTAATTAAATCTAATTTTTCATGAATTTTTAAAAGCAATTTATAGGTATCCTCAATATCATCACCCGCAACTATCAATCCATGATTTTCGAGAATCAATATGTTAGTTGAGGGTAAAATTAGTTTTTTTATTTCCATTGTTAAAGTAAAACCAGGTCGACAGTATGGAACAAAAATGAAATCTTCATCGAGGTATTTTCTTAAATCAGACTCACTACTTTGTGAAATTGCATTTGCAATTGTTGTAGTAGAATGAACATGTAAAACATATTTACGGTTAATTAATGCATGAAATGAAGTTTCAGATGAAGGATGTAAATTATTTTTAGATATTATGTCATCTATAAAATTATCTTCTTTTCCATTATTTATTTTTTCAGAAATAGAATTTAAATCAACTTCAACAAAAATATCTTTATCTAAAGAATTGATTAACCAAGTTCCAGATGCTTTAATTAGCATTCTCCCATCAGACTTAATTGAAGTATTCCCACCTGCGGCTTGAACTAAATGACTATTTGAGCCAAGTTTAAAAGAAATATCTTTAAAAGATTTTAATTCTTCCTGAGGAAATGAAGAATTAGTATTTACCATACATTTTAATAGCCTCAATTATTTTTTTCATATGTTTCTTTTCGACCAATTGAGGCTTACCATTTATTTTCGCAATAGTAATTTGCTTGCATAAAATTTCAAATTCTTCAGTTAAAAACATTGCTTCGTCTAAATTTTTACCACACGTAATTGTACCATGATTTGCTAATAAACATGCTTTCCTTCCTTTAAGAGCTTTTAAGGCTGCGTCTGATAATTCTTGTGATCCTGGTAATGCAAAAGTAGAACATTTAATTGTGTCACCACCTAAAAAAGCAATCATATAGTGATAGGCTTTTATATCCTTTCCTAGTATCGACATTCCTGTACCATAAGCAGGATGATTGTGTACAACTGCATCAAATTCTTTTCTCCCTTTTAATATGTCAAAGTGAAATCTCCACTCACTTGAGGGCTTCCATATTCCATGAGATTTGGTTTTAGAGTCTACAAAAACTATATCTTTAGCTTTCATGCCTTCATAGGAAATGCCTGATGGTGTTATAAGCATCCCATCTTTCCATCTTACGCTAATGTTGCCCGCTTTACCTTGATTTAAGCCTTTTTTTTCCATTAAAAGGCAAGCTTCTATTATCTGTTTTCTTATTTTTATTTCATTTTTTGTCATTTAACAGATCCTATTCACGAGTTTTTTTCCATCAATATAGTTTCGAACATCTTTTGCTATAACTTCAGCTGCGTAATATGCTGTTTTTACAGAAGCGCCTGCTATATGAGGTGTAATAGTAACATTATTTAAATTTTTAAAAATATGATTTTCTGGTAAAGGTTCCTCGTAAAAAGTATCTAAGGCAGCACCCTTGAGCTTTCCATTAGATAGTGCATCGTGAAGTGCTTTATAATCTAACAATGGTCCTCTAGCAGTGTTAATTAAATAACTATCTTTTTTCATGAGGGAAATTTCTTTCTTCCCTATAAGATTAACTGTTTCTTTTGTGACTCTTGCATGAATAGATACTACATCTGAAATCTCTAATAAGTTTTCTAAAGATACTTTTTTTATACCGTCCGCGATATCTTCATTGTTTAATTCTACATATGGATCAGAAAAAACAATTTTACATCCAAATGGAACTAATAAATTTTTTACTAATTTTCCTATATGACTATATCCAATGAGGCCTATGGTTAACTCACTTAATTCTCTACCAGTTTTATCTAGGCGATATAAATCTCCTCTCCATTCTCCCTGCATTAATGTAGTGTGTCCTAAAGTGATTAATCTTGTTTGTGCTAATATTTTTGCAACTGTAAACTCTGCTACAGCAGAAGCATTTCTTCCAGGGGCATTTGCAACAATAATTGATTTTTTTTGGCAAGCATCTAAATCAATGTTAACCGGCCCCCCTCTTGAAACACCAATGTATTTTAGATTTTTCACATTATCTAAAATTGACTTACTGACTGGTGCAAGATCAGTTACTAATATTTCACTATCTTCAATAAAATTTATTACGTCTTCTTCATTTCCGAGATATTCTTTAATTTTACTAAAATTTCCCTCTCCATAATCATTATGAAATGGCGTGTCAGGCCAGTTAACATCTTTTAATTTAAAATTATGATCATTTCCAATTTGATTTATAAGTGCTGATTTAAATATCCCAGATGTAACAAAACTGTCTCCGTAAATACTAATTTTCATTTATTTTGTTTTGAAAATTATAATTTGAATTCCAAAATTCACTCATATTTTCATATCCCTTCTTATAAACAGAAAATGCTTTTTCATAAATAAATGATAATTTTTCATCAAATTTTTCAACATTTTTTAGATATTGGTTTACCCATTTGACATTAAGATCCTCGTATGACTTGGCTTCGTTTAAAGCAATCATTCCTACCATACATGCACCAGCAGCACCTTGTTCACTGTTTTCAATAACCTGAGTATCTAATTGATTAACCGAACCAACAATTTTTCTTACTAGAGAACTGTTACTTGCGCCACCAGTTAACCTAAGAAGTTCGAGCTCAGCTCCAAACTCCGAATAACAATCTTTGCACGCATAAGCTAATGACTCATACAAAGCCCTTACTAAGTCATAAACTTTTGTAGTTGTATTAAGACCTAAAAATTGCGCTCTAGCCTTAACATTTACAAATGGCCCTCTTTCTCCATTAGGGGAGATAAATGGATGATAAAATATTTTTGCAGGATCAGCTAAAGATGCATTTTTTTCAAATAACTCAAGAATATTTTTTTTTTCAAGATCACTTCCATTAATATCTTTAGAAAAAGAATTAAAAATTTCTATTAGCCAATCGGTGTTTAATGATGCAACCATATTTGAAACCATTTTTGCATTTGCAGGAGAGCCTGCTAAAGAACAAGTGTATCCAAGTTGTTTCTTGAAATTAGGTTTCTTATTTTCAAAATCTGTAAAAATATGAATTCCAGCTGTACCTAGAATTGTACAACCTATTTTTTTTTTCTTATCAACGAAACCACTTCCTATACCTGAGCATACAACATCTACAGGTGCCAACACTATTGGCAATCCTTCATTTAAAGATATTATTTTTGCTGATTGACTAGAAAGTTTTCCAACATAATCGGTGCTATCAACAGGTTCAGGTAATTTTTCTTTCATTTGCTTAAAATTGAAAATTTCAAATACTTCATTCTTGTATTTTCTTTCAATTGGTGACCCCCATGTCATAAAAGACTCACTAATATCTGTAACTAGTTCACCAGTAAGCTTATAAAAAATCCAATCTTTACATCTGATAACTTTGTCAATTTTATTAAATCTCTCAGGTTCGTTTTTAAAGATATGAAACATTTGACCACTTTGCATGGAGGGATTCAGACCCGTATGAGTGATTTCAGTAATTTTAGGGCCTATTTCAGAGTTTCTCCAGTTATCAATAATATCCCCCGATCTACCATCTAGCCAAAGTGCTGCGTCTCCGACAGGAGCGCCTTCTTTATCTATTGGCCAAGATCCATCACCTTGACCAGTTATACAGATAGCTTCTAATTTTTCAGACAAACGATCAATCTTGTTATTCAACAATTTAAATGCTTCAATGACTTTATTCCAAGTTTCTTCAAGATTTTGCTCTGCCTTACCACCTTCTCTATAATAAACCTTATTTTCGACTGATGCAGAGTCGATGTACTTTCCATATTTATCAAAAGCTACAAATTTAATTAATGATGTGCCCGCGTCTAATCCTACAATTATTTCTTTGGACATTATAATCCGTTAAGAATTACTTCCTCAGTTTCAAGATTAAAAATATTTATGGACTCTAGAGGAAAATTTAATTTTACATCAGAGCTTGGTTCAAAATTCCTGTCTGCAACTCCAATGATAGAAGAGCCATTAATTTCAATACCAATATGGACTTGGTCACCTAACCAATGATACGAAGAACTGCTTGCCTTACCATCAAAGTTAGAATCTTTTTGATTGAAGAAAATTTTATGAGGTCTAATGCCTAAAGTAATTAATTGATCGTTTGCTAATTTGTTTAAATTTTCTTTTTGTATACTTTCATTATTAAAATTAATTGAGAATGTTTTTTCATTTTTTTCATTTAATATTTCAAATTTTAATGTGTTATTAGTTTTATTAATTTTTGCTCTTAAAATATTCATTGGTGGTTCTCCAATAAAAGAAGCTACAAATACATTTGATGGTTTTGCACTTATTTCATATGGTGATGCTAATTGTTTTAAATCGCCATTTTCCATGACTGCAATTTTATCAGCTAAAGCAACAGCTTCGGTTTGATCATGTGTAACAAAAATAACTGTCTTGTTATTATGTTGAATATAGTCTTTTACTCTAGCTCTTAGAACAGCTCTTAGTTGTGGCTCAAGTTGAGACATTGGCTCATCTAGTAATAATGCGTCAGAGTCTCTGACAAGTGCCCTGGCTAAACTAACTCTTTGTTGTTGACCTCCAGAGATAGATGGCGGATATCTTTCCAAAATATCAGTAATTTCAAGCAATTCTGCTACTTCCATTACTTTTGAGTCAACTTTATCTTTTGATATCTTTTCTCTCATTAAGCTAAAAGCGATATTATCCTTAACAGTTAATGGTGGGTAAAGAGCATATCCCTCAAATGCCATAGCCACATTTCTATCAGCAGGTTTTAAGTCATTTACAATTCTTTCACCTATTTTGATTTGACCAGAAGTTGCAGTTTCAAATCCAGCTATCATTCTTAATGTTGTTGTTTTTCCACAGCCTGATGATCCAAGTAGAGCTAGAATTTCTCCATCCTCTAATAATAAATTAAAGTCATTTACGGCTTTGACATCTTTTCCAATTTTTGAGACAAAAATTTTATTTAAATTTTCTAATGTTACTTTTGCCAACTACTCTAAATTCCTTTTTGTTTCTATGTCAAAAAAATGTGATTTTTCCTCTATAAAAGAAATATACATTTTTTTGTTTTCATCAATTAAATGTGACTCCTCTTCTGTCGTTGAACATAAAAGCTCCAAGCCATTTTTCAATCTGACTAAAAATACTATCCTCAAATTTAAAGGGGTCTTTGTTCTGAACTCCACTTCTATAGAATTTTCAGAGTGATCGTTCGATAAGACTATATCTTCTGGACGTATGCCAACAATGCATTTGCCATCTTGAATTTTAGTATTTCTTTTTAAATTAAAAATTTCACCATTTACATCGACTTCGACAAAACCATCTTGCTTTTTAATAGTTGCATCAAAATTGTTAATTGTAGGGTCTCCAAAAAGCTTTGCGGTAGTTAATGAAGAAGGGTTTTGATATATATTTTTTGGAGAGTCAATATCATTAAATTTACCGTCATATAAAACTGCTATTCTATCCCCCAAAGCCATAGCTTCTCTGAAATCTTGAGTAATGTAAATTACAGTCGTATTAAATTCTTTTAAAACCTTTGGTAGTTCAAGTCTCATTTCAAATCTAATTTTAGCATCAACATTCCTTAGCGGATCGTCTAACAAAACCACAGATGGCTTGTCCACCAAACTTCTTGCAAGTGATGTTCTCTGTTTTTGACCATTAGATAATTCTTTTGGAAATTGATTAAGGACATGCCCTATTTTTAAAAGATTGGCGATTTCATTGACTTTTTCATGAATTTCATTTTCTGGCATATTTTTGTTTTTTGCCCTTAGTGGGCTAGCAATATTTTCGTATGCCTTCATATGGGGGTATAAAGCAAAATTTTGAAATGCCATGGATACATCTCTTTCTTCAGGGTGAAGTTCGTTAATTATTTGATTATCCATTTTTATTTCACCACTGTCTGCCATCATAATTCCAGATAAAAGTCTTAATAAGACAGTTTTGCCTGATCCAGACGGGCCAAAAACTACAAAAAATTCTCCTTTTTCAATCTTGGCATTTAAATTAGAAATTATTTTATCGTCTTTAAAACTTTTGGATAAATTATCTAAATCTAAATAAGACATCCTTATCCTTTAATGGCGCCTAGACTTAATCCTTGTACAAGATATTTTTGAATAAATAATGCTAAAATTAAAGTTGGTAAAACTGAAACAACAATACCACACGCAATTAAACCATAAGGTATCGCGCTGGCAGTAATAAATGCTAACGCACCAACAGTGACTGGTTGAATCTGACTTGAGCCAAGTATAAGCGCAAATACAAAATTATTCCAAGCATATATGAAACATAATAAGGATGCAGCTGCTATTCCAGGTTTAGCTAATGGTATTGAAATTTTCCAAAAAGATTGAAACCAAGAATGACCGTCTAATCTATAAGCATATTCGATATCTGGGCTTATGTCCTCAAAGTAACCTCTAACTATCCATAATAAAAGAGGGAGTGTTATTAATTGATATACCCATATTAAAGCAAAGTAGCTGTCGTATAATCCTATTTCTGAAAAATATAGATTTAGTGGAAGAATAATTAGTAACGCTGGAGCAAATCTAAAACTTAGAAGTGTGAAAGCTATGTCCTCGCCTCCCTTAAACTTATATCTAGCAAAAGCATATGCAGCCGGAACCCCTAGAAGTAATGTTACTGAAACCGAACCAACTGAGAGTATTGCACTATTAATTAAATTTTGTTTGAAATAAACATACATTGTGGCAAAACCTTCAATTGCAATTTCTCCCTCCCATAGACCTATATAATTTTTAAAAGTGGGTTCATAAAATAAAACTGGCACTTTTCTTAAAATTTCATCATTAGTCATAAAAGACATGTTAAAAATCCAAGCTATTGGGAATAAAAAAAACATAATTATAGCCACGTAAGCAAAAAATTTAAGAATGCTCCATACATTAATACTCATTGAAGCAGCTCCCCTTTAGTTTTAATTTTTAGCTTATGCCATTGTTGTACAAAAACATGACATAAGAAATAACAAATTGCCCATAAAACAACCATCATCGCAGCAGCTTTTCCAATATTAGTGTATTGGAAAGTTTGAAGGTATGCCGAAACTTGAAAAACCATACTACTTTCACCTGGCCCACCTTGAGAGAGAGCATAAATAATGTCAAATTGTTGTATGCTCTCTAATAATCTAAATAGTGAGGCAGTTAGGATAAAGGGGAACAACATCGGAAGGGTAATCCTGAAAAATTTATAGTACTCGGGTACACCGTCTAGTTCGGCAGCTTCAAAAGGTTGCCTTGGAAGTGATCTTAAACCCGCTAAAAGTAAAATCATTATAAATGGTGTAAATACCCATACATCTACCATGATCAAAGTAAATAAAACTGTATCTGGGTGACTAGCCCAAGTGAAATCCTCTAATCCCAAAAACGATAAAATATAATTAACAACACCAAAATTAGGATTAATTAAAAGTCTCCAAATTAAAGAGGCAAGAGCTGGTGCTATCATTAGAGGTAGAACTAATAAAACACCCAAAACATTATTAAGCCAAGTACGTTTAGCTAAAAGTAAAGCTATTCCAAGTCCAAGTAAAAGTTCAATAATTATTGTAAAAAATGTATATGTGAGTGAGACTCTTATTGTGTTCCAAAAAGAAGGATCCGTAAATATATTTACATAATTGTCAAACCAAATAAAACCCTTCATGTGAGGCATTTTCAAATTGTATCTTTGAAGCGAATAGTAAACTGCAGTAAAAAAAGGAATTAATATACCAACACATACAAGCAAAGCAGGTAAAGTAAGTACATAGGGAAAAAGTTTACGGTTAATTTTCATCTTAAAGATCTACACCGCTTTATCGAGATAAAACGGTGTAGAAAACAAGGAGGTTATTAAGCTAGACCAACATCTTTCATCATTCTGTCAATCTTAGATGCTAATTTATCAAGTGTTTCATCAACATTTGATCCTGTTTGCATCTCTTGAAGTGCTGCAGCCCATTCTGTTGTTGTTTCAAAGAATAAAGGCTGAGCTGTGAAGTGGATTTTTGATCCATCTATTGAGCTGTTATATTGCTCCATGTAACCAGGAGATGTTCCACGAATTTTATCGTCAAAATCACCTGAGGCCCAAACAGACTCTCTCACAGGGTTCACTTGGTTATGTTTAACACCACCAGCCATTGCATTTTCTGGTCCATTACACCATTGCATCCAGTACCAAGCAGCATCCTTCTTTTTAGAGAAGTTGCTCATAGCTAGAGACCAGATCCAAACGTTAGGTGTTGGAGCACTTGCACTTGGATTAGGCGTGAAACCATGGAAACCAAAGTTTCCAGCTTCTTTATTTTCTGGGTTCCCGTTAAAGAAGTATCCTAAAATATCAGCATCGAAAATCATAGCCGAAGCTCCAGCTCCAATATCATTTCCTACTTCATACCATGTGTAACCAGACCAGTTTGCAGGTCCAGAAGATGATATCATTTTTACCCATTGTTTATGGAAGTCTTTAGACGCTTGAGAGTTCATAGCAGCTTTTAATTTTCCACCATTATTCTCAAAATCAACTAGTCCGTAGTTAGCATATGCTGACATAAATCCTGGGTGGATTGTTGCCCAACTTCTACTTCCTCTGGTTCCGATACCATAAGACCATTCATTTGATCCAGCATTTTTTGTGAAATATTCTGCTTGATCTGTCATTTCAACAAGATCTCCTGGGGGCTTCATACCCGCCTTTTCAAAATATCTCATGTTATAAGTAACACTGTTTAACTCAAAACCCCAAGGCATACACCACTGTTTGGATCCTGCTGCACCTGGCACATCACCAGCCACACCACTCCAAGAGCAAGCATCTCTTAAATTACCTACTACATCATTCCAGTTGTAACTTGGATTTGTTTTATTTGAGTCCTGAATAAAGTCATTTAAATCTGCACACCATCCTGCTGGACCATAAGTCCAAGTCATGTAAGCACCTGTCATAAATGCATCGTACTCTGATGACTTTGATGATAAAGCAGCTGTTACTTTGTCAAAATAAACATCTTCTGCAAAAATGTCATATTCAACATTCATACCTGTTAGAGCTTTGAAGTTGTCAAGTTCTGCAATCATGGAATCCATGTAAGGATGTTTATTCATTAAAAGTTTTATTGTAGTGCCACTGTGTTTCTTCCAATCAAAATCTTGGGCAGCTAAAGCACTAGTTACTTGCATTCCCATTAACTTGGTTAATGCAGCAAATCCAATACCATATTTTCCAGCTTTGATTAGGAGATCACGTCTAGACATTTTTCCCTTAAGGAAAGTATCAATAGCACTCTTCATCTTCGAATGAGACATATTATATTCCTCCTATTATTTATAAGATTAGCATTAAACATATTAAAGACAACGTGATTTATGTTATTTTAATAGTGATGTTCAAAAAAAAGGTCATAATTTTCAGCGAAAATGAGTAAGTATTTGGGAGTTATCAACAATCTTCTTTCAGGAGGTTATGTCAGTCCTTTTTCCAAAAAAAGTATATCTCTACCTATGGATGAGATAGTCATAGAGAGATCTATTGAAAATATAAAATTCAAATTTACCAAAAACTTATTAAATAAAAAAAACTTAGTTATCTCTGGAGAGAACTCTTTCAAAGCTTTTGG
>CACMIW010000006.1 GCA_902613845.1 uncultured Alphaproteobacteria bacterium | reverse complement strand
ATCTTCAGTCAATAATTAAACCACAATCTTTTTCGGATTGGAGAGATTTAGCAGAATCAATTACTTCTTTACTTTCTAAATAAGCATTTGAAAAAATTAGATCTTCCATAATTAAACATCCATTTTCTTGATCTCCAATACTAAAGAGAGACTTTCCTAGCCAAAAGTAATTTTCTGACTTAAATTTGGAGAATGAAGAGAAGTCTCTGTGTCTTATTCCAAAATATTTAATTGCTTCAATTATTTCATCCTCCATAAAATAAGTCCTGCCAAGAAGATAATAAGTTTCAGCTAGATATTCATCTTGATCAGTGTTTGAATTAATTATCAACAGTAAACTTTCAATGGCAGACTTATTATCGAAACTTGCAAAGCTTGTTTTTGCATTTTTTAACTCTAATTTAATGTCAATTATTGGCTTATTAAGCTCTATTTCTCTTTCCTCCATCAGCATATCTAAATCATTAAGCATTGATGTATTTACTTCTGAGACAGATTTTATCTCTATTTCATCTAATTCCTCTTTTTCAAGACCTAATGAAGAAATTGTCTTATCTAATTCCTCATTTGGTATTTCTATATTTTTTATTTCATCTCTTTCAAGATCAGACAGGCTGATTTGTCCTAAGAATTGGTCATCTTCTGAGTTTTCTACAATATTTGATGAGCTTTCTTCTATATTCAATTGATCAGATGAGGTAATGATATTTTTTTCTTCAGATTCAGATGATGTGTATAAAGAGTATAAATTACTTACGTCATCTTTGATATCTGAAATTTGTTTTTCCAATGCAATAATATTTTTTGAAATATCATTTATTAAATTTTTTAACTCTTTTATGTTATTATTTTCAATTGTGATAGAGTTATTATTAAGTAATGACTCATTCTTATAAACAAACTTTTGAAGATCAATTATGTCATTTTTAATTCTGTCTAATTCTACAGATACTTGATTGTGATTTTCAGAATTAGATTGGTTACTAAAAAGGACTAAGAAAAAAATAACCAAAATTTTGTTTATTTTTTTCATGAAATTTTTAGGTGCTCTTTTTTAAAGAGCACCTTAATGAAATTTTAATTAATTACTTACTAGTGTTACGCCGCGTCTATTTTGACTGTAAGCAGTTTCATCAGATCCAATTACTTCAGGTCTTTCTTTACCCCAGCTTACATATTCCATTCTATTAGTATCAATTCCAGCCTGAGCTAGATAAGAATAGACAGAAAATGCTCTTTTATCTCCTAAAGCTAAGTTGTACTCACGAGTACCTCTTTCATCTGCATGACCTTCAACAGTTATGTTAGTGTCAGGGTATTGCATTAACCAAGCTGCCTGTGCATCAAGTGTTGCTTGCGCATCAACAGTGAGTTCAGAACTATCAAATTCAAAGAAGACTCTGTCACCAACGTTAACAATGAGATCTTCTTGGGTACCAGCTGTAATTTCACCCCCCGAGGATGAACTTGCACTAGCTGAAGCTGCATCTGTGTCTCCGCCTTGTTCAGTCTTAGTAGCAGCACATGAGGCAAGGAAAAAACCCGCAACAATAAGCATAAACAAATTTTTTAACATTATAAATCTCCGAGTAAATATATTCTTACTATAGTTTAGGTAAATAAACACTGAATTTTTTGGAAATCAAGACAATTCTTAATTAATTTTTTTAGATTTTGTTGATTCCTAATGATTTTTTATAATAGAGGTGACCAAGCTGGGTCACTTCCATCCCTTGGGGTCGGAATAACTCTCTCATTATATCCAGTTATGTCTATAAAATGTATTGTAACTTCCCCCCCAGTACCATCAAGATTTGACCTTTTTTGTCTATGAAATATTAAATATCTTCCATTTGGAGACCATGCAGGTGACTCTAGGGCAAAGTCCTTCACAATTACTCTTTCATTATTTCCATTTGTATCCATGACTCCTATGTGGAAATTACCCTGGGTTAACTTAGTAAAAGCTATCAAATCACCTCTTGGAGACCAAACTGGGTTTCCATATACACCTCTGCCTTTTGAAATTCTTTTAATATTATCTCCATTTTTATCCATAACAAATAATTGAGGACTCCCACCACGATCAGAGTTAAAAACAATTTTCTCTCCATTTGGGGAAAAGGAGGGTGATGTATCAATTCCAGAGTCATTAGTTAATCTTGAACGAGATCGTGTGTTTAAATCCATTAAATATATTTCAGAATTTGCTGCATTGTTAGGGTCTGAAAAAGACATTACTACACTTTGGCTATCTGGTGAAAATCTTGGTGCAAAAGTCATTCCAGGAAAATCTCCAACAATTTCTCTTTCTCCTGTTTTAAGATTGTATATATAAACTCTTGGAAGATTATTTTTATATTCCATATAAGTAATTAATTGTTTATTTGGTGCGAAACGCGGAGTTAATACCAAATTTTTTCCATCTGTTAAAAAATTGATGACTATCTAAATGTCCATCTTGATCCATGATTGCCAATCTTTTTACTCTTTGGTCTAGTGGGCCAATTTCAGATACATAAACAATTCTTGTATCAAAGTAACCTGTTTCACCAGTAATTCTCTCGTAAACAATGTCACTTACAGTATGGCCTACTCTCCTTAATAAGTTATCATCTGGTATTGTTAGTTGTAGTTTTTCTATCTCTTTTGCATTAAAAACGTCATAAAGCCTCATTCGTAGTCTGATCCCTTTATCAGTTTTACTGACATCTGCGCTCAATAAAAACTGTGCTTTAATTAATTTCCAGTCTTCAAAACGTGGAACTTTTTCAACTAAATTGTCTGATTGTATATAAAGGTCTTCATTTACAGTGTAAAAAAGTCCAGAATTTGTAAGATTATTAGAAATAATTTGTCTAAGTGTGTTTCCGTATCTAGCTGTTTCTGAGTCAGCTCCAAAAATCTGAGTTATGGCTATTGGAGTAGGTTCAACTTTTCCTTGAGCAATGGTTACCTCTAATGCAGCGTTTGCGTTGAGTGAAAAAAACAAAATTATTAGAATTTTTTTAATCATAAGAATATTTCTAACGGATTACGTAATTTGTATCTTAAATTTTTATTAATCAAACATCCAGCTGAAATCAAAAGTAAAGTTAATTTCTTTCCACTGTTCATATTTATCTGCAGGTAACAAAAGAGGGCTACAATCTGGATTATTTACTGCTCTCATTGCAGCTTCAGCAGCAGTTCTAAATGATGGATCATTTAATTTTTCTTTATTGACTACTTTAGAACTTTTTACAGTTCGATCAGGGTTAACTTCAATATAAATAACAGGTTTTATTTCTTTTAAATTAGCGACACCAACATTAAGATTTAAACAGCCATGTAATTGTTGCCTTAGTAAGTCAATTTCTGAAATAGTCATAGTTGGTCCAACTTTTTCTGTGAAAACCTCCTCTTGTTTGACTTCAGAAGATTCCTGGTCTTTTTTAAATTCTTTATCTTGATTTTCTAGATCTTTAAGTACAGTGCTTACATTGAAAGTTTTCTTTACAGGCTTTTTCTTTAAAACAATCTCAATATCCTTTTTGGGTTCAGGTATTTCTTTAGGTTGAGGTTTTTGTTTTAATTTAATCTCAAAATCATTTTCAATTGGTGGAGGTGTCTCCTCTTCTGGTTTTTTGATTTCAGGTTTTACTTTCTCATCAATAATAAATTCGTTAGTTTTGTCTGAAGAGTTATCAACTAATACTTCTTCATTAGTATCCTGAATTATTGGATCAATTGACTCTTGAGATGTTATTTCTTTTAATTCTGGTTCAATAACCTCAGTTTCATTTTGCTTTAGTGTTTCTTCTTGAAATGTTGGAACAATTTCATTTATTTCCTCAACAAATTCAGGTGCAGCTGTCTCTTCCTCAATAATGAACATTTCAACCGGTAAAATCATTGGAATATCACTGATTTTTTTTTCAAAAGTAAAATTTATCATCGGTATCAAAATTAATAGATGTAATAGAAAAGAGAATATTTGGAAATAAAAATCACTTTTTTTATAACTGAAATTTTCAATGAATAAGATTAAATTTCTAAAAGGATTAAATAGTGAAATAGTTGACACTTAACTTGGTTTTTTCGTTACAAGGGCAATTTTTAAAAAACCAGATGTGTTCAGAGCACCAAGAACCTTCATCACTTCTCCATAGTTTATTGTGGTATCAGCTCTTAAAAAAATCCTTATGTCAGTATTGGAGCCTGCAATAGTTTTAACTTTTAATATTAAATCTTCAAAAGGTATTAGTTCTTCACCTAAGTAAATATCATTATTTTCATTAATTGAGATTTCAAGTGGTTCCTTTTGTGCATCTAAAGAATTAGCCTCAACTTTTGGCAAATTAACTGGGACGCCCACAGTTAAGAGGGGAGCTGTGACCATAAACACAATAAGTAAAACTAACATAACATCTACCATCGGAGTAACATTTATATTGGAAACAGGTCGATGTTTTTTTCTCATATAATTATTTAACTTGGCGTGAAATTATATTAACTAAGTCCTTCCCAAAACTCTCAGCCTCTGACAAATAGTTATCAATTTTTGAAGTTATGAGGTTGTAGTAGGCGGTTGAGGGGATAGCAACGAAAAGACCCAAAGCAGTTACAAATAAAGCCTCTGCTATACCGGGTGCAACTACAGCAAGATTAGTATTTTGAGCAATTGCTATTGCTTGAAAACTATTCATGATTCCCCAAACTGTTCCAAATAATCCTATAAAAGGTGCTACAGATCCAGAGGATGCCAAAAAAGACAATCCTTTATTTAAATTTGTATCTTCAACAGCAATACTTAAATCAAGAGAGGTATAAAGTCTTTGAATGAAAGCTGAGTCTATTTTATTTTTCTGAATTCGTGATTTTTCATATTCATTCATAATATTTCTAAATATATTTGAGAAACTTTCTTGATCAAATTCATCAATTTGTTTGTATAGTTCATCTAAAGACACACCAGACCAAAAATGGTTTTCAAATTTTTTTGATATTTTCTTAAGTTTATTTATTAACAAAATTTTTTGAATGATTGTCTTCCAAGATTGAATTGAAAAAATCACCAGCAATATTATTACAAATTTTACAACCCAGTCAGATTTTAGAAACATTCCCATCATTGAGAAATCTACCGAACCTTCAAGTGATGCTAAGTTGACTACTTCTTCCATTAATTATTCTTCATCAATTAAATTTTTATTTTTAAGTTCTTTAGAGACTTCCTCAAAATCATCTGAATGTACCATTATCCAAAAACCAGGTCTATTTTTTTCACATAATGCGATGACAGGGGTCTTTTTTTCCTTGTCTGCTAAAGATTTTGTATCATCCCATAATTTAATAGCTGTATGTTTAGCTCTTAATTTACATTCAATGAATAATTTATTGTGAATTACATCTGAATGAGTAACTTTTGAATTAATCCCACTAAGGGCATTTCTCATACCTCCAAAAAACTTTGCTACAAGTCTTTCCCTATTTTTCCAAGCTTTATCAGGCATTATTAACCTCTAAAAGTTCACTATCAAAATCAAGATTTGAAAAACAATTTTGAACATCATCGTTATCCTCTAACTCTTCATTTAATCTAATAAGCTTGTCAAGATCTTCTTTTTTTTCAATTTTTACAGTTAAATTTGGCTTCCAGATAATATTTGCACTTTCAATGTCAAAGTTTTTATCTACTAGTATTTTCTCAAAAGATGCTAATTCCTCAAATGAAGAATAAAGATATGTTACATCGTCATCTGTATTATAATCCTCTAAACCATGGTCAAGTAAATCCTCCAACGCACTATCATCTATTTCTTTTTTGACTTGTATTTCTCCAACCTTATTAAAATTAAAACTCACACTTCCTGTCTCCCCCAAATTCCCCCCATTCTTTGAAAAAATAGACCTAATTTCTGAAGCTGTTCTATTTTTATTATCCGTTAAGGCCTCAATTATAAAGGCCGTTCCAAATGGACCATACCCCTCATAGCGAACTTCTGAATAATCAGAAGCTTCAGTATTATTTTTATTAATAGCTCTATCTACATTATCCTTTGGCATATTTACACTTCGTGCGTTTGTTATTGCTAGTCTCAATCTTGGATTGGACTCTGGGTCAGTTCCTCCAATCTTCACGGCTATTTGAATTTCTCTTCCTATTTTTGCAAATTGTTTTGCTCTTTTTTTGTCTTGAGCACCTTTACGATATTGAATATTTTTAAATTTTGAATGTCCTGCCATGAGCTAAGATAATAAATTACTATCCAAAACACCACCTATTTGAATAGATTGAATTGAATTCGTGTCTCCCTCTTTAGTAGTTATAACTGCTCCAGAAATAGTGGCTAATCCCTCTGCGGGTTCTAATCTATGTGAGTTCAATCCGGTTCTCATTCTTTTGATAGCGTTTTCTTTTTTCATACCAATAACAGAATTATAATCTCCTGTCATGCCAATATCAGTTTGAAAACAAGTGCCTTTTTCTAATACCCTAGCATCTGAAGTTGGAATATGAACATGAGTCCCATATATAGCTGTAAATTTTCCGTCATAGTTTTGAGCTATACCATTTTTTTCAGATGTCACCTCAGCATGTACCTCTAGAAATGAATAATCTATTTCATGGTCATTGATTATAGATAAAAGTTGTGTATCAATAGAATGAAATGGATTACTTAAGGGAAGGTCAATGAATGTTTGACCATGAACTTGGCTTACCAATATTCTTTTTCCATTTTTATGAGTAAAAATTTTAAACCCCCTACCAGGAGATCCAACTTCGAAATTTAAAGGTCTGATAATATTATGATCTGGATTTTGATCCATATATTCAATGATCTCTTTTTGTTTCCAAGCATGATTTCCTAAAGTGATAGCGTCAGCCCCCCAACTAATAAGCTCTTCGTAAATTTTTCCTGTAAGTCCATAACCACCAGCTGAATTTTCAGCATTAATTATTGTAAAGCTAATCTTGAATTGATCTTGAATCTTTTTTAAATTTTCTTTTAGAGCTGTTCTACCTGTTCTACCAACAACATCTCCTATCACTAAAAAATTCATAAAGAATAGATTTTTTGTTCTGAACAAATATAATCTACTTTTTGGTCAAAACTCTCCTGAAAATTGTAGTTGGTTTTTTGAATTTCAAAAGCAGCTAAAATAGTTTTTAAATTTCCTTTTTTTTTCAATTTTTCAATAGTTCTATCAAAAAAACCTCCTCCATAGCCTACCCTAAAACCTTTTTCATTAAATGCAGAGCATGATGCAATAATTATATCAGGATCTAATGTCTTTTCACCCTTAGGTTCCATAATACCGCCAAAACCTTTTTCTAAATTTGGACTATAAGGGTTGTATTCAAAGTACTTTAAAGAAGATCCTTTTGATATTACTTTGGGAAGTGAGCATTTTATATTTTTATTAATTAAATCATTAGAAATTTTCAATACATTAACCTCATTTTTATATGGATAAAATAAGCCAACAGAGCTATTTGGATTAATTTTTTCAATTAGACCTAATATTTTTGAATTTATTTTATTAGAAAAAATATTTAAATCCGAAGTGCTTAGTTGCATTCTTAGATCCAGGTGGTGTTTTCGAATTTGTTTTTTATTCAATAATTATATTATCATTTAGTTTTTTGAAAATTTGCTCAATGTCAGATTTTAAATGATTATTTTCATTTTGTAATTCTTGTATACGACTCTCATAAAATAATTTTTTGTTCAATGAATCCTGCAATATTTTTTCTTTTTTCAAAACATCTTCCATAGATTTAAGGTAGGCAATAAGTGTCGATGTTAAAAAAGGTACATTCTCTCTCTTCTCATCTTCTATAAGTTTACTAATTGAAGAAGCAATCTCTCTTACTGTTTCAACATTATCATCGGAGCATTGTATTTTCAGTGGTCTTCCTCCAATTGTTAGAGTTAAATTAGCCATCTATATCTATTGAACCCAATAATTCCTCAATTTTATTCGTTGCTTGATCAATAAGTTGAGATTTTTCAGATAACTCAAGTTTGTTATTTTCTAATTCGCTTAGTAATTCTGACTCCCTTCTTTCTAAATATTCTATCTTGGCTTTTAATTCTTGTTTCTCATTTATCAGTTCTTGATTATTAATTTTATAATTCTGAAGTTTTGATGCAATTTGCTCGATTTTTTGAAGTATTTGTTGTTGAAATTCGTTCATACATTAATTATTAGTTATTAAGAAAAGTTATTCCATTGAAAAATTATACTGAATTAGCAAACTGTATCAGATTTTTATCAATTGATGCGGTAGAAAAAGCAAAATCTGGTCATCCTGGTATGCCTATGGGAATGGCTGACATTGCCACAGTGCTCTTTCACGATTTTCTTGTTCATAATCCCAAGGATCCAAACTGGTTACTTAGAGATCGATTCGTTTTATCTAATGGGCATGGTTCAATGTTGCTTTACTCACTTTTATACCTCACCGGTTATAAAAAAATGACAATTTACCAAATTAAAAATTTCAGACAATTGGGCTACATCACAGCGGGACATCCTGAATATGAACCAGATGCTGGTATAGAAATAACGACTGGTCCTCTTGGTCAAGGAATTTCAAATGCGGTAGGAATGGCCATAGCGCTTAAAAAGCTTTCAAAAGAGAAAAAATTGTCTAAAGCCCCAAAGGTATATGTTTTTTGTGGTGATGGTTGTTTAATGGAGGGAATAAGTCAAGAGGCAATAAGTCTAGCTGGGCACTTAAAACTTAATAATTTGATATTAATATACGATAACAACAACATTAGTATCGATGGATCCACAGACCTAGCTTTTAGTGATAACACAAACCTTAGATTTAAATCAGTAAATTGGGAGGTACATAGCGGAAAAGGTCATGACCATGAAAATATTTATAAACTTTTAAAAAAAGCACAAGTTTCAAAAGTCCCTTGTTTGCTTAATTTTAAAACTACTATTGGATTTGGATCTCCAAATAAATCTGCAAAAGCATCTTCACATGGCTCACCCTTAGGCTCAGAAGAAGTGAAATTAACGAGAAGTAAATTATCTTGGAGTGAAAAACCTTTTCAAATTCCAGATAAACTTTTAAAAATTTGGAGGAATTCATCCACCAAAAATTTACAAATATACAAAAAAACTAAATCAATATCTCACACAAATTTATTAAATAAAAACATAGAAAAGTTATTTAATAAAATAGAAATAGATTTAAAAGATTTTAAGTCAGATCAGGCTACTAGAAAATCCTCTGAAGCAATATTAAACTATTTCAAAAAAGATCATCCGATACTCGGAGGCTCTGCAGACTTAACTGGCTCAAATAATACCAAAGGTAAAGAAATGTCTGTAATGGATAGCATGAACACAACGGGACAATATATCCATTATGGTGTAAGAGAACATGGTATGGCTGCCATAATGAATGGTATTGCTGCTACCAAAATTTACAAAACATATTCAGGAACTTTTTTGAGCTTTGCTGATTATATGAAGCCAAGTCTTCGTCTAGCTGCACTAATGAAAATTAATCCTATACAAGTTTTCACACACGACTCTATTGGATTAGGCGAAGATGGACCTACTCATCAACCTATTGAGCAAATTAATATGTTAAGACTCATACCAAATAGTTATGTTTTTAGACCCTGCGATCTTAAAGAAACAATAGTATGTTGGAGAGAGGCTTTGAAAATTAATGATGCACCCTCATTTATCTGTCTTTCAAGACAAAATTTGCCACAAATTTCAAATAAAAAATTAGACTCAAAAAAATTTAGAGGTGCTTACGTTATATATGGTCCAAAAATTAATAATGATATTACTATTATAGCTACTGGCTCAGAAGTGTCTTTAGCTGTCAACGTAGCTGTAAGAATTAGAGGTGATGGTATTATTGCAAAAGTCATTTCAATGCCATCAACTTCTGTTTTTGAGAAACAATCAAAAACTTTTAAAAACAATTTATTAAAATCAAAATCTAGTGAAACTTTTGTAATTGAGGCTGGATCAACAATGTATTGGAATAAGTACACAAAATATGAAAATATATTTGGATTAGATAGTTTTGGTGCTAGTGCACCTGGAAAAGAAGTTTTTAAAAAATATGGTTTAACAACAGAAACCATATCTAATAAAATAATTAGGAAAATTAAAACAAAATGAAAAAAAAAGTAGCTATTAATGGTTTTGGTAGAATAGGTAGGCTTGTTTATCGAGCATTTTTGGAGAGATTAAATGAATTTAGTGATCAATATGAAATATGTTATATAAACGACTTGGCTGATATTGACTCAAATATTCACCTACTTAAATATGATAGTATTCATGGATCTCTAAAAAAAGAAATTAATAAAATCTCCAATGAACAATTTTCAATAGGGGAAAATACAGTAACTGTTACATCTGAGAAAAACCCTATTGGTTTGAAATGGAAAGATAAGAAAGTCGATATTATTTTAGAGTGCACAGGTGTTTTTGCATCTAAAGAAAAGGCAATGTCTCATATTGAAAGCGGAGCAAGTAAAGTTATAGTTTCTGCTCCATGTTCTGGTGCTGATATAACGGTTGTGCAAGGAGTTAATAACAAAAATATTAATATAGATCATCAAATAATCTCTAATGCCTCGTGTACAACTAATTGTCTGGCTCCTGTAGCTTTTGTAATTGATAAAGAGTTCGGAATTGAAAATGGATATATGACAACTATTCACTCTTTTACAGGAGATCAAAATACAGTAGACACGTTTCACAAAGATCTTAGAAGAGCAAGAGCAGCATCAACTAACATTATACCAACAAGCACAGGTGCAGCAAAAGCTGTTGGTCTCGTCCTTCCTCATTTAAATGGAAAATTAGATGGCACAGCTATAAGAGTTCCAACGCCAAATGTATCTCTCGTAGATTTTAAATTTAACACAAAAAAAAATATCACAATTGAAAATTTAAATAATAAATTCCAAGAATATGCAAATGGCTCTCTTAAAGGTATTTTAGGAGTGGATACAGACCCTAAAGTATCGAGTGATTATAATCATGACTCAAGGAGTTCTATTTTAGATTTGAGTGAAACAACAACGGTGTCAGATAATTTTGGTAGAGTATTGACTTGGTATGATAACGAGTGGGGATTTTCAAATAGAATGCTTGAGACAACGGCTCAAGTGTGTAATTTATAGGAGCTATTATGAAAGTAACAAATACTACAAGAAAAATTATATCAAACTACACTCACGAAAATATTGGAGTGAGATCAAATCTTATGAAAATTTTGGGACATGGAAAGTTAGGCGGAACTGGAAGAATGATAATTTTACCTGTCGATCAAGGTTTTGAACACGGTCCCGACAGAAGTTTTGCTGTAAATTCCCCAGCTTATGATCCAAACTATCATCACCAACTCGCAATAGATGCTGGTTTATCAGCTTATGCTGCTCCTCTTGGTTTACTTCAAACAAGTTCTGGAAATTATAATGGTCAAATTCCTACTATATTGAAAATTAATAGCTCTAATACTCTTGCAACATCTCTTGATCAAGCTGTTACTGGGAGTGTAAATGATGCATTAAAATTAGGATGTGCTGCGATAGGTTTTACCATTTATCCTGGGTCTGATCATAATTTTGAATTAATGGAAGAATTTAAAAGACTTAGTTTCGAGGCTAAAGAAAAAGGTCTTGCTGTGGTTTTATGGGCTTATGCGAGAGGTTCAAAGATTAGCAAAAAAGGTGAAACTGCAATGAACATAATTTCATATGCAGCACACATTTCTGCTCTATTGGGGGCAAATATTATTAAAGTAAAACTTCCTAGTGATTTTTTGGAAGAAGACCCAACTAAAAAAGCATTTGAAGATAATAATATACCTATAAGTACTCTAAAAGATCGTGTGGCTCATATCAAAAAAGTTGCATTTGATGGAAAACGCTTAGTAGTATTTTCGGGTGGGGATGCAAAAGATGATCAAGCTTTAATGGATGAGGTACTTGCAATTCACCAGGGAGATGGAAACGGCTCAATTATTGGGAGAAATTGTTTTCAAAGATCTAGAGTAGATGCCTTGGGTTTATTAGAGCGAATGATTCAAATTTATAAATCTAAATGAAAATTAATGCTAACGACTTAAAGATAGGAAATATAATTCAGCATAATAATTCGCTTTGGAAAGTGGCTAAATTATCCCATACACAACCTGGAAAAGGTGGGGCATACATTCAAGCTGAGTTGAAAAATATTTCAAACCAGTCAAAATTAAATGAGAGGTTTAGAAGTTCAGAGTCTCTTGAAAAAATTCGCGCTGAAGAGATAGATCATCAATTTTTATTTCGTAGTGGAGAGGATTTTACTTTTATGAATAACCAAACCTATGAGCAAATAGTTATGAATATTAGCCAAGTGAATGAAAATACAGCAAAATTTCTTGAAGATGGAATGGAAGTCTCTATTGAGTTTTATGATGAAAAACCAATGAATGTAAATCCTCCTGAAAGTCTTACTGTACAAATAGCCGAAACAGAGGCAGTTGTTAAAGGACAAACAGCATCTTCATCATATAAACCAGCATTGTTAACTAATGGTGTAAGAATTACTGTCCCCCCTCATATTGAAACAGGGGACAAAATTAGAATAAACACTTCTGAATTAACTTATATAGAAAAAGCAAAATAATTTTTTCTATGGCTATAGTCCCACCAGTAATTGTTGTTATGGAAAAGGCATGCAGGAATGCTGCTAAATCTTTGATTAGAGATTTTGGAGAACTTGAGAAACTTCAAATTTCTAAAAAAGATAAAAACGACTTTGTATCCTCAGCAGACATAAGAGCGTCTGAAACTATCAGTTATACTCTGGGGAAAGATAGACCTGATTTTTTTCAAATTGACGAAGAGACGTTTAGCCCTGAAGATTTAGATAAACTTAAAGGTGATATTCCTGTGTTTATCTCAGACCCACTTGATGGAACAAAAAATTTCATACATGGAAATGGTTACTTTGCAGTTACCATTGGATTGATGCAAAAAGGAGAAATTATTGCTGGCGTTACATATAACCCAATTTTGAATGAATTATTTTGGGCTCATAAGGGTTCTGGATCTTGGATTAACAACCAAAGACTCAGGGTTTCCCAAAGAGATAAGTTAGATGGATGTATGTTTACATCTGGTGTGCAAATCAAGCATGAAGATATTCTTGAGAAAGGAATTGCTCAAATAGGATCGCTTCAAAGGAAAACTAGTGTCAGAATACTTGGTTCTTCAGCTCTTGATCTAGCGAATGTGGCATCAGGAAAATTTGATGGATTTTGGTCATTAAGATTAAATCTTTGGGATATCGTAGCAGGTATTATTTTAGTAAATGAGGCGGGCGGGATATGCCTAAATGAAAAAGGTAATGTTTTTGATCCCTTAAATGATGAAAGTTTAATAGCCTCTAGTGCGGCCATTAGCGGTGAATTACTGAAAAGCCTATAAATATTTACTTGATTTTTTAACCTTTGATCTCTATTTTCTCATAACCATGAAACAAAAAATACATCCTGATTACCATGAAATTACAATAGAGCGTACTGACGGATCAACGTATAAGACGAGATCCACTTGGGGTAAAGCTGGCGATACTATGAAGCTTGAAATTGACCCATTATCTCATCCAGCTTGGAATCAAGGATCTGGAAAAATGGTTGACTCAGGTGGAAGAGTTGCACGTTTTAAAAATAAATATAAGTCATTTAATATTTAATAATTTAACAAGACCATGTCTGATAATAAACCTTTAATGCCCCTAGCTACGGCCGTATGGTTGGTAGACAATACTGCTTTAAGTTTTTCCCAAATATCTCAATTCTGTCAATTACACGAGCTAGAAGTTCAAAGTATTGCAGATGGTGAGGACGCTTATCGCATGCAAGGATTAAACCCTATAGCCAGTGGTCAATTAACTATGGATGAGATTAAACGTTGTGAGGGAGATCATTCACTTGAACTTCAATTGCAAAATAAAAAATCTGAGTCCATTCAATCGAGTGTTAAAACAAAGAAATACTTACCATTGTCAGTAAGACAAGAAAGACCTAAGGCTATAGCTTGGCTAATTCGTGAGTATGGACAAACACTAACAGATACACAAATAGCCAAACTTACAAGTTCTACCAAGCCTACTGTTGCTAATATAAGGGCTGGTAATCAATCTCAACCAATTACAGAGTTTAGAAACCCCACTGATCTTGGTTTATGTACTTATGAAGAGCTCGAAGCACTTGTTGAAAAAGGTCAGCGAAAAGCAGAACGCGAGAGAAAAGCAAAAGAAAAGGCAGAAAGATTACAGTCTACTATTGCTTAGTGAAGAATAAATAAACATCTCCTAATCTTATACCAAATTTTTTCATAGTAGCTTTGTTGAATACGTTATTTTCATCTTGCATAATCATCCAATCATCAAACTTAACATTCATTATTCCATCACCATACTTGAGTTTTAATGTGTAATGCCAATTTAAAGCATTACCTGAACTTTCACCTAAAGCTACACCTATAATATCATCAGAAATTCCTTCGTAAGTATTTTCACCTGTTTTTTTTATTTCCCATCTTCTGAATTCTTCCTCTCCATCATCATAGAGGAAGGTCTCATTGAGAATAAAATTATCTTCCTGTTGAATACCTTCCATTTCAACAGTAAATTGTCGCCTTACCTTTCCAAGTCTATCAATAAAAAGACCACTAGCTGTTGTTTTTCCTAAAAAATACTCTTCTATTTTAAATATTGGTTTTTTGTTGGCAAAGTCTTCAAGTTTCATGTTATTGCACCCACTGACAAATATTAATAAAATACTCGCTATTAATACATTTCTCATACACACAATCAATACGCTCATTGATGAAAGTAGATCTTTAACAGATTTAATTTATCTATTGATAAAATCTATTTGATATACATCAATAGTTTTTGCCTTAAAACCTCCTGAACAATATGATAAGTAAAAATTCCACATTCTTTTAAAATCTTCAGAGTAACCTAAATTTTTTATTATATCCCATTTATTGTTAAAATTTTTTCTCCACATCTCAAGTGTTTGATAATAACTATCCGCCATTTGATTTTTAATTTGGAAGTCGAATTTTTTTTGATTAGCAATTTTTTCTAAAGCTTTTACTGATGGTAACATTCCACCAGGAAAAATATATTTTTGAATAAAATCAATTTTTCGAGTATACCTCTCAAAGAAATCTTCAAAGATTACAATAGTTTGCATTGAAAAGACTCCCGATGGTTTTAACAAGTCTTTAATTTTTTCAAAATAAGTCTGCCAATATTGTATTCCAACAGCCTCAAACATTTCAATGGAGTAGATTCTAGAATATTCTCCTTGATGTTCCCTATAATCTTTATATATGACATTTAGCTTATTTTCTAAATGATGTTCTCTAATTTTTGTTTTGACAAATTCGTATTGCTCTTTTGAGATAGTTAAAGTATCGATTTTGATATCAGGGAATTTTGAAATTAAATAAAAAGCAAAACTTCCCCATCCAGACCCAATTTCTAAAACATGATCACCTGGTCTAGGCTCATTACCCTCAATAAGACTTTCAAATTTATTTTTTTGTGCCTCAGATAACGTTTCCGAGCCTGTTTTAAAAAAACCTGAGGAATAAGTTAAAGTATCATCCAGCCACTCCAAATAGAAATCATTACCAAGATCATAGTGAGCATGAATATTTTTTTTACTCTGAAATAATGAGTTTTTAGTTTTATTCATATATTTTTTTGATAAAAATCTGTAAAACTTAGATCCGCTCATTTCGTTACCAAAAGCTCTTTCATTTAGTGCACCAAATTCTAAGAATTTACTTAAATCGTCTGCTTCAAATTTCTTTTTTATATAAGCTTCACCAAGCCCAACTGAACCACGAAAATACAAATCCCATATCATAGAGATACGACTAATTGTTAAATGCACTGAAGGACCCTCTAATTCACCGTAAAACTCATAAGATTTACCCTTAACATTTAAAATCAAAGATCCATATCTGATTTTAGAACAAACTTTTTTTATATATCTATCAATAAACAAGATTTTACCTAATTGTAACTAATCTAAGTATAGATTATCTTTTATTCTATTGGAATATTTAAAGAATTTACTTTTTTTTAATAAAAGCTTGATTGCTTGATAGTGAATAAGAGTGATTGTTTTTACACTCCCAAAAATATTTAAAATTAAAAACAAAATAAAATTATAGAAAGTTATTTCTTTTAAATTTAAATCTATAGAGGCATAAAATATTTGTTCCTTTTTAAGGTTAAATTGATTAATATTACAAAAAAAATGGTTTTTTCTTTTATTTTTTGAAGAAATCTTGTAAGTGCAGTCCATTTCAATAAATGGCGACACATACATATTTTTTTTAAACTCTTTATCTTTAAATTTGTTCAAAGTTAAATAATGAACTTGGTCTCCAAATGTATTTTTCACTTCATATATGATCGACTTAACTTTATTTTTACTATCAAGATATAAATAAAAGCTAATAGGGTTAAAAGAATAACCAACAATTGATGGGATACATATAAATTGAATACTATTAAAAACAATATTGTGTTTTTCAGCAACATTTTTTGCAAAATCATATAGACTCTTTTTTTTATTTCTAAATCCGTGCTGTTTATAAAAAATTGAAAAAAAGTTAAATCTATTTAGGGATATAAATGGATGGATGTTTATTGTGTTACTTAAATTTATACTTAAGTAAGGTGCATTATATTGAAAAAAATTATCAGTATCCCTTGTTCTTTTATGAATTATTTTACCTATTCCAAAACAATGAGAGGAAATTAATTCCATTGCACTCTTGATGTATCCGCATTTTTAAACTCCTTTAAATCTATATTTAACCTTTTACAAACTTTTATAGCAGATTGAATACCGTCTTCATGAAAACCATAGCCAAGATAACTACCAACATAATAAGAATTCTCATAGCCTTGAATTTGTGAAATATTTTTTTGAGCATTTAGAGTTTTAGGTGAGAATATTGGATGTTCGTAAATTGTTTGATAGTGATTCTGATTTTGATCCTGATTTAGAGAGACAAAGAAATTGTCATTAGTTTCTAGTGATTGCAATTTATTCATCCAATAACTTAAAGTACATTTATTATATAAATTCGTATGAAAATTCCAACTTGACCAAGCTTTTAAATGGGTTGGCATAAGAGAGTTATTTTGATGCAATTGTGCTAAATTTTTTTGAAAATCAAATTCATTTAAAACCTCATGCTCTTTCTGATGTATTTTATCTAAAAGAGGAAAAAAATGGTTGGGAGGACATGCAAATATTATAATGTCAAAAACAGATTTTTTTCCTTCAAAGAAAATTTCAATCTTGTCATTTCTTGAAATTTTTTGAATTCTACATGACTTTTTGATTTTAAATTTTGCAGATTTAATTAATAAATTGATATATTGTTTAGAACCATTTCTTATTGTTTTCCATTGTGGTCTATCCGTGAAATTAAACAATTTGTGATTTTGAAAAAAATTAATAATACTTTTTAATGGCTGATTAAGAGAGTCTTGATCGGGAGTTGACCAAATACTTGAAATTAAAGGAACAAGATGGAAATTAATAAATTCATCAGAGTAATTTTTTGTTTTAAGAAAATCTCTAATTGAGATATCTGATGTAATATTTTTTTTTTGGTAAACTTTATAAAAAATAATGATGTCTTTTAACATTTTGTAGAATTTTAAATTAAAAAAATTTTTACGATCTGCAAATAATGCACCTAAACTACCTCCCCCATACTCGAATTTGTTTTCCTCATTAAGAAAACTAAAGGACATATTGCTATTAAGAGTTTCGACTTTGAGAAGATCAAAAAATTTTGTTAAATTTGGGTATGTCAGTTCATTGTAGACAATGAAACCTGTATCTATTGGTATGGTATTTCCGTTACTATCTTTGACTTCTCTTGTATTTGCATGCCCACCTAAATAATCATTTTTCTCAAATAGTGTTACATCAAAATATTCTTGTGAAAAATATGCTGTAGATAATCCTGCTATACCAGATCCAATTATAGCTACACTTTTTTTCAAATTATGATTTCGTTTGTTGATAAGCAGCAAGTGCTCTGTTGCGAGACTCTTTCAAATCAACGATTGGATTAACATATTTTTTTTCTTTGACTAAACTATCTAATAATTTTTTATCTAAATATGGCTCAAATACTGTTTTTGATGAATTAAATATTTTTAATTGTGGAATATACTTCAAGATAAATTGAGCCTGTGGATCGAACTTTTCTGACTGAAGCACAGGATTAAATACACGAAAATATGGAGAAGCATCTGCGCCACAGCCTGCTATCCACTGCCATCCAGCTGCATTACTAGCTTCATCATAATCTAGTAAACTTTTTTGAAAATACCGCTCACCTAATGTCCAGTTTAATAATAAATTTTTCACAAGAAAACTTCCAACAACCATTCTAAGCCTATTATGCATCCATCCTTCTTCATAAATTTGACTCATTGCAGCGTCTACAAGAGGTATGCCTGTTTTACCCTCAGTCCATAGAGCAAAATCTTTTTTACTACTTCTCCATGGGAATTTTTTAAATTTAGGGTTAATCGGTTTAGTTGATAAATCTTCAGAATAATACAACAATGAATAAGAAAATTCTCGCCAACCAATTTCTGATAAATAAGTATTTACAGCATTATTAGATTTTTTTGAATCTTGGATTTTTTCAATTATTACCCGCGGGGATATCTCTCCAAATCTTAAGTGAGGAGATATTCTTGATGTTTGATCAAAATCAGGCCTATTTCTATTTACATCATATTTATCTATATGAGAAGAAATGTAAGTTTCAATTTTTTTCAGAGCTGCATCCTCTCCTGGACTCCAATAATTATTAAACTTCTCATACCAACTTCGATTAGATAAAAAATTGATTTTAGTTTTTTCATTGTGTTTAAATGATTTGATTGATGTATTTTTTTGGTAGGAAAATTTCTTGTTCAAATAAACTTTAAAAGCAGTTTTCCAATAAGGAGTAAAAACTTTAAAGAACTGACCAGAGTTATTTTGTACTTCCCAAGGCTCATTAAGTAAGTGTGAATTAAAAGTTTCAACATGAATATTTTTATTTTTAAAAAAACTCTTTATCTCAGTGTCTCTTTTAATAGATTGGTCTGAGTAGAGCCTATTCCAAATTAATGATGAAATTTTGTATTTTTCAATTAGGTGTGAGAGATTTTTTTTCGCTTCACCATCAGTTACAATAAGCTTTACATTAAATTTTTGTTCTAAATTCTTGGAATGCAAATGAAGAGTTTTGTTTAACCACCATTGACCAGCATCTCCAGTGGCTTTCTTTTCAATGTCATCATAAATATAAACAAGTATTGCTGGGGATTTTTGTTTTGATATAAATTCCAGACAAGGATTATCAGTAATCCTTAAGTCTCTTCTCAGCCAATATAAAGTTCTATTTTCGATGATAAAATAATAACAAAATTATTTACTATGAGGAGGCATTTTCTTTTCTACAAACCAAACATGCTGTTTCAAAACAGGGTCATACTTTCTCTGGCGAAGTTTGTCAGAAACTTTCAATCCTTTAGTGGGTTTACGTACAATATATTTTGTGCCAGTTTCAGGTTTTTCTTCAGGTATTAACTGTTTAAGTTGGTATGTAGACTTTTTAGCCATTGGCGTAAACTAAACTAATTTTGAATTTGGTCAACATTGATATTTAATGAAATTAAAGAACTTTTTTCCAATGTTCTCTCTTATCTTTGAGAGAACGTCTCTTTTTTTCTGTCATATTATCAAAACAGATGGAACATGAATATCCTTCTTCATATTTAGGAGATTTTCTCTCTCTTGGAGTTAAAGGCATGTTACACCCGTAACAAAGCTTACTCGTACCTTGAGAAAGTTGCTTGTTCAAAGATACTCTGTAGTCAAAAACAAAGCATTCACCTTTCCATGAGTCAGCAGATGTGGTTTCAAAATATTTTAATATTCCTCCTTTAAGTTGATATGTCTCAATACCATATTTTTCCATTAAAGGTCCTGCTTTTTCACATCTAATACCACCTGTACAATAAATACCAACTTTTTTATTCTGAAATTTTTCTTTGTTATTCTTAATATAATTTTTGAAATCTTTAAATGTTTTAATTTTAGGGTTGATAGCATTTTTATAATGACCAATTTTAAATTCATAATCATTTCTTGTATCAAGAATTTCTACATTTTTATCATTGGCAAATTTATCCCAATCACTTGGTTCAATAAACTTAGATTTTTTAATGTCTGAAATTTTTAATCCAAAATCAGATGTAACTATTTCATTTTTAAGTTTAATTTTAAACTCGTTAAAAATTCTTTGGCCATTAAAGTCTGATATTTTTATATTTTCTTTAGTTACTCCTAAAGACATTAAATAGTCGATAATTTTTTTTTCTAATTTTGAAGAGACTGCTATTGTACCATTTAAACCTTCCTCACTGACAATAATCGAACCTTTTATTTGTTTTAAAAGAAAGTGTAAATTTAACCTCTCTCTTAATAATCTGGGATTGGATACTTTAAAGAAACTATAAAACGCAATGACTCTCATTAGTATGTTTTATAACAAATGTATAGATTGATCAAATAAGGCGCTTAAATTACTTTGATTTTATTAGTAAATTGATTTTCAAATTTAACTAACTGAGGCATAAATTTAAACCAAGCATCTTTCAAAGCTTCTACAAATTTTTCGGTAGACTCTGGGTCATGACATGGAGTAGGAGTTATTCTTATTCTCTCAGTTCCTTTTGGGACTGTTGGATAATTAATAGGCTGAACATAAACCTGGTGCTCATTTAAAAGAAAATCACTAATCTCTTTACATAATTTGCTATCTCCAATTAATACTGGGATTATATGTGAACCTGAGTCTAAAAAAGGAATACCTGCGGTTCGTAGTTCTTTTTTAACAAAATCAACATTCTCAAAGAATGAAGATCGAATTTCATCGTTTTTCTTTACTTGTCTAATGCTCTCTAGACTTCCAGCAGCTACAGCTGGGCACATGGATGTTGTAAAAATAAATCCTTTTGAAAAACTTCTAACAAAATCAATTATTGTCTCAGTCGAGGCTATGTAACCTCCAGCTAGACCAAATGCTTTTGCCAATGTTCCATTGATAATATCAATATGCTCAGATAATCCTTTTTGATCTGCTACACCTGCTGCATTGGGACCGTATAAACCTACAGCATGAACTTCATCTAAGTATATTAATGCTCCATTATCCTGAGCAACCTGAATAATGTCTTCTAATGGTGCAAAATCAGCTTCCATTGAGTAGACAGACTCCAAGACGATAATTTTTGGTCGAGAAAAATCTACTCCCTTTAGAATGTCCTTTAGGTGCTTTACATCATTATGACGATAAATAGCTTTTTCTTTTTTACTTGTACGAATTCCTTCTATAAGTGATGCGTGATTTAGTTCATCACTTAAAACTAAACAATTATCAAAAGCAGATATAATAGACTTTAGTGCAGACTCATTAGCACTATATCCAGAATTAAATGCTAGAGCTCTTTCTTTTTTATGTAAGAGTGCGATTTCTTTTTCGAGTTGAATATGGAAATTAGTAGTACCTGATATATTCCTTGTTCCTCCGCTTCCCGCTCCTAACTTTTCAGCAGCAGATTGCATTGCGGAAATAACTTCTTTGTTCTGGCTCATGCCTAAGTAATCATTTGAACACCAGACATCAATCTCTTCAGTTTGACCATTACTATGTCTTGTAGCTTTGGGATACTGTCCGGCTTTTCTTTCTATGTTGTTAAATACTCTGTAGTGACCTTCATCTTTAATTTTGTCAATTTCGGATTGAAGTGTGCTTAAATAATTAGATTTCCAATTATGATTTTTCACAAATATTAATTTATTTTTTACTAATATAAAAGATACTGCAATAAAGACGCATAAAGCCTATAACTAGGGGCTTTTTGTCCTATTTACCCTAGGAATTACTTCTTTGCCAATCAGTTCAATAGATTTTATTAAATTTTCATGGGTAATATCAGCAATATCCATTTGAAATTGGAATCTATCAATACCTCCAAGGGCTTGACTATGTCTCATAATCTTTTCAGCAACCTGATCTGGATCTCCTAAAACTATAGCGCCTAATGGACCAATTTGATTGTCAAATTGGTCTCTCGTAACAGGACCCCAACCTCTTTCTTTTCCAATTTTTGTAAACATTTTATGATAACCCTCATAATACAAATCTATTGCTTCATCCATACTATTTGCGACATATCCTAATGAATGAAGTCCTACTGAGAGTTTTTCTGGGGGATGTCCGGCTTCTTTACCTGCCTGTCTATAAATATCTACCAAGGGCTTAAAGCGATGAGTATTACCTCCTATTATGGCAATCATTAAAGGTAAGCCCATTGAGCCTGCTCTAGCAAAAGATTGAGGTGTGCCACCAACACCTAACCAAATTGGGACAGGGTTTTGAATGGGCCTTGGATAAATAGGTAAATTATTTATCGAAGGTCTAAATTTACCAGACCAACTAACAAATTCATTTTCTCTAATTTTTAAAAGTAAACCGAGCTTTTCAATAAACAACTCATCATAATCTTTGAAATCCAAACCAAACAATGGAAAGGCTTCAGAAAATGATCCTCTTCCAGCCACCATTTCTGCTCTACCTCCAGATATCAGATCAAGAGTAGACAAGTTTTGAAATACACGAACAGGATCTGCTGCACTTAAAACAGTTACAGCACTTATTAGCTTAATATTTTTTGTTTGTGCTGCAGCAGCAGATAATATCATAAATGGTGCTGAGTCTAAAAATTCTTTTCTATGATGCTCTCCTATCCCAAATGAATTTAATCCAACTTCATCTGCAAAAATAATTCTATCAATAACATTATTAATGGCTTTAACACTATCTGAGCCTTCTCTTTTATCTGCAAAACTGTCTATACCGATTTCCAAGGTGTTCTTCTAAAATTTTTCAGTGTTTGTTCTAATTTCAATTTCCCAAGACCAAGCTTTTTTATCCTGTAAATAAAAATTTAGGTATTGTTTTGCAATTTCATCAGGGTGTATCATTTGATAATTTCCAACTGGTTCTTTTCCAATTCCTCCATCTATAACGAAATGACCTATATGAATATTTTGTGGGTGCAGCTCTCTTGCCAAAGATTGTGCTAAGCCTCTCAAACCAAACTTTCCCATAGCAAAGGACGCAGATTTGGCAAAACCCTTTACACTTGCAGATGATCCTGTGAAAAAAATATTACCTTTTCCTATTTTTAACATTCTTTTTACTGATTCATGCGCTACTAGAAAAGCCCCATAACTATTTACTTTTATTGATTGAAGCATTTCATCAGGATCGTATTCAATAAAAGGTTTTACAATTCTAAGAGATGGATTATAGATAACAATTTCTGGAGTGCCTATAATTGAATCAGTCTGCAAAAATAAATTTTGAACACTTTTATTTTGCGTTGAGTCACAAGTAAAAACTAAAGCGTCGATCTCTTTTTTTAAACTATCAAGTTTGTCTATGTTTCTGGCAGCAAGTACGATTTTCATCCCCTTCGAATTAAATGCTCTAGCCAAAGAGGCACTTAAACCTGATCCTGCTCCGACAATTAAAACTGCTTTTTGTGTCATAATTTCAAACGTTGTTTAGATATAACATATTTTACAATAAGTACATATTGACCAATAAGTCTCGCTTAAATTGTATTAGTGTTGATTATTTGTTATTTCTTAATGTCATCAATGGTTATGAAAAAGATTGTTTTATTATCAAGAAAAAGTTTTCTCGCTAAAATTCAGACACATATTGCGGAAATAGAAATTAATAAAATACAAAAAAATATAATTGATACGCATTACTCATCAAGTGTTGGTGACACGGACATGTCAGCTAAAGCTTGGAAACAACATGGATTTGGAATATTTACAAATTCACTCTCAAAAAAATTAATCTTAAAAGATGCAGATGTAGTAGTTCATTCATTCAAAGATCTCCCTGTTAAAAATCTTAATAAGACCTCTTTTATTTGTCTCAAAAGAGATGATCCAAGAGATGTTATTCTTATTAAAAAAACTTCATTAAATAAAAAAAAATTAGTTATAGGGACTTCCTCTCCTAGAAGAAAATATTATTTAAAAAAATTAAGAGAGTTTTTACCCTTTGAAGAATTGAAGCCATTCGACATTAGGGGAAACGTACCATCTAGGCTGGAAAAAATATTAAATTCCTCAAAAGAGGACGGGGTGTTTATGGCAAAAGCTGCTATAGATAGAATTTTTAAATATGGAGAAAAAATTAATAAAAAAGATTATAGAAATTTTAAATTGAAATTTAAAAAGTTTGAAAAAATAATTTTACCAATTTCTGAATTTCCTAGTGCTGCAGCACAAGGGTGTATTGCTTTAGAATATAGGAGAGGTGATCAAAAAACAGAAAAAATATTGAAAAAAATTAATCATTTACCTTCGTTAGATGATTGTCAAAGAGAGAGAAAATATTTATACAAATGGGGAGGTGGTTGCAATTTAGATGTAGGTGTAACTATTGAAAATATTCTAAATGAAAAAATCTTATTTGCACAAGGGAAAGATAATCAAACAAAAAAATATTTTAAAGAAAAAAAATATCTAAATAATAAAAAAGTTAAAAAGGTTAAAAATATATTTCCTTCAAGCTTATCAAAATATCAAATGTTTCAGAGAAATTTGCATGAATTTAATAAAACAGTAAAAAATAAAAATGTTTTGGCCACAAGATCAGAATTTAAAGAGTTTAAATCTTTGAAAAGTGTATCAAATCTTATAACTTCCGGCGTTAGTTCTTGGAAAAAAATAAGTAAAATGGGCATTCTTGTAAATTCTTCTCTCGATAGTTTTGGTGAAAATTATCGAGAAATTAAAAATTTTTATAAAGATAATCAAAAACCTACTTATAAACTTACTTATGAAGGAAATATGCTAAATAAAAAATTCCCTGTTATATCACACTATAGTTTAGTCCCTTTGATTAATGACAATACGATTGATAATTTGTTTGTAGCGGAGAGTTTTTATTGGATGAGCTTCTCTGCATTTAAATTAGCTATACAACTAAGACCAGAAATACTAAATAAGCGTAATTCTTGTGGACCTGGTCAAACGTATCTTCAAATTTCTAAATTTATTCCTAAAAATCAATTAAATGTATATCTTACTTATGATGATTTTAAAAATTTTGAACTTAAATGATTAAAAATTATTTTCCTATTGATCAGTCAAAATCTCTTAATAAGAAAATTTTAATTCAACCTTTATTTGTGGATCAAAAGGTAAAAAATTCAAAGGAAATTAAAGGATTAGGTGATAATAAGAGTTGGTCATCTTCATCTATAATTAAGGCAATTGAAAAGGATTTAAAAAAAGGTATCAATAATTTTCTTCTTTTTATTGTTCCAAATAAAAAACAAAAACATCCAGAGGATTTTAGCTTTCACTATGAAGTTATAAGAAAAATTAAAAATTATTTTGGAAAAGATATAGTTTTACTTATAGATACATGCTTATGCTCAATAACTGTTGATGGGCATTGTGGAGTTACTCATAAAAAATCAATAGACCTTAATAAGACACATTACTCTTTAGGATTAGCTGCAAATACATATCTTGAGGCCGGAGCTGATATAATTGCACCAAGTGACATGATGAAAAATACGACTAAATATTTAAGAAAAATATTTGTTCAAAATGGTTTTTCAAATTCTCAAATAATGAGTTACTCAACAAAATTTAAAAGTCACTTCTACGGCCCCTTTAGAGATGTTGCAAAATCATCACCAAAGGGATTTGATCGATCATCATATCAATTACCTGTTGAAGACAAAATAAAGGCGATTAAAAGCTCAATTAATAATGCAGCTCAAGGTGCAAATTATTTAATGGTTAAGCCTGGAATGACTTCAATAGATTTAATAAGAGATGTAAAAAAGGAGACACTGCTTCCCACGGGTGCATACCAAGTAAGTGGTGAGTATGCTAGTCTACAAATGCTCAGCAAAGCTAAATTTGGCAATTATGTTGATTTGCTCCTAGAGTCTTTAACGGTACTCAAAAGAGCTCAAGCAGATTTTATTATTACTTATGGAGCTAGAGATATTGCAAAATACCTATAACAAAAATTTTTTTAATGCCTTAAATAAAGTTGAACAAAAAATTCCTCCGATTTGGTTTATGAGACAGGCTGGTCGATATCATCAGCATTACAGAAAATTAAAAGAAAAATATTCTTTTGAACAATTATGTAAAGAGCCTGAGCTTGCTTGTGAGGTAACTCTTGGACCTATTGTTGAATTCGATTTTGATGCTGCAATATTGTTTAGTGATATTCTTTTTCCTTTAGATTATTTAGGTATGAGTTTGAAGTTTAATCCTGGACCAATATTTGAAAAAAATTTAAGTTCAAAAATGATATCCGAATTTAATATTGATGAATTTGAAAGTTTCATAGATTTTCAGAATATATCTCTAAAACATATTAGAAATGAACTATCAAATGATAAATCCTTAATTGGATTTACTGGTGGACCTGTAACCTTATACCATTTTGCAACGAGGAATAATCCTGTATCACAAACACTATTTCAAAAAACCCTGCCCGTTTTAGAAATGTTAATACAAAAAAATATACAAATTCAATTACAAAATGACATTGATTTGTTAATGATATTTGATACTGAGGCTAATAAACTAAATGATAAAGATTTTGATGAATTCGTTATTCCTTTTTTAGTTAAAATTTCAAATAGTTATCCAAATAAAATTGGATATTTCACTAAAGAAATTTCTCAAACTAAATTTAATAAATTACAAAATTTAAAAAATTTAAAACTTACAGTTTTAGGAACTAATTTGGAGGTTTTCACTGAATTACCAAAGACACATTTATCTTTACAGGGGAATTTTTCAAATGATTTGTTAGCTATGGAGGACACTAAATCCTTTTCTGATTATATTGATAAATTTATTGAGAAATGCTTACAGAGTGAGCCTTCTCATAGATCTGGGTGGATTGCTAGCCTCGATCACGGTGTAAAAAAAACTACTCCTGAGGCTAATGTTCATTTATTCATAGAAAAGATAAGAACTAAGTTATCATAAAAATCGTAATGTTTTTCAATGGCTTCATTTAAAGGTAATAAACTATACGTTCATGGCTCTGGTCTTAAGACAGGTATTTTGATCACAAATTTAGGAACACCAGATGAACCAACTAAGTCGTCTTTAAAGACTTATCTAAAACAATTTCTATCAGATGAACGTGTCATAGAAACACCTAAAGCTATTTGGTGGCCTATTCTTAATGGGATAGTTTTGAATACTCGACCAGCAAAGTCAGCTAAAAATTACAAATCTGTTTGGACAGAGGAAGGTTCTCCTCTTCTATTCCACACAAAAAACCAATTATCGAAAATAAAAGAATTTATTAATAAGAAATATCAAAATATCGTATTTGATATTGGAATGCGTTATGGGAATCCTAGCATCTCTAAAGGTTTAAATAATCTTAGAAATCAAAATTGTGATCGTATTATTATTTTACCTTTATACCCTCAATATTGTGCGGCTACAACGGGCTCAACGTTTGATGCTGTTGCAGAAGAATTAAAAAGTTGGCGTTGGGTACCATCTCTTCGTTTTATTGGAGGATATTACGAAAATGAGCTTTATATAAAAGCTCTAAAAAATAGCATTGAAGAATTTTGGACTAAAAATTCAAAACCAAAAAAAATCATATTTAGCTATCATGGTGTTCCAAAAAAATATTTAGATAAAGGGGATCCGTATCATTGTTTTTGCAGAAAAACTACTAGGCTGGTGGCAGAGACCATGGGCTTACCAGAGGAAAGTTATATGACCACATTTCAATCTAGATTTGGACCAGCAGAATGGCTTCAACCTTACACAGATAAAACTATAGAGAGCTTAGCAAAAAATGGTACAGACCACATTCATGTTATAAGTCCTGCTTTTTCCTCAGATTGTCTCGAGACAATTGAAGAACTTAACGAGGAAAATAGAGAAATATTCATGGAAAATGGTGGAAATGAATTTGGATATATTCCTTGTCTAAATGATCGAGAAGATCATATACTCCTACTCACTTCGTTGATAGAAAACGAACTACATGGGTGGGTATGAGTGATCAAATAAAAAATCAACAAACTAAAGCAGAAAAGTGGTTTCGAGAACTTCGAAATCAAATGGTTGGATCAATACAAAAGCTTGATGGGTCTGAATTTATAGAAAAAGAGTGGCAAAGACCTGGTGGTGGTGGAGGGTTGATGTCTTTACTAAATGGAGAAATATTTGAAAAAGTAGGAGTAAATATTTCAACAGTGCATGGTAATTTTAGTGAAGAATTTAAAAAATCAATGCCGGGAACCGAAGAGGATCCAAGCTTTTGGGCCAGTGGTATCTCAGTCGTAGCTCACATGAAAAACCCGAAAATTGCTGCAGCTCATTTTAACACTAGATACATAACCACAAAAGGAAAACAATGGTTTGGTGGTGGTTGTGATTTAACCCCTGCAATACCTGAAAAATTAGAAACAGATAATTTTCATCAAGGTCTCCAACGAACATGTGATCAACATAATTCAACTTATTATGAAAACTTTAAAAAACAATGTGATGAATACTTTTATTTAGAGCATCGAAAAGAAAGTAGAGGTATAGGAGGGATTTTTTTTGATTATATCAATACAGACTTTGATAAGGATTTATCATTCATAAAAGATGTTGGGCAATTCTTTGTTAATTTTGTAATTGAAAACTCAAAAAGAAAAAAAGATTTTAACTTTAATAAAGATGATTTAGATGCTCTCTCAAAAAAAAGATCTCGTTACGTAGAATTTAATTTGCTTTATGATAGAGGGACATTATTTGGATTAAAAACCGGAGGTAATATTGATGCTATATTAATGTCAATGCCTCCAGAGGCTAAATGGTAAAAAATGTATGAGTTATTAAAAATTTTACATATCATATCTTTTGTATCATGGTTTGCTGGGTTATTTTATTTACCAAGACTTTTTGTTTATCATGTAGAAAACATAACCAATCCTGAAATGAATAGTGTATTTCAAAAAATGGAATATAAATTGCTAAAAATTATAATGAACCCAGCAATGATATTGACTTGGGTATTTGGTTTAGCCCTTATCCATTATGTAGGTTTTGAATTATGGCTTTTTTTGAAAATTATATTAGTTCTTATTCTCTCTGCATTTCATATGTATTTAAGTAAAATTAGAAAAAGTCTAGAGAGTAGTTTTAGAGACTACACCTCAAAATATCTAAGAATAATCAATGAAGTGCCTACTGTTCTTCTAATTTTAATTGTAATACTTGTAGTTGTAAGACCTTTTTAATTTTATGGATCTTACCCAAGGGGATATAAAAAAACAATTAATCGGTATGGCTGTTCCAGCAGGAACAGGTCTTTTGTTTTATACTCTGTACAATGTAGTAGATACTTTTTATGCAGGTCTCATAAGCACAGAAGCTATTGCAGGCTTATCAATATCTTACCCCTTGTATTTTATTTTATTAGCCTTCGCTGTAGGTTTTGGGCAAGGCACCACAGCTCTTGTTTCAATAGCTATTGGCAAAAAAAAATTTAATGAGGCAATTAAGATACATACTCAAGCTTTAGTTATCACTTTATTGGTTTCAATAGCCATAGGACTAACAACGTTTCTATTATCTAGACCTGTATTTTTATATTTTGGGGCAGAAGGTATTTTTCTTAACAATGGTCTAAGATACATAAAAGTACTCTCAATTGGTGCTCCAATTTTTATTGTTTCTTTTGTTGTTAATTCTCTTTTATATGCACAAGGAGATACAAAAAAAAATAGAAATGCATTAATCATAAGCTTTTTTATTAATTTAATATTTAGTCCTTTCTTATCTTTAGGTTATGGTCCTTTTCCTGCATTGGGAACTCTCGGCATAGCTCTTGCAACAGTCATATCTCAACTATTTCATTTTTTCTTTTTAAGCTATTATGCTATTCGCAGTCCATTGTTTAAGTATTTCAATTACAATTATATTTGGTTAGAATCTAAATTTGTATTAAGAATTCTAAGACAATCTATACCCTCTAGTATGAATATGTTCATGATTGCAGTTGGTTTCTTCATAATGCAAAAGTTTGTTACAAGTTATGGTGCCTCAGCTAGCGCAGCATATGGTATAGCTTTAAGAATTGAGCAAATTATTTTATTACCTGCCATAGGATTTAGTAGTGCTTTATTAAGTATGGTAGGACAAAATTTTGGTTCGAAGAATTTTGATAGAATTTATGAAGCTTTTTTAATTTCATTAAAGTTATCTATGACAATGATGATTTTTGGGGCATTAGTGCTTATATTTGCGGGTGAAAAGATTGCTAGTTTTTTTTCAAGAGACAGTGAAGTGATAATTATTGCTGGTAGTTACTTGTTTATGGTAGCTTTTTTGGCTTTTATATATCAAGTTATTGATAGGTGTGATTCTGTACTTTCTGGTTTAAGAAAACCTTCTGTAAATGTGTTCTACACTTTTATTAGATTGGTATTTCTTCCCCCATTTGTAATTTATTTATTTTCTGAGACTCTTGAAAAAGGCCTAATTGGTATTTGGTGGGCTATATTTTTTACAAATTTACTAGGCTCAGTGTTTGTTTTTTTTCATATGAAATATTTATTTAGAAAAGAATCCAGTATCTTAATAAATTAACTAAAATCTTTCAGGTCTTCCAAATGCTTACTAAGAGCTTTTGTAGATAATTGTATCTCATAGATAAATAACATTATAGCTATTGAAAATATCAATATCCCTAAACCAAAAAAGTTTAAGGCTAAGTCATAAATCTTGATATAGCTAAAAAAAATAGATATTAAATTCAGCAAAAAACTGATCCCAGAGAGGGTTTGAACTGACCTTACTAATGTTAAACGGGTTGTAAGTACTTTAATTTGATCTAAGTGATGTTGAACCACATTGCTAGTTGGTCTATTTGTAATTATTGTGTCATGGATCTTTCTGATTAATGAAGCAAGAGAAGTATATCTATTTCCAAACGATATCATCATTAAAGGTATAGCTGGAAACAAAAGTGCAGGATAAAGTGTTGTGAAGCTTGTCATACTATTAATGGAGCAGTTTGTTATAACTAGGAGGGAATAACTAAGTATCTATGTCAACACGGAGTTAATCTAAACTTTTAAAAACTGCTCCATATAAATTTATACATATAATATTTTAAAAAACTCGTGTTATGATTGCATAACAACTATGCAACTTACAGACAGCTGATGAAATAATTTATAAATAAAAAATTAATAATCAAATTATTTCCAAGAAAATAATAGATAAGGTAAGTATAAGCAAATAAAGAATTATTATCATATTAACTAATTTCCAAACTTGTTTGTTCAAAAAATATAATCTTAGTGATTGAGCACCATAGCCTAAAAAATAAAAAAAAATAAATGAAGCTAGACTTGCACCTAAACCAAATAAAATCTTGTCAGAAATAGTTAGAAAATTTTTTGATAAATTTCCTAAAATAAAAACAGTGTCTGAGTAAACGTGTGGGTTTAAAAAAGTAAAGGCAAGTGTCTGGAGGGCTATTTTTAACTTTGACGTTTGTGTATGTGTTTGTGAAAATACAATATCATGTTTAAATGTTTTTATTTTTGACCATATAAAATTTAAAAGAAAGAGGACAAGGCCTATAGATAATAATAAATTGATTAGATCGTTGATGAAATTTTTAATAAAGTGAAATATGAAAATTCCAAAAAAAATTAATAAGAAATCACCAACTATACATATTGAAGTTACTAAAAAAATATTATTTTTTTTTATACCTTGCTCTATAACAAATAAATTTTGTGCACCTATAGCAAGTATTAAACTTAAACCTGTTGAAAAACCAAAAATAAACTCGTTCATGACAATTTTGCACAGTTTATATACTTTACACCTAAAATCTATTTAGTAAGCTTGTGTGATGAAAGTTTTTGTTGGTGGAGTATTTTTTGCTTTAATATTTATTTTTGTCGTAACTGATGGTTTTGTAAAAATTAGTCTACCTCTGTAAACCTTCTTCTTTTACCACTACTCCACTCATCACTAAATTTTAAAGTCCCTAAGTGTAATGGTATTTTTTCTTTAACAATTAAATTATTTTCCGAAAATTCAAAAAAAGATTTATGAAGATAGCGAAACTCAAGCAAATGATTCATAATTCCAAAGTTTATATCCTTAATCACATTAGGATCTACATTCTGGTTTGAAATAAAAACATAATCATGATCTGCGGGAAAATTTAAAATTGAACGAAGCGATAAATTAGGGGGACGATTGAGTAAATCTGATTTTTTAATAATTGCATATTGAAATTGATTTTGTTTAATTTTTTTAATTATTTCATCAACGCTATCATCGAGGCGTGTATTGCATTCTAAAGTGTTAGAACCACCATAACTATGAGATATTTCAAGTTCCCTGTCCAATACTTTGCAAATACTTTTAGCTAGAATATATTCTGTTCCCAATGTAGAACGAACCATGATTGTTATAGAAATATCTTGAGAAAGAGCAAACAATAAATTCGTTTTAAGAAATAATATTACAATAAAAGAAAATATTACTTTTAAATACATAGATTACTTTTAACATAAAACATTCTAAATTGTTTAATAGAATTAAATGCCAAATTTTTCAACTATTGCATTAATAGCTTGTTTTGCATACGCCATTGAAAGTATTTTTGGTTTTGGTGGTACGATAATCTTTCTGGGAATTAGTGGATTTTTCTTTGACTTTAATTCTTTATTAAAGCTTGCAATGATTGTTGGGCTATCCTCCGGTTTAGCTGTTTTAATTCAATCATACAAATATGTCTCTTTAAATCATCTGATCAAAATTTTAATTTATACAATTCCTGGTGCATTAATTGGAACATATTTTATCAGTTATTTTGCATCAGATATTTTAATAAAAATATTTGCAATAATTTTAATTATTTATGGATGTTTCAACTTATTCTTTCCTGATATCAGGTTTCCTCAATTCTTGAAAAATTTTTTTGTAATTCTAGGTGGATTTATTCAAGGAATTTATACTATTGGAGGACCATTTGTATTAATGGGGTATAAAGATTATTTCTCCTCAAAACAAGAGTTGCGATCAACAATGGCTGGATATTTTTTTATTATAAACTCTTTGAGAGCAATATTTTTTATGTTTTTGGGAGGAAGCTATTTAGAGATAGTGAAAATATACTGTCCAATAGCTCTTTTAGTTATGTTAAGTGTTTGGCTGGGTTATTTTATACATAAACAAATACCGGAAATCCTATTTAAAAAACTTATTATTATTGCTATCACTTTGATAGGAGTATTGATTTTATTTACAAAATGATCGACTGGGAACCATATGGACCTATTTACTCTGTAGCTCCTGGAATAAAAAAAATAAAAGACCTTCCAATTATTGAATATGATGAGCACGAAGAAAGATATTTAAGTTTGAAACAAAAATGTAAAGAAAATATTTTTATTGATGATTATTTTACAAAAGAAATTGATATAGCTGTATGCGAGAAGTTAAATTCTATAATAAAAAAAGAATACCCATCTAAAAATTCTAACTTTAATGACTTTGTAGAACTTGGTTATAATCTTCAAGAGGATATAGCTATTTTTCACAGATGTAACAAACTTATAGCTTTACATGTTTCATTTCCCTCTGTTTGGGTGCCTAAAGAAAAAATTGGTCTTAGTTTTGCTCAAATCCATCAACCTGTACCAGGTATGGAAAATTTTTTAAAAAATGAGGATAAATATGTTCAGATGATGGTTGAAGCAACAACTCCTATTATAAGATATGTTTGGGGAGAGCATTATGGTTATTATTTATGTGAGCACGAACCTTTGCAAGAAAGTGTAAAAGTGATGCACACAGAAAGACAGACTTTTATTGGAATTCCAGAAAGTGATATTGGTATTTTCTTAATTCGAAAGAAAGTGATGTTTTATGATGACACATCAAATGATTTTAAGGAATGGTACAAAAGGCAAGTCAGATCTATGACAGAGGATCAAAAAATTTATAAGATAAAAAGAATCTGAGTCGATACTAGCGATCGAAAAAATTAATATATTTGAGGGTAATCAGATTACTGTTCCTGATTTCCCTCAGCTGGAGCATTTGGATCTGTAAGGCGCTCTAATTCGGCTAACTCTTCTGCTTCTCTTTTTGCTTCTCTTTTAGCCTTTTTAGCGGCAAGTTTTTCTTGGCGCTTACGCTCTTTCTCCATAGCTCTTTCACCAGCTTTTGATTTATAGTCAAAGTGAAGTCCCATATAAAGATTATATCAGAATTTTTTTGATACTAAAGTTTCACTTCATTGAATATTTATTAATTTAAAACTCTTTTTAAAAGATTAATCCAATTTAAATGTGAAATTTTAATCATTAAGTTTTCATTAAAACCCTGTGAAATTAATAGATCGATTAATTTATGCATACCTAGAACGCTATTAAGATCTTTTGGCATCATTGCACCGTCGAAATCTGAGCCAAATCCAACTTTATCATCTCCCATATAGTCAATAAGGTACTTAAAATGATCAACAATTATTTGTAAATCTGTATCAGAAACCATTTTTCCATCTTTCCTTAAAAAAGCTGGGGCAAAGTTAACTCCAACCATCCCTTGAGTTTCTTTGATTGCATCTAATTGCTTATTTGTAAGGTTTCTAGAGTGTGGGCAAATCTGATGAGCATTGCTATGCGTGGCTACTAGGGGCGAATTTGAATATTTTGCTATATCCCAAAAGCCTTTTTCATTTAAATGAGAGGTGTCAATTAACATATTTAGTGAATTACAATTTTTTATAAGTTCTATTCCTATTTCGGTTAAACCATCTCCAATATCTGGTGAAGTTGGAAAAGCAAAGGGAACGCCCTCTGCAAAAATAGTAGGTCTTGACCAAACTGGCCCAATTGATCTAAGACCAGCTCGAAATAAAGTTTCGAGATTATAAAAATTTTTATCTATACATTCTGCACCCTCTATATGCATTACTACAGATAATTGATCATCATGTTTAAACGAGGTTTCCAAATCCTTGCCAGATAAACAAATCTTAACTTTATTTTTTGAGTTTCTTTCAATTTTTGAAAGGATAGACAATTGATTTAAAACAACTGGTAATGCATCATTTACGTCTACGGGTCTTGGAAGTGGTAATAAATACTCATCCTTCTCCATATCTTTATAGTTGACCAACTTATCAGAGTCAGAGATATCTTGTTCTGGGGTAGGAACATATATGGCGCATAAGCCTCCTTTAAAATTAGCTTGGTTCATTCTAGGAAGATCTAAATGTCCCTCATTATCTCCATCGATAAAATCAAGATAGGAGTCAGGTTTGTTCTTTAAAAATAGTCTAAATAATACATCATTATGGCCATCAAAAATTTTATAATCCATGTCATAAATTTATCATTTTTTTTGTTACTTAGACTACATGCAAATTAAAAATATTTAATGAATTTGTTTGAAGTCTCATAAATAGACATCAGCTGTCTATATTTAGCAAAAGTAAAACTTCTTTTTAAAACTATATATATGTAAGAAAGGAAATAAAATTATGAATAAAATTTTTGGATTTACAGAAAGATCTTTAAAGTTCTGGTTATCTCTTTTTAGTAAAAAAGAAGACAGTATTATAAATTTTTGTAAGGTTGAGTATGGCACAGATTGGCAATGGGCTTACTCCGAGTACAAAAGAAATCAGTCATTTCCAAATAGCTTAAAAGAGGCTGCCTAATGAGCAATCTATTTAAATCTATTAGAAAAATAATTATTAATGGAAAAAATGACCAAAAATCAAAGTCTTACAAAGAAGAGGTGTATTTATCTCAAGCTATCGACATGATTGACCTTGAAAGAAGACAAAAAGAGATAGATAGAAGATTTATTAGAAAATTTTAAAAAGCCCTATATAGGGCTTTTTGACTAGCCTAACACCCAAATTTCTATAGCTACAAATATAAAAAGTCCAGCAAATATTAAATTGACAATATTTTTAGGTCTATTGAAGTAATTTGAAAACTTTTTTATACCAAAAAAGTGGCCGATAATTGAATAATTCATTGCTGAAATAAAAAAACTACCTGTTGCAAAAATTAGAGCAATACTAAAATTTAGGTTTTCACTGAATTGTAAAGTTGCTAGAGCAGACCAAAATGCGAAAGCTTTGGGATTGGTATATGCAACAATTATTGCTTTCTTCATACTGTTTAAAAAATTTCTTTCATTGGATAGTTTTATGAGTTGATTTTCAGAGCTAAAGTATTGGCTGCCAATTTGATATGCTAAATAAATCATATAAAGACTAGCTAAGATCTTTAAAACAATAAAACCCCAACCCATTAAATTTGAAATTAGAAAAGAAATACCTGTTGTAGCAAGTAAGCACCAAGTAAAAGAACCAATAGCAGTACCAACTGCAGCACCCCAAATTTGTTTTTTCTGACCACTAATTCCAACGGATGCCACAAAAAAAGTATTAGGTCCTGGCAAAAATACAGCAAAATAAAATATTATCCATCCGGATAATAAAGCCATTACAACTTCATTCATCTAATACTTCTTTAATGATTAAGAATTTGACTTAAGAAAAGTTTAGTTCGATCACTTTTTGGGTTATTAAAGAATTCATCTGGGGATGCTTGTTCAACAATTCTTCCCTCATCCATAAAAATCATTTGATCAGCAACAGTTTTTGCAAATCCCATCTCATGAGTAACAACTAACATAGTCATACCCTCTTCTGCTAATTGTATCATCACATCCAAAACCTCTTTGATCATTTCTGGGTCTAGAGCTGATGTTGGTTCATCAAACAACATAATGTCAGGGTTCATAGCTAATGATCTAGCAATAGCAACACGTTGCTGTTGACCTCCGGAGAGCTGACCAGGAAATTTTTGAGCCTGCTCAGGAATTTTAACTTTTTCTAAATAGGACATTGCAATATCTTCGGCTTCATTTTTTGGCATTTTTTTCACCCAAATTGGCGCTAAGGAAATATTGTCTAATACAGAGAGGTGCGGAAAAAGATTGAATTGCTGGAAAACCATACCGACATTTTTCCTAATTAAATCAATGTTTTTAAGATCATTTGTAAGTTCTGTTCCGTGAACAACTATTGTCCCTTTTTGATGAGCCTCTAGACGATTTATACATCTAATCATTGTTGACTTACCAGAGCCACTAGGGCCACAGATAACGATTTTTTGCCCTTTATTAACAATTAAATCAATATCTTTTAAAACATGAAAATCATCATACCATTTGTTTACTTTTTCTAAATGTATTACCTGATCTGTGCTCATTAACTATTATCCGTTTTTAGTTTTTTTTCTAAATATAAACTATAGCGTGACATACCAAAGCAAAATATGAAAAATACAAGTGAAATAAAAACATAAACCTCATAATAAAGTTTAGTCCATGTCATATCAGCTAAAGCTGCTCTGCCAATACCTAATAAATCAAATAATCCTATAATTAAAACTAAAGATGTATCTTTAAATAATCCAATACAGGTATTAACTATTGGTGGAATAGCTATCTTTAGAGCTTGTGGTAAAACTATTTTGCGAGTGGTTTGCCAATAACTTAATCCTAAAGACTGCGCAGCTTCGACTTGCCCCCTTGGAATGGCTTGCAAGCCACCTCTAATTGCTTCAGCCATATAGGCTGATTGAAATAAAGTAACGGCCACTAAAGCACGTAAAAGATTATCTGGATTTACTCCATCAGGTAAAAATAAAGGTAACATTACATTAGCTGTAAATAACAATGTTATAAGAGGGACACCTCTAATGAATTCAATAAAAACTACACACAATGATTTTATGATGGGCATTTTAGATCTTCTACCTAAGGCTAAAAGAATGCTTAAAGGAAACGCTAAACCTATCCCAGTAACTCCTAAGAAAAGTGTTACTAATAGCCCTCCCCATTTATTTGTACCGACAACACTTAATCCTGGTCCTCCATAAAGCATGAAGTAAGCCAAGAATGGAAATATAAAAGTAAAATAAATAAAATATCTACGAAATGGAATTTTATCAAAAAGAATTCCAATAATTGCTAAAGGTAAAAGAGCATAGATTAAGTTTACCCTCCATGCTTCTTCAATAGGATAAAGTCCATACATAAATTGGTTCCATCGTGCAAAAATAATTGCCCAACAGGCACCATATTCACCGGGCACAATGTTTTTAGAGCAAAATCCGCGATCAATAATTAGTTCACCTTGAAAATTATATCTAAAATCAGCATCAAAAATTGCCCAATTCAAAAAGAAACTTCCAACCTGATATACGAATATTAGCGCAATAACAGTAAGTATTGTATTTACCCAAGTGGAAAATAAATTTTTTACTAACCAGTTGTAATACTTACTGCGTGAAATAATTTGAATGGCAGTAGAGCTCATGCGTTACCCTTAAATTGTACGGACTTATTATATAAGTTCATAAAAAAAGAAATGGTTAAACTAATTGTCAAATAAGTAAGCATAACCATCATCATAATCTCTATGGCTCTTCCTGTTTGATTTAAAGATATACCTCCAAATCCGTGAACTAAATCGGCATAACCTATTGCGATTCCAAGAGAGGAGTTTTTTGTTAAATTTAAATATTGAGAGGTAAGAGGTGGAATGATAACTCTCAGTGCTTGAGGAATAATAATCAGCCTCATTATAAAATTACTTTTTAAACCTAAAGCTTGAGATGCCTCCCTTTGTCCCTTTGATACTGATATAATACCAGATCTAACAGTCTCGGAGATAAATGCAGCTGTATAAATAGATAAACCAAACAGCATTCCTAAAAATTCTGGTCGAATTACCATCCCTCCTTTAAAATTAAATCCCTTCAAAACTGGACTATCAAACTCTAAAGGCATGCCCATAATGTAATAAAAAATTATTGGTGTAAAAATAATAATTGCACTGTTTATCATAAAAGTTGGATATTGTTTTCCGGTATCTTCTTGTTTTTTCTTCAAAAATATTTTTAGAAAAAAGGAAAATATAATTGCAATTACTAAGCTCCAAGCGACAATTGAAAAACCATCTTTAAATATTGGAGAGGGGGAAAAGAAACCTCGATTAGTTAAATAAAAATTATCAAAAATTACAATTGCTTGTTTAATTTTAGGTAAGTTTAAAAGAATACTGTAGTAAAGAATTATTTGAACAAGAACAGGCACATTTCTTGTAAACTCAACATAAACATAAGCTATATTACGAAATAGCCAATTGCTTGATAGGCGAATAATTCCAACTAAAAAACCAATTATGGTTGCTAAAAAACACCCACAAACAGCAATCATCAATGTATTTAATAATCCAACGAAATATGCTCTTAAGTGAGTGTCCTCACTTGTAAATGGAATTAAGCGGATACTTATATCGTAACCTGCTGAGATATGTAAGAAATCAAAACCTGAGCTAATGCCTCTTTTTTCTAAGTTATAGGCTGTTTGCTGGGTTATGAGATAAATAAATAAAGCAAAAAGACCAATTACAAGAGTTTGAATTAGAAGGGATCTTGATTTTTCATCAAATATTATTTTTCTGAAAAAATTGGTCTGCATAAATTTTGAAATCCGTAAATTTGGGGTATGGGCTCTAAGCCCATACCCTTATTTTTTATCTAAATGGAGGTGCGTATAAAATACCGCCATCTTTATAAAGAGCGTTTAAGCCTCTTTGAATGTTAATTGGTGTGTTAGGACCAATATGCTTTTCAAAACTCTCTGAATAGTTTCCAACTTGACTTAAGATATTATAAGCCCAGTCGTCAGAAAGACCTAACATAGCTCCGTAACCAGCATCAACACCCAATAGTCTTAAAACCTCAGGGTTTTTTGAGCTCTTCATTTCATCAACATTAGCTGATGTAATACCTAGCTCTTCACCAATGATCATTGCATTAAGAGACCATCTTACGATATCAGCCCACTCACTATCACCGTGTCTAACTGCAGGGCCTAAAGGCTCTTTAGATACGATTTCTGGTAAAACCACGTGAGCAGATGGATCTGGATAACCAGCTCTACTTGCATATAAACCAGATGCGTCTGTTGTGTAAACGTCACAACGACCAGCTGTGTAAGCAGCATCAGCTTCTGAGTTAGTCTCAACAGGAACTGACTCATAGCTCATACCATTTGCTTTGAAGAAATCAGCAAGGTTCATTTCAGTTGTTGTACCAACCTGAATACATACAGATGCGCCATCTAATTCCATAGCACTTGATACACCAAGACTTTTGTTAACCATAAAGCCTTGACCATCATAGTAATTAACACCAACAAATTCTAAACCAAGATCAACGTCTCTTGATAAAGTCCATGTAGTATTTCTTGATAGCATATCAATTTCACCTGACTGAAGAACTGTGAAACGTACTTTTGATGTTGTAGGTACATACTCAACTTTAGAAGCATCACCAAATACAGCTGCTGCTACAGCTCTACATACATCAACATCAATGCCTTCCCAAACACCAGCGTCATTTGGAGCACCAAAGCCCGCTAATCCAGTGTTGGAACCACACATTAATTTTCCTCTTTCTTTAACTAGATCGTGGGTGCTCCCATGACTTCCAGCTATTGCTGTAGAAACACCTAGTGTTAAAACAAGAGAAATAAACAACGATTTAATTTTTGTCATCGTTTCCTCCTTATATATATAAGCCTCGGCAGTATAGACCTATCTGATGCGAAACGAAAATATAAAAATACTATGTATTTCATGTATTTTTTGAATAAATTTAGAAAAATATTAATCTTTTACTCAATCTTGGTTAAACAAGTCTCTAGTAAATATCTTGTCTTGTACATCATCTAGATCTGAATGGCTTCTATTGCAAAGAATTAAATCAGCATCTTTTTTGAATAATTCTAAATCTTGATAAACCTCTGAATTGAAAAATTTCTTATCTTTGATTAAAGGTTCGTAGACTATCACCTTTATACCTTTAGCTTTTAATCTTTTCATAATGCCTTGCATACTTGACTCTCTTATATTATCTGATCCCTCTTTCATAATGAGTTTATAAACACCAACAGTTTTAGGTTTTAATTTTGCAATCTCTAAACCAATGAAATCTTTTCGCATTGAATTTGACTCTATGATTGCCTCCATAATTTTTTGGGGGACTTTATCAAAGTTAGCTAATAATTGTTTTGTATCTTTAGGTAGACAGTATCCCCCATATCCAAATGATGGATTATTGTAAAAATCTCCTATCCTAGGATCTAGACTTACAGATTTAATAATCTCTTTTGTATTTAAATTTCTTGACATTGCGAAAGTGTCTAACTCATTAAAAAATGTAACTCGCATTGCTAAATAGGCATTAGAAAATAATTTTGATGACTCTGCTTCTGTAGAATTTGTGTAAATAGTTTGAACATCTTTATTTAGCGATGACTCCATCAATAATTTTGCAAATTCTTTTCCTTTTTCAGAATAGGAACCTATTACAATTCTTGATGGATAAAGACTGTCATTTAAAGCTCTTCCCTCTCTTAAAAATTCAGGCACAAAAATAATTTCAAGACTAGGGAATTTCTTTTGCACTGTATTCACATAACCAACTGGAACAGTAGATCGTATAATTACTGTTGGATTTGATTTAGAGCTTTGAATATTTTCTAGAGATTTTTCTATAGAAGAAGTATCAAATTTATTAGTTTCTATCTCATAATTTGTTGGTGTGGCAACAATTGCAAAGTCAAAATTGTCAATTGCAAATGGAAACTTCTCTGCTGATTTTAAATTTAATTTCTTTGAAGATAAATATTTTGATACTTCTTTATCCTCTATGGGTGAAATACCACTAATTAAGTTATTTGATTTCGAAACATCTAGATCGAAGCAAATAACTTCATTATGTTGAGATAAAAGCACAGCATTTGCAGTACCCACATAACCAAGCCCTATCACTAATATTTTCAACATTTTTAAACTATTATAAATATTTCATTGAACAATGACTTTTTTATTACTAAATAAAATTTCTAATGCGACACATAGGCTTAAAAATAATAGGGAAATTCTAATTTTTTTATCTTAAATAGCTTAAATTTTAAATAGATATTGGTATATTGTATACCAGTTTTTTTGGGAAAGGATCCAAAATTAGATGTCAGATATAGAGATAGCAAGAGCTGCTAAAAAAATTCACATAAGAGACGTTGCTGCTAAAATAAATATTCCTGAGGAAAATCTCATACCTTATGGACATGATGCAGCAAAAATAAATTTTGATTTTATTGAAAAAAGTAAGTCTAACCCTGATGGAAAATTAATATTAGTTACTGCAATTAATCCAACTCCAGCTGGTGAAGGCAAAACAACCACTTCTGTTGGCTTAAATGATGGTCTTAATAAAATTGGAAAAAAATCAATTGTTTGTCTCAGAGAACCTAGCCTTGGTCCTTGTTTTGGTATGAAAGGCGGTGCTGCTGGAGGTGGATATGCTCAAGTTGTACCTATGGAAGAAATTAATCTTCACTTCACTGGCGACTTCCACGCAATCACAGCAGCTCACAATCTATTATCTTCCTTAATAGATAATCATATTTATTGGGGAAATGAATTACAAATAGATCAACGAAGAATTACCTGGGGTAGAGTAGTCGATTTAGGTGATAGATCTCTAAGAAAAGTGAATGTCAATCTTGGAGGTGTTTCAAATGGATTCCCTAGAGAAGATAAATTCGACATAACAGTTGCGAGTGAAATCATGGCTATTTTTTGTTTAGCGAATGATATTAACGATCTTCAAAAAAGAATTGGTGATATTATAATTGCATATAAAAGAGATAAATCTCCTATATACGCACGTGATGTAAAAGCTGATGGCCCAATGACAGTTTTATTAAAAAATGCTTTAATGCCAAACCTAGTTCAAACATTGGAAAATAATCCCGCGATTATTCACGGTGGTCCTTTTGCAAATATTGCTCATGGTTGTAATACAGTAATTGCGACAAAAGCTGGCTTAAAACTTGCCGATTATGTAGTAACGGAAGCTGGATTTGGTGCTGACTTAGGTGCTGAAAAGTTTTTAGATATTAAATGCCGTAAAGCAGGCTTAACACCAAGCGTAGTAGTTATTGTGGCAACTGTGAGAGCATTGAAATCTCATGGAGGCGTGGAAAAAGCAGACCTTAATAATGAAAACATTACTGCAGTCGAAAAAGGATTTGAAAATTTACAACGCCATATTGAGAATATCCAATCTTTTGGACTTCAACCAATTGTGGCTATTAATAGTTTCACCCTTGATACTGAAGCTGAGGGTAAAGTTATTTCAGATGGTTGTGAAAAATTGGGAGTAAAAGCAATCCTATGTTCACACTGGGCTAATGGTGGTGAAGGCACTTTAGAGTTGGCTGAAGAAGTAGTTAAAATTTGTGAGTCAAGTGATCCAAATAAATTTCAGTTTATGTATGAAGATAATATTTCATTAGAGGAAAAAATTCGTTCTGTTGCTAAAAAAATCTATAGAGCCGATGATATTGTGATAGATAAATCTGTCAGTGATCAACTTAAAGGATTTGAAGAGAGTGGCTATGGAAAACTTCCTATTTGCATAGCTAAAACACAATATAGTTTTTCAACAAACCCCGCTTTAAGAGGTGCTCCAAATGGTTTTACTGTCCCAGTAAGAGAAGTTAGACTGTCAGCTGGAGCAGGATTTATAGTTGTTGTAACAGGTCAAATTATGACAATGCCAGGTCTACCTAAAGTACCTAGCGCTAATTCAATAATGTTAGATGAAAAAGGATTAATTCAAGGTCTTTTTTAATTAATCAATTTAATTCTCTATACCCCAATTATGGGGTATATTAATTTTATGTACTCTAAAACAACTAATGGGGTCACAGTAACTGTAACACCCTATTTTTTAGACGATCAATCATCCCCTCGGGAAAGCCATTTCGTTTGGGCATACCAAGTTAATATCAAAAATTCTGGAAACTCTTCTATCAAATTAAATCATAGAAATTGGTTAATCATTGATGCTAATGGTAAGGTTATAAATGTTCAAGGTGAAGGAGTTGTTGGAGAATTCCCAACAATTAAGCCTGGAGAGTCATTTGAGTACACAAGCGGTACTCCATTAAAAACGAACAACGGTATTATGCAGGGCTTCTATTTAGTATCTCAAGATAATGGTGAAAAATTAAAAATAGATATACCTGCGTTTTCTCTTGATAGCCCATATAATAAAAAAAACGTTCATTAAAAAAACGTCAAAATGTTTAATCTTAAACCTATAGCACTGGTAAGCGGAACAGTTACATGTGCTGTTGGTTTTTTTTTATTTATACCCCTAATAGTTGAAATTATTTATGAGAGTGAGTCATGGCAATCATATGCTGTTCCAATATTACTCTATTTGATCGTCGGAGGTTCTTTAGTAATTATAAATAGAAATGTAGATTTAAAAATATCTCTGAAAGAAGCATTTATAATTACGGTATTGTCATGGTTATTATTGACTTTTTTATGTGCGGTACCTTTTTTATACACTGAAGTAAATTTAGGTATTGTAGATGCCTTATTTGAGTCTATGAGTGGCGTGACTACAACAGGGGCAACAACCCTTAGCAACATAGAGTCACTACCTAAAGGTATTTTAATATGGAGAGCTTTTTTACAATGGCTTGGTGGTATTGGTATTGTTGTAATAGCTTTATTTATATTGCCATTTCTTCGAATTGGTGGGATGCAGTTATTTCATTTAGAGGGAGATGACCCTTATGATAAGTCTCTTCCGAAGATATCATCTGTAATAAAGAGGATATTTATTATTTATGCAACACTCACTGTTACTCTTATATTTCTATACTACATATGTGGAATGATGCCATTTGATGCTATTTCTCATAGTTTTACAACAATTTCTACTGGTGGTTTCTCAACTTATGATAGTTCTTTTGCTTTTTTTAATAATGATAAAATTCTTTTAGTAGCAATTATCTTTATGATATTAGGAAGCCTTCCTTTTTTAGTGCTTGTACAAACTTCGAGAAAAAATTTATTTGCTATTTTTAGAGACCATCAAGTTAGAGTTTTTATATTAATTTTACTGGTGGCTATTCTACTTATTTTTTATTTCGCAAATAATTATATTGATGGAAATTATTTAAATAAAGTAATAGCGGTATCATTTAATACAATTTCTATAATTTCAGGGACTGGATATGTAAGTGATAATTTTGAAAATTGGGGCAATTATGCATCTGTTCTATTTCTAATACTGATGTTTATTGGTGGTTGTGCCGGATCAACAACTGGAGGTTTAAAAATTTTCAGATTCCAAATATTATTTAAATATATAAATTTACATCTCAAAAAGATGCTTAAACCTCATTCAATAATTGCGAGTCGATTTAATGGAAGAAAAATTAATGAAACTACATATGAATCTGTAATGAGTTTTTTCTTTCTATATATTTTAACTTTTTTTTCATCTGCATTGTTACTATCTTTTAGCGGACTTGATTTTTTAACTTGTATATCAGCAGCAGCATCTACCATATCAAATGTTGGTCCAGGACTTGGGCCAATCATTGGGCCAGATGGAAATTATGCAATTTTAGATAGCTATTCAAAAATAATATTAATTGCAACTATGTTCTTAGGTAGACTAGAGCTACTCACAATATTAGTTCTACTTCTTCCATCATTCTGGAAGGACTAATTACATTCACATTCCTGATACTTTTTGATTAATACTTTTTAGACTATTTGTAATAATGTTTTTATTTAAATTTTCGGTATCTTTTATTGAAAAACTACCCTCAATGTCACCATATTTTATAGAATTAATTTTATAAATTTTTCTTTTGTTTAATACCTCATTGGTTTCCAAAAATTCAATACTTAAATTTATTTGAAATCTATAGTATTCATCTTTTTTTATTTTATTTATATCAATAGAGGTCACATTGATGCTTAAATTTCCATCAAAACCATCAATTTTAACGTTATTATTAAACCAATCTTTCACTAATTTTTTTGTAGTTTCTACTTCTGGACCTTCTTCCATATTTGTGAACTTTAAATCCTTAGAAACAGCATTAAATTTAATATTTTCAAAATTTATATTCTCAGATTTAATTAGTTGTTCACTATTCATTTCGCATCCAATGAATAAACCAAATAAAAGTAAGGTTAAATACTTAACCATTTAAGAATACCTTTTTGAGCTACGAGCCTATTTTTTGCTTGATTAAGTACGATTGACTTTTTCCCTTTAATGACATCTTCAGTCACTTCGGAGCCAATTTTTGCCGGAAGACAATGCATAAATACGGTTTTTTCAGCTGTCATAGACATAATTTTATCATTAACTTGAAATTTACTTAATATTTTTTCTTTATCCTCTTTATCATTCATTGATGTAAATACATCGGTCATTATACAGTTAGCTTTTGAAATAATATTTTCATTAATTTCAAAATGAAAATTAATATGATTATTTTCATTAAAATTATCTTTATTTTGTAAATATATTTTTCTATCTGTAAATACATCAATTTTGGTATTCTTTGTGAAACCTACCGCCTCTAATAGACTAAACAAAACATTATTCATGTCACCCATCCAAACAATATTTAAATTATCTATGGTTCCAAATTTTTCTTTTAATGTATAAATATCTGAAATTGCCTGGCACGGGTGTGATAAATCTGATAGTGCATTAATTATTGGTTTTTTAAAATATTTGTAAGCTAGCTCTAATTTTTTATGGTCAGTAGTTCTAAAAACTAGATAATCTAAATAACAAGACATAACTTCAAATGTGTCCTCATAAGACTCAAATCTATTTAAGTTTAATTCCTCAAATCTCACATCTATAAAATTACCATTAAGTTGATTTATACCGACTTGAAATGAAAGTCTAGTTCTTGTTGAATTCTTTTCAAAAATTAAACCTATATTTTTATTAGTTAGGGTTTGTTCAGTTTTAGTATCTAAATCTTCAGCAAACTGTAAAATCTTTTCAAAGTCATTTTGATTTAAGTCTGATATGTTCAATAAATTTTTCATGTCAAATTTGAACCTTATACCTCAATAATGCTTACTAATAAATTTAAATTCAGAATTTAATTATTTTCAGTCTTTTCTATATATACTGACTGACTTGGGAAAGCAAAATTTAACCCAATTTTTTCGACACTATCCTTTATTTTCATCGCTAAATGCTCTTTAATTTTAAGATATTTATCCCAGTCTTTTGTGGATGTAAAACAAATTACTAAGATATCTATCGAACTATCATTGAATTTCTCAATCCTAACAAACGATTTATAGTTATCATTAACCATAAAATTTTCACTCTCCTTTAAATAAGTAGATATAGTTTCTGTAAGTTTTTTAATTTGATCTAATGTTGAATTATATTCAAGACCTATTGTCCAATTAATTCTTCTGTAATTTCTATTAGTATAATTTAATATTGGAGCCTCAGCAAAAATATAATTTGGTATGGTTATTGGGGTTGTATCAAATTTTCGAATTAATGTTGACCTAAAACCAATATGTTCAACAGTGCCCTCAGTGTGACCAGGAACTTTAATAACATCGCCTATTTGAAATCTTTTTTCTAATAATATCATAATACCTGAAATTAAATTTTTAAATAAATCTTGTGCCCCTAAAGCCACTGCTACTCCAAATAAGCCTAAACCAGCAATAACTGGTCCAATTTTTATACCCCAGACTTCAAGAACTGCAACAATACCTAAAAAAATAATTAAATATTTTAAAGATTTTACAATCCACAGAACTAGCCCTTTAGATAAAATATTTTCCAATTTATTAAATAAATTTGAAAAAGGAATTAATGCTTGATGGATTAACCAAAAAACAAAAATAGTTGATAATGTGTTATTTATTTTTTGCAAATATAAACCAAGAGTAGACTCGATATCGAAGTATAAAGTTATAGCAAGGAAAACAATTACAATTGGTAAAAGTTTAAAAGGAGGGACCAGAGCCTCAAACAATTTGTCATCAACTTTGTTACCAGTTTTTGAGACAATCTTTTTTACTTTATTCACAAGAACTCTAGCAACAAGACTTCTTATTAATAATGAAATAATAAGAAACGCTATAATAATTGCTAAGTTACCTAAGCTAATGCCAAATACACCGTCGCTAAAAACTCTTGATATTTGTAAGTAAAAATTTTCGATGAAATTCATAAGATAATATTATACTAGTCTAAAAAAAAAGCCGCATAAAGCGGCTTTTTTTCATACTATTTAAATAAGTGATTACATCATACCGGGCATTCCACCGCCCATTCCACCCATACCGCCCATGTCAGGCATAGCAGGTGCTGATGATTTGTCCTCAGGTTTATCAGTAATCATCGCCTCTGTTGTGGTTAACAAGGCTGCAACTGAAACAGCATCAATTAACGCAGTTCTGACGACTTTAGTTGGATCGACAATGCCCGCTTTAACTAGGTCACAGAATTTACCAGATTGTGCATCAAATCCATGAGAATTGTCTTTACTCTCTAGAACTTTACCAGCAATTACAGCACCATCAAACCCTGAGTTCTGTGCTATTTGCTTTAGAGGAGCGGAAAGAGCTTTTCTAACAATATCTACACCATATCTTTGATCATCATTGTCTACTTTTAAGTTTTTAAGTACACTTGTAGCGTATAAAAGAGCTGTGCCCCCTCCAGGTAATATACCCTCTTCTACTGCAGCCCTAGTTGCATGCATAGCATCTTCTACTCTGTCCTTCTTTTCTTTGACTTCAACTTCGGATGCACCACCAACTTTTATAACAGCTACACCCCCAGCAAGTTTTGCAAGTCTTTCTTGAAGCTTTTCTTTATCATAATCAGAAGTTGTTTCTTCAATTTGTTTTCTAATTTGATCACATCTCGCCTCAATATCTTTTTTCTTACCAGCTCCACCAACGATAGTTGAGTTTTCTTTATCAACAACAACTCTTTTGGCTTTACCTAACATATCCATAGTAACTGACTCAAGTTTAATACCCAAATCTTCACTGATAACTTGGCCACCAGTTAAGATAGCGATATCTTCAAGCATGGCTTTTCTTCTATCTCCAAAACCTGGAGCTTTAACAGCAGCTATTTTTAATCCACCCCTTAGTTTATTTACAACTAAAGTTGCTAAAGCTTCGCCCTCAACATCCTCAGAGATAATGAGTAAAGGTTTAGTTGACTGAACAACTGACTCCAATAGTGGTAACATTGGTTGAAGACTTGCCAGCTTTTTTTCGTGCAAAAGTATTAAGCAATCTTCCATTTCTGCTTTCATTTTATCAGCATTCGTTACGAAATATGGACTTAAATAGCCTCTATCAAACATCATACCCTCGACAACATCTAATTCGGTGTCTAAGCTTTTAGCTTCTTCAACAGTGATTACGCCCTCTTTCCCAACTTTTTGCATTGCCTCAGAAATCATTCCACCAACTTCACCATCACCATTTGAAGCAATAGTTCCAACTTGTTGTACTTCTTTATCTGATTTTACAATTTTTGAGTTTTTTTGAAGCTCGGAAATAATAGCATCCGTAGCAGCGTCCATACCTCTTTTTAAATCCATTGGATTTAATCCAGCAGCCACTGCTTTCATCCCTTCAGTAGCTAATGCTTGGCATAGTACTGTCGATGTTGTTGTTCCATCACCAGCAGAGTCATTTGTTTTGTTAGCTACCTCTTTAATCATTTGTGCGCCCATATTTTCAAATTTATCGGCTAGTTCGATTTCTTTTGCAACCGTTACTCCATCTTTTGTTGTTCTTGGTGAACCAAAAGATTTATCTATTACAACATTTCTTCCTTTAGGTCCTAATGTTACTTTGACCGCATCAGCTAGAATGTTTATGCCTTTTAGCATTTTTGCTCTAGCATCTGTACCAAATTGAATTAATTTTGCTGACATTTATAAAATACCTTTCAATTACTTCTCAATAATTCCCATGATGTCTGACTCCTTCATAATTAAGAGTTCTTTACCATCAATTTTTACTTCTGTACCAGACCATTTACCAAACAAAATTCGATCACCTTTTTTTACATCTAAAGCAACTACTTGTCCGTTTTCATTTCTAGCACCACCACCTACGGAAACGACTTTTCCTTCCATTGGCTTTTCTTGAGCAGTATCAGGAATAATGATACCACCTTTTGTACGATCTTCTTGTTCAACTCTCTCAACCAAGACTCTATCGTGTAAGGGTTTTAAGTTCATTTTTATACCTCATATATCTAAAATTTAGTTTTTAGCACTCACTTTTATAGAGTGCTAAAGTATATATGTAAATGGTAAATAAATTTCTGGTTTCAAGATCAATTAGCCAAAAATCATTAAAAATGTTGATATTTCACTTTAATTGAATGATTATCCTAATATGCAAAATAGCTCAAATTCAAGCTCTTTAGAGATCATGTTCATAGTTCCCAATTTTTTTGAGAGATCGGCAATTAATTTTGTTTGAAAATAATCTTGTTAAACAATTGGTGCTGATAGGGGGTGGGCATGCAAATGTGCAAATTTTAAAGAAATTATGCATGAACAGAATAAAAGGATTGCATACAATTTTAATTAGTGAACATTTTGAAGCTACTTACTCAGGTATGACACCTGGATATATTCATAGAGATTTTAGTATAGAAGAAATAAGTATTGATCTTCAAAGACTGTGCTTTAATGCAGGAGCAACTTTTATAAAAGATAAAGTAATAAAGTTAGAATCTAACTATAAAAAAATAGTATTACAGAATTTTCCATCAATTAACTATGATTTATTATCAATTAATACTGGTTCCATCTCAAATACAAAAGGAATAAAAATAGAAAAATTATCTAAATGTTTTTTTGCAAAACCCATTAGCTCACTCGTAAATAGTTTGAGCCAGATCGATCAAATTATAAGTAATAAAAAAAATAGGATTTCGATTATTGGTGGAGGTGTGGCATCTTATGAATTAGCTTTCAGCTTATTAAGAAGATATGAAAATAATTTAGAAATAACTATTTTTGGAAAAAATATTTTAAATGAAAAAAATTTAAATGAGAAAACAAAAAAAAAACTAAAAAAAATTTCATCTGATTTAGGTATTAAAAAATATTTAGGAGAAGTTGTTTCAATAACTGAAACTCATTTAGTCCTAAATAGTGGAGAAAAATTTGATAGTGATTTAAATTTACTTTCTTCTGGTGCTAATATTGAAAGATGGCTCTCAGAGAGCAATCTAGATAAAGATAAAAATGGATTTATAATTGTAGATAATAATCTTCTGTCTGCTAGTGATAAAAATATATTTGTTACAGGTGATGCCTGTACAGTGGAGGATAACATTAGACCTAAATCAGGTGTAATGGCAGTCCGTCAGGGACAAATTTTAAAAGAAAATGTTTTTTCGAAATTAACTGGTATTCCTTTAATAAAATTTAAAGCACAAAAAAACTGGTTATATTTAATTGGCACTCATAAAAATAAAGCATTATTGAATTATTTTTTCTTATCTTTTCATGGTCGATGGTGCTGGAAACTTAAAGAGTGGATTGATAGAAGGTTTATAAATAAATTTAAATTTACTTATAACTCAAATATGTCTTTTAGAAATTTTGAATTAGAAAAGCCAACAGACATTAAGATGTATTGCCAGGGTTGTGGCTCTAAAGTATCAAAAAATACCTTAGTTAATTTTTTAAATGATGACAATTCACACGGTGATTTACCTGATTCATCAATAATAAATACTAATTCTTCATCTTTATTACAAAGTATAGATCACATAAAGTTATTTACATCACTAAACCCTTTTGATTTTGGAATTATTAGCTATCTGCATTCTCAAAATGATATTTTATCAAGTGGGGGTTCTGTAAAAACTATAAGTGTTTCACAGGCCCTGCCCTTCTCTGAAGGTATTATAGAAAGTTTTTTTATGGAATATTTTATGAAAGGTATTAAATCAGAAGCCATAAAAGATGGTTCAATAATTGCATCGGGACACAGCTATCAATCAAAAGAACCTGGTATTACAATTACAATGAATGGCTCATATGAAAAACAAATTACAAAAAGCCAAGCAAAAGAGAATGAACTAATTTATCTTTCAAAACCTTTAGGCACAGGATACCTCTTGGCTGCTTATTTTAATAATTCAGAACTTTTATCAAGTTTTGATTTTCAAAAATTGATGACATGGATGAAAAAAGGAAATAAAAAAATATCAGAAATATCAAAAAGTTTTAAAAGCAAAATTACAACAGACATAAGTGGTTTTGGATTAGCATCACATTTATCAGATATTTGTAAATTTTCAGGATTATCTGCTGAAATAAAACTCAATGAAGAAATACTTATTAATAAAAATATTGAGATTTTAAATAAATTTAAAAGCACAGGTTTTGAAAATAATTACTCATCCTCAGTAAATGAAATCTCAATATCTAATAATAATAAATTACAAAACATACTTTATGATCCTCAAACAAATGGGCCTCTTTTGATATCTATTGATAAAGAAGATCAAATTAAATTTGAAAACGAATTTCAATCAGTAATTGGGTTTTGTCCTATATTACTAGGGCAGTTTAAAAAGTTCAAAAATAAGTTAATTAATGTAATTAATTAGTCGATGTTTACTTTTTAAATTTTTTTTTGAATAATATAATCATAATTATTAGAAAAGCGATAAATCCAAGAGGAATTAAGTATTCTGGCTGAACTATTAGAGAAAAATTTAACTCTGTTTTATTTATGAATATTTCTTCTAACCCTTGGCCAATACTCCCGAAGATAAATGACCATGGGGCTAGTCCAAACAATGTAGTAAAAAAAAACTTTTTATTGTTTGCGCCAAGACCTGCTAAAATGAGGTTTTGTATGAAAAAAGGAGTTCCAGGAACAATACGAATTAATATCATTAACTCTAAATCATTTTTATTGAAATAATTTTCTATATTAGAGTATTTATTTAAAAATTTATTTTTAATAAATTCTGAGAAAAAAAATTTTGCTATTATAAAAATTCCAAAGGCACCAAGTGTACCACCAATTAAAGATATAGCACCACCTATCCATGTTCCAAATAAGAAACCATTTATCATTGATAATAAGGAAGCAAATGGGAAATTACATAAAATTAAAAAGCTATATAAAGCTAAAAATGTGAATATTGATAATAAGTAGTTCTGAGATATGAATTTTTGAATAAATTCCAAATTAGAGAAAAAGGTTTCGAGTTGAAAAAAGTCTTTATTTAAAAAATATGTAATCCATAAAATTACAAAAAATATAAACAAAAATAAAATTGATATTTTTTTTGATAGTTTCACTAAATAAGTAGCATTTCTAGTGATGGTAAAATTGAATTTAATTGAAATCCTAAAGATTGAATAGAACCATTAAAGATTAAAATACCTGTTAGTAGTAAAATAATACCAGTGATAAATTGAAAATAACGAATGTATTTATTTAAAAAACTAGTCATGATTAATATTTTACTCATCATTAATCCAACGATTATAAAAGGAACTGCCAAACCAATTGAGTAAAAAGACAATAATATAATTCCGTTAACACTATCCTTGATAGCAACAGCTAATACTGATCCTAAAATTGGTCCAATGCATGGACTCCAACCAAATGCAAAAGCAACTCCAATTATAAATGGAAAAAAATGATTATTTTGAAAACCTTGTAAATGGAACTTACGCTCAAAATCTAAAAAAGGAATTTTAATTATTCCAATAAAATATAGTCCCAAAATTACTATTAATAATCCTGATATGAAATTTAATTGTTTTTTAAAATCAAAAAATATGTCACTTAAAAAATCAATAGAAGCACCCATAATTATAAAGACAAAAGAAAAACCTAGAGTAAATAAAAGAACATGAGGTAATAGCTTTAGTGAGTTCACCGCTGATGAATTTTGTAAATCTGCAAAAGATTTGCCAACAATATATGATATAAATCCTGGAACTATGGGTAGAACACAAGGTGAGAGAAAACTGAGAATACCAGCTAAAAAAGCTATAGTTAGAGGGATATCTTGAACCATGAAATTATTGTAACATTATACTATCCATACAATAACACAGATGTTTGATCGCCAAATTCAAAATTTCACCCAAAAGCCATTAATAATAATAGCCAAAGTTTTTTTAAAGTTTTTAAAACCTAATCAAATGACAATATTAGGTTTCATATTAGGTTTTTTTATGTGTATTTTAATTTTTTTTCAATTCTATTTTGCTGCACTAGCACTTTTATTTTTAAATAGATTTTGTGATGGCTTAGATGGAACAATGGCCAGACTAACAACCCCCACTCCTTTGGGTGGATACTTAGATATTGTCAGTGACTTCACAATTTATTCTGGGTTTGTTTTAGCATTTGGGTTCAGTAATAGTAGTTACACAACTTTATCAATGATTTTACTTTTTTTGTACATAGGTACGGGTACAACATTTCTTGCAAAAGCTGCAATTCAAACTCAATTAGATAAAATCTCAGAGACAAATGATGCTATTGAAGGATTACCAAAAAGTTTTCATTACACATCCGGATTAGTTGAAGGTACAGAAACAATAATTTTCATGGTTTTGTGTCTCTTATTTCCAAATTTTTTTATTTTAATATCTATTATTTTTGGGATTTTATGTTTTATAACTTTTATTTCTAGGGTTATTGTTTGTTACGTTGAATTTAATTTATAAAAGTTAAATAAGCTTCCATAAACATTTTTGATATAATCATAGTAATTATAAAAAAAGATAATTTTAACAAAATTCTTATTATTCTTCCAAGTTCAAGACCTGCATAATAAGCTTCAAATATATCAAAGTTATTGAAAAACCTCTTATTTACAAAGTTTTTAAGTAAAAAGAAAAATTTTGCTAATGGTCTTACGACTACAAAATTTCCAATTATAGAAAATACGATAACAATTACTAAACTTACATTCATTGCAAAGGACCAAATAATTAGTGACCCAATCCAGTATCCTAAAAATAGTAACCTCTCCTTTTGCTGAGGGTGAGTATAAATTTGAAAGAAATTCATTTTATTTTAATCCATCTAAAGCCATTTCACTTGCAATATTGGATGCTAAAATCAAGTCTTTTTGGGATTTTTCTAAGATAAATTTTGTACGTGATTTTATTTTTTTTAGAAGGTCATCTACAATTTTGTCATCTGGTTCGAGATCTTCTTTAATACTAATTCTTGAACCTAATATAATTACGCCACCAGCGTTGGCACAATAATCAGGACAATATAATATACCTTTGTTATATAATTCTTCTTCTGTATCAATATTATCAAGTTGATTATTTGCAGATCCAGTAATCATTAATATTTTATTATTTGCAAAATTTAAAAACTCCGTATTCAAATCACCTCCTCCTGCACAAGGAGAGTAAATATCAATTTTTTCAAAGGATGTATCTTGGAGTTGACTACAAAATTTATAACCATCTCTCTCAATCAAATCTTTTTTATGCTCTAAGTCAGAAATTTCAATATTTGCACCATCTTTTTTACACAAAGAAGCAATTCTAGATCCAGTCTTACCATATCCTTTGATAAATATATTTTTATTTACTAATGAGTCTTGTCCGAATTTAAATTCGACACATCCTAACATTGAGTAATAAACACCTAATGCGGTACCTAATCCGGAGTCAGAACCTATAGGGTTACAAACATGATCTGAGTATTCTCTAAATCCTCTTAAGTCCTCATCGACCGTTCCCATATCTCCAGCTGTTATATAAGTACCATTTAGTTTGTTTAAAACTTCTCCAAATAAACTATATGCATCTTTTTTTTTTATTTTAGAATGGATAGTAGCCTTCCCACCACCAAAGGGAAGTTCAGCCAAAGAATTCTTATATGTCATTGCTTCAGCTAATTTTAAAACATCTTCTTCTTGCTTATTAAAATCCTGATAATTGAAATATCTACATCCACCCAAGGCAGGGCCTCTTTTAGTATTATGAATAGCAATTACTGAGTAAAAATTAAATTTATCCTCCTCAGCATAAACAACTCTTTCAAATCCGTCTTTTGGTTTATCTTTAATGTTTAAAGTCATTACTACTTATATGGTCAATTATTTTGTGGTCTCCTTCTAAAAAATCATATTCACGAATATCCTTGATTTCAATCCATTTTAGTTCTTTATGAAAATTATTTAAAACCTTACCACTGAAATTATTGACTAAATAAAAATATATGAAAACCTGTTTTTTCAAGTCTTTATAATCAAAATTATAACTGATCAGTTCCTCATAATTTAATATGTTAATTGATAACTCTTCATTTATTTCTCTAATTAAGGCCTCTTCATTAGTCTCATCATTTTTGATTTTACCTCCAGGAAATTCCCATTTTAATGGATGATCCTTAAATTTTGGTCTTTGACATATTAAAAGTTTATTATTTTTAAGTATTAAGCCTGCTACAACTTTTATTTGTTCAATTTTCATATTTTGTTTTAGCAATATAAATCCCAATCAGGATTAATGTGCTTCCAAAAAATTGGATCAATGTTAATTTTTCTTGGAAAAAAAGGTACGCCAATAAGGTTGCAGCAATGGGTTGTATCAAAAGACTCAAAGATGATAAGGATGCAGATAAAAATGCTAGAGAGTAAGCTATAAATGATTGTCCAATGAATTGGCATACAAAACCTAATAAAAATAATATTGCTATCGCATAAAAAGACTTTGGCACTAAACTTTGTTCAAAAAATATCGCGACTAAAAGTAAAATAATTGCACTTACACATCCTGAAAAAAACATAATCGTACTTGAATTTAAATTTTTTCTTAATTGGCTAATAGTAAGAATATAACAACCATACCAAATTGCAGTTAGAACACCTAAAAGATCTCCCAAAAATTGTGATTTATAAAATTGAAAACTCTCACCTAATAACAATGTCATACCACTCATCGAAATAAATATGGCAATAAAAAAAAACTTAGAAAATTTTTCTTTAAGAAATATTAAAGAAAATAAAATTACAACAATTGGAGCTAAATTAGATAAAAATGTTGCCTTAGAAACTGTGGTAAGTTTGATAGACAAATGCCAACAAATTAAATCTAATGAAAAAAAGATACCTGAAATAAAAATAATTAAAAATTTATCTTTTAAAACAGGAAAGTTTACTTTTTCAATAATTTTCAGTGACCCAAACATTAAAAAAAAGGGAAGGCTCACGAATATTCTAAAAAAAGCTGTCATTATTGGATCAACCTCTGAAAGTCGAACAAATATAGGAGAAAAAGCAATACTTACTGCGCCTATAATCAGTATAAGAAAAGGATTAATTTTTAAATTAGGCAAAAACTTCTTCAGATTTTTCTTTTTCTATAATTGGAAAATGGATGATTGCAGAAAACAGAGAAATTACTATCGCCATTATCCAGGCTATGTCGAGTGAACCATAAATATCTATAACTAAACCACCAATAAAAGAGCCAAGAAATGCTCCTGCTTGATGGGAAACCATTACAATCCCAAATAAGGTCGAAAGGTATCTTGTGCCAAATCTATTTGAAACAATTCCTGAAGTCGGTGGGACAGTTGATAACCATAAAAGACCAATACAACAACTGAAGGCTATAATTGTGAAATTGTTAGTAGGCAAAATTAATAATAAAAAAATTACTATGCTTCTTACAAAATAAATAAACGATAATATATATTTTTTTTTAATAATGCCTGAAACCTTTCCTGAAATTAAAGTACCAATCATATTAAATAACCCAATTAAAGTAAGACCTGTTGCAGCTATAGTAGTTTCTAAACCTTTAATTTTTGCAAAAACCGGAAGATAGTTTGAAATTAAAGCAACATGTAAGCCACAAACAAAAAATCCTAAAATAAGATAGTTATAGCTTTTATCCTTAAAGGCTTTTTTTATGACATCTGATATTTTTCTTTTTGTAAATTCTTTTTTATCTTTTTTTTGTGGCTTAGGTAAAAGGAATATAAGTGAAAGAGGAATGATGAACAGAAAAAACATTGATGTAATTTGAAAAGAAAAACTCCATTTAAAGGTTGTAACTAAAAATTGGTTAATAGGTGTAAATATAAACATCCCTGTAGCAGCAAGAGACATAAGTATACCTGTAACTGTGCTTTGTGTTTTATCATCCTCGAAATATTTTGAGACTCCACCAATTATAACTGGTACAGAAATAACACCAGCTGAAATACCTCCAATTATGCCAATACCAAATAAAAAATGTAAAGGGTGTATCGCTGAAGAAGCGACATAGAAACTAAGAGATACACCAAAGAAGCCAAAACAAAGAGTTTTTACATAACCCTTTTGTTCAGCAAATGCACCTGCAATGGGTGACATAGCTCCCCAAAGCAAATTAAAAAGACCATATGTCAGACCTATAATTGAAGCACTAAAAACTGTGGAACTTAAAAGATCTGGGACATATATCCCTAGAGACATTCTAAATCCATTTCCAACTGACAGTATTAATCCAGCAACTAAAACTAATAGAATTGTTCTCATTTGCTTAAAATATATGAATCATATCAAAAAAATATGTTTATTTTTGAGGTTAAATATCTATTATACGCCGTCATGGGTTATCCTAAAAAACACAGAGGCAGAAGAAAAATCGGTTCACGAAAAAGAAGAGCTAAAAGAAGAGCTAAAAAGAAATAGTATTTTCAATTATTATAAATTACCCCTGATATTTTATGGTTGTTTTAAACAGAAGAAGATTTATATCAATACTTATTGGGGGATGTATTGTTGGGTATAAACCTTTAGTTGCGATGGAAAAATTAATTCTTTCAGATGAGGAATGGAAATTGAGATTATCAGAAGAGGAGTATTATATTTTGAGACAGCATGGAACTGAACGACCCGGGTTTAGCGTGCTTAACAATGAAAAAAGAAAAGGTACCTACCATTGTGCAGGATGTGAATTGCCACTATTTTCTTCGGATATGAAATATGATAGCGGAACTGGCTGGCCTTCATTTTTTGATTATCTTCCTAATGCTTTGGGGTTTAAAACAGATTTTAAATTGGTTTTTCCACGAAAAGAATATCACTGTGCTAAATGTGGCGGGCATCATGGACACGTCTTCAAAGATGGTCCAGAACCTACAGGTTTAAGATACTGTAATAACGGTATAGCTTTAAACTTTATACCAGATTAATTTTTTTTAATTAGCAAATACGTTAAAGAAATAGCAAGTGCTATCTTTAAAAGTTCACTATAAATAAATGGGTATAAACCTGCTTTTATAGATTTCTCTATTCCTATGAAGCCAGATAAGTGGGCAATACCACAAACAAAAATAATTAACGCGCCTATAAAAATAGATAAAACAATTTTTATTAAATTTTTATTGAAAAGATTTTTTGAGAAATATGCTATTGCAAAAGAAGCTAAAATCATTCCATAAAGAAATCCAAATGTTGGAGACATTACATAACCAAAACCTCCACCAGCAGCAAAGATGGGAAGACCAATGAGTCCGAGAATTACGTATGAAACAGTTGCATAAAAACCAACCATACCCATTGAGGCAGCAATAAAATATACAACAAAGGTTTGTAATGTCATCGGCACAGGATAGAAAGGAATACTAATTTTACTAGAAACTGATAAGAGAATAATTCCCAAAAGAGAAAATACTATTTTTGATAAATTACTATGTGCGTACTGACTTAAAATTGTTATATTTTTATTTTCCATATTAACTATTTATAATTTTGGAGTGATTTGTGCAATAATTATAATTGGCCTCTAATCAATTCTTTTAACTTCAATAAATCCTTATTAAATAATCTAATACCCTCAGCTAATTTAAAAGATGCCATCTGATTTTCATTTAAATGCCAACGAAATGAGCTCTCATTCACATTAATTCTTTCAATATCTAATGAAGATGAGTTTTCTTTTGATAATTTAAGTTTAATTTCATCATCGTTTTGGCTTAACTCTTCTAAAAGAGTTGGGCTGATAGTTAATTTATCACATCCAGCTAAATTAATTATTTCATCCTTATTTCTAAATGATGCTGCCATGACAATAGTGTTATAATTAAATTTTTTAAAATAATTAAAAATCTTCTCTACACTCTCAACACCTGGATCATTAGATGAGTCATAATCTTTTTGTGTATTTGATTTAAACCAGTCAAGTATCCTTCCCACAAATGGTGAAATTAAAAATGCTCCTGCTTCTGCACAAGCTATTGCTTGTGTTAAAGAAAAAATGAGTGTGCAATTACAAGATATTCCCTCTGCCTCTAATTTTTTTACTGCTTGAATTCCTTCCCATGTGCCTGCAATTTTAATTAATATTCTACTCTTGAGGACGCCTGATTGCTCATAGCTATTGATTATTTGCTTTGCCTTTTCAACAGTAGCGTCAGTATTAAATGATAAATCAGAGTCCACCTCGGTAGAAACATATCCTGGCACGATTTTTGTTAATTCTATACCAAAAGCAATAGTTAGTTGATCAGCAATGTAATTAACCTGATCCTCAGTTTGAGAAAATTTTCTACTTTTTGAATTACTTATTACTTCATCAACTAATTTTTTGTATTTGTTTGATTGAACAGCTTTAAAAATTAAAGACGGATTAGTAGTACAGTCATCTGGGTTAAATTTTTGAATACTGTCAATATCTCCGGTGTCTGCAACAACTGATGAAAATTTTTTAAGACTATCTAATTGAGATACCATGAAAATAAATATTCTTTCTTAACGATTGTTTAAGCTATATATTAATTGAACTTCTTATGCAAAAAAAAATAATAATTTGTGGATTAGCAGATATCCAAGAGTGTGTTGATAAATTCAGCCCAGATAAAATGCTTACCATTATTAATAAAAATTTTGAGCCTGAAACCCCATCAGGTATGGATAAAAATAGACACTTGAAAATGTTAATTGATGATATTTCTGAGCCAAGAGAGGGATTTATATTACCTGAGAAACATCATACTCAAGAATTATTAGATTTCACAGATGATTGGGATAAAACCAAACCTATTTTAGTCCATTGTCATATGGGCATAAGTCGATCAACTGCAACAAGTTTAGGCATAGCCGCAAAATACTCACCTGAAAATATTGAGCTTATAATTGAAAACTTAAAAGAAATTGCACCACATGCTAGCCCCAATAAGATTATGATGAGATATTATGATGAAATATTGGGTTTAGATAACAGACTCTATGGGTCAGTTCCATACTTTGACCCTGAGCCGATAGAAGAGAGTAGAATAGTAGAGTTAAATTTTTAGGATAACTAAATGAATAATAGTTGTGAAGTATGTAAAAAAAAGATTGTCGAGCCTTTATATTGGGCTGATCCTAAGTTTTATGATATCCCAAAAAAAGTATTTTTTTGTGATGCCAAATGTTCACTAATTTATTACAAAAAAATTAAAAAATTATTTAAAAATCAATAAATTCAATACATTTAGATGTGCAAATTTTGCACAGCTAAGTTCTATTATCTGCAATTTGACTTTAGAAAAAAAATTAGTATAAATCACCAATCAAAAACTAGCTCCATCCTTATTCCTATCCTTACTTATTCCTCCGGAGCTAGTTTTATATAATCCCTTTAAATAACAAATTAAACTTAAACTTTATTATAATATTTAATTGATATAATTTTTTAATATGAGTGATCATTATATTTTCTGGGATCTCGAAACAACTGGTCGCAATGATAAATTTAATCAAATAACACAAGTTGGTGCTGTGTTAACTAATAATAAATTTGAAATTAAAGACAAATTAGAAATACATAGTAAGTTAAGAGAAGGAAAATGGTTCGAGCCAGGTGCTTTAATAACAACAGGGGTGGATCCAACTAGTTTAATACAAAATAATTACCCTAATTATTATGAAGCTAGTGCTCAATTGTATGAAACATTTCAACAATGGTCATCCTCATCAGCTATTTTTGTAGGTTTCAATAATATAAATTTTGATGAACCCTTTTTACGACAGGCACTTTATCAAAACTTATTACCTGAAATTTATATGACTGTGACTAACAATAATGTGCGTATGGATGTTTTTGATATATTAAGATTAGTTTCAGTTTATAGCCCTGAACATATTAAATTCAATACTGACGATCAAGGGTATCCGATACTTAAATTAGATGAAATTTCAAAACTAAATAATCTTTCAATAAACTATGATGCAGGTCCTCATGATGCTGTTTTTGATAGCTTAATCACATTGGAACTTAATAAAATATTAAATATAAGGTGTCCAAAGATTTGGAACTCTGCATATGAATTTCGACATAGAGACACTCCTAAGAGATTCATGCTAGATAATTTAGTTTTTACAAACACGATCTTTTGGGGAAGAAGACCCACAATCAAAGCTCAAACTTTAATTGGAGGCATTCCATCAAGAAATCATCACTATTTAGTTTATAATTTGCTTTTTGATCCTGTTAAGATCATAGAATTAGAAGATAAAGATTTAATTAAGAAAATGAATGATGGGGCTAAAAGAATTTGTGAGGTTTTTGATGGGTCAAAGTCGAAAACACTGTTAAATGAAAGTTATTCATTCAAAGATAATAATTATGCAGAAATAGGAGTAGATGAATTAAGAAAAAGAGCAAATTTTATTAAAAAAAATGAGGAGTTTTGCTCTCGTCTTATTAAACTTCATCTTTCAAATCAAAAAGAATGGCCTGAACCATTTAATGTTGAAGATAGAATATTTGAGAGTTTCCCATCACATCAAGATAAGAAATTAATGATTGATTTTCATATTGCACCGAACGATAAGAAATATGAAATTGCAAAACAATTCAAAGATGACCGATATAAAGAAATAGCTGTACGAATTTTATATGAAATAGCCCCCCACACTCTGCCTGAAAATGACAAAAGAAATTATGAATTTGAAATTAAAGAGCGTTTTAATGATGATGATAAATCTAAGTGGAATTCTAAAAATAAAATTCTCTCTAGTTTAGAGACCGACCTAGATAAAATGATTATAGATGAAGATGAAAAAATTCAGTTTAAACAAAAAGTTATAACATTTTTAAATAATGAATCTGCAAAATGGAATTAAGATTAATTTTGAGTAAGGTATTCTTTGATATATTGTCCATAATCAGACTTAATTAGTTTTTCTGCAATATCATTTAGACTACTTTTGTTTATAAAACCTTGTTCGTACGCAGCTATTTCATAAGAGCCAATTTTTATATTGTTATTTTGCTCATATAACTTAACTTTTTGTGCTGCCTCTAGAAGAGCCTTTGCATTTCCAGTATCATGCCAAACAATTGAGTCATCTAAAATTTCTAAAGCAAGTTTTTTTTCGGATAAATATATTTTAATTAAATCAGTTATTTCTAATTCACCTCTGTTTGATGGTTTGAGTGTTTTTGCAAATTTTGAAGCTTCAGAGTCAAAAAAATATAAACCAGGAATGATCAAATTACTTTTAGGCTTTATTGGTTTTTCCTCAATGCCAATGATATTTTTATTATTATCTAATTCAATAACACCAAATTTTTCTGGATCTGGAACTGGCAATCCAAATACACTTCCCCCGTTCTCTTGCATCTTTAGAAGAGCAGAATTGGCATAATCAAAATAATTATTTCCAAGAAAAACATTATCACTTAACGCTAAAACTGATGGACTTCCATCTAAATATTTTTCAGCAATAAAGTAAGCATCTGCTATCCCCCTTTGAATTTTTTGGATTTCATATGAAAAATTAAGACCAACCTCTGATCCTGTTCCAAATGTTTTTTTGAATATTGAAAGGTCGTCCTCTTGAACAATAAATAATATATCTTTAATTCCTAATCTTACTAAAGTCTCGAGTGGATAATAAATCATAGGTTTATCGTAAAGAGGTAATAAAGGTTTTGAGGTAGGTATTGTTGCAGGCATTAATCTTGTACCCTTACCAGCAGCAAGAATAATACCTTTAGTTTTCATATCCAGCCAAATGATTTAATTAAAAATACTATCGGAATAATCATACAAATAAATGTAATTAAAATTATATTTAGTTTTGTGCTATCTCTAACAGAGCTTATAAGGTCTCTATGAGAAATAAAATTTATTAATTTATTTTGATCATCTACTACTGGTAGGTGCCTTATGTTATTTTCCCCCATAATTTTTATTGCAATTTCTGAGGAGGTTTTTAGGTCCACAGTTATAATTTCTGATGTCATAATATCTGATGCTGTGACCAAATCTGGATCTCTACCATCTTTGACACATTTTCTAACTATGTCTCTTTCTGAAACAACACCAAGTAATATTTTTTGTTCATTCAGTATAGGAACAGCACCTATATTTTTTATATCCATACTATCTGCGATTTCACTTACTATGGACTCAGGACCAAAAAATATATATTCATCATTAAGCTTAATCTTTTTAATATCCTTGATACTTGGCATTAAAGTATAATATAGGCATAGGAGTATTTTATTAAATTAAGCGTATTGAAGCACTTTTAGGTCTTCAAAAACTTTAATTTTTCAACTATTGTTAAAAAAAAAATGTTTAGATTTTTTAACTCAAGAAAATGGTTTCTATGGGCATGGGTAGGATCAGCTGCCATATTAGGCAGTCTTTGGGTGCAAGTAGAAATTGATGTCAGGATCAATGAGTGGTTTGGCACCTTTTATGATATGATTCAAAAAGCTCTTGCTGAGCCAAATTCAATTACAATTGAAGAATATTGGGCGGGCTTACTGTCTTTTATAACACTTGCAGGTATATATGTGGCTATTGCAGTTTTAGTAAGTTTTTTTACTGCACATTTCTTATTTAGATGGAGAACCGCTATGGTCGAGTGGTATCACAGTGTCTATAACTATGCCCGTACAATCGAAGGTGCTGCTCAAAGAGTTCAAGAGGACACCATTAAGTTTGGTAGAATTATGGAAGGTCTTGGAACAAGCTTAATTGAGTCGGTGATGATAATTGTACAATTCCTTCCAATCTTATTAGGACTCAGTGCTGGCATTCCGATATTCTTTTTTGGCGATTGGGAGTACGGTTTAGTTGTTGGTGCATTAATTTGGTCAGTTGGTGGAACAGTTTTTTTAATACTCCTTGGAATAATTCTCAGACTTGTTGGTGTAGAATATGATTTACAAAAACAAGAGGCAGCTTACAGAAAAGTTTTAGTTATTGCTGAAGATGACGAAACCATACGTCCAAAAACAATAGAAGAATTATTTGATGATGTAAGAAAAATTCATTTTCTCTCATATATTCGTTACTTGTACTTTAATATTGGAAGAATTGCTTATTTGCAGGCTAATGTTTTAAGTGCTTATGTATTTTTAGCTCCTGCAATTGTTGCAGGTATTATTACCCTTGGTGTCATGCAACAAATTATTCGTGCTTTTGGCAGGGTTGAGGGGTCAATGCAGTACTTGTTAAAATCATGGCCAACAATTATTGAGCTTGCAAGTGTTTACAAAAGACTAAGAGAATTTGAGAGAAAACTTAAGTCTACGACAGATACTGCCAAGGTGTCTGAATAAATATTTTAGACATCACATAGATAGAACTTAAAGTAATTAAAACAATGATAATCCACACCCATCTATTGTTCTTATCATAGTTTTCGCCATTTTTATTCGGATCAACCATAATATTTAAATATAATAATTATTTATTAAAATCAATTATGCTTTTTTAAGTATCTTGTTCTGTTGACAACAGCATAATTTTTAAAAAGTTTCTGAGCGAGTAAGTTACTTTTCTCTACACCTTTGATTATCAAATCAAGATTTTTTTCTTTTGCTATTTCTTCAATTTTGTTCATTAATGCCCTAGCAACACCAATTTTTCTAAAATCTTGTAAAACATACAAAACGTCTAACACTATATTCTTCTCGTAATAAGTTTCGTTGATTTTAGCTACAACAATTCCCATAAATTTATCTTCGTTTTTTGCAGCAAACGCAAAATAATCATCTTGAAATATGCATGACCAAAATAAACTAAAGTTTACTTCTTGAAATTGAAAAGAATTCGATGATGCACTTTCATTAATGATTTCTTTCCAACTATTCAGGTGAATTTCTTTAGGTTTTTCAATGGTGAACATCCACTATTAATCTAACAATTAATTTCAATCATTTACATAATTATTCAATAAATACTTGATCTTAGGTGGATAAGTCTTATCTGTATATTAATGTTTGAAAAATTAATAAAGTATTTTGAGTCAGTAAAGGCTAGAGATCCTGCTGCAACTTCATTGTTACTAGTGGTATTAACCTACCCTGGTGTAAAAGCTGTTTTCTTCCACCGTATAGCAAATTTTATCTGGTCACTAAATTTGAAATTATTAGGAAGAATGATCTCTCAATTATCAAGATTTTTAACTGGCATTGAAATTCATCCTGCCGCTAAAATAGGAAAAAATTTTTTTATTGATCATGGCATGGGAGTTGTTATCGGAGAAACCGCCGAAATTGGAGATAATGTAACTATCTATCATGGTGTCACTTTGGGAGGTATCATGCCTGCTGTTAAATCATCAGAACAAGTTGGTGTGAAGCGCCATCCCACTCTTGAAGACGATGTGATTGTTGGCTCTGGGGCGCAGATATTAGGACCAATAATTGTCAAAAGTTGTGCTCGTATTGGATCTAATGCTGTTGTAACTAAAGATGTTCCAAAAGGGGGAATAATGGTTGGCATACCTGCCAAAAATATTCAATCTAAATCCAAAAAAACAGATAGTACTTTTGCGCCATATGCCGTTACAAAAAAGTAACTATTTATATATTCAAAATTAAATTGCATGATTATGTTTCAAATGTTTAAATAATTGATTATTGGAAGGCTGAGTATTTATATAAATAATAAAATATCTTTAAAATTAAAATATGTCTGAAATAAAAATTCAAATTAAAAATTTATATAAAATTTTTGGTAAAAACCCAAAATCTGCGTTAGAGCAAGTAAAAGATGGTGTAAATAAAGATGAACTTTTAGAAAAGCATAATCATGTTCTAGGTCTAAAAGATATTAATTTGGATATAAAAGAAAAATCAATTCAAGTTGTAATGGGCCTTTCTGGTTCAGGTAAGTCTACATTAATAAGACATATAAATAGATTAATAGAACCTACTGACGGCAGTGTAGTTGTTGATGGTGAAGATGTTTTAAAAATGAATGATGAAAGTTTAAGAAATTTCAGAAGAACAAAAACTGCTATGGTATTCCAGCGTTTTGCTTTGTTGCCTCATAAAACGGTATTAGAAAATACACTGTTTGGTCTTCATATTCAAAAGGTTGATGAAAAAGAGGCAAATACCAGAGCACGAAGATGGATTGATCGTGTTGGATTATCTGGATATGAGGAAAAATATCCTCAACATTTATCTGGTGGCATGCAGCAACGTGTTGGACTCGCAAGGGCTCTTACTAACGATGGGGAGATCTTGCTTATGGATGAAGCTTTTAGCGCTCTTGACCCTCTAATTAGAAAAGATATGCAAGATATTTTGTTGGAGCTACAAGACGAACTTCATAAAACAGTAGTATTTATTACTCATGACCTAGATGAAGCTTTAAAAATCGGAGATCGTATCGCAATTTTAAAAGATGGCATAATGGATCAAGAGGGTATCCCTGCAGATATTTTGTTAAGTCCAAAAACACAATATGTAAAAGATTTTGTTGAGGATGTTAATAGAGCTAGGGTTATCAAAGCAAAACACATCATGTCAAAATTAAATGGGCAAGACAGAGATAACGCTATGTTTGTAGATCAAGATGATTTTATTGATAGATTTATTGATAAAGTTATTTCTGATAAGCCAAGTTGTCTGATTGTCAAAAACAAAAATAATGACGAAATAGGCTATTTGTCTACAAAAAGACTCTCTGAAATACTAAAACGATAGATAAATTAACAATTTTCGGCTTTTTTTTTGCGTCAAATAGCATCCATTTTAAAGATTTTTTCACTGTTAATGCAATACAGGAATGTTATGTTACATTTTTATATCAGGGAGGATGTAATGAACTCTATTAAAAAAATACTTCTGAGCTCAGTTCTATTATTTGGAATTAACTCAGTTGCAAAGGCTGATTGTGGCACAATCACAATCGCTGAAATGAACTGGGCATCCGCCGAAATGTTTGCCCACGTTGATAAACTTATCCTTACAGAAGGATATGGATGTGATGTTGAACTAGTTCCGGGTGATACTATGCCAACAGCTACATCAATGATGGAAAAAGGTGAGCCAGATGTAGCTCCAGAATTATGGATTAACTCTGTTCGTATTGCTTTAGATGCTGCTGTTGATGAAGGAAGACTTCACTACGCCGCTGAAGTTTTATCTGATACTGGTGAAGAAGGATGGTGGATACCTCAGTACTTAGCTGATGCAAACCCAGACATCGTAACTGTTGAAGATGCTCTAGCAAGACCAGAACTATTTCCTCACCCAGAGGGTGATGGGGCAGCACTTTATACTTGTCCATCTGGTTGGAACTGTCAAATCAGTACAGGAAATCTTTTCCAAGCGTATGATGCTGAGTCAAAAGGATTTAATCTTGTAGATCCAGGCTCTGGTGGAGCATTAGCTGGTTCAATTGCTGAAGCTTACGAAAAAGGTGAAGGTTGGCTAGGTTATTACTGGGCACCAACAGCTATTTTAGGTAAGTATCCAATGAAAAAATTAGACTTTGGAGTACCTCATGACTTTGACGAGTGGAGTACTTGTACCTCTCAAGAAGGTTGTGAAGATCCACAGAAAAATTCATGGGTTGTATCATCAGTCTTTACTGTTGTAACTGATAATTTCATGAACTCTACTGGACCAGGAATGGAATATATTTCAAAAAGAGCCCTTCCTAACTCAACTGTTAATGCGCTTTTAGCTTGGAAGGACGACAACCAGGCAACAGGTGAGGACACAGCAATTTATTTCTTACAAAATTACTCAGAGTGGAAAAGCTGGGTAAACTTTGAAACAATGCTTGCTGTTGAGGCTGCAATAGACTAATTATCAATTTTTACTAAAAGAGGTGGGCTTAAAGCCCACCTCTAATTATCAGTTTTATGGAAGATTTCCTATCAGAGTTTCCTGAACTTAGCAGAGAAACACTTAGATTTATCAAAAAAGGTTTTGATGCATCTTATCGAGCTTTTTCAAGAGAATATGGTGATGCAATAGAAGCAGTATTTGATCCTGTATTATATTTTCTAGTTTGGTTTGAAAAATTATTACAAAATTCGCCTTGGCCAATTGTACTGATATGTTTTTTGGCTGTAATTTATTTTGGTAGTAGAAAAATATCTGTAACTATTGGCTCATTATTTGCCTTTTTGCTTATAGGAATATTTGGAATGTGGGAAGACACCATGTCTACAGTGAGTATTATTGGAGTTTGTACCATGCTTTCTATTGGAATTGGAATACCCGTTGGTGTGCTTATGGCAAAATCAGAGCGAGCTCAAAGAATTTGCACACCAATTCTAGACGTCATGCAAACAATGCCAAGCTTCGTATATTTAATACCTGTAGTTATGTTATTGGGTATTGGAAAAATTCCCGGGCTTCTAGCTGTGGTAATATATGCGATCCCACCTATTATTAGACTTACAAACTTAGGTATAAGAGAAGTTGATAAAGAAGTTTTGGAAGCTGCTGATGCTTTTGGTGCTAATCCAAGACAAAAATTGTTTCAAGTACAATTACCTTTAGCACTTCCAACAATATTTGCAGGAATTAATCAAACAATCATGATGGCTTTAGCAATGGTTGTGATTGCCTCAATGATTGGAGTTAAGGGACTTGGTCAACCCGTTTTAAAAGCAATTACTAATCAATACTTTGCTATGGGTTTATTTAATGGTTTAGCAATTGTTGCATTGGCTATTATTTTTGACAGAGTTTCCCAATCATTTGGTCATCGTATTCAGCAACATAGAAGTGGTTCAAGAGAATAAATTAGAAATTAAGTTATTACCTATAAAAACTTTAACTTACATTTTTATTAATAATCAATATGTTAAATAAAAGTCTAATTGGTGTATTTTTCATAACTTTTATTTATCTACTAGCAATATTTTTAAAGCAGCCCCTAGAATATGTCTTTAACCTACCATTATTGCCATTAAGTCTTCTATCACTCATTTTGGGAATATTTTTTTTTAATATATTCTCCATATCTTCTAATATTGTTGAAGGTCGAGAATTTATTAAGAAAAATATACTTCAATTAGCAATTGTTTTATTAGGTATTAAGATAAGTTTGACTCAGTTATGGAGAGTCAGTATAGAGTCTATATTTGTCATAATAATTACAATATTATCCATTTTTCTTACATATTTTTTTATTAAAAAATTTTGGCCAACTCAAAAAGGCATATCAAAATTATTAGCAATCGGTACATCCATTTGTGGTGTCACAGCTATTATGGCTTCCTCAACGATATTAAAATCAAAGGATCAAGAAGTAGCCGTGGCTATACTAATAGTGGTTTTATGGGGAAGTATAGCTGTATTAACATATCCTTTTTTTGTGGAGTTATTTTTTTTGACAGACTTAGCTAAAGGCATTTTTTTAGGCGTTAGTATTCATGATACAAGTCAAGTTTTAGCAGCTGCTATGGTTCATAATGATTTACATCCAAATCAAAAGACTTTAGAAATCGCTACAATAACAAAAATAATTAGAAATTTATTTCTATTAGCTTTGATACCGATATTAATTTTTTTTAATAAAAGTTCGAAAAATAATAAAAATAAAAGTCAATCTATCTTTGTTAGAATATTTGATTCAATTCCGCTTTTTGTAGTGGGTTTTATTTTATTTGCAACCTTTCGCTCATTTATGGACTTATACTTTTTTGATAATGAGAAATGGATAGAATTTTTAGTAATACTTGAAAAATTAATTTCAATTCTATTTGGCCTAGCTCTTACAGCCCTTGGAGCCTCTATTGATTTGAGAAAAATCTTTAATCAAGGGTATGCTGCTATATTAATTGGTATGACTTTTAGCTTTGTATCTTTTGTATCAGTAACATTCTTAATATTTATTTTAGGGCTAAATGTCTTATAGAAATAATATCATTGCTTTGTAGCAAGAATACATATTAACTACACTGAATTTTATGGCCCAATTAATTGCTAAAAGTGCGAGACTTCGCTCTACACCTTACACCAAAAGAATTGAGGAATATGGTGTACAATCATACACAGTTTATAATCACATGCTTTTACCTGCATCTTTTAAAGGTATAGAGGAAGATAGTAGGCACCTAAAAAAAAATGTTCAACTCTGGGATGTATCTGGCGAGAGACAAGTTCAAATTCACGGACCTGATGCAGCTAAACTTACACAATTAATTACGTGTAGAGATTTATCTGAGGCAAAAGATTATCTTTGCTATTACGCTCCAATTATTGATGACAAAGGTAAAATTATTAATGATCCACTGATAATGAAAGTTGGTGAAAAAACATGGTGGCTATCAATAGCAGATACAGATGTGCTTCTTTATGCAAAAGGAATTGCAATTGGTATGAACCTTGACGTTGAGATTACTGAACCCAATGTTAACATTCTTGCAGTTCAGGGGCCAAAATCATTTGATCTTATGTCAAGAGTGTTTAAAGACATAGATAAATTAAAATTTTTCAATTTCAAAAGATTTGATTTTCAAAATCATAAATTTTTAATTGCAAGATCAGGTTGGTCCAAACAAGGTGGATTTGAAATCTATGTAGATCATGATGAAATCGGCCTAGATCTTTATGATACCCTTATGTCTAAAGGTGAAGATTTGGATGTAAGACCAGGTTGTCCAAATTTAATTGAAAGGATAGAGGGTGGTCTATTATCATTTGGAAATGATATGAATATGAATGATACCCCACTAGAATGTGGTTTGGGTTCTTTTGTTTCTTTCAATCCCAAGATAGATTATTTAGGAAAAGCTGAGTTAGAAAAACAGCACCAAGAGGGAATCAAGAGATCTTTAATTGGTTTAAAACTTAAACTCGATAAAATTGAAATTACAAAAGCGTTACCTTTAAAAATTGGTACTAATATAATAGGTGAACTAAGAGCCGCATGCTTTAGTCCAGATTTTGGCTGTTGTCTTGGAATAGCGATGGTTCAAACCCAATATCAAAGTTTAGAAAAAAAACAGACACTTCTTGTTGATGGCGAAGAGGTTGAGTCTGTAATGACTAACCTCCCCTTCATTAAATAATAATTGCTTTTTTAAACTAAAAGTTTAAATAGTCTCGGGTGTTAAATATCGTTTATAGTTCTTGGGCTCTATTTACAGGTTTTGGATTCATTATGCTTGCCCATTCTTTGCAAGGAACCTTGTTAAATATTAATGCCGTATTATTTAATTTTTCTGATTTTGAAATTGGATATGTCTTTACAGGTTATTTTATAGGCTATTTAGCTAGCTCATATATTTGTCCGAAAATAATAAAAAATGTAGGGCATATAAGAGTGTTTGCAGCATTCGCATCCATTGCCTCCATTACAATTTTATTTCATTGGATTTATGTTCAACCGTATTTTTGGTTTTTTTTAAGATTACTCACAGGGTTTTCATTGGCAGCAATATATATAGTTTGTGAAAGTTGGCTAAATGATCGTGCTGATAATAAAACAAGGGGGAAGCTTATAGGATTTTACATGGTGATATTATACCTCTCAACTAGTGGAGGTGGTTTGCTAATAAATCTAAATGAGACTACTGAGGCACACTTATATATTCTAACATCTTTATTAATTTCTTTTGCTTTAGTTCCAATTTTGCTTACTAAAAAATCAGCACCAGAATTTTCTACACCTAAGTTCATATCTCTAAAAGATCTATATAAAAATTCTCCCATGTCTTTTATTGGTTCTTTTGGTATTGGTATGATATATGGAGCATCATTTGGATTAATAGCAGTCTTTGGAGCTAAGTTAGGCTTAAGTATTTTTCAAATTTCTATACTTGTTTTTGTAAATACTTTCATTGGAGCTTTATTTCAGTATCCGGTTGGTAAACTATCGGATACATTTGATAGAAGAATAATTTTACTGATATTAAATATCATTGCTTTGGTTTCATCTATTTGTGTAATTATTTTTGGATCTTTTTCATTTAATATTCTTTTATTATTTGTTGGAATACATTCAGCTGTATCTCTTCCTTACTATGCAGTTGTTATTTCTCACCTAAATGATTTTTTAGAAAAGGATGAGGTTGTTTCTGCTAGCTCAACTCTGACATTAGTTAATGCATTAGGTTTAGTTTTAGGGCCAATTATCGTCTCTGGATTTATGTCTTATTTTGATGCCTATGGATTGTTTTATTATTGTGCAATAGTTTATGTTTTTCTGGCACTATTTACCTATCAAAGAGTAAGAGTTGGAAGAACTAGTGAAATTTATGATGAGAATACACCATCAATGATTGTGCCTCGCACCACTTCCGCAATAGGAATGCAAACTGCTACTGAACAAATGATTAGTAAAATTGATGAAAAAGAGTAATTTTTTAATTGATGGATTTCGAAGCCAAGATAGCTGAATTAGGTCTTTTAATACCAGAACCTGCCAAACCTGCAGGGAGTTATAAACCCTGCGTTATTGTTGATAATATTGCATATATATCTGGTCAAGGTCCCTTACTTGAGGATGGGTCTTTTGCAAAAGGAAAAGTTGGGGCTGATGTTGATTTAGAGACAGCTCAAAATCACGCTAAGCTATGTGGATTAGCTATCTTATCTGCTTTAAAAAATGAAATAGGATCAATTAATAAAGTAGATCAATTAATTAAACTGACAGGTTTTGTAAATTGTATTGAGAGCTTCACACAGCAACCTTTAGTAATCAATGGTTGCTCAAATATGATGAAAGATATTTTTGGCGAGACTGGTGTTCATGCTCGAGCCGCAGTAGGAGTTAATTCTTTGCCTCTAGGTTTTACAGTAGAAATTGAGGCAATGTTTAAAATTAAGAGTTAATTTCTTAATTGACAATTAATTAAATTTAGCAAAATATTAATTTATTAATGCTTGGAGTTTGAATTATGGATTTTCATTTTGAAAACAATACTATTAAGTTAATCCATCAAAATAAGACATTTCATTTACATCCCATTTGGTTAAGAGAAAGACTACCGGGTGAAAAGTATTTTGATTTAGATACTAATCAAAGATTATATGAGCCATCCTCAATTGACTTAAAGTTAAAAATTGAAAATTGTAAATTAACAGATAACAAACTTGATGTTAAATTTAATGATGGGGCACAAGGACAATATCGTTTAGATGATCTTTTGATTGAAATGGATGAAGAGAAAAATAAAAGAGGGCCCTTACCAAAAAGAATTTTATGGAATTCTCAACTACAAGATTTACCTGAAGCTATTTTTGAAGTAGATATGGTTGAACAAGAATCTATGTATAATCTTCTTATAGATTTTTATAAATATGGATTTGTTATTATTAAAAATGTACCAACTGAGAGTAAGTATATTTTAAAATTTGTAAATTCAATCGGCCCAGTTAAGGTCACAAATTTTGGAGAATTTTTTGATGTAATGTCTAAACCAAATCCAAATGACTTAGCCTATAAACCTATTGCATTACCACCTCATACTGATAACCCTTACAGAAAACCAGGAGCACCCGGGATACAGTTTTTGCATTGTTTAAAAAATGAAGTGAGTGGTGGTTTTTCTACTCTTGTTGATGGTTTTTCAGTTGCAGAATATATCAAATTAAATGAGCCAGAAGCATTTGAGTCTTTAACCAAAACAAATTTACGTTACCGATTTCAAGATAAAGATATAATTTTAGAAAATTGGGGAGAGTTAATTGAATTAGACAAGGATGGCGACTATAAGCAAGTCAGGTATAGTACTAGAGTTGATTACGTGCCGCCTTTAGAAAATGAAAAATTAGAGAGTTTTTACAAAGCGAGAAAATTATTAGGAGATTTATACACTTCATCTGACTTCGAGATAAAATTTAAGCTCTCACCAGGAGATGTCATGATGTTTGATAACCACAGACTTCTCCATGGAAGAACCTCTTATGACTCGAGTGAGGGAGCTAGACATTTACAAGGTTGTTATCTAGAATTTGATTCAACTGATGGCAAGCTTCGCCACCTAGCTCGAAAGTTCAAGTAGTTTTCAAATGGCCGAGTTAGATATCATCTCGGCAGAGGTATTTGCATGTAAATCAAACGCACCTCAAATTATTTGGGCAAAAGATATGTCTCCAATGTTTGAGGCCAACATCATCGTCAAACTTATCACTGAATCTGGTGTAGAATGTGTGGGAGGAGTGCTAATTCCAACAGAGCATCATTATGATCACTCTGTGGTCGAGTCCTGTCGAAATTTATTTCCTGAAATTCTAGGAAAAAATCTAAAACAACGATCTAAACTAACTGAATTTATGTTAACTCGATGTGTTCCCCTCAACCCTCTTGCTGTTTCTTCTATTGATATTGCTATGTGGGATGGATATGCCAAGTCAATCGACAAACCTCTTTGTGATGTTCTTGGAAGAAAAAGAGATAGTATTGCTTCTTATGCTTCTACTCCCCTTTTTCATAGTATCGATGAATATATAAACTTTGTTAAAAATTTAGAGGCCCAACATTTCCATACCGTCAAATTTCACACATGGTGTGATGTTGAATTTGATCTTCAAATGGTCTCTCAAGTCTGTCCGCTATTTCCCAATATCAAATTTATGATTGATTGTGAGCAGCGATATAATCGTGAGGATGCGCTCATTCTAGGTAAAAAATTAGATGAATTAAATTTTATTTGGTTTGAAGCACCCTTTAATGATTTTGATTGGGAAAGCTATCAATGGCTTCGATCACAAATTAAAACACCAGTTATTGGTGCGGGAAACTCCATACTCAACCCCTTCCAAATTGAGCAGTCTCTCAAATTAGATGTTTTTCATCATGTTCGAGTAGATACTACCTATGTAGGCGGTATTACAAAAGTCTTAGAAGTAATGAAAATAGCGAAGAATTTCAATAAAAATACTGAGCTTCAGTCTTGGTCCTACCCCTTAGGTCAAGCAGCGAATTTACATATTATGTTGAGCCATGATAATTGTGATTATTTTGAACAAGTTGTCCCTTTTGAAGACCACGAGCATGGAGCAAAAACCTTTATTCGTACAGATCATAAGGGTGAAGTGACCGTGAACCCTGATCCTGGTCTAGGGATAGAAATAGACTGGGATGTGGTTCATCGAGATTGGTATTCACATCTAAAACTAGGTCCAAACGGGCTTGAATCAGAAATCCGATCAATCTAGTTTCCCATCATCAAGTATAAAAGGTCATGAAGTGGCTGATTCAAATTATAAGCATCATCGCAATTATGACAGGAACAAGTATGGCACAAAACCTCTATAATTTTTCTATTAACGATATTGATGGAAATGTAATCAATTTTAATGAATTTCAAGGAAAACCTATTTTGCTAGTGAACACTGCAAGTCGATGTGGTTTCACAAAACAGTATGCTAATCTCTCTAATCTGCATCGAGAGTACTTAGATAAAAATCTTATTATCATTAGCACTCCTTCCAATTCTTTTAAGCAAGAATTAAGTGAGGAGGAAGACGTCAAAGAATTTTGTCTCGTAAACTATCAAACAAAATTTATTTTATCCGAGATCATAGATGTTAAAGGAGATAATGCTCACCCTCTTTATCAATGGATAGCAAGTGACTATGGGGAAACCCCACAATGGAATTTTTATAAATATTTATTCGATGGTCAGGGTAATCTAGTTGAAAGCTGGTCGTCGATGACAAAACCTGATAGCAAAAAAATTACATCAAAAATTGATCAATTAATTTAAATACAGGAGAAATTAAAATGATTACTTTAAGAAAGAGTGAAGACAGAGGCCCAAGTAATTTTGGATGGCTAGATAGCAAGCATACTTTTTCCTTTGGCCATTATTATGATCCTCAAAATATGGGATTTGGGAATCTCCGAGTTATTAATGATGACCGAGTAGATGGAGGAAGAGGCTTTGATGCTCATCCTCATAACAACATGGAAATTATTTCTTATGTTATTGAGGGCGCCTTAGAACATAAAGATAGCATGGGAACTGGCTCGGTTATCAAATCAGGAGATGTGCAACATATGAGTGCTGGAACTGGTGTTGTTCATAGTGAATTTAATCATTCTCCCACAGAGAAAGTGCATTTCTTACAGATTTGGATTGTGCCCAAAGAACGTGATATTGAGCCTAAATATAATCAAAAATATTTCAGTGAAGAAGATAAGCTAAATAAATTAGCTAAAATTATATCCCCTAATGGATCTGATAATTCGATTGAAATAAATCAAGATACAACCATATTTGCCTCGATTGTTGACAAAGACGGTGAAGTTAAATTTACACCTTCCAACGATAAAGATTATTGGATTCATGTTGTTCAAGGAAATGTAAATTTTCAAGAATACAATTTAAAAGAAGGCGATGGCGTTGCTATCACTAAAGGGGAGTTATCAGAGATGATTTTTCGATCTTCTAATAAAGGAGAGTTTTTATTATTTGAAATATAAAAAAAGGGGCACATAATGTGCCCCTTTTTTAGGAGTACTATAAATAAGATTATTTAAATTCTGGGTAAGCGACTGTTGTTAATTCAGCACTATCTAAACCAGATGCTTCGGTCTCTTCTGATACTCTTAAGCCTATAGTTCCTTTTAGAATATAAAAGAATACGCCACTTAAAGGTACAACTAAGACAGCTGCAGCAACAATTCCTATTAATTGCACTAGGAAATCGCCGCTACCAAAAATACCTACGGCCAATGTTCCCCAAATACCTGCAACTAAGTGTGCTGATATTGCACCGACAACATCATCGATTTTCATTTTGTCGAGCATTGGGATAGCGATAGTACAAAGAATACCACCTATTGCACCAACAATCATAGATAAGAAGTGGTTGCTTAAATCTGGACCTGCAGTAATAGCAACAAGACCCGCAATAGCACCGTTCAATGCAATAGATAGATCAATTTTTTTATACAATAGCTGTGATAAAATAATTGCAGCCACAACACCACCACATGCAGCAATATTTGTGTTTACAACAACAATTGACATTGCAGAAGCATCAGCGGCACTACCAAGTGCTAATTGAGATCCACCGTTAAATCCAAACCATCCAAACCAAAGGATGAAGGTACCAAGGCATGCTAAAGGCATGTTCGCACCAGCGATTGGAGATATCTTTCCATCTGCACCATATTTTCCAGCTCTAGGACCAAGAATTAAACAGCCAGTTAAAGCTGCCCATCCACCTACTGAGTGAACTATTGTAGATCCAGCAAAATCAGAAAAGCCCATTTCTGTGAGCCATCCACCGCCCCAAGTCCAAGAACCATAAATTGGGTAAATAATTCCTGTCATAAATGCCGCAAATATCATAAATGGCCATACTTTAATTCTTTCTGCACATGCACCAGATACGATTGAAATTGCTGTAGCACAGAACACCATTTGGAAGAACCAGTCTGATGCTAAAGAGTAGCCACCCTCTTCAGTTGCAGCTGTTAAATCATCAGCAGTATCGTAAAACATGCCACCTAATGAACCTATCCAACCTGAAACATCTACATACATTAAACTGTAACCGATAAGATAAAACATTATCCCTGCAATTGAGTATAATGCTATATTTTTTAATAAAATTGCTGATGTGTTTTTTTTACGAACAAATCCAGCTTCTAACATGGCAAAACCTAATGCCATGAACATCACTAAGACTCCACTAAAAACAAATAAAAATGTATTAAATACAAAAGCTGTTTCAGCAGATACTTCCGCACTTGCAACTCCAGAGAAGAGCAAAGTAGGGATTAAGAAAGTTAATATTTTTTTCATTGGATCTCCTTATTTAATCGCCTCAGCGCCTCGTTCTCCTGTACGTATTCGGACAACTTCTTGCACTTCAGTTACAAAAATTTTGCCATCTCCAATTTTTCCTGATTTTACTGCCTCAGAAATCGTTGTTATGACTTTTTCGACGTCTGCAGAATCTACTAAAACCTCTGCTCGAGATTTAGGAAGAAAATGTACCTCATATTCTGCGCCTCGGTACAGTTCGGTATGACCCTTTTGGCGCCCATATCCTTTAGCCTCAACAATAGTTAAACCTTGGATGTCAACACCTGTAAGTGCTTGTCTCAAAGCTTCAACTTTATCGGGCTTGATAATTGCTGTTATTAGTTTCATAAATACCTCTCTTATTTTTGAGTTGTGAAACTTATAAATACTGAATCAAAAAAAAAATAATGCTAAGAAGTTAATGAAACTATGCATCTAGTGAATATCCAAGATTGCCCAATAAAATCAGTCATATTGGCAAAAAAACATTAAATAATATTACTAAAATAATTAAAAAAGCTAGGCTATATATTAAATTAATTAGTTGGCGTTCATGACTTAAAGAGGATTCTTCCAATCAACTTGATAAATTGCTTCATTTCTTCGAAGATTAGGCAATGTAAAAGGGCCATCATAAGTAGCTTTGATAGCAGGTCCGATAACTTTAATATTATCGGTATTTAACTTACTTTTTAAAACATCTCGGTGTTTATAAAAATTTTTATCGGAAGCAAAACCAGAATATCTAATTACTGCAAAATAACCTGGCTCAATTGAAGAAATTTTCACTGAATTATCTGATGGTAAAGGTATTTCATTTGGTTTGTATTTACTTGGTAAAAAAAATTGCATAACGTACTCGTTTTCAATTTGAGTAACATTCACTGGTGTGGTCATTGAAATTTTTTCACTTTGTTTATTATTGCCAGAAATATAATTAAAAAGTTTTCGAAATCCATTATTTTGATTAGTGTATTGGGTTTGTACTACTAGACGCTCCTCATAAAATCTAATTTCATACTTATCAGTCTGATGAACTACTTTATAAGGCGATTCATTATAGGCCATCAAGTCTTGTACCACGAGTAATGTAAATAGTAAGTATTTAATCATTTAAAATTTGCGTTTCTTTATCAGAGACTCCCCATAATCTGTCATCTATGGGTATCCATCCTTTAACAGAGGATTTATTGTCCTCAGGTATACTTATTTTCACCATTGTTTCTTTTACCTCTAATAAGTTTACAATTTTTGGTGCAAGTATTACTCCTTTTTGAATAGTCATCCAAGACTCAGGGTCATAAGACTTCAGTGCATACAGCTCAATATCCTCTAGTATCAGCAATGTTCTTTTTTTAGATAATTGATTGTGAGCAATCCAACCTTGTATCCCATTAAATAATTCAATGCGGTACCAGTCTGTATAAGAACTCCAACTATTTCTAAACTCTTCAATAACCTTTACAGGCATATTTTCCTCTGTAAGGAGAAACTTCTCAGTTTGTTTTTTCAAATCTTGATTTTCTGGATAATGACGTAACCAAGACTTATCGTGAGCTAGGGATTTATAATATGGAATATGTTTATCAGAATATGAAGATAATGGGAGCATCAGAAACAAAAGCACCAGCCTGATCATAAATTTTATCTTTGTGAATTTTGCCAATTTGGGTGGGTATAAGGTTGTAGATTTGATGTTGCTAAAAGAGGTTTTCCCAAGATATGATCTGAGGCTTTCTCACCAGTCATTATTGACGGTGCATTAAGGTTACCATTACATATTTGAGGAAAAATTGATGAGTCTGCAAGGTATAGATTTGAAAAACCCTTTACTTTACAATCGTTTAGAACGACAGAAGAAGGGTCATCTTCTTTTCCAATCTTGCAGGTACCACATGGATGATAGGCACTTTCACAATTATTTTTTATAAATTCGTCGAGACCTTCATCTGAAACAACGTCATCGCCAGGTTGGATTTCATCTCCTTTAAAAGGAACTAGGGCCTCTTGGCTCAATATCTCTCTACTAAGTCTAAGTGATTTTCTAAAGTTTGGAAAATCATCTTCATGAGACATGTAATTGAATTTTATCGTTGGTGAGTCAAATGGGTTGCTAGATTTTAATTTTACAAAACCTCTAGATTTTGAACGCATTGGCCCTACATGCAATTGAAAACCATGACCCTCGCTAGGTGCCTTTCCGTCATATCTAATAGCGACTGGAAGAAAATGAAATTGTATATCTGGATATGGTATGTTTTTATCAGAGCGAATGAAACCAAGAGTTTCAAATTGGTTTGTTGCTCCTGGCCCACTTTTAAAAAACATCCATTGCATGCCGATAAGTAATTTGGAGAAAGGATTTAAATACTTATTAAGTGTTACTGGTTGTAGACATTTAACTTGAAAATAAACTTCTAAATGGTCTTGTAAGTTTTTACCAACACCTGGTAAGTTTTTAATAACTTTGATCCCCAAACTATTTAAATCATCGCCATCTCCAATGCCCGATCTTTGAAGAATTGTTGGACTATTGATAGCGCCAGCTGATAAAATAACACCAATATTTGCACTAAAGGTTTTTTTTTGGCCCCGATGGAATACTTCAACTCCCTTAGCTTTGTCTTCATGAAAAATTATTTTATCAACTAGAACCTTTGTTATAAGTTGTACATTTTTTTTTGCTAATGCAGGCTTTAAATAAGCTTTTGCTGTTGAAAAACGAGAGCCTTTCCAAACGGTCATATCAGCTGGTCCAAAACCCTCCTGTCGAAAGCCATTATAGTCATCAGTGTAAGTGTATCCCGCCTGCTCCGTCGCTTTTACAAATGCATTGTGTAATGGGTTATCTCTTTTGCCATGAGTAATGTTTAGTGGACCAGATTTTCCTCTAAACTCTGAATTGCCACCATGGCTTGCTTCCATTCTTTGAAAATATGGAAGGACATCGGGATAATCCCAACCTTTTGCACCACTTTCAGCCCACTCATTATAATCACCAGCGTTTCCTCTAACATAAATCATTCCGTTAATTGACGAAGACCCCCCTATAACTTTACCTCTAGGGCAAACAAGAGACCTACCATTTAAAGTAGGCTCGGGCTCTGCTTTATAACCCCAATCAAATTTATTCATATTCATTGGGTATGAGAGTGCTGCAGGCATTTGTATAAAAGGGCTGTTGTCATTTCCTCCAAATTCTAATACCAGAATTTTTAATTGAGGGTTTTCCCCAAGTCTATATGCTATTGTAGATCCCGCTGATCCTGAGCCAATTACAATATAATCAGGGTTTTCAAAATTACTCATCTAATAAAAATTAATTATTAATTTAATCTAAATATAAAGATTTTATTTTATGTTAATATGAAATTATGAATAGTAAAGCCATCTAGAAATGAATGATAATAATTTAAAAATTATTCAAGTCAGTGACCTACATTTTTTAAAAGACGGTGAGACTATGTATGGCGCTAATCCGGTCAATAGATTTAGGGCTTTTATAAATGATGTTAATAAAAATCAAAGAAATGCTGATTTAGTTGTAATAACAGGAGACATTGCCCATAACGGCATTAAAGAAAGCTATCAACTGTTCAAAGAGGAATTGAAGAGACTTGACTTACCTTCAGTGATTATGATTGGAAATCACGATAATCGTGAAGTAGTTAAGGCAGAACTATCAAGTGTGACTAAAATTGATGATGATGGATTTATTCAATCCTCAATAGAAATCAAAAATCATAAATTAATATTTTGTGACACAGTGTGGGACAATGAAAATATAAATAATATTCACGAAGGTTATTACTGTCTCAAAAGATTTAATTGGCTCGAAAAAGAGATTTTATCTTTTAAGTCTAATTCAAATATAATTTTTATGCATCATAACCCAATGAATGTTTTCATGAAATCGATGGATAACTATTCTTTTAATGATAAAGACCAAGAAATTATTGCTAAATTCTTAGACAAATACTCATCTAAAATCAAATATTTATTTTTTGGTCACGGTCATAGACCATTAAGTGGAAAATGGAAAAACGTACCCTACGCTAGCTTGAGGGGATTGTTACATGCAAGAGAGTTAGACTTTGATAGTGATGTTGAAAATTTTAAAATGGAAGAGCCTAGCTATGGTATAATCTTTGTTAATGAAAATAATTTGACTTTCCACATTCACGATTTCATGAATAAGGGAAAGATTTATGAAGGTGATGAAAATTATTTGGGTTTTCCAAACATAGATTAAGTTAGCTTCTTCCTCTACTCCCATGTTTTAAATAAACATTTTTTGCAAGTATTTTATGCTCTTGTGATTTGCGAATATCAAAAATTTTTTTTCTAGCATACTGAGCAGTTTCTTTAACATTTATAATTTCTTTTTGAAACTCATTATCGAACAAATTTACGTTCAAACTTTTTTTTGGGGGATTATGAAAAAAAGCAGGTGGGAAATTTTTTACTTTAGGAATTTGTGACTTAATAAATTTAGCGAGTGGATCTTGATCCATAGCTTGCTTATAAGGGTTATACATCCTAATAGTATTGATACCCGTTGTCCCAGACTGCATTTGTATTTGACTGTAATGAATTCCAGGTTCAAAGTCTGTAAACAATGCTGCTAAGCGTGGAGCAAAATATCTCCAATCAAGCCATAAATTATAAGAAGCAAATGAAGCTAACATTGCTCTCATTCTAAAATTAATCCATCCATAATTCCTTAGATAAATCATACACGCATCGATAAAATGAACTCCGGTCTTACCTTCAATCCAAGCCTCTAATTTCTCTTCATCTTTTTCACGTATTTGATCATACACAGGAATAAAGCTCGTATGTTCAATTGATGGCTGATCCTCTAATTTTTGAATAAAATGCGATCTCCAATGTAACCTGGATAAAAATGAATTTATAGATTTAGCAAAATTTTTATTGGTATGTTTTATTTGATCTCTTTTTTTTGTAGCCTCTTGAAAAACTGCGCGGTGTGAAATTGTACCGTAGGTTAAATGAGTTGATAATCTTGAGCAGCTTTTTTCAGCAGTTATTGGGCTAGACATCTCAAATTGATAATTTTCACCTCTTTTATTCAAAAAAGACTGAAGTAATTTTTCTGCTTCAACAGATCCACCCTTTTGCCTATATGGACATGGTGTTGAATCATAAAAAAATTTTGGTAATTCATGGTTTGTTAATTCTAAATTAACTGATTGTTTTATGATGGGAAAATTAGAATTTTTAATAATCTCGTTTCTAAAATTTTTAGCCCATTGGTTTCTATCATGTTGTCCTCTTTTAACGCCTGGGTAAGAGCACTCAATCCAATCAATTTTATTTTGAAAAAAAAATTTTTTTAATTTTTTATCTCTTTGGTAAGTCCATTGAATACCTGTTTCTTGTTCGCTAATTACACTTGAAAAGCTATGTTTATCTTTTAAAAACTTGAATATTTCAATCGCGTCACCAAAAAAGATATTTAAATATAAATTATTTTTTAATAATTGTCGTTTAAGCTCATTTACACTCTCTAATGTAAATTGCCATTGCCTTAAAGACATATCTTTTTGCTTCCACAAATCGGGTTCTATAATGTAAATTAATATAGATCTTTTATTTTCATCAATAAGAATTTCATTGTCTTTAAATCTTAAATTCTTCTTAAACCAGACGATCCTATTTGACATCTGTTACTAGTCTTTAATTTTGAAGCCTTTTGAAAAAATATAAATAATTGCAGAAATATTTAGAATTAAAAAAGTAAATATCATAATCAAACTTGTTGTAATACTTACATCAGCCATTTCATAAAAACTCCATCGAAAACCACTTACTAAATAAAGAACTGGATTTACCAAAGATACGTTCTGCCAAAACTCTGGTAACCAGTTGATTGAATATAGCGATCCACCAAGAAATACAAGTGGAGATAAAATTAGTGTAGGAAATATTGATAGCTCCTCCCAATTTGATGACAACATCCCTATGAGAAAACCAAGTAAGCTAAAAGTTAAAGATGTTAAGACGAGCATTAAAATCATTGTAAAAGGATGCATAATATATATTTCCACAAAAAATAACCCTGTTGCTAATATTAAGCTTCCTAAAATTATTGATTTTGTAGTAGCCGCACCAACAAAACCAATAACAATCTCTGTTGTTGATAGTGGGGCAGCATAAATTTCATTTATAGTTCCAAGAAATTTTGGAAAAAAGATACCTGAGGAAGCGTTTGAAACACTTTGTGTAAGTAAAGCTAACATTATCATACCTGGCACTATGAAAGAACCATATGAGATATCTTCAATCACAGGTATGCGACTGCCGATTGCAGCACCGAAGACTACAAAATAAAGAGAGGATGATATCACAGGAGAAAATATACTTTGAACAGTTGTTCTTCTCATTCGATCCATTTCATGCAAGTAAATCGCCATTATGCCTGTCCAGTTCATACACTCTCCTCCAAAAGTTTTTCAAATATCGTCTCCAGCGATGTCTGGGAGGAATTTAAATCTTTTAATTTTAGACCAGCTGACTTTATGTCTTGAAGAAGTGCGGTAATGCCAGTCGAAGATCCGTGAGAGTCATAAGAATATGTTAAAGAGTTATTACTATTCATTTTTAAGTTATACGACTCTAAAGTAGATGGGATTTGACTGAAAGGCTCTTGAAATTCTATAGTTAAATTCTTTTGACCCATTTTTCTCATTAAATCATTCTTATTATCAGTAATTATGATTTCACCATTATTGATTACAGATACTCGATCAGAAATAGCCTCAGCTTCTTCAATATAATGAGTAGTAAGGATGATTGTCACGCCATTTTCTTTAAGCTCCTTTACCGCTCTCCACATATCTCTTCGTAAATTAATATCGACACCTGCGGTAGGCTCATCTAGAAAAAGTATTTTTGGTTCATGACTCAATGCCTTTGCAATTAATGCTCTTTTTTTCATACCTCCAGAAAGCTCACGAAGCTTACTATCTTTTTTATCCCAAAGGCTGAGATCTTTAAGAATTTTTTCTATGTATGCAGGATCTTTTTTCTTACCATATAGGCCTCTAGTGTAAGAGACATTTTGAAAAACTTTTTCAAAGGCTTCTAAATGAAGTTCTTGGGGCACAAGACCAATCATCGATCGAGTTTTTCGGTAATCTTTTACAACATCATATCCATCAACCGAAATGGTTCCTGATGTAGGTAAGACTATCCCACATATGGCATTAATAAGTGTTGTTTTCCCAGCACCATTTGGGCCAAGAAGTGCAAGAATTTCACCTCTTTGAATTTCTAAATTAACTCCTTTAAGAGCCTCTAAACCACCTTGAAAAGTTTTTTTTAGATTATCAATTTTAATTAAGATATCTGCTGACATAATTAGATTGCGTACAGTATATTATAAGTAAATAACATCAAGATAGTTTATCTGTAATCTTATTTTTTTTACTTTTTTCAATCAAGTATGTGCTAATTAAAACAGCAATAAGGGCAACAATAATTTTATAAGTTATTTTTTCATTTAAAAAAAGATATCCAAATATCAAACCAAAAATTGGAATGATGTAGGCAACTTGCGATTGAAAAACTAAACCATTATTTTTAAGAATATAAAATCTCATTAACCAAGCTATCGCTGTCGCAACGATACCAAGATACAGAAGAGAAATTGTAGCATTAAGAGAAGGTCTCAATTCTGTTGGATTTTCAAAAATGAACATAATTGGCAATAAAAGAATAACTGCCCAAATTAAAATACTTGATGTAAGTACTTCATTTTTTATATGTTTTAGCTTGAGTGAAAATAGTCCACCTATGGTGTAACAAACTGGACCCAAGATTACCATAAAAGCATAAAAGATGTTTGACTGATTGATTAGAATATTGTCTGAAAATAAATAAACAATACCAAGAAAGCCTATTAATATTCCAACAAATTTTAAAAGATTAATTTTTTCATTTTGAATAAATAAATGTCCTAAAATTGTTGCTGCAATAGGTGCCGTGGACATCAAGATTGCTGCTAGATTACTTTGAACTTTTAATATACCGAATGAAATAAAAAAAAAGGGGAGAACTAAGTTCACAAATCCTATAGTTGCGTACCATAACCAATTTTCTCCAAATGCTTCAATTGAAATTTTCCTTATCCAACAGTAAATAAGCATTACTATTGCAGCAAAAAAAATTCTACCAAAGGCAAGTGCCATGGGTGTATAACTTTCTGAAGCAATTTTGATGTTAAAGAATGCACTTCCCCATATACCAGCTAATAAAAATAAAAGTAGAAAATCTTTAAAAGATGCTTTGTGCATTATATGAGAGTAAACTGAACACGTTTATTCATTTTTCCTTTACTCTCATACTTCATAAATTTGAATTCGCCAATTTCATTTGTATTTGCTACGTGAGTTCCCCCACACGGTTGTAAATCAATATCTCCAATTTTAACAAGGCGAATTTTATCATTTGTTCTTGGCGGTTTAACTGACAAGGTTCGCACTAGCTCAGGTTTTTGATCTAGCTCATCATTTGTTATCCACTGATAAGAAATAGAATGAGATTGTTGAATAAATTCATTAATGATTTTATTTAAAGTTTCAAATTCAAATGTTTCTTCACCTAAATCAAAATCAATCCTACTTTTTTCTAAACCAATTGATCCTCCTGTGACATAATAAGGTAATGCTGCACACATTAAGTGCATTGTGGTGTGCATTTTCATTAAGCGATATCGATGATCCCAATCAATATGGCCTTTTATTTGCCCAGATAGATTTAGATTTTCTGAGTCAACAACATGGGCAATACCTAACTCATGTTTAACTGTGTTGATAACATTGAATTTTTTATCATTAATTTCAAGTACTCCCTTGTCTCCGGGTTGCCCACCACTTTGAGCATAAAAAGAACTATCTTGAGTAATGATTTTGTCACCCTCGACTAATAAAATTTTTTCTTCAAAACTCTTTGTATAACTATCTTTGAGATAAATCATTTTTTTGCTTCCTCTATCATAAAATCAACACAAGACTCTATACCTCCTTGAGTGTTGCTTTGTTTTTCACATTCCTCATAGTATTCATGGTATTCAAATGTCGAAGAAATATATAGGCCTAAACCTATAATGCCAAAGACTGCAATACTATATAATATTTTTTTACCCATCTTAAATTAATCTATTTTGGAAACCTATCAATTGATTGTTAACAATGATATCTGATTTTTTAATAGGTCTTAGCAGTTCTATACCTTCCAAACTTATACATCTACTTAGTGCAACATAAAGTTGTCCTGGAGCAAAAGAACCTTGACTCATATCTATTATTACTTTTTCAAATGTTTGGCCCTGACTTTTATGAATTGTAATTGCCCAAGCTAATCTCATTGGATACTGTTTGAAAGATCCTGTTATTTCCTCTTGAACTTCTTGTTGATCATCATCATAGGTATATTGAATACGATCCCATTTTTCTTTTTTAACCTCATATATTTTATTATTGATTTTTACTTTTATTTTTTTTTGAGCGATATCATGAATTATACCAATGGATCCATTAACCCACCTTTTTTCAGGATCATTTTTAATCATAATTACTTGGGCTCCTTTTTTTAATTTTAAGATTTCATCGGTGGGAAATAATTCTTTATAAAATTGGCCAGTAGCTTGTCCCCTGTAAGAAAACTCCTCCTGATTTAGCTGGCTTAAATATTTTTGATTAATGCTACTCGCTCGAGCATTAGTTGTAGTAAGTATGATTTTACCTTCATCCATCTCAATGTGATCAGTTAAAGAGTCGTTTATATTCTCGATCTGCGTGTGAGTAATTGAGCCATCTCTTACAGAATTGAGCAAATGAATAAAATGGTCATCTTTTTGTCGATAAATATTATGTAGTTCAAGCGTTTTAAATTGGGCATCCTGAAAAATGTTTGAGTGAAAGAAGAAATAACCATTCGGATAAATACGCTGTAGAAGACCCGACTCATCCATATTCACAACTGGTGGTAGTTGAAATAAATCCCCAAAAACTATTAACTGAACACCGCCAAATGGTTGTGTAAGTTTTTTTCTGTGAACACGCAGGCTATAATCAATCGCATCAAAAACATCAGCACGAACCATAGATATCTCATCAATAATTAATGTTTCCAAATTTTGAAGGATTTCGATTTGTCTTACTTTTTTTATATGTCGTGTTTGAATAACTTTAGGTGGAAAACCAAAAAATGAATGAATAGTTTGTCCTTTAACTCGAATTGCCGCAACTCCTGTTGGAGCAAGAACAACTGTATTCTTCTTTGTTATAGATCGAAAGTAAGCCAATAGTGTAGACTTACCACTACCTGCTTTACCAGTAATATAAAAATGATCTTTTGTGCTTTCTAGTTGCTGAATAATATTTTCAAATTCTTCACTGAGCTCAAAATCCTCAGGTAGTAAACTATTATAGTTTCGCTTATAGCTCATCTATAATATTGTTTAACATGTGAAAACATTCTTTCACTGTGCCTTTTTGAATTTGAATTCTAGAAAGTTTTGGATTGAAATTTAATTTTTCGATATAAATATTTTTTTTAAAATATAATCCGATAAATACTAAACCTACAGGTTTTAATTTAGTACCACCGTTTGGACCAGCTACACCTGTTGTTGAAAATGTTAGCTGACTTTTGGAAATTTTGTGCAAATGTAAACACATTTGAGCACATACTTGACGGCTGACTGCACCGTACCTTTTGATAGTACTTGGTTTGACTTTGAGATTTTTAATTTTTGAGTCATTTGAATATGTTATCAAACCAGTTTTATAAATTTTAGATATACCAGACACAGCTGTAAATTCTGCTGCAAGCAAACCACCAGTACAAGATTCTGCTGTTGAAACTGATATGTTTTTATCGAGTAAATATTTGATTGTTTTCGAAACAACGCTCATAAGCTAGTTATACTTATTATAAGGACGAAGAAATAACAATGGTCCTTATTGGTATAAAAAAAATGCATAATTAATCCTCATAATTCACAATAAATGTGGATAAATTAATAAAATTTGTCTATACGTATGCAAATATTGCATATTACAATGAAATCCTATAACCTAATTAAAGGAATCATGGAGGTTTAAATGGCAGATATGTTTACAGGACACTACCCCTTTATAGTTATGATTATTTGGTTCATAGCAGGTTTCATCGGATCAAAAATGTGATTGTTATGAGGGCAGTCCACGCTGCCCTCACCCTACCCTAAAAGATGACATTATTACCCTTGCTGAAACAATTGTGAGGGAATAATGTATCTTTATTAAAATCAGGAGAGAAAATGAATAAGCCAAATAATCTAGAACCGCTGTGGATGCCTTTCACTCCTAACAAAGTATTTAAGAAAGACCCAAGAATTATTGTCGGTGCTAAAGATATGCATTTTATTAGTGACGATAATCGAGAAATTTTAGATGGCACTGCAGGGCTATGGTGTGTAAACGCCGGTCATGGTAGAAAAAAAATTCAAGAAGCAGTAAATAAACAAATTGAAAATCTTGATTACTCTCCACCTTTTCAATTTGGACATCCAAAACAATTTGAACTAGCTAATCGTTTAGCAGAAATTTTTCCTGAAGGAATGAATCATGTTTTCTTTTCTAATTCAGGATCTGAAGCAGTAGATAGTGCATTGAAAATTGCGCTAGCGTATCAACGTGCACGCGGACATTCATCTAAAACTAGATTAATAGGTCGCGAAAGAGGTTATCATGGTGTGGGCTTTGGAGGAATAAGCGTAGGTGGTATGGTAAAAAATAGAATGTACTTCGGATCAATGCTAAATGGTGTTGACCATTTACGCCATACCCACAATCTAAAATTAAATGCTTTTTCAAAAGGTGAGCCTGAACATGGAGCAGAACTTGCCGATGATTTAGAGCGTCTTGTTCAATTGCATGATGCATCAACCATTGCTGCTGTAATTGTTGAGCCAATTGCTGGATCAACTGGTGCACTGCCTCCGCCTAAAGGATACTTAAAAAGATTAAGAGAGCTCTGCACAAAACATGACATTTTATTAATTTTTGATGAAGTCGTAACTGCTTTTGGCCGTATGGGAAAAGCAACTGGATCTGAGTTTTTTGGCGTAACACCAGATATTATTTCATGTGCGAAAGGCATTACAAATGCCACCATCCCTATGGGTGCAACCATAGTTCAAGACTTTATTTATGAGTCAATGATGGAAAATGCGGATGCTCCAATAGAATTATTTCATGGTTATACTTACTCTGGTCATCCTGTTGCTTGCGCAGCAGCCTTAGCAACACTAGATATTTATCAAGAAGAGGGATTATTTGATAATGCTGCTCATATGGCTCCTATTATTGAGGAAGCCGCTCATAGCCTGAAGGGCACAAAACATATAATCGACATTAGAAATTTAGGAGTGATTGCTGCACTAGAATTAGAGCCTAAAGGTAACGCTGTTGGTGCAAGAGGATTTGAAACTATGAAAAAAGCTTGGGATCTTGGCTTAATGGTAAGAGCTAACGGAGATACGCTTGCTTTTTCTCCACCTTTAATAATTAAAGAAAATCAGGTCGATGAAATGTTTACGAAAGTAAAAAAAGCCCTGGAACAAGTAGACTAAAAACGTCCCCACTACAACCATACCCTGTTTCAAAAACGCCGCTTGGTTGGTAAAAACCACATAACATTACCCATCTATATAAAAAGACAATTCCAGGAACTAAAATAATCGCATTAATAAGAAAAAGAGCTATAGAAATAACTACCCTCATTGGTAGCTTTGTATTCATATACTGTTTATAAAAAATACGAATTATCAAACCAGTGGTTACAGCAGATAGCAATAGAAATGGTGCATCAAGGTATGTAACTAAAAATTCATAATACATTTCTTTAAAACTTAGCAATGATACATTAAGACTTTAAAAATGCAAAAATACATATCTGAATTTATAGGCACATTTATTTTATTAGTATCAATTGTTGGATCTGGCATAGCAGGACAGCAATATACGAATGATCAAATGGTAATTTTATTTAGTCATGCTGTTGTAATAGGTTTCACACTAATTTTTATAATTAGAATATTTGCAAATTTTTCTGGAGCTCATTTTAATCCTATTGTTTCAATTATATTTTTCTTACAAAAAGAATTGAGTTCTAGGGATTTATTTCTTTATATACTAATACAAATCATTGCAGCTGTACTAGGCACACTTTTTGCTAATTATATTTTTGGATTAAATGTAATTGAGATTTCTTCAAATATAAGAAGTGGGGCAAATATATATATTTCCGAATTTTTTGCTGCAACTGGATTATTATTGGTCATACTTTTATCTAGAGCAGATGGTAAAAATGTAGTTTCATTTAATGTTGGTATTTATATTACAGCAGCTCTTATATTTACATCATCTACAAGTTTTGCAAATCCGGCTGTAACAATTGCTAGAATGTTTACTAAGTCATTTACGGGTATCAATCCCTCCACTGTAATATTTTTTATTAGTTGTCAAGTTATTGGAATGTTTGCTGCCTACATTTTGTATAACCAGTTCTTTAAAAGCAAATAATTTCAAGGATTTTTGTAAATTATTAACAGAGACAATTCGTATTGTTGACTTACTTACAGGTTAAATTTTAATGACTTCAATATTAATTAAGTAGGAGAGAAAAATGAGCGAAGCCAAATGTCCCGTTGCTCACGGAGCTAATTCAAATATGGAGAAGTCATCAACTGATTGGTGGCCTAAAAATTTAAATCTAGATATTCTCCATCAACATGATCAAAAAACAAAACCATTTAATGGTACGTATAATTACAGAGAAGAAGTAAAAAAATTAGATTTTAAAGCATTAGAAGCTGATATGCATAAATTAATGAAAGAAAGTCAGGATTGGTGGCCAGCTGATTGGGGGACATACGCAGGATTAATGGTTAGGCTTGCTTGGCACTCTGCTGGTACTTATAGAACTGCTGATGGGAGAGGTGGCGGTGGAACCGGTGATCATCGATTTGCTCCTTTAAATTCTTGGCCTGATAATACTAACTTAGATAAAGCTAGAAGACTTTTATGGCCGATTAAGAAAAAATATGGAAACAAGATTAGCTGGGCTGATCTTATGATCTTAGCTGGAAACATTGGCTATGAATCAACAGGATTTAAAACATTTGGTTTTTCATATGGGCGTGAGGATATTTGGCACCCAAACAAGGATATATACTGGGGACCAGAAACAGAAGCATTAGCATCTGATAGACACTCAGATAAAGAAGATGCCTCTTCGTTAGAAAGTCCACTTGCTGCAAATCACATGGCCTTAATCTATGTAAACCCAGAGGGATTTGAAGGTAACCCTGACCCATTAAAAACAGCTCAGCATATTAGAGAGACATTTGCAAGAATGGCTATGAACGATGAAGAGACTGTCGCTCTTACTGCAGGAGGTCATACTATTGGTAAAACGCATGGTAATGGTAATGCTGATAATCTTGAAGCAGAACCTGAAGGGGCAGCAATTAACGAACAAGGCCTTGGTTGGATGAATAATACTTCCAGAGGAGTTGGAAGAGATACGGTGACATCTGGAATTGAAGGTGCATGGACTACTGAGCCAACAAAATTTGATAATGGATATTTTGACATGCTCTTTAAATATGAGTGGGAACTTAAAAAAAGCCCTGCAGGAGCTTGGCAATATGAACCTATCAATATTAAAGAAGAAGATAAGCCTGTAGACGTAGAAGATCCATCAATTAGATATAACCCAATCATGACAGATGCTGATATGGCAATGATCAAAGATCCAATTTATTTAGAAATATCCAAAAAGTTTCATAATGATCATGAGTATTTTTGTGATGCTTTTGCAAGAGCTTGGTTCAAACTTACCCATAGAGATATGGGTCCAAGATCTAGATATATAGGACACGACCTTCCAAACGAGGATTTGATCTGGCAAGATCCAGTTCCCGCTGGAACACCTAGTTTTGATGTGGAACAACTCAAAGAAAAAATCAGAAACTCTGAATTAACTGTTCAAGAACTAGTCTCAACTGCATGGGATAGCGCAAGGACATTTAGAGGGTCGGATTTAAGAGGGGGAGCTAATGGAGCGAGAATTAGATTTTCACCACAAAAAAATTGGAAAGGCAATGAGCCTCAAAGGTTATCAAAAGTGCTAGATATATTAGAACCTCTTGCAAAAGAAGCAGGCGCTAGCATTGCAGACACAATTGTCTTAGCTGGAAATGTTGGTCTAGAAAAAGCTATTGAAGCTGCGGGCTTTAACGTTCCTGTTCCTTTCAACCCAGGAAGAGGAGATGCCTCTGAGGATATGACTGACTCTGAGTCATTTTCTCAATTAGAACCCATACATGACGGTTTTAGAAATTGGCAAAAAGATAATTATGAAGTAAGAGGAGAAGAGTTGTTGCTTGATAGAGCTCATTTACTTGGTCTTACTGCAGTTGAAATGACTGTACTTGTTGGAGGTATGAGGGCACTGGGTGCTAACTATGGTGAGAATAAGCATGGTGTTTTTACTGACCAGGTAGGTGCTCTTACAACTGACTTTTTTGTTAACTTGCTTGATATGAGTAATAAATGGAAAGCGTCTAATGGACATTATGAGATTATTGATCGAAAAACAAATAATGTTAAATGGACGGCAACCTCAACGGACCTTGTATTTGGATCGAACTCTATACTTAGATCTTATGCTGAAGTATATGCACAAGATGATAACAAGGAAAAGTTTGTAGTTGATTTTGTTAAAGCTTGGAACAAAGTAATGAATGCCGATAGATTTGAATTGAACAATAATTAATTAATGTTCAATTATGGTAATATCCAACTTAAAGTTTGTGGTATTACAGATCAAAAATCTTTAGAAGTAATTCAAAAGTACTCTGTAAGTAGGGTGGGCCTTGTAAGTGATTACTTATATGGCCCAAATACACTTAGTACTAAAGAAATTCAAGAACTGACTATTGCATCCTATAATTTAAAATTAAATCCAATTTTATTGATTGGAAATGTACAGATGCAAGAAGTAATTAGTATCGTAAATGATGTAGCAATAAAAGAGGTTTGTATATCTAATCAATATAAAAATGAAGAAATTGAATTGCTGAATAATAAAACAGATGCAAAAATTTCAATTTCGGTAAATTATGAGAATTTTGACTATAATTTCTTTGAAGAGATTTTAAATAATATAAGTAGTTTTTATTATGATTTAAATATTTACAGAAAAGATACTATTGAGAAAAAATCTCTTGTAAAATGTGAAAAACAAATCAATCAATTAAAGAGCTTTGCGAAACCTCTCTACCTAGGTGGGGGAATAAATACAGATAACATAAAAGAGGCAATTAAAACAATATCTCCTCATGGAATTGACATTTCGACAGGCTTAAAAAAATCTAATAGTGTGGATGAAGAAAAGCTTAAAAAAATCCTTGATAATCTTGGGTTTGACGAGATTTCTTAATAATAAATCGTTCATCTAAACTATTTATGAGTCTTTTGTAAGTATATTGAGTTTTTAAATCAATAAAATTAGGATTGAGGTCTAATACTGGCTGTATAACAAAATCTCTTAAATGTGAGGAAGAGTGAGGAATTGATATTAAATGATTTTTAACTTTCAAGTTTTCGAATTGAATAAGATCTAAATCAATTCTTCTTGGCCCATTCTCTAAAATTTTATTTTTTTTAATCAGCTTTTCTACAGCGCTCATTTTTATAAATAGCTCATTAAAAAATAAATTTGTAAGGAATAAAAAAGCAGCATTATGAAAATATTTTTGGGTGGTTAAACCAAAGGGCTTGGTAAAATAAACCCTACTGACCTTTTTAACATGACCAAATTTATTCATTAAGTTTAATGCATTGTTAAAATTACTTCTCCAATTGCCTACATTTGATCCGATAGCAATATATGATTTATATCGATACGCTAACTTTTTTTGCATTATATTTTTTAGCAATCTCAATTTTATTTATTTCTAATTTTTCTATTTGGATTGGAAACTTATCATCTAGTTGTTTTTTAAGATCTGTAATTAATTTTTCCAATGTTTTATATTGAGAGGCTGAAACAAATTTAATTATTTCATTTTTGATATCTGAATAACTTGTAACATTTTCAATATTGTCAAGATCTTGATTATGATCAATTTCTAACTGACATTTTATACTTATTAATATAGTTTGGGGTTTTAACCTTTCTTCTTCGAACACTCCAATAATTGTGTCGACTTTTAGCTCTTCTATTTCGATAAAAAATTTCATTTATTTAATGCTTTCAAAACTTTTATCATTTGATTTGTCTCTTTGACATCATGAATTCTATATGTATGAATATTTTGTTCGAGAGCATGCGCTACAGAAGCTAAAGAGCCTCCAATCCTTTCATCGGCATTTGATGGGTCAATATAGTTTATCCAACTTTTACGTGAGGATCCCAATAATACTTGGATATTTGCACTACTGAATTTCTTCAAAGATTTCATTAATTGTAAATTTTGATTTAGTGTTTTGCCAAATCCTATACCAGGATCAAACCATACCTTTTTGAGATTAATCTTCATTTTATTAAGTGTTTTCAATCTTTTTTTAATAAAATAATCAAATTCTCTTACCATATTTACTCTGGAATTAAGATTTTTTTGCATTTCCTTTGGTGTTCCTCTTTTGTGCATTAAGATAAGTCCTGCGTTATATTTCTTTATAAGTTTAAATAGCTCTTCTGATCCTCCATTAATATCATTAATGATATGGGCACCTTTTTTCAGTGCATACTCTTGGGACTCAATTTTATACGAGTCCACAGAGACAAGGTATTTCTTATAGTTTAAATATGGTAAGATTTTGGATAAACGATTTATTTCTTCAATATATGTAATTGGCTCGCTATTTGGTCTAGTGCTTTCAGCACCAATATCAATAATTTGTGCACCATCTTTAACCATTGCATTTATATGTTTCAATGCAGTAGATCGTGAAAATGTTTTTCCTCCATCACTAAATGAGTCAGGTGTAAAATTACATATACCCACTAATAAAGGCTTTTTCAAAGCAAAGGAATGTTGATTAAATTTCATGATAATTCCTTTTTATCATAGTTTCATAATCTTTTTTTAATTTTTGAAAATAT
>CACMIW010000005.1 GCA_902613845.1 uncultured Alphaproteobacteria bacterium | reverse complement strand
TGTGTAAATATGATATTTGAAAAACCATCTTTAAATATTTGATAGTTATTTGTTAATTTTAGAGACGGATCTATAATTATCCTCTGAGGATTTGAGCCCTTAATTGCTCTTGTAGTGAGCAAGGGATTATCTTTTTTTATTGTATTTACACCAACTATAACTGCATCACACACTGAACGAAGACTATGAAGGTATGAAATACTATTTTTATCATTAATGTAATGAGAATTGCCGTTTAAAAGTGCAATTTTACCGTCTAAGCTTTGCCCAATTTGACCGATATAGAATTTTTTTTTTATCATCAATATTGGTAACAAAATTTGTGCTATTTCATTTATTTTTTTTTCAATCTTACAATTAAAATTAACGCCATTTTTATCAATTAAAATATGATTGGTTTTAGAATGTTGACTAAGTACAAACGATTTGTTAATTAAATCAATTCTTAAGATATTTGATTTTTTTTGTTTTTTTACAAATTCAAATAGTGAAGAAATATTATGCTTTGTTATCATTTTTCATCTGTATCAAGTGCTATTGAGTATATATATAGTCTATGAGTTTAAAATCAAATTTTGGCACATTTATTGATAGAGCTATCAATGAGCTTAGAACCGGAAGACCAATAGTTATCAAAGAAAATAAAAATTATTGGATGTTCTTTAATATTGAACATTCGGACAATAAAATTTTAAATCAATTCAATCAATATCTACAAAAAGACAAATATCTTTTAATCACAAAACAAAAAGCAAAATCAATATTTGAGAATAAAGTATCAACAAATATTTATTTAAAAATAAATGAAAAAATATCAAACAAATCTTTATTAAGTTTATTCATTAACCCTTTATCTGATCAAAATAAAATATTATTTAAAGATGAGCCTTATATCAAAAGTAAAGACTTCCATAATGTCTGTTTAGATATAGCCAAAAATGCGAAGGTAATACCATCACTTGTATTTAAAAAAATTAATTCTAAATACTATAAAAATATTGATAATCTAATATTACAACTTGGTCTATTAAGATTTAACCATAAAGAGTTAAAAAATCAGAATAAATTTATAACTAATAGCATCAGATTAGTTTCAAGTGCAAATGTGCCCTTACCAAATGTTGCATCTACTACTTTTAATATTTTTAAGTCATATATTGGTGCTAGAAGACATATTGCGATCATAATTAAACCTAAAAATTTAAAACAACCAACAAACCTTAGAATTCACTCAGCTTGTTTTACTGGGGATATATTTCACTCTAGAAAATGCGATTGCGGAGAACAATTAAATAACTCTTTAAACTATATGGTTAAAAATAAAGGAGGTATTATCCTTTATTTAGATCAAGAAGGGAGAGGTATAGGACTAGCAAATAAAATGAGGGCCTATTCTCTTCAGTCAAAAGGCTTAGATACTATTGATGCTGATCACAACATAGGTTTTTTAGATGATGAAAGAGATTTTAATATTGCTGCTAAGATACTTAAGTTATTAAAAGTAAATAAAGTCAATATTATCACAAATAATTTTACAAAGGTTTCTTCTCTTAAAAAAGCTGGCATTAAAATTGCTAAACAAATTAATACAAAACCTACAATTAATAAATTTAATAAGAATTATTTTAAAACAAGAGTAAAAAAAGCAGGTTACGGTTTTAAAAATTTAGACTAAAAATTTAGTCAAAGTCACCTCGTTCTAATCTATCTTCGTATTCATTGGAGGACTCGGAAATAGTACTAAGCTGTTTTTTAGTCATAATTTTTAGAGTTTTTTTTATAGCAAGTTGGTAAGTATGTAACTTTTCAACAATATTTCTTTCGCTGGTGTTTCTCATCATTTGACTTAGGGATCTATTTAGCTCAGTAAGTCTGCCTAACAGCGTATTATCGTCATTATTATCATCATCGTAATACATTATTTAATATTATAATAATTCTGGAGATCATAAATAAAATAATTTAATAAATAACTTAAAAATTTATTTTTTTTTTCTATAAAATAATAATCCAATTATAATAATCCCAATACCTATAATCATCAGAAGTTCACCTGCATTCCAAAACCATATTAAAAATTCCATTGGATTATTTTTCTATGTCTTCATCAAATATTTCATCTACTGGCACTTGTATACTATTGACCAGTTGATTTGTTTTTGCTGCAAGAGCTACAATATTTAAAAATTCTGAATGTTCTTCTTCAGTCATCCCAAGTTTTTTTGCTGCAGCTGTGTGGGAGTGTGTGCAATAGGAGCAATTATTTGTTATAGAGACTGCCATATAAATCATCTCTTTAGTTTTATTTGGAATTGTGGTTTGTTTAACCATTAAATCTTTAACATCACTCCAAACATTTTTTAGTAATTGAGGGTCGAATGCTAAATATTTCCAAAAATTACCTATATAAGTTGTGTTTCTTGATTGTTTAATATCTTCATAGACTTCCTTTATAATTGGATGATTATCATCATCAGTTCTTTTAATTGTACTCACCAGTAGTCCCTTTCTTTATTATAATTGATATATAGTCATTAAATCATAATATCCCTCTTGTTTTGATTAATTTTATAAATAAAAATTCAAATTTATTAATATTTGGCTTTCTAATAGCATTCGCATCAGGATTTGGACAAACATTTTTTATCTCTCTTTTTAGTGAAGATTTTAGAGAAACATTTAACTTAAGTAATACTCAATTTGGCAGTCTGTATTCAATAGCTACAATTTTAAGTGCGTTAACTATTATATGGGCTGGCAAACTTATAGATACGGTCTCCCTTAAAAAATATACTTTAGCAATTGTATTAGGTCTTTCGTTAACATGTTTTTTTGCAAGTATTGTGTTTAATGTAATTCTTCTTTTTTTTGTAATTTATTTTTTAAGACTTTTTGGACAAGGGCTTATGGGACACACTTCAAGAACAACAATGGCAAGATACTTTAAAGCTAATAGAGGAAAAGCATTAGCTATATCTGGATTTGGTTTTTCTTTTGGTGAGATGATCTATCCATTTATAGTAGTAATTTTAATATTAACTTTTGGCTGGAGAATTACCTGGTTTAGTTCATCTGTATTTATAATATTATTTTTCGGAGTATTTTTATACTACCTATTAAATAAAAATAATTTTAAAAGTGAAACTGGGTTTGAGAATGAAGATATACAAAATTCATTTTCATGGAGAAGAAGAGATGTCTTAACAGATCTTAAATTTTATCTTTATTTACCTCTTACATTATTTATGTCATTTACAGTAACTGGTTTTTTATTTCATCAAGTTTTTATTGGGCAATTAAATAATTGGACAATGTTAGATATTGCACAAAGTTTTATTTTTTATGCAATCTGTGGAATTGGTGGTTCATTAGTTTCTGGTTTGTTAGTCGATAAATTTTCTGGTAGAAGTGTAATCACATTTCACTTAATTCCCATGGCTTTAATATTTATTGTGATGTTATTTTCAAATCATATATTTGTATTATATCTTTACATGGCAGGTCTTGGATTATCAAATGGCTTTACTGAAAATATGTCTAATTCTTTGTGGGCAGAAATGTATGGAGTAAAAAACCTAGGTGCAATAAGGGCCCTTTTAACATTTTTTGGTGTTTTGGCCTCAGCAGCCTCCCCTTTCTTATATGGATTGATATTGGATGAGACAAATTCGATTAACACCTTGATCTATATGAGCCTTGCCTTAATAATTATTTTTTCCTCTTTGAGCTTTATAGGTAATAAAATTAAATAAAATAACCTTTTTTAAAAGCCTCAATAGCTATCAAAGCACATCCTTTAGCATCTGATAATGCATCGTGATGATTTAATGGAATTCTTAAATTTTTACATACTGTATTTAGTTTATTGTTTTCAAATTCCCAATATTTTCTCGCAATTGCAACAGTATCTTTAAATTCTTGTTTAGGTAGGTCGATATTATAAAAATAACAACATGAGTGCAGGACAGATCTGTCAAAAGGAGCATTATGTGCAAAAAAGTAATCAACAGCAGATAATTCACTCTTAATTTGGCGCCACACTTTATCAAATGTTTTAGCTTTCTTTAACATATCCCATGTTAAACCATGAATATCTGTAAAATGAACTTCAGGTTTAGGTGGTCTTATTAAATGGGAGACTTTTTTTATAATTTTAGTTTTATTAAATATTACATATCCAATAGCACATGCTGATGTTCTCTCACTTGTGGCTGTTTCAAAATCTATGGCTGCAAATAATAGCATTAAAATAATTGATCAATTTGATTTTGATATTTTTTTTGTACTTCATGTCTCCTAACTTTCATTGTGGGAGTCATTAGGTTATTTTCAATACTAAAAGGCTCATCAATAAAGATAAACTTTTTTATTTTTTCTGGTTGAGTTAAGTCTTTATTTACTTCATCAATATATCTTTGAATATCTTCATCGCTAGATTTACTCTCTGAGTTTAATACTAATAATGCTGCAATATAATTCTTTTGTTCACCAAAGACACAAGCTTGTTCTATCTCAGGAGATAAAGTTAATAGATTTTCAATCTTAGATGGTGCAATATTATCACCTCCTAGAGAAACTATTATATCCTTTTTACGATCTGTAATTTTAAGATAATTGTCCTCATCAAATTCACCAATATCCCCCGTATGGAGCCAACCATCTTTTATTGTTTGCTCAGTAGCTTCTTTATTATTCCAATAGCCCAGCATAAGGTTCTCCCCTTTAACTAAAATTTCACCATCTTCTGCTAATTTAACTTCAACTCCAGGAAATATAGGACCAACTGTATCAACTTTTACTTTATTTAATAAATTGCAGCTTACAACTGGTGAGGTTTCTGTTAAGCCATAACCTTGTAAAGTCTTTAAACCAAGGGCATTAAGTGCCTCCCCTACTTGACTATCAAGAGGTCCTCCACCTGATATAAAAGCCTCTAATCTGCCACCAAAATTATTTTTTACTTTTTTTCTGACTAATGTATCTAATATTAGGTTAATTATATTTTCACTAAAACTTAATTTAATATTTTTAAATTTTTTTGTTCCTAGCTGGATAGTCTTATTAAATAAATTTTGTTTAAAATTAGACTGATTTTTCAAATTAATCTTCATTTTTGCATGGAGATTATTATAAAATCTTGGAACAGCAGTCATTATATGAGGTTGTGCAATTTTTACTGTAGGCAGAAGTGTTTCAATACTTTTATTATAAAATACTTTTGCTTCTAAAATAATCTGAACAAATTGAACTGCATGTTCATATGAATGAGATAAAGGTAACCAAGTAAGAAAGGTTAAATCTGGACTCTTTATAGTTTTAAGAAGTTCATACGCTCCTTCACAATTACTTAATATGCCCCCATGACTTAAAATAACACCTTTCGGTAATCCTTGTGTACCTGACGTGTAAATAATACAAGCTGGATCTTTGCGCTTAATTTCTTTAATTTTTTCTCTGTTATTATCATTATTGTCATCTGTTAAGTCATTTAAAAATACTAAATTTGAAATTGAATTATTTTCAAAATAATCAAAACATAAGATAAATTTGAAATTATATTTAACTTTTTCGCTGGCAATTAAAATAGTCTGAAGTAAATTTTTATTTGAAACTATTAAACCAACAGGCTGAGAGTCATTTAAAATATGCTCAAAATCTCTTGATGTATAAGTTGTATAGTTGGGGACACAAATAAGTTTATTAGACATTATAGCGATATCAGAGGCCATCCATTCAGGTCTATTTTCTGAAACCAATAAAACTCTCTCTAATTCACCTAAATATTTGTTTGCTAAAAAATTGTGTATTTTCGTTGTTAGATTTTTTGTCTCTAACCAACTCATTGAGATAACTTGGTTGTTTGAGTCGAGTTTTAGTAAGTGTTGATTATTTTCGTTCTTATCTGCTTGAAAATAAAATAGTTCTGGAAGATTATTAAATTTATTCATCATTAATTATAGTTTCATAAAACTCATCCATCTTATTCATTAAATTTTCATCATAAGTTACTAAATGTTCATTCTCATCAACGAAATAACTACTTTTAGGTGAATTTGCTAATCTGTACATTTTTTCACCCATTCTAAATGGAACTATATCATCCCCTGTGGCGTGCATAATAAATATAGGGGAAATAACGTTTTTAATCTTTTTATCACTTAAATACTTATCTTTAAGCATGATTGAAACAGGAAGGTATGGATAATGAAATTTAGCAGCATCAATCATTGAAGTAAATGGCGCCTCCAGAATTAGACCCTTAAAATTATTATTCTGAGCTATTTCTATACTAACAGCAGTTCCTAAAGATTCTCCATAAATAATGATGTCCTTTTTAGAAATATTTTTTTCTTCAAGCCATTTTATAGCACTTCTAGCGTCATCATATAAACCATCCTCAGTAGGTTCACCATCATTACCGCTATATGATCTCCAAGAAATAAGTAAAATATTTTGGTCATATTTTGATAACTTGTTAATTTTATAAAATCTATTTTCTATAGGACCAGCATTACCGTGAAACATTAGTAATGTAGTTTTAGTATTTGATGGATGTTTATAAAAAATTGACCTTAATTTTATATTTGAGCTATTTTCAATAAATACTTGTTCCGCAGAAATGATTAGTAATTCATCATCATAGTTATCAATTTGAGGAACATAAAGAAGAGATCTTTGTTTTGTATAAACATAAAAGATAATTAAAAGGTATATAAATAGTAATATTAAGATAATCTTGATTGTTAATGAGTAATTCATTTAATTCTGTAAATAAACTTATCAAAATATCCTTGAGCAGATTGAGGAAATTTTTTTAATTTAGAAAAATTAATTTTTGATTTTTTATATTTGTAAAAAATATGGCCGATAGAAGGTATGTTTTTATTTAAGGTACCTGTTGATATTGAGATGTAATCATCTGAAGATTTTTTTTGAAAAAATAATGAACTTCCACAAATTGAACAAAAACCTCTTTTATAATGTTTACTAGAAACAAACCATTTTAAAGTTTTTTTACTTTTAAAATTTAGATTTTCTTTTTTTACTTTTGTATAAGAACTAAATTCAGCATTTGAAGCCTGACACATCTGGCAATGGCAAAAAACTGAGTATCTACATTCATTTTTAATCTCAAAGGTAATTTTCTTGCAAAGACACGAGCCTTTAATTTTTTTCATTTATTCATCATTTTGTGCTTTGCTAAAGATATTCCGTTTTTTATTTTAAAATCATATGACTCCTCAAATGATGATAATTGCCAACCAGAAAGTCTATTTTTTAACTCGGAAATATTATTTATTTTCCATTCGTTTGTCGTATTTTCGTCTTTCCATATCGCTTTTTCTTCAGAAGTTCTAGCACAGCCATAACAATATCCGGTAGATGGATCTGTTTTGCATATTGATATACAAGGTGAAATAATTTTTTCCATTAAGATATTATATCCAAATAAACCCTAATATCATTGAAAATTATTTTTAAAATTGAATTAAAAAATGCTAATTGAAAAATTAAAAAATTATTGTAGTTTGATGCAACGTTCCGCAGTAGCTCAGCGGTAGAGCATTCGGCTGTTAACCGACAGGTCGTAGGTTCGAATCCTACCTGCGGAGCCAGTTTCTTATGAACTCCAAACATTTCTTATCTACTTTATGTCTCATAGTAGCATCAATAATTTGGGGTACTGCATTTGTGGCTCAAACTACAGGAATGGAATTTATTGGTCCACTAACTTTTACAAATATGCGTTTTTTAATTGGTGGAATAATAGTTTTACCTTTTGCTTTTTATGAAATAAATAAAATTAAAAATCTTAAAAATAAAAAAAAATTTATATTCGTAGTTCTTTTAACTGGTTTAAGTTTGTTATTAGGAACTTACCTTCAACAATACGCTTTACAGTATACTAAAGTAGGAAATGCAGCTTTCTTAACTATATTATATGTTCCATTTGTTCCTATAATTTCGAGATTATTTTTAAAAAAGAAAATACACTGGAGTATTTGGCTATCCGTATCAATATGTCTCGTAGGGTCTTATTACTTAACTCTTGAAAATAGTTTTGAAGCACAATTTGCTGATATACTTGTAATTGTATGTGCTTTATTTTTTGCAATACATTGCATCTTAATTGATGAATACTTTGAAATTATAAATGCACCATTTACCTTAGCATCATCTCAATTTCTATTATGTTTTTTTTATAGTTTGCCATTTATATTCATTTTTGAAAATCCTACTATTGACGGGATATCAAAAGAAATCTTTGAGCTTTTATATGTAGGTGTAATGTCAAGTGGGATTGCTTATACTCTACAGGTTTTTGGTCAAAGGTATGTAAAACCCTCTACAGCAGCAATTACATTTTCTCTTGAAGGTGTATTTGGATCGTTTGCAGCTTGGGTTATTCTTTCTCAATTTTTGACAAATGTTCAGATTTTTGGTTGTTTTTTAATACTTATTGGTGTGCTCGTAGCACAACTTTTACCCTTAATTAACAAAGAAGCAGCCTTAAATAGGTTTTATAGTGAGTAAATAACTCTACTTTTTGTCTAACAAATACAATAAAATTCTTCATTATGAGTGAGGATAGTAAATTTTTTTTAAAAGACAGTGATGTGCCAAAACAGTGGTACAACCTGGGAGCGGATTTAAAAGAGCCTATGAGCCCACCCTTAAATCCAGGAACAAAACAACCAATAGGTCCAGATGACTTAGCACCTTTATTTCCAATGGAATTAATAATGCAAGAAGTTACCCAAGAGAGATATATCGATATACCGGGACCAGTATTAGAGGCTTACAGTCGTTGGAGATCTACGCCACTGGTAAGGGCTAGAGCTTTAGAGAAAGCATTAGATACGCCAGCCAGAATTTATTACAAATACGAAGGAGCTAGCCCGTCAGGTAGTCACAAACCAAACACTGCATTAGCTCAGGCTTTTTATAATAAAGAAGCTGGTGTAAAAAAAATAGCAACCGAGACCGGTGCAGGTCAATGGGGAACAGCATTAAGTTATGCTGGAGCCGTATTTGGAATAGAGATAAAAGTATTCATGGTAAGAGTGAGCTATGATCAAAAACCTTACAGAAGAGCTATAATTGAAAGTTACGGTGGTAGTGTCGTAGCTAGCCCATCAAATGAAACAAATTCAGGTAGAGCCATACTTGAAAAGGATCCTAATAGTTCAGGTTCACTAGGTATAGCTATATCAGAGGCTGCAGAGGTTGCTGCTACAAATGATGATACAAAATATGCATTAGGTAGTGTTCTTAACCATGTCTTAATGCATCAGTCTATTATTGGGCAAGAAGCACTTCTACAAATGGAAATGGCAAATGATTATCCTGATATTGTTATTGGATGTACTGGTGGAGGAAGTAATTTCTCAGGTTTATGTAATCCTTTTTTAGGAAAAAAATTCAGAGGAGAACAAGATGTTCATGCTATTGCAGTTGAGCCATCTTCTTGTCCCTCTTTAACTAAAGGTAAGTATTCCTATGACTTTGGTGACACTTTAAAATCTGCACCATTGTTGAAGATGCATACATTAGGCTCTGATTTTATGCCATCACCCACGCATGTAGGTGGGCTAAGGTATCATGGAATGTCTCCAATGCTATCGCATTTAGTTCATAATGGTCATATGGAACCTCGAGCTTATGGTCAAAAGGAGTGCTTAGAAGCCGGTATACAATTTGCGAGAACTGAGGGCATTATGCCTGCACCTGAAGCTACTCACGCGATTAAAGGTGCTGTTGATGAGGCTCTCAAGTGCAAAGCCGAGGGTAAATCAAAAGCTATTTTATTCAATCTTTGTGGGCATGGTCATTTTGATATGCAAGCATATATGGATTATTTTTCAGGCAATCTTGCTGAAGATAAATTCGATACTGAAGCTTTTGAAGAGTCTATGGCATCAATACCTGCTGTAAATTAATTTACATTAGGTAGATCATCAAAATTTGATGTGTATGCGGGACTTAAGTTTTGTCGTCTAGTTATGTAAAACTTTTCGTAGTTTTCTTTGGCAACGCAAATAGTCCCGCTTCCGTATCTGTTATTTAGATTATCAAATACCTTATTTACCCTAATCTTTTTTAAAATACTCTCTTCTGATTGATGAAAAAATAAATCTCTATTGTATTCTCCCTCTGGAGTTAAGTCTGAGAGTAAAACACCTGCTTTTTTATATTTAATTTCTGGTCGATAAATAGATTTTAGCGCCTTTATAGCAAATTTAATCGTCTCAAATAAGTCATTTGATGGAGATATAAAATCATAAGTCCGAGCTGCATGGTATTGTTTATTATTGTTGTTAAATTTATTTGAACGAATAAATGTAGTAATTTTTTTTGCCTGCAAACCATCAGATCTAATCTTTTCTGAGGCTCTAGTTGCGTAAGATATTATTCTTTTCTCTAAATCATGAAAACTGGTTACATAATTTTCGAAAGATCTTGATACTCGACATTGTTTTTTTGGCTCAGATCTCTCTACTATTGGTATACATATTTCACCATGTAGTTCTCTATAGGTTCTCTCTCCCACTACTCCTAGGTGTTGCCTAACCCACCTTGGGTCTGTTTTGTATAGATCGTATGCGGTGTAGATACTATTTTTTTGAAGAAATTTTTCTATCCTAGCTCCTATTCCCCAAATATCACCCACCCCTAATACCTTTAGGGATATTTCTATTTGTTTTTGATTTATAATTTCTACCACTTGGGACCCTAACTCATCTTTTTTAGCTAGATGGTTTGCTACTTTTGATAAGGTTTTATTGTTAGCTATTCCTATACTTACAGGTATGCCTATCCACTTCCTTATTATTTTTTTTATTCCTTCTGCTCTTGAAACAAAACTTCTCTCTGAATATTTATTTAATATTAAAAAAGCTTCATCTATAGAATAAACTTCCAATCTATCACAATGCTCTTTTAATACTCCCATTACCCTAGATGAGATATTTCCATATAAACTGTAATTTGATGAAAACACATGCACTGGGTATTTTTTTATTATTTGCTTTATCTCAAAGAAAGGCACTCCCATTTTAATTCCTAATTTCTTAGCTTCAGAACTTCTAGCTATGACACATCCATCGTTGTTTGATAGAACTACAATAGGTTTTTTACTTAGATCGGGTTTAAAGATAGTCTCACACGAGGCATAAAATGAATTACAATCTACTAGGGCCACTATATTCATGGGTTATTTAATAAATTGACGAATAGCGCTGGTAACAACTCCCCATATCTCTAATTCTGCATACTCTGATATTAATATATTTTTATACAATGAGTTCTCAGCTTTTAAGATGGCAGAACCATCTGTCTTGATAACTAGTCTTTTGACAGTTAAATTTCCCTCGAATATAGCTATTACTATATCTCTACTTTTGGCTTCTAAGCTCCTATCCACAACCAATATGTCACCGTCATTAATTCCAGCATCTACCATGGAGTCACCACTAGCTCTCATTAGAAAAGTTGATAAGTGATTTTTGATCAGTAGTTCTGATAAGCTTAGATTATTTTCTATGTAATCATCAGCTGGGGATGGAAATCCAGCTGAAATCTTAGACAAAATATAAGGTACTGACTCAAGATCGTTATCTTTATCGGTCTTTACTAGGATATTTTTGTTCATATTTTGTTCTTTTATAAACTATCATAGACCTAAAAGAAATAAAAAAATTTTTAAAATAAAACTTATTATTCGTCGCTATGTGAATTTATTTTTTGGTTAACAATAGCAAGTTGCTCACATAAAGACTTTGTGTGTGAAATGAATACATATAAAACCAAATAAAGAGATATAAAAATCAAAATAAAATCTAAGTTAATTAGATTAGGTGTTTTTAGAAAAATCTTGTTAATAAGGACTGAACCTATGAAACTAGTAATAAAAGGTGCTAATCTAGAAAAAATAAGAAAATTACGAATTAGTATATTCCTTTGACTGTATAAATTTGTGTTATCTTCCATAAATATAAAATAAAGTAAATATATTAGAAGATGGGCAAAATTAAAGCAATCAATATTAGCAATCTAGATGGAGAAAATACTTTTTATATAAATCAAGCAATCTTAAACAAAAATAAGGGAATTGTTAATGACAGATATTATGGAAATTTTAAAAATAGTTACGAACAGGTAACTTTTATAGAGTCTGAAAAGATTAATGATTTTAATAAGAAAATAAAAAAAAAGTTAGATTATAAAGATTTTAGAAGAAATATAATTACATCTGGTATTAACTTGAACAAATTATTAAATAAAAAAATACAAATTAATAATGTAGTTTTTAAAATACATGAGTTATGTCAACCGTGTAAATATCTTCAAAATAAATTAGAAGTGAAAAATCTAGTTAAACTCTTAGCTTTTAAAAGTGGAGTACGTGCGGAAATATTGATGTCCGGGGAGATTTCAATAAATGATCAAATTAAAATAATAAAATAGTTACTCCCAAATATCAAAAAAGTTTCTTGTTTTTCCAGGGGTTAATATAGATAGGGGATTAAATATAAAGTCTGTTTTGTTACCATTCTTTTTTACTTTAAAATCAGCGGCCAAAAGACTTTCCTCAACATTTTTTCCAAATAACTCACTTAAAAAAGGTACATTTTTAAAATTCTTTTCAAATAAATATAATGGGCCATAAGTGCCATTTACTGTTGCAGTTTTTTCAGAGGGATTAGCCTCACCTTTAAAGGAGAATGCAACTGTTCCACCTAGCATCATCGCATGATCAAAACTAAAAATCTTACCTTTCTTCTGAACAGGTACTTCTAAATAATTAAATTCATCTTGAGAATTTTGTAAGACTGAAAAAATGTCCAACATTCTAGAAGTAAAAAGTAAATTGTAAAATTTTGAATTTTTATCAATACTAAAATCTTTAACTTTGAAATTAATATCGTAATCATTGAATTTTCTAAAAGAACCTTTGCCGATTAAAGCTCCGCCATTCATATTTTTAGATATTTTTTGAGCATAAAAAAATTGTCCAGCATTTTTTGAAAATAAATAAATTTGTTTATTTCCATCTAATTGTGGAAGAATTGATAATTCAAATTCTTTTTTACTGTCGTAGAACATCATTGATTCAAAACCTTTATCATAAATAAAATTAAGTTTATTAGAAAAAAGAGAGTATTCATTTGAAATTGTCATTTCAGATATTTCCCAATTGAAGTTAATTTTCTTTGATAATTTTTTATTTTTTTGTGGTTTAGGAAAAACTTTTTTAAAATTATCAAATGATATTTGATCCGTATTTAAAAGAATATAAATCTCATTATTATGGTAATTTATTATTCCAAAGTTTCTCTGGCCATTAATTTTTAAGTCAAATTTAATTTCTTTTACTTGATTACCTTCAAAATCAATTTGTAATAAGTTATCTCCTTTCTGAAAACTAAAATCATAAGCAACTGATTGAAACGGTAATAATAATAGAGTTAAAATTATTAGAGAAAAAGATTTAAGCATCTATTAATGTTGACTCCAAAAATTCAGATATTTCTCCATCAAGAACATTTTCAGCATTCGATGTCTGATAATTTGTTCTAAGATCTTTGACCATTTTATATGGATGAAGAACATATGATCTTATCTGGTTTCCCCATCCAATCTGCTTTTTATTAATCTCTTCCTTCTTTTTTTCTTCATTTTTTTTATCTAATTCTATCTCGTATAATCTAGATTTTAACATCTTCATTGCTGTATCTCTATTGCGATGTTGTGATCGTTCACTTTGGCTTTGCACAACAATATTATATTTTAAATGTGTTATCCTTACAGCACTGTCAGTAGTATTGATATGCTGACCTCCTGCACCTGATGCTCTAAATGTATCAATTCTTAAATCTTTATTATTGATTTCGATTTCTATATCCTTGTCTATTTCAGGATATACCCAAACGCTAGAAAAACTTGTATGTCTTCTCTTATTTGAGTCAAAAGGAGAGATTCTTACTAACCTATGAATACCCGACTCATTCTTTAAATAACCATAACTTTTAAATCCAGAAATTATCATTGTTAAATTTTTGAGACCAGCCTCCTCTCCTCTTTGATAGTCTATAATTTTATATTTGTAATCATTTTTTTCTGCATAACGTTGGTACATTCTAGACAACATTTCAGCCCAATCTTGGCTTTCAGTACCTCCTGCACCAGCATGTATTTCAATAAAAGCATTACAATCATCTGTTTCTTTGTTTAAAAGAGATTTAATTTTAATTTTCTCACATTTAATTTTTAAATTATTAATATTCTTAACTAACTCATTTATTTCTTTATCATTTAGAGAGTCGTAAATCTCTATAAACTCTCTAAATTCTTTAAACTGATTAAAAATATAATTAAATTCGTTTATTACATTTGTATTATGTTTTAATTTTTCTTGAGATTTATTAATTAAATTTATATTACTCCAATTTTCTTGGTTGGTAATTATTTTGTTTAAGGTTTCAATTTCTTTAATCGTTTTTTCATAGTCAAAGACTCCTCCTTGTAAGGTTTATTAAAGAGTCTATTTCATTGACTAAATTTAATAATTCGTATTTATCCATTAATTTATTCCACCAATACTTTCAATTTTATTAATATTATCTAATATTTCTAACTGTTCTTTTGTAAAATAGTCAATAATTGTATTTTGTCCATTAGAAATCTCACCATTATCTTTATTAACTTTTTTAATAATTAAGTCACTAGGTAATATAAATTTGTCATTTGTTTTTTTATTATATAAAAGATAATTCTCAATTATTGTTTTAAAGATAGGTAAAGCAACAGAGGACCCCGTTTCCCTATATCCTATTGATTTGGGTGTATCGTAACCAACATAAACTCCAATTACATATCTAGGAGTTAATCCAAAAAACCATAAATCTTTACTTTCATTTGTTGTGCCTGTTTTTCCTGCAATTGGATAATTAATTTTATTCAAAGATTTACCTGTACCTCTCTCTATAGCTCCTTCTAGTATATTTAGTATTTGAAAAGAAGTTTGTGGAGATATGACTTTTTCTTTTTGTGGCTGAATAGTTGGTATTCTGTATGACCTGTCATCAATTGAAAATGAACAATAATTACATTTTAAATATTTATTATTAATAATTAATTCACCTTCATTTGAGACGACTTTTTTAATTATAGATGGCTCGACTATATAACCGCCATTTAAAAAAATTGAGTAAGCTGTAGCTAAATTTAAGAGATTATTTTCAACTGCTCCAAGAAGAGTCGAGTAGACGTCAGATTTAATGTTTTCATTATAAAAATTTATTTTATCTAAAAATTCATTTACTGAATTTAACCCTAAATCTAGACCTATTTTTAATGTTACTAGATTATTTGAAGTCTCTAAGGCTCTTCTAAATGTTAATTCTCCGTAAGATTTATTAGAATAATTTTTAGGTACCCATACAGGAAGATTGTTTCCTTGATCCAACAAAATATTTGAGTCCAATATTAGTGTATTAGGTAAAAATTTTTTAGTTTCTAAAGCATGAGCATATATAAATGGTTTAATTGATGATCCTGGTTGTCTATATGCCTGAGTAACTCTATTAAAATTACTAATATCATAATTAACACCACCAACCATAGAAACTATATTTCCATTAAAAGGATCCATGATAATTACAGATCCGTTTATTTCATGTAATTGGACTGCATAAAAAATATTATCTATTTTGGTCACAAAAATATAATCATCTATATTTAAATATGTATTTGGTGAAATCTTTTCAGGTCCATAGAGATTATTTTCATTATTTAAATTTATTATTTCATCTGAATTAATTATGGATAACTTTGTTTTATTTGAATTTTTACTGACAACTTTAGCAATATGCCAGTGATCATTCTTATATTTTAATATATTTTCTAAGTCTTTATAGCTTCCAGACCATTTTTTATATTTTCTCTCAAATAAGGCTAAATTATCCGATAAAGCTTTTTCTGATATTTTTTGAAGAGTTTGATCAATCGTAGATTGAATGTAAAATGCATTTTCATTAAATGAGTTTGAATTCAAATAATTAAGTATAAAGTCTGTCTTATAATCTGATTTATATTTTTTATTATTTTTTTCATAAAGTTCTATCTCTAAATTTGAATAAAAATTAAATTGATCTGAAGTTATGAATTTATTTAATTCCATTTGTTTTAAAACATAATTTCTTCTATCTAAGGCTCTTTTATAATTTTTTTTTGGATCATAATTATTAGGGCCCTTTGGTAGGGCAGCAAGATATGCATACTCATGTATATCCAAGTCAAATATTGACTTATTAAAGTAATTAAATGATGCAGAGGCTACTCCATACGAGCGTCTTCCAAAATATATTTCATTTAAGTAAAGTTCAATTATAAATTCTTTTGAATACTCTTGTTCTATTCTAAGTGATAATATCAGTTCTTTAATTTTTCTAGAGATGGTTTGATCTCTATTAAGTAAAATATTTTTTACTAATTGCTGTGTTATTGTAGAGGCGCCAACATAATTATTATTATTTTTGGAATAAATATTTTTCAAATTAATTATAAAAGCATTAACTATTCCTTTAATATCAAAACCCTGATGTTGAAAAAATGTCTTATCTTCAGCTGAAATAATTGCTTCAATCATGTTTTCAGGAATGTCTTTATAGTCTAAATAGAACCTATCTCTATTGCCAACATGATACATTAGTTCATATTTCTCATCATAAATTTTAGTTATTTCATTTGGAAAATATTGAGATATATTATGATCAGGTAAATCTTGTTGAATATTCCATAAATATAGAATTATTATAGATGTACCTAAAATACAGATTAAAAAAATGTACTGTAAATATTTAAAAAGTTTCATTTTAACAAATAACCAAACTATTAATAATTTATCATATCAAAAGGATTTAAAAACATGTCTAAAAGAATTTTTATTGATGGTAGCATCAATAGTGAATTATGTATCATTGCGGCTGATGGGCAAGATATCAATTATTTCGACTACTCAGATGCCTTATCCTCAAGTAAAAAAAATAATATTTATCTTGGAACCGTTTCCAGAGTAGAACCATCTTTACAAGCAGCTTTCATTGAATTTGGATCAGAAAAGAAGGCTTTTTTGCCATTTGATGAAATACATCCAAGTTACTTTAAAATACCTCATAATGAAAAAATACTTGTAAACAAGAAAGAAAATACTGAAATCGAAGATGAAAAAGAGAGTAAAAAACAATTTTTATCTTTTTATAGAAAATACAAGATACAAGATGTAATTAAAAAAGATCAAGTTTTATTGATACAAATAGTAAAGGAAGAAAGAGGAACAAAAGGAGCTGCAATTACTACTTTTATATCTTTACCTGGAAGATATAGCGTTTTATTGCCTAATAATTCTTCTACAGGTGGAGTTTCTAAGAAAATTTCAAATCCCCTTGATAGAAAAAGATTAAAAAAATTACATGATAATTTTAATTTGCCAGATGGAATGTCATTAATAATTAGAACAAATGCAATATCAGCTGAGGACGAAGATATAATTGCGGATTTTAATTATTTAAGAAAATTATGGACTAAAATAAGAGAAGATACATTAAAATCTAAAGCACCTGTATTAATCTCAGAATTAGATACTCCTATAATAAAAGTTGCAAGAGATTTCAATCAAAGGTCAATAGAAGAAATAATTTTTTCAGATATTAAAACAATGAAACAATATAAAAAATTAGAAAAAGATTTTAGTGTTAAATCAAATAAAAAAATAACTCACTATAATGAAAAGCTACCGCTTTTTGAAAGTTATGGAATAAAAAATCCAATAAATAGTCTAACAGAAGAGAATATTTACTTAAAGTCTGGAGGATACTTAGTTATAAATCCTACTGAAGCGCTCACCAGTATAGATATAAATTCCGGAAGAGCTACATCAGAAAAGAATATAGAAATTACTGCTTTAAATACAAATTTGGAAGCTAGTGAAGAAATATTTAAACAAATTCAATTAAGAAATATCGCAGGATTAATTGTTATAGATTTTATTGATATGAATGTAAATGCGAATAATATAAAAGTAGAAAGGAAAATTAAAGATTTATTTTTTAAGGATAAATCTAGAGTGCAAATTACAAAAATTTCCCAATTTGGGTTAATGGAAATATCAAGACAAAGAATTGGTCAAAGTATCTATGAAACATTTTATAATAAATGCGATTGTTGTGGTGGTGGTGGATTTAAAAAAACGGTTTCTATATTAATTTATAATATTATTTCAGATATTAAGAGAATAAATGCAATTGGAAATACAGAAGATATTGAAATTCAAATAGATGAAAAATTTTATAATGAAAATTCCAAAATAATTACTAAAAAATTAGAGTCAATTCAACTATCTTTTAAAGTAAATTTTGTTAAAAAATCTATTTTAAGAAGTATTTATGAATTAGATAATGATTTACTAATTAAAGTCAAAAACAATGCTAAAGAAATGATTGAATTGAACAAAACTGAAGATACTAATATTGAAAAATCTTATAGAAGGAAAATAAAAAAAAGATTAATTGAAAATTAATATTAAATTCTTTTTTATAACATTTCTTATATGTATTTTAAAAAACTCATATAGTTATGAAATAATTAGAGATCCAATTTTTGAAGATTACTTTACAGATGTTAGCAAAGATTTAAATCTCAATAACATAAATGTATATTTGATCAAAGATAAGTCAGCAAATGCTTTTGTAATTAATAGCCATATTTATTTTACAACAGGATTATTAGAATTAATTAATAAAGAAGAAACTCTTAAAGCCATATATTTACATGAGTATGGACATATTTTTAAAAACCATTTTCAAAGTAAAATAATAAAAATTCATCAATCTAATAATACAAATACTTTTTACAGTCTATTTTCTGTTGGTTTAGCTGTGCTTGCCGGTAATGCTAACGTTGGTATTAGTTCATCAATCAGTTTAAATGCTGGGTTAGTAAATGAACTTTCTAAATACTCAGTAAATTTTGAAATAGAGGCTGACAATTTTATGATTGATAATATTAAAAAAAATAAGCTTAATACTTTAGAATTAATTTCTTTTTTAAGTGAATTATCTGAATCAGGTAAAAATTATTTTAGAACACACCCTAGAAATACAGAAAGAGTGAATAATTTAAAGCAATTAAATTATGAAAGTTCAGAAAATTCTATTAAATTTGAATGGATTAAATCAAAGTATTCTAACAATTCAAATAATAATTCATTTAATAATTTCTTCAAAAAACTAGATAAGGGTATTTTTGATCAAAAAGAAAACTTTAATAAAATAAATAAAGAATTAGTTTATTACGAAGCTTTCAAAAAAGGAGTCTTAATTGATAACTGGGAAAAAGAGTTTCAGACTTTATTGACTATCAACAATAACTCTTTTCTTAAAATTGAATATATTAACTATCTATTAGAAAATAATTTATCTGAAAAATATTATATTATCGATGAGCTAAAATTTGATAAAAAATTGATGAATGAATATTTTTATTATTACATATATGGTAAATATTATAATAAAGTTAATAAAAACAATTTATCAAATTTCTATTTTTGTCAGTATTACAAAGTAATAGACTCAAAAAATAAAGCTGATTTTTTTTGTAAAAAATATGATATTAAAGATATTCCTACTTTAGATAAATCATATGCCATATTTAAATAGAGAACAAATTTTACATCTTATCAAGAAAAAACAAATTTTTTCAGATAAGTCTTATATTAGTAATCAAATTCAACCAGCTTCACTTGATTTAACATTATCTAATAAATGTTATAGAATAAAAGCCTCTTTTATTCCAAATAACATAAAAATATCAGAGGTCATAAAGGAGTTATCACTAACAAAAATTGATTTAAATCAAAATACACTTTTAGAAAAAAATTGTATTTATTTGTGTGAATTAAATGAAAAATTACATTTACCTGATGATATTATGGGTAAATCTAACCCTAAAAGTACAACAGGTCGATTAGATATATTTACAAGAATAATTACTGAAAATGGTAAAGAGTATGATTACGTAAATTATAATTATAAGGGAAAATTATATTTAGAAATTATCCCGCAGTCCTTTAGTATTGTATTAAAGAAAAATACTTCATTAAACCAAATAAGATTTTTTCAAGGATCAAATATAGAAAATAAAATTAAACAAATTAATATTTCAGTATCAATTAAAAGAAATCAAATTTCTGCTTATAAAGCTAAAAAGATCACATCAGCGATTGATTTAAACAAAATAAAATTTTATAAATCAGAAAAATATTGGGAGAAAATTATACCTGAAGATAATTATTTTATAATTGAGAGAGATGAGTTCTATATTCTTCGATCAAAAGAGGCAATTAAAATAAAAAATAATCAAGCTGCAGAACTTGAACCTTTCAAAGATAGTTTTGGTAATTTTAGAGTACACTACGCTGGATTTTTTGATCCTGGATTTGGCAATAATAAATCTGGCACTCCTGCTGTTCTAGAATTACGTGCTTATGATACACCCTTTATAATAAGGGATGGTCAGCTCGTTGGTCAGTTGAACTATTATGAAATTGATGATATTAAAAAAGACAGCTATGGTAGTAAAATTAAATCAAATTACTTTAATCAAAATTTAAAGTTAGCAAAACAATTTAAATAGTTTGTCTATATAAGAGTTTTATTTTGAAATCTATTAGGTATATTGTATATGATGATAGATAAAAAAATTAATGATACAATTGATAACTTAATAAAAAAAATTAAAGATAATAATTTAGGTTCAATTAAACTATCAAATAGAACAAATACTATTGAAATTTCAAATAATATAACAACTTATGACACTGCTAAAAATACACAAAATATTCTACCTGCTAGTAACGAAAATGTTAAGAATGATAGTTTAATTAGCATTGATAGTCCTATGGTAGGTATTATTTACCTCACACCGAAACCTAGCTCTCCGCCATTTGCTAAAAAAGGTCAAAAGATTAAAAAAGGGGACACTATATGTTTAATTGAGGCTATGAAAACATTTAATGAAATTAAATCTGACAGAGATTGTACAATTAAAACAATAATGGTTAAAAATGGAGAGGCTGTCGAATTTGGTCAACCTCTTTTTGAAATATTGTAATTGTTTAAAAAAATACTAGTAGCTAATAGAGGAGAAATTGCTGTTCGTATTATACGGGCTTGTAAAGAGCTTAATATCAAGACTGTGGCAATTCACTCTAATGTAGATACAGAAGCAATGCATGTAAAACTTGCTGATGAGAGTATTTGTGTTGGAAGTGCACTTCCTAATGGAAGTTATTTAAATATTCCAAGTATAATTAGCGCTATCGAGATAACAGGAGCTGATGCAGTCCATCCAGGTTATGGGTTTTTAAGTGAAAATGATAAATTTTCAAAAATATTGAATTCACACAAAGTGAAGTTCATAGGGCCAAGTTCTAAATCTATCTTAGAATTAGGTAATAAAAGCAATGCTTTAAATTTGGCAAATAACTTTGGATTACCTATATTAGGAGATAAAAATTCCAAAAATATAGAAAATGCTAGCGAGGCTCTAAAAAAAGCTAATGAAATTGGCCTGCCTATAGTAATTAAAGCTGCATATGGTGGTGGTGGCAAAGGTATGAGGGTTTTTACTAATAAAAGTGAAATTGATAAGTTCTTTTCTCAATTAAAAGCAGAGGCAAAAAACTATTTTGGAGATGACACTATGTATGCTGAAAAATTTCTAACTAATGCAAAACACATAGAATTTCAAGTTATATCAGATCCTGTAAATAACTATGCTGAAATAATTGGACAAAGAGATTGCTCAATTCAGCGCAAAAATCAAAAGATTATTGAGGAAATACCTTCAGATTTTGTAAAAATAAATAATTTAGAAAAAATAGAGAAAAACATAAAAGATTTGCTTCTCAAAAATAAGTATGAAGGTTTAGGAACCTTAGAATTTTTATATCAAGACAATGAAGTATTTTTTATAGAGATGAATACAAGATTGCAAGTTGAACATCCAGTAACTGAAGAGGCATTTGACATTGATTTAGTCAAATATCAAATAATGGTTGCTGCTGGATATAAAGTAGATTTAGCTAATTTGATGAGAAGAAATCACACAATTGAGTGTAGAATAAACGCAGAAAATGCAAAAAATTTTTCACCAAGCCCAGGAACGATAAACTTCATAAACCTACCAGGAGGAAGAGGAGTTAGAATAGATACAGCCTTATACACAAATTATAAGGTAAACCCTCACTATGACAGTCTAGTATTAAAAATCTTATCTAAGGGAAAAGATAGAAATGAAGCTATATCAATAATGAAGAGATCATTAGATGAAATTATTATTGATGGTATAGATACAAATATTGAATTACACAAATGGATTTTAAATCAAAAAGACTTTATCGACGGTATATATAATACAAATTGGCTAGAAAAAAATATTACTAGATTTAATTAACAATCAGTTAATGAAATTTCATATATTTTATTGGAATACATATTTAATTCATCTGTATATTTAAAAAACCAACCAATAAATATATTATCATTTTGAGAAATCCTTATTAAAGCAGCAGTATCAATATATTTATCAAATTCAATATTTTTGCATGATACTATTTCAAAAAATAAATTTCTGAATTTGTAAGTCTCTGAAAATTCAAGCTCATATTTTGATGATGAAGATTTATCTAATATTAGTAACTTTGTAATATTAATTTCAGCTGAAAGTGTTTGATTAAAAAAAATACTAATCAAAAATAAAATTATTAATAATTTCTTCCAAAGATACTGCATCAATATTATTAACTGAGTAGTCATTATTTTTTAAATGTTCCTCACTATTTCCCAATTGAATTTCTATATACGATGACCCTATAAATCCATTATTTGATATTTTAAATACTGAGTCATTAGGAATTTTAATACTTTTGTTAACAGATGATGTAATTACAGCCATATAAGTTTCTTGGTCTAATATAATGTTTAAAACCTCGCCTACTTTTACACCATTAATTTTTACATCATTGCCTATATTAGTGTTGCCTATATCAAAGAAACTAGAATTAATTTGAAAAGTTTCAATCTTATTAAGATAATTTATTTTAGAAGAATAATAAAAAATACTAATTATTGATATAATTAATATTAATAATCCAAGTGCAAATTCTATATTTATCTTATTCATTTAAATCATTTAAATATCTGAGGAACATATCAACTGAATACGAGTCTTGTGTTTGATTAAACACATATTGTTCATTTAATGATTTATTAAAAATATCACCAAAACCTGGTTCAATAGATATTATTTTTTTTCCAAAAATACCTTCGCTTTTGATTTTTAAAATTGAGTCTTTAGGTATGTTATAGTCTCTATCAATATAACCATTAACAATTACACTATCAGTGGATAATATTATTTTACTAATGGCACCAATTTTAATACCTGCTATTTGAACTTCAGTATTATTATTTATGCCTTCAATATAATTGAAGGTGGCAGTAAAAGGTATATGGTTTTTATAATTAATATTTTTAAATAGAAAATAAACAATAATTAAAACAATTATAAAAATAATACCAATTTTAAAATGATATCTTGGACTATAATAATCGATTTCATTAATTATTTTGGTTGCCAACGGTTATAACCCTTATTCATATTTTCTTTATGTTTAACTGTGTGTTTTTGAATTCTTTTTTTCACAAAACTTTCTTGACTGTTTCCTTCAAGTTCAAAACTAGAAATTTCATCAGATGTATTATGCAACCAATTATGAAATTGTGTTGGTAATGAGTCTGGTCCAAAACCTTGTGCATAAACTACCCATCTTTTATTGGGATTATTTTTGTCATGGTAGTATTTATTACCTAGCGAATCTTGATGAACAAGATTACCATTAAAAAAAGAATAAAGTTTAAAGCCTAAAGACATGTTTAATTATAACAAATTAATAGGATTATGAGAATAATACTTATTACACTTATTTTAGTAGTCAATTTATCACATCCCTTATTTGCAAAAATTGCAAGTGTAATAGGTAATCCAATATCACAAGAAATATTTTTTGAGGTTAATAAGGATACAAAAAATTATCCCGCGTCACTTACTAAAATTATGACACTTTACATTTTATTTGAAGAACTAAGATATAAAAAAATCAACATAAATGATCGTATTTACTTTTCTAAACATGCAACTTATCAACAACCCTCTAAATTAGGTATTGCAGAAAAAGATTTCATCACTGTAGATGAATTGATTGACTCATTAATAATCAAATCCGCGAATGATGCAGCTGTAGCAATAGCTGAAAAAATATCTGGTACTGAAAAAAAATTTGTCATTAAAATGAATAATTATGCGAAGCAATTAAATTTACAAAACACGAATTTTGCAAATCCTCATGGTCTACCCAATAAGGCAAATTTATCGACTGCATATGACATATTTAAACTGAGCTCAAGAATAATTACAGATTTTCCTGAGCACTTACATCGATTTAAAAAAACAAAAGTTAAAATTAAAGGTAAAAATTATACAACTCATAATACATTATTAAAAAAATATGATCATTATATTGGTTTAAAAACTGGCTATACAAGAAAATCTGGGTTTCAGATATCACTATTATCAATAAATGACGATAAATATTTGTTAGGTATATATTTTGGAGGAAATTCTGCAAGAGAGAGGAATAATAAAATTAATTTTCTTATGAATAAATATAGTAGTAATGATACATATAAAAGTGAAGATACAAAAAAAATAATTGTTAAAAATAAAAAAAGTACCAAAATTTATTCTGTTCAGACATCCTCTTTCAAAAAAATTAGTAAATCAAAGATGCATATTACTTTACTAAAAAATAAAATAAAAATACTTAGAAGTTTTGAGCATCAAATAAAAAAAAATGGTAGATATTTTATAAGTTATATTAATGTTGATGATCAACAAACAGCAAAAAACTTATGTAACGAAATTAAATTAAATAAATTAGATTGTTTGATTAAAACTAGTTAATTCTTTTATATCCAATGAATATGGCTCAAGTATTGATATTAATTTAATTAATTCTTCTTTAAATTTTTCTTTAACAAAGTGTTCGAGTCTAAATACTATACAATTTTGAGTATTTGAAGCTCTAAGAAGAAACCAAAAATTTTTAGTTTCAAGCCTTACACCATCAATTGTAATTAAATTGGCTCCAATATCATAGTGTTTAGGAATATCTTCTACTATTTTATCTAAAAGACTGAATTTTATTTTTTCATCACAATATAATTTTATTTCAGGTGTTGATGAAGATTTCATGTAAATACTTGTTAATTCATTTAATGTTTTTTCTGTATTATTGAGAATCTTAATTAATTTCAAAGAAGCATATATGGCGTCATCGTAACCATAATATTTATAATTATAAAAAATATGTCCACTCATTTCACCAGCTATATCTGCATTTTTTGAAGATATCATCTCTTTGATTAAAGAATGTCCAGTTTTTGACATATGAATGTCTACACCATTGTTTTTAAGTGTATCAAAAAGTATTTTACTACATTTCACATCAGCAATAGCAACTAAATCTTTTTTTTCTTTTAAAAGATCAAGAGACAATATTAAAAAAATAATATCTGAGTAAATTAATTCTCCTTTATTGTCCAATATTCCAATTCGATCGCCATCGCCATCAAAAGCAATACCCAAGTCAAATTGTTTTTCTTTAATATAGTTTGATATCTGAATAATATTTTTCTTAATTGTTGGATCAGGGTGATGATTTGGAAAATTACCATCTATGCTTCTATTCAAGATAACATTAGTTCCATTTATAGAATTAATAATTTTATGAATTATTGGTGCAATAGCTCCGTTACCTGGATCCCAAACTATTTTAAGATTATCTAAATTTTTAAATTGTGAAATAATTTCCATTGTGTAAGGATTAACTACGTCTTTAAATATTAATTGACCCAATGTTGGAGATAGAGAAGCATCATCTAAATCGTTTAAAGATTTTATCTTTTCTCCAAAAAAAGGTTTATTATTAATAATTATTTTTAATCCATTATATTCTTTTGGATTATGAGAGCCTGTGATCATAATTAAATTAGGAATGTCTAGTTTTTTTGTAGCATAATAACTTACTGGTGTTGGTATTAATGAAATATCTACTACATCAACACCATGTCTTCTAAAAGTGTCAATAAGTTTATTTTTAATTTCTAAGGAAGATAATCTTCCATCATGACCTATAATGATTTTAGGTGTATTGTTATTAATAATTATGTTTGAGATTTTTTTTGCAATATTTTGTACATCTTCTAATTTTAATGATTTTTGGTAAATACCCCTAATATCGTATTCTCTGAGAATTTCAGCGTTGATCATCGAAATAAACTATAAATTTAATATGTAAGTTGCAATTGATAAAAATGATAAAAATCCAAATACATCTGTGAAAGTAGTAAGAACAATTCCAGAGGCTAAAGCTGGATCTATTTTCATTTTATTAATTGTTATTGGGATAATAATGCCTACCAAACAAGCAAAACCTAAATTTATTAAAATGGCAAAAGATATCGCAAATGCTAATACAATACTATCAAACCAATAATAAGCTATTAATCCCATTATTAAAGAAAGTGCAAATCCATTGATACTTCCTATTAAAAATTCTTTAACAACCAATTTAATATAGTTTGAATTGTTAATATCTTTTGTGGCAATAGCTCTTACGTATATGGTCATAGCTTGCGTGCCTGCATTACCACCCATTGAAGCCACTATAGGCATCAAGACTGCAATCGCTATCATTTGCTGTAATTGGTCTGAATATATGTCTATGACAAGAGATGCTAATATAGCTGTCAATAAATTTAACCCTAACCATATAAATCTTGAGGTGGCAGATGTAAAAGCACCTTTATAAAAGTCATTTACAAACAAACCTCCCAACTTTCTCATATCATCCTCTGACTCTTCGTGATCAATTTCAACAACGTCATCAACTGTCATGATACCTATCATTTTATTATCTAAATTAACTACGGGTGCCGAAACCAAGCCATACTGTCGAAAGGTGTAGGCGATATCTTCAATTTTTTCATCAGATTTAATAACATGTATGTCTTTATAAATAATATCTTTTAATTTTTTTGATCTTTTTGATCTTAGTACTCTTCCAGAAGGGATATAGCCTATAGGAATGTTTTGGTCATCAACAATAAATATATTATAAAAATCTTTAGGTCCTCTTCGGGTATTTCTTAATTGATCGATGAGTTCACCAACCGTTAAATTAGATTTAATCGAAAGATAGTCTCTATTCATAAGCCTACCAGCAGAATTTTCATCATACTGTAAACTTTGCTCAATTCTTTCTCTTTGCTGAGATCCAAGCTTGGAAAGTATTTGAACTAATTCTTTAGTTTCAAAGTCGCCAAGGATTTCAACCGCATCATCTAAATCTAAGTATTTAATTAAATTAACTAATTGTTTATTTGGAATCATATGCAATATATCGTCACGCGTTTCTTCCCGTAAGTAAGCAATAAAATCTGGGTGAAAGTTTTTAGTATTAGTTCTTAGTATAGACGACTGTATTTCGTATGGGAGACTTTCAATACTATCTGCTTGATCTGCAGAATGAAGAGATTTTATTGACTCAATATATTCTTTTTTATTAAATTTTTGCATTTATATTATAAATATGGTGCGGACGAGAAGACTCGAACTTCCACAGGATTTGATCCCACAGCGACCTCAACGCTGCGCGTCTACCAGTTCCGCCACGTCCGCAATTAATAGATTAATTAATAAAGAATGATTGAAATAAAACAACTAAAAGGGCAAAAAAAATATCAAGAAGTTACAAAATTAATGAATAAACATATTCAAAAAATGACTGAAAATATAAAAGAAGAGGAAATATGGTTCCTAGAACATCAAAAAGTCTTTACTGCAGGAAGCTCTACTCCTAAAGATTTTAAAATAGATAAAATAAATAAGATCCCAGTAATTAAAGTTAATAGAGGTGGTAAAATCACTTTTCATGGCCCAGGCCAATTAGTAATTTATCCTTTAATTAATTTAAAAAAGAGAAAAAAGAATATTATAGATTACATAAATTCATTAGAAGACATATGTATAAAAGCATTCAAGAGAAATGATATTAAACTTTTTAGAAAAAAAGAAAAAAATAGAGGTTTGTGGGTTGAAAATAATAATGAATTAAAAAAAATAATATTTATTGGTCTAAGATACTCTAAAGGCATCATTCATCATGGGTTATCAATTAATTTTGATCTTGATTTAGATAATTTTCAAAAAATCGATCCTTGTGGTCTTAATTCCAAAGATATAAGTAGCTTAAAAGAACTAAAAATTAATTATAATAAAGGAAAAATATATCAAGATCTTAAAGAAGAATTTATGAAAGTATTTTATTAGGGTTTATTTTAAATATATAAAATCTCCCATCTAGTTTAAAAATAATTTTATAAGAACACAGAAGTAGTTTATTAAATTTATTGCCAGAAAACTTTTTATCACCAATTATAGGATTTTTATTAAGATAGAATTGAAGCCTAATTTGATGTTTTTTTCCTGTAAATAATTTAATCAAATAACAATTTTCATGATTATCTAATTGAATTTTTCTGTAAGCTAGTTTTAGTTCCTTCTTATCAGAATTATAGTTAATCAAAGTATCAGTATTTTTATTAAATTTATCATTAGTTACTGAAATATAGAATTTTTTGATTTGATTATTTAAAAATAAAGATGAGATTTTACTAGCAGTAATTCTATTTTTTGCAAAAAGCATGACCCCTGAGGTGTCTTTGTCTAATCTGTGAACTATATATAATTTATGTTTGATTACATTTTCATATATATCTTTTAATGAAATAAATACTTTAGATCCTCTTTGAACAGAATATCCATCAATTTTGTTAATAACTATAAAATCATCGTTTTGAAATATTATATGATCTTTAAAAATCTTTTTTTTATCTTTATTTAGTTTAATTGTATTTGATAAATCATTATTAATCTCAAATTTATAATATATATATACAACATCACCTTTTATTAATGACGAATTAGCTTTAGATTTTTTGTTATTAATTTTTATTTTGTATTTTCTAATTAATCTTTGTAACAAAGATAAAGGTATAGACTCAAAATATTGAAATAAAAACTTATCTAATCTTTTATAACTTTGATCTATCTTAATTTGCAAATCTAAGACTAACCATATGAAATAAATAAAAGAAAATAAAAGATATAAAAATGTTAAAAGAAAAATATATAAATGCTTTGATAAAAGATTTATCAGAAACTAATGAAAATAGTTCAACATTGAAGGAAGATAGAGTAGTAAAACTACCAAATAAACCGACATAAAAAAAAATATATAGTGCACCATTAAATTTATTTAAAAAATAACCTGCCATAGCAGAACCAATGATATTTACTAATATTGTTGCTGTGGGTAGCCCTAAAAAAGTGAAGTTTAAAATAGTGAAGAAGTAACGAAGGCTTGATCCTAATATAGCACCTATCACGAGCGCTAAATAAGATGACATAGATTTTTATTTTACGAACTGAATAATACTTGTGTGAGCAAAATCACCAAATCTGTTGCCTTTTTTAATAATGCGAGTGTATCCGCCATTTCTGTTTTTTTGCTCTTTAGAAATTTCAGAAAATAATTTTTGACATGCTTCCTTATTATTAAAAAGCTTGGCTAATATATATTTTCTATTACTTAAGTTATCATTTTTAGCTTTTGTAACTAATTTCTCAATAAAAGGTCTTAGCTCTTTTGCTTTTTCAGTAGTTGTAGTAATAGTCTCGTGCTTGATGAGACTAATAGATAAGTTTTTTAACAAAGCTAATCTATGAGAGGAAGTTCTATTTAACTTTCGTTGTTTAAGTCCGTGTTTCATTATACTTTAAAAGGATCTTCGTATTTTTTTGATAACTCTTCTATATTTTCTGGCGGCCAGCCGGGTAAATCCATACCCATGCTGAGACTCATTGAAGATAGAACTTCTTTTATCTCATCAAGGGATTTCCTACCAAAATTAGGTGTTCTTAACATTTCTCCTTCAGTTTTTTGAACTAAATCACCAATATAAAAAATATTGTCATTTTTTAGACAGTTCGCTGATCTGACTGAAAGTTCTAGCTCATCTACCTTCTTGAGTAAGTTCTTATTAAACTGCGGTTCATTTGATGATTGTAGTTTTTTTCTTTCATCTTCTGAAGGCTCTTCAAAATTGATAAAGGGCTTGAGTTGATCTTGAAGAATTCTTGCGGCTAAAGCAGCAGCGTCGTCTGGGGACACAGTTCCGTTAGTTTCAATATCTAAGATAAGTTTATCAAACTCAGTATCTTGACCAATTCGAGAATTTTCTACATTAAATGAGACTCTTTTTACGGGACTGTAAGTTGCATCAAGCATAATTTGTCCGACACTTTTGTTTTCATTATCTTTATTTTTTTCTGCAGATATGTAACCTTTGTTTACATCTAAGAATATTTCTAGGTTTACTTCTCTATTAGAGTCGACATTCATAATTACAGCTTCTTTATCAATAATTTCTACTTCTGGGTTTTCTTCAAAATCTGAGGAAAGAACTTCTTTTGGACCTTTTATATTTAGGCTTAATTTTTGAGAATGATTACTTTTTGAACTGAAAGTAACATTTTTAAGGTTCATGATGATATCAGTCACATCTTCTCTTACTCCCTCTATTGTAGAAAATTCATGAAGCACACCATTAATTTTTATTGACGATATAGCTGTACCTTGTAATGAGGATAAAAGCACTCTTCTGAGTGCGTTACCTAATGTGGTGCCGAAACCTTTTTCCAAAGGTTCAATGACAACGGTTCCAAATTTCTTATTATCGCTTATTTTATAATCAACTTTGTTTGGTTTGACCAAAGTTATCCAATTATTCTCTATCAATTTTAACTCCTATAAATTTAGTTTATACTCTTCGTTTCTTTTTAGGTCTGCATCCGTTATGTGGAAGCGGTGTGACGTCTTTAATATTATTAATAATAAACCCTATGTTTTGTAAAGCTCTTAAAGCAGACTCTCTACCAGATCCAGGGCCCTTCATGAGAACATCAAGTTTTCTCAACCCAACATCATATGCTTTTTTTCCAGCTGCATCAGTAGCGATTTGTGCAGCATAGGGGGTAGATTTCTTAGAACCCCTGAAACCCATTGAACCACTTGAGGACCAAGATACAGCATTTCCACTAATATCAGAAATTGTTACAATAGTATTGTTAAAAGAACTTTTTATGTGAACAACACCGTTTTGTCCAAAACTTTTTTTTGATTTTTTTTTATCAGAAGTTTTTTTTTCGTTTTTAGCCATTTTATTTTGTTACTTTTTTCTTTCCAGCTATAGCTACAGCTTTACCTTTTCTAGTTCTAGCATTGGTGTGAGTTCTCTGACCTCTTGTTGGTAGTTGTTTTCTATGTCTTAAACCACGATAGCAACCTAAATCTTTTAGCCTTTTAATATTTTGGGATACTACTCTTCTAAGATCACCCTCAACAGTATATTTCTCATCTATTGATTTTCTTATTTTTGATATTTCATCTTCAGTAAAATCTTTTATTCTTTTTGTTGGATCTAAGCTATTTGCTTTTAGAATATCCATGGCATATTTAGGGCCTATTCCATGAATGTAAGTAAGAGAAACTAATGCTCTTTTATTTACTGGTAAATTTACACCTGCTATTCTTGCCAATTGAGAACTCCTGAGTTGGTGAAATTATTAAAAAAGTATTTAAAAGTCAATATAAATCACCTTAATTTAATCCAAGTTTATCAATGATTTTCTTAGTTACAGAGCTAATTTCATCATTGGCTGGAATGTCAGTAACTGAATAATTTTTTTTTAGTGAGTTTAATATTTCTAGGTGAGATTTCTTATAAATTTGTAGTCTTTTTTCAAAAAAACTATCGTCTGCTCTAGACTCTTCCATAGATCTTTTTTTAATTCTCTCGAGGAGTTGATCATCATCAACGTCAAAATTGATAATACTTAAATCTTTGTTTTCAAATATTTCAAGAAGTGAGTCAGCTTGAATTGAACTTCTAGGAAAACCATCAATCAAAATCTGCTCGTTCGACAAAGTATTTACTTTTTCTTTTAAAACTGAAATCACAATTGAATCCTCAATTAGGTCACCATTATCCATTTTATTTTTAATATCTTTTCCCAAAATACTCTCATCTTGAGATTTCTCTTTCAAAAGAGAACTAACAGTTAGAATGTTCAGATCAGGTAAAATACTCTCTTTTAAAATGTTTGCTTGCGTACCCTTACCACAACCTGGAGGGCCAATAAATACTATAACCATTTACTTTTATAAATTTTATTTTTACTTAATAATTTTTCATATTGAGATGAAAATAATTGTGTTTGAATCTGTGAAAAGAAATCCATTGCCACAATAACGACTATCAAAAGACTTGTGCCTCCTAAATAAAAAGGAACTGATAGTCTAGCAATTAAAAATTCAGGAATTAAGGCAATTAAACCTAAATAAATAGCACCTACAAAAGTTAGCCTATATATAACATGTTCTAAGTAAGTAGCTGTTTGCTCACCTGGTCTATAACCTAAAACAAAACCTCCGTTGTTTCTTAAATTTTCTGCCTGTTCTTTAGGGTTAAAAACAATACTAGTATAAAAAAATGCAAAGAAAACAATCAAACCGAAGAAAAACGCCATGTAAAGTGGTTTTCCATGAGATAAGTAAAATCCTAAACTAGATAGGAAACCAGAGCTTTCAGGTGAAAAATTAGAAATAGTATTAGGAAATAATAATAAAGATGATGCAAAAATAGCAGGTATAACACCTGAAATATTTATTTTTATTGGTAGGTAAGAAGATTGACCACCAAAAACTTTATTACCCACTTGTCGTTTTGGGTATTGAACTAATAATCTTCTTTGAGCTCTTTCGATAAAAACAATAACTACTATTAATATAAGAAGTAAAAAAATTATTGATATAATTGCAATAGCTGAAAGTGCACCAGTTCTTCCAAGTTCAAAAGTATTGAAAATAGCAAATGGAAGATTAGCCACGATTCCAGAAAAAATTATAATTGAAATTCCACTTCCAAAACCATTTTCAGTTATCTGTTCACCCAACCACATTAAAAAAATAGTTCCAGACGTCATTGTAATTACGGCAGAAATTTGAAAAAAGGCTACACTGCCTAAAGTTGGATCAACGGTATCAGATAAGTTTAGTATACCGTTTGATATTCCATAGCTTTGAAAAAGACCTAATAGAATTGTTAAATATCTGGTGTATTGTTGAATTTTTTTCCTTCCTTGTGTGCCCTGTTCTTTAAGGGCTTTTAAACTATCAAAAGATGACTGCATTAATGTCATTATAATTGATGCAGAAATGTAAGGCATAACACCTAGTGTAAATATAGACATGCGCATTAGAGCACCACCTGAAAACATATCAAATATTCCTAAAATTCCTCCACGATGTTGTTCAAATATTTGTTCTAAAACAGCTGAGTTGATACCAGGGACAGGAATATATGTTCCAAGACGATAAACGGCTATTGCAAATAAAACAAAACCTAATTTTTTAAATAAGCCTGAGCTTTTTATTGCTTCGCTATAGTCAATATTTGGTACTTTTATATTCATAATCTAAAATTATGATGTAGATCCACCTAGTTCTTCTATTCTTTTTTTGGCACCAGGAGTAACCTTAAAATTTTTAAATTGAAGTTTCTTTTTAAACTGAATTGAGTCGATTAGTTTAATTGATTTTTTATGATCTTTCTTTTTTAAGAAACCCTCTTGTATTAAAAAATTATTATCAATTAAAGAATTTTCTTTAAACTTATTAAAACTTACTAAAGACAAAGTTAAAGATTTAGGATTTATTTTTTTTAATGAATTAAAACCTCTTTTTGGAGTTTTTCTATAAATGGGCATTTGACCACCTTCAAAATTTCTAACAGCAACACCTGACCTAGATTTTTGCCCTTTGTGACCTCTACCTGCTGTTTTTCCTAATCCAGAGCCAATTCCTTTACCTTTTCTTTTTCTGTTTGTTTGACGTTGTTTTGAAATTTTATTTATCATGATTAATTTTCTCTTTTGCTAATGACAGAATTTATCTCTATGCTTCTTCTTGAAGAAACTGATTTTGGTGTATTGATACTTTTTAAAGCTTTAATTGTTGATCGAACAATATTGTGTGGATTTTTTGTTCCGATAGCTTTAGATACAACATCCGAAATGCCCAATGCCTCAAAAATAGCTCTAGATGGACCGCCTGAGATTATACCTGTTCCTTTTGGAGCAGATCTTAAAATTACAGTGCTTGAGGAGAATTTTGCTTTGACATCATGGTGAATAGTTCTACCCTCTCTTAAAGGTATTCTAACCATAGTTTTCTTGGCTTCTTCAGATGCTTTTCTGATTGCTTCAGGTACTTCTTTGGCTTTTCCTGATCCAAAACCAACTCTACCTTGTCCATCACCACTAACAACAAGGGCAGCAAAACCAAATCTTCTTCCACCTTTGACAACTTTAGATACTCTTCTAACTGAAATAAGCTTTTCTATTAATTCTTTATTTGTATTACTTTCTAACATTAAAACGATAAACCTTTTTCTCTTGCTGCATCAGCTAATTCTTTAAGCCTTCCATGATACTTATATGAACCTTTATCAAATTTTACTTCTTTAATACCTTTTTCTATAGCTAGTTCAGCAATTTTTGAGCCAACGATTTTAGCTACATCAGCTTTTTTTTGCCCCTCAGCTTTCTCTAGTTTAACTGAAGAAAATGAGCATAATGTTTTATCATTACCCTCAGATAATACTGAAGCATAAATGTGTTTAGAGGATCTAAAAACTAAGAGTTTATGTTTTTTTGTATTGTTCAATTTTTTTCTGACTCTTAATTTTCTACGAAGAGCTCTAGTTTTATCTTTGTTCATTATTTTTTCTTACCTTCTTTTCTATAAATTCTTTCACCTTCATATCGAACACCCTTGCCTTTGTAAGGCTCTGGTTTTCTAAATGACTTGATTTCAGCTGCAACTTGACCGACTAATTGCTTACTTGTTCCAGTAACTACCACAATATTTTTTTCAACTTTTATAGAAATACGCTCAGGAATTTCAAAGTTGATATCGTGACTAAAACCGAGTGATAAGACGAGCTTTTTTCCAGAAACATTAGCTTTGTATCCAGTTCCAATTAGTTCAAGTCTTTTTTCAAATCCTTTTGAATTGCCAATAATTTCATTTTTAACATTTGAATAAATAGTTCCAAGAAGTGCTTTATTTTCTCCAGAAAAATGTAAAAGATTATCTTTATGGTCAACCTTAATTCCAATAGGAAGAACAGTTGATGATTTTCCTAACTTACCCTCAAAATTAATTTCGTTATCTTTCATAGTAACTTTTATATCTTCAGGAATGTTAATAGGGTTTCTTGCTAATCTTGACATATTTTAGAAAACGCTTATTAGCACTTCCCCTCCTACTTTTTTTTCTCTTGCATCGGAGTCAGACATTACGCCCTTTGAAGTTGATAAAATTGTGGTACCTAAACCTCCAATAGTCTTAGGAATTTCATCTACAGAACTATATACTCTACAACCTTGTTTTGTTATCTTTTCGATTTTGTTAATTAACGGTGAGCCTTTGTAGTATTTAAGTGTAATTGAAATATCTTTCTTTGTATCACCTAAAATTTCAAAATTGTCAATATATCCCTCTTTTTTGAGCACATCACAAACGTTAACATTTAATTTTGAAAATATCGCTTTTACTGAAATTTTATTGGCTTTTTGGCCATTTCTTATTCTTGTAATCATATCTGCTAGTGTGTCACTCATACTACCAACTCGCTTTCGTTAAACCTGGTATTTGACCCTTACCAGCCATATCTCTTATAGCTATTCTAGATAAATTAAATTTACTGTAAACGCCGCGAGGTCTACCAGATAGGAAACATCTATTTCTATATCTAATTCTTGATGAGTTTCTTGGTAAGGACTCAAGTTTCATTTGTATCTTTACTCTTTCTTCAAATGGTAAATCTTTTTTTGATAAAAGAGTTTTTAATTTTTTTCTTTTTTCGCCGAGTCTATCAATCAGTACTTTTCTATTTATATTTTTTTGTATTGCGCTTTGTTTTGCCATGATTAATTTTGAAATGGAAAGTTCATTAATTTTAAAAGTTCGTAACCCTCTTTGTCATTATTTGCAGAAGTGGCAATAGTGATATCAAAACCAAAGATATTTTCAACATTTTCAACACTAATTTCAGGAAAAATAATATGATCTTTTATACCTATAGTAATGTTACCATGGCCATCGAATGATTTTTTGTTATATCCTCTGAAGTCTTTAATACGCGGCATAGCAATATTAACAAGTCTATCGTAAAATTCCATCATCATATTTTTTCTGAGAGTAACAGAAAGTCCTACTGGCATTCCTTTTCTAACTTTAAAGGAAGCGATAGCTTTTTTTGACATTCTAACAACTGGTGATTGACCAGTTATAAGAGATAAATCTTTTTTTATTTTTTCAATAGCTTTGTTATCCTCTTTAATAGCTCCAATGCCAGCGTTAATTACTATTTTTGAAATTTTTGGAATAGCAAGCTTATGAGATATTTCTAGATTTTTGGCTAACTGGTCAGAAACATTGAAAAGTTCTTGGACTGTATGTGACATTAGTATTTATCTCCTGATGATTTTAAAATTCTAATTTTTTTTCCACTTTCAATTTTGAAACCAACTTTTGAGGATTTTTTAGATTTTGAGTCATAAGCTAAAATATTTGAAATATGAATAGGCATTTCTTTATCAACAATACCTCCTTTAGACTCTTGAGATGGCTTTTGATGTTTTTTACTTACATTGACACCAGATATCACAACTTTATCAGTAGAGTTAATGATCTTTGAAATTTTACCTATCTTTCCCTTATCTTTACCAACTTTTACGATAACTTCATCTCCCTTTTTGTACTTTTTAATCATTATAATACCTCAGGAGCTAAACTAACTATTTTCATCATATTTCTTTTTCTAAGTTCTCTAGTAACAGGTCCAAAGATTCTTGTTCCAATTGGTTCATTTTGTTTGTCTAAAAGAACAGCTGCATTAGAGTCAAATTTAATTGATGTACCGTCTTCCCTAATTAATGGCTTTTTTGTTCTTACTATAATAGCTCTTTGTACTTCACCTTTTTTAACTTTAGATCTTGGAATAGCATCTTTGACTGAAACAACAATAATGTCTCCTATTCTCGCATATCTTCTTTTTGATCCACCGATTACTTTTATGCAGCTTATTAATCGAGCTCCAGAATTATCTGCAACTTGTAAATTTGACTCTGCTTGTATCATTATTTAATCACTTCCCAAGATTTATATTTTGATAGAGGTTTAGTTTCTTGAATTCTTACAAAGTCACCAACAATTATTTTATTATCACTGTCATGAGCAAGATATTTTTTTGAAACTCTTATTATTTTTTTATAAATTGGGTGAGTAGTCTGTCTTGTTACCAAAACAGATACAGTTTTGTCACCTGATTTTTTTACAACTTTCCCAGTTAAAATACGTCTAGGCATTTTTATTTAAACTTTCTTTTGTTAATAGTGATGCGATTTGCTTTTTAACCTTTTTAAATTGAGAGGTATCTGTGAGTTGACCGCTTTTCTTCATAATTTTAAGGTTAAATAACTCTTTTTTTAAACTGTTTAAATCTTTATCAGCCATTAAAATTGATCCAATGATACGAATGTTGTTTTTACAGGTAATTTTGCAGATGCTAGTTCAAAAGCTTTTTTTGCTAAATGCTTATCAACACCGTCAACCTCAAACATTATAGTTCCAGGTTTTACTCTGCAGACCCATCTATCTATGGCTCCTTTTCCCTTACCCATCCTAACCTCTGCAGGTTTTGCTGTGACTGGTACATCTGGAAAAACTCTTATCCAGAGTCTCCCAGCTCTTTTTAAAAATCTTGTGATGGCCCTTCGAGATGCCTCAATTTGTCGTGCTGTTACTCTCTCAGCATCTAATGACTTAAGTCCATAATAACCAAATGTTAGTTCATAATTACCCTTGGCACTGCCGTGAATTCTCCCTTTGTGCTGTTTTCTATATTTTGTATTCTTCGGTAATAGCATTAATTTATTTTCTCTTTTTTATCATCTGATCTATTTGTTGTATTTTTACTTTCGCCTTTATAAAGCCAAACCTTAATTCCTATAATTCCATAAGTTGTTAAGGCACGGGCAGTTGCGTAATCTATATCAGCTCTAAGGGTATGTAAAGGTACACTTCCCTCAGAAAACTTTTCTGACCTTGCTATTTCAGCGCCGCCCAGTCTACCACCACATACAATTTTAATGCCCTTAGCACCAAGTTTAATTGCCGATAAACCTGATTTTTTCATAGCTTTTCTAAAAGCAACTCTTTTTTCTAGCTGTCTTGCAATTGAGTCTGCAACTAAAGAAGCATCTGTTTCAGGTTTTTTTATTTCTTTTATATCTAATGAAATGCTCTTATCAGATAATTTCGAAAGTCTATTTCTAAGTTTTTCAATATCCGCACCTTTTTTACCAATAAGAACACCTGGTTTCGAAGTGTGAATAATAATTTTGAGGTTTGCTGCAGCTCTTTCAATGATAACTGAACTTATTCCTGCAATTGAGTAATTCTTTTCAATATAATTTCTAATTTTATGATCTTCTTTTAAGAAAGTAGAGTAGCTTTTCTTTTCAAACCAAGTAGATTGCCAATATTTATTAATACCAACTCTTAGTGATGTAGGGTTAACTTTTTGTCCCATTATAATCTCTCCTCTAAAACTAAGGTTAGTCTAGAAAAAGGTTTAATAATCTGAAATGCTCTTCCTTTACTCATAGGTCTAAATCTTTTCATTCTCAAACTTTTTCCAACATAAGCTTCTTTAACAAAAAGTTTATCAATGTCTAAGTTGTTATTATTTTCTGCATTAGCAACAGCAGAGTTTAAAGTTTTTAATACTTCTTTGCTTACTCTTTTGTTCGAAAATTTCAGAATATTAAGAGCTGCGTTAATATCTTTTTTTCTTATATCTTTAACAATTAGGTTAAGTTTTTGTGAGCTAGTCCTGATCATTTTATTGATTGCTTTTACCTCTTTAGACATGATTATTTCTTACCCTGTACTGCTTTCTTATCCCCTGAATGACCCTTAAAAACTCTTGTTGGCGAAAACTCACCAAGTTTATGGCCAACCATATCTTCAGTTACGTAAACTGGTATGAAAGATTTACCATTATAAACGGAAATAGTGACTCCAACAAAATCAGGTATAATAGTAGATCTTCTTGACCATGTTTTAATTGGAGATTTTGAACTTTCATCTTTAGATTTTTTAACTTTTTTGAATAGTGTTACATCAAAGTAAGGTCCTTTCCATACTGATCTTGCCATTACTTTTTAGCCCTCCTCGATATAATCATTTTAGATGTAAATTTAATTCTTCTTGTCTTTTTGCCTTTAGTTTTCATTCCCCATGGAGTTGAAGGGTGTCTACCACCTGATGTTCTACCCTCTCCTCCGCCGTGTGGATGATCAACAGGATTCATTACAACACCCCTAACAGTGGGTCTTATACCCAAATGTCTTTTAATTCCGGCTTTACCAATTTTTTTGTTTTTATTATCTTGATTAGATACCACCCCTATTGTGGCCATACATTCACCATGAACTAGTCTCGTTTCGCGGGATGAAAGTTTAACCATTACATATTTTTCTTGTTCTCCAAGTACCTGTGCAAAAGATCCTGCTGATCTACATAGTTTACCACCAGCTCCTGGTTTTAATTCAATGTTATGTATAGAGGTACCAGTAGGTATATTTTTTATCTTCATAGCATTACCAGATGATATTTCTGTTTTGGCTGATGAAATAACCTTATAGCCGATTTTTAAATCAGTAGGAGCAATAATGTATTCTTTTATGTCTTGATAGTTAATTAGCGCTATAAAGGCACTTCTATTAGGATCGTATTCTATTCTCTCTACTGTACCAATTTTATCAAATGTATTTCTTTTAAAATTTACTAGTCTGTATTTCTTCTTGTGCCCACCAGATCTATGTCTAATTGTAATCTTTCCAGTATTGTTTCTACCAGAATTTGGTTGTAAGTCTTCTATTAAAGATTTTTCTGGACGTCCCTTAAACAATTGTGACTTATCAATTTTGACTGTTTTTCTGTAAGAGGGTGTTGTTGGTTTGTAAGTTATCAGTCCCATATTATACCTTACCGCTCATATCTATGGTGTTGCCCTCTTTAAGAGTGACTATTATTCTTTTAAGCTCTGATCTTGTACCTCTTTGACCCTTAAATACTTTTGGTTTGCTCTTAACAATTAAACTATTTAGCTTTTGAACTTTAACTTTATATATGTCCTCTATTGTCTTTTTTATGTTGATTTTATTTGCATCGTTTCGAACTTCAAAAATATACTTATTAAATTGAGCATTAGATGTAGATTTTTCTGTAATGACAGGTTTTTTAATTAAATTAAGATCCATTTTAATTATTACCTATGTATGAATTATAAATTGTTGATTTTTTTGAAAATAAAACCATATCTGATTTTAATGCTGTATGGACTGAATAACTTTTATCTGAGAGAAAGTATATTTTTTTATAGTTTTGAAATTTATTAATCAATTTATTTTCAGTTATATTACTAAGCACAAAAATAATCATTTTGTTTGGGTTTTTTTTTAACAAATCAGAGATATTTTTTTCATCTAATTTTTCTTCGTCAAAAACAAAGAGTGATTTATTATTACTTTTACTAACTATTGATGAAACTATGGCACTTTTTTTAACTTTTTTATTAACTTTGTAAGAAACCGTATGAAATTTTGGACCAAAAGCTTTTCCCCCACCTCTTCTTTGTGTTGTTTTTTTGTTACCAGCTCTTGCATTTCCGGTTCCTTTTTGTTTAAAAAGTTTTTTTCCTGAGCCAGCAACTTCAGATCTATCAAGACTGTGATTATTTCCTTGTTTATGAGAATAGATTTTTTGTAATGATAAATGTAAAGCTTTTTCGGATACATTTTTATCTTTTAATGTAATTTGTTCAAACATTTATTTAAAAACCTTCACTATAGATTTATTTTTTCCAGGAACAGATCCTTTGATAAATATTAATTTTTTATCTTGATCAATTAAAAGTACCTCTAAATTTTTAGTAGTTGTTAATTGATCTCCTAAATGACCAGCCATTTTTTTTCCTTTGAACACCTTACCTGGATTCTGATTTTGACCTGTTGAACCATGAGCTCTATGAGAAATAGAAACACCATGTGTTGCTCTCATACCACTAAAATTGTGTCTCTTCATAGCGCCGGCAAAACCTTTACCAGTTGATTTTGACTGTACAGAAACTTTATCACCAACTTTAAATTTAGGATCAATTAAAGAGCCAATCTCTTGGAGTTCCTCGTCAGAATTTATTCTTTGTTCCTTGATTATTTTTTTTGGCTCTAAATTTAATTTATTAAATTCTTTTAATTGGGGTTTATTAAGTTTTTTTGGTTTAAGAAAACCAATAATATTTGCAAGGTAACCATCTCTGTCAATAGTTCTGTTACCAACAACGGTACAACTATTGTAATCAAGAACTGTTGCAGAAACTCTAGTGCCGTTTTCATTAATAAATGAAGTTTGGCCAATTTTAGTGCTGATGATCATAATAAATTATTTTTTTATTTTTATATCGACATTAACACCAGATGCTAAGTCAAGCTTCATAAGTGCATCAACTGTTTGTGGTGTAGGTTCAATGATATCCATCATTCTAATGTGTGTTCGTAATTCAAACTGCTCCCTACTTTTTTTATCAACATGTGGGGATTTATTTACTGTAACTCTTTCAATTTTAGATGGCATGGGAATTGGTCCAATTACTTTAGCGCCAGTTCTTTTAGCAGTCTGAAGAATATCAATTGAACTTCTATCTAAAATATTATGATCAAATGATTTTAATCTTATTCTAATATTTTGATTTATCATGATTATGCCAGTTTAGATTTAATTTCCTCTTCAACATTTGAAGGTACGACATCATAGTGTGAAAATAACATTGTATAACTTGCTCTTCCTTGGCTCATTGAGCGTAGATTATTAACATAACCAAACATATTAGCAAGAGGAACTACAGACGATACTACTTTGGCATTGCCTCTGTCTTCCATTTTTTCAATTTGACCTCTTCTTGAATTTAAATCACCAATAATATCGCCCATGTAATCTTCTGGGGTAACTACTTCAACTTTCATCATTGGCTCAAGTAATTTTGGTCCAGCTTTTCCAACAGCTTCTCTAAATGCGGCTCTTGAAGCTATCTCAAAAGCTAATACAGAAGAGTCAACGTCATGAAATGCACCATCATGAACTTCTGCTTCAAAGTCTATAACGTTATAGCCAGCTATGACTCCATTTTGAGCGGCAAAATTAATACCTTTTTCTACTCCAGGGATATATTCTTTTGGAATATTTCCTCCAACTACTGTGTTAACAAATTTAACACCAGAGTTTCTCTCTAACGGTTTGAATTTCATTTTTACTCTTGCAAATTGACCAGCACCACCAGATTGTTTTTTATGTGTATAATCTACTTCGACATCTTTAGTAATTGTCTCTCTATATGCAACTTGAGGAGCTCCAACATCAGCTTCAACTTTGAATTCTCTTTTCATTCTATCAACCAAAATTTCTAAATGAAGTTCGCCCATACCTTTAATAATTGTCTGTCCAGACTCTTCATCTGAGGTAACTCTGAAACTTGGATCCTCTTGAGCCAACCTTCCTAAGGCTTGTCCCATTTTTTCATAGTCGGCTTTAGTTTTAGGCTCAACTGCAACTTCAATAACAGGGTCAGGGAATTCCATTTTTTCTAAGATAACTTTTTTTGATGGATCACATAAAGTATCACCAGTAGTGACATTCTTCAAACCAACTAAAGCAACTATATCTCCTGCCTTTGCATCTTTGATTTCTTCTCTAGTGTTTGAATGCATTAAAAGCATTCTTCCAATTCTTTCTTTTTGATTTTTTGATGAATTTAGTATGGTTGAACCTGAACTTAGGTTTCCACAATAAAGTCTACAAAAAGTTATTTGACCAACAAAAGGATCTGCTGCTACTTTAAAAGCCAAGGCTGCAAAAGGTTCTTCAGGGGTATTAGGGATTTGTAATTTATCATCTGAGTTTTCTTTTATTCCTTCAACAAAACCTATGTCTTTAGGAGAAGGTAAATAATCTACAACAGCATCAAGTAATGGTTGGACACCTTTATTTTTAAAAGCAGTTCCACACAAAACAGGAACAAATTTAAAATCAATTGTTCCTTTTCTTATACAAGCTTTTAAAGTATCAACAGATATTTCTTTTCCCTCTAGATAGTCCTCTAGTGCTTTATCATCTGCTTCAACTGCATTTTCTATTAAAACTTCTCTTTTTTTCTTAGCTTCCTCAATTAAATCATCACTAATATCAGTGACATCATATTCTGCACCGAGACTATCGTCTTTCCATATAATTGATTTAAAATTAACTAGGTCAACAACTCCTTTGAAATCTGCTTCTTTTCCGATTGCCATTTGTAAAACAAGAGGATTAGCTCCTAACCTATCTTTGATAGATTGAACATTCATATCAAAATCTGCACCAAGTCTGTCCATTTTATTACAAAAACAAATCCTTGGAACTTTATATCTATCAGCTTGTCTCCAAACTGTTTCTGATTGTGGTTCAACTCCTGCAACACCGTCAAAACATGCTACAGCTCCATCTAAAACTCTTAAAGACCTCTCAACTTCAATTGTGAAATCAACGTGACCAGGTGTATCAATAATATTTATTCTGTGATCATTCCAAAAACAGGTTGTAGCAGCTGAAGTAATTGTTATACCTCTTTCTTGCTCTTGCTCCATCCAATCCATTGTTGCAGCACCATCATGAACTTCACCTATTTTGTGAGACTTTCCTGTATAGTACAAAATTCTTTCGGTGGTTGTAGTTTTACCTGCATCAATATGTGCCATAATTCCGATATTTCTGTATTTACTTAAATCCATTCTTACCACCTATAGTGAGCAAATGCTCTGTTAGCCTCTGCCATTTTATGAACTTCGTCTTTTTTCTTAACAGAATTACCTTTGTTTTCAAAAGCATCTATTAATTCGTTTGCCAACCTCTCCCTTTGCGTTTTTTCATTTCGTTTTTTTGAATTAGTTAATATCCATTTAAATGCTAATGCTTGAGCTCTAGTGCTTCTTACTTCCATTGGTACTTGATATGTAGCTCCACCAACTCTTCTTGATTTGACTTCAACAGACGGTTTAACGTTATTGATAGATTTTTGAAAATAATCTAACGGATCGTCACTTTGATTATTTGTTTTGATAATATCTAGGGCACCATATACTATTTTTTGTGCTACCGTTTTTTTACCCCCTACCATTACCTCATTTATAAATTTGTTTAGAACAACACTATTGTAAATTGGATCTGGTAGTACTTGTCTTTTCTCTGCTGCTCTTCTTCTTGACATGATTTAAATATTAATTTTTTGGCCTTTTTGCACCGTATTTAGATCTACGTTGTCTTCTTTTTTCAAGCCCTTGAGTGTCTAAAGTTCCTCTAATTATATGATATCTAACACCAGGTAAATCTTTAACTCTACCTCCACGAATTAACACAACAGAATGTTCCTGTAAGTTATGTCCTTCGCCTGGTATATATGCTGTAACTTCTTGACCATTTGTAAGCTTAACTCTTGCAACTTTTCTTAAGGCTGAGTTAGGTTTTTTTGGAGTAGTAGTATAAACTCTAAGGCATACACCTCTTTTTTGAGGACATGACTTAAGAGCAGGAACTTTGTTTCTCTTAGAGACTTTCTCTCTAGATTTCCTAACTAATTGGTTTATGGTCGGCATAGTTCGCAGAATATATTTATAGTATTATGTATAGTCAACATCTATTTAGCAGTTTCTAATTGTTTTAATAGTGAATTATCGCGGATTTTAGCCTCTTTTTTCAGAGCTCTAATTACATTACCAGTTCCAGCGGGAATTAATTTGCCAACAATAACATTTTCCTTGAGGCCAGTTAATTTATCAACCTTTCCATTAATAGCTGCCTCAGTTAGAACTCTTGTTGTTTCTTGAAAAGAAGCTGCTGAGATAAAGGAGTTAGTTTGAAGACTAGCCTTTGTAATTCCAAGTATCATCATTTTATAATGAGCCTCTTTTTTACCTTCTTTTTTTAGAGAGTTATTCTTTTCTATGACATCTATTTTATCTTTTATATCACCAACTAAATATTCACTATCACCAGCATCGATTATTTCAACTTTTTGTAGCATTTGACGTGTAATACACTCTATGTGTTTGTCATCAATTAAAACACCTTGTAAACGGTAAACTTTTTGAACTTCTCTAACCATATATTCAGCTAAGGCCTCAATTCCGAGAATATTTAATATATCTGTTGGAGCTGGAGTACCATCAACAATCATATCACCTTTGTTTACCTTATCGCCCTCGTTAAAATAAATATAGGTGCCTTTAGGGATTAAAAATTCTACTGGCTCTCCTTCTTCAGGGTTTATAATAATTCTTCTTTTACTCTTAATATCTTTTCCAAATTCAATTGTTCCAGATATTTCTGCTAAAACAGCAGGATTCTTTGGTTTTCTTGACTCAAAAATATCAGCAACTCTTGGTAGTCCACCTGTAATATCTTTTGTTTTAGAAGAGGCTCTTGGAATTCTAGCTATTACATCACCAGCGGTAACTTCTTTTCCTTTTTCAATATTTAGAACAATACCAACACTCAAATCATAAATAGATGAATTTTTAGATTTAATTGGATTGCCATCCTTGTCAGTAATTAGCAACTGTGGTTTTAGATCTTGTTTTCCCTGAAAACTTTTCCAATCAATTATAACTTTTGATGAAATACCGGTAGTCTCATCAAATTTCTCAATAAATGATACACCCTCAACTAAATCACTAAAATCTAATTTTCCAGACTCCTCAGCAACTATTGGTACAGTATATGGATCCCACTCTAGTAATAGGCTGTTAAGTTTAACATCTGCACCATTTTTTACTAATAAAGTAGACCCATACGGAGCTCTAAAAGAAGAGAGTAAAGTTTTACTGTTATCAAATATTTCAAGTTCAGTGGTTCTATTAATAATTATTTCATTTCCAGATCCATTTACAACCGATCTAAGATTTTTAATTTTAACTTTACCATCACTAGGTGACTCAAAATTTGATTTTTCGGCGGAAGAACTTGCAACACCACCCACATGGAATGTTCTCATAGTTAACTGAGTACCAGGTTCACCGATAGACTGAGCTGCGATAATACCTACTGCTTCACCAGTATTTACAGGGACTCCTTTTGCTAAGTCTCTACCATATGATTTAGCACAAATACCATGTGTTGTTCCACAAGTGATTGGTGATTTAATTCTAACAGACGTAATATTTTCTTTTTCTAATAACTCAACTTCTTCGTGTGAAATATAAGAGTCATTTTTTATTATTACCTCACCTTTTTTGTTTTTGACATCATCAGCAAGATATCTACCAAAAACTCTTTCTTTTAAAGGTATTGAAACTTCGCCAGACTCATAAATAGTGTCAACAGTTAATCCATTTTTACATGTACAATCTTTACAAGTAATTGTTAGATCTTGAGCAACATCGACGAGTCTTCTAGTTAAATAACCCGAACTTGCAGTTTTAAGGGCAGTATCAGCTAAACCTTTTCTAGCACCATGAGTAGAATTAAAATATTCAAGAACTGTCAAACCATCTTTGAAGTTCGATGTAATTGGGTTTTCAATAATCTCTCCTGATGGTCTTGCCATCAAACCTCTCATACCTGCTAACTGTTTAAGTTGTGCCTCAGAGCCACGAGCACCAGAGTCCGCCATTATATATACAGAGTTAATTTGGCTATCTTTATTTGATGAAACAGTTTTCATCATTGCTTTTGCTACTTTGTCTGTACAAGTAGACCATAAACCCACAACTTTATTATATTTTTCTCTCTCAGTAATGAGACCTTCTTGATATTGGCTTTCAAGACTGTTAACTAATTTTTGAGTATCCTGAATTAAAATATTCTTTTCTTCAGGTATGACTAAATCGTCCTTTCCAAATGAAATTCCAGCTTTTGCAGCATACTTAAAACCTACGTTCATGATTTGGTCAACAAATATGCAGGTCGCTTTTTGACCTGTAAATCTATAAACGTTGTCTAAAAGGTTACTAATATCTTTTTTTGTAAGAACTTTATTAATAACATCAAAAGGTAAGTTTTTGCTTTCAGGGACTGTTTTAAAAAGCATAACTCTACCCGCTGATGTAGTATATTTCTTGAATTCAAGACTATCTTTTTCTGAGTTGTAAATTTTAGTTCTGTAAATTATGGGTGTATGCAATTCAATTGTTTTGTTTTCTAATGCAAACTCGACTTCACCTACATGAGAGTAATATTTCTTTGGCTCTTCATTTTCATTAATTAATGATAAATAATAAATTCCTAAAACTATATCTTGACTTGGAACAATAATTGGTTTTCCACTTGAAGGTGAAAGAATGTTATTAGTGCTCATCATTAAAACTCTTGCTTCAAGTTGAGCTTCAAGACTCAAAGGAATATGAACTGCCATCTGATCACCGTCAAAATCTGCATTAAATGCTGTACAAACTAGTGGATGTAGTTGAATAGCTTTACCTTCTATTAAAATTGGTTCAAATGCTTGAATACCTAATCTATGTAATGTAGGAGCTCTATTTAAAAGAATTGGATGTTCTCTAATTACTTCGTCAAGTATATCCCAAACTTCAGGTCTCTCAGACTCTACCATTTTTCTTGCAGATTTAAGAGTTGAGGCGAAACCATAAGATTCAAGTTTATTGTATATAAATGGTTTAAATAACTCTAAAGCCATCTTTTTAGGTAGACCACATTGATGAAGTTTTAATTCTGGACCTACAACAATTACTGATCTTCCAGAATAATCTACTCTTTTACCTAATAAGTTTTGTCTAAACCTTCCTTGTTTTCCTTTTAACATTTCTGAAAGAGATTTTAGAGGTCTTTTATTAGTGCTTGTTATAACTCTTCCTCTTCTGCCATTATCAAATAATGCATCAACAGACTCTTGTAGCATTCTTTTTTCATTTCGAACAATTATGTCAGGGGCCCTAAGATCTAAAAGTCTTTTTAATCTGTTATTTCTATTTATTACTCTTCGATACAAGTCATTTAAATCAGATGTTGCAAAACGACCACCTTCTAAGGGTACTAGTGGTCTTAGCTCTGGTGGAATAACAGGGAGTACTTTTAAAACCATCCACTCAGGTTTTATATTAGAGTTTTTAAACCCTTCCATTACTTTCATTCGTTTAAGAATTTTTTTCTTTTTGGTTTCAGATGAAGTTGCTTCACTTTCCTCAACCAGTTTATCTACTTCTGCCCCTAAATCGATTTTTGATAAAATTTCTTGAACAGCTTCAGCGCCAATTCCATGTTTGAAAGAGTCTTCGCCATATTGATCAATTGCTTCTTCTAATTCATCATCTGTTAATAATTGATTGGCACTTAGTCCAGACAAAAGTGGGTCAATAACTATATGACTTTCAAAATATAAGACCTTTTCAAGGTTCTTTAGAGTTATATCAAGGGCGAGACCAATTCTACTGGGTAATGATTTTAAAAACCAAATATGAGCAACAGGTGCTGCTAATTCAATATGAGCCATTCTCTCTCTTCTAACTTTAGAGAGTGTAACTTCGACACCACATTTTTCACATGTAATACCTTTGAATTTCATTCTTTTATATTTTCCACATAAACACTCATAATCTTTTGTAGGTCCAAAAATTCTTGCACAAAACAAGCCTTCTCTTTCAGGCTTAAATGTTCTGTAATTGATAGTCTCAGGTTTTTTAATTTCACCAAAAGACCATGACCTTATTTGCTCAGGGCTTGAAACAGAAATTTTAATCTGATCAAAGTTAAGAGTTTGGTTATTAGTTTTAAATAAATTAGTTAAATCTTTCATTGTGTATTCTCCCTATTAACAGTGGGGTCTGTTTCTATTAATTCTACGTTTAATCCAAGAGATTTTAATTCTTTTACTAAAACGTGAAATGACTCTGGTATTCCACTTTCAAAATTGTAATCACCTCTTATTAAAGCTTCATAAACTTTTGTTCTTCCAGCAACGTCGTCAGATTTAATAGTTAAAATTTCCTGTAAGGTATTAGAAGCACCGTAGGCCTCTAAAGCCCAAACTTCCATTTCACCAAATCTTTGGCCACCAAATTGGGCTTTTCCACCTAAAGGTTGTTGTGTTACAAGACTATAAGGACCAATAGACCTAGCATGAATCTTATCATCAATTAAATGGTGAAGTTTTAAGATATATTTATACCCGACAGTAACTTTTCTCTCAAACCTTTCTCCTGATCTACCATCAAATAAATAGACTTGACCACTATTATCGAATCCTGCTCTATCTAAAAGATTTGTAATTTCAGTAGTATTAGTCCCATCGAAGACAGGTGTGGCAAAGGTCACGCCTTTTTCTAAATTCCCAGCTAATTCTATTAGTTGGTCATCATTCATATTTGTAATTTCAACATTTGAGTCTTTGTTCGCTTCGTAAAATTTAGATAGTGACTCTTTTAACTGATTTATATTACCCTCTTTCCTTGCCAAATCTAAACTTTGGGAAATTTGTTTACCGATACCATAGGCAGCCCATCCTAAATGTGTCTCTAATATTTGACCTATATTCATTCTACTTGGGACACCTAGAGGGTTTAGTAAAACATCTACAGGAGTTCCATCTTCTAAAAAAGGCATATCTTCAATTGGAACTATCTTAGATATTACACCCTTATTACCGTGTCTACCAGCCATCTTATCTCCAGCTTGTAGTTTTCTTTTTACTGCAACAAAAACTTTAACTACTTTTAGTACGCCAGGTAATAAATCATCACCACTTTGAATTTTTTCTATTTTGTTTTGAAATTTTTTATCTAACAAAATAACTGCATCACTAAAAATTTTCTTCTGTGAAGTAAATGTTTCCATAGAAGCATTATCGTCGACTTGGATTTTTTCTAAGATTTCAATCGATTTAGAACTTAGAGTATCTTCTTCTAATTTTTTCCCTTTTACAAATACATCTATATTTGAAGTGGCATTTTTATTTTTAAAAATACTAATAATGTTTTGTTTATAATTATTTTCTAAAATATTTTTTTCATCATCTCTATCTTTAGCTAATCTATCTATCTCAACTCTTTCGATAGCTATTGTTCTTTCATCTTTTTCAACACCTCTTCGCACTAAAACTTGAACATCAACTACAACACCAGAGTAGCCAGTTGGTAATCTTAGTGATGTATCTTTAACATCGGCAGCTTTTTCTGAGAAAATAGCTCTTAATAACTTTTCTTCTGGAGTAATAGGTGAATCGCCTTTTGGAGAAACCTTCCCAACAAGTATATCTCCTGGTTTAACTTCAGAGCCAATAAAAACAATTCCTGCTTCATCTAGATTTGTAATACTTTCATCACCCACATTTGGCATATCTCTTGTTATTTCTTCAGGGCCTAATTTAGTATCTCTACATAAGACCTCAAATTCTTCAATATGTATTGAAGTATATCTATCTTCATGGACAACTCTTTCTGACATTATTATAGAGTCTTCAAAATTGTAACCGTTCCATGGCATAAATCCTACTAGGAGATTTCTTCCTAAAGCTAGTTCTCCTAAATCAGTTGAGGGTCCATCAGCTATGATGTCTCCTCTTTGGACATAATCACCAATCTTAACTATTGGTTTTTGATTAATAGCTGTACTTTGATTAGATCTTTGGAACTTCTTGAGATTGTAGATATCAACTCCACTTTTATCTTTACTTATATTTTTTGAGTCAGATCTAATGACTATTCTTGAAGAGTCAACTTGATGAACGTATCCACTATTTTGTGCTATGACAACTGCTCCACTATCTCTTGCTACTTTTGATTCAAATCCAGTTCCTACAAGTGGTGCTTCACTTTTTACCAGAGGAACAGCTTGTCTCATCATATTTGAACCCATTAGTGCTCTATTTGCATCATCGTTTTCCAAGAATGGAATTAAAGATGCAGCAACAGAGACTAATTGTTGGGGATTAACATCCATGAAATCAATTTCAGATGGATCGCAAAAAATAAAGTCGCCTCTCCTCCGACAACTTACCTGCTCTTCGGTAAATTTACCATTCTCACTGATAGGGCTATTAGCTTGCGCAATAGTATAATTTTCTTCTTCATCAGCATTTAAATATAAAACTTCATTAGTTACTGAGCCTTTAACTATTTTCCTATAAGGTGTTTCTATGAAACCATATTGATTAATTCTAGCAAAAGATGAAAGGCTATTTATAAGACCGATGTTAGAACCCTCTGGTGTTTCAATAGGACATATTCTTCCATAATGAGTTGTATGAACATCACGGACTTCAAATCCAGCTCTTTCTCTTGTCAATCCTCCTGGGCCTAATGCAGAGATTCTTCTTTTATGTGTAATCTCACTTAATGGGTTAGTTTGATCCATAAACTGACTTAATTGACTTGTGCCGGTAAATTCTTTCAAAACGGTTTGGATAGGTTTTGAATTAACAAGGTCTTGGGGCATTATTGACTCAATATCAACCGTGCCCATTTTTTCTCTTATAGCTCTTTCCATCCTAACTAATCCAATTCTATATTGATTTTCAATTAACTCGCCTACTGAACGAACACGCCTATTTCCTAAATGATCAATATCGTCTTTACCAGCACTATCTGTTTTCATATCAAAAAGTTTTTTTGCGACAGCAAGAATGTCAGATTTACTTAAAATTCTTGTTTTATTTTCTTTATCTAAAGATAAATAAGTATTTAACTTAACTCTACCAACTTCTGATAAATCGTATCTATCTTCGCTAAAAAACATATTTTGGAACAAGTAGTTACTTGCTTCTAAGGTAGGTGGTTCACCTGGTCTTAAAATTTTGAAAATATCAAAAAGAGCCTCTTCTCGTGAATTATTTTTATCAACTACTAGTGAATTAATAACACCTAAATTTCCAGTAGCTTGATTAGCGTTAATAACAGAAAATTGATTAATTGATAGTTCTTCTAATCTTTTAAAAAATTCTTCACTTAATAAAGTACCAGCTTCTGCATAGACTAATCCATTATCATAATTAACAATGTCATTAGACAAATAAAAACCATACAAATCCTCTTCTCTAAAAAGGAATTTATTTATTTTTTTATCCTTAATTTCTTTTAGTAATTTAAGAGATAATTTTACATCTTTATATGCAACTACTTCATTTGTACTAGGATCAACCAAATTAAATGGTAAGTTTTTATATTTAAACTTATTTAAATCAAAATTAACTACCCAACCATCTTTATTTTTTTTAAAATTAAAAGTCTCATAAAAGTAAGTTAAAATTTCTTCTGAGGTCATTCCAGATACTTTATATATATCTGGCTCTACCTTATTTTGTATGCACTCATGTAAATATTTTTCAGAAGCTTTAGATGGAAGGGCTTGAAATATAGTAGTAGATATCATTTTCTTTTTTCTATCGATTCTAAAGAATAAGTTGTCTTTATGGTCAAATTCAAAATCCAACCAAGAACCCCTATAAGGAATTATTCTAGCATTGTATAAAACCTTTCCACTCGCATGGGTTTTACCATCATCATGATCAAAAAATACACCTGGTGATCTGTGTAATTGACTTACAACAACTCTTTCAGTTCCATTAACGACAAATGTTCCGTTATTTGTCATTAACGGTAAATCACCAAGGTAAACAACTTGTTCTTTTATATCTCTTAGAGATTTTTCTTCAGTTTCCTCATTTATATCCCAAATGATTAGTCGAAAAGTGACCATGAGAGAAGCGGAAAATGTTAAGCCCTTCCTTCTACACTCATCTACATCATACTTGGGATTATCAAGATAATAATCTATGTAGTGAAGTTCAGATTTACCTGCATAATCTTTTATGGGAAAGACAGAATTAAAGACTTCTTGCAGACCTGTATTTGAACGATTCTCTACTGATTTCCCTAATTGAAGGAATTTGTCGTAGGAAATTTTTTGAATATCTACTAAATTTGGAACTTCGATCGTTTTGCCGATCTTACCAAATGAGTAACGTATTCGTTTTTTTTCTGTAAAGCTAAGTGGCATATTATATAGAACCTATAATAGTTAATTATTTAAGTTCTACTTTTGCGCCTGCGGCTTCAAGCTGTGTCTTCATAGCTTCAGCCTCTTCTTTCTTAGCTCCTTCTTTTAAAGTTTTCGGAGCGCCCTCAACCATGTCTTTAGCTTCTTTTAAACCAAGACCAGTAATAGCTCTTACTTCTTTAATTACATTAATTTTTTGATCTCCAGCTGCTGTAAGAACAACATCAAAAGCATCTTTTTCTTCTGCTGCATCTGCTGCAGGAGCTGCTCCACCTGCTGCAACTGCTACAGGTGCTGCCGCGGTTACACCCCATTTTTCTTCTAAAAGCTTTGAAAGTTCTGCTGCTTCCATTACTGTTAGTGTTGATAGCTCGTCAACAATTTTATTTAAATCTGCCATTTTTTGTCTCTCCCTAATTAGTCTTTTTTGTTTTGTAATATTGAAATAATATCCTGGTCAGGTCTTTGTAATAATCTAACAAGTTTTGATGCAGGAGCATTAATCAATCCAACTATTTTTCCTCTTATTTCATCAAGAGAAGGTAAAGTTGCAACCTTTGCTATATCCTCTTTTGAATATAACTGGTTATCAAAAAAAGCTGCCTCTGCAGATAGCTTTTTTAAATCTTTTTCAAATTTTTTACAAACTTTCGCAGTACCTACTGGATTATTGGTAAAAATTAATAATTTTTGATTTGATAAAAAATCAATCAATCCCTTTTTTTCATCATCTTTATTAACAAAAATTTTAACAATATTGTTTTTGGAAACTTTAGTAACTCCATCATTATTTCTAATTTCAGTTCGAAATTCGATCATTTCTTTTACTGACATCTCTGAAAACGAAGCAACAAATAATGCTGAATAATCCTTTGACATTTGATCAAGGTTTTCAATATATTGTTTTTTTTCAGCTTTATTCATTAAATTTCGACCCTTAAACCAAAACCCATAGACGAAGATAAGTAAACAGAATTTACAAAATTACCCTTCAAACCTGATGGTTTTATTTTTTTTATTTCGTCAATAAATGATACTACATTTTCAGATAGTTTAGTTTCTTCAAAACTGAGCTTTCCAAGTGCGGCGTGTATTGTGCCTGCTTTATCATTTTTATATGCTACAAGCCCTTTATTAATATTTTCAAGAGTGCTTTTGATATCATTTGTAACAGTGCCTGTTTTAGGGTTAGGCATTAATCCCTTTGGACCTAAAATCTTTGCTATTTTACTCACGACAGACATCATCTCTGGTGTTGCAACGATTACATCTACATCAATCTTTTTCTCAAGAGATGTAACTAAATCATCTCCACCTACTTGTTTAGCTCCAGCTGCTTTGGCCTCTTCCGCTGCTTTTCCTTGAGCAAAAACTGCTATTTGAACTTTTTTTCCCAATCCGTGAGGAGGTACAAAACTACCTCTGACATTTTGATCAGACTGCTTAGAGTCGATACCTGTATTAATAGATACTTCTAAAGACTCATCAAATTTTACATATTTTTTTTCTTTAATAATTTTAACTGCATCAGATATCTTGTATGACTTCGTAAAGTCTATACCTTCTAACTGTTTTTTTTTGTTTTTAGATAAAATCATTATACAACTTCCATTCCCATTGATCTTGCTGATCCAAGTATTATTTTTGATGCTTGATCAACATCATAGGCGTTGAGATCCTCTAATTTCTCTTTTGCAATCTCTTCGACCTGTTTCATTGTCACTTTACCTAAAGTTGATCGACCAGGTGTTTGACAGCCTTTTTTTATTTTTGCAGCTTTTTTTAAATAAAAAGTAACAGGTGGTTTTTTTGTGACAAAATCAAATGATCTATCTTTGTAAGCTGTAATTATAGTAGGGATAGGTGCACCCTTTTCCAAATCTTTTGTCTTATCATTGAACTGTTTACAAAAGTCTTGAATGTTTAAACCTTTTTGACCTAAAGCAGGACCAACAGGGGGTGCAGGATTAGCTGAACCAGCAGGAATTTGTAATTTTATATATCCTAGAATTTCTTTAGCCATTATATTAGCCCTTTACCACTTGTGAATAATCTAATTCTAAAGGTGTCGGTCTCCCAAAAATTGAGACGGACACTTTAAGCTTTTGTCTTGAACTGTCAACCTCTTCTATAATACCACTAAATGAAGCAAATGGACCATCAGACACCTTAATCTGTTCACCAACTTCATACTCAAACTTAGGTTTAGGATTATCAACACCTTCAGTAATATCTTGTAATAATTTAGATACCTCTCGTTCAGATATGGCAATTGGTTTATCTTTTGTGCCAAGAAAGTTTGAAACTTTTGGTATATCTCTAACTAAGTGCCAAGTGTCATCGTTCATAATCATCTTGATTAAAACATACCCTGGGAAAAATTTTTTTTCTGAGTTTACTCTTACACCCCTTCTTACCTCCACTACTGCTTGAGTAGGAACAGATACTTCAGATATAGAGTCTTCTAAATTAACTTTTTTTGCCTCATCTATAATTGAGTCTGCAACTTTTTTCTCAAAGCCAGAGTGGCAGTGTACAACATACCACTTAGATGTATCTGTATTTTCAACCATTAAATTATCCTAGAACTATTCTCACAATAAAAGAAAAAAATTGGTCTAAGAGCATTAAAATAATTGCAGCAATACTAATCACAACCAAAACGATACCTGCTGATGTAAAAGTTTCTCTCTTAGAGGGCCAGGTAACTTTGGATACCTCCTGTCGAACTTCTCTTAAATATTTTGCAGGATTAAATTTCATATTTTTATTTATATTTTTGGCAGGAGTGGCAGGCATCGAACCCGCAACCTCCGGTTTTGGAGACCGGCGCTCTACCAGTTGAGCTACACTCCTTCATATTAGTATTACTGCAGAGAATATTTTTATTCGATAATCTCTGAAACAACTCCTGAGCCAACAGTTCTACCGCCTTCACGAATAGCAAAACGTAAATTGTTATTCATTGCGATAGGAGCAAGTAACTCAACTTCAAGTGTAATATTATCTCCAGGCATTACCATTTCAGTACCTTCGGGTAATTTAATTGAACCAGTAACATCAGTGGTTCTAAAATAAAACTGAGGTCTGTAATTTGCAAAGAAAGGAGTGTGTCTTCCACCCTCTTCTTTACTTAAAGCATAAATCTCTGCTTTAAATTTTTTGTGAGGTTTAATACTACCAGGAGCTGCCAAAACTTGGCCTCTTTCAACCTCTTCTTTTTTAGTTCCACGAAGAAGAGCACCAATATTATCTCCAGCTTCACCTGAGTCTAATAGTTTTCTAAACATCTCAACTCCAGTACAAACTGTTTTGGTTGTATCTTTTAAACCAATAATTTCAATTTCTTCACCTGGTTTAATAACGCCTTGTTCCACTCTTCCAGTAACAACAGTACCTCTTCCAGAGATAGAAAATACGTCTTCAACTGGCATCAAGAAAGGTTTGTCTAATTCTCTTGTAGGAGCAGGGATGTACTCATCAATTTTTGACATTAATTCAATGATTGAATTTTTACCAATATTTTCATCTCTGTCTTCTACAGCTGCAAGAGCTGAACCTTTAACGATTGGAATATCATCACCAGGGAAATCATATTTTGATAGTAGCTCTCTTATTTCAACTTCTACAAGCTCTAATAATTCTTGATCATCTACTTGATCAACTTTATTTAGGTAAACAACTAGTGCTGGTACACCAACCTGTCTAGCTAAAAGAATGTGTTCACGTGTTTGTGGCATTGGACCATCAGCTGCGTTAACAACTAAAATACCTCCATCCATCTGAGCAGCACCTGTAATCATATTTTTTACATAGTCTGCGTGACCTGGGCAGTCGACGTGAGCATAGTGTCTTTTATCAGTTGAATACTCGACGTGCGCTGTAGAAATTGTTATACCTCTCTCTTTTTCTTCAGGTGCCTTATCAATTTCATCATACGCTGTAAACTCTGCACCACCTTTTTCTGCCAAAACTTTTGTTATTGCTGCAGTAAGTGTAGTTTTACCATGGTCGACGTGACCGATAGTTCCGATGTTGACGTGTTCTTTCGATCTGTCAAATTTTTCTTTAGTCATTTTAAGTTGTTACCTCTTTTTAATATCTATTACTTAATTTTTTCAATGTACTTGGAGCGGGTGAAGGGAATCGAACCCTCGTAGCCAGCTTGGAAGGCTGGAGCTTTACCATTAAGCTACACCCGCGATTTAGCGGGTAACCACTTCAAAACATTCACAAAATCAAATCCTTGTGAGTTCCGATAAACTACTAATTTTTCTTTAAAATTCAATAAGAAAAGTGAAAAAAAGTGGTGGAGGGAGTAGGATTCGAACCTACGTACACTTGCGTGAACAGATTTACAGTCTGCCGCCTTTAACCACTCGGCCATCCCTCCAAAGTGTTTAAAATCAGGTGTTGATTAATAGATAATTGTCTTTGAAAGTCAATAGACTTAGTTAATTTTTACTGTTATTTAAAACAATGCTTATTTCAGGGGTTAATTCTTGTACTAGTTGTATAATTCATAACCCAGATAAAATTATTGAAATTTTTATAAATATTGAGAGAAAATCTGCTTTTGCAAAGTTGATAGAGCAAAATAAACTAAATAATAAGACAAACTTAATAAATAAAAACGATTTTAATAGACTTGGTATTAAAAATGATAGATTTATCAGTGATATAGTTATACGAAGAGAAAAGTATAAACCCTCCAATTTAGAGGAAATAATCATAAACACCGAAAAATCTCTTATTATTATTGCTGATCAGATTACAGACCAAAATAACATTGGAAACATTATAAGAACAGCTCTTTTGATGGGAGCTGATGGTTTATTACTATCAGAGCATTCTTCTGCAGATATTAACGATGTAACTTCAATAACCTCGTCTGGAGCCGTTGAAGTGTTGAAATATCACGTTTCTAAAAATATTAACAGAACAATAGAAGTTCTAAAAAAATCTGGCTATTGGACTTATTCCCTAGATATGAGTGGTGAAGAAATGAATAGAGAATTTAATTTTGATAAAAAATCTGTCATCATCATAGGAAATGAAGGAAAAGGGATTAGAAGAAATATTTTAGCAAAGAGTGACTTTAAAATAAGCATCCCTCAAATAAATGTAGATGGTATTGATAGTTATAATGCAGCAAATTCTCTAGCAATTGCTGCATATCATTTCAAAATTAGTACTTTTTAAATATTGTTTATTCTAGATTTTAATATAAATAATAACACAATGCCGGCTTAGCTCAGTTGGTAGAGCAGTTGATTTGTAATCATCAGGTCGGGAGTTCGAGTCCCCCAGCCGGCACCATAAATTGTAATTTAAAAATCAAACATTAAACACATACAATTGATTATTTTTGATACTTACATTAAGCTTAAAATACATGGTTTCGGATATAGATCAATTTGGGAGAGATACCTCAAAAAATAATACACAAAGTTTAAATGAAGAAAAATCAAAAAAAATTTTAGACTCATTAGCTGAAATTAAAAATCAGCTAGAAAATAAAGACTATAATCCAAATTTTGATGAACCATCACCTAAAATTAAAATAAGTAACTTAAAAAATAAATCTGATTTTGATGATCTAAAATCAAAAATTGAATCTTTAGAAAAAAAACTTAATAATATTGATACATTTCTAAAAAATAAATCAATTTACGAAAAATTTCAGGAACCGATTAATAAGAAACTTGACGGGGATTTAAGTATTTTTCATAAATTAGATAATCAATCATCAATACAACAGAACAAATCATTGCTAGTTCTTGAAGATGAAGCAGATTTTAATAGATCAAATTTTAATTTATTTCGTTTTATAATGACAATTAATTTTCTAATAATAGTTCTTATAGCTTTAATTGTTTATATAAAAGACATACCGATCAAAGATATTATAAGTATTTTTTTAATTAGTTGACTGAAGTTTGAATTTTTTCAACACTTGCTGCACTAAACTTAAACTCAGGAATTTTACCAATCGGATCTAACTGCGGGTTTGTAAGTACGTTTGCAGCAGCCTCAGCAAAACAAAATGGCATGAAAACCATACCCTCAGGAATTTCTCTGTCACTTCTGACCTTAATAGCTAGCGATCCTCTTTTTGTCTTAACTAAAACTTGATCTCCTGGATTAATTGTCATTCTTTTCATGTCCCATCTATTCATACTCACTATAGCTTCAGGTTCTATATGATCTAAAACATTTGCTCTTCTTGTCATAGAACCAGTATGCCAATGCTCTAATAATCTTCCTGTTGTTAATATCATCGGGTAGTCGTCATCTGGTAGTTCTGCTGGTGGTATTAGTTTAGCAGGTACTATTTTTCCCCTTCCATTTGCAGTTGGAAAATTTTCATTGAATATAATCTCATTTCCGGGTTTGTTTGGATCATCACAAGGATATGTAACAGAATTTTCATTTTCTAGTCGTTCATAAGTAATATTTTTTAATGAAGGCATTACTTGAGCCATTTCATTAAAAATATCTCTTGGATGTAAATAGCTCCAATCTAATCCCATACCTTGAGCTATAGCTTGAGTAATCCACCAATCTTGTCTGGCTGAACCAGGAGGTGTTACTGCTTGGCGACCTAATTGGACTTGTCTGTTAGTATTTGTATAAGTTCCAGTTTTTTCAGCATGGGCTGATGAAGGTAAGATTACATCTGCATGCCAGGCAGTTTCAGTCATGAAAATGTCTTGAACAACTAAATGTTCTAATTTAGCTAATGCTGCTCTAGCATGATTTTGATCAGGATCTGACATTGCAGGGTTTTCGCCCATAATATACATACCTTTAATTTCATCTTCTAAAATTTTGTTAATAACTTCAACGACAGTTAAACCTTTTTTATCATCAAGACCTGTCTTCCAAAAATTCTCATATTTTTGATGGATACTCCCATCTTCAACTGACTGGTAATCAGGAAAGACCATTGGAATTAATCCGGCATCAGATGCACCTTGAACATTATTTTGTCCTCTAAGAGGATGTAAACCTGTGCCTTCTCTTCCAATCTGTCCTGTGGTTAAAGCCAAAGCAATTAGACATCTAGCATTGTCTGTTCCATGCACATGTTGAGATACTCCCATGCCCCAAAAGATAATGGATCTCTCTGATTTAGCATAAATTCTGGCAACTTCTCTTAACTCTTGAGCTTTAATGCCACAAATAGCTTCCATTTTTTCAGGTGAAAAATCTTTTATCTCTTCTTGTAATTTTTCAAAGCCCTCTGTTTGTCCTTGAATATATTGTTCATCATAAAGTTTCTCTTCAACAATGGTAAATAAAAGTGCGTTGAGCATTGCAACATCAGTGCCCGCTTTAAATTGCAAGTTATATGTGGCATGTTTTGTTAAGCCTTGTTTTCTTGGATCCATAACAACTAACTTGGATCCTCTTTTTGCTGCACGTTTTAGATACGTTGCTGCAACCGGATGGTTTTCAGTAGGCCTTGCACCTATAACAATGACACAGTCAGCATCAGATGCTGACATAAAAGGAGCTGATACAGCTCCAGAGTTTACACATTCCATCAGCGCTGCAACAGAAGATGCGTGACAAAGTCTAGTACAGTGATCTACATTATTTGATCCAAAACCAACTCTTACCAATTTTTGAAATAAATAAGCTTCTTCATTAGAGCACTTTGCTGAACCAAAACCAGCCAAACTTTTTGGTCCATGATCTTCTTTCAAATTTAAAAGACCAGATGAAGCTCTTTCGATTGCGTCTTCCCAAGTAGTCTGTTCAAAATAATCATAGATATCAGCATCTTTAATTTCAAGATTTGGGTCTTTTTTAACACCAGCTTTTCTCACTAATGGTTTAGTGAGTCTTCCATCATGATTGATATAGTCAAAACCAAATCTACCTTTTACGCATAATCTATTTTCATTGGCAGGTCCGTTTTTACCATCAACGTACAATATTTTATCGTCTTTTACGTGTACTTCAGTTTGACATCCTACACCACAATAAGGACAAACACTCTCTACTACTTTATCTGAATAAGAGTCTCTTTTTCCCTCATTATCAACTAAGGAGGACTCCATTAATGCTCCTGTTGGACAAGCTTGAACACATTCTCCACAAGCAACACAAGTACTATTACCCATTGGGTCATCTAAATCAAATATTACCTTTGCTGTTGACCCTCTGTATGCCATTCCGATTACGTCGTTTACTTGTACTTCACGGCAAGCTCTAACACATAAATTACAATTTATACATGCATCTAAATTAACACTCATCGCTTTATGAGATCTGTCTAACTCTATTTTATCTTTACTAGGAAAACGACTATCACTAACACCTAATTTTTCAGACCAATTCCAAAACTTTGACTCAGGGTCAGGAGAATTATTTTTTTCTGGTTGATCAGACACAAGAAGTTCAAAAACCATAGATCGTGATTTTTCTGCTCTTGAAGAGTTAACTGTAACCTCCATGCCTTCAGTAGGTTTACGAATACACGACGCTGCAAGAGTTCTCTCTCCTTTAATTTCAACCATACATGCTCTACAATTTCCGTCTGCTCGATAACCTGGCTCAGGTGAGTAACAGAGATGAGGGATATCTATGTTATTTTTTTTTGCAACGTCCCAAATCGACTCGTCATTATTAGCTACATATTCGTTGCCATCAATTTTAAATTTAATATTTTCTGACATTAGTTGGTTACCTCCTCTGGGAAGTGTTTAATAACAGAAAGCATTGGATTTGGAGCAGCTTGTCCTAAACCACATATAGAAGCGTCCATCATTGCTGATGATAATTCTTTTAAAAGGTCTACATCCCAAGATGATTGGTTCATAAGTTTAAGAGCTTTTTCAGTTCCGTTTCTGCATGGAGTACATTGACCACAACTTTCATCATGGAAAAAGAACATTAAATTTTTGGCAATATCTTTCATGTTATCTTTGTCGGATAAAACGACTACAGCAGCTGAACCTATAAAACATCCATGCTCTTGTAACGTGTCAAAATCAAGTGGAATGTTATCTAATTTTGCAGGAAGTATTCCTCCAGAGGCTCCTCCAGGCAAGTATGCTTTAAATGTATGACCCTCTTGAATACCACCACAATACTCTTCAATAAGTTGTTTTATTGTGATCCCTGCTGGAGCTAACTTAACACCAGGGTTTTTTACTCTTCCCGACACAGAGAACGTTCTTAGACCTTTCCTGCCATTGAGACCATGACTACTAAACCAGACAGCACCTTTTTCCAAAATCTCTCTTACCCAAAAAACTGTTTCAACATTGTGTATTAATGTTGGTCTACCAAAAAGTCCTACTTGAGATGGAAATGGAGGTTTATGTCTAGGTAAGCCTCTTTTACCCTCTAAACTTTCTAACATTGATGACTCTTCACCACAAATGTAGGCGCCAGCTCCTCTTCTAAAATGAATTCTTGTTTTAATATTTAAATTTTTTTCTTCTAAAATTTTAATTTCTTTCTTTAAAAACTTTATTACATCAGGGTACTCATCTCGCATGTATATATATACATCTGTTGCCTCAACAACCCATGCAGCTATTAGCATTCCCTCAAGGAATCTATGAGGATCTCTTGTAAGATAATGATGGTCTTTAAAAGTTCCTGGTTCACCCTCATCTCCATTAATTGCCATTAATCTGGGTTTATTTTCTGCTCTGACAAATCTCCATTTTCTACCAGTTGGAAATCCTGCACCACCAAGACCTCTCAAACCTGATTGCTCCATTTCTTCTATTAGCTTCATTGGGTCTTTTTTATTTTCAATACAATCATTTAGAATTTTATATCCACCATTTTTTACATAATCGTCATAGCTAATGTAATTTGGTATAACCGGTTTTGTATCTTGCTCCTCTAAGGCTTTTTGAACTACACTTACATCTGCGTTTACAAAATGTTTTTTTCCTACCTCAACTACTGGTGCTTGATGACACCTTCCCATGCAAGGTGCTCTAACTACTCTCACATTAGCGGATACGCTATCACTTAAATTTTTTTCTAAAGTTTTGCATCCGTTCATCTCACATGTAATACCATCACAAACTCTAATTGTTGTTTCAGGTGGGCTGATATCATCCTCTTTATAAATATCAAAGTGAGCATAGAATGATGCAGTCTCGTAAATTTCAGTTAAAGGTAAATTTGTTAATTCGGACAGTGCTGTTAAATGTTTTGGTTTAAGACATTTATAATGGTCTTGAATTAAGTGAAGGCTTTCAATAAGCATATCCCTTTGTCTAAAATATTCATTAGGTATAAGGTTTTTAAGATCATCAATTGACTGGTCATCACTTTGGCGACCCTTGTTGAATTCTAATGCTTTTCTTCTACCAGAACCTGGATGAATCTTATTTTGTGAGTTTTTCATTTGATTTAATTTAGTAATTTTTTATTAAGTTTCAATTATCAAAAAGTAATTAATTGATAAGTATTACTTATTAAAGCTTTTTAAGAATTTTAAAAAGTTATTTTTAATAGGTGATGGGCGATTATCATCAATATGAACTATACCTACCTTATGAGATATTTCAGGAGAAATTAATTGAATAAAATTTGTATTCTCATCGTAGTTAAATGACTGAGTAAATATATATGGCATAATTGTTGAAAATTCCGAACTATTTACATGAGAGTAAATATGAGTCATAGAGTTTGACTCAATTAATACCCGCGGATTAATATTATTTTCTTTAAAAACAGCATCTAATATTCTTCTAAATTGATTTTCTTTAGAAATTAAACATAGATCTAAATTACCAATTTCTTGCCATTTTAATTTCTTTTTATTTATTAAATTCTTTTTTTTAGATATGAGAAAATATGTTTCTTTATATAAAGGTATCTTCTCAACTCCTAATATTGGTTCATTTTCTAAATAACTTATCCCTAAATCTAATTTGAAATCATGAAGATTTTTATCAATTTCATTAGAGGACATAGAAATTACTTGCAATTTGACATTTGTAAATTTTTTAACAAAACTATTTAATAAAAAAGAAACTTCCAATAAAGCGGTAGGAATAACACCTATTCTTAAATTTCCAGTTAAATTGTTTTTTAACTCGGAGCTTAACTGTTTTATATTAGTGTACTCTTTGACAATATTTTTAAATCGTTCCTTTAAAATTTCCCCCTCAGAGGTTAATCCAATATAGTTCTTTCCTCTTTTTACTAATCTAACCCCTATTTCATTTTCTAGAGCTTTAAGCTTCATAGATAAAGCAGGTTGTGATATTTTTAATTTTTCTGCTGCTCTATTGAAATGTTTTTCACTATCTAGAGCTAAAATAATTTCTAAATTCTTTATTTCCATGTATTTTTAAAATAAATATATATGTAAATGGATTATTATCTAGATACTAAAGGCTTTGAATGCCCTATACCTGTCTTAAAAGCTGAAAAATTTATAAAAAAGTTAAAAAAAAATGATGTTCTTACAATAGAAAGTGATGACCCGTTATCGCAATTTGACTTTAGAAATTTTTGTGAAGAAAAAAAATATGAGATCATTTCACTAAAAAAAAATGGGAATTTAGTAAATATCAAATTTAAAATTCAATAAATCTAATCTTTTCGCCTTTTTTAATTTTATCATTTCCTTCAGGGACAAACGCTAGCCCATCTGCCTCAGAAAGAGAAATTAGTTTTGCAGAACCTTTTGAGTTATGAGTATAAAGTATATTTTTAGATAATTTCACACGATAAAATTTTGTTAAATTAGATTTTTTATTTTCTGAAAATCCAGATTGGTAAAATTTGGTGATGCTAGAATTATCTTTGCGAGAAGGATCTATAAATAAACTTACTAAAAAAAATAAATTAGTGAAAACAGCTAATGGATTTCCTGGAAGTGAAAAATAATAATTGAATTTTAGTTTTGAAAAAATTACAGGTCGACCTGGTTGAATTCTTACATATTTAAAAAGAAGTTCAGTGTTTTGACTTAGATATGACGATATGTAATCTTTAGAGCTAAATGAGGAGCCACCTGAACTAATTATAATATCAAATTTATTTTGATTTTTTTTATAAAATTTATCAACTTTTATTTCATCGTCTTTTAAAATACCTAAGTCATGAACACTTATATTAAATTTCTTTAAAAAATGAATTATTTGATATTTGTTTGAGTCATATACTTGATGATCATTTATTTTTTTGCCAGATTTTATTAATTCATTTCCTGAGGATACGACAGCAACTCTCAAAGTTTTATATACCCATAAATTTGTTATCCCTACTGATGAAAGTAATGCAATTTTTATGAAATCAATTTTTTCATTTTTTTTTATCAATATTTTATTTTTTTTTAAATCCTCACCTTTTTTTTTTATATCTTTATTAGATATTTTTGAATATTGGACTAATAGATTTTTCCCCTCAACTTTTGCGTTTTCTAATGAAATAAAATTTTTAAAGTTTTGTGGGATAATACCTCCTGTATTTATTTTATAGGCTAAATTATGATTTAATCTTTTATATGAATGTCCAGCATTTAGAAGCTTATTAGATATTGACACTTTGTTGAGATTTTTATTAGAAACAATATAACCATCTAATCCTGCAGTATTTTGTAAGGGTAGATTTATTGGTGAAGTAATTGTTCTTGATGCTACTGTATTATGTGCTTCCTTTAATTTAATCTTAGACTCTTGAAATAACTTCTTTTTTTCCCGAATAATTATTTTTTGCGCAAGTTTGAAAGATATTAGCCTAGGAGTTTTCATAATATATTTTAGAGGCAATTTCTTCTATTTGACTGTGATTAAAGGTCTGAATTGGATGATCAATATTATCGTCTGTAACAATATATTTAACATTATTTATAGATTTGTAGAGGTAGTCTTTGTTATTTTTTTGTAAGCTTACTTCTAACTTTATCAAATCATCAAATCTCTTAAACCCTTCAAATATTAGCAAATCACAATCTTTGTTAATTTCTACCAAACGTTCTAAATTAATATGTGACTCAGCTTTCTCTTCTATGAATGCAAGTCTTTTATCTGATACTAGTGTAGTTTTATATGCTCCGGATTTTCTAATTTTATAGCTATCTGTATTAGGATGATCAATGTCAAAAGAATGATGAGCATGTTTTACCACACCAACTTTTATTTTATTTTCTTTAAAAAATTTTACTAAATTACTCACTAAAGTAGTTTTGCCACTATTTTTCCATCCAATAACAGCTATTGTTTTCACCTTGTCACCATAATACAATCAAGAAAAAAATGACAGATTTTTTAATCAAACCAAGTGTAAATAACAGATCTTTATTTAAATTAAAAAAATCAATTAATGAAAAAGGCGAAATAACAAAAATTCCAATCATTGAAGAAAAACCACTCACGCTATACTTAAACAACCAAGAAATAGTGACAATAATGACTATAGGAGATTATCCAAAATATTTAGCTATAGGTTATTTGTTCAATCAGGGGATGCTTAATAATATAGACGATGTAAAAAAGATTGAGTTTCATAAAGACCTAAAGACAGTTGTTGTGAGAACAAAGAGTAAAACTAATTATGAAGAAAAATTAAAGAAGAAAGTAAATACTTCTGGTTGTGCACAAGGGACTGTATTTGGAGACTTATTTGAGGAAATAAACACCATTTCCTTAAATAAAAAAATAAGAATAGATCATCAACAGCTTATGAATTTATCCAAAAAAATTAATACTGAGCCAAGTTTATATTTATCTGTAGGTGCAATACACGGTTGCGTCTTATGTCAGGGAGATAAACCTTTGTATTATTTTGAAGATGTGGGAAGACATAATGCTGTTGATAAAATTGCTGGTTTGATAATTGATAAGAAAATAGACGCAAAAGAAATGTCTTTTTACACTACTGGCAGGCTGACAAGTGAAATGGTATTGAAATGTATCAAAATGGAAATACCAATACTATTATCTCGATCAGGTTTCACTGCTTGGGCAGTTGAAATAGCTAGAAAGAAAAATTTAACAATGATTGGAAGAATTAGAGGTAAAAGGTTAAATATTTTATCTGGAGAATTTAGATATACCAAAGATGAGTAAGCTTGTATCTATAATACTAACGGGTGGTAAATCCTCTAGAATGGGTTATGAAAATAAAAGTTTTTTAAAAATTAAAGATAAGTTTTTTATTGAAATTTTAATAGAAAGTCTTAAAGAAAAGTCTAATGAGATTATTATTAACGCTAATAGAGATATCAGTAAGTACAAAATATTTGGTTATAAAGTTGTAAGTGATAAAATTGGCGGTTACAAAGGGCCACTAGCTGGGTTACATAGCGCTCTTGATCTATATAAAAACTCAAAAGAGGATTTATGGTTTGCACTTTTTCCCACTGATGCCCCAATAATAAACACAGGTATTATAGATAATTTTATCTCAATTACAGAAAAAAAGAGTAAAGTTTATATTTGTAAGATTGATAATATTATCGAACCAATGTTCTCTTTTTGGTCATCAAAAATATTTATGGAATTAAATGAAGTCCTTTTAAAAAATAATGGTTATAAAATTATGAAATTTGCTGAAGAAATTGGATTTGATTATATAAATTTTAAAAAAAATAAAAAAATAGAATTTTTTAATGTAAACGACAAAAATGATTATACAGAACTACTAAGTTTTTGAAAAATTAACTAACAAAGAGCCCTTATCATTAATTTTTTTTTCAGAATGTCGATATCCTCTCTCTTTTAAGTAAGGAACTAAGTCCGTAAAATTTATGTATGTAAAAGCTGGTAAGCCTTTTCCAAATTTTAAAGGCTCTATAGTAATAAAGATTTCATCAATTAAATCAGCATACAAGAAATAATCATGAACACTTGTTCCCCCTAAAATTAAAACACTTTCTTTGCAAAGATTTTCAAATTCATCCCACTGATTAATATCTGGATTAAAATAATATTGATTTATTGAATTTTTAATTTGTTTGATTTTTTGGTATTTTCTAGAAAAAATAATTCTTGATCTAGAATCGTTTGGATTTAATTCATGAGTCTTTCTGCCCATAACTTGCCATTTATGATTCTTTATTAAATTGTCTAAGTGTTTTTTGTCTTCCAAGCTAGTCCATTCAAATGGGTTATCTCCAGAATATTTTGCAATAAAACCATCGCTTGAACAAGCAAATGCTAAAGTGTATTTAATCATTAATTTATTTTATTAATTTTAAGTATAATATTTTATTTCAATATATGAATTTTTACCTACCTATTGCTGAAATATCCATAAATATTTATATATTAATTTCCCTTGGAGTTGGAATTGGTTTTATATCTGGACTCTTTGGCATAGGTGGAGGTTTTATATCCTCTCCTCTTTTGATACTAGTTGGCATTCCTCCAGCTGTTGCAGTTGGAACTACAACTGTTCAAGTATTCGCCTCGACATCAACTGGTGTTGTAAGTCATTTTCAAAGAAAAAACATAGACTATCAGATGGGCTTAACAATGGTTATCGGTGGATTAGTGGGGACACTTTTTGGTGTATTGATTCTAAATAATTTAAAAAATATTGGTTTAATTGATAACTATTTGAATAGTATCTATATAATTCTTTTAATTATAACTGCTGTATTTATTCTTTATGAAACAGCTAAAGTTAATATCGTACATAAAAATAAAAAATTTAAATTACACCAACATTCTTGGATACATGGACTTCCTTTTAAAATTAAGTATAGAAAATCTAAACTATATATAAGTGTACTAGCACCACTTTTAATTGGTTTTTTTATAGGTGTGTTGACAGGGCTAACTGGTATTGGTGGTGGCTTTATACTTATTCCATGTATGATTTATTTTTTAGGTATGAAAACTATTTCAGTAATAGGGACATCTCTATTTAATATCACGATAGTATCCTTTGTGTCTTTATTTTTACAAATATACATAAATCAAAATATAGATTTTGTATTAGCTTTAGGATTAATAGTTAGTAGCTCTATTGGAGCTGCACTAGCTGCAAGGATAGTTGATATACTTGATCAAGAAAATTTAAAAGTTACATTTGGTATGTTACTATTAATTATTTCATCATTTTTAGCTTATGATTTATTTAGAACACCTGAGAACTTATTCATTATAAATTATGTATAAGTATATTTTAATAATCATATTTTTTATTAAAATTGTTTTTGCATCTAATTTTTCCTTAGATCAATTCGAAATTGAAATAAACTCAAATTTTTTAGGAAAAGAAGTAGTTTTATTTGGAAATAAAGATAAAGACAGTGATGTAATCTTCATTTTTGAAGGAGAGAATAAAAAAGTTAAATTGACAACAAAAGTTAAAGAAGGTTTTTTATGGATTAACGAAACAAAAGAGTTGAATAATCAACCTAGTTTTTTTGCGATCTTCACGTCTCCTAAAAAGACTTTGAATGAAATATTTTTATATTCTATTTTAAAGGATAGGCATTCATTAATAAGTAATCACTCTCTTGAACTCCATAAAATAAGAAAAGCAATGAAGGTGAAAAATTTGTATATAGAAGAGGAGCTTGAAAGTATAAGTGGAAATCTATTTTTAAAAAAATTTTTAATACCAGATAATATATCACCTGGAAATATAAAAGTTTATATGTACGAGATAAAAAATGATGAAATTATTAAGATGGTATCTAAAAACTTGCAAATAAAAAAAAGGAGGAATTTCATTTAAATTGGAAAAGTTGTTAAAAACTGAGTCTTTTATTTATATTATAATTTTGATTGCTATATCATTATTGCTTAGCTTAGTTACAAATTTAATATTTAGAAAAAAATGAAAAAAAATAATAATAGAAATTATTTTGTAGTTATTGATCAAAGTGCTGAAATGTGGACTGCAGTTAAATTTGCTATAAGGAGAGCAAAAATAACTAAATCAAATATTATTACTGTAAGCTTTATTCAAAGCGCAAGCGAAGGTATGATGCTTACATCAGGGGCCGAAAAAATTTTGGATATAGATCAAATAACAACTGAAAAATTAAAACATAAAGAAGTGCATAACTACATCTCAGATAAATCTAAAATTAAAGCAAAATCTGAAATATTTAAATATAATGAGATCGATGAGTTTATAAGTTTCTTAAATAAATATTCATCTAATTCAACTATTATTCTTGCTACAAGTAAAGATATAGGCAAGCCTGGACCTTTAATTGACAAACTTATATATGAAAAATCTAACTCGTTACATTGCCCTCTTGTTATAATTAATGGTAATCTAGAAGATAAAGAGATTGAGAAGATTATTTAGCTGAATAAAAAAGATTTCAAAATTTGTGTGGTATGCCAAAGACCATTTAGTTGGAGAAAAAAATGGGAAAAAGTATGGAATGATGTTAAATATTGTTCAGAAAAATGTCGAAGGTCAAAATCAAAAATAATAAAGAAAAGATAGCAAACTTACTGTTAAGTATTGGATGCGTTAATATAGACTTCAAAAAACAATTTACTCTTACATCTGGCAAAAAAAGTCCTGTTTACGTTGATTGTAGAAAATTAATTTCATTTCCAAAAGAAAGAGAATTAATTATTAATGAAATGAGCAAACAGATTAAATCGAAGTATAAAGATAATTCGACTATTATTGCAGGAGGTGAAACAGCTGGTATTCCCTACTCTTCCTTTCTGTGTCAAAAGATGAAATATCCAATGATATACATAAGAAAGAGCCCTAAAGGGTTTGGAAAAGGTAAGCTAATAGAGGGAGAGTATAAAAAGAATAATCAGTCAATATTAGTAGAGGACATGGCAACTGATGGGGGAAGTAAATTACATTTCATAAAAGCTTTAAGACAAAATAAACTTAAAGTTAAAGATATTTATGTAGTTTTTTACTATGGTATTTACCCTAAAGCTAAAAAAAATATATCTAAAATGAATGTGAATTTAAATTATCTCACATCATGGAGAGATATATTAACTATTTCTCCAAATTACATTTCAGATAAAGATTACAAGAACTTAAAAAATTATTTAGAGTCAATTTCAATTGGAAAATAAAATTATCAGTGTTGTTTCAGGGGGATTTGATCCCATCCATCCAGGACATATTATGATGATGAAAGAATGTTTAGAGTTTTCTAATTTTTTAATCGTAGGTGTAAATTCTAATAAATGGTTAATTGATAAAAAAGGAAATTTTTTTATGGATATTAAACATAGATTGTATGTTGTTGATAGCTTAAAAGTGGTAAATGAAGCTATGGAATTTGAAGATGATGAATTGGGAAGTGCAAATAATTTGTTAATTCAAATAAGAAATAAATATCCAAATGAAAAAATTATTTTTGCTAATGGAGGTGATAGATCAGATACTGCTAAAATTTTAGAATATGAAACAGCAAAGATATATAATATTGAATTAAAATTTGGTGTAGGTGGAAATCACAAAGAGTCTTCTAGTTCTGATTTGCTAAAAAGATGGAGTGAATACTTTAAAAACTAAGGGCTAAGGGTATACGATAGCCAATCATTATCTTTAAACTCAAAGACTTCTCTTTTGTGAATTCTATGAGGCATATCCTCCCAAAACTCGATTTTTGAATATTTTACTATAAACCCTCCCCAGTAATCAGGACGAGGGAAATTTTCTTTTTCAGGATATTTATTTTTATAAAATTCAATTTTATTCTCTAAATCATCTCTTGATTTTAGGACTTTTGATTGATTAGAAGCCCACGCCCCTATTCGACTTAAATAATGTCTTGAATTAAAATATTTATCAGATGTTTCTTTTGAGACTTTTTCTACTTTACCCTCTATTCTTATTTGCCTTAACAATGACTTCCAATGAAAATTTAGGCAAACATTAGCATTTTTTAAAATGTCATTTCCTTTATTGCTATCGTAATTTGTGTAAAAAATAAAACCTTCATCGTTATAATCTTTTAATAGAACCATCCTTGAATGGGGGGTATTTTTATCGTCAACTGTTGATAGACACATCGCATTAGGATCGTTGATCTCTTTTTCAGTGGCTAAATCAAACCATTCTTTAAACTTAATAATTGGATTTAATTTATCTGACATGGTATGAGTATTATATTAATTTTAGCAAAAAATGGATTTAAAAAATAAAAAAGGGCTTATAATGGGAGTGGCTAATGATAAGTCCATTGCCTGGGGCATAGCTCAACAATGTGCAAATTTTGGTGCTGAATTAGCTTTTACTTATCAAAATGATCTTCTATTAAAGAGAATAGATCCTTTAGCTAAATCTGTAGGTTCTAATTTATTGATACAATGTGATGTTAGTGATGAAGGATCAGTAAAAAATACTTTTGAAAAAATTAAAGATAAATGGGGAAAATTGGATTTTTTCGTTCACGCCGTAGCGTTTGCAGATAAAAATGAGCTAAGAGGTAAGTATGTTGATACATCAAAAGAAAATTTCTTAAATAGTTTAAATATTTCTTGTTATTCCTTCACTGAGTCTTGTAAATATTGCTATGATTTAATGGATAATGGTGGGAGTATTTTAACTTTAACTTATTATGGAGCAGAGCAGGTTATGCCACACTATAATGTAATGGGAGTCGCAAAATCAGCACTTGAGGCTTCAGTTAAATATCTTGCTGTGGATATGGGAGATAAAAATATAAGAGTTAACGCCATATCTGCAGGCCCAATTAAAACTCTTGCGGCTTCTGGTATTGGTGATTTTAGATTTATTTTAAAATGGAATGAGCTAAATTCTCCATTAAAGAGAAATGTTACACTTGAAGATGTTGGTAGCACAGGGGCCTACCTTTTGAGCGACCTTTCATCGGGTGTAACTGGTGAAATTCACCATGTTGATTGCGGTTATCATACAGTTGGAATGGTAGCAGTTGATGAAGCTGAAGGTGTAGCAGGATTATTAAATGAGTTTAGTAAAAAATAATTAGTTCATGTCACATAATTCTTTTGGAAATTTATTAAAATTTACTACTTGGGGAGAAAGTCATGGAGAAGCTATAGGTTGTGTCGTTGATGGCTTTCCAGCAGGAATACCTATTAACACAAAATATATTCAAACAAGGCTAGATTTAAGAAAACCAGGTCAGTCAAAATTTACAACACAAAGAAAAGAGAAAGATGAAGTTAATATACTCTCTGGAGTTTTTAATGGTAAAAGCACTGGTGCTCCGATATCAATGATAATTTATAACTCTGACCAAAGAAGCAAGGACTATTCAGATATAAAAAATAAATTTCGACCTGGTCATGCCGATTACACCTATTTTATTAAGTATAAAAATTATGATTATAGAGGTGGGGGAAGGTCTAGTGCTAGGGAAACTGCCATGAGAGTTGCTGCAGGTGCTCTTTCAGAATTACTTCTAAAAAAAATTTCAAAAAATAAAATAAATGTTACAAGTGCTGTTATTCAAATTGGAAATGAGAAGATAGAAAACTTAAATTGGAATAATAATTTTATTAACAAAAATCCTTTTTTTGCACCAAATAAGTCCATCGTTAAAAAATGGGAAGATCTAATCCTTACTCATCGAAAAAAAGGTTCATCTCTTGGTGCTGTAATTGAAGTTAGAGTCTCAAATTGTCCTATAGGTATAGGCGAGCCAATATATCAAAAACTTGACTCAGAATTATCAAAAGCAATTATGAGCATTAATGCTGTAAAAGGTATAGAGTTTGGTACTGGTTTTGATTTAGTAAACTATGATGGCACTAATGGTTCTGATCAAATTAACTTTGAAAATAAGAAAATTAAATTTCATACTAACCATGCTGGAGGAATATTAGGTGGTATTTCTTCAGGACAAGATATTATTTTTAGATATATTGTTAAACCTACAAGCTCAGTGTTAAGTGAAAAAAATACTGTTACAAAGAATTTTAAAAATACTAAAATCAAAACTAAAGGACGTCATGATCCTTGTGTAGGCATTAGAGCAGTGCCAGTTGGAATTGCTATGACCAATTTTGTAATTGCAGATTTATTGCTAATTAACAAATCAAAATCACTTTAAAAAATTAGTAAGTTTTTCATATATTTTTTTTGAAGATATGCCCGATATAGTGTATTGATCCTCAATATCAGATTGATCAATAAATTTATCTTTCATAAAAAAATTTAAAATTTTTGGTGTTGTTGATGACTCATTTAACAAATAGTCGTTTACTTGACTTGAAAATCCTCCAATTGCGTTCTCCTCTATGGTTACAAAAATTTCGTGATTTTTTATAAGAGAATTAATGGATTTCTTATCTATCGGTTTAGCAAATCTCATGTCCAACACACTACATTGAAATTTATAATTTTTTTTAATTAATTCAGAAACCTCCAAGATTTTTTGTAGCCGAGTGCCTAAACTAAGAAAAGCAATTCTTTTTCCTTTTTTTACTAGTTTTGCTTCACCCAATTTAATTTTATTAAACTTAGCTTTTTCATTGTAATCATTGGCTAAATTTCTTGGATATCTGATTGCAGATGGTTTGTCATTAAGAGTCATAGATAATTTAATCATATTCTTTAATTCCTCTCCACTTGAAGGAGCCATAACTATGAAATTTGGTAAGCAACATAAATAACTCAAATCGAAAGATCCTGCATGAGTAGCTCCATCAGCACCAACAAAACCTGATCTATCTATTAAAAATCTAACTGGCAAAGACTGAATTGCAATATCATGTATTATTTGATCATATGCCCTTTGCAAAAAGGTAGAATATATTGCCACAAAAGGCTTAACTTTTTCAGTCGCCATACCTCCAGCAAAGGTTACAGCATGTTGTTCTGCTATTCCTACATCATAGAAACGATTTGGGAAAATTTCTTTGAATTTATCCAAACCTGTTCCTGAGGGCATAGCAGCTGTGATAGCAACTATTTTATTATCCTTTTTTGCTAATTTTAAAAGAGTATCACTTACAACATTAGTGAATGTTTTTTCTTTAGATTTATTTTGAACACCAGTTTTTAAGTTAAAAGAAGAAACGCCGTGAAATTTATCTTTTGAACTTTCTGCAGGTTTGTAACCTTTTCCTTTTTTAGTAATTAAATGTAAAAAAACAGGACCATGTAATTCCTTATTTTTGTATTTTTTAAATAATTGAACTAATAATTTTAGATTGTGTCCGTCAATAGGGCCTAAATAGTTCAAACCAAGTTCTTCAAATAATGTATTTCCAGTTAAATATCCTTTTAAATAACCCTCAGTTTTTTTTGCAAAATCCCCTACTTCGTTGGGTAATCTTTTAGTAAAATTTTTTATGATATCTCTAAAGCTTTCATATGATTTTGAACTTAATAGTTTTACAAGATATTTGCTCATTGCACCTACTGGTTCTGCTATAGACATTTCATTATCATTTAAAATAATCAGGGAATTTTTATTTAAATGCCCTAAATTGTTTAGACCTTCATAAGCCAATCCTGCACTAATAGCACCATCACCAATAATGCTAATAACATCAAAATTTTGATTGAGCATATCTCTGGCAGCCGTAATCCCTAAATTGGCTGAAACAGAAGTAGAGCTATGTGCAGCTCCAAAAGGATCATAAATGCTCTCAGATCTTTTAGTAAAACCTGATAAACCATTTTTTTTTCTTAATGTATGAATTTTGCTTTTTCTACCAGTTAATATTTTATGGGGGTAAGTTTGATGACCTACATCCCAGATAATTTTATCTCTTGGAGTATTAAAGACATAATGTAAAGCTGATGTTAATTCTATTACTCCCAAACAAGCTCCTAAATGACCTCCTGTTTTCGATACTACTTGAATTGTATAATCTCTTAACTCATCATTAAGTTTTCGTAATTGATTAAATGATAATTTCTTTAAATCTTTAGGCAGGTTAATTTTACTTAAAATTGACATTAGAATTTTAAGTTATTTGAATTCTGTTGAAGTTAAAGATTTATTTCTCTTCACAATTTTATCTATTTTAAGTTTTGCAGATTTTAGTTTGTCTTCGCAAAATTCTTTTAGCTCTATCCCCTCTTCAAATAGCTTTATACTATCCTCAAGGGGAGTATCTTCATTCTCTAATAAATCAGATATTTCCTCCAATCTTTTTAGTGCACTTTCAAAGTTATTTTCTTTTTTTTTATTCATTTGAGTACTCAACTAATCTTTTAAGATGGTTATTCAAACCATTATGCAAACCCATCATATCGTATCCGCCCTCTAAGACAGATATTATTGGAACATTATTTGCAAATTTTTCCAATATAATTTTTGTCACCCAATAAAAGTCACCATCCTCTAAATTTATAGATGCTAGAGGATCTAATTTATGTGCATCAAAACCAGCAGAGAAATATATCAAATCAAATTTTGTATCAATTTTATCAACTATATTTTTTCCAAATAAGGATCTAAAAGTGCTAGTATCACAATCGCTAGGTAATGGACAGTTAAATATATTCCCAACACCAACTTCGTCAAGTGATCCAGTCCCTGGATAATAAGGGTATTGATGACTTGATGCGTAGTAAATATTAGGGTTATTTTCAAAAATATGTTGAGTACCATTTCCATGATGCACATCAAAATCTACAATTAATATTTTTTTAAATTTACCAGTATTTAATGCATATTGAGCTGAAATGGCGACGTTGTTAAATACTCCAAATCCCATAGCTTTATTGCTCTCAGCATGATGACCTGGCGGTCTATGTGCACAAAAGAAAACACCTTTATTTTTATTATCTATAATATAGTTAACTGCATCAACACTACCACCAACAGCAAGAAGATAGCTATTTAAACTATTTGGACAAGCAATTGTATCAGGATCAAGATGAGTAAAACCGGAAGTAGGAATAGAATCAAAGATATAATTCACATAATTAATATCATGCACCAAAGATATAATTTGTTTTTCAGCAATAGTCGGTTCAATAAAATTATGTTTTGAATACTCTTCTTTTATTAAATTATTTACAACCTCTATCCTTTTGATTGACTCAGGATGACTTCCTGTATCATGATTTTTGTATTCTTCTGAAAATATAATATTTATCATTTTAAAAGCTTTAATAAAAAACTTTGAAACCAATCATAATTTTTAAACTGGTATTTTTTAAAGTCTTTCATTATTTTATTTAAATTATCTATATATGGATATTTTATTTTAACTATATCGTGCCATCTTTTTATAGTATTAGATGTTACTTCTGGGTGGAATTGAAAACCATATATATCTTTTCTTTTTATTTTAAAAGAGTCTACTTCATACAAAATACCCTTAGATAATAGTTCCATATTTTTATTATAGGAAATACCCTCTGTGTGAAATTGTAAAAAAGATAAATTATTTTTAAAAACTTTATTATTTTTTTTTAAATTTTTCTTATAACCACACTCAAATAATTTAGTTTTTGATTTAGATATTTTTGAACCAAAGATTTTTGCGATTAATTGAGCACCTAAACAAATACCGACAATCTGTTTATTTTTTTTTATTATATAATTCAGAAATTTATATTCATAAGAAATAGCCTTTGATTTACTATTTGCACTCTGTTTACCACCGTGAAAAATAAATAAATCAAATTGATCGATATCTTTTTTTTTTAAAAAATGTAAATTTTTATAAAAAATTGTAGAGGTTTTATGTTTTTTTTGAAAAAATTTTGATACTACGCTTACGTCAGCAACTTCACTATGAATTATTTGCAGTACTCTCTTCATTCTTACTAAAGTTTATGACTGTACCAAATATTATAGCATAAGAAAGCATTGATGATCCTCCGTAGCTAATAAATGGCAATGTCATTCCAGTAGGTGGTATAAGTTTAATAGAAGAACCTATATTCACAAATGCTTGCAAACACATCATAAAGCATAAACTGAAAATCGTATTAGTAATAAATAAATTTGATGGACTCAAAATAGATCTTCTTACCATTATGAAAAATACTGGATACAAAAAGGCAACAAATAGACCAAATAAGACTCCAAATTCCTCAATTAAAATAGCAAATATAAAGTCATTATGGGACTCAGGGATTGAGTATTTAAGTTGACCTTCACCCAAACCTACACCAAATAACCCACCAGTTTTAATTGCTGATAAACTTTTCGAAACTTGAGAATTGTCGCCATTTAGGAAATTGTCAATTCTGTATGCAACATGATCAAACGAAAAATAAGAAATTAACAGGAAAAATAATCCTATAAATGCTAATAAAATAAAAAGTTTTAAATTTCTAAAATATAAAATTAAAATTAAAGAAAAAATTGAAATATAAACCAATAATGTTCCTATATCTGGTTGAAGAAGTAGAAGTATTATAACTGTACTTAATATTACAAAACTTAATAATAAATAAAAATTATTTTTTGTTTTAGTATATAAATAACAAAACCAAGAAAACATACAAATAAGAGGTCCTTTTAGTAATTCAGAAGGCTGAATAGAAATAAAATTAAAACTTAACCATCTCGTTGCACCTTTAATTTCATATCCAAAAATTGGCACAATTAATAAAAGTAAAATAAAAAAAATACTCAAGATATTTAGAAATTTTCTTAAATTATTTTTAGGCAATAAAGATATAAAAATTAAAACACCCAGAGATATAGATAAAAAAATAATATGTTTTAGTATTAATAAAATAGAATATTCAGTACCTATTAAAGAATAAATAGCAAGGATGCCAATGAATGATAAAATAAATGGAATTATAAAAAGCTTTTTTGATAATATATACCAATTAGATCCTAATAAACTTTTGTCATCTCTAAAAAGTATATTTTTCAAGGTATGGCTTTATTTATGAGTCGATTAAAATAATTTCCACGATCTATATAATTTTTAAAGGAGTCAAAAGACTCACCACCAGGAGAAAAAAGTATATATTCATATTTACGTAATTTAACTATTAATTTGAGAAAGTTTATTAATTCAATAAGTCTATTAAATTTAAAATAATTAGAGTCAATAAGATTTAATTGATTAATAAATAAATCTCTTTGACTACCAAATGTTAGCACTAATGTATTTTTAATATTAAATTTTAAATTTTTATCTTGTTTCTTAAGTATGCCTCCAAGAATTAAAATTTTTTTTGAACTATTTATTAAATTATTTTTATAAACAGCGTTATTTAAGTTAGTGCACTTGCTATCATTATAAATTTTTAGGGAATTTTTATTATAAATTAGCTGAATTCTATGACTTAAATCATCAGAAACATTAATATTTTTTATTTTTATTCGTGAGTCGATAAAATAAATCAAATTTTTAATTGAATATAAATTTAATTCTCTAATATGGTTGGGGAGTTCTTTTTTATGTATTATTTTTTTATCATTCAAAATTAATCTATTTTTATCAATTTTTACATGACTTCGATGTTTTAGAAATAAGTTATTTGATAAAAATAAAGGTGAATTTTTATATAAAAAATCTTGTATTCGAAATTTAGAGCTAATGTAATTTTTTATATTTCTATGGTAATCTAAATGATCACTAAATATATTTGTAATCAGAGCATAATGTAATTTTAAAAATTTCAATTTATCTAATTGATATGAACTTAATTCAATAATTAAAATATCTATTTTTGATAAATATTTGTTTAAATTTGTTTTGTCCAAAATAGTATTTCCAAAATTGCCAATAATTTTAGTTTTATATTTTTTTGAAAGTATTTGATTAATATAACTACAAGTTGAAGATTTACCCTCTGTTCCTGTTATGCCCAATATTTTTTGCGACGATATTTCTAAACTTAAAAAATCTAAATCTATTAAAATTTTATTTTTATGTTTATATAAAAAATGATTTTTTTCAATCTTGATCGATGGAGATACTACGAAATAACTATATTGATTAATTTTATTTTCTAAATACTTTTTGCTAATTACTCTTTTATTTATAATTTTTTTAAAATCATCATATATATTAAAATTACAATTATTATTTATAAGATATTTTTCTACTGATTTCCCGCTTACACCATATCCATAAATTAAAAATTTTTTATTTAATTTTATCAATTATCTAATTTTTAAAAGTGATAAAGCTAACAAACAAAAAAGGAAACTTAATATCCAAAATCTAATTACTATTTTTTGTTCTGATAGTCCTTTTTTTTCATAATGATGATGAAGTGGGGCCATCAAAAATACTCTTTTTCCTTTTGATAATCTAAAATATGTAACTTGTATCATGACAGATAAAGTTTCAATTACAAATAGACCTCCAGCAACAGCTAATACTATTTCTTGTTTTAGAAGGATTGATGTTACGGCTAATGAAGCGCCTAAGGATTGTGATCCTGTATCTCCCATAAATATAGATGCAGGACTTGAGTTAAACCATAAGAAACCGAGTAATGCTCCAATTGCTGAGGTACAAAAAATTACAATTTCTCCTGATCCGTTTATATAATTAACTAAAAGATAATCAGAAAAATTCATGTTACCCAAAACATATGCAAATACAGCAAATGTAAGAAATACAAATATCAAAGGCATTGTTACTAATCCATCTAATCCATCAGTCAAATTGGTTGCATTTGTTGAACCAATTACAATAAATAGAATTAGAACAAAGTAAAAATAGCCAAGTTCAATTGAAACATTTTTTAAAAAAGGAATGCTAAATTGGTTTAAATCAAATCCATTATATTTAATAGTAAAATAGATAATTAATGTAGCTGATAGTTGACATAAAAATTTAATTTTAGATGTTATTCCCTTACCTAATTTAACTTTTTGGAAGTCATCAAAAAAACCTATCAATCCAAATAAAATTAATGTCAAAATCAATATATAGTTAAAACTTGAGAAATTCGAAGTCCACAAAATTGAACTTAAAATTATTGAAAAAAGAATGAGCACACCGCCTAACGTTGGAGTTCCTTTTTTATAGTAATGTGTATCCGGACCATCATTTCTTATAGGTTGTCCGCTAGGAAAAGCACTTTTTTGAATTCTAACCCAATGAGGCATAAGTATTAAGACTATTAAAAAAGAGGTGACCAAGGATAAGCCCGACCTAAAAGAAATATAACCAAATAAATTAAATAAAAATTGTGTATCTCTTAGAGAATATAATAAATCACCTAACATATTGTTTTATTATCTTATCTAGTTTGTTTAATCTTGAACCCATCACAAATATATTTTTTATATTATTAATTTCTGTATTCAAATAATTGATAGCTGGCATATAATTCTTGTAAAAAATAAATTTATCAAATTTTTTTTTAAACTTATAGAATTCGTCTCCTATAAAAATTATTTTTCTTAAATTTAATTTAGTTGCTAATTCAATAATTTGCATGTGAAAAAAATCTGATTGATCTCCTAGTTCCTTCATGGAACCTAAAATATATGCTTTTTGTTTAATATTTCTCTTACTAAAGATTAAAATTTGTTTATTTAGTGAATATGGACTTGCATTATAACTGTGATCATAAAATTTAATTTTTTTACTTCCTATATAAGTCAAAACTTCTTTACCCCTGGACTCAATAATTGACTCATCATAAAAAAAATTTTTAAATTTAATTTTCTTTATAAATTTTTTAATGAATAAAAAAGATATTATAGCAATGTTAATATAAAATTCCCCTCTAGATGACTCTATAAAGTATTTTCTTTTATTATAAATAAAATTTACTTTATATATTTTTTTATTTGAGATAATAAATTTTTTCAGATTTTCAGAATTTATAAGATCAACTTTTAGGTTCAGTTTATTATTAATATAATGAGGTTCATAATTGTAGTTGACTAACCCACTAATAAGTCTTTTAGATTTGAATATTTTTAGTTTGTTATCTACAAGATGTCTAAAATTTCTAAAATTACCAATATGAGAATTTTCAATACCTGTAACTAGGCAATAATGTGGTTGTAAAGTATTAACTAATTTAAGCATCTCTTTAGGGTTATTAATTCCTAATTCGAATATAGAATATTTACTTTTTAAATTCATATTCATTATAGAAAACTGCAAACCCTGAATATTGTTAAAATTTTTATAAGATCTATATGCGCTAATATTATTATTTTTTAGAATGTGAAAAATATTCTCTTTAAATGTTGTTTTACCTACAGATCCAGTTACAGCAATAATTTTACCTTTATAAGAGTCTAATATAAATTTGCAAAACTTTTTTATAAATAGATGAGTATCTTTAACATATAATAATTTTGGGTGAGTATTGTAAATATTTACAATTACCAACGCTGCTTTTTTTTTTATTGCTTCGTTATAATACAAGCTACCATCATTATTTTTTGTTTTTAAACCGATAAAAATATCATTTTTTTTTATTAATCTTGTGTCAAAAACAATGTCAGATTTATATTTCGATTTTAAATCTTCAATAATTTTATAAATTTTTAGCATAATTTGACGAAATTACTTTATCATTAAATAAGTAGGATTTATTTTTGTATGTTTGTATATCTTCATGACCTTTTCCAGCAATAATTAAAATACCATCATTTTTTTTTATGTAATCTATTCCAAATTTTATAGCCTTTCTTCTACTAGGGATCTCAATTGGGTTTGAGGAATACTTTATAAGAGTTTCTCTGATTAAAGCTGGGTCTTCATATCTTGGGTTATCATCAGTAATTATCTGTATTTTTGTATACTTTGAGATTACCTTGGCTATTTGTGGTCTTTTAGTTTTATCTCTATCACCGCCACAGCCATAAATAATTATTACACTTTTATTTAGTAGAGGAAATTTGTTTAACAAATTTTCGTATGCATCTTTTGAATGAGCATAATCAATTATTATTACTTTATTTTTTTTATTATAAATGATTTCAGATCTACCAGGTGGAAATAATGATTTAGTAATTTTTAATGGAAATTTATTTGCAATTTTATTATAAACCATCAATATTGTTATAATATTTTTAACCATAAAATCATTATATGAGTTTATTTTATAAGATTTGTCCTTTAAGGTTATTTGGTATTGGTTAAAACTCTTATTAATTATGGATATTTTATTTTTAGATATAAAATTATCCTGGGTAAGTAAGTTTTTATCAAAGCTTTTAAATATATTTTTTAAATTATAATCCTGTAAAAATAAAATTGAGTTCTTCAATCTATGATCTTTAATAAGATTTATTTTAGCTAAATGATAATCATTTATATTTTTATGGTAATCAAGGTGATCGGACTCTAAATTTGTTAAAATACAATAATTATAATTTAAATTTCCAATTCTTCCTTCACAGTATCCAATACTGGAAACTTCTATAAAAACAAATTTTATGTAATTATCATTCGCAAATTGAAGTAAATTAAGAATTTCAAAATATGAAGGTGTAGTATTGCTCAGTTTTTTAATTCTTTTTGAATTTATAAAAAAACCTAAAGTACCTATGTAACAAGATCTTAGTCCATTTTTATTAAATAATTTATTTGCACCATAAGCAATGGAGGTTTTACCATTAGTACCTGTAACAAAAATTAATTTAAGACGATTAAATCTATAAAATATTTTAACTATGTTTTCTAAATCCTTGTTATTTTTATAGAAAAAAAAATTAATCGATTTTTTTTTAATATTCCCCTTTAACTTAATATTACAAATAAAAAAATTACAATTTTTTTTGATGGCTAAATTTATATACTTAATAAATTTTGATTGATTTTTACTATCAAATAGAAAAATAGTATTTTTATTACATTCCTGCCAATTTGTAACAATCTTAAAACCCTTTTTTTTTAAGTCATTTAAGTTCATTAAATATCTGTACTTTTAGTATTAACAATAGATAAGTCCAAATATATGTATATTTCTTTCAATAGATTATAAAAAGTTGGTTTTACTGTATTCCCTGCAGTCATGTATTTTCCATAGGATTCCTTGGGGTTTTGCATAAATGTTAAATTTAAATATTTTGGGTTATTGTAAGGAAAAAAACTTATATAAGTAACATTTTGAAATTTTTCATCATTTAATATAAATTGATCAGCGGTTCCAGTTTTGCCCGCTACTAAAAAGTTTTTGTATAATTCATTATCAGTCTCATTTGCATAAAATAATAGTTTATTAACAGTATTTGATATTTTATTGTATTTATTTTTATTTTGTTTTTCATTTTTCTCAAATGAAGCATTGAAATTATCCCTACCTGTTATTATTTTTCCATAAGCATTAATTAACTGAATTGGAGAAATTGACAATCCATAACCAAAAGGGATATTGTCACAATATCTTCCTCTAAAATTATTTACTGTTGGTTCGACGGAAGTCATTCCAAATCCAATTTTAGTAGATTTTAAAAGACCTATTTGATCTAAATCAGCTTTAAATTCATTTTGACAATCCAAATTTCTTCTAATTAAGATCGCCCCTCTATTAGATGATTTTTTTAATATATCTCCTACTTGCATGGGTATTTCGCTATTTCTTGGATAGTCATTTATCATTTTACTACCAATGTATACTGGTTGATCTACATCAAAATACTCATTAACTTCAATTTTCTGATTTTTTAAAGCAGAATAAACTGTAAATGTTTTGAAAACAGATCCAAAATCAAATTTAAGATCTTTTAAAGGCAATAAGGTTTGATCAAATCTATCATTAACATTTCTGTTATCTAAAAAAACGTTACTAACAATCTCTTCTCTACTTAAGTCAACTAAAACATTCAAAGAGTAATCTGGATTTAAATTTAATGTATCTTTAAACAATGAGTCATATATTTTCTTTTGTATCTTGATATCTATAGATATATCAATATCTCTATTGTTTTGATCAATAAATTTCTCAATTAAAGATATTCCTTTATGATCAATATTTGTATTTCCAATCATGTTGTTTAATATGGCACTGTGTGGGTACTTTCTTGTTAAAATTTTTTCAAATTTGATGTATGGGTCACCTTTGTAGATTGGTTCTAGAATGACACTGATTGGTACATTTCTTTTTAGATATTTAACTTTATTCTTAATATTTTTAATTGAATAGTTATAGTCAGAATATGCTAAGATATTTTTATTTAAATCATAAATAGTGGGTAAAGCTCTAAGACTTGTATCTCGTTCATTAGAACTAGAAATGCTATTATTATCGAAACTTAAAAATAAAAGCCTTACAAAGATAGCAGTAAAAAGAAATAGGACTGCAAAAATAAAAAAATTGTAATAATTTTTTGTTTTTAATAATAATTTATAGTCTGTTTCATTACTCAGATTGAACATAATTGACCTTTATTATTGTAAAGTCATCAAACTCATTTCTATCAAATTGTATAATTTTTTTATTTTTAACAAATTCAAAATTATTTAATTTATTTATCTGTAATTTATTTATTTGCTTTGAAAGTAGTATCTCTTTATTTACATATTTTTGATAATCATTAGTGTAATTTATTTTCAAAAAAGTAAGCTTATTTTCAAGTATTTTAATTTGGTTTTTAAAACTTAAAAATAAAATAATAAAAATAAATATTAAACAAAACTTAGAAATATGATTAATCAATTAATAAATCTCCCTACTCTTAATTTTGCAGATCTGGCTCTATTATTCTCTAAAACTTCAGTTTTTGATGCTATTAACGGTTTTTTAGTAAGGATTTCAAAACCCCAATTTTTATTATTTTGAAAGTTTTTGTTTTTTTTAATTCTGTTTTCTCTGAAGTAATTCTTAACTATTCTGTCTTCTAAACTATGGAAAGAAATTATTGCTAAATATGCATTAATATCTAAAAAAATATGAATATTTTTTAAAAATATCTTTAGATTTTCTAATTCACTATTTGACTCGATTCTTAATGCCTGAAATGCCTTTGTAGCAAAATGTATTTTTTTAGACCTAAAATTTACTCCGCTATCCCTCAAAACATTAATAAATTCAAAATTTGTATTAATTTTTTTTAAGGATCTTTGTTGAATAATATATTTTGCTAATTTTTCAGCTTGATTTATTTCACCATATATTTTGAAGACTCTTTGAAGTTCATCTTTTTCATAGTAATTAATTATTTTATATGCATTTAAGTCACCACCCAAATAATTCATATTTAATTTTGAATTTTCTTTAAATGACAAACCAATATCGCTATCAGCTAATTGATTTGATGAAAAACCTAGGTCTAATAGGACTAAATTAAACTTTTTTTTATCCAGATCTAATAAATCAAAATTTTTAAAATTCGATTTATAAAAAAAAAAATTAGGAAATTTTTTTTTTAATTTTTTAGCAATAATATTTGCATTTTCATCTTGATCTATAGCAATAACATGATGTCCTTTTTCTAGAAATTTTTTAGAATGCCCTCCCCCACCAAATGTACAATCTAAAATAGATAAGTTATTTTTATTATCAATTAGTGATAACACCTCATTTGCCATAATAGGAATATGTAAATTATTAATCATTTAAATTTTGCTCTTGAAATTTTCTTGTGTTTTTCACCTAATTTTTTTTCCCAAATCTCAAAATGATTTCCTTTACCTATAAATATTATTTCTTTGGATAGTTTTGAAAATTTTTGAAGTTGATCTTTTACAATAAACCTTCCGTCTTTATCTATAGATATTTCCTCTAAATCAGAGAGAATTGCTGTTTTAAAATGATCATTTTTTTTTGAAAAAAAATCTTTTTCATCAAAACTTTTTACTAAAGAATTAATCTTAGAAGATAGGTGCACTTCTAAACACTCATACTTTAAACTTTTGAATATGAATATTTTTTCTTTGGAGATTTTTATTATTGATCTGAAAGAAGATGGTATGGCTACTCTATTTTTAGAGTCAATTATCCCATAAAAAGAAGAAAGAAACATCATCATGGTATTTTATGGGATTATATGGGATTTTATTGGAATAGTAAATAGCATTGGGTAGCTATAAGCTGAGTTCTGTATTTTGAAAAAACTGCAGTCATTTATCTAGATTAACTATTGCTAGTTAACTCCAGCGATCAACCCAGGCCAACTGTAGAAATAGCTTTAGCCTCTATTTGATCTTACTCGTGATAGGGTTTGCATATTGCGATAGTTTTTAAGTATCCGGTAAGCTCTTACCTCACCTTTTCACCCTTACCTTATGGCGGTTTGTTTCTGCTGCACTTTCCCTAAGGTTGCCCTCGACGGATGTTATCCGTTATCACTTTCTACGTGAGCTCAGACTTTCCTCTTTGATATACAAAGCGACTGCACGCTACCCATGAGCAATATATATAAAATTAGTCAAATAATAAATTATAAAAATCTTTTAGAAATTTTCTAGATTGTGAATGATTAATATCTTTATAATTTAATGACCTCTTTACAGCCTTAATACAGAATTTTTTATATTTTTTAATATATGTTTTATGGAAACCATATAAAGACAATAATTCATCTAAATTATAGATTTTATTAATAATCTGTTTTTTAAATCTTTTTACTCCAATTTTATCTATGTAGAACTTCTCTCCAGGGTCTTTTTTTCTGTTGGGGGCTATATCCGAATGAAAAATTATATTTTTATCAACAATGTTGAAGTTTGTTTTGAGAAACGAGACTAATTTTTTGAGAGATACATACTGATTTTTTGAAAAATTAGAATACCCAAATTCATGTCCCTTGTTTTCAAGTTCAATTCCAATTGAATAATCATTTATATTTATATGAGTTTTCCATTTGGACTTACCAGCGTGCCAAGCTTTAAATTTAGGACATAATAAATTAAAAATAGTGCCTTTTTTAGATATTAAATAATGGGAACTTACATTTGAATTATCATTTGATAATTTCTGATAAGCAGATTTTAGGGATTTCATGCCAGTATAGTGGATGACAATATATTTGACTGTTTTATTTTTTCTTCTGAAGCTATAATTCATTTGTGAAAAAACCGATTCTTATAATTTTGTCTTTTTTTATTATATCTTGTTCAACTAATGATAAAGATGAATATAAAAATGATCAAAGTTTTTATGAAAATAATTCATTAAAGGATTATGAATTATTTAATTTAGCAAATGATTTCATAATTAATAACCAACTAGACCTAGCTTTGATTGAATTAGATAAACTAGAAGTAATCTATCCAAGCAGTCCATTCGCTAACAAAAGTATGCTTGTAAAAGCATATATTCACTTTTTAAATAAAGATTATGAGAAAACCAGAGCAATTGCCGAAATGTACAAAAGCTATTACCCGGGAAGCAAAGATATTGTTTATGCTAATTATTTAGAAGCTATGACATATTATGTATTAATTAAAAAGACTGATTATAGTCAAGAAAATACAGATAAAGCTTATGAAAAATTTAATTTTATATTAAATGCGTATCCTAATAGTAAATATGAGATTGATATTATAACAAAAATTAAACTAATTAATAATAACTTAGCAGCAGAAAAACTTAGTGTGGCAAAATTTTATTTAAACAAGGGTAATACAAATGGTTCATTAATGTATTTAAAAGATATATTTAATAATCATAGCTCTAGCCTTTCAATTGAAGAAACTCTTTTTTTAATAACTAAAATTTATTATTCTTTAGATGAGTATGAATTATCAAAAAATTATGCATCAATCTTAGCTTATAATTTTCCTGAGAGTAAATGGTATCAGAAATCATATAATATAATAAACGAATTGGATGAAGTCAGCGAAAACAAAAAATGGTTCGAAAGATTCAATCCAGTTAAATTATTCATACAAAATGTGGAAAATAATTCTAATAAAACATCGATACAATCTATAAAGTAATAATAATGTTAGTTTCGCTGGAAATTAAAAATTTTCTTTTGATTAAAAAAATATCAATTAACTTTATTGAGGGTTTTAATGCTTTTACAGGGGAAACAGGTGCAGGTAAATCAATTATTATAGAAGGACTTAAATTAGCACTAGGTGGAAAAAATCAAACTAGTCTTAATTTAAAAGATAATGAAATTTCAACAATAAAAGCAATTTTTGAAATTAATAATTTAATAAAAAAAAATCTTGATAAACTTAATATAAATTTTGATGATGATTATTTAATTGTAGAGAGAGAGATTAATTCAAATCAAAAATCTAAGTTATTAATTAATGGTGAAGTAAAGCCTCTTTCTTTTGTAAAATCTATTTTAAAAAATGTAATTGAATTTCAAGAGAATTTTGAACAACAAGAACTATTTGATAACAAATATTTTCTAAAATTTATAGACAATATAGGTGGGATCAAAAAAAATGATTTAAATTTGAAATATGAAATATATAAGAACTCAAAAAATATTTATCAGTCCCATTTAAATAATGAAAAAAATATTAATGAAAAACTTGAGATATTAAAAATAAAAGATAATAAAATTAAAATTTTAAATCCAACTAAAAATGAATACGAGGAGCTAGTTAATAAAAGAAATTTAAATAAAAATATCAAAAAATTTAGAGATATTTCAAACGAAATTAAAAAATCAATATCTAATTACAATTCAAATGATAACTTAAATTTAATTGAAAAAAATCTTAATAAATTAGAAGATATTAATCGTGAATACTCGGATATTTCTCAAAAACTTCAATCTTCAATTTTAGATATAAATGAATTAATAAACGAATTAGAAAACAAACTTAATTCTGTTGATCATGATGAAATTGATTTTGATGAAGTTGATGAAAAAATTTACCAATATCAGCAACTTTCAAAATTTTTTGAAGTAGAACCCGAAAATTTATTTTCAATTAAGGAAGATTTATCTAATGAAATAGACAATCTTGAAAATTTTGATAGAGAGAAAAATATTCTTTTTAAAAAATACACTAATGACCTTAATCATTATAAACAAGAGGCTTTAAAAGTATCAAATCTTAGAAAAAAAGAGTCGAAAAAAATATCAGAAAATATTAATAAACAACTACCAATAGTTAATATTGAACAAGGTGAAATAATATTTGAGTTTTCAAAAAAAGATGAAAAAGATTATAATTCAAATGGATATGATGAATTAGATGTCTTATTTAGAACTAATAAAAATTCTAAATTTAGCTCAATTAAAAAAGTAGCCTCTGGTGGAGAATTATCTCGATTACTTCTTATAATAAAATCATTATCAGCTAAAAATGATAATGACCTTACTCTTATTTTTGATGAAGTAGATAGTGGTTTAAGTGGAAAAATTGCATCAAATGTTTCTGAAAAAATAAATAATATATCAAAAAAAAATCAGGTAATTGCTATAACACATTCACCGCAAGTTGCCTCAAAAGCAAATAAACATTGGAAAATCGAGAAAGTGATCAAAAATGACGAAATGACTAGTCAAATAATTGAGTTGAATGATCAAGAAAGAGTTAATGAAATAGCAAGTTTAATAAGTGGGGCTAAAATTACTGAAACTGCTAAAAAAGTAGCTTCAGATTTACTTCAAAATTAAGGATATGAAAACAAGAGATAGTTTTATCAAAATTAGAGATAAATTAAAAAAGTATAACAAAGAGTATTACAATTCAAACCCATCAATTGACGACTCAGAATACGATGATTTAAAGAAAAAGTATGATCATTTATTATCAAAAAATCCAGAATTAAAAAAATATGATGATTTGGGCATAGGCACTTCACCTTCATCAAAATTTAAAAAATTTTATCACTTTGAACCAATGCTGTCTCTATCAAATAGTTTTAGTGTAAGTGAAACTGAGGAGTTCTTCGATAAAGCAAGTAATTTTTTAAAAAAGCAAAATTCAAATTATATATTTAATGTCGACTGTAAAATAGATGGGGTATCTTTATCTATAATATATAAAAATAACAAATTATTTAAGGCAATCACTAGAGGAGATGGTGTTGTTGGGGAAGAGATAACAGAAAATGTATTGGGTATTAAGGGCATACCTAAGCTTCTAAAAAATTGTAAGTCTGATCTTATAGAAATAAGGGGCGAAGTATTTTTTTTTAGAAACGATTTTGAAAAGTTGAACAAACAATTTGAAAAAAAAAATCAATTTTCAAACCCAAGAAATGCTGCCTCAGGATCTCTTCGTCAGATCAATAGTAAAATCACAAACAATCGACCTTTGAGATTTATACCTCATGGATATGGAAAATTTACCTATGAAAAAGAGTTTTTAAATTTTGAAGAATTTTTAAACTTTTGCAAAAAAAATAATTTTGATCAAACAGGCTATTCTAAGAAATATGATAATTTGATTGATATATATAATTATATTTCGGACATTGAAAAGAAAAGGACCTCAATTAATTTTGATATTGATGGAATGGTAATAAAGATTAATGACTTGGATTTACAAAGGATGTTAGGAAGTACCAACAAATTTCCACGTTGGGCAATAGCTGCAAAATTTAGTTCAGAAGAGGCATTGACACAAGTTGAAAAAATAGAACTACAAATTGGAAGAACTGGAGCCATAACACCTGTTGCAAGGCTTAAACCAATTAATATTGGAGGAGTAATTGTATCAAATGCAACGCTTCATAATTTTGATGAAATAACTAGAAAAGATATAAGAATAAATGATTTTGTTTGGGTCAAAAGAGCTGGAGACGTAATACCTTATGTTTCTAGAGTAGATACAGAAAAAAGGAAAAAATCTAATAAAAAATTTGATATCCCAAAAAAATGTTTATGCGGATCTAAAATAATTAAAATTGAAGATGAGGCAGTTCAACGATGTAGTGCAGAAAAAAATGAATGTAAATACCAAAACTTAGAGTCTTTTAAACACTTTGTATCTAAGAAAGCGATGAATATTGATGGGCTTGGTGAGAAATTAATTGAAAAATTTATCAGTCTTAATTTAATCACAAGTAAATTAGATATTTACAAATTAGAAAATCATAAAGATAAAATTATTACATTGGATGGATTTGGAGAAAAATCCTTTTTAAACCTAATTGACTCAATAAATAAATCCAAAGTCACTAATTTATCAAGATATTTATTTTCTCTTGGTTTAAGGTATTTAGGTGAAAATAATTCTGAGCTTATATCTATGTATTTTAAAAATAAAACAAGATTTAAAAATTTCATACAATCAAAAAAACTAAGGGAAAAACTTGAAAATATTGATGGATTAGGAGAAAAAGCTATAAGTTCATTTGTAAATTACTTTTCTGATGAAATTAATATTGAAGAGTCATTTGCTTTACTTGATGTAATTGAAGTTATAGAAAATGAAGATAGTAAAATTAGTCTTAATAAAAGCATATTGTTCACAGGAACTCTTCAAAAAATGTCAAGGGATAGGGCAAAAGAATTAGCAAAAAAAAAAGGATATAAAATTGCCTCAAATGTATCAAAAAATTTAGACATTCTTGTTTTTGGAGAAAAATCAGGTTCTAAATTAAAAAAAGCTAAAGATTTAAAAATCAATATTTTAAATGAAAAAGATTTTTTAAATCTTATTAATTAAATTTTTTATAAAATAATTCTTATGATAATTATTTAATCTTGACTGAAAAGATTGGTAAATTTTATTATGATATTGCTTTATGAACATTCTTTCAAAATTCGTTATTAATCTCCAATTAATTAAATCTAAATCGTAAGGAACTAGAGTGACATTTTTTAGTTTCAAGTTTTTATTAATAAGCTTTGTTACATATAAATTTTCTATTCTAATACCAAACTCACCCTCGACATAATGACCTGGCTCAATAGAAAATAGATTGTTATTAGTAAGAATGTCACTTGATCTAGAAGAAATAGATGGATATTTCTCATGAACGTCGCCAAAATTTCCTACACCATGTCCAGTCCCATGACTATAGGATATGTTAAATTTAGATAGATAATTTCTTATAAAAAAATCTATTTCTGAAGATCTTATATTTCTTGGGAATATTTTGTTTTCTATTTTTATTAATGACTTTAATAAATAAGTATAGGAGTATTTTATTCTAGGATAATTTTTTTTTCCTATTTTAATTACTCTTGTAATATCTGTAGTTCCTTCTAAATAGTGAGCACCAGAGTCTATTAATAAAATTTTTCTATTTTTTGAAGAAAGAGATTTCTTTTGAGGCGCCTTGTAATGAACAATTGCAGCATTTGAGTCGAATGCACTGATATAATCAAAAGAATTTCTAAAAAAATTAATACCTTCTTTTCTTTTATTATATAGATATTCAGAAACTTGAAATTCATTTTTGGGATTTAATTTATTTTGCTTTAATTCAATTATAAATTTGAGAACAGCTAAACCATCTTCAATATGACAAGTTTGAATATTTTTTATTTCATTAGATGTTTTAACACCCAAATATTTAGAAATATTTATTTTAGTTTCAGATAAATTCAGAAATTTAGATAATCGTAAATACATATTCAAATTTAAAAATTCGTAAGAAGTATCAATATTTTTAAATTTTGAGGATTTAAGATATCTAATAAAATTTTCCTCTCCGAAAATATTAAAATTATTTATAAGTTTACTTACTTTTTTCAAATTAAAGTTATTTGTTATTAAAACAGGTTTAATATTTTTTCTTGGAATAAATAAGCCTGCAAAAGGTTTGGTTGAATTCCATAGTTCAAATGACCTAAGATTTAAAAGGTACGCTACCTGAGCATTATTCCAAATTAATATACCATCAGTTTTAAGATTAGATTTAATTCTTTCTAAATTTTTATTATAAGTTCTTGGTATTAAATTTTTTGGCATACTTAACGGATAGGAAATATTAAAATTTGGATAATAATTTTTTCTAAAAGAATTTTTTGACTTCGGGAAAATATTAATATTATTTTTTTGTAATTTTGAATTTATTTCTCTGTATTCTTTTACTGAAATTAATTTTGAGTCTAAAACACCTGATAATTTTTTGTTTTGCATAATTAAGTAATCAACAAAAGTTACTTCACTTAAATCATATATTTCGCAATTATTCCTAAAAAATTTTTTAGCTGCTAACGTGTAACGTGAGTCAGTAAAAAAGACGAATCTATTTATAAAGAAAAGTATATATCCCCTAGTGCAATCAAATTTAGATAATTTATATATGTCTTTTAAATCTAGGTTTGGACTTTCATTAAGATGCAGATCGTTATTTGTTATAAGATAAAAATCTATTCCATTATCTTTTAAATATTTTTTAATTAAATGAGATTTCATTTAGTATTTTTTTTTAAAAATTCTAACATTCTTTTTTTTCCAGGACTTAATTGTATATTATCGGAAGTGATCTTTTTTGTGAGATTAAATTCAAAGTGATCTTCGATATTATTTAATGAATTTTTTTCAACATTTGAAATTTCATTTAAAAATCTTGATGGTAATGAATAATTATTCATCCCATATGTGTATCTAGAGGTTGCATAACTTAAATTTAAATCAAACTTAGCCCTAGTAATTCCCACGTAAGCAAGTCTCCTCTCTTCTTCTAATGATTTTGATGAATTTTGCTCTAATGCACGTGAGCTTGGAAAGATACCCTCTTCCCAACCTGGTAAATAAACATGGTCAAATTCTAATCCTTTAGCAGCATGCAATGTCATTAGTTTTATAGAATTAGAGTGTATTTTTTTTTGATTTTCGTTAACCAAACCAACGTGTTCTAGGAAATCATCCAAATTCTCAAATTCTGAAAGAGCGTTAACAAACTCTTTCAAATTATCAATCCTTGATTCATTTTCTACTTGTTTCAATTTATTTTTTTCATTTTCTAACATTTTTAAATATCCTGACTCCTCAATTATAAAAATACCTATATCTTCAAGAGTTGTTTTGTTAATGAGGTCAGATGTTTTTTTTATAATATCAATAAATGGTTTAGTTTTTACCATAAGAGATCCAGGTAAACTATTTTCGTTAGATAATAGTTCTAAAGACTCAAAAAATGAAATTTTATTCTCTCTTGCATTATCAATGATTAATTTTACTGATTGATCTCCTAATCCTCTTTTAGGTAAATTAATCACTCTTTCAAATGATAAATCGTCTTTGAAACTATTTGCAAGTTTTAAGTAAGCAAGAATATCTTTTATTTCTTTTCTCTCAAAAAATCTTGGACCTCCAATAATTTCATAAGGCAAGGCATATTTTATAAACTTATCCTCGATGCTTCTCATTTGGGCAGTTAATCTCACTAAAACCCCAATACTATTATTATCCTTAAACTTCTTAGATATATTATCTGATATCCATAATGACTCCTCTTCTTGAGAGTAAAATGAATTTAAATTTATTTTTTGATCAGGAATGTTTTTGTTAAAACTTACTAAATCTTTACCTAATCTATTCTTATTATTACTAATGATGCAAGCTGCTGCCTCTAAAATAGAGCTATTTGAGCGATAATTTTTTGTTAAGCGAACTACAGAAGAATTAAACTCTTTTGGAAAATTTATAATGTTCTCTATATTTGCACCCCGCCATGCATAAATTGACTGATCATCATCTCCAACACAAAATAAATTTTGATTAGAATTTAAAATTAATTTAATTAAATCATATTGGATTAAGTTTGTGTCTTGAAATTCATCAATTAGTATGTGTTCGATGAATTTTTGATATGAATTTCTTATATCTTCGTTATTTAATAGTATGGTATAACTATGTAGAAGAATATCTCCAAAGTCTACTGCGTTTATTTCAATTAATCTTTGTTGATAAAAAGAGTAAATATCATCTAATCTCTCTATAGATGAAAATTTAGATATTTTTTTATTTTCATTAAAAAGGATTTTATTATCTTTTAAGTTTTGAATTTCATTATGATATATTCCTTCGTTAATATCTTTTTCTATCTTACAGTAATCTAAAACTTGTTTTAAAAGTTTTTTTTGATCCTCTATGTCTAATATCGTAAAATTAGATTTTAATTTTACTAAACTAGAATGCTTTCTGAGAAATTTTGCAAATATTGAATGAAAAGTACCTATCCAAGGACTATCAATACTACTTTGAAGTTCTGAGTTAACTCTTTCTTTAATTTCATTAGCGGCTTTATTTGTAAAGGTTACAGCTATAATTTTATTAAAGTTAACATTTAAATTTTTTACAATATAAACGAATCTAGATGTTAAGACTCTAGTTTTCCCAGTTCCAGCACCTGAAAGTACCAAAAGCGGTCCTTTTTTGTGCTCAACAGCAGTTTTTTGTTCTTTATTTAATTTACTAAGATCCATAAATTGAATGTAATATAATGAATCTAGATTTTAATTAATGATAAAACATTTGAAAGTAATTCTTTTAATAATATCTGTTACTTTTTTTCAGACAACTCCCTTATATGCAAATGAGGAAGTTTCAGTATCAGGAATTTCGTACGACGAAATATATGACCCGATAGAGCCCATAAACAGAGCAGTTTTAAATTTTAATTTTTTTATTGATGATATTGCTATAAGACCGATAATAAAAACATACAAATTTATTGCTCCAGAACCAGTTGAAAAGGGAGTTTCTAATTTTTTTAGTAATTTAAAAGAACCAATAAGAACAGTATCTTTTATTTTTCAGGGAGAGTTTTATAAATCTTTTAATTCAATTGGAAGGTTTACCATTAATACAATAACTAGTTTAGGAACTTTTGATTTAGCATCAAGAGTTGGAATGGAAAAAAATGAAACTGACTTTGGAATTACTTTAGCTAAAGGAGGTGTATCAAGTGGACCTTATATAGTTCTGCCAATTATAGGTCCAAGTAATTTAAGGGATTTGAGTGGGGATGTTGTTGAATATTTTGTTGATCCAATATCAAATAATGTTCCAAATAGAGAATATATAGCAATAAGTGATGGATTAAATGAGAGAGCCGAAATTGATGAACAACTGGATAGAGTTAGAGAGGCATCCTCAGATAGATATGAGATGATAAAATCAATATATTATCAGAATAGAAATGCCCAACTCGAGGAAGAATATATACAAAACCTCCCCGTGCCAAAAATTTACATTGAATAATCAGTCAAACTATATTTATTTATTAACATGAGAAATTTACCACTAATATTTTTTATTATATTTTCTCTTTCAACGCTCCAAGCCTCAGAGGTTTCAGAATGGTTTGAAAGAGAATCAAATCAATTTTTAGAGATAATCAATAATAATGAAGGAACTGAAAGTGAGAATTATGAGAGATATAAATATTTTGTTAATAAAAATTTTGCGGTAAAGTCTATTGCTTATGGACTGATCGGAGAGAAAATTATTGAAAACAGTTCACAAAGTGATTTGTCGATATATTTAGATGTTTTTTCTGATTATCTAATAAAGACAATTTACAAGTTAGCTAATTCAAATTCATCAAGCTCGATAATATTAAAAGATGTTGATATAAAAAATGATATTTACATAATTAAATCTGAAATTTCTGATAAAAAATCAACTGCAAATCTATATTGGAAAGTAATAAATACTGGTGAGTCTTATAAAATAATTGATGTAATAGTTGAGAACACATCTTATTTTGTTACTAAAAAATCAGAATTTAATAAGATATTGAGAAAAAATAGAGGAAGTTTAGAGTCTTTAATTACAGAAATACAAAAAATATAAAATTTATTTTTTTATGGTGGGCCCGGCAGGACTCGAACCTGCGACAACGGCGTTATGAGCACCGCGTTCTAACCAACTGAACTACAGGCCCACGGTTAGAAATGTAACTTTTATAATCTTATTAAAAAAAAACAAGAATTTAAATTTTTGAAAGATTTATGAATCCATAAAGGATTTAAGTTTTTTAGATCTTATAGGGTGCTTCAATTTTCTAAGCGCTTTAGCCTCAATTTGTCTAATTCTTTCTCTAGTTACGCTAAACTGTTGGCCAACTTCCTCCAAAGTATGATCGGAAGACATTCCAATTCCAAATCTCATTCTCAGAACTCTCTCCTCTCTTGGTGTTAAAGTTGAAAGTATTTTAGTTGTGGTTTCTCTCAGATTTAATTGCATAACTGCATCCTCAGGAATTACTGCATTTTTATCCTCTATAAAGTCACCAAGGAAGCTATCGTCATCATCGCCAATTGGCGTTTCTAAACTAACCGGTTCTTTAGCAATTTTTAGAACTTTTCTTACTTTTTCAATAGGCATTTTTAATCTCAAAGATAACTCTTCTGGAGTAGGTTCTCTTCCTAATTCAAGTATTAATTGCCTGCTAGATCGAACAATTTTATTAATTGTCTCAATCATATGAACAGGGATACGAATAGTTCTTGCTTGATCAGCTATAGATCTAGTAATAGCTTGTCTAATCCACCAAGTAGCATAAGTAGAAAATTTATAACCTCTTCTATATTCAAATTTATCAACAGCTTTCATTAAGCCTATATTTCCCTCTTGAATAAGATCTAAAAACTGAAGTCCTCTGTTTGTATATTTCTTTGCAATAGAAATAACGAGACGTAAATTAGCCTCAATCATTTCTTTTTTTGCCTGATTTGCTGTTCTTTGCCCAGATTGTATTTCTCTAACTTTTTCTTTAAATTCAATTGTGTTCTGATTTGCAATTTTAGATAAACTTAATACATCTTTATAAATTTTCTTTAATTTATCACTTTGTTTTTGAAAAAGAGACTTAAATGAATCGTCTTTTGATATCATATATTTTTGATAAAGAGTGTAAGTATCTTTTAAGCTATGATGTTTTAGAAAAATATCCCTTCCTATCTTATTCTGAGTAGCCAAAGTCAATAGTGTTACCTCTTTTGACTGTATCTCTTTATTTATAGAATAAAGATGTGAGATTATTTCTTCAAGCTTATGAGGTTTAATTTTAATTTCATTAAAATAATTAAGTATTTCGTCTTGATATTTTTTTAATTCTTTAAGTGCCTTAGTATCAGAAATTTTAGTTATATTTTTATTTTTTTTTATTTTTGTTATATTTTGAGATAATACTAAAACTCTATCCAACTTTTTTAGAATTTCAGGTTTGTAGAACTCTTCTATAATGGAAATAGAAAAACTCTCATTTTCAATATCTTCCTCATTTGAAGTCTCTTGTAGCTTTTCTTTATCAATTTCTATACCTTGATCTTTCATCAATTGCTGTTTTTCTTTTAAAAGAGCTTTCTTTTTGTCATTAATTATTTTTTGAATTTCTTTTCTTTTAGTTGAATTTGAGTATGGATCATTATCCTCATTAAAATATTCATCAAAATCTACTATTTCTCTTAGATTGATTTCGTCATGTTTAACTTGTTCAATCCATTTTTTTAAAATATCTATTGAAGCCGGACACTCAAGAATTGAGTTCATCATCCTATCCAATCCAGATTCTATTCTTTTAGCAATTGCAATTTCACCCTCTCTAGAGAGTAACTCAACATTACCCATTTCTTTAAGATACATCCTAACGGGATCATCGCTTTTAACACCAGTTGACTTTTCCTCTTCTTCTGATTCTTCACTAGAAGAAGATGTATCTTGATCTGAAGTTGAAGTATAAGCATTAAATAATTTAAAAAGATCCTCATCGAGGTTTTCAATATAATTTAAAAAATCATTGACAGTTATTATGGATTCCTCAATCTTAGAGTAAGACTTAATATAAGTTTTTGCTTTTGAAGCTAAATCTTTGTCAAATTCTTTAGTTATTAATGAAACAAGCTGACTCTCGTTTTCTTTAAAAAGTAATTCAAGAGGATTTGTTTTAGAAGTAGGTTTTTTGCTAATTTTAGATGGTTTAGTTTTATTACTTAAAACAGATTTTTTTTTAGTAATTTTCTTTTTTATTTTTTTTGCAATAACTTTTTTTTTTGGCATTTAACTATTTATAAAACTAATTGTTTTTTCAATTTCATTGTAAGGGTCTTCATTAAATTTAGGTGATGCAAATCTACAAAGCCTTCGAACTTCATTAGAAAATAGTAAATTTTTTGTAAAATTCAATCCTTTAGAGTCTAATTCTTCATAAATTTCAATAGTTGTTGATTTGAAAAGAGTTTTTTTTATTATTAAATCACGAATTTCTCTAAATTTTCCCTCAAATTTAGCTGTTGCTATCAAATCAAAGACTCTCTCCCTGTACGATTGGTTTTCGATATAAAATATAATTAATGCGGCTGAAAATTTTGACTTCAAATCTAATTTGAGTTCAAGTTTTTGATTATTTGGTTTTGACTTATTATCTAATGTTGTCTGATTTAAAGTTATTTTATTAAAGTGTTTTGTTAATATTTTTTTTAAATCAATGTTAGATACGTTATTAAGTAAACTTTTTAAAACTTTTGATCCTTTAAATTGATTATCAATATCATTACTTTTGCGAAACTTTTCTAAATATTTTTCTATTAACTCCTCGATTGATAATGGTTGATCAATGAGTTTATATAATTTGTCAGTCATCTTTGATTCTATTAATTGATCGGGATCAAAATTTTTAGGCAAAAGCACAAATTTAATTCCAAGCTCAAAATTTTTATCAGCAAGTAAATTATTCATTAGTCTTATAGTGGCATTTCTTCCAGCAATATCTCCATCAAGACATACAATTATTTCAAATCCTTTCTTTGTGATTTCAATTAATTTTTCATGATTTATTGATGTGCCAAGAGGAGCCAAACAGTTTGTAAAACCACTTTGTTCTAATTTAATAACATCAAAATAGCCTTCAACTATTATTATTTTTTTACTATTTTGTTTATTAAGTATTTTTTCATTGAATAAGATTTGTTTTTTTTTAAAAATTTTTGTTTCAGCTGTATTAATATATTTTGGTAAGCTATCATCAATTACTCTTCCCCCAAATCCAAGGGTTTTATTTTGCAAATTAATTATTGGAACCATGATTCTATTAGAAAAAAATAATTTTGTGTTGTTAGTTCTACTAAAAACCCCTGCTGCTACTAAGTTATTGACTTCAAAATTATTCAAGAGTTTTTTTTGAAGTTCAAATGAATTTATTGATGATCCTAATTCAAACTTATGAATAGTTTCTATATTAAACTTTCTTTTTTTAAGTAAATAATCTAAGTGTTTTTTAGAATTTAATAAATTCTTATAAAATAATTCTTTTGTTAAAGAATTAATTTCATAGATAATATTATTTAATTTTGATGATTTGTAATTTAATTCAATACCAGCCTTATCTGCTAGTTCATACAGAGCATCCTTAAAGCTATATCCTTTAACTTTTATTAAAAAATCAATTACATTTCCATGTTCTCCGGTGCTAAAACAATGGAATATTTTTTTTTCTTCATTTACTGAAAAAGAAGGAGTTTTTTCTTTTTTAAAAGGACTTAAACCAAAATAATTACTGCCTTTTTTCTTTAGAGGTACAGTTGAGTTTATAATCTCAACAATAGAGGTTCTGTTTATAACTTCCTTAATATTATCATCTGTCATTCTTTGAAAATATTTTTGATAATTTTTGAAGCTAAATTCATATCAATTTTATTATTATAGTTTTGTTTAAGAAAACCCATTATTTTTCCAAAGTCTTTGTTACCTAGGTTATTTTCTTTTATGTGATTTGATATAATGTCAATTGTATTTTTTTCATCCATCATTGTCGGAATAAAGTCATTAAGGTAATTGATATCAAATTCTAAGTCCTCTATTCTAACTTGATCCTTAGCTTTTGTTGCGAAATCTAAAGACTCTTTCTTTTGTTTTAGTTGGGTTTTAACAATTTTGATTATATTTTCATCAGATAATTTAAGCACATCTCTATCTAGATTCTCTTTAATAAGAAAATTTTTTAACTCAGAATAGACATACCTTGCTATTGAAAGTTTTTTCTTATCTCCGCCTTTTAAAGCACTTTTGACGTCATCAGAAATTTTTTTTGCCAAACTCATTTGAAATTCCTCTCATATAATATACTAATACACATGATTTAATATGACCGTATTAGATAATAAAACTAAGCTTAATTATCAAAACGGTTATTTAATTTATAACAAAAAATATATTTTCAAAGGTAAGTTTCTATCAAAAGATCAATTTAAGATAGCAGAAATTTGCTTCAATACTAGTATGACTGGATATCAGGAAATATTAACTGATCCCTCATATAAATCACAGTTTATAAATTTTACCTTTCCATTGATTGGAATTGTTGGATGTAATAATGAAGATTACGAGTCATGGAAAATACATGCATCTGGTTTAATATGTAATGAATTATTTGAATTAAGTTCAAATTGGAGAGCACAAATAAATTTTACAAATTGGATCATAAGTCAAAATTCTTGTGCTTTTTTTGATTTAGATACAAGGGCTGTAACTAAAATTGTAAGAAATTTTGGCCCAAAAAATATAATGCTATGTTCTGAGGAATATTTTGAAAACAAAGGAATAGAACAAATTTGTAAACAAATAGATCAGAGTCTTTCTCTAGAAGAGAATGATGTAATCAAAGATTTTACATCTGAACTGAACATAGAAAAACAAGAAATAGTTAAAAAAAAGTACTCTATAGCATTTTTAAATTTTGGAGCAAAAGACAACATTAAGAAGAACTTATACTCTAGAAATTGTAAGATTGAGGAATTTGATATGAATTTTAAAGCCGAAGATATTATCAATAAGAATTTTGATGGTTTTTTTTTGAGTAATGGCCCAGGTGATCCTAAAAAAGTATATGAAAATATAAAGCCTGAATTAAATAAATTACTAAATAAAAAAATACCCACTTTTGGCATATGCCTAGGTCATCAAATATTGAGCTTAGCATTTAATGCCTCCACTGCTCGAATGGAAAAAGGCCATCGAGGTGGTAATCACCCGGTAAAAAACTTGGAAACAAACAAAGTTGAAATTACATCTCAAAATCACGGTTTTGTAGTTTTAGATGAAAATTTTCCCTCAAATCTTCAAATAACACATAAATCATTGTTTGATAAAACTATTGATGGCATGAGAGCAAATGATCAACCTTTGTTTTCTGTTCAATATCATCCAGAGTCTAGCCCTGGTCCACATGACAGCAGATATCTTTTCGATGAGTTTATAAATTTAATGGAAAAGAATGCCGGCTAGAAAAGATATATCTAAAATATTGGTTATTGGCTCTGGTCCTATCATTATAGGTCAAGCATGTGAATTTGATTACTCTGGCAGTCAAGCTTGTAAGGCACTTAAAAAAGAAGGTTATGAAGTTGTTTTAATTAACTCTAATCCAGCAACTATAATGACAGACCCAGAATTTGCAGATAAAACTTATATTGAGCCTATTGATAAAGAAATTGTAAAAAAAATAATTGATAAAGAGAAACCTGATGCAATTTTACCAACAATGGGAGGTCAAACAGCTCTAAATATTATCAGAGAGTTAAACAAAGAAAATTATTTTAAAAATTGTTCAATCAAAATTTTAGGTGCTAGTCCAAGATCTATCGATGTAGCTGAAGATAGAAAATTATTTGCCGAAGCGATGTCTGAAATTGGGCTAGAGACACCATTTAGTATAATAGTAGATGACAAGTCTGATCTGAATAAAATAGTTAATGAAGTAAGTTTTCCATTAATTTTAAGACCTTTTTATACTCTTGGAGGAACTGGTGGTGGTATTGTATACGACAAAGATGAATTTATTTTAAAGGTCAAAAATGCTATCGATTTAAGTCCTGTTTCTAAAACTCTTGTTGAAGAGTCTCTAATTGGATGGAAAGAATTTGAATTTGAGGTAGTTAGAGATAATTTAGATAACTCAATAATAGTTTGTTCAATAGAGAACTTAGATCCAATGGGAGTGCATACTGGGGATAGTATTACAATAGCTCCAGCACTTACATTAACTGATAAAGAATATCAAAAACTAAGAAATCAAAGTATTGCTATTCTAAGAAAAATTGGAGTAGAGACTGGTGGTTCAAATGTCCAATTTGCAGTAAATCCAGAAAATGGAAGGATATTGATTATTGAAATGAATCCTCGAGTAAGTAGGTCATCTGCATTAGCCTCTAAAGCTACAGGTTTCCCTATCGCTAAAATAGCTGCATTGTTAGCAGTTGGTTACACATTAGATGAATTAGAAAATGATATTACTAAGGTAACTCCAGCAAGTTTTGAACCGGTTATAGACTATATCGTGACCAAAATACCAAAATTTAATTTTGAAAAATTTCAAGGGACACCTAGTGAGTTAAATACTGCCATGAAATCTGTTGGTGAAATTATGTCTATAGGTAGAACTTTTAAAGAGTCTCTTTTAAAAGCTTTCTACTCAATAGAGTCAGATAACTTTGGTTTAGATATAAGTCATGAATTATTAAATATTAAAGATGAAAATTTAAAAAATTTACTCACAAAGCAAAGGCCTGATAGATTATTAATAGTTGCAGAGGCTATAAGACGTAAGATACCTTTAATTGAAATAAACGAATTAACATATATTGATATGTTTTTTTTAAGAGAAATAAATGAGATCATAAAAATTGAGCAACAATTAGTAAAAGCAGGTAGTAGTTTAGAAAAAAATTTATTTATTTTTGCCAAAAAGATTGGATTTTCTAATCATCATATAAGCAATTTAACAAAAATTAGTATAAATGAAATTTATGATCTTCAGGAAAAAAATAACTTAAAAACAGTATTTAAAAGAGTAGACACTTGTGGAAATGAATTTGACTCTTCTACTGCATACCTTTATTCAACATTTATCTCTGAAACAAATGAATTTAGTTGTGAGTCTAGACCAACAAATAAGAAAAAGATAATTATCCTTGGCTCTGGTCCTAATAGAATTGGTCAAGGTATAGAATTTGATTATTGTTGTGTGCAAGCTGTAAAATCTTTTCAGAAACTTGGATATGAAACAATTATGATTAATTGTAATCCTGAAACAGTCTCAACTGATTATGATACTTCAGATAAACTATATTTTGAGCCTTTGGACTTTGAATATGTTAAAAATATAATTGATAAAGAAAACGAGAAAGGTGTTGTTGAGGGTGTTATTGTCCAATTTGGTGGGCAGACACCTTTGAGAATAGCTAATAAACTCAAAGAATATGGATATAAGATATTAGGCACATCTTTCGAAGCGATAGACATATCTGAAGACAGAGAGAGATTTCAAAAATTAATTCAAAAGGTAGGTTTAAAACAACCAAAGAGTGATATCTCTTTAGGAACAAAAGAACTAGTCACTAAATCCTCTAAGCTTAAGTTTCCTATTTTGTTAAGGCCCTCATATGTCCTGGGAGGAAGAATGATGGAAAAAATGGCAAATTTAGATGATGTGCAAGATTATATTGATCATAACTATTGGGCACTAGAAAATAATGTGATTCTAATCGATGAGTTTCTTCAGAATGCAAAAGAGGTAGATGTTGATGTATTAAGAGATAATCAGGGTAATACAATGATTGCTGGAATTATGGAACATATTGAAGAAGCTGGTGTTCACTCAGGTGATAGTGCTTGTAGCATACCCCCCTTTTCTCTTAATGATAAGATTATATCAGATATAAAAAAATTTAGTATCTCCCTTGTGAATGAATTAAAGATACTTGGTTTGATGAATATTCAATATGCTATCAAAGATGATGAAATTTTTATACTTGAAGCAAATCCTAGAGCTAGTAGAACGATTCCATTTCTGGCCAAAGCAATAGGAATACCATTCATTAAAATTGCAGCTGAATTAATCGTAGGTAAAATTCTAACTGAAGAGTATCAGAATTTTGATAATAATACTTTACCTTACTTTGCAATTAAGGAGGCTGTATTTCCATTCAATAAATTCCCAAACACAGATGTAATACTTGGCCCGGAGATGAAAAGCACTGGTGAGGTTATGGGTATAGACGAGGATTTTTATTTAGCTTATTTCAAAAGTCAAATTGGTGCAGGACAAAAACTAAATGACTTAAAAAATATATTCATCTCAGTTAAAAATGAAGATAAGCAAAGTATATCTAAAATAGCTAAATCTTTTATAGAAAATGGTTATAATTTATATACAACAAAAGGAACTCACGACTTTTTATTAAAAGAGGGAATTTCTTCAAATTTAGTTAACAAGGTGGCTGAAGGATCACCACATGTAGTAGAGTATATAAAACAAAATAAAATCGATTTAGTTATAAATACAACAGAAAAAAAACAGGCAATAATTGATAGTTTTACTATAAGGAGAACGTCTGTTGATCTTAATATTCCATATTACACCAATCTTAGAAGTGCAGAAATACTAATTAAATCACTGATTACATTGAAAAATAAGCCTATTTCCGTAAAACCCATACAAACTCATCATTCTTTTTAGTTTAAAAATTCATTTGTAATAGCACATAAAATTCAATATTTTCTACAACTTAATAAAAATACTAATAAGATGGAAAAGATACCAATGACAGAAGAGGGGCAAAAAAAACTCCTTGATGAACTTAAACATCTAAAAACAGTTGAAAGGCCGATTATTATTAAGGCCATAGCTGATGCTAGAAGTAATGGTGATCTTTCTGAGAATGCTGAATATCATGCAGCTAGAGAAAAACAAAGTTTCATTGAAGGTAGAGTAGCTGAGATAGAAAGCATTATTGCTCAAGCAGAATTAATAGATGTATCAAAACTATCAGGAACGGTTGTAAAATTTGGAGCTACTGTTTCAATTATAAACTTAGATAATAATAAAGAGTCTAAGTATCAGTTAGTTGGTGAGGTAGAAGCTGACATTGAGCAAAAAAAAATATCTGTAACTAGCCCTATTGCAAGAGCTTTAATTGGAAAGAAAAAGGGTGATTATATAGAAGTATCAACACCAAAAGGTATAACTTCATACGAAATTAAATCAGTAAGATTTAAATAATAAAATTTGAATACCTACAAAGTAATTACCATCAGTGAAGGAGCTGCTGGTATGAGAAGTCAGATAGAGGGATTAGCTAGTTTAATATCTGACTCTCATGAAAATTTTGATTTAAAACTTAAATCTATTTTCAAAAATTTACCTATTGAGTTAATACCTACAAGTAGTTTTGCATATAGTAATTTATCTTTATTAAAGATTGAAAAAAATACAATTCTTATCAGTTGTGGTAAAAAAAGTGTTAAAGCTTCTGTTTATTTAAAAAGAAAATTTAAGGATTTAATTTTTAATATTCACATACAAGACCCAAAAATAAATTATAAACTTTTTGATCTTATTGTTTGCCCAGAACATGATAATTTAAATTTTGATAATTGTATTTCAACTTTATTAGCCATACATAATATTAAATTCAAAAAAAATATTAGAAATAAAAATACAATAAATTTTATTATTGGCGGACCAAACAAATATTTTAAATTTCAACAGCAAACACAAGAAAAAATTTTGAATGAAATAAAATTTTTAAGTAACGATTTTAAAGTCAATGTTATACCTTCACGAAGAACACCAAGAGGGCTCATAGAAGAATTATCAAAAATTGATAATGAAAATGTTATTACCTTCGATGATTTATTTAATCCAAGGAAGTATGGTGAGCTTCTATCTATAGGTAATTTACAAGTTGTAACTTGGGACTCAATATCCATGATATCTGAAGCTATATCCTCTGAAGCAGGTACTTTTTTATTTAAGTTTGAAGAAAAATTTTGCCCAAAAAGATATCTTAAGTTTTTTGATAAAATTACAAAGCTTAATTTAGCAAAATTTTATAATCAAAATTTAAAACCTTATGAAATCCATATTGATGATTATAACAAAAATCTTAAAACTAAGATCTTGAATAAGATACAATCTAATTTAAGGTTCAGATCTAGTAATGCTTAAGGAATCAATATTAAATCGTTGTACAACATACTCAGACCCCTTCCCTCATTGGGAGCTAGACTCCCCTTTTACAGAAGGGCTCATAAAGGAACTAAATGATGTTGATATATCTGATGCACCTCGGTCTTTTGACGGAACAAGAGCCGCTGATGCAGGTGGAGATGGGATAGATGGCAAACTTAGAGTTTTTTTAGAAAGCGATAATTCAAAAAACTTATCAAATGGAATGAGTTTAATTGATGACTTGAGGGATAAGGATGTTATTGAGTCAATACAAGAGAAAATCAAAAAAAACTTATCAGATAGTTTTATTAGAATTGAGTACATTTCAGATCGTAAAGGTTTTTGGTTAAAACCACATTTGGATATCAAAGAGAAACTTATGACAATGATGTTATTTATTAACACATACGATGAATCAGAAAAACTTGGGACAGATTTTTATGATACTGATATGAATCTTGTTAAAACAGTGCCATACAAACATAATACAGGTTATTTTTTTGCATCAGGAAATAATACTTGGCACGGACTTGAAAAAAAAGAAATTAAGGTTGAGAGAAGGTGCATGCAGATAAATTATGTAACCTTCCCCACTAGCTGGCCAATAGATGGCTGATATTAATAATGTTATTATCATAGGTTCAGGACCTGCTGGATATACTGCTGCAATATATGCTGCTAGGGCTAATTTAAAGCCTATTTTAGTTAGTGGTTTTCAGCCTGGAGGTCAGCTCACCATAACCACTGATGTAGAAAATTATCCGGGTTACGAAGATCCTATTCAAGGTCCCTGGTTAATGGAGCAAATGCAAAAGCAAGCCGCACATGTTGGTACTGAAATAATTAATTCACAAGTAACAGAAGTTTTTTTAAACGAAAAAATTAAAAAATTAAATTTAGATAATGGCACAACTCTAAATACAAAAACTGTGATAATTAGTACAGGAGCACAAGCAAGATGGCTTGGTTTAGAAAATGAGGCTAAATTTCAAGGTCATGGACTATCTGCCTGCGCAACTTGTGATGGTTTTTTCTTCAAGGATAAAGAGGTTGCTGTAATTGGTGGTGGAAATAGTGCAGCTGAGGAGGCATTATTTTTAACTAAGTTTGCTACAAAAGTTTATCTTGTTCACAGAAGAGATAAACTAAGAGCTGAAAAAATATTACAAGATCGATTAAAACAAAATTCTAAAATAGATTTTATTTGGAATAGTGAAGTAACTAAATTTAATGGCAATGATGATTTAGAGTCAATAGACTTGTTGAATAAACAAGATAATAAAATTTCAAATCTCAAAATAGATGGTGTATTTATTGCGATAGGTCATGATCCAGCTACACAATTATTTAAAGGTCAATTAAAAATGGATGATGGTGGATACATTATTACTGATCCAGATAGTACAAAAACTTCGATTGAAGGAGTATTTGCTGCTGGGGATGTTAAAGATAAGATTTATAGACAAGCTGTTACCGCTGCAGGTATGGGGTGTATGGCAGCGTTGGAAGTTGAGAAGTATCTAGATTGATTTTAGCCTTGTCTGGCTTTCATTCTTGGGTTGGTTTTATTGATTACATATAGCCTACCCTTTCTTCTAACCAGTTGATTATTTTTATCTCTGGTTTTAGCTGTTTTAAGAGAACTTTTAATTTTCATAATTTAGTTTATTAGTTATAAATAGTAAGGCAAAAATCTATGTTAATTCATGAAAAAATCAACAAAATTAAAGAAGATTTCTCATTTTTTGATAATTGGGAAGATAAATATCAATACCTTATAGATTTAGGAAAAAAACTCCCGGATCTTGAAGATAACTATAAAACTGAGGAATATCGTGTTCAAGGATGTACATCAAATCTATGGATGGTGCCAAAATTTATTGATGGAAAAATTAACCTTTCTGGTTCAAGTGACTCTGTAATTGTAAAAGGTTTATTTTATTTAGTTTATTTTGCTTATAATGAAGAAACTCCTGAAACTATAATAAATAACCCCTTATCTTTTTTTGAAGAAATAGGTCTTTCTAATCATCTAGGTCAATCAAGATCTAATGGCCTTAATTCGCTCAGGAAAAAAATAAAATCAATAGCGACAGAATTATCAAATAAATAAATTTTATTGACTGCAAACTATGCTAGTTTCATCGAATGAGTTTGATTAAATTACTATTTTCAATTTCATTTTTACTATTTTCTAGCAATTTATATTCTAAGGAGGATGTTATTAATTTACAACTTAAAGACGGAATCGTCAAAATAAAGACCTTTGAAGATAAGGCTCCAAAACATGTCAAACAAATAACTGATCTAGTTGCCAAAGGCAGTTATGATGGGGTAGTTTTTCACAGAGTAATAGATGGTTTTATGGCCCAAACTGGAGATGTTCAGTTTGGAAATTCAAATTCAGATAATTATGATTTAAGAAGAGCTGGTACAGGCGGTTCTGGTAATAATATTGAAGCAGAGTTTAATGACATGGCACATAAAAGAGGAACTTTAAGTATGGCACGTGCACAAGATCCAAATAGTGCTGATAGTCAATTTTTTATTTGTTTCGTTGATACCCCGCATTTAGACGGGCAATATACTGTTTGGGGTGAAGTAATCGAAGGAATGGAATTTGTTGATAAAATTAAAAAAGGTGATTCTATAAAAAATGGTCTAGTAGATGACCCAGATAAAATTATCAAAATGTGGATTGAATAAATCTACTTTTGAGTAATTTTTAATTCAATTCTTCGATTTTCTTTGAGATCTTCTCTGCTATCTCCTAGGTTAATGGGCTGATATTCACCATAACCGTTTGCTGATAATTTGTTGGCAGGGATACCTTGTTGAATAAGAAATTTTACAACCTCAAGTGCTCTAGCATGAGATAGTTCCCAATTTGATGGAAATTGAGAAGTTGAAATAGGTATTTTATCAGTATGACCATCTATTTGTAAAATCCAATTTAAATCAGATGGTATTGACTCTGCAACCTCTATAATTGTTTTAGTAATAAGAGATAAAGCAATCCTTCCTTCTTCTTGAATATTTGCACTTCCAGAGTCAAATAAGATCTCAGATTGAAAAATAAATCTATCCCCTTTAATTTGGATATCGTCTCTATCAGCTAAGGCTTCAGATAACTTACCAAAAAATTCAGATTTGTACTTTTGTAGTTTGAACAATTCACTTGTAAGCACTCTATTTAATCTATCTCCTAACTCTCCAAGTTCTATCTCATTTTGAGCAATTTCAGCCTCTTTAGACTCCAGTAAATTATTTAAGAGATTAATTTCATTACTTAGTATCTCAATATCCAAGGCTAAATTTGATATCAAATTTAAAGCCTCATTTAAATCACTTGATTGTATTGCTGACTCCTCCTCTAAAGTAGATAATTTGTTTTGCAGTTCTTGATTTATATTCTCTGAAGAACTTAATGATTCAAGAAGATTTTCGATTCTATTTTGTGACTCTCCAATTTGTCCAACTAGCTCACTGTTTTCTCCACCAAGTTTTATTAAATCTGATTTTAATATTTCTTGTTGTTTTTTTAATTCAGAAAGATTTTGCTGAAGAGTTTCTTTGTCAGACAAAGATAAAGATAACTCATCAGTAATTTTAGCAATTATTGTATTTAGTTTATCTATATCAAGTGCTTGGTCTTGAATAATTGTATCTTGAGCTAAAATTTGAGATTGTTTAATTGATATCTCTTCATCAAGTTTTTCAATTAAATTTTGTCTATCAATTAATTCAATCTCTTTATCTGTAAGTGTTACATCTTGTTCTACAATAGTTTCGTCTTGTATATCAATTGTCTTTTCTAAACTTTGTATTTGTTCATTTTTTCCTACTACAAGATCTCCCAAATAAACTTGAGCAACAGTGAATAGTAAGACTATAAAAATTATAACCATCAATGTAGATGCCAATACATCTACAAATCCTGGCCAAATTATATTTCCATTATCTGAACTTTGAGTTTTAGAGAGATAGCTCACTTTTTGTCTAAGTCTTTGATAGACTTGCTTACAGATCTAAGCTCTGTAATAACTTCTTTCCTTAAATCGTCATTAGAATGTTTCATGCCATCAACCAATTCATTAAGCTTAGAGGCAATATTTTGAGAGAGGTTGGTGCTATCAGAATTTTGATTAAATTTATTTGTATTAGGGCTAGATCTATAAAAAAGTCGAATTTGATTTTCACAGAATTCATAATAGTTCTGCTTAATTCCTCTGGTAATTATTTCATAAAGTCCTAAAATCAAGGAAGTCACTAAACCGAACAATGATGAGCTAAAGGCAATTGTCATTCCAGACAAAGGTGACTTTAAGCCATCTTTTAGATTATTAAAAAATGCTGTGAAGTCTTGTTCTTCAATTGACAGACTGTCAATGACATTCGAAACACTCCCTATTGTTAAAAGTAATCCATAAAAAGTTCCAATAAGCCCTAGGAATATGGCTAGGTTAATAAGATATTTTGATATGTCACTACCACTTTCAACAGTGGATAAAAGATCATCTAGTATCTCCTCAAGTGTTTTAGTTATACTTTTGTTAGTGGTTGTTATACCAAGATTGTTTGCGATAGATTTTGTTATTGGATAGTTGTCTAAAGATGAATCGTTTAGTTTTAATTTTCCAAATGCAACAGAATTCATAAATC
>CACMIW010000004.1 GCA_902613845.1 uncultured Alphaproteobacteria bacterium | reverse complement strand
TGGAGTATGGATTAGGTTTTTGTGCGCATGATATAAATGATCTTGTGAATATATTCAAATATATTTCAAACAATCATGTCGATATAAAAGGCTTTCGTGAAAAATTTGAAATTTTTAATAAAATATACTCAACAAATCTAATATCAAAAAAATATTTGTATGAAATCTTATCTAAATAAAATTCCAGTCATATACATTCCTTTACTAATGACCGCATTTATATCAGGAAGTGCTGTTCTTGATTTATTTGTTATAACCTCTGCAATTTTATGGATATTTATGTATAGAAATAATTTTTATAAAATACCAAAAATATTTAAAAATATTTTTATTTTTCTTTTAGTTTTTTATCTACTTATTTTAATCTCTTCTTTATTGTCTGATTATTTTTCATACTCATTGTCTAAATCCATTGTTTTTATTAGATTTATTTTTTTTGGATTATTTTTTTATCAAATTTTTACTATTAACATTAATTATCTATCTAAATATTTAAAAGGAATTTTAATAGTGATTATTTTTTTGATAATAGATACCTTTATACAATTATTCTTTGGTAAAGATATTTTCGGTTTAGAGCCTATTTCAAAAGGTAGACTTTCCGGACCTTTTGGTGATGAATTAATTTTAGGAAGTTTTTTATTTGTATTTTCTTCAATTTACAGTCTTTCAGTTAAATTACACGATTGGAAATTTTTTATTTATTTACTACTATGCTTGGCAGTTATTACTTTAACTGGCGAAAGAATAGCTTTAATTAAATTTATTTTTTTTCACACAGCTTTGTTATTTTTTTTGTTTAAGCAAAATAAGATAAAAATAAATTTAAAACAATTAATGTTCCTCTTATCCACTTTATTGATTATATCATCTCTTTTCTTTAAAAGTAATTTGATGGATCGCCATATTGAATTTGTGAATAAATTTGTACCAGGTAGTAAAAATTTTATTTTATATTCGGGTCACTATTCTCATTTTGTGTCATCTATGGCAATCTTTAAAGATAAACCAATAACAGGAACTGGTTTTAGATCATTTAGGAAAGATTGTAAAAATTACAATAATTACTTTAATTTTGATAATGTTTACTTAATAGATAGTGTTAATTTAACAAAATCAGATAAAATAAAAATTATTGACTCTCTGAATAGAAATATATGTTCTACTCATCCTCATAACTTTTATCTTGAAATTTTATCTGAAATAGGAATTTTGGGTTTTTTTAGTTTTATGATGTTGTTGATTTATGTTTATAGAAAATTGAGTCACTCAGATTTAAAAATTTTTTTTCTTGTATATTTTTTTCCTTTTGTTTCTACAAGTAGTATTTTTCATGGAAAAAATACTTTTTTATTTGTTTTTATAATTATTTTATTAAGTTTGATAAATTATCAAAGAAATTTGACCCTCAATGAAAAATATTAATAAAACAATATTAGTTACTGGATCAGCAGGATTTATTGGATTTAATATAGCTAGTTTCTTCCTTCAACAAGGATATACAGTGGTTGGTATTGATAATCTAAATAATTATTATCCGAAAAAATTTAAACTATATAGACTTCAAAAATTAAAAAAATCGAAAAAATACAAGCATTATAATTTTGATATATCCCAAAAAAAAAATTTTAATAAAGTCAATATAAATAATTTACACACACTTATCCATTTAGCAGCACAGGTAGGTGTTAGAGGATCTGACAAATTAAAATTAAAATATATAAAATCAAATATTATTGGTCTTGAAAATCTACTCGATTTTTCTAAGCGTTATAATGTAAAAAAAATTATATATGCTTCTTCAAGCTCTATTTATGGTAACAATAAAAAAATTCCAACTAAAGAAATCGATTATACCTATAAACCAATATCTTTTTATGGTTTAACTAAATCTATTAATGAGTTACAAGCAGAAAATTTTTTTATTAATAATAATGTCACAACATATGGATTAAGATTTTTTACTGTCTATGGTGATTTTCCTAGACCCGACATGGCTATATATAAATTATTTTTTTCAGCTTATAGAGATAAGAAATTTCCATTATTTAATTATGGAAAAAACAAAAGAGATTTTACCCATGTTGACAACATAATATCTATCATATCAAGACTAATGAATTTAAATGAAAAAAAAAATGTTCATAAAATTTTTAATATTGGAAGTACAAGCAATATTATTATTAATGATTTAATAAAATTAGTTGAAAAAGTGACGAAAAAAGAAATCAAAATAGTCCAAAAAGGAATTAACAAACTTGATGTTAATGAGTCTTTAGCTGATAATAATAAAATATACAAATATCTTGGTATCAAAGAGAGTATTCGAATAGAAAAAGGTATTAAAAAATTAAATAACTGGTTCAAAAAAAACGATCATTATTTCAATCTAAAATAAAATGGTAGCCTCGGGCGGACTCGAACCGCCACGGGAATAAATCCCACTGGATTTTAAGTCCAGACTGTCTACCAATTCCAGCACGAGGCCATGTTAAAATTGTTAGTCGAATTTAGATGATTACTTATGTTTTTCAATACTTTTATCTATTTAAATAGTCTTGACGGTCTATTATATCATCATATTTATATTTTCCAAAAATTAGACCTGAAAATAAATCATAATTTTTATTCTCTGTGGAATAATTTGGTTTAAGCACATATTTATTTTTATTTTCTAAAATCTTTTTGTAACTCTCAGGTAAATCATCTTTAATACTTCTTACTTCATTAATTGATAATGGACTTAGCTGGATGTTAAAATCTTTAAAGGCCTTTAATCTTACCTCTTCATCAATTAGATAGCACAAAAGTCCTGATCCTTGTGAGTTGTTTAAATATGCGCTAAAACCATAAAAAGATAAAGGTTTACTCTCAAAGCTTTCTTTAAAAACTCCTTCTTCTAAATCCCAAATATATTTACTCTTTGGGAAAAGTTGAAAACTTCTAAAGTCAATATTTTTATTCAGTAAAATGCCATCACTAAATAATGTATAAACATTCTCTGAGTTTTCATAAGAGTTAAAAACTTCCAGAAAATTATTATTAATAATATTTTTATTAAGATTTTCATATGTTTTTGAAAATAAATCTGCAGTTAATTCAAATGATAAACTATTTAAATTAATAGAGGGTTGTTCCAAATGATATATAATTAAATTTATTATATCCTCTTCAGATTTAAAGCTCATTCCCAGTGTATATTTAATGGGATTATATAATTCTGAAAATTCTTCAAAAGCTACTTTTTTACGATCCTCTTGGCTTAATAGTATAAATGTATCTAAATCTAGAGGTAATAAATTTCCCGTAACTTCAACATCATTATCATTATAGAAATTTAAAACTTTGTCAGGTATATGAGTTTGATTTAAGCTTAATTTAGCTAAATCTCTAAATTCGCCAAATATAATATCAAATTCATTTGCATTATGATTAACTTCGTTAATTGTAAATTTTATATCATTTATTAAAGAGTACTCACCAAGCGCATAATATAAGTAATATTTATAATCTATGTAATTATTTTCAATAAGCCCAATATTCAACTCTTTTTTTATTAAACATTCATTAGCAATAGAATTTTTTTGAAAAATAAATAACAAAAAAAAAATTAAAAGGATTTTTGAATTATTGAGAAATTTCACTTAATTAGTTAGATTTAAACATTTCTTTATAAACTCGTTCTTCAATTTTATGATCGTTATCGAATAATAATGGTATTTCCAAACCCTCAGACATTTCTATTTCAACAGAAATAACATCTTTTGCTTCTATGTGATCAGCATGAACTACTATTGGCCTTTTAGAGGGATTATTATTAATAATTTTAATCTTAGCATTATCTTTTAAAAGACCACCACGCCAGTGTCTAGGACTATATGCACTTACTGCAGTGAGAGCTACAACATTACTTCCAAGCGGAATTATAGGTCCAGAGGCTGAATAATTATATCCAGTACTACCTGCTGCTGTTGATAATATTACACCATCACAGACAAGCTCTTCTATTCTTACTTCATTGTCTATCATAATTTGAATTTTTGCAGCCTGATATTTTTCTCTACGAATACTGATCTCATTAATTGCAATAGCTTTAATTTCTTGACCCGTAGGATTTAAAGTTTTCATTACTAAAGGTCTTAATTTTGTTAATTGAGCATTATTTAACCGTTCCTCTAAACCATCAAGTTCGTAATCATTCATTAAGAAACCAACAGATCCAAAATTCATACCGTAAATTGGCTTGTTAAGTTTCATATAATTATGAAGCGATTTTAAAATAAAACCGTCCCCTCCAAGCGCTACAATGAAATCTGCCTCTTCAGGTTCGTGATTACCGTATTTTTTTATAAGTTTCTCTTGAGCTTCAATATTTTTTTCAAGAGGAAAAGAAACAAAACATATTTTCATTTATTAACCTCCAGTCTCATTCATATAACGATTAACATATCCCTCAAAATTATCTTTTTGAATTTCAAAGTTATGTGCTTTAGGTTTAATTGACATGGCGTATTCTATTAAGGCAATAATATCATTTTTTGTTTGATTTCTTAGGGCAAATTTTAAATCTACAAAATCATTTTGTCCTAAACACATATATAGCTTCCCAGTGCATGTAAGTCTTACTCTATTACAAGTATCACAAAAGTTATGAGAAATAGCAGATATAATACCAATTTTCGATTTATGATTTGAATACTCGTAGTATCTAGAAGGGCCGTTAGTTTTGTATTTAGAAGGAATTAAATTCAATTTATTTACTAGATCCTCCTCAAATTTCTTCATGGATAAATATTGATTAAATCGCTTTTCTCCAATATCACCTATGGGCATTATTTCTATTAACGAAATATCAAAATGATTTTTTTTACACCAATCTAAAATATCAAATATTTCTTTGTCATTGAAATTTTGGGTTAAAACAGTATTTATTTTAATCTTTATCCCTTCTTGTTTAGCTGCCTCTATCCCACTTAAAACTTTACTTAAATCTCCCCATTTAGTTATTTTCTTAAAACTTTCGGCATTTAAGCTATCAAGAGATACATTTATTCTTTCAACACCATTCTTTTTAAGAATAGATGCATATCTTGATAAATTCGTACCATTTGTCGTTAAAGTATGCTCTGAAATTTTACCATGATTTTTTAGGTTATTAAAATGTTCTATAATTGAAACTATGTTTTTTCTAACAAGAGGCTCACCCCCTGTTAATCGAAATTTTTTTACACCTAACTCATTAAAAATATTTGTAAGTTTAATAATTTCTTCAATTGATAAAACCTCTTGTCTAGGTAAGAATGTTACATCCTCAGCCATACAATAAGTGCACCTTAAATCACATCTATCAGTGACAGATATTCTCAAGTAATCAATTTTTCTTTTAAATTTATCAGTCAGCATTTTCGTGTATCTTTAAATCAACGATATTTAAATCTATAACTTTTTTTCCTACGTTCTCAAAGTTAATTGTGATTTTACTATTTATACAAGATTGAACTTGCCCCAGGCCCCAATCTGGTTGAGATGGGCATTCCACGATTGTGCCCGGTATAAAATCACTAAAATTATAGTTATTTTCCATTATTACTCTTGTTAAGTAGAAACAAATATTTACTATTTACTATAGAATCAAATGGATAAAAAAGAAAATTTAAACAAGCTTAAATCTGTTATCAGTAATATTGAAAAATCATATGGAAAAGGTTCTATAATGATGCTTGGAAAGAAAGATATCGATGCAAATATTGATGTATACTCAACAGGTTCTCTTGGTCTAGATATAGCTCTAGGAATAGGTGGATTACCAAAAGGAAGAGTCATAGAAGTTTATGGTCCTGAAAGTTCAGGTAAAACAACTCTAACATTACATATAATCGCAGAAGCTCAAAAAGTTGGAGGTACGTGCGCTTTTATTGATGCTGAACATGCTTTAGACCCAGGTTATGCAAAAAAACTTGGAGTAAATATTGATGAGTTATTGATATCTCAACCTGATACTGGTGAACAGGCTTTAGAGATCTCAGATACTCTTGTAAAATCTGAAGGTATAGATTTATTAGTTATAGACTCAGTGGCAGCTTTAGTTCCCAGAGCAGAGTTAGAGGGTGAAATGGGCGACTCTTTACCCGGACTTCAGGCAAGGCTAATGAGTCAAGCGCTTAGAAAATTAACTAGCTCCATCTCAAAGACAAATACTATGGTTGTTTTTATTAATCAACTTAGAATGAAAATAGGAGTAATGTTTGGAAGCCCTGAAGTCACCACTGGAGGTAATGCTTTAAAGTTTTATTCTTCCGTAAGACTAGATATTAGAAGGATTGGTGCAATAAAAGATAAAGATAATATTATTGGAAACCAAACGAGAGTGAAGGTCGTCAAAAATAAAATGGCCCCTCCTTTTAAAATGGTTGAATTTGACATTATGTATGGTGAAGGAATTTCTAAAATTGGCGAAATTATAGATTTAGGTGTTCAAGCTGATATTATAGATAAGTCTGGAGCGTGGTATTCTTACAAAGACGAAAAAATTGGTCAAGGTAGAGAAAATACAAAACAGTTCTTAAAGGATAATCCTGAGTTATTGAATGAAATAGAAAGCAGAATAAGATCAAATTCCGACACTGTTGAAGAGTTGATGATTGATCCACCTCCCTCTACAACAGAAGAAACCGTTGAAAAAAACTCTAAAGAATAATATTAAATTTCAGTTAAATTAATCTATATTCCATGAATATGAACTCTAATGAAGTACGCAATGCGTTTATTGATTATTTTAAAAATAATGATCATAGGCATGTCAAATCTGGATCTTTAGTCCCAGAAAATGACCCTACTCTAATGTTTGCTAATTCAGGGATGGTCCAATTTAAAAATGTTTTTACAGGCATGGAACAGTTAGATTTCAAAAGAGCCACGACTTCTCAAAAATGTGTTCGGGCTGGAGGAAAACATAATGATTTAGAGAATGTTGGATTTACAACTCGACATCATACTTTCTTCGAGATGTTAGGAAATTTTTCTTTTGGCGATTACTTTAAAGAGCAAGCAATTCTATATGCTTGGAACTTAATCACTAAAGAATTTAAAATTAATGAAAATAAATTATTAGTTACGATATATCATGATGATGAGGTCGCAGAAAAATTTTGGAAAAAAATAGCTAATTTACCTGACAATAAGATAATTAAAATTTCAAGCTCTGACAATTTTTGGTCAATGGGTGACACAGGACCTTGCGGACCATGCTCGGAGATATTTTATGATCATGGTGATAAATACTTTGGCGGCCCCCCTGGTTCAGTTGACGAAGATGGTGATCGTTTCATTGAAATATGGAATTTAGTTTTTATGCAATATGAACAGGTAGACAAAAATACCAGATTAGATTTACCTAAACCATGTGTAGACACTGGTATGGGTCTAGAGAGAATAACAGCATTATTAAATGGTAGTAATGACAATTATAGTTCTGATTTGTTTTCAAATATTATTGATATTACTCAAGAATTTATACAAAAAAAAATATCTGAAGAAAATAAATCTAGTTTTAGAGTCATAGCAGATCACTTACGAGCTTCATCTTTTTTAATAGCTGACGGGGTTTTACCTTCAAATGAGGGACGAGGTTATGTACTAAGACGAATATTAAGAAGAGGAATAAGACATGCATATTCATTAGGTTCCTCAGAACCATTATTTCACAAAATTTTTGATGAATTGAAAAATTTAATGGGTGATTTCTTCCAAGAACTTAACTCGGGAGCTGAAACTATTAAGGAAACACTCTACAATGAGGAAATAAAATTTAGAGAAACTTTAAGTAAAGGCCTAGAGATACTTGGACAAGAAATACCTAATATTAAAAATAATAAATTAGATGGTAAAATCGCATTTAAATTATACGACACCTTTGGATTTCCCCTTGATCTAACACAAGATTATTTAAGATCAAAGGATATCGATGTTGATTTAGAGTCTTTTGATGCATCAATGAAGCTACAAAAAGAGGAAGCTAGATCCTCATGGAAGGGTAGTGGTGATGGAAATACTGAAAAGCTATGGTTTGATATTGCAAGAAAAACGAAACCAACAGTATTTAAAGGATACGATGAAACTACTTTAAAGGCAAATGTAACTGCTTTAGTTTTAGACTCAGAAGTAGTTGACGAATTAAGTAATAAAATAAAAAAATCAGCAATTATCACAGATGAGTCATGTTTTTATGCAGAGTCTGGTGGGCAAGTTGGAGATAAAGGCATAATTTCCACAGAAAATGCAGAATTTAAAGTGACAGATACTAGAAAAACTCCTCAAGGCATTTTTATCCATTTTGGTAATGTAATTTCAGGCAATTTTAAAATAGGAAATGAAGTTAAACTTAAAATAGATAGTAGTTTAAGGGAATTAATTAAAAAAAATCATTCTGCTACACATTTGCTTCATGCAGCATTAAGGAATAACTTAGGACTACATGTAGCTCAGCGCGGATCTTTAGTTAATGAAAATAAATTACGTTTTGATTTCAGTCATAATAAACAAATATCATCAAAGCAAATAGATACTATTCAAAAAGAGGTTACAAATATAATTTCGAATACTTGTGAAACACGAATTGATATTAAGTCTCAAGAAGAGGCAATAAAACAAGGGGCAATGGCATTGTTTGGAGAAAAATATGGCGAAGAAGTTAGAGTAGTCACTTTAGGAGAAAATAATAATAAACCTTATTCAATTGAGCTTTGCGGGGGAACGCACGTAACAAATGTTAAAGAAATAGAAAAATTTCTCATTATAAGTGAGGAGTCTGTATCATCAGGAGTAAGGAGAATAGAGGCTTGCACTGGTGATAAGGTAGATGAATTTATTAGTAATAAACTAAAAGAGGATCAATTACTTGAAAAAAAAATTGATGATAAAATCATTAACTTAATCTCACAAATAAACAAATTAAATGGAAAAATAAGTTTTAGTGAGGAAAATAAAAACATTTATATAAAGAAATTAGAAAATTATTTAGATAATTTAAAAAATAAATCAATACTCTCAAATGTGGAGAATAACAAAATAGAAGAAACAAATATAAATGGAATTAATTTTGTGTCTCAATTAATAGAAAACTTGCCTCCCAAAGAACTCAGATCAATTTTTGATAAATTTAAATTAGAAAAATCTAAATCTATTTTGGCTTGCATTACTACAAATGAAGATAAGGTATCCATTATGGTTGGGTTAACTAATGATTTAATAGATACTTATGATGCCAGAGTACTAATAAAAAGTACTTTTGATATACTCGGTTCAAAAGGTGGTGGGGGAAGAATTGACTTCGCTCAAGCTGGTGGCAACAAAAAAGATCAATTAAATCAAGCTTTTTTAAGTATTAAAAATCAGATCTAATTTAATTTAGTTTGAAGATTTTTATCAAGACAATTTAAAAAATCTTCAGTGTTCATCCACGGCGAATTTTTGTCTACAAGTATTGCTAAGTCCTTAGTCATTTGACCAGACTCCACAGTCTCAACACAGGTTTCTTCAAGTGCCTTTGAAAACTTAATAAGTTCATCGTTGCCATCGAACTCACCTCTAAAATTTAAACCTTTTGTCCAAGCAAATATTGATGCTATAGGATTTGTTGAAGTTTTTTCTCCTTTTTGATGCAGTCTATAATGTCTAGTTACAGTTCCATGAGCAGCCTCAGCTTCAATTGTTTTGCCATCGGGTGTCATTAAAACACTAGACATCATACCCAAAGAACCAAAACCCTGTGCAACTGCATCTGACTGAACGTCTCCGTCATAATTCTTGCAAGCCCAAATAAAGTTACCTGACCATTTCATTGAAGAAGCAACTAAATCATCAATAAGACGGTGTTCGTAAACTATTTGGTTACTTTCAAAATCAGTTTTAAATTCTTTCTGAAAAATTTCATTAAATATCTCTTTAAATCTTCCATCGTATTTTTTTAAAATAGTATCTTTTGTTGAGAGATATACAGGCCATTTTAATTTTAATCCATAATTAAAACAAGCTCTTGCAAAACCTCTAATTGACTCATCTACATTATACATAGAGAGGGCAACACCCTGATTTTGAAATTGAAAAACCTCTTTTTCCTCTACTTTTCCCTCTTCATCAACATATTTCATAAAGAGTTTCCCTGGTTTGTCGATCTTCATTTCTGTAGCTTTATATTGATCACCAAACGCATGCCTACCAACAACAATAGGGGCATCCCATGTCCTTACAATTCTTGGAATATTTTTACATATAATTGGTTGTCTAAAAACAGTTCCATCTAAAATATTTCTTATAGTTCCATTTGGAGAACGCCACATTTTTTTTAGCTTAAATTCCGATACTCTATTATCGTCAGGAGTGATCGTTGCACATTTTATACCAACACCAAATTTTTTTATTGCTTTTGCAGCCTCAACTGTAATTGCATCATTTGTTTGATCTCTATTTTGTACAGATAAGTCGTAATATTTTAGATCTATATCAAGATATGGAAGAATGAGCTTTTGTTTAATAAAATCCCATATAATCCTTGTCATTTCATCGCCATCTAATTCGACCACAGGATTTTTAACTGAAACTTTTGCCATTTATATAGAGATATTGATTGTATAACAGATTAAATTAATAAAAAAAATCTATTTTATTGATCAAATTATACAATTCAGATATTAATTCCATCTTATGTACTTCAGGTTTCATAAAGAAATTTCAGCTGCGCTGATAATACTATTTTTATTAGTAATTTTTTTTTATTTTATATATAAACCTTTATTTTTAATTTTTTTAATATTACTAATTTTTACATTCTATTTTTTTAGAGATCCTGAAAGAGTCGTCCCATTAGGTGATGATATTTTAGTTAGCCCAGCAGATGGATTAATTACAAATATTAGTGATTACAAAGAGGGTAAAAAAAGTTATACCAAAGTTTCAATTTTTTTGAGTGTGTTTAATGTACATATCCAAAGATTACCAGTTTCAGGTCAAATTACAAAAATTGATTATATTGAGGGTAAATTTATCAATGCAACTTTAGATAAAGCAAGTGAAGAAAATGAAAGATTAAGATTAACTCTTAAATCTGGATCTAACATTATATACATAACACAAATTGCTGGTTTAATTGCTAGAAGAATAATTTGTTATCTTAAAACTAATGAGAGAGTAAACCAAGGTGAAAGATATGGAATTATCAAGTTTGGAAGCAGAGTAGATATCGAATTTCCCAATTCATATAATTTAATGGTAAGCATTGGTCAGCAATGTATAGGTGGTGAAACTATCATTGCAAGTGATTTTAAAAATAACAAAAATATACAATCTAGAGAATATAAAAAGATTTAGACATTTAGATGACCGAACATCCGCTCACTAAATTTATACCTAATTTAATTACATTAATGTCACTTATTGCAGGTATTTCCTCAATAAAGTTCTCTATTCAAAGTAATTTTAAAATTGCTGTACTTATGATAATGCTAGCAGCCTTCTTCGATTTCTTTGATGGATGGATGGCTAGAAAATTAAAAAAATCATCCCAATTTGGAGCTGAATTAGACTCTCTGTCAGATTTTATTAGTTTTGGATTAGCTCCATCTTTACTTATAAATTTAAGTTTTACTAATGAGCTAGGTAGGATTGGATGGGTTATAAGTCTTTTTTACATTATTTGTGCAGCTCTTAGACTTGCTCGTTTCAATATTGAAAATATTAGAGAGCAAAGCAAAGTATTTTATGGCATACCCTCACCAGCTGCAGCAGGTATTATAATGATTCCGCTTTATATAAATTTTATTGAACAAATACATTTTACTATTAACTACCCCATTGTAAGTGCCTTATTAATTGTATTTGCGGGCGCTATGATGATTAGTAGAGTTCCGACTCCTTCTGTAAAAAATCTAAAAGTAAAAAGTCTATATTTTAGACTTATGATTATTTTTACAGTCATTATTTTAATATTTCTAATAAGTTATTTTTGGCAAACAACTCTTTTAGTTGCATTTATTTATTTATTATTCTCTATATTAAGCTTGTTTATTTACTTTATTAAATTTTTTAGAGGAGTTAGTTAAGTATTTTGATTTAAGCATCAAAGCTGATGGAGTTACAAGTAAAGTCAATAAAGTAGAAAAAAGTAGTCCAAAAACAATTGCTCTCGATAAATCTACCCACCACTGAGTGTCCGGGGAGTTATAACTATATTCAAAGTTTACAAAATCAATATTTAATTTTAAAGCCATGGGAAGTAAACCAAGCACAGTAGTAGTTGTAGTCAATAAAACAGGTCTCAATCTTTGTGCACCCGTCATTAAAATGGCATCTCTAGCATCATTTGTCTTTTTTATTAATCTATCAAAGGTATCAATTAAGACTATATTGTTATTTACAACTATACCTGCTAACGAGATGACTCCTATTCCGCTCATTACTATTCCAAATGGTTGTTTTGTAATTAAGAGACCTAAAACAACGCCCACCGTTGACATAATTACTGCAAATAGAATTAATAAGGTGCTACTAAAACTATTAAATTGAGTCAAAAGAATTAAACCCATTAAAAATATAGCTATCAAAAAAGCTTTTTGTAGAAAAGCTTTAGACTTCTGCTGACTTTCATCCTCTCCCTTAAATTCTATTTTTACTCTAGGGTCAATATTTGCTGAATCAAATTCAGGTATATCTAAACCAAAGTTATTAGGAATATTGAATTTTTCAATTCCAAGCCAATGTTTTATAAGTCTGACATAAGCATCAGTTTGATAAAATCTAGTTACATCTGATTTAATTGTTTCAATTCTATTCTGTTCTACTCTGGTCAAATTTCCTGTCTCTTGATTGGTTTCAATTTTAGTAAAATTTGAAATTGGTACATAGCCTGAAGAAGTTGGTATCTTAATATTATCTAATTGATCGATCGTTCTCTGTTCTTTTGGCAATCGAAGGTAAATGGGTATAGACTCATTACTATCATCAGGTCTAAATTCACTCAATTTTAGCCCACTTGTAAGAAGTTTTATGGTGTTACCTATTATTGAAATACTTGCACCATATTTTGCAGCCTCTTCTCTATCAACATAAAGCTCATATTCAATACTAGGAGAGGGTAGAGATGTTTCTAAATCCTTTAAACCAGTTATGCTGGATAAATATTTTTCAATTCTCTTAAGTTCTTGAACTGTGATTTTAGGATCAGAAGAAGTTAAATTGATTTCAATGGGCTTCCCTCTAGGAGGGCCTGCTCTTAAAGTTCTTGTTTCAACTTTAATCCCAGGAATAGATGAAGTTTCTTGTCTTATTTCAGAAATTATTGTTTCTGCTTTTCTTCTTTTATCCCAATCTTTGAATTCTATATCTATAAATCCTATGATATCAGGCGAGCTTTCTTGTCTATTTTCTACATTCCCTGATGTTGTATAGACAGACTCAAATTCATTATTCTTTTCTTGTAAGTTTAATACCTGTGACTCTACTTTTGCAACTAGCCTATCTTTTTCTAAAACTGATAGATTGCCTGTAGCATAAATAATTACTTTGGTATTCTCTGCTTCAACTGAAGGAAAAAAAGTAACTCCCTTACCAAACTTTCCATATGCACCATAGATACCAACTAACAGTATGAAAGATAGAACAAGAATTTTTATGGGATTATTTATACAGAGCCTCAAAATAAAAAGGTAAATCTTAGTAAAAAAACCTACTTTTTCTAAATCAGTTAAGTCTTCGTCATCATCAGCATTTATTCTAGGGATAATCATTTTCTGAAAAAAACCTCTATTTTTAATATATCTAAAAACAAAAAACAAAATGACGCCAATTGAAATTGTTGTTATGGCTTTTGCACCCATATTTATGTAGCTATCAAATTCTAGTTGAGATAAAAAATTAAATGCAACAAAATTTATAATACCAAATAAAATTAAAGGTATAATAAAGAAGAAAAAAAGATTTTTAATTTTATAAGCCTGAGTTCCAATTATAGGAATAACTATTAATGCCATAGCTAAACTAGAACCTAAAACAGATATTACTGTTATAGGTATATACTTCATAAAACCACCGGTTGTGCCTGGCCAAAATAAAAGAGGAATAAATGCTGCTATAGTAGTAAAAGTTGAAGCCATGATAGGTAGGGACATTCTTGATGCAGCTTTTATATATGACTCTGCTAGCCCCATACCCTCTTGTATTTTTCTTTGGGCATATTCAACTACAACCACAGCCCCATCAACAAGTAGCCCAACTGAGAGAATTAACCCAAACAAAACAACCATATTGATTGTAAAGCCAAGTGAATAGAGGATTAAAATAGATGATAAAAAAGAACCCGGTACGGCTAAACCTACAAGTAAACTTGACCTTATACCAAGAAAGATAACAACCACACTCATCACAAGTATTATTGAAAAAATTACATTATTTTGGAGATCTCCTAGCATACTTTTAATATTTACAGACTCATCACCAGAAAAAGTTATGTTGACCTTCGAAGGAAGAATTTTTTGCTCTTCCTTAACCAACTGTTTTACTTGATCAACAGTCTCTACAATGTTTGCTCCGATTCTTTTAGAAATTTCTAAAGTGAAAGCAGACTTATTATTTAATCGGGCAAATTTTTCTGGATCTTTAAAAGTTCTTTTAAGCTGAGCAATATCTTTAAATTTAATTGTTTTTTTATCATTTACCTTTATTGGTGTATTAAAAACATCATTTAGGCTCTCATATAAACCAGGAATTTTAATTACAAATCTTCCATCTCCTGTATCAAGATTTCCAGCAGAAACTATTTGGTTATTAGATCTTACAAAATTTAATATTTCATTTAAATTTAATCCATAAGCTTCTATTTTGTTCTGATCAATGACAATGTCTAGTTGTTCTTCTCTTTCTCCACCAATATTTACTTCTAAAACATTTGGTAAAGATTGTATTTTGTCTTTAAGGTCATTTGAAATCTTTTTTAGTAAAAATTCAGATATATCACCACTTATAGATACCACTAAAATAGGAAATAAACTTATATTGACCTCACTTACCTTGGGCTCATCTGCATCATCAGGTAAATCTGACTTTGCTCTGTCAACTTGTTCTCTAGTATCTAAAAGTGCTTGATCAGGATCAAAACCAGCATCAAACTCTAATAAAACATTACCACCACCTTGATAAGAAGTGCTAGTCATTTCTTTTTTTCCTTCGATATTTGAAACTTCATCTTCAACAGGTTTTATTAAAAGCTTTTCAGAGTCTTCTGGCGATATTCCTGTTAAGCCAAGAGATACATATATATAGGGCAAACTTACATCTGGCGATGATTCTTTAGGAATATTGTTAAACACAAGTGATCCACTAACAATAACAAATAGGAAAATGGAAATTGTAGTTCTGTAGTATTGACTTGCTAAGTTAACCAAGCTCATGATTAATTAAAATTAACTTTTTCTCCTGCAGAAACGTATTGCTGTCCAACAATTATAATTTTCTCTTTTTGACTTAAGCCAGAGACCAACATGTAATCAGAAGTATCTTCTATAACATTAATTTTTTTAAATTGTACGGTGTTATCAGATCCTATAACTTTTACACCTAACTCTCCTGAGTCTCCCAAAGCTAGAATTGAGGGAGAAATTTTATGCGCAAGAACATTTCCTTTAACTATAGAAATTATTGATGATAATCCATCTTTATACCTAAGATCTTTATTTTCAACTTTAACAACAATTTCAAAAGTTTTTGTCTCCGGATCTGAAATAGGAGAAATGTAGTCAATTGTGCCATTAACTTTTTCACCAAGTATTGTTACCTCAACTTTATTTTCTAAGGATATATCTAGAATTTCATTTTCATTAATGTAACCAAATATTTTTAATGAGCTTAAATCTATAATTTCGTATACTTTTTCTCCAGGCATCACAAGCTCTCCAGCAATCTTATGACCATCTAAAAGCATTCCACCAAAAGGTGCAAAAAGAGCATATTTGTCAAATTCACTTTGAGATAATAAATTTAATTTATATAAATCAGCGTTCGTTTTATAATCGTCTAATTCAACTATATGCTGACCTTTTTTTATTTTAGATCCTGCTTTGACCAACACTTTTTCTATTGTGGTCATCACCTCACTCTTAACTTCAATTCTCCTTAAAGCTTCAGTAGTTGAGCTAAAAACAATACTATCTTTTATCGTTTGTGCGGAGGAGTCTATAACCTCAACAGAAAATAATTTTTCGTCTGTTTCTTCTTTGCTTCCCCATTCTGATGAGTAACATATAGAGTTTATAAGTGTTATGATTGATACAATAATTATTTTTTTAACATTGGGTAGCATGGATTTGTTTAAACCTACTAGAATATATGTAAACGAATACATATCAGATTATGAGTAAAATTAAATGAAACAGTGGTATAAAACTAGAAAAAAAGACCCTTTTTACATAAAAGCAAAGAAAAATGACATTATTTCCAGAGCTTATTTCAAATTAGAAGAAATAGATAAAAAACACAATTTATTTAAAAATGATAAAAAAATATTAGATGTTGGATGTTCACCAGGTGGCTGGACACAATATATTTTGAATAAACACCCAAAAAACAAAATAGTAGGTATTGATATACTACCTACTGTTGAGCAAATTGAGGGCAAATTCAAATTTTATATGATGGACTTAAATCAGTATCAATTAATTGATGAATTATTTACATTAAATAAATACACTTTTGACTCGATAATTTCAGATATCGCACCAAACACAAGTGGAAACCAATTTTTAGATCAAACTAATAGTTATATTTTGAGTATGCTTTCAGCAAAATTTATTGAAAAATATTTAAACAAAGGTGGTAATTTTTTAGTAAAAAACTTTCAAGGAGAGGATACAGAAAAGTTATTTAAGTTTGTTAAAACTTATTTTGACAAAACACAATATATTAAACCAGCTGCATCAGATAAAAAATCTAAAGAAATTTACATCTTAGGTTTGTTAAAAAAATAATTTTTTAACCATACATTCAATGAATTCAGAGTAGAAAAATTTTTCTTTTTATCTTTATAAGTAACTTCAAAAATTTCTTTATCGAATTTTTTTGAGTATACAATTTTAATAATTGGAAAAGAAAAATTTGATTTGTAAAAAGTAATTTTTGTCTTTTTGTAATTTGAGTCCTGAGTTTGGATTGAATAATTTCTCCATATATTTTTTGATAAACCATAAGAATAAGTATTAAGAATATATTGGAATGTTTTTTTTGGAATTGTGTCGATATGATTTTTATTTATGTTTAAGATTTTCAATATATATTATGTTAAATGGTACTTTTAAATTCTTCAAGCTGTAATTTTGATTGGCATCCTACTAATTTTCAATTTATTAACTTAAAAGGTGAAAAAAGGTCCTTTTATGATTCTTTTGACACCAACGGTCTTTTAGTAATGTTTATTTGCAATCATTGCCCTTATGTTAGATCTATAGAAACTAAGATTGCTAATGAAACCCAAAGACTCAAAGTTTTAAATGTTAATTCTATTGCTTTTATGTCAAACGATCAAAATTCATATGCAGAGGACCACAACAAATTTCTTTTAGAACAAATATCAAGAGCTAAATTTGAATTTGAATATATTGTTGATGCCACGCAATCAATAGCTAAAACATTTGATGCTCAATGCACTCCTGAATTCTATTATTTCAGTAATGATAAAAAACTTAAATATAGAGGTAGGTTAGACTCCAATGGTAAAGATTCTTCTATGGGCAAACCAGAGCTTTATTCTGCTGTTGAAGAAGTTATTGCTAAAGGATATTGTTCAATCCAACAATATCCAAGTATGGGTTGCTCAATAAAATGGAAAAATTAATCAATAAAAGAAATTTATCTTTATTTGGAATTGTATCTTTTTTATTAGTTATTGCTCTTTATTTCATTTTACAAAATAATTCTAAAGATGATGAAAAATTATTCGATATTTTTTTGGCAGAACTTTATAATGAGCAAAATTCAAATTTAGATGAAAAATTTTACTATTTATCAAGTTTAGATAATCCTAAAGTTTCTTTTTTTAGTGATTTGAAATTAACCTCAATTGAAAATTTAGATCGATATAATAAAATTGACAAAGACATAATATTATTGAAAAAAGCTTTGAATGACTTGGATACAGAACTAATAAAATCGTTGTCTTTAGATGATAATTTTACTTTTAATCAAATAGCTAAAATATATTTATATAATTTAGATATTAACAATTATGAATTTACTGAGTTAAATGAAGATGATTTAAATAATTTTTTTATCAAAGCTATTGATAGATTATCTAATGAAAAAAATTAAACTTTTAATTTTTCTTTTAATTTTATCCTCTTGTAATCAATATTTGGGTACAGTCGATCCTGATTATATTCCAACAAATCAGGTAACTGAAATATTTTCAGAACCTAAAATTGAGAATAATATAGCAGAGTTTGAACTTGGTAATATAATTTTTCCTAGAGCTATTAACTTTTTTTTAAATGAGAATAATTTAGAAATAGAAGAAATTATTAATATTAATAAAAAATCTACAGTTAATTTTGTAAAAGAAAAGATTATTGTAAGCAAAGGTGAAGCTATTTATTTAATTGATACAAAAAATCAAAATAAACTTGAGTTTGAATTAAATCTAAACAAAGATGAAGAAATTATTAGTGTTTTTGAATTCAATGAAGATATTCATATATTAACAAATAGGTCTCGAATATTGTTTATTGATGGTCAAAATGTATCTGAGTTAGCAGACTATAATATATTTTTAAACAAAGCCCCAATTTTATCAGATAAAAATATAATACTATTTAGTGTTTTTGGAGACATTTATAATGTGAAATTGGATGACTACTCAATATCTAAAAAAGATAATTTCATTATAAAACCTGGTGTATCAATAAAGTCAAATATATTTGAAGACAGCAAATATTTTTATATTCTTTTTAATTCAGGAACTCTATTAACTTTTGATAAAAATAATTTTAATTATTTTAATAATTACTTATTAGAGGACCTGAATATTCTTACATCATTAGACAGCTTTAATGAATTAATAGATACCCCTTTCAATTATAATGAAAATTTATATTTTTTAGATCGTTCTGGAAAAATTTCAGTATATAATCCGGTCTCATCAGATATACTTTGGGAATTAGATATAAACGATACTATATTGAGTTATCTTTTTTCAAATAATGGATATTTAATTGTGATGACTTTCAATAAATTTCTTATTTTATCTAATAACGGAAATATAATAAGTTCTTTCTCGCACAACAAGGAAACACCAATAACAATTTTTAATATTCAAGAAAATATTTATTTAATCTCAGAAGAGGGTATTAGTAAATTAAATTTGAATGATAAACGAGACGATATTATTTATAAAAATAAATTTACTAATAATTTAGAAATTTTTTTTCAGGATCAAACTATATATCTCAAAGACAATAAAAGTCTTTTTAAATTGAGTGAATAATTACTTTATAATTGGCAAAGTAAATGAGGGTAAGTCTTACCTATTTAATCTCTTTTCTAAAACTCATAAGACTATATCTAATCCAAAAGCTAATACTACAATTGATGTTATTCGGAAAAATATATCATCAGAAAACTATGAATATAATATTTATGATACGCCAGGTTTTTTTAAATTTGATGATTTTACAGACCTTCTAAATAAAATTTCAACACTAAAATTAGAAAATATTAAATTTATTTATTTAACCTCATCTTTTACTAACGAAGATTTAAAAATATGTAAAAAAGTACATTCTAAAAAATATAACCTATTGCTTTTTTCATTTAGACAAATTGATGAAAAAGATTACATATCAAATTTATTTGATGAAAATTTTACAAAATACTCTGATAACTTTTCATTATTAAAAAAGTATCTTTCTTATAAAAATAAAAAACAGAACTTGAGTGTTAAAAGTGTAAATAAAAAAACAATAGCTATTTTTGGCAAAGAAAATACAGGAAAATCAACACTTTTTAATAAAATAATGAATATATCTTTATCTAAGACCTCACCATATCTTCACACAACCCGAGACTCAGTAAATTGGGATATTCAATATAAAAAACAAACATTAGAGTTTATTGATACTGCTGGTTTTATTAGAAGTAGATCCAAGAGAAAAAATCTTGATTTTGAAAAACTCTCTCTAGAGCAATCAGAATATTTTATAAAAAAATCATCATTAATTATACTACTACTAGATGCTAATTCTGAATCAAGATTAGATCTATCATTAATTGGGTCTTTATCAAAAAGAAATAAACCTTTTTTAGTACTAGTTAATAAGATTGACTTAATAGATAATAAAACTTTATATCAACATAAATTTCTTGATTATCTCTCATCAAATCATAATTACTATTCCTCTTTGAACATATATTTTATTTCTGCATTAAAATCTTCTAAATCAAAAATACTTCAAATAGTAAGTAATCAATTATATAACAAGTTTTTTTTTAAAACTTCTTATCTAAATAAAATAATCAAATCAATTAATGGAGAATTAGGGAAAATACAGAAAAATTCTAAGGAGTTTAAAATTTACTTTATTACAGCATTTACAGTTAATCAAAAAAATTATTTCAAAATTTCATGTAATTTTAAAAAAAATAATATCAAACCCCATATGAAAAGTTATTTATCAAAAATATTAATAAGAGAGTTAAATCTCAAAGGTGTAACTTTCAGTTTAATATTTTAATATCAATATTTATTGATTTAACTAGATCCAATTTTAATGATTCTAGATATTTTATCAATGACCCCTTAAAATTATTAAAATGAACCTTGTAATGATTATCTTTTTCAAAAGATAAAACAAACCTAAATTCGTCTTTAAGTAAAGGTATAAGTAAATTTATAAAATAGATAATATTAATTAACTCTTGGTAATTTTGTTTTATATGATTGTAGTCGTATTGATAAGAGATCATGTTTAAATGAATGTTCCTATAAACAATGACCAGTTCATCAATTTTTGAAAATTGACTTTTTATTATTGTATTCGCTTTGATTAAATCATCTAAAGAGTCAAAATTCGTCTGAAGTAAGGTGTGATCATGAGTAATATTCTCTTGCTTTTTTTTCGCTAAGATTATTTTAGTTGAATTTTCAGATAAGACCGTTTGATCTTCACCATTTAAAATTATTAAGATTTGATTATTAGACAATTAAATATTTGATCCAGAGCTTAGGAGAGATAGTTGAGTAATTTTATTATCACCTAATTGATCAATCAATTTGATTGGATAATCTCCTGTAAAGTAGTGATCAGTTAATTGAGGCCTATTATTATCCCTTTTTAGATATCCTAGAGCTATATATAACCCATCTAAAGATAAAAATTTTAAACTTTTTGCTTTTACATAATCACATATTTCCTCAACACTTTTATTTGCTGCCAATAATTCCTGTTTTGTGGGCATGTCAACTCCATAAAAATCAGGGAATTTGATTTCAGGACAGGCAATTCTTAAATGAACTTCTTTAGCTCCAGCATCATATAACATTTTTACAATTTTATGTGAAGTTGTACCGCGGACTAAAGAGTCATCTACTAATATAATTTTTTTATTTTCAATAGAACTTCTGTTAGCATTTAATTTTAGTTTAACACCCAAACTTCTTATTTGCTGGCCAGGTTCTATAAAAGTTCTTCCGACATAATGATTCCTAATTAAACCCAAATCAAAATTAATTTTCTTTTGTTGACTATAACCTATTGCAGCTGCATTTCCTGAGTCAGGAACCGGCACAACTAACTCTGCGTCAACATTGTCTTCTTTTGCCAACTCTCTTCCTAAATTTTTTCTATACTCATAAGCTGTTTTCCCTCTTAAAATACTATCTGGTCTTGCAAAATATATGTATTCAAACACACAAGGACGAGGTTTGTGATTACCAAATGGTTTTAGACTATGAAGTTCATTATTTTCAATATAAATAATTTCACCATTTTCAACTTCCCGAATAAATTCTGCACCTATAATATCAAGTGCACAAGTTTCAGATGCTAAAACATATGAATTATTTATTTTACCTATTACCAATGGTCTAATACCGTATATATCTCTTGCTCCAATAAGAACTTCTTTAGTAAGCATCACCAAAGCATATCCACCCTGAATTTGAGAAATTGCCTCAATAATTTTATCAATATTTTTCTCTTTTTTTGACCTTGCAATAAGCTGAACTATTGTCTCAGAGTCTGACGTTGTATAAAAAATTGCTCCATCTTTGACCAGTTCTTTTCTTAATGTAATAGCATTTGTAAAATTACCATTATGAGAGACTCCTATACCGCCAGCGTTAGTGTCTGCGAAAAAAGGTTGCACATTTCTTAATATTTTTCCCCCAGTGGTACTATATCTGTTATGTCCAATAGCATAATTACCTGGTAATTTCTTAATTGTATCCTCATTATTAAAATTATCTCCTACAAGGCCAAATCTTTTTTCAGAATAATAATTTTTACCATCGTAAGAAACTATTCCACAACCCTCTTGCCCTCTATGTTGAAGTGCGTGTAAACCTAATGCTGCTAAAGCTGAAGCATCATTTATATTTGAAATACCAAAAACACCACATTCTTCTCTAACTTTAGTAGAGTTCTTTTTTATCATTATTTTTTTCTTCAATAGATGAATCTTTTTTATTATTATTTTCAATCTTTTTTTCTTTATACATAAGGTTTTCATATATTGAAATATTTAATTTCATGATTTTATTCTTTTCATCTACGTAATTTTTAAAAATAGCAATATAAGAAAAATAAAAAAGTACGGAAAATAAAATTATTCCATAAATTGAACCTATAATAGTATCTAAAATTTTGAATTCTAATTGAGAGGGTGATTTTAAATTTAAAGCCTTTTCTAAAATCGAATAAATAATGTATGTTATTAAAAAAAGAATAATAAAAGATATAATCTCTAAAAAAATTGCATTTTTATTTTGTAATGAAAATAAATATTCAATGTTTAATTTTTCTAAAGAAAAATTTAATACTCTCTTATAAAATATAAAAGGCAAAGATATAGATAAAATGATTTTAAGAGTGTAGCTTATAGATTTAGTAGCTCCTTTGATACCAAAGAAAACAGCAAATATAATAAGTAGTATAAGATAAGAATAATCGAAGTAATTTAAATCCGAAAAATTCATTATTGTTTAATATCTGCTCCTTTAATAAATGATTTAAATACTTTATTTTTTGTCTTTAAAATTTTTTTACAATCACCCATGTCTTGAATAATTCCTTTATAAATAAAATAATAGTGATCTCCTGTTTTAATTGCACTTTTGATATCATGAGTTATGGTTACAGCAGTTATTTTTCTATTTGTTATTACTTTTAATATTAATTCGTTTATTTTATCACTGTTTATTGGATCCAAACCTGTGGTGGGTTCATCTAGAAAAATCACTTTAGGATTTTTATAAAGTGCTCTAGCTAATGCTACTCTTTTTTTCATACCACCGGATATTTCTGAGGGGAATTTATTGAATATAGATTTGTCTAAACCTACATCGTTCATTAGAGAGATCACCTTCTTTTCAAAATTTGTTTTATTATTTATAAAATCAGTAAACGCTATATTTTCAGATATTTTTAAACTATCGAATAGAGCTCCGTATTGAAATAGCATACTAAATTTATCGATATCAACTTCTGACTTTCCGTCATATAAAATGGATCCACTATCAAAATTAAATAATTTATATATAGTTTTTATCAATACAGATTTTCCACAACCGGATTGTCCCAGAATAATAGTAGATTTATTTTTCTCTATAGTCAGACTTATATCTTTTAACACAAATTCTTCACTAAATTTTTTTTTTAAATTTTTAACTTCTATTTTCATTAAAAGAATAGCTCTGTAAGAAAATAATTTGATGACAAAATTAGAATTGAGGAAATTACAACCGCGTTTGTTGTAGCTGAGCCAACACCAAATGCACCTTTTTCAGAAAATAAACCACAATAACAACTTACTATTGAAATAATAAAACCAAAAACAAATGCTTTAAATACTCCTGAAAGATAATCACTTAAGCTCAAAAAATCAATTGTGTTTAATAGGTATGAGTTATCATTGAAGCCAAGCCTATGAACTGACACTATGTACCCACCCATTACCCCAATAAAATCTACTAAAGTTACAAATATAGGCAATGCTAATGTCAATGATAAGACGCGGGGTGTCACAAGATAATTATAGTAGTTTGCATTAAGTGTTTTAAGTGCATCGATTTGTTCTGTAACTCTCATTGTGGCTATTTCTGCAGCAATTGAGGAACCAACTCTAGCCGAAATCATAAGGCCTGTTAACACAGGCCCCAATTCTCTCGTCAAAGTTAAAACAACAATATTTGGAATAGCTGACTCTGCCGAAAATCTTGAAAAGCCAGTGTAAGATTGTAATGCTAAAACCATTCCAGAAAAAATTCCAGTTAAAGCTATTATTGGTATTGATGAAATTAATATATTTATGAAATATAATATATTATTTTTAAAATAAAATTTTGGATTAAATAAATATTTGAAAAAAAATATTATAAATAAAATAAATTTACCTAAATTTGAGAATGAGGTAATAAAAACTAAACCAATATTTTCAATAAATTTCATTTGAGATGTTAGTTTGATGCATTTTTTTCAATTCCCAAGAACTTGGTATATTTATCATCAAAGTATAACTCAATCTTACCAGTAGGACCATTTCTTTGTTTTGCAACAATTAATTCAGCTTTATTAAAAACTTCTTCATTTCTATCTTTCCAAGAGTCATGTTTTTTTTGATATGACTCTTGAGTTTCATCAGCCCCTCGAGTTGGCTCATTTCTTTGCAAGTAGTAACTTTCTCTATAAATAAACATAACAACATCCGCATCTTGCTCGATACTACCTGACTCCCTTAAATCAGAGAGAAGAGGTCTTTTATCATCCCTATTTTCAACTTGCCGAGAAAGCTGAGAAAGAGAGATAACAGGTAAATCGAATTCCTTTGCAAGTTGTTTTAAATTTCTTGTAATCTCAGACAATTCATTAACTCTATTGTCCCTATTGCTCTCGGGTTTAATTAATTGTAAATAATCTATTAAAACTAACTTGATATTATAATTTTTTTTATATCTTCGCAGTTTAGACCTTAATTCTGAGACAGTTAAATTAGGGCTATCATCAAAAAAGAAATTTAAATTATTAATTTCTTGATACGTATTTTGAAGTTCAAGTGAGTCTTTTTCGTTTAGTTCACCTTTTCTAAGTTTGTCACTTGGTATTTTGGATTGTTCAGCTAAAATCCTTAAACCAATTTGCTCAGCAGACATTTCTAAAGAGAACATTACAACAGAGCCTTCTTCTTTTTCTTGAGAAAAAAATTTGGCAGCATTAAATGCTATATTTGTTGCAAGTGCAGTTTTTCCCATTGAGGGTCTTCCAGCAAGAATAATAAGATCAGAGTTTTGCAATCCTCCTAACATATTATCTAAATCTACAAATCCAGATACAACACCAGAATACTTACCTTTTTTTTTAAATGCCTTCTCTACAAGTTTTAGAGATGCTTTAGTTACTGAGGCAAAATTTCTAAATTCATAATTATCATTTTTTAGATTTGACAAATCAAATAATTTTTTTTCAAGGTCTAAAAAAATATCTTTTATACTGCTTGATGTCTCAAATGTAGTCGACTCATTATTTTTATTTTGTGTAAGTTTGAAAAGTTCTCTCCTTAAATATAATTCTTGAAGAGTTTCTATATAATTAGAAAAAATATCTTTCGAAAAAATAATTTGATCAATTTGAGTTGATAGATCTTTATGTGTCTTGGATTGGATATCAGGAATATAATTTTTAATTGTATCAATAGAGACATTTTTTTGTGATCTATGAAAATCCTCAAGAACATTAAAAATTTTTATATTTTCAACATTTGCAAATAATGAATTATTCAAATTTTCGAAATGAGTGTCAATTAAATCGGGATGCTTAAGTAAATATGCAATGACTATTATTTCAATATCATTATCTTTTAAACTTTCAAAAGTTTTTTGCATATAAAGCTAAGTTATTTATTAATTTAAAAAAAGATAGTCTTAGGTAGAAGTTTTCGGGGATAAGATCTCAATATCAAGTGAACAATTCACCTCTGGATGCAAATCTATATCAACAGTATATTCACCAGTTGTTTTAATTTTATTCCCTAGTTTTACAAACTTCTTTTGAATAGTAACGTCATTTTCACTTAAAAAAGTTACAATATCAGAAACACTTAAAGAGCCATATAACTCTCCATTTTCTTTTGCAGCTATTTCTTTAGAAAATTTTAATTGATTAATTAAAGATGCTGTTTCATTAGCTAGACTCTTATTTTCATCATCTTTTTTTAAAAGACTTTTCTCTAAAGATTTTATTTCATCAATATTTTGTTTTGTAGCAAACTTAGCTTTTCCGTTTGGTATTAAAAAGTTTCTAGCATAGCCATCTTTAACTAAAACGACTGAACCAATCTCCCAATTTTTTTTAAATTTTTCTAAAACAACAACTTTAGTCATAGTCTTAAATTAAAGATAGAAATCTGGCTTGTTTTATAGCCTTAGTTATTTTTGCGTGTATAGATCTAGACATGTTGGTAACTCTTTGTGGAATAATTTTTCCATTTTCGTTTGTAAATTTTTTTAGAATATATGTATGTTTGTAATCAAGCTTCATCAATTCTTCGTTCGAAATATTTAAATTTTTTTTCATTAGTTATCTTTATTGATTTGTGGTGTGACTTCTTCTAGCTCATTAGATGATTTTGTTGTGAGAAAACGAAGACAATCAGTATTAAATTTTAAAAAGCCATCTAATTTTTTTGGAAAATCAGAAGAAGCATTAAATCGCATAAACTTAAAAGATCCCTTAGAATACTTGTTTATTGTTGACTTTAAATTTTTTATTCCCCAGTCCTCTTTATATCCAATAGTTACATTATTTTCTGAAAAAAATTCATCAATAGAGATATTAAGACTTTTCAATTGATCATTAGCAAGGTCAGGTTTTACTATAATTGTTGTCTCATATATGTTAGTCATGTAGGAAGAGTGTCTATAGATATAATTTAAATATGTCAAACAAAAACCTTTCTTTGCTTTTTACGGGACAAGGCTCACAATTTGCTGAAATGGGTATTGATTTTGTTAATAAATACGATTGGGTCAAAGAAAGGTACAATAAAAGTTCAAAAATACTTGGTTATGATTTATTGCAGGCCCAGAGAGACCCTAACTTGTTAAATTTAACACAGTACAGCCAACCCATGATTTTTGTATTTAGCTCAATAGTGATAGATCTTTGCAGAGATTATTTGCATAAGAATTATTCAAAAATAACCTTAGCTGGTCATTCCTTAGGTGAATATTGTGCATTGTATTTTGCTGAATCTTTAGATTTTGAAGAAATGCTTGAAGTTGTCAAATGTCGAGCAGACTCAATGTCAATTGTTTCAGACCCAAATAAATATGCTATGTATGCAGTTTTAAAAAAAGAAGATTTAAATATAGATATGAAGATATTTGAAGATGGTGTTTATTTAGCCAATCTCAATTCTGATAGACAAGTTGTTATTTGTGGATTTAAAGAAAATTTAAATAAATTCAAAGAGCAAAATCCTATAGGAAAATTTATACCATTAAATGTTTCAGCCCCATTCCACTCTGATTTAATGAAAGATAGTGCAAAAATTTTTAGTGAAAAAATTAAAAATACTTTATTTAAAAAAATAAGTATTGATTTAATTTCTAATCATAAACTTATTAATTATAAATATATTTCTGAAAATGATTATATCAAGCAATTATCACTTCAGATACACTCTCCAGTAATGTGGTCAGAGACAATAAAGAATATTTTGGATGATGATATTAATACATTTATTGAAATTGGACCAAAAAAAACATTAATAAACTTTTTGCCAAAACATTTTCAAGGCGACAAATATTTGTTTTCAAACATGGATGATATTAAAAATGTTTAACGATAAAAAATTATTAGTAACTGGTGGCACAGGATCTATAGGAAATTCTATTTGTAAATATTTTAATAATAATGGCTGCAAAGAAATATTTTCAACAACTACAAACTTAAATAAAGTAAAATCTAATCAAGATTACATAAAATTTAAAGAGTTGAATTTAGATAATATTGAAAACTCAGATTTAGAGGAAATATTCGATTTTGATGTAGACTTTCTCGTTTTAAATGCTGGGCTAAATAGAGATAATATTTTTTTAAGAATGTCATCACAAGATTGGAACAGTGTTATAAATGTCAATTTAAATTCATCTTTTTACTTACTCAAACATTTTGTTAAAAAAATGGTTAAGAAAAGATTTGGAAGAGTTGTATTTATTTCATCAGTTGTTGCTCATACTGGAAATCCAGGTCAAGTAAACTATACAGCTTCAAAAGCAGCTATTTCTGGTTTAGTAAAATCATTAGCTTTGGAGCTATCATCAAGAAATATTACTGTTAACAGTGTTGCACCTGGTTTCATTGAGTCCAATATGACTGACAAGCTCACAGATCAGCAAAAAAATACAATTTTAGATAGAATTCCAATGAAAAAGCTCGGAGATTCTGTTGATGTAGCTAAAGCAGTAGGTTTTTTATGCTCTGATAATGCTAATTATATTACTGGACAGACTTTGCATGTAAACGGCGGATTGGCATTAATTTAATTATTTGAATATTAACTATAATGTGGTACGAACTTTTAAATTTATTACTATGAGGTTTTAAAATGAGCGATATTGAAGAAAGAGTAAAAAAAATTGTAGTTGAGCACTTAGGTGTTGAAGAAGCCAAAATTCAAGGCGACTCTAAATTTATAGATGACTTAGGAGCAGACAGTTTAGATACAGTTGAACTTGTAATGGCATTTGAAGAAGAATTTGGCTGTGAAATACCAGATGATGCTGCAGAAAAAATTGTAACACTTAAAGATGCGGTTACATATTTAACTGCCAATTCTAACTAGCAAAGAAGTTTCAAGAGTTGAGGCGAGTAGTAGTTACTGGACTAGGCACAATTAATCCTTTAGGAAGTAATACTTTAGAATCTTGGGACTCTCTTATAAACTCTAAAAGTGGTATTTCAAAAATAATTAAATTTGGAGTTGATAATTATCCTTGTAAAATTGCAGGCTCTATAGATGATTCAAAAATAGATGATAAAATTGTAAGTTCAAGGGACCAAAGGAAAATCGATAGATTTATTACTTTAGGTTTAATAGCAGCTGATGAGGCTATCAATGACTCTGGATTCATATCCAAAGATGAGAGTTCTTTTAGATACGGAGTTATGGTTGGATCTGGAATAGGTGGTTTAGATACTATCTACAAAAACTCATCTATTTTAGATAACCATGGTATTAGAAAAATATCACCTTTTTTTATACCTTCATCTCTGATCAACTTACTATCTGGTCACATTTCAATTAAATATAACCTCAAAGGTCCAAACAGCTCTCCTGTAACCGCATGTGCAACCGGCACACATGCGATAGGAGACTCCTTTACGATTATTAAAAATAATAAGGCAGATCTTATGGTTTGTGGTGGTGCCGAAGCAGCGATATGCCCCCTAGGTATATCCGGGTTCTCTGCTGCAAGAGCTTTGTGTGATACATTTAATGAATATCCTGAAAAAGGCTCTAGACCATGGGATAAGGACAGATCAGGATTTGTAATGGGAGAGGGCGCGGGTGTTTTAGTTCTTGAAGAATACGAACATGCAAGAAATAGAAATGCTAAAATATATGGGGAAGTAAAGGGATATGGAATGTCAGGTGATGCTTTTCATATAACAAAACCCTCTGAGGATGGTAATGGAGGTTTTCGAGCCATGGAAATGGCTTTAAATGAGTCAAAGCTTAATGCTGAAGATATTGGATACGTAAATGCTCACGGAACATCAACACCAGTTGGTGATATGATTGAATTATCTGCTGTTGAAAAATTATTTGGTATAAATAAAAATTTATTAATGAGCTCAAATAAATCCGCTATGGGACATTTATTAGGTGCTGCTGGAGCAGTTGAGGCTGTGTTTTCATTAAAATCTCTCGAAACTAAAATACTTCCTCCAACTTTAAATTTAGATAATCCCAGCACAGAAACTTCTATTAATCTAATACCTCATGTATCAATATCTAAAAAAGTGACTAATATAATTTCTAATTCATTTGGTTTTGGGGGCACTAACGCAAGCTTAATATTTGGCCATTAAGAGAAATAATTTTTGTATTGTTTTATCTTCACCTTCTGGTGCTGGAAAGACAACTATTTCTAAAATGTTAATTGAGAAAGATAAATCAATATCTTTATCAATCTCTTGTACAACAAGGCCAAAAAGAAAAGGAGAGAAGAATAAAAATGACTATATTTTTATGTCAGATAAGGAATTTAGTAATTTAGTTAGAAAAAACAAATTTTTGGAGCATGCAGAGGTCTTTGGCTATAAATATGGCACTTCAAAATTAGTAGTAGAAAATTTTTTTAAAAAAAATAAAGATGTCTTATTTGATATTGACTGGCAAGGATATCAACAATTAAAACAAACCAGTCTAGAAGTTGTTGGAATTTTTATTTTACCACCTAGCAAAAAGGAATTAATTAATAGGTTGAAAACTAGAGCCCGAGATACCAAAATTGAAATGAAAAAAAGAATGAGCTTAGTTCAAAACGAAATATCTCATTTTCCAGAGTATGATTATGTTGTAGTTAATGAAAATTTATCAAAATGTCTATTACAAATTAGAAATATAATTGAATCTGAAAGATTGCGTAGGTCCAGATTAATCAACTTAACAAGTTTTGTGAATAAATTTAGAAATTAATTCTTCTAAATAATTTTATAAAATCTACTAAATCAAGATTTTCAACCCTTAAACTCAAATCAAATTTCCCATTTATATTATATTCTTTAAGCACTCTCTTCAGTGACTTTCTTTTTTGTGAGAAAAGTTTTCTTTTAAAATGTAAAAAATCATTTATTTCATTATTTTTAATTTTCTTTCTTATTTTTTTAAATGTCAAAACTGTCGAGTCAACTTTGGGTATAGGTCGAAAACAATTTTTACTGACGTTAAAACCAGGACTAATATCATAAAAACATTTAACTAGACTATTTATCGCGTTTAATTTTTTATCTAAAATTCTTTCAGCAAATTCTTTTTGAAACATAAGTATTAAAAAATCTGGATTATTTTTTAAAAGTGAGATTTTTACTAAAATTTGCGATGAAATATTATACGGGAGGTTAGATATTATTAATTGGTATTTTCTATATATATCGAACTTTAAAATATCTGAATTAACTACTTCAATATTTTTGAACTTCTTATATTTTTCATTTAAATATACAAAAAGTCTTTTATCAATTTCTACTAAGGTCAATAAATTAGGTTTTTTTTGGATTATTTTGTCAGTTAATTTACCGTCACCAGGGCCAATTTCAAGAATATTGAGACTCTCAGAGGGAATTAGTTTATATAATTTATTTAATATATTTTCATCTTTTAAAAAATTTTGCCCAAATTTTTTTTTTAGAATAAAAGACATGTTAAATATGACTCATTATTAGCTAAATATTTTTTTTTAATATCAGTAGCTGTACCATGAGTTGGGCTTAATCTTCTATAATTTAATCCAAGTGTCATATTAACACTTTTTTTATTTAATATCTTAAAGGGTATTAAAGCTTGATCGTGATATGTTGATATAAATAAGGTTCCTTTGTCTATTTTATTGAAAGCGCTGTCTGCTGGATAAGGACCTTTTATTTTTTTGAATTTATCAATCAATTTTTTTATTAAAATATCCTCCTTACCTAAAGATCCCTCTTCGCCACAATGTGGGTTGTAACATAAAAATTTAATTTCCTTGAAACTCTTAATGAAATTTGGATCTTTTAAAAAAGTTAAAATTTTTTTTAAAATTGAGCTTAAATAATTTGTTTCAATAATCTTATATATATTATTTAAATTTATATGTGTAGTAATAGGTATTATTGAAAATTTATCACCACACATAAGCATTACAGTGGTTCTTTTATTTAATTGGCCTAAATACTCTGTCATTCCTATAAATTTATTTTTTTTTTTAAAAACTGCTTTGTTCACAGGCATAGTTATTAAATCATGATTAGTCAAATTAGCTAATTCATTACATATCCTTATTTGATTTAATAGATTAAGATCCTTTCTATTTGATATATTTTCTACGTTAAATATGTTTAAACATTTTTTATTATAGCTATCGAAACTCAATGGCCCTAGGATTTCGTTAACTTTTATTTTTGAGTTCTTGAAAAATTGACTTTTAAAAAGATCCTTTTTATTGCAAATTAATATGTAATAAACCTTATTTTTCAAAAAATTAAATGATTTAGTTATTAACTCTATGTTAATTGAGTTTGGATCACCTAAAAAAACTAGTTTTTTAATTTTTCGTTTTATCATACACAAAATATTTAAATTCTTCATCAGTTTCAGAGCGTATATAGTTAATTATTAATTGCTCAATTGATCTGAAATTAATCTCATCTATACATATATTTTTTTCTGATCCATTAATCATAATTTTAAAATCTTTAGTATTATTTCTTAAATTATCTAAAAAATTTTTTATGAATAGCTTATTATCTTTGAAGTCTAAGACCTCTTCAATAATTAGACAATTATTTCCACTTATTGGTAGATTCAAGCTTTCAAGTTTATTAAATTCTTGCTCAATTTCTTCTATAACAAGAGAATTTCTAAAATAGTTAATTATAAACTCGTCCCTAACTTTTGAAAATCTTAAAAATTCTCTAGTATTTATATCCTTAATTGCGTTAATTCCATATTGAAGTGAAATTTCTGAGTCAATACGATTCAAAAATTCTTTATTATTTTTTTCTAAATGCTTAATTAAGTTATTTATAAGCACTAAGTCTTTAATCGCATTATTATTATCTAATTTAAAACCATAATTATTTTCATAAAGCTGTTTATAAATCTCTAAATCTATTGATGTTATTATTATATCTTGTTTGTTATAAATAATTTTACCAAAAGTATTTATTGAAACCATTAAAAGAATAATAATTAGAAATTTTATTTTATAAGCCATAATTAAAATCTCCTGGCTGATCAAAAAGTAAAGTTCTTTCTTGTTCATACCCAAAAAAACCTAAATAATCCATATGAAAACTTATACTAATAGTTTCACTAGGTTTAGTATTATAGCTATCATTAAATCTTATGTCCTTATAAGAAATATCAAGTCTTGAGCACTCATCAAATAAAGTTAAATTAAAGGATTGTGTAAGAGGATTATAGTTATCTTTTAAATTTAAGTTTGTATCAAATGAAATTTTAATATTCTCATTAATTTTTTTACCTAAATTTAAACCTAGAGATTGTGTATCAGTTGACACATCCTTATAGGCTAATGCATTAGTCTCATTATAATTTATACTAAGGTCGATTTTATTATAATAATCTAAATAGTAGTTCATTTCTTTTTTTTCAAGATCATTGTTATCTAATCTGGTGTCTATTTTAAATGAAAAGTTTTCAAAACTAGTTTTAGTTTCAAAAGCAATATCTGAAAAATTAGAGGTTTGATTTATCAAATTAGAATAATTATTTGATTTTTTAAAATCATAAGATTGATTTGTGTTTATATCAAAATACTTATTAAAAATTTTTATTTTATTTTCTAAACCATAGATAAATCTTGTTGTATTGTCCTCAAGATCACTACCATAAAATCTGCTATCAGAAAATTGATTTAAATAATTAAAAGTTATAGCTCTGCTATCCTCATTAATTATATTATCAGATACTAAATTTAAATTCGTAACAAATTTTAATCTTGGCTTTACATTTTTAAATTTAATAAAATTATCTGAGGAAAAAATTAAATAGCTATTAAAAACTTCATCATTTAAATTTGGATTATGTTGATAACTATATTCTCCAAAATTATTTATGATTGTAAATTTATTGTAATTATCAATTTTTTTGTATGTATTATTAGATGATATTGAGTTATCAAATTTAATATAAAGGCTATCTGATGGTTTGTTTAATTTAGATTCATTCCTTTTAAGGTTAGTAAGATTGACTTGATTATTTATGGTTAAATTATTTTTAAGAAACTTTTGATTAGAATATTTTATCGATGGACTCAGTGGTATTAAACCTGATTTTGTTCTATCTAAGGCCTCTACAGTTGAGATCTCAGATTTTAAATAATCAGTTTTGTAGATTACATCATAACTCTCAAGTCTTACAAATACATCTTCAAATGTTACTGACTCTTCATTAATTGATCTAGTTGTCGATACACTATTCGTAGCAAGTGCTTGAAATGATAATTTATTATTTTTATTTAAAGTTTGATCCGCTTTTAGTTTCACTGAACTGTATACATTTGTATTATTTTTAAATTTTTTATTATGAATATCTATCATGAGATTTCCGCCTGAATTTCTATGTTTAATATTTGTGTCTAATGAATATTGGTCAAGAAATCTGAAATCATTGTCAAAAATAAATTTTGGTTTAAAGAGTACTTCAGTACTTTGATCAATTGGATAGTAATATGGCGTTATTATTCCTAAATTACCATCAAAATTAAATTCCAAAGTTGGTGTTAAAAATCCCTTCTGTCTTGGTGCTCTTACCCCATAGTGAGATAAATAAGGTATATAAAAAACTTTATAATCTGCAATCTGTAAAAAAGTGTCGTAGTGATTAAATTTATCCTTTTCAATATCATACCGAGTTTCATCTATTCTTAGCGACCAAGTAGGACAGTTAAAGAATCCCTCTAATTCACAAGGTGTCAAAAAATTATTGTAAAAATATACTAAATTTCCTGATCTCTCAGAACTCTCTGAGTCAATTTTTAAATCATTATTATAAATATAACTTACTTCATTTGCTGTAAAATTATCTAAACTCGTGTTTCCAATTAAATCTTTTCCGCTTAAGATATTTAGTTCTTGGTATAAATAAAAATTTCCAAAAATTTCAATGCTATCATTTTCGTAATCTATTATACCTTTATCAACAAGAATATTTGTATTACCAATATTAACTTTAGAGTCTTCAGCCAATTCAACAATATTATTTTTTTCATCATAAGTAATATTTGTCGTGTTTATATATGTTTCATTATTGGCACTTAGAAATATTATCTTTTTAAAAAAGATGATAATTAAAAAAAAAATAAGTAATTTATTCATTTAAAAATTCTTTTAAAAAAAACATTCCTACTATCACACTAGCTATTATTTCAAATTCTTGGATATAAAGATTTAAAGAATTATTGAAAACAAAAAAAGAGTATATGAGTATTGAAAAGCTAAAAATTATTGGAATTACTAAGTTCTGTTTTAAGCTTACATATTTGCTATTAAAAAAGTTTAAAAAAATATAATTAAAAAATAAAATAAAAAAGATTAAAAGATTTAATAACTTTAAATTAAACTCATAGTAATTTTTATCAGAAATATCATTTACAGTATTACTAGAATTAATTAATTTAATTAAATCTAAATTTATGGTTTTTTCATTATTAATATTTTGGATTAAATCATTTTTAAATTGTGTAAAATTATCTAATATTAATGAATTATTTAAAATAGATAAATTATTACTAAATTTAGCTACTTTAATCTTTTTATCTAAAACTGTATATAGACGAAAGTCAGCATTTTCCATATCTTCAGGGTCAATATTATTTAAGACCATATAAGTTTTATAATTTTGTTTATTGTCAATAAGTATTTTAACCCCAGAAATATCACTGCCATTAAGAATATTTATTTTGTGACCCTCAAAATAAAGTGAAAGATCCTTTTTATTAATTTCCAGAAAAGTAAAGATTAAAACAATCGGAAAAAAAAATAACATTAACCTCTTTATATTTAAATAACTTTTAATAATTATAATTTCATTTTTAGATCTTAAAAATATCATAAGCAAAATTACAGATATTAAAAAAACAAAAGCAGGAACATAAGTTATAATTTGGATCGTATTTAATAAGCTAAGGATTAATATTTTACTAAATAATATATCTTCATTTAAATTACTTATTAACGAAAAAATAAAAAAAACAGTAAAACTTAAAAAAATACAAATTAATAAAGATAATACATAATTAGTGTATAATAGTTTAATAATTTTCATTAAGTTTAATTATCTTATAAGTAAAAATAGATAGTATTAACAAATTTAAAAAATAGTAAAAATACAGATTAAAGATTTCATTATAATTAAGTAAATAAATTAAGTAAGAATTAATAACTTGTAAAACAAGTAAACCTAAAAAAATAATTGCGTAGTTTTTAAAGACGTTTTTTTTTGATTTATAAAAAAAAAATATTTTTGAGGTTAAAAGTAGTATTAAAAATGTCAGAATATATTGGTATATTCTATTATGCGCATGATAGTAAAATTCTTTTTCATTATTTTTTAGTAAATCTAGAGTATTATAATGTTCTTTATCCATCATTAAAATTTCAATGTCTTCATTATGTATACTGTAAATAAATTTATCAAAATTTGTTTTACTTTTTTCAGAGTCATTCAAAATCACCCTTTCACCTTTATTAAAAATTAGATTATAATTTTTTTTATCTATTTCTATTTCGACATCATTTGAAATAATAAATTGACCATCTCCATAAATTATAGCTTCAACATCAAGAAACTTATTATTTTTTTGCTCATCAAAAAAAATACTAACTTCTTCTTCAATGTGAAATTCATTTGATGTTGGCACTCCTAATTTTAAATTATTTCTTATTTCAAGTTCTTTTAGCTTATACTTATGATAAAAATTTACAGAGAAGTACTCGTTATTAAAAATATAAATTAATGTAATCAATAATGTTAAGATAAAAGTTATAAAAAGATTATGTTTTAACGAAAAATATTGTTTTAAAATTATTATCTCATTACTACTATTGAATTTATAATTTAAAAAAAAACTTGCGATTATTAGCAAAAATGGCATTAAAGGGTTAATGAAACTTGGCAAAACAAGTAATGTAGCACTTATAACATCTGTTAACTGAGTAGTTATTGAATGTTGTAATTCTAAAATTCTAAGAATTTGTGATATCCAAATTATACTAATAAATATAGCAATATTTATTAAAACATATTTTAAAAAATTAAAAATTATGTATGATCTAGTCCCTCCAAGCATGAAAGCACAATTTAACTTAATAAATTTACCTAATCAAAGTATTAAATTATCTGTTAATATAAGTAAAAAAAAATCCAAGAAAAAAGGCTTAGCCGACTATAGTTACAATAAAATCGTTATTTTTAAGTATTTAGCATATTTAAAAAATTCTCAATTTATCCTAGATTTATATACTGAAAGATTAAATCTTACGCATTTTAATAAATCTGTAATTGGTTCTTTTTTGTATGATTTTTCAATTAAAAACTCTATATCGGAAATTGTTTTAAATTCTGAAAATAATTTAGACATTAATCCAATAGTATATGGTTTTTTACAAAAAGATTTTATTTATTCTCTTTACAAACATAATTCGAAAAAATCAAAATTTAAAACTAGTTTTAAGCTCTCAAAGAAGTATTCAACTTTGTTAAATTCATTAAATTTTTTAAAGGAGTTAGTTTCTGAGCCGAGTAATGTAATTTACCCAGAGTCTTTTGCAAAAAGAACATTGGGCCAAATTGATAAAAAAAAAATTAATATCAAAACTCTTAACGAAAAAGATTTAAAAAAAATAGGCCTAAATTGTTTATTAGCTGTAAGTCAAGGTAGTCAAAGAGAACCAATTGTTATGGAGTTTTCAAAAAAAAATATAAAAAAAAACGTAGATATTTTGTTTGTTGGAAAGGGTGTTTGTTTTGATAGTGGTGGCATTTCAATAAAACCAAGTGGTGGAATGGAGGATATGAAATGGGATATGGCAGGTTCAGCAGTAACTGTATCGATTATGAAATATCTAAGCGAAATTAAAACAAATTTTTCTTATGCAGGAATTGTCGGGCTAGTTGAAAATATGCCTAGTGGAAGCGCTTACAAACCTGGAGATATAATTAAATCTTATAAAGGTATAAATGTAGAAGTTCTTAATACTGATGCTGAAGGTAGACTAGTATTAGCTGATATTATTACATATGGATGTGAAAAATATAAACCCAAAATAGTTGTTGATTTTGCGACTCTAACTGGAGCGATTATGGTAGCTTTAGGTCAGCACTATGCTGGTCTATTTTGTAATGATGATAAGTTAGCTAACACTCTTTACCAAGCTGGTCTTGATACAAATGAAAAAGTTTGGAGGATGCCTTTACATGATGATTTTGATAAAGAACTTAATTCTCCATTTGTTGATTTAAAAAATATCGGAGCAGGCAGGTATGGTGGATCAGTTACGGCAGCTCAATTTCTTCAGAGGTTTGTTCCAAAAAATACAAAATGGGCACACCTTGACATAGCAGGAACAACTTGGAAAAATGCTGGAGATATAATGAATAATAAAGGTTCAACTGGTTTCGGCTTGACTTTGATTTCAGATTTTATAGATAAGTATTTTAGAAATTAGCAGCTTCATGCAAAAAACATTCTCCATAATTAAACCAGATGCTGTAAAAAGAAATCTGATAGGACATATAAACCAAATTATTGAAAGTTCAGAACTAAAAATATTAGCTTCAAAAAAATTGTATTTAACAAAAAAACAGGCAGAGATATTTTATGAAGTACATAAAGAGAGACCTTTTTTTGACAGCTTAGTGGAATATATGACATCTGGTCCAGTTCAAGTTCAAGTTTTAGAAGGTAATAATGCTGTCGCTAATTATCGTAAAATAATGGGTGCTACTAACCCAGCTGAAGCAGAAGAGGGAACTATAAGAAAACAATATGCTGAGTCTATTGAAGCAAACTCAGTTCATGGAAGTGACTCTGAGGAAAATGCAAAAATTGAAATAAGTTTCTTTTTTTCAGGCTCTGAACTGGTTTAACAAATATTTTACAAATTGCTTATAAACAAAATTATGCTCTAAACTTTTATGTTTTTTCAAAAGTTCTGACTCATTTTTAGTTATAATCTTTTTAATTTTATTGGAGATAACTTTACCTTCATCTAATAAAATTGATACTTTGTGAATTGTAAAACCGTAGTTTTTTTCATTATTTATCAACATTCTTTTTTGTGTCATAAGACCTTTATAGTTAGGTAGGATAGAGGGATGTAGGTTTATAACATCAAAATTTTTAATGATACTCTTTTCAATAACCCTCATATAACCAACTGAAAAAATTACGTCTGTATTATAGAAATTTTGTTTTTGTAATGATTTTTGATATTCTTTTATATATACCCCTTTATAAAATTTACTCACATATGATTTAATTTTTGTTGAGATATTAGTACTACTAATAATGGTAATTACTTTAAAATCTTTATTTATATGATTTTTTTTTAATATTTTTAGTAGATTTGAACCACTCCCTGATATTAAAAAAGAAACTTTTTTATAATTATTTAATTTCACCAATAAGACTAAACAAGTTCCTTTTAATAAATCTTTTATAATGCTTTTTGTTGATTACAAATATCATACCTATTCCACAATTAAATATTTCCATTAACTCAAGATTAGTAATATTAATATTATCTTTAATAAAATCGTACTCTTTAGGCAGCTTCATAATATTTAAATCAAATTTTGTACCTTTAGGAATGCTACGTTTAAAATTTGAATAAACACCACCTCCAGTTATGTGGGAGAGTGTCTTTATATGCCTCAAATCATAATTATTAATATGCCTATGGTAAAGACGTGTAGGTCTCATTATAAGATTAGAAAGCTTTTGTTTATTAAATGTTGCTCTTTTAACATTAATTTTATTATTTCTAATAATTTTTCTAATAAGAGAATATCCATTTGAGTGAAATCCATTTGATTTTATTCCAAATATAAGATCCCCTTTTTTTATATTTAAAGTTTTAAATCTTTCTTTTATTCCTATTAAAAAACCAGCAATATCAAAATGATTACCCTTATATAAAGATGGCATTTCAGCTGTTTCACCTCCGATAAGTGAGCAATTAATTTTTTTGCAAGCACTTGTGATACTTCTTAATATTTCAGTATATTGTTTTGACTTTACCGAACTGCAGGCAAAATAGTCCAAAAAAAATAGTGGTTTTGCCTTGTTGCAAAGCAAATCATTTGAGCACATTCCAACCAAATCTTGTCCAATTCCTTTATAATTATTAAGCTCAGCAGCCAATATAGCTTTAGTTCCAACTCCATCCGTAGCGGCACAAAGCGTAACATCCTTGCTAACTCTATATTCTGCACTAAAACCTAATTTATTTCCTAAAACTTTATCATTGTGAGAGCTTTTGATGAATTTAAGTGCCTGACTAATAAGTTTGTCAGTTTTTATTACATCAACACCAGATTTTTTGTATAGTTTGCTCAATGAAATATTTATATCTAATTAGTATATTCCTTACATTTAACTTAAAAAATTTATCAGCTTATCAAGAAATTACTATTCAAAAAGACAGCAATCTTCAAAATTATCAAGAATTACTTTTAAGAATTAATAATTCAATTACTCAAGAAGACATTATACCTTCAATAGAAAAAAATATTTATAATATTAATTTTAGTAATACTCAAATATCTCTTAATGTTGATATAGATAATTTATCTAAAGAATTATATACAAAAAATATCAATCATAATTTATTTTTTTTAAATTGTTCATTATTAGAAAATTTTTTTAAATTTAATAATAAATTTGAAAATTGTCCAAATTTTATTATTCAAAACTTTGAAAAAGACTCTTATATATACTTAAATTTTAATGGAAATTATTTTCGATTACACAAGTTTTCAAAAAATGTAAATTTAAAATCATTATGGTTTAAACTCTTGGATAAAAATAAAAGCTCTTATCAATTATCTATCGATACATCAAATTATAAAAAATTAAAATACTTTACTGGTTTAGAGCCCAAGATATTATCTTATGAAAAAAACAAATTACTATTAGATTTCGAAAATATCTATGATGATAAACAGATTAATTTCTTGGTAAACTTTTTTTAGTGCAAACATTTTTAAATTTAGACAGCTCTGATAAGGAAATAATACTTTCTTCAGAAAATGATTCTGCAATTCAATCGATCAAGAAAAGAGTAAAATACCTAATTATTTATGGACCTAGAAAATCTGGTAAAACCTCGATTGCAAATAATTTTTCTAAGGTTTTTAAAACTAATTTGATTAATAAACTACCTAAAGATTTACATATAAAGGAAGAAACTTATTTAGACTTAAATAATTTACCTGCAAAAGATGAAAATTTTTTTCACTTCTTACAGCACTTTATATCAAATAATATTCCATTGACTATATTTACCTCTGACAGCTCTATTGAAAATCTATCTGACAAAATTTATTTACCAGATATTGAGTCAAGGTTAAGACTATTTAATTTATGCAATATACAAAACCCTAATAAAGACCTTCTTTTAAAATTAATAAAAAAATATTTGTTTTTAAAATCTATAACTGTTCCAGAAAAGATTATTATTGAAGTAATGAATCATATTGAAAGAACATATCTAGAAGCATTTGAGGCAGCAGAAACCATTAATCATTTGCTTTATGAGAATAACCATAATATTAATTTGTCACTAATTAGAAAGTACTATGAATAGTTATAGAGATTATTACTTAAAAGATATTGATAATAAACTAGTAGATAAAAAAATTACAGTTTCCGGATGGGTTAATAGATCAAGAGATCATGGAAATTTATTATTTATAGATTTAAGAGACTCAACCTCACTTTTACAATGTGTTGTAGATAATACATCTGTTAATTTTTCTGAATTATCAAAAATAAAAAACGAGGATGTGATTAAAATCTCTGGTCTAATAACCAAAAGAAGCGAGGAAACTATTAATACAAATTTAGAGTCTGGCGAAGTTGAATTGAAAATAGAAAGTTTTGAAATATTAAGCCGATGCTCTAAAACACTGCCGCTTGAGGTTAATTCTGACAGTGATTATGGTGAAGAGGTAAGATTAAAATATAGATATTTAGACCTAAGAAGAACCAAAATGCAACGTAACATTAAGCTAAGAAATCAAATTATAAATTATGTAAGAGATTTTATGAATAATGAGGGTTTCATGGAATTAGCAACGCCAATTCTAACAGCTCCTTCTCCAGAAGGTGCTAGAGATTACCTGGTACCCTCCAGATTACATAAAGGATCCTTTTATGCTTTGCCTCAAGCACCTCAGCAATTTAAGCAACTTTATATAGCTTCTGGTGTTGATAAATATTTTCAGATAGCTCCATGTTTCAGAGATGAAGATAGTAGGGCTGATAGATCCCCTGGTGAATTTTATCAAATTGATATGGAAATGAGTTTTGCCACACAAGAGGATGTTTTAGATGTCATCAGTCGTTTGCTATTTAATACTTTTGATAGATTTAAATCTAAAGATAAATTAATAAATAAACTTCCATTCCCAGCTTTTACTTACAAAGATAGTTTAGAAAATTTTGGATGCGATAAACCAGATTTAAGAAATCCTCTGAGATTAGCTAATGTGACAAATTATTTTGAGGGCTCAGGTCTTCAAATTTTTGAAAATTTAATTCAAAAAGGTGCTATTGTTAATTGCATTCAAGCTCTCAATTCTGAGGGTAAGCCAAGAAGTTTTTACGATAACCTTAATAAATGGGCTCAAGAACAAGGAAAAAAGGGTCTTGGATATATTAACTTTGAAAATTCACTACCAAAAGGCCCATTAGCTAAAAATTTTAATCAAGAAAAGTTAAACCAAATGATTAAAGATAATAATTTTAATTTAAATGATGGATTACTTTTTGTGTGTGATTTACCAGATGAGTCGTATGAGTTCTCATCAAAGGTTATTTCAAAAGTAGGAGAGGATTTAAATTTAATTGATAAAAATAAATATGAATTTTGCTGGATTGTTGATTACCCTATGTATGAAAAAGATGTCTTAACTGGCAAGATTGACTTTAGTCACAATCCTTTTTCTATGCCTCAAGGAGGAATGGATGCATTGACGAAAGATGACCCCTTGAATGTTTTAGCATATCAATATGACATCGTATGTAATGGAATAGAATTGTCATCGGGAGCTATAAGAAACCATAGACCAGATATCATGAAAAAAGCTTTTGAAATTGCAGGATATGGCGAAATTGAGATTAAATCAAAATTTAGTGCTTTGTTTGATGCTTTTCATTATGGAGTTCCCCCACACGGAGGATGTGCGCCGGGTCTAGATAGAATAATAATGTTACTAAGTGAAAATGAAAATATCAGAGAAGTAATAGCTTTTCCCTTTAACCAAAGAGCTCAAGACTTAATGATGAATGCACCAGTAAAAATAGAGGATAAACAATTAAAAGAGTTAAATTTAAAAAAAATTAGCGATTAGCTTTAAGTATTTTTTCAACATCTTCAATTGTTAAATTTTCTCCATCATATTCTGGAGGAATTTTGTAATTCATTATGCCTATTTTAAAATAAAACTTTCCTGACTTTCCTTTATAGAGATTTGCTCTTTGTTTTCTTCTCTTTAGAACTCCTATTTCTCTTACTTTATTTGTAGGTTTATTTTTTTTAATTGTTATCAATTCCACTGCTTGATCTAAATTAATTTCCAAGACATCATATTTTCTTCCCAATGAGGCAAAAATATCTTGGCATTTAACATATGGTCCATACGCTCCTATGTTTGCTATTACCGGATCTTCACTATTTGGAAAATTTCCAAGTGTTATTGGTAGCTTAATTAACTGACTAGCAATATTCATACCAATTGTATTTTGATCATAGCTTTTAGGAAGAGTTACTCTTTTAGGCTTATCTTCATCAGTTTCTTTTCCTAATTGTAGATAATAGCCATATGGACCCAAATGAACTGCTATTTCTTTTTTAGAGTCAGCATCTATACCTAGGGTTCTTGGAAAAGTGATGATGTCATCTCCCTCACGATTTTTTGGATTTACCTCTTTAACGAATGCACCTATAGAAATTGTAAATTTACATTCAGGGTAATTTGAGCAGCCAATAAAACCTCCCATTTTTCCAACTTTCACACCCAAATTGCCTTCACAATTTTCTGTGTTTGCCCAAGAGGAACATTTGATATCTATGTCTCCTCCAATTTTTCTAAAAATAACTGGTGATAATTCCTCATTTATCACGTCAATAACTTCTCTATTAGGCTTACCCATAACCTGATTTATGAAAAACTCAAAATCCTTCCAAAAATTTAAAACAATATTTTTCCATTCCGCTTTATCAGCGGCCACATCATCAAGCTGATTTTCTAAATCAGCTGTAAATTTATATTCAAGAAATTTTTTAAAATAATTACATAAAAATACATTTACTACTCTACCGCGATCATTAAGTATAAATGATTTTCCACTTTTTAAAACATAACCTCTATTGACAATTGTTTGAATTATAGAGGCATAGGTTGAAGGTCTTCCAATTTCTAACTCTTCTAATTTTTTTACTAAACTGGCATCAGTATATCTAGATGGAGGAGAAGTATATGACTCTAGTGTTTCAACTTCACCTACAATGTATTTATCATTTTCTTTTATATTTTCTAATAGTGAAATAATTTGTTCTTCGTCATCATCTTGTAGGTTATAAACTTTTTTATATCCATCAAAAATTAATTTACCAAGCGTTGCTTTTAAAGTTATGTTTTTTTCTTCACAATCTATTTGAAGTGTATTTTGGTTAGTTTCAGCACTTGTCATTTGAGAGGCTAATGTTCTTTTCCAAATTAAATCGTAAAGTTTAAATTGTTCTTCACTTAAATAGTCTTTTATACTTTCAGGCTTTATTGAAATATCTGTTGGTCTAATTGCCTCGTGCGCTTCCTGTGCATTCTTTTTTCTAGACTTATACTCAATAGGCTTATCTGGTAAATATTTATCACCATATTCATCACTTATATTTTTTCTTATTGTATCAATGGAGTCTTTAGAAAGCGTTATGCTATCTGTTCTCATATAAGTGATTAAAGCTATAGTTTCTTTATTTATATCTATGCCCATATATAAACCTTGAGCGATAGTCATAGTTTGACTGGCACTAAAATTTAGTTGACTATTTGATGTTTGTTGCAATGTTGAAGTATTAAAAGGTGCTTTTGGTTTTCGAGAAATTGTCTTTTCATCAATTTTTCTAATGAAAAATTTGTTATTATTTAAGTAATTTTTAGCCTTTTCAGCTAAAGCCTCGTTTTTAAAGAAGAGCTTGTCTACTTTTTGCCCATCTAGACTTGTGATGGATGTATCGAGTTTTGCACCGTTAATTTCCCCATGTACATTTATTTTATAGAATTTCTCTGGCTCAAATTGTTCAATCTCAATTTCTTTTTCATAAATGAGTCTTACTGCTACAGATTGCACTCTACCTGCAGATCTACTCCCAGGCATTTTCCTCCAGAGAACAGGAGATAAACTATATCCCGCTAAATAATCTAAACTTCTTCGGGCTAAATATGCAGAAACTAGATTATCATCAACTTTCCTAGACTCTTTAAAACTATTTATTACTGCATTTTTAGTAATTTCATTAAATGTAATTCTCTCAAATTTATTTTTATCTATTTTTTTTTCTAAAGATTTTACTAAATGCCATGTAATCGCTTCACCTTCTCTATCTGGATCAGTTGCAAGGTAAATTTTTTCATAACCTTCTGCTTTTTTCTCTATACTGTCCAACATTTTCATTCCTGCAGTTGTTGTTTCCCAATTTAACTCAACATCACTGTAGTCTTCAGTCACTTTTACACCATCTTTTTTTGCTAAATCTCTAAAATGACCAACCGTAGCTATGACCTCAAAATCATTTCCAAGATATTTATTTATCGTCTTAGCTTTTGCGGGTGACTCTACAACAAGTAAGTTCATAACTATAAATTTATTTTATTTTCTTCGCCTTTAATTAATCTTTTAATATTTGAACTGTGTTTAGAAAATATTAAAAGAAAAATAATAAAAATTATTCCTTTTTCTAAGTTGCCATAAATAAAAATTAATTGATAAATTGTCAAAAGAAATATTGATAAAAGGGCTCCTAAAGAAGAAAGTTTAGTAATTTTGACTGTAAAAAACCACAGGATCATTGCTAAAATCGTTGGAATAGGAGTTAAAAATAAATTTGCACCAAAAAAGCATGCCACACCTTTTCCACCTTTAAAATATAGCCAAATTGGAAAAATATGTCCAATTATAGAAAAAAGAAAAATTAAATATTTATATTTCGGGTAGTGTTCTGGAAATAAATAATAAATTATTAAAAATGCACAAATTGGTTTTATTCCATCTAATAACAGGACAGCAATACCAGCTTTTTTTGATACACTTCTGTATACATTGGTTGCACCTATATTACCTGATCCTGTCTTGGTTATGTCTTTGCTTGTTAAAAATTTGGTTATTAATTTCCCAAAAGGTATAGATCCCATCAAATAGGCAAACGTTAATATTAGAAACATCACTTTAGTATATAATGTAAACAAGCCATCCTGAGATAAACACCCATCTCAACTTGTCTTAAGATTAGTGATTTAGGATAATTATCTAAAACTTCATCACTAATCTCAATGTTTCTATTTACTGGGCCAGGGTGCATCAAATAGGGCTTATTTAATAAATGGTTATTTTGTAAACAAAATTCTTTTTTAAAAGATTTCATCATATTCTTTGCACCCCTTGGAATTCTCTCTTTTTGAACTCTCAACATCATCAAGACATCTAGTTTTTCGAGATAATTAAGATTTTTATGAAATTTAATTTTATCATTTAATTTAATTAATTCATCTCTGTTTAAAAAATATTTAGGTGCAATTATATGAATTTGATAACCCATTTTTGTAAGAAGTTTGATATTTGAGTGAGCTACTCTGCTATGTTTAATATCTCCACAAATACCAATTTTTATTTTTTTATTTTTAAAAACTTCTTTTATTACACAATAATCAAGTAGAGCCTGTGTGGGATGTTCATTAGTTCCATCTCCAGCATTTATTACAGGAACATTACTTTTCTTTGCTATGTTCATTGGTGAAAGATTATTTTTATCCCTGATTACTAAAGCATCTGGTTTCATACTCATCAAAGTATCCATGGTGTCATTAAACGTTTCACCTTTAGACAAAGAACTTTTTTCAAAATTTATGTTAACTGAATTGTATCCCAAATTTTTTGCTGCAAGCTCAAAACTTATTGTAGTTCTTGTAGAGGGCTCTAAAAATAAGTTAAAAATATTTTTTGTTTTATTTCCTGCAATTCTTTTTTTTGATTTTTTAAATTTTATAGCTAACTCAGCAATAGAGTGAATATCCTTAGCTGATAGATCGTCTATAGAAGTGATCTTTCTATTTTTCACTAGAGGAGTTTCTATACAAACTTAGAAAATCATCAAGTATTAAACATGCGCTTTTTTCATGAATATGAGTGTTTTCTGATTTTTTCCTTGATTTATAGGGCTTACTAGACAATCTCTCATCGATAAACAAAATTGGACAAGAGATAATTTTCTCTAATTTTTTGGCAAATATTTCAACTTTATTTGCCATTTCAGATAAAGAACCATCTAGATGGTAAGGTTTACCAATCACGACTCCATGAACATTTTCGGTTGTTATAATTTCTATAATTTTTTCGAATAATAATGTTTCGGTAAAAGTTCCATAAGGAACAGAAATGATATTTGATGGATCGCTGATAGCCATTCCAATGTGTTTTAGACCATAATCTATAGCAATAAATTTCTTGGTATAATTATTGCTTACAAGAAAATCTGATATAGTATCGACGACCATTATGAGTGACATTGATATTAAAAGAATTTCTTATTTAGCAAAGCTAAAATTACCCTCAGAAAAAGAGGAATTTTACTCTAATTCCTTAAAAGATATAATTAAATGGGTAGATAATCTTAAAAAGGTTGACACAAGTAAAATAGAACCTTTGCATAATGTAACTGAAAAAACCGTATCAATTAGAAATGATGTGGTAAGTAAAAGTAATTCTGTTGATGATGTATTAAGTAATGCTCCAGAGAGAGCACAAAATTTTTTCAAAGTGCCTAAAGTGGTTGAGTAAGTGAAGAATTCAATTAGCCAAATTAAAAAATCTCTTATTGAAAAAAAAATAAGTGTAGGTGAACTTTATGACGAATATTCAGCAAAAGCTAAATCTGGTAATAACAACAGTTTTAACTTAGTGATTGACAGGGAAAACAATATTTCATCAATTAACGACTCTCAAAACAGATATGACAATGGCAATCCTTTACCTTTAGATGGTATTCCTTTAGGTATTAAAGATTTATTCTGCACTAAAGGAATAAGAACAACGGCATCATCTAAAATTCTGAGTAATTTCATTCCTAATTACGAGTCTTTTGTGACTCAGCAACTTTTAAATGATGGTTCAATTTTTATTGGCAAAAATAATTGTGATGAATTTGCGATGGGCTCTTCAAATGAAACTAGTTATTTTGGTCCTGTAATTAATCCTTGGAAGAATAAAAATTCTCAAAAAGATAATCTTGTTCCAGGCGGCTCCTCAGGGGGATCAGCAGCAGCTGTGGCAGAGGGCTCATGTGTAGCGTCAATGGGTACAGACACTGGAGGCTCAATTAGACAGCCAGCTAGCTTATGTGGAATAGTTGGTTTAAAACCTACATTTGGCTCATGTTCAAGATGGGGAATTGTAGCTTTTGCCTCCAGTTTAGATCAAGCAGGACCTTTAACAAACTGTGTAGAGGATGCGGCTTATATTTTAAATTCAATAAACAAACATGATTTTAATGACTCTACTAGCTCAAATCATCAAAGAGAAGATTATTTAATTGATATCAACAACAGTCTTGAAAAGAAAATTAAAATTGGAATTCCCTCTGATTATCTTGAAGATGTCAGTGACGACATTTTAAACCAAATTGATAATACAAAAAAAGCACTCTCCAAACATGGCATAGAATTTGTTGATGTAGAATTTAAGACTACTGAATACGCACTTTCAACTTATTATATTTTAGCACCTGCTGAAGCTTCGTCAAATTTAGCAAGATATGATGGAGTGCGCTACGGAGTTAGAGAAGATGGCGAAAGTCTTGATGATATTTATCTAAATTCCAGAACAAAGGGATTTGGTGATGAAGTGACTAGAAGAATCCTTATAGGCGCTTATGTATTATCAGCTGGTTATTACGATGCTTACTACAGACAAGCTCAAAAAGTTAGAAGATTGATTAAAAATGATTTTCAAAGAATTTTAAACGAAGTTGACTTTATACTAACACCCACAACACCAAATGAGGCTTTTAAAATTGGTGATAAACTTGATCCTATATCTATGTATAAAAATGATATTTATACTGTTCCCACAAGTCTTGCTGGCCTTCCTGGTATATCTATTCCATCTGGTTTAAGTAAAAATGGTCTACCTTTGGGAGTTCAATTTATTGGAAATTATTTTGAAGAAAAAACACTTTTACAGTTAGCAGCGCTTGCAGAAAAGGAATTAAGTTTCAATGAGTAATAATTGGGAAATGGTAATAGGTCTTGAAGTACACGCACAACTTAAAACTTCATCTAAATTATTTTCCTCCTCACCAAATAAATTTGGATCTGAGCCAAATGAGAATGTAAATTTTATTGACTCAGGAATGCCTGGAATGCTTCCAGTTATGAACTTTGGTTGTATTGAAATGGCAATAAAAACAGGATACGCATTAAATTTTAAGATTAATAAGCATTCTGTGTTCGAAAGAAAAAATTACTTCTATCCTGATTTACCTCAAGGTTACCAAATTAGTCAATTTGAATTCCCCATTCTTAGCGAGGGTTATATAAATATTGAAAGTGGTGATAATCAAAAAAAAATTAGAATTGAGAGAGCCCATTTAGAACAAGATGCTGGCAAGAGTATTCATGATATTGATCCGAAATATAGCTTTATTGATCTCAATAGAGTAGGCACACCGTTATTAGAAATAGTTTCGTATCCTGATTTATCTTCTGCAGATGAGGTAATAAACTACATGTCTTCTTTGAGACAGTTGCTTATGTACATAGATGTGTGTGATGGAAATATGCAGGAAGGCTCTTTAAGAGCTGATGTAAATTTATCTGTTCGCAAAAAGGGCCAAGAACTTGGCACTAGATGTGAAATTAAAAATTTAAATTCATTTAAATTTATAAAACAAGCTATTGAGTATGAATTTCAAAGACAAATTAATATAATTGATGATGGTGGAGAAATTAAACAGAATACCATGCTTTTTGATACAAGCACCGGAGAAACAAGAGCAATGAGAAGTAAGGAATTCTCACATGATTATCGTTATTTTCCTGATCCCGATTTATTACCTGTAAATTTAACCCAAGAGCAAATTGATAAAATAAAACCCTTAGTAGGAGAGCTTCCCCAGGATAAGTTAAATAAATATTTAGATAATTATAGTTTAGATAAAGACATAGCTAAAATCATAATTGCTGAAAAACAAAACGCAAATTTATTTGAAAAAATGATTTCTGAGTCAACTGTAAAACCAAAATTCATAGCTGCTTGGCTAGTTGGAGATATATTTGCATTTATCAAAGAAAATAATTTAGAAGTAAATAGTCTAAATGATAAAACAAAAGATATTACAGATCTTTTAAGATTAATTTCTGATGATGTAATTTCAAATAAAGCTGGTAAAGAAATCTTACCGAAAGTTTTAAATGGTGAAGGTAAGCCATCTGAACTTGTTAAGGAATTAGGACTTGAACAAGTTTCTGACTCTGAAGAATTGGAAAAAATAATTGATGAAGCTTTAGTAGGAGAAGAGGAGAACATTTTAAAATTTCAAGGTGGCTCTGATAGAGTTTTAGGATATTTTGTTGGTAAATGTCTAAAAGCCACAAAAGGTAAAGGTAATCCTAAATTAATAAATAAAATCCTTCTCGAAAGACTTAAAAAGTAATTGCATATCCTTTTTTTAATAATAATAAGAATGACAATTCTTTTTATTCGACTATATTTCGGCTATAAATAAGCCTATGGAGAGGTGGGTGAGTGGCTGAAACCAGCGGTTTGCTAAACCGCCGTACGACGCAAGTTGTACCGAGGGTTCGAATCCCTCTCTCTCCGCCATAAAAAAACATATATATTTGATATAAAAATAGTAAAAAATAATAATGCTCACAGGATCTATACCAGCAATAATAACTCCCTTTTCAAAGGGTGATGTTGACTATGATAGTTTTGAAAAACTATTAAATTGGCAAATCAAAAGTGGAATATCTGGGGTAACAGTTTGCGGAACCACAGGGGAGTCCCCAACTTTATCACATGATGAGCATATGAAATTAGTTGAGTTCGCAATAAAAGTTGCTTCAAAAAAAATACCTGTTATTGCCGGCACAGGATCTAATTCCACTAAAGAGGCAATTGAATTTACCAAACACGCCCATAAAGCAGGAGCGAGCTACGGATTAGTTGTTACACCATATTATAATAAACCTAATCAAATGGGTTTGATTAATCATTTCAAAAAAATTGCAAAAGTTTCACCCTTAAAACAACTTATTTACAATATACCAGGAAGATCAATTGTAGACTTGTCTTTTGATAGCTTTAAGGAACTAAATAAAGTATCAAACATTGTCGGTATTAAAGACGCTTCCAATGATATGTCAAGACCATTGATTATGAGAACTTTTATGAAAAAAGATTTTAATTATTTGTCTGGTGAAGATGGAACCATTGCCGGTTTTTTAGCTCAAGGCGGGCATGGCTGTATATCAGTTACAGCTAATGTTGCTCCTAAACTTACATCAATGCTCCACTACCATTGGAAAAAAAAGAATTATAAGGAATTTGATAAAGTAAATTTAAAATTAGCTCCATTGTCAAAAATATTGTTTGCTGAACCTAATCCTACACCAGCTAAGTATGCCCTCTCTTTAATGGGTAAATGTAAAGCCGATGTAAGAGAACCTTTGTATGAATTAAGCTCTGATACAAAAAAACAAGTAAGAAAAATAATTAAAGATTTAAATTTTATTTAATTGTCTATTCAAAATCGTAGAGCAAAATTTGATTATGAAATCAAAGAAACTTATGTTGCTGGAATAGTGCTTGAAAGTAATGAAGTTAAACCACTTCGAAGTGGAAAAGCCTCTATTCAGTCAAGTTTTATTAATGAACAAAAAGGTGAAATTTACATAAATAATTTTGAAATTATTTCAAGAGGTAAGAATTTTGACCTCAAAAAGAAGACAAGATCTGTTAAAAAACTTTTACTCAATAAAAGAGAGATAAAGAAGATTTTAGGAATGTTGACCACAAAAGGTTTTACAGCAGTTCCTATGGAAATTTTCTTTAATGAAAAAGGTTTAGCAAAAGTAAAATTCGGAGTTGGCATTGGTAAAAAGAAATTTGATAAAAGGGAGACAATTAAGCAAAGAGAGTGGGATCGTAAAAGACAAAGAATTTTAAAAAAATAATAATTTTCTTGTAATTTTACTTACTTTTTCATATAAACCTCACATGGCAAGAGTTACAGTAGAAGATTGCACTAAAAACGTTGATAGTCTTTTTGATTTAGTTTTACTGGCGTCTCACAGAGCAAAGGTTCTTAACGCAGGTAATGCTGCCCAGGTTCCACTAGATAATGATAAAAGCACGGTCATAGCTCTTAGAGAAATTGCTGATGAAAAAATTAGTGTCGGAGATGTCAAAGAAGACATTATTAAGAGTTATCAATTAGTTCAAGAGAAAGAAGAAGAAAACGAAGATCATCTTCTTGAAGATTAAAAGTTATATTTAGTTTATTATTTTAGCTGATGTTTCAAACCAGCTACTTCAACAAGAGTTACAGCGATTTTAAGTCCGCATTAGAATCATATGACAAAAATTTTAGAGAGGATCTATTTGTAAAAGCTATTGAGGTTGCTGAAAATTCTCATAAGGATCAATTTCGTGCCTCTGGAGATCCATACATAATTCATCCATATGAAGTATGTAAATCACTAATTGAATTAAAATTAGACACTGAAACTGTAATTACTGGTTTGCTTCATGATGTTATTGAAGATACCGAATTTTCTAAAGATGAATTAAAAAAAAATTTTGGTGATGCAATATCTAGCCTTGTTGATGGTTTGACTAAAATTGATTTTTTGGAAGAAAAAAAAACAACAAGATCAGAAAAGGAGGCTGAAAATTTTAGAAAACTTTTAATTTCTACTGCCAAAGATATAAGAGTTTTAATTATAAAATTAGCGGACAGACTTCATAATATAAAAACTATTCATTATTTTAAAGATGTTGAAAAAAGAAAAAGAGTAAGCAACGAAACTTTATTAATTTATGCCCCGCTTGCTCAAAGATTAGGCTTTGAAAATTGGAAATCAATTTTAGAAAATATATCTTTCAAAAATTTACACCCAGATATTTTTAACAGGATTAATGACAAAATAGATAATACCTTCAAAAACTTAGAGAGCTCTTTTATCGATCTTGAGAATTTAATGAAAGAGCAACTTTCCAAGTCCGATATTGATGCTGAAATACACTACCGAAAAAAAAATCCTTACTCTATTTGGAAAAAAATTAATAAGAAAAATACAGATTTAAATTCTATATCTGATATAGCAGCTGTCAGGATCATTACTAAATCAACAAGAGATTGTTACAGAGTTCTGGGTATTATTCACAGAAATTTTTCTGCAAAAGTTGGAAGAACAAAAGATTATATATCTAGTCCAAAACCTAATGGATATAGATCGATACATTCTGATCTTATTTTTCAAAAAAAAATATTTGAAGTACAAATAAGATCAAGGGCTATGCATATGATAGCTGAAAATGGTATTGCTGCACATTGGAGATACAAATATTTAAACAAAGATAGTCAAAGTGAGGGTGTATATGCTTGGTTAAGAGATGCTGTAAATTATGTTGAGGAAAAAGATGAACAACATCTCATCCTTAACAAAACTTCACAACAATTTTTTGATGAACAAATTTATGTTTTCTCACCTAAAGGAGAATTATTTACACTTCCACTTGACTCCACCCCAGTTGACTATGCATATACCATTCACACAGATATTGGTGATAGGTGTGCTGGAGCAATAGTTAATGGACAAGAGTCACCATTAAGCACAAAACTCAATAATGGAGATCAAGTTGAGATTATTCTTAATGAAAGTACAACGATTTCTCCCTTGTGGATTAGATTTGTAAAAAAAGAAAAAGTAAAAGAAAAAATAAGGTATTTTTTTAGGTCAAAAAGAAGAAGAGAGTTTGAAATACTTGGTAAAGATATTTTAAACTATATCGCAAAGTCTAAAAACATTGCTGCCGATGAAAATACTTTTAACAAAATTTTAACCAAAACTGATTTTAAATATAAAAATAAACTTTTTGAAAATGTTGGAAGAGGTTTTTTATCTAGAGCTGAACTAAATAAATTATTTAAGGAAATGGAAGATAATATTGTAAAAAAAATTTTTCAATCTAATGATGACGAAGAAAGAGTAGATGTATTAAAATATGAAAATGGTATTGCTATTAATTATGCAACTTGTTGTTCTCCTATAAAGGGCGATAGCATTATCTCAATAATGTCATATGGTCGAGGTCTAGTAGTACACAATACAATATGTGACAGTTTAGGTTATTATCATAAAGATAATTTTTATAAATCTGAATGGGGGGAAGGAGAAAGTCAATCTGAATTTAACTCAAGGATAGAGATAGTTATTAAAAACCAACCAGGAGCTTTATTTAGTATTACATCAATCTTTGATAAGCATGAAATTAACATCGAAAATATTCGTATCGCTAATAGAACTAAAAAAGTTTACACATTTATTATAGATATAAGTATTGAAAGTTCAGATAAACTAAAATTTGTTCTTGCCGAAATGAAAACTTTAAGCCAAGTTGATAAAGTTAAAAGACAATCAATTAATTATTAATGAAACTAGGCGTTAATATAGATCATATAGCGACTCTTCGTAATGCTAGGGGTCAGGATAATCCAAGTTTAATTAGAGCATTGAAAGTTTGTCAAAAAGCAAAAATTGATACACTAACTGTTCATTTAAGAGAAGATAGGAGGCACATAAAAGACAAAGATCTCTTTGAATTAAAAAAATATTCTAAAATTCCTATTAATCTTGAAATGGCGCTTACGGAAGAGATGATAAAAATAGCAAGTAAGATCAATCCAAAATTTATTTGTATTGTTCCCGAAAAAAGAAATGAAATTACAACAGAGGGTGGTCTTAATTTAAACAAAATATCACAAGCAAAATTAAAAAAATTATTAAAAATATCTAGAAAAAAAAATATACAATTAAGTGCCTTTATAAACCCAACAAAAAAAATGATTAATTTAGCTAAAAATTTAGGTTTTGATACAGTAGAGCTACACACAGGTAATTTAGATAAAAAAATTATTAGAAAATCCACAATAAATCAAATAAATGAAATGATTGAGTATGCTTACTCTAAAAAATTAATTGTAAATGTAGGGCATGGTTTAAATTTTAAAAATATTAAGTTTATAAAAAAAAGAAAATATGTTGATACTGTTCACGTTGGTCATTTTATAATATCTGAAGCAATATTTATTTCACTAACCAAGACTATAGATATTTTTAGAAATTTAATAAAAAAATGATAATTGGTCATGGTATAGATTTAGTTGAGATAGATAGAGTAAATAATATCTATGCTAAATATAAGAAAAATTTCATATCCAAATACTTTTTGAATGATCAATTTAAATCAATTAATAAAAACTTATTAGCAAATAATTTTGCAATCAAAGAGGCTTTTTCCAAAAGTATAGGTATGGGTTTTAGATCTCCTTGTTACCCAAATAATATTGTGGTTAGTCGTGATGAATTAGGAAAACCAATCATTTCTCTTAAAAATAAACTTGAAAGTTATTTAAATGATACTTTTGGGAAATATGTTATTCATGTTAGCCTAACAGACACAAAATTATATTCGATTGCGTCGGTAATTATTGAGCAAAGTTAAATCATCTTTAATTAATAATTTTAAAGCGCTTTTTTGGGCTTTAATCATTGCAGGGGTAATTAGAACTTTTGCTATCGAGCCATTTAAAATTCCTTCTGGATCAATGAAGCCCAACTTATTGGTTGGGGACTTTCTATTTGTTTCTAAGTGGGATTATGGATACTCAAGATACTCATTTCCTTTTGGACTTCCTCCGTTCAAAGGAAAAATCTTTGAAAGTACGCCTGAGAGAGGCGATATAATTGTTTTTAAACTCCCAGGACAAGAAAATATCAATTATGTGAAAAGATTGGTTGGGCTACCAGGAGAAACAATAAAAGTTGTAAATGGCAAAATCTATTTAAAGACAGAAAATTCAACTGATTTTGAAGTGCTAGATCAGATAGAAGATGGATTTTTTTATGATGATCAATACGGTAAGGAAATTCAACAGTTAATTGAAAATGAATATAGGATATTAAATATCACGAATGATGGACCACTTGATTACACTCCTGAGTACGAAATACCAAAAGATAAATTCTTTTTCATGGGTGATAACAGAGATAACTCATCGGATAGTAGAATTTTAAGTGGAGTTGGATTTGTGCCAAAAGTTAATATAGTTGGCAAAGTTTGGTTTATTTGGTTCTCAGTTGATACAGATTTCTCTATATCAAAATTTTGGAATTTACCCTTTCATATTAGATATGATAGGCTCTTTAGCATTATCAAATAAATATTTTGAATAAGACACAAATTTTCAAAACAATAAAAAGCCTTGAGGGTTTTAATAAAAGTATAGAACACGATAGTTTTGAAAAATCAAAAAAAAATACCGATAAACCCTTTCAAAAATATGAATTTCTAGGAGATAGAGTTTTGGGTTTAGTAATTTCAGAATATTTGATAACCACTTTTTCACACAATACTTTAGATGAGATCTCAAGAAGGTTTATTCATCTTGTTAATACAAACACCTTAGCCAAAATATTCAGAAAAAATAATTTAGGTGATATTTTTAAACATCAACTTGATCCCAACTCAAGTAAAAATTCTATATACGCTGATGCATTAGAGTCTCTCATCGGATTTGTTTATACAAGAAAAGGTTTAATATTTTCAAAAAAATTAATAATGGAATTATGGCAAAATGAATTAGACATACTTCCACAAAAAGATCCTAAAACGTTTATACAAGAATATTGTCAAAAGAAATATAAGACAATTCCTCATTACAAATTAATTGAGGAAGCTGGTACGAAACATAAACCTAAATTTTTAGTATCATTGAAAATTAAGGATAATGAAGTAGAAGCAGAGGGAGTTTCAAAACAAAAAGCCGAAATTTTAGCAGCAAAAAAAATGATTAAGATCATCAATAAATTTAGTAAATAATCTATTGTACAAAACTGAGGCCATAATAACGAAAGTAGAAAATTTTAAAGAAAATCATTTAAGTATTTCAGTTTACTCTTCTGAGTATGGACAAAAATCTCTAGTAGTTTTTGGAGGAAAATCAAAAAAAAAAAATTCTACATATGTTAAGGGATCACTTAATAATATTGAATTTGACAATAATAATGTTTGCCTTTCCTCAACATCTATAAATAAATTTAAATGGTTTTTGTTTTCAAAATATGAGTTAAAGACAATTGATTATTTTTGTTTTTTGATAAATAAATTATTATTTTTAACTGACCAAAATTCTAATGTTGTAAGTTATTATTTATTATTGATTTCTAAATTGAATGAAAGATCTAATTACCTACCAGAGCTATTATTACTAGAGCTTGAAATTTTAAAAGCCTCAGGTTATCAACCTGATTTAAATGAGAGTGTTTTAAAAAAAATTTTCAATTTCCATGAAAAAAGTAATTTGAAAACTTATGAGCTTATTTATGAACATTTGAAAGATAATAAAGATCATCAGTTGGTTTTTTTTGATTTTATGAGCAGAATAGTTAACAGAGTATTGATTAATTTGAATATTAATTTACCTTTTTCTAGAGATGAAATTACCAGGAAAATATAAAACTATTTATATAGCCTCTGATCATGCAGGTTTTAGATTAAAATCCTTTATTATTGAGGAATATTTGGCCAAAAAAAAATTTAATTTCTTCGATTTAGGCACTAATTCAGATAAATCTGTAGATTATCCAAAATTTGCAAAAAAATTATGTAAAAATATCAATAAATACAGCATGGGTATCTTGATCTGTGGATCGGGTATAGGAGTAAGTATTAGTGCTAATAGACATAAGCACATAAGGGCATCGCTTTGTCATAACGCACAAACTGCAAAAATGACCAGAAAACACAACAATAGCAATGTTATATGCTTAAAAGGAAGACCTTTTGTAAAAAAAAATATTTTTGCTATGCTCAACGCCTATTTTAAAACAGAATTTGACAAAGGCAGACATTTAAGGAGAATATCGCAACTATGACACTTAGTGAGAATTTTTTTTCTAGTAATCTAGAACATGCAGATAAAGATTTATATCAAAGTATTTCACAAGAACTTTCAAGGCAACAGAATCAAATCGAATTAATTGCTTCTGAAAATATCGTCTCTAAAGCTGTGCTTGAAGCACAAGGCTCCATTATGACTAATAAATATGCTGAGGGTTATAGTGCTAAAAGATACTATGGTGGTTGTGAATTCGTAGATATAGCTGAAAATTTAGCAATTGACCGTTTGAAACAATTGTATGGATGCAGTTATGCTAATGTTCAACCTCACTCAGGCGCACAAGCTAATCAAGCTGTATTTTTAGCACTCATTAAACCAGGTGACACTATTTTAGGAATGTCTTTAGATGCTGGTGGTCACTTAACACATGGTTCGAGACCAAATCAATCTGGAAAATATTTTAACGCTGTTCAGTATGGCATAAATCCAGAAACTTCATTAATAGATTATGACGAAGTTGAAAGATTAGCTATTGAACATAAACCGACCTTGATTATTGCTGGTGGTTCAGCTTATCCAAGAAATATTGATTTTAAAAAATTTAGAGAGATAGCAGATAAGATCGAGGCTTATTTACTAGTCGATATGGCACACTATTCAGGTTTAGTTGCTGCCAAAGAATACCCAGATCCATTGCCACACGCACATGTGGTTACATCTACAACTCACAAGACTATTAGAGGTCCAAGAGGGGGTATGATACTTTCAAATGATTTAGACCTTGGAAAGAAATTTAATAGTTCTGTTTTTCCTGGTTTGCAAGGTGGACCTCTTATGCATGTGATTGCTGCTAAAGCTGTTGCTTTTGGTGAAGCCCTTCAACCAGAGTTTAAAACATACATTCAACAAGTAAAAAAGAATGCATCAATTCTTGGAGAAGTTCTCATGTCAAACGGAATAGATATTGTCACCGGTGGAACAGACTCTCATATGGTTTTAGTAGATTTAAGATCAAAAAATGTAACAGGCAAAGATGCTGAAGAGAGTTTAGAGAGAGCTGGAATGACTTGTAATAAAAATGGTGTTGCAAATGATCCAAACCCCCCAACAATTACTTCAGGTATAAGATTAGGATCACCAGCTGCTACCACAAGGGGTTTCAAAGAGGAAGAGTTTAAATTTATCGGTGAAAAAATATCAACAATCATAAATGCACTATCTTCATCTAATGCAGATATCTCGATGACCGAAAGCTCTATTCTCAAAGATGTTTCCGAGCTCTGCTCTAATTTTCCAATCTATAAATAAATATGAAGTGCCCCTTTTGTAAGGAGAAGGAAACATCTGTCTTAGACTCTAGACCTACAGAAGATGGTGGTGTTATTAGAAGAAGACGTCTTTGTGGATGTGAGAGAAAAGAGAGGTTCACTACATTTGAAAGAGTACAATTTAGAGAATTCTTAGTAGTCAAAAAAAATGGAGAAAAATCCATATTTGATAGAGATAAAATTGCCAAATCTGTTGAATTGGCATTAAGAAAAAGACCTGTAGATATTGATACCAAAGAAAAATTAATTTCAAAGATAGTCAGAGACCTTGAAGGTATGGGTGAAAATGAAGTCAGCACTAACACAATTGGCGAAATGGTTATGCAAGGTTTATATTCATTAGATAAAGTTGGCTATGTCAGATTTGCTTCCGTTTATAGAGATTTTAGAGAAACTAAAGATTTTGAGCAATTCTTAGAAAAAATAGATAAAAAATAAGATTTGTTAAGTGCAATTCATCAAAATTATTTACAAAGTGTAAATAATTTATCAATTAAAAATATTGGATTAACTGGAAAAAACCCTTCAGTAGCATGTCTGATTGTTGACTACTCTAAATCTCCAAAAGGAATTGTTCTAAGTTATGGTTTAACATCAAAAAATGGAAGACCTCATGCAGAAATTAACGCCTTAAATAAATTATCTCAAAATAAAATAAATAATAAAACCGTTATGTATATAAGTTTAGAACCTTGTTTTAAAAATAATAGCTGTTGCGCAAAAGCAATTGCCAATGCTGGAATAAAAAAAGTTTTTATAAGTTCATTAGATCCAAACCCAAATATAAAAGGAAAGGGGATCAAATTTTTAAAGCAGCAAAATATCAAAGTAATTCATTCATCAAAATCTTTAGATAAATTTCCAAAAATTAATAAATTTTTTTACACTCACCAAACATTAAATAGGCCTTTTATTACTCTCAAAATTGCTATCTCCAAAAACGGTTTTAGTAAAAGCCCAACAATTAAGAATATTACCTCTGAACAAACTCAATATTTTATGCATAGGATGAGATTATCACACGATGCTATAGCAGTAGGCATGAATACATTTTTGGATGATAAACCAAAATTAACTTGTAGATTACAGGGGGTTGAAAAAAACATACAAAAAATCATTTTCTCAAATAAAAAAAATAAAATTAAAAAACACTTGTCACTTAATGTTGATTACAAAAAATTATTAAATGAGGATTTTTCTTTATTTAAAAATATACAAGTTCAATCTATTCTAATCGAAGGCGGAATTAGCACTTTTAAATATTTTCTTAATTGTAATTTGTTTGATGAGATTATAGTCTGCCAATCAAATATGATTATAAAAAATTCTAGTAAAAAATATTTTTTATCAATGAAATCATTTAAAAATAATCTTAAATTAAAATCCTCTTATCAATATGGACAGGATACAATTTATAAATTTGTAAATTAATGTTTAGTGGAATAATTCAATCTCAAGGTAAAATTAAAAAACTATCCAGAGAAGAAAAATCTTTGGTAGTTGAAATTCATTCCTCTTTAAATGGATATAAGTTAGGTTCTTCAATATGTTGTTCTGGTATTTGTTTAACAGTTACATCAAAAAATAAAAATACCTTTAAAGCTGATATTTCATATGAAACTATGAATAAAACAAATGCTAAATATTGGAAAGTTGGAAAAAAAATAAACTTAGAAAAATCTTTAAAAGTTGGTGATGAGATCTCTGGTCATTTTGTTTTTGGTCACATTGATACCACTTGTTCTGTTGAAGAATTATATAAAGTTGGAAGTAGTTGGTTTTTATCTTTTAAGTTCCCAAAAAATCTTAAAAAATTTATTGTCCAAAAAGGTTCTATTTCTCTAAATGGTATTTCACTTACAATAAATGAAGTTAAGTCAAATAAATGTCATTGTATGATCATACCTCATACATACAAATATACTGATATTCATACATATAAGAAAAATGAAATTTTAAACCTTGAAGTCGATATGCTAGCAAGATACGCTCACTCCTCAAAATCATAGGTTATTAAACTAATGTCAGATTTTACAAATATTGAAAATATAATTAGTGATGCTCGTAATGGTAAAATGTATATTCTAGTTGATAGCGAGGATAGAGAGAATGAGGGTGATTTAATAATACCTGCATCTCTTTGTAAGCCAGAACACATAAATTTTATGGCTACTTATGGAAGAGGTTTAATTTGTTTATCTATCTCTGAGACGAGAGCAAAAGAATTAAAGCTTCCATTGATGAATCCTGATAACTGGAAAAAAAAGACCACGGCATTTACTGTCTCAATAGAGTCGAGCACTAATATAACCACAGGTATTTCTGCATTTGATAGGGCAGAAACAGTAAAAGCTGCTATAAATCCAAATTTTAAATCGGGTGATATTGTTAGCCCCGGTCATGTATTTCCTTTAATTGCCTGGGATGGTGGGGTTTTAACAAGAGCAGGGCATACTGAGGCGGCAGTGGATATTTCAAGATTAGCTGGATTAAATGACTCTGCAGTAATTTGTGAAATTATGAATGATGACGGTACCATGGCTAGGGTTCCAGACCTGATACCCTACGCAAAAAAACATTCTATTAATATAGGGACAATTCAAGATCTTATCGCATATAGAATTAAAAACGATTTACTCATAAAAAAAATTCCTGAAAAGCAACACCAGATTAAAAATATTTATTCAGATATTTTTGAATTTAATGTTTTTGAGAACACTATTGATGGATTACATCACGCAACATTACACTTAGGAGATTTATCCAAGCAAGATAGCGTAATGACAAGAGTCCATCCAGTTCAAGGTTTCGATGACATAATTATGAATTTTAATAATCCTAAAACAAAAGACTTACATGCCTCAATTGAAAAAATAAAATCTCATGGATCTGGAATTATAGTTCTAATTAATAATCCTATATTAGGTGATCTAGGAAAGTTATCAAATGATGAAAAGGTAAAATATTATGGCCTTGGAGCCCAAATTCTAAAAAATTTCTCTATAAATAATATTTCTGTATTATCTAATTCACTAGGTGAGGATTTAAACCTTGGTATTTATGGATTAAGAGTAAACAAAATAGAGAGTCTATGAAAAAATTAAAAATTAAAATAGTAGTTGCTAATTATTACAAAGAAATAACTAATCCATTAATACAATCCTGTATTGAGACTTTAGAACAGCGTAAACTTAAATATGAAATTTTAACTGTTCCTGGTGTTTATGAGATTCCTCAAATGATAAAATGGAAAATTAAACCAAACAATTACAATTTATTTATTGCTCTAGGTTGTGTTATAAAGGGTGAAACATATCATTTTGAAGTTATATCTGACTCTGTCGGAAAAGCACTTTTAGATATCGTAAGTCAAAATAAAAATACACTCATATCTAATGGTATAATAAATGCCTATAGCAAATCCCAAGCAATAAAAAGGTCTAAATCAAAAAATAAAGGGACAGAGGCTGCTAATGCTATGGTTAAAATGATTGAATGCTTAATTTAAATAAAAACACGAGATTATTTTTCTTTCAGTTTATATTTCAAAGAAATTATTCAACTGACTTTGAGTTAGATGAATTTATAAAACAAAACATAAAAAAAAGGCCTTTTAACAAAAAAAAATTACTGTCATTAAATGAGAGCTTTAATTCTAATTTAGAAAAAATTAAAGGATTAATAGATTCTAAAATTATTGAAAAAACTAACAAAATAACAGTTTTCCTTCTTTACGCCTTTTGCTCTGAGTATCTTTTAAATAAAAAGAAAAAAAAGATATTAATGAGCGAATATATCAAGCTTTCTAAGGATTTTCTCACCCAAGAAGAGGTAAAATACTTCAATTATTTGTTAGATGATGCCTCTAAAAAAGCACCTTGAAAATAAAATTAAAATAGATTAACAACTTACCATGTCTCAAATACAGTTCTTGCAAATAGTAATATTTGCTGCAATAGCAGCTATTGCTTTCGGAATATTTACAACTAATAAAATTCTAAGTTTACCTAAAGGCACTAAAAGAATGGTAACAATTTCTAATGCTATTCAAGAGGGAGCTAAAGCTTACCTTAACCGTCAATACACAACCATAGCAATTGTTGGTATTGTAATATTCTTTGCATTCTTTTTAATACCATTCAAACATATCTATGATGTTCCTGTAGGTTTTCTGATTGGCGCAGTTTTATCAGGCCTTGCTGGATATATCGGTATGAACGTCTCAGTAAGAGCAAATGTAATAACAGCTCAAGCTGCAAGTTCCTCTTTAAAAAAAGGTCTTTATGTTGCTTTCAACGCTGGAGCAGTCACAGGATTGTTGGTTGTTGGTCTGGCTTTAGCAGGTATTGCAGGGTATTTTATGATTCTATATTTTGGATTTGAAAGAACAGGAAGAGAGCTTATAGAACCTTTAGTCGCTCTTGGTTTTGGATCTTCATTAATTTCCATATTTGCAAGACTTGGTGGAGGAATTTTTACAAAAGGTGCAGACGTTGGAGCTGATTTAGTTGGGAAAGTAGAAAAAAATATTCCTGAGGATGACCCAAGAAATCCAGCTGTGATAGCAGATAACGTAGGAGATAATGTTGGGGATTGTGCAGGTATGGCTGCAGACTTATTTGAAACTTATGTTGTTTCAATTGTAGCAACAATGGTTTTAGCTATTATCTTTCAAGGAACTGTTAGCGAACTAACCATTTATCCATTATTAATCGCGGGCTCTAGTATATTAGCATCTATTATTGGTTCAAAGTTTGTATCAATCTCTACACCTAAATCTTCAATTATGGGAGCATTGTACAAAGGGTTTTTCATGACTTTATTTATTTCAGTAATTTTATTTGCACTCATAACTCAATATTCAATTGGCTTTGATCAATTTTTCCAATTAGGAAACAAATGGTACAACGGAATGGATTTATTCCTTTGTGCTGTTTACGGATTAGTAATTACTTTGGCACTTGTTTTTATCACAGAATATTACACAAGCACCGAGTATAGACCAGTAAAAAGTGTTGCTGAAGCATCCCAAACTGGTCACGCTACTAATATCATTCAAGGACTTGCCATGGGGATGGAATCCACAGCTATACCTGTTCTAATTATCTGTGCTGGAATAGGTCTAACTTTTTCAACTGCTGGACTCTTTGGTATCGCAATCGCAGTGACTTCTATGTTGGCCCTTGCCGGAATGGTAGTTGCTTTAGACGCATACGGACCCGTTACAGATAATGCAGGCGGTATTGCAGAGATGTCAGGTCTGAATAAGAGAGTAAGAGAAAGAACAGATGCTTTAGATGCAGTAGGAAATACTACAAAAGCTGTTACCAAAGGCTACGCTATTGGATCGGCTGGATTGGGTGCATTAGTTTTATTTGCTGCTTACACTGAAGACCTAAAATTCTTTAATCAAGAGACAGGTAACAATGCTTTCAATGTATCTTTTGATTTATCAGAACCTTATGTGATAATTGGTTTACTTTTAGGGGGATTATTACCTTTTTTATTTAGCGCTTTAAGCATGACTGCAGTAGGAAGAGCAGCAGGTTCAGTTGTTTTAGAGGTCAGACAACAGTTTAAAGAAAAAAAAGGCATAATGTCTGGAAAAGAAAAACCTGACTATGGCAAGTGTGTTGATATACTTACAAAAGCAGCCATTAAAGAGATGATCATTCCTTCTTTATTGCCAGTACTTTCACCAGTTATTATTTTCTTCGGCGTTTATTCCCTTACAGGTAGTGTCAATACCGCCTTTCAAGCACTTGGAGCTCTTTTAATAGGAGTTATAATCACTGGTTTCTTTGTAGCTATCTCGATGACTGCAGGTGGTGGTGCATGGGATAATGCAAAAAAATATATTGAAGATGGTAATTTAGGAGGGAAAGGCAGTGAAACTCATAAAGCCTCTGTTACAGGAGATACTGTTGGCGACCCTTATAAGGATACAGCTGGTCCGGCTGTTAACCCAATGATAAAAATTACAAATATAGTTTCTATACTCTTACTATCAATAGTTGTGCATTTAAATATTATTTAATTTAAGTTGATTTCTTCAACAGACCTTAAAATATTATCTTCAAATTTAAATTTTAAGGTCTTGTTGTAGACCGTTTTTTTAAAAGCAGCAATTCCTGTTTTTTTATCTGTTCTATAAATCCACAAATTATTTGATTTTTCTTTTATTAAAGGAGGTCCAATGATTGCTATCAAATCTTCTTTTGAGTAATTAATATTTTGATAATTTTCTTTAATTTCATTAAAACTAGCTTCTGAAATACCAGAAAAATATGTGTCTTTAGAACAGGAAAATAAAATTATTGAGCTTAATAAGGCCATAAAAATAAGAGGTATTTTTAAAATATTCACAATAAAAACAAATAAGGTATAAGTTTCCTTAAAGCAATAATAAACATTAATGAGTAGATATATAATTAATCTTGACTTACACGGAGGAGACTTTGCCCCACAATCAGTTCTAGAAGGGGCATTAATAGCCCAAACAAAAAATTCATCTATTAAATTCAATTTACATTCCGATAGACATATTTTTGAGAAATTTGAATCTTCATTTTCAAAGCTATTTAATAACTCTAAATGGACACAATCTGAAAATTTTATTTCTCCAGATATGAAACCAAGCGATGCTTTAAAAAAGGATAATCGAAATAGTTCTATGTCAAATGCCATTTTAAATTTAAAAGAAAATAAAAATCAAATAACTATTTCTGCAGGAAACACTGGCGCAATGATGGCTTACTCAACTGTATATCTCAGGACCATTGAAAATATTACAAGACCTGCAATTGCCTCATTTTTTCCTTCAGAGAAACATCCGGTATGTTTTTTAGATTTAGGTGCAAATGCTGAGTGTAACTCAGAAAATCTTTTAGATTTTGCTGTTATGGGAAGTACTTATTACAAAGTTCTCTATCCACAAATTAATACCAAAGTGGCACTTTTAAATATTGGATCAGAAGAGCTCAAAGGCAATAATTTGATTCAAGAGACACATGAATTAATGAAGAGTGATAAAAGAATAAATTATCAAGGATTTGTAGAAGCTGATGAGATTACCTCAACAAATAATCATGTTATTGTCACAGATGGATTTTCTGGAAATATTGCGTTGAAAACGGCCGAGGGTGTATCTAAATTCATAACTGACTCTTTAAAAAAAAGTCTAACCTCAACCTCTTTCTCAAAAATACTATCTTTACTCTTAAAAAAAAATTTCAAAGACTTTAAAAATTTAATTGATCCTAGAAATTACAATGGTGGTATGTTTATAGGTGTAAATGGTATTGTAATTAAAAGTCACGGGAATGCTGACTCCCATGCATTCGCGAATGCTATAGAGTTTGGTGTAAAATGTATTGACAATGATTTATTAAATGAGATTAAGAAAAATGTCTCAAGATAAAGTAACCAGAGAGAGTATTGCTAAACAAATATCTATTGAATTTGGAATAGCATATTCCACGGTTTACAAAAAAATTGATAAAATTCTTGAAATTTGGAGCAATGAGATGATTATTTCTGATTCATCAATAAGTAATATTGGTTCATTTAAAATAAAAAAAAAAAATGAGAGAATAGGTAGAAATCCAAAAACTAAAGAGGAGTATTTAATAAAATCAAGAAAAGTTATAAGTTTTAAAAAATCAAATAAATTAGTCTTATGAACAAAAATTTTTACAATATTGACGATGTATCTCATTTAGTGGGAGAACAGAAACATACAATTAGATTTTGGGAGAGTAGAATAAAAAAACTTAAAGTTATCAGAACTCAATCTGGACATAGATTATATGATTATGAAAATTTGCTTCTCCTAAAAAAAATAAAATACTTACTTGATGTTCAAAAATTGACACTTGATGGGGTCAACGATTATTTATCAAAATCAAAGCTTAAAATGAAATCGTTAGATGATAAAATCCTCTCAGACTTAAAGGATTTATTGGGACTATTAAAAAAGTCAAGGTAATCGGGGGTTAGCTCAGTCTGGTAGAGTGCGCGTCTGGGGGGCGCGAGGTCGCTGGTTCAAGTCCAGTACCCCCGACCAAAAAAATGAGAATAATGTTAAAAATTATGTTTATTATCAATTTATGAGGAAAATTTTATCTATAATCCTTGCTTTTTTAACGATTTTACTTATATTCCCTCTATCGTGAAAACTACTACTTTAAAAAAATCTGAATTTCAAAAAGCATGGCATTTGCTAGATGCCACCGATATCTCTGTTGGAAGGCTTGCTTCAAGGGTAAGTTTAATTCTTAAAGGTAAAAACAAACCACAATATTCCCCTAACTTACCAGTCGGAGATGGTGTGATTATTATTAACACAGATAAAGTAAAATTTTCAGGTAATAAAAACACTGACAAAAAATATTACAAACACACTGGTCACCCTGGTGGGATTAAAGAAACTACACCTGACAAATTAAAAGAAAATAATAAATCTGATGATATTATTAAAAAAGCAATAAAAGGAATGCTTCCAAACTCTCCTTTATTTAGAGACCTTATGAAAAATAATATAAAACTTTATAGAGATGCTAATCATCCACATGAGTCTCAAAATCCAAAAAACCTAAATTTTAAGTCTATTAATAGGAAGAATATAGTAAATGCCTGATCAAGTCTATAGTACCGGAAGACGTAAAGAGTCTATTGCAAGAGTTTGGGTTTCTAATGGAACAGGAAATATAACAATTAATAAAAAAAATATTGATGATTATTTTCCTGACAAAGCACTAAGAATGATAATTAACCAACCATTAGAGGTTGCAAAAAAATCAGACTCTGTGGATCTTAAAATTACAGTATTAGGTGGAGGTTTATCTGGTCAAGCTGGAGCTATCAAACATGGACTTAGCAGAGCTTTAACAAAAATAGATCCAAACACCAAAGATGTTTTAAAGAAAAATGGGTTTTTAACAAGAGACTCTAGAACAGTAGAACGAAAAAAGTATGGTAGGCAAAAAGCTAGACGAAGTTTTCAGTTCTCTAAAAGATAATTTTTTATTTATTTTTTCTGTCATTTCACTATCAATAATTACAATTTCTTGCGAAAGATCATTCCAAAATTTTGATAAAAATTTGATGGAAAAGAAAAAAGAATTAGAGGAATTCAACGAAAAGAGTAGTATTAGAAAAGAACAAATTTTAAAATCTCAAAATGAACAAGATTAAAATAGCAGTTTTAGGTTTAGGGGTCGTAGGCTCTCATGTTGTAAAGCTATTAGAAAAAAATTCATATATTTTAGATGATACTAAATGTGAAATAGTAGCTATTGGCGCAAAAAATAAGAAAAAGAAAAGAATAATCAATATTAGTAAATACAAATGGGTAGGCGATTATAAGAGCTTAATCGAATTTAAACCTGACTTAATAATTGAAACTATTGGAGGTACAGGGAAGTACATAAATGATCTATATAAATTTTGTTTAAAAAATAAAATATCTCTTATTACTGCTAATAAGGCTCAATTAGCAGAAAAGTCTAATTTGTTTTTTGAGGGCTTTGATAAGTCGAATTTATTTTTAGGTTTTGAGGCTGCTGTATTGGGCGCTGTGCCAGTAATAAGAACTTTAGAGAATAGTATTCACCCCTCAAAGGTTAATTCAATTTATGGAATTTTTAATGGTACAACTAACTATATCATTTCAAAAATGTATAAAAACAAGATCAGTTTCAAAGAAACATTAGATCAAGCTATTAAAAATGGATTTGCTGAACAAGACTCTAGTGCTGATTTATCTGGAAAAGATGCTATGCACAAACTTGTTTTACTCTCAAATATATCTTTTGGAAAAAAGTTTAAATTTTCTGATATGCACTACGATGGAATTGAAAATATTAAGCTAATAGATTTAGAACAAGGTCTTAACCTTGGTTATAAATTAAAACTTGTCTCTTTAACAGAGAGATATAAAGATAAGTTTTTTTCATCTGTAGCACCTTGTTTTGTGCCAGAGTCAAGTTTGATTGCAAAAACTAATTTTGAAGAAAACGTTATTACTTTAGAAGGTGAGAATTTTTTAAAAACTAGCTTAGTTGGCAAAGGAGCAGGAGGTTACCCAACAGCTACTTCTATTATCTCAGATATAAAGAGATTTATTAATTATTCTTCTATTAAAGGTATTTTTATAAAAAAATACTCACAAATGTTGAATGCAAAGTTTGTCAATCAATCTCAAAGAATTAGACCATATTACTTAAGAATGTCTGTGCTCAATAAAGTTGGTGTTCTTAAATCGATCGCCCAATTATTTTCTCAAAAATCAATTTCCATAAAATCTATAATTCAATTGAATACTAATAATGAAAAAGTTGTTCCTATAATTATTATATCTGATGCTGTTGGAATTAAAAATATCACTCAAGTTGTAAATAATTTAAAGAAGACAAGTTTTATTAAAAACGAGATATCAGTTATCAGGATAGAGGAAAATATTGGATAGAAATCTTGCTATTGAGTTAGTTCGAGTTTCTGAATTTGCGGCATTAGCTGCTTCTAAACATATTGGAAGAGGAGATGAAAAGGCAGCTGATCAGGCTGCAGTTGACGCAATGAGAAAATGTCTAAATTCTCTTACAATATCTGGGACAGTAGTTATAGGTGAGGGTGAGAGAGATGAAGCACCCATGCTCTACATAGGTGAGAGAGTTGGTCAGGGTGGCCCTAATGTGGATATAGCTCTTGATCCTTTAGAGGGCACTACAATAACTGCAAAAGGTGGAGAGAACGCTATGGCTGTTATTGCGTTGGCTCAAGAGGGTGGTTTTTTAAATGCACCAGATGTCTATATGAGAAAAATTTCAGCTAAGGTTGAAAATGAAAATGTTGTATCTCTCAGCCAAGATCTTAGATCAAATATTAAAGCACTTGCTGAATATAAAAAAATTAATACTGAAGATTTAGTAATATGTGTTTTAGATCGACAAAGACACCAAGAAGATATTGAAATAATAAGATCTGCAGGTGCTAGAATAAAAATTATTGGAGATGGAGATGTCAGTGCTGTCATTTCCTCTGTCATAGATAGTAGTAACATTGATATGTATTACGGTATCGGTGGCGCTCCAGAGGGTGTGCTAGCTGCCGCCGCTTTACAATGTGTTGGAGGATATTTAGAGGGACAGCTTATTTTTTATAATGACCAAGAAACTGATAGAGCAAAAAAAACTGGCATAACAAATTTAGATAAAATTTATAAGCTAAACGATCTAGCTGCAGGAGATATTATGTTTTCAGCTACAGGTGTAACTGATGGTACAATGCTTCGTGGAATTAACATAAACAAGAATTTTGCTACAACACACTCTATTGTGATGCGCTCAAAAACAGGAACTATTAGAGAGATTGATGGAAAACACAACTTTGACATCAAACAACTTGACTACTAATAAGAGTTTTAACGGTACTATTTGGAGACCATTAAATTCAGATTTAAATGATGAATTAATTTTTGAAGTCGCTCAAAAGAATAATATATCTATTAATCTTTCAAAATTATTAATAAATCGTAAAGTTAGTAAAATACCAAATTTTTTAAATTCGAAATTAAAAGATAACATATCATTTAATGAAATTTTAAAATTAAATAATTTAAAAAAAATAACTTCATTTTTTAAAAAAATAAAAAATGATAAAAAAATTTCTATATTCTCAGATTATGATGTAGATGGAGCCTGTGCTGCATCAATTTTCAAAAAATATCTCACTCAATTTGACATTGAGGTTTTTGTTTATATTCCAAATAGATTAAATGAAGGGTATGGATTAAGCACACCCGCCTGTAACAAATTACTAGAATTTAGCTCGAATATTTTGGTTTTAGATTGTGGTAGCAATAATTTTGATGAACAGAAGTATATTAACAGCCAAGGTGCAGAACTTCTTGTAATTGATCATCATGAATGTGATCATTATTTTAATAAATCGATTGTTATAAATCCTAAAACACCGGAGGATAAATCTAATCTTGATGATTTATGTGCAACAGCTCTATCATTTTTAGTTATCGTTTTTTTAAATAATGAGGAAATATTTGAAAAAAAAGATGTATTACAATATTTAGATCTTGTTTCTCTTGCTACTATTTGTGATTTAGTTCCTTTAAACAATATAAATCGAACACTTGTAAAACAAGGACTGAGACTAATTAATTCTGATAATAGCAATAAAGGTATACAAACTCTTATTAATTTTTCGAAGATAAAACAAAAAATATCAGAATATCATCTCGGATATATTATAGGCCCTAGAATTAATGCTGGAGGAAGAATGGGAGAGTCTTTACTTGCTTATAATCTTTTATCTTCAGAAAATATGCACCAAGCTGTTCAGTTTGCACAAATTATTGAGCTACACAATCAAAACAGACAAAAAATTCAATCGAAAATTGTTAAAGAAATAGATATCAACATCAACAACAATTTAAATATAAATTTTTTCTATGATGAAAAATGGCATATTGGCGTTGTAGGAATTATAGCTGGAAGATTAATGCGTATTAATAATCGTCCATCTTTTGTAATGACTCAATCAAACGATTTGGTTGTTGGATCAGGTAGATCGCAGGGTGAAAAAAATATTGGATTATTGATGATGCAAGCTTCAGAAAAAGGTATTTTGATTAAAGGTGGCGGTCACCATAAAGCCTGTGGTTTTACTTTAAAAAAAGAAAATGTTAATGACTTTAAAAAATTTTTAATTGAAGAGACGAATAACCTTGAAATTTTAAATGAAAAGTCTTATGACTCTTTAATTGATGTTAATGTTATCAATAATAATCTTTTAAGTGACCTTGAGTGTTTAAGTCCTTTTGGCCAACAAAATGCTGAGCCAATATTTAAAATTGAAAATGCTAAAATTGAAATATTACAAATTTTTAAAGATAAGCATGCCAAATTAAAAGTATCTGATAATCTTGGCTTTTCATGTGAGGGCATGTTCTTCGATATTTCCTCGAAAGAATTAAAAAATTATTTATCAAACAAATCTGAGTTTAATTGCTATTTTAAGGTAAAAAAAGATACTTATAGTGAAAAAACTATAATTCATCTTGAAGATATTCATTGATTGATTTTTCAGTAAATCTAGCTATTTTGTTTGTTTTAAACACCGATGTCTCCTTCGTCTAGCGGTTAGGACATCACCCTTTCACGGTGAAGACACGGGTTCGATTCCCGTAGGAGATGCCAAAATATTGACTTTTTTATTTCACTTTGTGAAATTTTAATAAGTATTGTATTAAAGCAATCCATAAGGTCATTATTTGTATAGAAAGGATATAGAGTAAATTATGCCAGGTAAAATTTCACTTTTCGTACCAGGACCTACAAACATGCCAGATAGGGTAAGACAGGCGATGGATATTTCAAACGAAGACCATCGTGCACCCGGTATGGATAAATTTTGGCACCCACTAATAAACGATTTAAAAAAAGTTTTTGAGACAACATCTGCACAACCAATTATATTCCCTGGTACAGGTTCAAGTGGATGGGAAGCAGCACTTACAAATTTATTAAGTAAGGGAGATAAAGTTTTATCAGCTAGATTTGGACATTTTTCACACCTTTGGATAGAAATGTGTAAAAAACTACACATTGAAGTTGAGGAAGTTGATTTAGAGTGGGGTTCCGGGACGCCTCATGACGAATTTGAAAAAATATTATCAGAGGATAAAGATCATAATATTAAAGCAGTTCTTGTAACTCACAATGAAACCTCCACAGGGGTTACAAATGATGTTAAAGCAACAAGAGACCTTTTAAATAATCTTAATCATCCTGCCTTACTATTTGTTGATGGCGTAAGCTCAATAGGTTCAATCAAATTTGAAATGGATGCATGGGGGGTTGATGTTGCAGTTTCAGGCTCTCAAAAAGGATTTATGTTACCTGCTGGTTTAGCTATATCTTGTGTAAGCCAAAAGGCTTTAGAAATTGCAAAAACATCTAACTTACCCAGAGCTTACTATGATTATCATGATATGCTTAAAATAAATGATACAGGCTATTGGCCTTATACTAATCCAATGCCACTTCTAAGAGGACTTAGAGAGGCGCTTAATATGATGATGGAAGAGGGAATTGATAATATTTATTCACGTCATAAATTTTTTGCACAAGCTGTTCAAAAAGCATCTAGTGCATGGGGTCTTAAACTTTGTGCAAAGGATCCCTTGCTTTATTCAAATACTGTTACAGCAATAATGGTGCCAGAGGGAATTGACTCTACTGATGTAGTTAAAACAGCATACAACAAGTATAACACCTCATTTGGAGGAGGGCTTAATAAAGTAGCTGGAAAATTGTTTAGAATAGGCCATCTTGGAGATTTAAATAGCACTATGATTTTAGGTGCAATCTCTACTGCAGAATTAGCCATGTACGATGTGGGAATAAAATTTGAACTTGGAAGTGGAGTTGCTGCTGCCATCAAACATTTAAAAGCTTAAATGAAAATTTGTATTTACGGTGCAGGAGCTATTGGTGGTTATCTGGGAGCAAAACTTACTGAGATAGGTGCAGATGTAACTTTGATTGCTAGAGGACCTCATTATCAGGCTATCAAACAAGATGGACTGAGATTAAGAAAAGATGGCAAAGAACTAGTTGTATATCCAAAGTGTGTAGACACAGCGGAAAAAGCTGGAAAGCAAGATTATATTTTTGTGACTCTAAAAGCTCATTCAGTTCCGGGTTGTCTTGATGCATTTGAAGTTCTTATGAAAGATGATACTTCATTTGTTTGGGGTGTGAATGGTATCCCATGGTGGTATTTCTACAATCACACTAATCCTGATTTCAAAGATAAAAAAGTTACTTCAGTTGATCCAGATGGAAGTCAATGGGATCGAATTGGCCCTGAAAAAATCATCGGCTGTATAGTTAATCCCGCATCAGAAGTTATCAAACCAGGCGTTATTCAGCACTTAGAGGGAGATAAGTTTCAACTAGGAGAAATAAATGGAGAGGAAACAGATAGAATTAAAAATCTTTCTGAAACTTTAGAGAAAGCAGGCTTTCAAGCACCTATTAGACCTAATATAAAAGGTGATATCTGGTTAAAACTTTTTGGTAATCTTTCTCTTAATCCTATTAGTGCACTTACAACATCTACACTAGTCAAAATTTGTAGTAACGACGAAGTCAGAGCCGTCATAAAAAATATGATGAATGAAGCTCATGCAATTTCTCAAAATTTAGGAATAGATAAGCCTTTCGATGTTGAGAGAAGAATTGATGCAGCTAAAGCAGTTGGCGAACATAAAACATCTATGCTCCAAGATTTAGAACGCGATAGACCTATGGAGATTGATGCTTTAATCACCTCTGTTCAAGAGCTTGGAAAAATTACAAATGTTCCTACACCTACAATTGATACAGTTCTTGCTTTAACCAAACTGAGAGCTAAAGAAGCTAAATTATATTAGTTTAAAGCTTCTTTGATTGTCTCACCTAGCTTTGCTGGTGATTTGGATATGTGAACTCCAGCTTCTTCTAAAGCACTAAACTTTGACTCTGCTGTGCCTTTTCCACCAGAAATAATAGCACCTGCATGACCCATTCTTTTTCCTGCAGGAGCACTGGCACCAGCTATAAAAGAAGCAACTGGTTTTTTTATTTCAGATTTTTTAATAAATTCTGCAGCTTCCTCTTCAGCAGTTCCACCAATCTCTCCAATCATTATGATACCTTCAGTTTCGGGGTCTTTTAAAAAAAGATCAAGGCAATCTATAAAGTTTGTTCCATTAATAGGATCACCCCCAATACCAATACAAGTCGATTGACCCAGACCTACAGCAGAAGTTTGTGCTACTGCTTCATATGTTAGTGTGCCAGATCTACTAACAACTCCTATTTTTCCTTTTTGGTGAATATGACCTGGCATAATGCCTATTTTGCATTCATCAGGTGTAATTATTCCAGGGCAGTTGGGTCCAATTAAACGCGATTTTGATTTTTCTAATTTTCTTTTTACTTGCATCATATCAAGAACTGGAACTCCTTCAGTTATACAAACAATTAGTTCCATGTCTGCATCAATCGCTTCAATTATAGCACTAGCTGCAAAAGGTGGTGGAACGTATATTACAGTTGCATTTGCATCTGTGTTGTCTTTTGCCTCTTTAACACTATTAAACACAGGAAGTCCTAAATGCTCTTGGCCACCTTTCTTTGGTGTCACCCCACCAACCATTTGAGTTCCATATTTTATAGCTTGTTCAGAGTGAAATGTGCCTTGAGAACCAGTAAAACCCTGACAAATAACTTTTGTGTTTTTATTAATTAATACTGACATAATTTCTCCTTTAGTTTAAAGCCTTAACTGCCTTTTGAGCTGCATCTTCTAAATTATCTGCCGAAATAATTGACAGCCCAGATTTGTTTAAAATTTCTTTTCCAAGGTCAACATTGGTTCCTTCTAATCTTACTACCAATGGAACTTGAATAGATAGCTCTTTAGCTGCAGCTACCACTCCCTCAGCGATAATGTCACATTTCATAATGCCACCAAAAATATTTACCAAAATAGCTTTTACATTTGGATCTTGCAGAATTATAGAGAAAGCTTTTGCCACTCTCTCTTTTGTAGCTCCCCCTCCTACGTCTAGAAAATTTGCAGGACTGCCACCATGTAATTTTATTATATCCATTGTACCCATTGCAAGACCAGCTCCATTTACCATGCATCCAATTTGACCATCTAATTTGACATAGTTAAGTTCATGTTTTGAAGCCTCAATTTCTGCAGGGTCCTCTTCAGTTTCATCTCTCATTGAAGCTACATCTTTATGTTTATAAAGCGCATTATCATCTATCGATACCTTCGCATCTAAAGCCAAAAAATTACCCTCACCAGTTAATACAAAAGGATTAACTTCTACCAAAGAGGCATCTGAAGACAAAAAGCTATTGTAAATTTTTTGAATTTGATCACAAAAATCATTTGATAGGTTTTGATCTATCTTTAGACCTTCAGTTAATTTATTTAAACTATTTTGGTCAATAATACTGTCCCCAGGGACATTAACAGTAATAATTTTTTCAGGTTGCTTTTCTGCTACCTCCTCAATTTCCATACCACCCTCAGTAGAGGCTATAATTGAAATTGAAGATGAGGCTCTATCCACGAGCATACTTAGATAGTACTCTTTTTTGATATCACATCCTTCCTCAATATAAAGTCTATTTACCTGTTTTCCACTTGGACCAGTTTGTTTTGTAACTAAAGTTTTACCAAACATTTTTTTTGCATTGTCTTTGGCTTCATCTTTTGAGAAGCAAACTCTAACACCACCCTTGTCATCACCACTATCTGTAAATTTTCCCGCGCCTCTTCCACCTGCATGAATTTGAGACTTCACAACCATAACGGGCGTTTGGATAGAGTCTACAGCAGTTTCTATATCGCTATCATCTAATACTGGGTAGCCATTTAAAACTCTAACGTTATTATTTTTTAATAATATTTTTGCTTGGTATTCGTGCAGATTCATTTTTTTTCTCCTTTTATGCTCAAAACTATTTTTCCTATGTGGTCAGATTTTTCCATAACCTCATGTGCTTTATTTACATCACTCATATTAAAAGTTTCAAAAATCGTTGGTTTATATTTATCATTCTCTATCAAAGGCCATATTTCTTTGACAACCTGATCAACAATATTTCCTTTTTCAGATGGAGATCTTGATCTTAATGTTGATCCAGATATTTTTAATTGTTTATTCATTATGTGTAAAAGATTAGTTTCTGCTTTAATCCCACCGAGGGCAGCAATATAAGTAAGTCTTCCTTTAAAATTTAATATTTTTAAATTTTTTTTTAAGTAATCTCCTCCAACCATATCTAATATTACATCAACCTTTAATTTTTTCTCATTAAAATATTCTTCAAAATCTGTATCTTTGTAGTTAATAGCATCAGTGGCTCCTAATTCGATACAACTCTTACATTTCCCACTCGTACCAGCGGTTACAAAAATATTTTTTGTATAATTTTTAAGAATTGAAATAGCAGTTGTGCCGATACCACTGCTTCCACCATGTATCAAAATCGCCTCACCTCTTTGAAATTTAGATACATTGAAAATATTCTCAAAAACAGTGAGTGTGGTTTCTGGTAAGCAGCCAGCCTGATGTAAATTTAAATTTTTTGGTAATGGCATTACTTGTTTTTCATTAACGTTTACGTACTCAGCATATCCACCGCCTCCAAGAATTGCACAAACTTGGTCTCCTGAACTAAAGTTTTTTACAGACTTTCCTAATTTGGTAACTATTCCGGAACACTCTAATCCAATAATTTCACTCTCACCTGAGGGAGGTGGGTAATGTCCGTTTTTTTGGAGAATATCTGCTCTGTTTATTCCAGCGAAATGAATTTCAATTTGGATTTGTTCATCAAGAGGGTCAGCGATCTCTTTTTCGTCTAGATACAAACTTCCATCTTTATAATTTATAAACTTCAATTTAACTGCCTGTGGTATTTTGTATACATTATACAATTAAATAACACAATCACTGTTGTAAATGTCAAGAAAATCAATACTAAAACAAGGTTTTTTTCTAATTTTAAACTAAATCCTAAATTAAGAATATATTTTTAATATTCTATTAAATAGTTTATTGTACTGCTTAACCTATAGGAGGAAACAATATGTCAATAATCAAAAAATTAGCATTAGTTATTGTTTCACTTTCACTTGTCGCTGTTAGTTCAGTGTCTTCTGCGAAGCCTTTTAGTCCAAAGAAGCCAGTAGAACTTATTATCCCAGCTGGTCAAGGTGGTGGAGCTGACGAAATTGCTAGATTAGTTCAAGGTGTTATTGAAAAGAATGACTATGCGTCTAAGCCTGTGATTCCAATTAACAAAGCTGGTGGATCAGGTGGTGAGGCTATGACTTATGTTAAGAAAAAAGCTGGTGATGAGCACACACTAATCATCACTCTTAACAACGTTCTTACAACACCAGTTAACCAACCAGAATTAGGTATCGACTTTTTCAATGATTTCACACCTTTAGCAAGACTTATCACTGATACATTCTTAGTTTGGATTGCAACAGAGGGTAAGAACACTGCTGGTGTTGAAACTTTTGATGATTTCATCGACCTCGCAAGAGGAAATGGTCTAGTGATGGGTGGTACAGGAAGTATGTCTGAGGACGAATTACTTCTTGGTATGATGAGAGGTCAATTTGGATTTGACGCTAAGTATGTTCCATACAGCGGCGGTGGTGCTGTTGCAAAGGGACTTGTTGGTGGCGAGTCTGACTTCACATTAAACAACCCTTCAGAGCAAATGGGTTTCTATCAATCAGGTGATTCAAAAGCATTAGTTATGATGACTCCTGAGAGAAATCCTGCATTCCCTGAAGTACCATCTTCATATGAATTAGGTTATCCTGATCTTGAATACTACATGATGAGAGCATTTATGGCTCCAGCTGGTATTGATGCAGAGGTAGAGAAGTACTACACAGGACTTCTTCACACTGTTTATCATGATGACGAGTTCCAAACTTTCAATATCGACGATGGAAAGTTAATGAGCTGGTTAGAGGGTTTTGGTCTTAAAGATTTCTTAGCAATTGAATATGCTAAGCACGGTGAGATCATTAAAAACTTTAACTAATATTTAAATTAAGAGTGATATGAGCATAACAAACAAAATAACTGTCAAAAGAGCAGAAATTGTAGTGGCGGTTATTTTAGCGTTATGCTCAATCGCTCTGATGATTAAAAGTGCTGAGAATAGAATTACATGGAACGCAGAAGAAAACATGGGTGCGGGATTTCTTCCTTTCTACCTTTCTCTTGGCATGTTTATTTGTACTGTCCTTACCATAATAAAATTTGTTCTAAAAAGGTCACCACAATCTAAAGATGACTCACCTTTTATTGATGCTGAAGCATTCAAATATATTGCAGTAACAATTATTTCATTAGTTATTTTAGTTTTAGCAATAGGCTATTTAGGAATTTACTTTTCACTTATCTTTTTTTTAGCTTTTTATCTTAGATATTTTAGTTCTAAAAGTATCCTATTTATATCTGTATTCTCTTTAATCACACCAGTTTTAACCTTTTTATTTTTTGAATGGCTTTTAAAAATACCTTTACCTCAAGGTATTTCAGAGCCCTTATTTTATCCAGTATACGATTTTATGTATTCATAATGAGATTGGTAAAGTAAAGGCATAAAAGATGGATGTATTTATACTTCTTTTAGAGGGAATTTTTGTATCCTTTCAACCCTTAAACCTTGGTCTTTTAATATTTGGCTGTCTAATTGGTTTATTTGTGGGTGCAATGCCTGGTCTTGGTTCAGTTAATGGTGTTGCAATACTTATTCCAATTACATTTATTATACCACCCACTGCAGCAATAATATTTTTAGCAGCTGTCTATTATGGCGCTATGTATGGAGGTGCCATAAGTTCCGTTATGTTAGGCATACCTGGAGCTTCTACTGCAGTAGCTACAGTTTTTGATGGAAGACCTTTAGCTGTTAAGGGAGAAGCTATGACAGCTTTAACTGCAGCAGCAGTCGGTTCTTTCGTTGGTGGTACTGTATCTGTTATTTTATTTACTCTATTTGCACCACCTCTGGCTGAGGTAGCACTAAGATTTAATGCACCTGAAACCTTTGCATTAATGGTAATGGCATTTGCAACATTTGTAGGCTTAGGTGGAGATGACGTTCCAAAAACTATTTTTTCTATATTAATTGGATTAGCTTTATCAACTATAGGTTTAGATTTAATTACAGGAAAGCCAAGATTAATTTTCTTTAATATCCCTGGATTTCTTCATGGAATTAATTTCCTTGTACTTGCTATCGGAATTTACGGAATTGGCGAAATGCTTTGGACCCTTGAAGAAACAAAAGGTAAAGTTCAAATGTCAAAATTATCAGTCAACATGAAGGAAGTTGGAAGAGCATTTGGCGCTCTTAAAAAAACTATAATGGCAATGAACATTGGTTCTTTTCTAGGTTTCTTTGTAGGAATTCTCCCTGCGGCAGGTGCCACACCGGCATCACTTATGTCATATGGAATTACAAAACAATTATCAAAAAATTCAAAAGAATTTGGTTCAGGCGTTCCTGCTGGAGTTGTTGCTCCGGAATGTGCAAATAATTCTGCTAGTACAGGAAGTATGCTCCCTATGTTAACATTAGGTATTCCAGGATCACCTACGACTGCTATTTTACTTGGTGGCATGATTTTATGGGGACTTACACCAGGTCCTCTTTTATTCACTCAAGAACCCGAGTTTGTTTGGGGCTTAATTGGTAGTCTTTACATTGCTAACTTCTTTACACTGGTTTTAAATATTGCGTTAATTCCAGCTTTTTTAATGGTATTACGGATACCATTCGCCATCTTGGCTCCGGTTATTTTCGTTCTTTGTGTAACAGGCGGCTATGCACCTACACAAAGCCTTCACGACGTATGGTTAATGTTGCTATTCGGTTTTGCCGGATATATTTTGAGAAAATTAGATTACCCTGTGGCACCAGCTGTTTTATCTATTGTTCTTGGTCCATTAGCTGAAAAAGCTTTAAGACAGTCTCTAATTTTATCTGATGGTAGTATGGGAATATTTTTTGATATGGCAGAAAAACCTATTGCTGCAATCATAATGTATATTGCAATTGTGCTTTTAATTATGCCAGCATTTGGCCCTCTCTACAGAAAATTTTTTAAAAAAGCACAGACTACATAAATGATCCAAAAAATAGGACCGGTAAACCTAAAAGGTAAGGTATACGATTCACTAAAAAAATATATTTTGTCACTTAATATATATTTAAAACAAAGTGATTTTCATCTAGATGAGAGGCAATTATCTGAAAAGCTAGGAGTTAGTAGGACACCTATTCGAGAAGCTGTTGCTAAATTAGAGCAAGAGGGAATTGTTAAAACAGTTCCAAGAAGAGGCGTATTTGTGCACAGAAAATCAAAAAAAGAATTGATTGATATTGTAACTGTATGGGCAGGTCTAGAGGGTTATGCAGCTCATTTAATTATTGCTAATTCAACTAAAGATGAGATTGAAAGTTTAAATAAGTATTGTCATTACTCAAAAGAGAACGTTTTGTCTGAACTTGATAACTACTCAAATGATAATATTAAATTTCATAATCAAATTATGAAATTAACTAAAGTAAAATTAATGGGAGAAATTTTAGAGTCACAGTTAATTCATTTACAATACTTGAGGAAAAAATTTGTAATAGAGTCACATAGAGCTGTGAAATCAATTGATGAACACAATGACATTGTTAGATCTCTTGTCGCAGGCCAGGGATCAAAAGCAGAAAAACTTCTTAAAAATCACGCACTTACTTTAGTTGATAAGATACAAGAAAGCATTAATTCATAAGGCAAAATTCTTTGCAAGACCTCTAAATCTGGTATACATTATACCACCAGGGAGAGGTTAAAAATGTCTACAGGATCTAACGAACAAATGATAACTGGCGGGGAGCTGGTTGCTAAAGCCCTTAAAGCAGAGGGAGTTGAGGTTATTTACACTTTATGTGGGGGACACATTATTGATATTTACAATGGATGTCTAAACGAAGGAATTAAAATTATTGACGTACGTCATGAAGAAGTTGCCTCTCATGCAGCTGATGGTTATGCAAGAATGACAGGTAAACCTGGGTGTGCAGTTGTTACTGCTGGACCAGGCACGACACATGCATTAACAGGAGTAGCAAATGCTTTTAGAGCTGAAATCCCAATGCTTTTAATAGGAGGACAAAGTTCACTCACACAACATAAAATGGGATCTTTACAAGATTTACCTCACGTAGACATGATGCAACCAATTACAAAATTTGCAGCAACTGTAATGTCAACCGAGAGATGTGCAGACATGGTATCAATGGCTTTTAGGGAAACTAGAAATGGATCTTTTGGTCCATCATTTTTAGAAATTCCAAGAGACATACTTGACTCTTCAATTCCAATGAGCAAAGCCGTCTTACCAGAAGCTGGAAAATATAGTGCTTCATCAAAAACATTAGCAGACCCAGTAGATGTACAAAAAGCTGCAGACATAATTTCAAATGCAGAGAGACCATGCATACTTTTAGGTCAACAGGTTTGGACTTGCCAATCTACGAAAGATGCAATCGACTTTGTTAAAAATATGAATATCCCTGCTTATTTAAATGGTGCTGCAAGAGGTTCAATGCCTCCTGGAGACCCACATCACTTTCACAGAACAAGAAGAAATGCTTTTACCAAGTCAGATTGTATTATAATTGTTGGAACACCTTTTGATTTTAGAATGGGTTACGGTAAAAGATTAAATCCTAACGCAACTGTTATTCAAATTGATATGGACTATAGAACTGTTGGAAAAAATAGAGATATATCACTTGGTTTAGTTGGACATATAGGAACAACTCTAAAGGCTATCTCTGAAGCAGGAACAAAAAAAGATCGATCAGATTGGTTTAATGAACTTCGATCTGGAGAAGAGGCAGCTTTAGAAAAATTGATGCCTACATTTACAACAGATAAATCTCCTATTAGTCCTTATAGAGTAGCATGGGAACTCAACCAGTTTTTAAATGATGATACTATATACATAGGTGATGGTGGAGACGTTGTAACCATTAGTGCTCAAGCAGTTCAACCTAGAATGCCTGGTGCTTGGATGGACCCAGGGCCCCTTGGAACTTTAGGTGTCGGAGTACCCTACGCACTTGCAGCCAAATTAGCTGCACCTGAAAAAGAAATTCTTTTATATTGTGGTGATGGTGCTTTTTCTATGACCGGAATGGACTTCGAGGCTTTTGTCAGACACAAAGCACCTGTTTTAACAGTTATTGGTAATAACTCTGCTCAAAACCAGATCAGATTTGGTCAAATTATGAAGTATGGTGAAGATAAAGGAAATGTTGGAAACATCTTGGGTGATGTTAACTTTGATGAGTTTGCAAAAATCTTTGGTGGTCATGGCGAAGCTGTTAGAGAAGCAAAAGAAATCCAACCTGCCCTTCAAAGAGCTAGAGAAGCCGTAAAGTCAGGTATACCTGCAATCGTAAATATTTGGGTGGATAAAGAAGAATTTGCTCCTGGTACAAAAAACCAGACTATGTACAAATAAACTTTAGGAGGAAACTATGGAAGCTTTAAAAGGTGTCAAAATATTAGATATGACACACGTCCAGTCCGGACCAACTTGCACACAATTACTAGCTTGGTTTGGTGCAGATGTTGTAAAAGTTGAAAGACCAGGAGTGGGTGATGCTACAAGAGGTCAGCTAAGAGACGTTCCTGATGCAGACAGTTTGTACTTTACAATGCTAAACTCAAATAAAAGAAGCATAACATTAAACCCAAAGAAACCAGAGGGTTCAAAAATATTTACTAAGTTAATCCAAGAGTGTGATGTCATGGTAGAAAATTTTGCTCCTGGTGCTTTAGATAGAATGGGCTTTTCATGGGAAAAAATTCAAGAAATAAATCCAAGAATGATTTATGCGTCTGTTAAAGGTTTTGGTCCTGGCAAATATGAAGATTGTAAAGTTTATGAGAATGTTGCTCAGTGCGCAGGTGGATCTGCTTCAACTACAGGTATGCTTGGAGAAGTTCCTTTAGTCACCGGTGCACAAATAGGAGATAGTGGAACAGGACTACACTTAGCATTGGGTATAGTTACTGCTTTATTCCATAGAGAAAAGTCAGGAAAGGGACAAAGAGTATCTGCCGCAATGCAAGATGGAGTTTTAAATCTTTGCAGAGTTAAACTTCGTGACCAACAGAGACTTTCAAGAGGGCCTTTAAAAGAATACTCTCAATTTGGAGAAGACATTCCTTTTGGTGACTCTACTCCTCGCGCAGGTAACGACTCAGGTGGTGGTCAGCCAGGAAGAATTCTAAAATGTAAAGGTTGGGAAAAGGATCCTAATGCATATACATATTTTATTACCCAGGCGGCTGTTTGGGAAAAAGTATGTGATGTTATTGGTAAACCCGAATGGAAAGAGGATGAAAATTACTCAACTCCTGCTAAAAGACTACCAAGGTTAAACGAAATATTTGATACAATTGAGTCATGGACAATGACCAAGACTAAATTTGAGGTTATGGATATATGTAACCCTTTAGATATACCAGTTGGTCCAATATTATCACTAAAAGAATTAGCTGAAGATCAAGGCCTGAGAGACACTAATACTATAGTCGAAGTCGATCACCCTGAACGAGGGAAATATTTGACTGTTGGTAATCCAATAAAGTTATCTGACTCCCCAGCAAAAGTTGAAAGATCTCCACTTCTCGGAGAGCATACTGATGAGATATTAAAAGAATTTTGTCAGATGAGTGACGATGAAATTAAAGCTGTAAGAGAGGCCGGAGCAGTATAAGATATATTTTAATTTAAGGAGCAATAATGAAAATAATTTTAATGGGGCAACAGGCATTTGGAAAAAGTGCTTTAGAAAAATTTCATACAGAAACAGACCATGAAGTAGTAGCGGTATATTGTGCACCTGACAAAGAGGGTAAACCAGTCGATCCTGTTAAAGAATACGCTCAAAGTGTAAATTTGCCTGTTTACCAACCCTCAAATTTCAAAGACCAAGAGGTACTAGACCAAATTAAGTCTCATGGTGCAGATTTATGTGTCATGGCTTATGTAATAATTTTTGTGCCTGAAGGAGCAAGAGATATCCCTACTCATGGATCTATTTGTTTTCACCCCTCACTACTTCCACTCCATAGAGGACCAAGTTCAATAAACTGGCCTATAATTGGTGGCTCCACAAAAACAGGTCTTTCAATTTTTTATCCAAATGATGGGCTGGATGAGGGTGAAATATTACTTCAAAAAGAAGTTGATATTGGTCCTGATGATACTTTAGGAGATGTTTATTTTAAAAAGATATTTCCATTAGGTCTCGAAGCTTGTGTTGAAGCTGCAAATTTAATTGAGTCTGGTAATGCACCAAAGACACCTCAAGATGACTCTAAAGCAACATATGAGTCTTGGTGTAAAAAAAGTGATGCAAGAATTGATTGGAAAAAACCTGGAAACGAAATTTATAACTTAATAAGAGGTTGTAACCCTCAGCCTGGTGCATGGGCTGAATTCATGGGGGATGAATATGTCTTTTATGACACTAAGTTCATTGATGAGCAAAGTGCTGAGCATTTTCCAGGTCAAATCATATCAATTAATGCTGAAAACGTCAGAATCGCAGTTAAAGGCGGATTTATTGAGGTATCAAGATTTAAATCAGACCAAGGTAAATTATTTGTCAAAGACATGAATACTGCAGTATTTACAGAGGGTGATTTATTCTCATAATAGCTTTTAGTGGCTAAACTTAATAAAGATTCACTTAAGACCTTATCGTTTATAACTTATTTCGTAATACTTTTTGTATTTTGGTTTATTTTATCTGGTTACCTTAAATCGCTTTTACTTTTTTTTGGACTAGTCAGTGTTCTTTTTGTTTTTTGGATGTCTTATAGAGCTAAAGCTCTCGAGGAAGACTCTCTTCCTTTAAAAATTATTCTTAGATTACCATTTTACTGGATTTGGTTATTTAAAGAAATTTTTAAATCTGGAGTAACAACAACAGCTTTAATTTGGAATGGTAAATACTCTCCTCAACTTATAAGTGTCAAAGCATCCCAGAATAATAGAACAGGTATCGCAAACTATGCAAACGCTATAACTCTTACACCGGGTACAGTAACAATAGAAATAGATAAAAAAACATTTCTGGTTCACGCATTAAGTAAGAAGCTATCCGAAGACTTGCAAACAGATGATATGAACAAAGTAATTACGGATTTAGATAAATGATTTTTTTTGCAACATTAATTGTTCTGGGGGTCTCTGTAGCATTATGTTTAGTCCGAGCAATCAAAGGACCAACCCCTTTTGACAGAATATTATCTATATCAAGTATTGGGACTATTATAGCCATAGGTATCAGTGTTCATGGTTTTGCATTCGATAGACCTGATTTTGTAGATATTTCTTTGATGTACATCCTTTTGAATTTTTTAGGCACCATAGCAATACTTAGGTATTACAAAATAAAAAGAAAAAAAAGCAATGTCGTATAATTATATTGAGTTGATTTCTCTAGTCTTATTAGCAATTGGCTGCTTCTTCATTTTATCTGGGAGTCTGGGCTTAATAAAGTTACCCGATGTATTTAGTCGAATTCATGCTGCTGGTCTAATTGATACACTAGGATCGGGTTTTATAGTCCTAGCTTTAATAATTTATTCAGGTTTCAGTTTATTAAGCCTTAAACTTTTATTAATACCATTATTTTTAATATTCACTAGCCCTGTAACTGGTCATGCAATAGCTCTATTTGCTCATGAGTCAGGGTATAAACCAAGGGGAAAAAATAAGAAATGAATTTTTTATTAATTAATTTTTTCTTAATTTCCCTTTTATTGGTGACAACCTTTTTTATTTTTAAAACCACGTCACTTATAAGTGTTGTTGCACTCACAGGGGCTTTTACTTTGTTATGCTCAGCTATATATGTGAATTTAGATGCGGTTGATGTAGCATTTACTGAAGCTGCCGTTGGATCTGGTATATCAACAATTTTAATGGTTATGGCTGCTGCAAAATTACCAGAAGGAAAAAAAAACAAATTAATAAATTTATTTCCAAGTATTATTCTAGCAGTAGCGATATCACTAATATTGATTATTATAATTGCCAATCTCCCTTTGTTAGGAGATCCTAATGCACCAATACATCTTCATGTAGTTCCAGAGTACTTAAAGGAAAGTAAAGATTTTTTTCATATACCTAATGTTGTTACTAATATTTTAGCAAGTTATAGGGGTTTTGATACTTTGGGAGAAACAATAGTAATATTTACTGCAGGCTTAGGTGTCATTGCTTTATTAACTAGCAACACTCTTAATCGTAAAACTAATTTTAAAAAAAATAAAAAAAAATGAGAGATAAAATTTCATCAAGTCCTGTATTAAGCGTTGTAAGTAAAATTCTTTTTGCACCGATTATTATATTTGGGCTTTACGTTCAATTTCATGGTGACTATGGTCCAGGAGGTGGATTTCAGGCTGGGGTAATAGTAGCGGCGGCATTTATATTGTATTCAATGATATTTGGGCTTTCAAAAGGAGAAACTTTAGTTCCAATAATGATCAATCGATATTTAATGTGCGTAGGTGTTTTGTTATATGCAGGTGTCGGAATAGTTTCAATATTTCTTGATGGGATGTATTTAGATTACAATGTTTTGTCATCAGACCCATCAACTGGTCAACATATTGGTATTATATTAGTTGAGTTAGGAGTAGGCATCACAGTTGCAACTGTAATGATTGCTTTGTATCACTCCTTTGCTTCCTTTGGGGAAATTAATGAGTAATTTTATTTATTTTTGGAACCATTTTGCCTTTATTTTACTTATGGTTGGTGGATTATTTATAATCATCACAAGTCAAAACTATTTAAAAAAAGTAGTTGGCTTAGCAATTTTTCAAACTGCAGTTTTTGTATTTTTTGTATCACTCGCAAAAGTTTTAGATGGAACCGCCCCTATATTAACAAAAATGGCAAATGCCTATTCAAATCCATTGCCACACGTCTTAATACTGACCGCTATTGTCGTTGGAGTGGCTACTTCAGCGCTTGGATTGGCTTTAGTATTACAAATTTACAAGAACTACGAAACAATTGAAGAAAAAGAAATAGAGTCCTTGGAGCTAAAGTCAGATAAATAAATGTTTGATATATTTTTAGACGATGCTCCCGCATTGGTAGTAGTTTTGCCTCTTCTTATTTCTGCAATTATTGCATTTATGCCATCAAAAATATGGCCTTGGATAATTTCAATCATCACTTTGTTATTACATTTATTTTTATCTTTACATCTTCTTAAAGAAATTTCTGTTTCTGGTTTAATTATATATGAGTTTGGAAATTGGGAACCACCATGGGGTATCTCTTTTAAAATCGATGGGGTGAATATTGGACTTCAATTATTATTTTCAATTTTTGTTTTGGTATCAACATTCTACTCAAGAAAAATCTTCTTGAATGAAATTGACTATAGGGACTCTGGAAAGGCCTACTCTTTGTGGTTATTGGCAGTTGGAAGCTTGAACGGAATTATTTTAACTAATGATATTTTTAATTTATTTGTTTTTTTAGAAATATCTGCATTAGCTTCTATTTCTTTAATTGCCTTAGGTGCAGGACAAAATAGAAAAGCTTTACTCGCAGCTTTTAATTACCTAATTATCGGGGCGATCGGAGCTACATTTTATGTAATTGGGGTTGGCTTTGCCTATGCTATGACAGGTACGTTGAACATGAATGATCTTGTAATTCAACTGGCCCAATATTCCGATGGTCAGTTAGCAATCTTCGCAGGTATGTCATTCATGCTCATAGGTCTTATGGTAAAGGCTGCAATTTTTCCTGTCCATATTTGGTTACCACCTGCATATAGTTATGCTCCATCAGCTGTCTCAACTCTTTTGGCTGCTTTAGCGACAAAAACAATTCTTTATTTTTTTGTGAGGCTTTTATACGAAGTATTCATAATTTATCCGAGCTATTTAAGTTTGTTTTTAGATTTTGTTTTATATCCTCTATCTTTACTCGCTATATTCGTTGGGACTGTAATAGCCATTTATCAAGATGATATCAAAAAACTTTTGGCATTTTCCTCAATTGCGCAAATTGGCTACATCACACTAGCTTTTAGCCTTAAAGACCACAGTGGAGTAGCTTCGGGCTTTGTACATATATTTAATCATGCTTTAATCAAAGGAGGATTATTTATGGCTGTTGGTTACTTTGCTATTCTTTATAAGGATAGAGTAACCCTAAACAGTTTAAAAGGTTTTGGCTATAAATATCCCATAACTTCATTTGCTTTATTAATTTGCGGATTATCTTTAATTGGATTGCCTCTGACAAATGGTTTCATTTCAAAATTATATTTATTTCAAGCTCTTTATACAAATCAGATGTATTTTTCAATCGCTTTAGTTGCGGTAAGCTCCGCATTAGCTGTTGTATATTTTTGGAAAATAGTGGAACAGATGTGGTTTTCAGAAATTAAATTTAAATCTGAAAAAGAAGATGCTTATATTTATTTACCAATATGGATAATTACAATTTCAATAATTGTTTTTGGCTTATATTCAACACCAATAATTGAATTTTCTAACTTGTCTGCAGACTATTTAATATCAGGTTATCAAAATTGAGTAATTCGTTTTTAATCATACTGGGTATTATCACGCCACTTTTTGCAGCATTATTTTCTTATGTCTGTAGATATAATAATAACCTAAGAGACTCTTTTGGCATTATTGGAGGTCTCATAACCTTTGTAATCAGTTTAAAAATTTTTCATGGAATACAAAATAATGAGGTATTTCAAATAACTTTTTTTACACTTTTTGATGGGGTAGATTTTGCTTTTAAAGTATCAACTCTTGGATCTATTTTTAGTTTAGTGGCATCTTCTTTATGGATATTGGCATCTATCTACACTATTGGTTATATGAGGGGTGCTGGTGAAAAAAATCAAACAAGATTTGTAATTTTTTATTCAATCGCAATCCATGCTGCATTGGCAATAGCTTGGTCCGGAAATCTTCTAGTCTTATTTATTTTTTATGAAATATTAACTTTTTCAACTTTCCCTTTAGTTGGACATAAGCAAAACGCTGAGTCGCAATCTGCAGGAAGGCTCTACTTGTCGATTTTAGTGGGTACCTCTTTAATATTTTTCTTACCAGCTATATTTTGGATTTGGCTTGAAACAGGAACTTTAGATTTTCAAGATGGGGGAATACTTATAAATAAATTCCCAGCAGAGAACTTATCTTTTCTAATAGCTATGCTTGTGTTTGGTATAGGTAAAGCAGCAATTATGCCTATTCATCGTTGGTTGCCTGCTGCAATGGTAGCGCCAACTCCAGTTTCTGCATTACTCCACGCCGTTGCTGTTGTAAAAGCTGGTGTATTTAGCTTTCTCGTGGTTATTATTTATATCGTTGGTCCAGACTTTTTACTTCAAACAAAAAGCTCTGACTGGTTAGTCTGGTTAGCATGTTTCACTATAATGGCTTCTAGTATCATAGCGATAACAAAAGATGACTTAAAAGCGAGGCTAGCTTATTCTACCATTAGTCAACTTTCCTATATTATTTTGGGAGCAGCTTTGGCTTCATCTTTAGCTATAAAAGGAGCATCTTTTCATATTATAACTCATGCTTTAGGTAAGATAACTCTATTCTTCTGTGCAGGTGCTATTTATGTAACTGCCCATATTAAAAAGGTAAGTGATCTAAAAGGTATGGGCTACAAATTACCTTTAATATTTTTTGCTTACACTTTAGGGGCTCTATCTATCATTGGGGTTCCTCCCTTTATTGGTTCTTGGAGTAAATTTTATTTAATCATGGGCTCTATTGAGAGAGAATTTATAATCGTTGCAATAATCTTAGGTATTTCCTCATTGCTAAATATTTATTATCTATTACAGCCTGTAGTAATAGGCTTCACCCAAAACTCTAAGAAAGAAATAAAATTAATTAAAGCCCCTTTAACTGTTTGGCCACCATTAATTACAGGTTTAGGCTGTTTAGTTTTCTTTTTTTATGCAAACTATTTTTTGAATAATATTAGTGGAGTAATAGTGAATTAAATGAAAAATAATGATTTAAAGAGCATGGGTAAAAGCTTTACAAAGTACATTCTTATAATCGGAGCACTTTTAATTCTTTTAGACTTTACTTTTCACAGACATGAATACTTTTCCTTTGCCGAGATATATGGCTTCCCAGCATTTTTCGGTTTTGTAAGTTTTGTTTTTATAGTCATGTTAGGAAAGTGGCTGAGGAAATTCTTAATGAGGAAGGAGGATTATTATGATCAGTAATTTTATTCCCGGTTTAATAATGATAATTACTTCATTCTTATTGCCAACCATTCCTCAATACTTTAGACATCCTGCGATGTTATTATCGGTGGGTTTATCAGCTTTATCTTTATTTAATGGTTATGGAACTTTTTTAGAGTGGGACATACTTGGTTTAAATTTAATATTATATCAATCAGATAGTTTAACTCTTCCATTTGCTATTATTTTTCATATTGCAGCTATACTTGTAATAATTTTTAGCTGGCACAGAAAAAATTTAATGGAGCACATGGCGACACTAGCTTATGCAGGCTCTGCTATTGGTGCTCTCCACGCAGGAGATTTTTTTAGTTTATTTATTTGGTGGGAAGCAACAGCTCTTACTTCAGTCTTTATAGTTTTTGCTGGAAATACAAAAGCAGCAAAAGATGCAGCTATGAGATATTTGATCATTCAAGTTTCTTCAGGTGTATTACTTTTAATTGGCGCATGTTTAATGCTATATCAAACAGGAAACCATAATTTAGCTGTTCTAGATTTAAAAACAAATTTTGGAATCTTTATATTTATTGCTTTTGGAATTAAGGCTGCATTTCCTCTTTTAAATGGTTGGCTACAAGACTCTTACCCTGAGTCTTCAGTTACTGGCACAGTGGCACTTTCTGCTTTTACAACAAAATTGGCAATTTATGCTTTAGCTAGAACTTTTCCAGGCACTGACTCACTGATTTGGATAGGTGCAATAATGACAGCTTTTCCTGTATTTTTTGCAGTCATAGAAAATGATTTAAGAAGAGTTTTGTCGTTTAGTCTTAATAACCAATTAGGCTTTATGGTTGTTGGTATTGGTATTGGGACAGAACTTTCTCTTAATGGAACGGTAGCACATGCGTTCGTTCATATAATTTATAAAGCTCTTTTGTTTATGAGTATGGGTGCTGTTTTATACAGAGCTGGAACAACAAAAGCTTCTGAATTAGGTGGCCTTTACAAATACATGCCATTCACAACAATATTTTGCATTATAGGGGCCATGTCTATTTCTGCATTTCCGTTGTTCAGCGGATTTGTCGCTAAATCTTTAATAATGTCCTCGCTTGGAGGTATGGGAATGGTTTTAATTTACTTTATTTTATTCTTTGCTTCCGCAGGTGTTTTGGAGCACTCAGGGATAAAGATACCTTACTTTGCTTTTTTTGCACACGAGAGGAAAAATAAAGTTAAAGAGGCTCCAATTAATATGCTCATTGCAATGGGTATCGCTGCTTTTTTATGTATTGCTATAGGTGTATTCCCAAAATATTTGTATCAAATACTTCCATACACAGTAGACTATCAGCCCTATACTTTAGACCATGTAATAAGTCAGCTACAACTTTTAGTTTTTGCAATTATTGCATTTTTATTTTTAGTTAAATTTAAACTTTATCCCTCCGAGATAAGATCAACTGTTTTAAATTCTGATTGGTTTTACAGAAAAATGTTACCTGGTATTGGTAAACCTTTATTTAATAAAATAGGTTTATTAATAGATAGTTTATATAAAAATTTAGGTTTATCTTTTAAACAAGTATTAAGTAAATCTTATAAATTTAGTAATTTATCCTACATTAAAGTTACAACACCTAGTTTTGCAGGCACAATTCTAATATCAATTTTATTTATAATGTTAGTAATCGTTTTGGTGTGATTATTTTTTTATTTTTGCAGACTCTAGTTTAATAGCTTCTTGGATAAAAATTTGCCAAATTCTAACAATTATTTCAGCGTCAATTTTATTTTTTTTTGCTTTTGATTGAACAGACTTTAAAATATGAGTAATTCTTTCGTGATCAATTATTTCTTCTCTATTTTCTTTTAATTTAGTGACTTTGTGTATTTCTTTAAATCTATCACCAATCAGCTCAATAATCTTGTTATCAATATTATCAATTTTCTTTCTTACTTTTTTAAGCTCTTCAATGTTATTTTTTTTAGTCATTTTTTTCAATATTGCTGTACAGTAAATTTATATGAAATTAAAAAATTCTAAACATAAAGTTGCCGTATTTTGTGGATCTATGTTTGGATCAAACAAAAATTTTAAAGATTTAGCTATAACAGTTACAAAATATCTAGCACAAAATGATTATGACATTGTTTATGGAGGGGGAGAAAATGGGTTAATGGGTGTTGTTGCTAAGACAGCATTAAAATACAACGCCCATGTAACTGGTATTATCCCATCTTTTCTAGATAAGCGTGAGAAAATTCATACAAAAATTAATAAAATTCATGTTACGAAAACAATGGAGCAAAGAAAAAAAAAGTTTCTACAATTGTCAGATAGTTTTGTCGCTTTACCCGGAGGCGGGGGCACAATAGAAGAAATTAGTTTAGTAATCAGCTCTCTTCAATTGGGTGTTATAAAAGGTAAAAAATGTATTTTGTTTAATTATAATAATTATTGGTCTGATATAATTAATCAATATAAGAAAGTAATGAACTCCAAATTTGCTTATAAGAACTTCAAAGATTTATTTTCAGTTTGTAATAATCTAAAAGAATTTAAAGAATTATATTAATTTTTTCTTAAATAACTTAGCCAATTTTTTAATTCTTTGTGTCTTAACGTATCTTTTAACAAAGATTGACTATAGCTCTTTATATTAGGTCTTTTAAAGTCTTTAATTAAGCTTTGTATTTGATTTTTACTAAATAGTTTTTCTTTGAGTAAAATATTTTTTCTTGCATTTAAAATTTGTCCTGTGTATTTAAAATTAAATTCAGGATGATATTGGGTACCCCAAAATTTATTGCTTACAAGAGACTGAATTGAGTAATGATTGTCTGAAAGAACATGAGAGCTATTTGGCTTTTGGGATATATGGTCAATATGAGAAGCAAAAGCATCAAATATCAAGGGCTTATCTTTGTACATTGGATGATGCGCACCATATTTATTAATACTTATATTATAGGCTATACCAATTTCTCTACCTTTAGGATTTTTTTTAACTGTGCCACCATTTGCAACAGTAAAAAGTTGCATACCCCAACAACTACCAAACATATTTACCTTTAACTTTGATAACTTTTTCATGAAAGAAATTTGGTTTTTAATTTCTCTTGTATTATCATAAATATTAAGACTTGAACCTGTCCATACAATGCCAGTAAATGATTTGATGAAACTTTCATCATAATTTTCATCTAAGTTCATAGAAGGATAAATGAATGTAGTTTTTATTTTTGAATTAATTATTTTTAGTTGGTCTCTATAAAACTCACATATTGGTTGTAATCCATATCTAGCCAGTTTACTCCATCCATTTTTGTCATATCCATTAACTATTAGTAAATTCATTCATATTTAATATATTTAGATTAACCACATGTCAGCATTTATCTACAAGTCTTTGTCCGTCCTTTTTTTTGTTTTAATGAGTGTATGTATAAAAGCAACAGGCGACAACTTACCATTATTTGAGGTAGTTTTTTTCAGAAATCTATTTGCTCTTATTCCATTGATAGTTGTCATTTATTATTTAAATCTAAAAATATCCTCTATTAACAATTATAAACTTCATTTTTTTAGAGGTTTAGTAGGAATATCAGCAATGAGTCTTTTCTTCATATCTCTTAGATATGTTCCGCTGATCGAAATGCAAACAATCAGTTTTTCATCTGTTTTTTTTATATCTATATTATCAATTTTTTTTCTGGGTGAAAAAATTGGATATAGGAGGGTAATTGCAATTATTATTGGTTTTATAGGAGTAGTAATTATTTTGAAACCGGACGTGAATTTATTAAACAACTATTCTGTTTTACCACTTTTAGCTAGTATATTTTTGTCAATGGCAGTGATAATTCTAAAAAAAATATTAATAACTAATAATAATATTTTAACGGTATGGGCCTTTACTTTATTTGGAACAGTTTCAAGTTTATTTTTCTATAGTGATGATTGGATATGGCCAAATAATTTAGACTTAGTTTTTCTAATTGCTTCTGGTTTTTTAGGGTTTACTGCTCAATTTTGTCTTACAAAATCTTTTCAATTAGCAGAAGCCTCTGTTCTTGCTCCTTTAGACTTCACTTCTGTTGTTTGGGCATTTGTCATCGGTTATATTTTTTTTGGTGAGTTTCTCTCGAAAGAGTTGCTACTAGGAGGTCCATTAATTTTACTTTCAGTCGGATATATTTTTTATCGTGAAACTGTCCTACGAAAAAAAATAGTCCTTGGAAGCAATAAGCAATTTTAGAAATTTTTAGACATATTTAAAATTTTTTGATATTTAATCTTAATGGAATATTTGCACACAATGGTTCGAGTAAGTGATATTGAGCAATCACTTGACTTTTATTGTAATAAATTAGGACTAATTGAATACTCGAGAAAAGAGAGTGAAAAGGGTCGATTTACTCTAATTTTTCTTTGTGCTCCTGATGATAAAGATACTGCTGATAGTAAAAAGAAACCTCTTTTAGAATTAACTTACAATTGGGACAAAGAGGAATACAAAGGTGGCAGAAATTTTGGTCATCTAGCTTTTAGAGTAGATAATATTTATCAAGTTTGTGAAAATCTGATTAAAAAGGATGTTGTGATAAACAGACCTCCTAGAGATGGATATATGGCATTCATAAAGTCACCAGACGGCATATCAATAGAGTTACTTCAAAAAGGTGAGAGCCTTGAAATAAAAGAGCCTTGGGCCAGTATGCAAAATAATGGGTCTTGGTAGATTATATTTCTGAGAGTTTTTTTACTAGATCTTCTCTAGTCAGACTACCATTATTTTGAGCTAATACATCTAAGGCTTTACGTATTATGTCCTCATCTCCTGGTTCCTCAAGATCAGATAATATTATTTCTCTCAGTAATTCTGAATTATCGGATTGTCCAATATCATCTAAAATGTATTGAGCAAAGATTTTGTTTCTTGAATTTCTTTTTTCAAATTCTGTTTGCTCTTTTTGGCTTTGCTCTGCTTCAAAGGCTTTTTGTCTGTCTTTAAATTTGTCCATAGTTCATTATTTCATAGTTGGCATGTTGAGTGAAGCCCCTGCGACATCATCTGGCCATCTCGATGTTATTGTCTTACGTTTGGTATAAAAATTAATCCCTTCTTCTCCATGCATTCCATGACCACCAAATATTGAGCCTTTCCAGCCACCAAAAGTATAAAAAGACATTGGAACTGGAATAGGAATGTTTATACCAACCATTCCTATTTGGACATTTTTCATAAAATTTCTCGCTAATGAACCACTTGATGTATAAATAGAAGTGCCATTGCCAAACTGATGTTTATTAATCAGTTTTATAGCCTCTTCAAAATTATTCATATTAAGGACAGATAAAACAGGGCCGAAAATCTCTTCTTTGTATATAGTCATACCATCAGTAACATTATTAAATATAGTGGGACCAACAAAATTACCATCTTCATAACCTTGAAGACTAATTTCTCTTCCATCTAACTCTAATTTCGCACCCTCTTGAACACCTTTTTCAATATATGATAGAACTTTTAGTTTGTGTTCCTTTGTAATGAGAGGTCCCATTTCGCTTAGTGGGTCTAAAGACTCCCCAACTTTGATTTTACTTGCCTTCTCCTTTAGCAAATCCATAAATGGTTTTTGAATATTTCCAACAGGCATAGCAACTGATGTTGCCATACAACGTTCACCAGCAGATCCAAAAGCTGCTCCAATTAGTCCATTTACTGCATCCTCTAAATTCGCGTCTTCCATTATAAGCATATGGTTTTTAGCACCACCAAGAGCTTGAACTCTTTTATTTGTTTTTGAACATTCGGTGTAAATGTACTTTGCAACAGGTGTTGAGCCAACAAAACTTACTGAAGAAATATCTTCACACTGAAGTATTAGATCTACAATATTTTTATCGCCATTTACAACCGTGAGGACGTTATCAGGTAGACCAGCTTCACTCATTAACTCTGCAAGTTTTAAAGAGCATTGAGGAACTTTCTCAGAAGGTTTTAGCATAAAGGCATTTCCACATGCTATAGATAATGGAAACATCCACATTGGAACCATAGCTGGGAAATTAAATGGTGTAATACCAGCACAAATTCCCAAAGGCTGCTTAATATCAAACAAATCTACGTTTGTTCCAACGTTAATTGAGTGATTTCCTTTCAATAAATGAGGAATACCGCATGCAAAGTCAACTACTTCAAGACCTCTCTGCAAAGATCCTTTAGCATCAGAAAAAACCTTACCATGTTCTTCAGATATTATTTTTGCTATTAAATCAAAATTTTTTTCAATTAAATTTTTAAATTTAAATAAAATTTCACTTCTTTTCGTAATGGGTGTATTAGCCCATAAAGGTTGTGCTAATTTCATTTTATTGATAATTTTTTCAAACTCATCTCTTGTTGTTTTTGGAACATGCGCATATTCCTCACCCGTACTAGGTTTATATAATTTTATGAAGTCTTCAGAATTACTAGATATTGCTTTAGAGTCAGAGAAGTTTTCAATTATTTTCATGTGATGTTTTTAATATTAAATTTGTTTTTAGTAAAGATAATTGATTTATTTTAGTTAGTTTGATAGTATTAACTTTTAAGGGGTGCTGAAAGGCTGAGAAAGGTAATACTTAACCCTCGAACCTGATCCAGGTAATTCTGGCGTAGGAAGTTTCCCTTAAATACTTTTAAAATAAGAGCAAATTAGATGGAAATTATTTTTTTAATTTTATTTGGATTAATTTTTACTGCATCATTCTTTTTTTTGAAAAAAAATGAATTATCAGATGATAAATTCGTTATTAAAAATAAATATAATTTATTTTTTTCAATATCTTCTTTTGTATCTTCTGCATTGGGTTTTTGGATAATATTTTCGCCTGCTGCAGCAGCTACTTGGGGTGGAATGGGTAATGTGATTGGTTATGCTCTTGGAGCTGCGATGCCTTTAGTTTTATTCATCTTTATAGGAAAATATGTAAGAAAGGTTTTTCCAAACTCAACAGGATTTCACGATTGTATCGAAAATCGGTTTGGTAAGAACTTATCCCACTTTGTTATAATAGTTTCGTTAGTTTATATGACAGTTTTCTTAATAGCTGAAATTACAGCTATCTCAAAGTTCTTTAATTTTTTAAATGATACACCTTATTGGATTTCTTCAATGATAATTATATTAATTGCTTTATCGTACGTTCTAATTGGGGGATTGTCGGCAACAATATTCACCGATTTAATTCAATTCATATTCATTATAGGAATTTGTTTGTTTTTAGTTTTTAAAATTCCATTCCAAGACTTTTCAGATAACTCTTCATTTATGATCGAAAATGCACATTTATTTGATTTTAATAATCAATTCCTATGGATAACAGGATTGACTTTTTTAGTAGCAGTTACATTTACAAATCTTTTTCACCATGGTAATTGGCAAAGAATTTATGCTGCTAAAGATAATAAAACGCTTAGTATTGGCTTAGTTATATCTGCTTTAATTATATTTATAATTGTTTATTTCATTGGATACTCTGGACTAGTTTCAATCTCACTTTACGCAATGGATGATCCTGATTTAACATTTGTGAAACTTTTCGGTTTACTCGAGACTTCATTTATAAAATACATTTTTGTAATATTAGCTGCTTCTCTTGTATTGAGTAGTATTGATACATTAATAAATGCTATAAATTCTCAGATTGTCACCCTAAGCACAAGTTACTCCTTAAAATCCTCTTCAAACTTATACTTTATTATTGTTTTCTTGGTGGCAGTTTTCATACTATCCTCGCAAGGTTACAATGTTTTGTACGTCTTCTTAATTGCTGATTTAATTTGTTGTTGCTTAGTTTTACCTTTTCTGTTGGGATTATTTGGTTTTAATATCTCTACAAAACAAATATATATAATCTCTTTTTTGAGCTTACTACTGGGAGTATTAATATTTCCTGATCCCTCATTCAGCAAAAATATAATGAGCGATTTTCTAAATATTAATTTCACATTTATTAATAACTATAAATTATTCTCATCATTTTTAGTGCCAATTCTATTTTCAACAATATTGACACTTTTGATGAAAAGGAAAGGTATATAATGGAACATATTTATAATGATTTAAAAAACTTAAGAGATAAAGGAGCGCTTGTACATTGTATTACAAATTACGTGGCAATGAACATAAACGCTAATATTCTTCTCTCTATCGGAGCATCTCCTTTGATGTCTCATGCAACAAATGAACTTAAAGAAATAGCTGCTATATCGTCTTGTCTTGTTAATAATATTGGAACGTTAGACGATAATTGGAGGCCTAGCTTTTTAGAGGCTTCTAAATATTATGTTCAACAAGAAAAACCAATCATATTAGACCCTGTGGGTTCAGGTGCGAGTAAGTTAAGAACTCAAACTTCTCTTGACATTATTAAAAGCTCTAAAAAATTAATTATTAGAGGAAACGCATCTGAAATTCAATCATTAGTAGATCAAAATAAAATATCTTCAAAGGGAGTTGACTCATCAATTGAAAGTCACGCAGCTATTGAGTCTGGAAAAATTTTATCTAACGAGAATAATTGTGTTGTATTTATAAGCGGTAGAGATGACTTCATTATTTATGAAGATAATGTCACTAAAATTTCAAATGGATCAAGTGTAATGACGAAGGTTACAGCTATCGGTTGCTCTTTATCGTGCATAGTAGGAGCATTTGCTGCTGTAGGTGAAAGTTTATACAAATCTGCGATAAGCTCAGCGGCTATTTTTTCAATCGCAGGAGAACTCGCAGCATCAAAATCAGAGGGGCCAGGAGATTTTCAAGTAAATTTCTTGAACAAATTAAATGATATTACAGAAAAAGAAATTTTAGATAATTTAAAAATTACTAGTGTTTAAATTTTGTTTTGTTACTGACGATAAACTTACACCATTAAGTAAGTTGGATAATTATTTGAAAATAATATTTGAGAGTAAGGTCGATTGTATTCAATTAAGGTTTAAAAATTTAAAAACAATTGATTTATACAACTTAGGAAAAGATTTAAAAAAAGATTGTGTTAAATTTAAAAAAACCCTCATTGTCAATGATCGTGTGGATATTGCAAAATCTATAAATGCTCATGGTGCACATGTTGGTATGGATGATTTACCCTATAATCAAGCTAGAAAATTATTGGGAAGAAAAGCTATAATAGGAGTTTCAGCAAGTAATAAAAATGAATTCATAAAGGTAAAAAAGTTAAAGGGAGTTGACTACATAGGTGTTTCAGCCTTCTCGTCAAATACAAAAAAAGAAATGAAAAATTATTTTGGTTTAAGCGGGCTTAAAATTTGTGCTAAAGCTACAAAAATTCCTTTAATAGCAATAGGAGGAATCAATATTAGTGATGTAAATAGTATACTAAAACTAAAAATCCATGGAGTTGCTATGATATCCTCTTTATTAAAAGGTAATATTAAGAAGAATTGTATGGATGTAAGTAAAATTATTTCAAGTTATGAAAAGATATAAAACTGTATTAACAATTGCAGGTTCTGACTCATCAGGAGGGGCAGGTATCCAAGCTGATATTAAAACTATAACATACTTTAAATGTTATGCGATGTCTGTAATTACTGCTTTAACTGCACAAAATACTCAAGAGGTAAAAAGTATTTTTAATACAACCCCAAAGTTTATAAGAGAACAACTTAATACGACGTGTAGTGATATTAAACCAGACTCAATAAAGATTGGTATGTTAAGTGATAAAAAAATTATTCAAGAAATTTCAAAATTTATTGACAACTATAAAATATCTAAAGTTGTTTTAGACCCTGTTATGGTTTCAACATCTGGTTATTTACTCTTAAAGAAAAGCGCTATATCAAGTTTAACTAAAAACCTTATAACAAAATCTATGATAATTACTCCTAATTTGAAGGAGGCAGAAATTCTTACAAATACCAAGATTAATAGTAAAGATGATATGATTAATGCAATTCAAATTTTAGAAAAAATTGGTGCTAAGAATATACTGATCAAAGGTCTAATCAAAAATGGAAAAATATTCGACTGTCTATTTATTAAAAAAAATAAAAAAATTCATTTTTTTGAGTCTAGTATCATTAAAAGTAAAAACACACATGGAACTGGGTGTACTTTATCGTCAGCAATTGCTTCGAATTTAGCTTTAGGTGAAGATATTTTAAATTCTGTCAAAAAATCAAGAAATTATATAAAAAGAGCCATAATTAAAGGAAGTTTGTATAAAATTGGTAAAGGTAGCGGCCCGGTTTACCATTTTTAACTTTAAATTTAGAAAAATTGCTATAAAAAGTTTAACAATATTTAGGCTTACTATTTGAATACTAATTAAAAAAATCTCATAAAATTTTTAACTATGTTTGGATACGCTAAATATTTACTACTTAAGATTAAGAAAGGACTATAAATGGCTACAGGAACAGTGAAATGGTTTAACCCAAAAAAAGGATATGGGTTTATTGCCCCTGATGGAGAAGATAAAGATATCTTTGTCCACATCACAGCTGTTCAACAAGCAGGTTTAGACCGCCTCGATGAAGGCGACAAAGTCGAATTTGAAGTTGTTGAAGACAAAGGCAAATCCAAAGCAGATCAGTTAAAAAAAGTTTAATTGATTTTGCGAATACTTTTTATTTTATCGTAGGCTTGATTTATCTTGGATAGTCTGTCTTCAGATTTAATGATTAATTCTTGAGGAACACCCTGTGCCCTTAATTGGTCAGGGTGTAACTCTTTGCTTAGCTGTATCCATCTCTTTCTAATTTCACCATCAGAAAAACTTTTCTCAACTCCTAAAATTTTGTATGGATCAATTTGTTTATCCAGCCACATAGTTTTTATGCTTTCATATTGAGCTTTATTTAGTCCAAAATAATCAGAACAATTTTGAATAAATACTATCTCTGAGTCGCTGATTTCACCATCAGCCTCTGCGATATAAAAAAGTAAGTTTAAAATTTGCTCCAAAACTTGAGGCTGTCCACGAAATAACATTCCTATTTGTTGAGCATATTGATGATAATCATCAGAGTTTTTTTTAGCTTCATTAAATATTTTGCTAACATCGCTTTGAAAATCAGGAGGTATTTTAAATTTTTCTTTAAAGGCGCTTATTTCATCAGTTGTAACCTGACCATCTGCTTTAGCCAGTTTAGCTGCTAAAATAATTATACCTATCGTTATAATTTCTTGTGGTGAATTAGAGGCTATATTAGAGTCAGATTTTTGGTTTCGAATACGATCTACACTGTGACCCGCTATTACACCTAACATAGCTCCGATTGGCCCCCCAAGAGCAAAACCAAAAGTCCCAGCTAAAAGTTTTCCCCATATACTCATCTAAAATTTATTTTTTATAAGTCTTATTAACTATTTAAGCCATTCGTTAGTTTTGTTAATGTTCTTAAGACTGCTTTCTGTGCCATGAGAAAAATGTTTGCTCATATCAGGGTAATATTTATAAGAAATTGGTTTTCTACCCATAGCAACTGCCATTTCTCTTACATGATGAGGGTCGGCACCGCAACAAATACCAATAAAATTTACATTGATGTCCATACATTGTTTGGTGAATTCAGCCATTTCAAACCTGTTACATGTTAATCCATCAAGAGCAATGTGAGAAACATTACCATCTAAACAATTACAATTTGGATCCTCTATATACATGTGTGTTGGGAATTCTTCAGTTGTTCTATATGGAACAGGTAATGCAGCCACATGGCATGAGACTTTTTCTCTAATGCTTGGCAGCAGTTTCATTGTCATTTCAGGACCACGATAACAGTTAAGGCCAACTACATCAGCACCATGGTCTTCCAAAATTTTACAGGCCTCTGCAGCACTATGGCCTTCTCTTGTTTTGTCACCTTTAGGTATAGCAAGATTTACGACAGCTATTAAACCTGCATTTTTAATTTCCTTTAATGCTAATTTAGCTTCTTCAGTCCAATTAATTGTTTCAGCAATAACAAAATCAACATTAGCTTCTTTTGCCCAAGCTATTTGTTCTTCAAACATTTTTTGACAATCAATGTGAGATTGTTTGTCATCAGGGTCATAAATATTAGTATTAGCTACATTACCAGCTATCATTAAATCTAACTGGGGAAACTCAGCTGCAGCATTTTTTGCAATTTCTAATGCGTTTTTTTGAAGAGGTTCTAATAATTCTTCCTTTCCAATCAAACGCAACTTTTCTCTGTGACCGTAATAAGTAAATGCTTGAACAACATCACTACCAGCTCTAATAAACTCTCTATGAAGTTGAGTTACTACTTCAGGATTATCAAGAACAACCTCAGGAACGTAAGTTCCTGCCTGTAAATATCCTCTTCTCTCCATTGCAAAAAGATAGCCTTCTGCACACAAAATAGGTCTTTCATTGAGTCTCTGTATTAGATCCATACTACCTCCTAAATAAATATCTAGATTATTATAGCTTTTAAAAAAAATTCTATAAAAAATTTCACAATGTTTTTGGATTTTATCCGTAGAAAATAATTCAAAGATCAGTATGTTTTAATCAAATGGGATTTGAAAATAAAATCAAGAGTCTTCCAATATGGAAAAATCTTGAAAATATTGAACCTTTAGCGGGAGGAATTACAAATCTTAATTTCCTAGTATCAGACTCTGGTTCTAAATCAGTTGTTAGACTAGGTTCAGATATACCAGAACATCTAGTTTATCGATCAAACGAAATTATTGTTAGTGAAGCAGCTTATCAAATAGGGGTGTCTCCAAAATTAATTTATAATGAACCTGGAGTATTGGTCTTAGAATTCATTGAAAGTAAAACTCTTGAACCAAAAACTGTAAGAGAAAATTTAAATAAAATTGTTCCGATCATAAGAAAAATTCATGATGAAATACCTAACAAGTTATCAGGTCAGCCTCAAATTTTCTGGGTTTTTTATGTCATAAAGTACTACTCAAATTACTTATTAAATAATAATAGCTCTCACATTTCATTAATTCCAAGTTTGTTAAAAAAAGCAGAAAAGTTAGAAAAACTCTCCTCTCCAAGAGAAATTGTATTTGGTCATAATGATTTATTGGCTGCAAATTTTCTTGATGATGGTTCAAAAATATGGGTAGTAGATTGGGAATATGGTGGTTTTAATGATCCTTTGTTTGATATAGGAGGTTTATCTTCTAATAATGATTTAGATGAAAATCTAGAAAATGAAGTTTTAGAAATGTATTTTAAAGAAAAACCATCAAAAGATTTAATAATTAAATATAACGCAATGAAAACTGCTAGTTTATTAAGAGAGACAATGTGGAGTATGGTCTCTGAGATCACTTCTAAGATAGAATTTAATTATGCTGAGTATACTTCAGATAATCTCAAAAAATTTGAGGAATCATTTGATAAACTATAATGATAGATAGTTCAAAAATTGTAGTAATTGGGGGTGGTATAGTGGGTTGCTCTACTGCATATCACTTAGCTGATTTAGGACATGAAGTTGTACTTATTGAAAGTGGTAAATTAACATCTGGTAGTACATGGCATGCTGCTGGACTAGTTGGCCAATTAAGAACAAATGCAAATATTACTCAATTATTAGGATATTCTGTTGATCTTTATGACAAGCTTGAAAAAGAAACAGGATTAGGAACAGGATGGAAGATGAATGGTGGATTAAGACTAGCTTGTAATAAAGAGAGATGGCAGGAGGTTTTAAGACAAACTACTACAGCTCACTCATTTGGTTTGGAGATGGAACTACTTACTCCAAAAGAGGCTCAAGATTTATGGCCAATCATGAATATAGATGATGTTTATGGAGCAGCCTTCCTTCCTACAGATGGACAAGCAAATCCGACAGATATTTCACAAGCATTGGCTAAAGGAGCTAGAAACAAAGGAGCAAAAATATTTGAGGAAACTAGAGTATCAAAGGTAATTATAAATAATGGTGTAATTGAAGGTATTGAAACATCTAAAGGTAAAGTAAAGTGTGAAAAAATTGTTTGTTGTTGTGGTCAGTGGACCAGACAGTTTGCACAAGATGTTGGAGTTAATGTCCCTTTAGTATCTTTTCAACATCAATATTTGGTTACTGAAAAAATAGAGGGTGTTAAATCAGACCTTCCTACTTTAAGAGATCCTGACAGGTTAATTTATTTTAAAGAGGAAGTTGGGGGCCTTGCAATGGGAGGGTATGAACCAAACCCTTTATCATGGGCTGAAAAATCAGTCCCAGAGGATTTTCATTTTTCACTTTTAGACTCAAATTACGATCATTTTGAACAAATAATGAATAATGCTCTTGGAAGAGTCCCTAGTCTTGAAACTGCTGGGGTCAAAGAATTAATAAATGGACCTGAGAGTTTTACTCCAGATGGAAACTTTATTTTAGGAGAGAGTCCTGAATTGAAAAACTTTTATGTTGGCGCAGGTTTCAACGCATATGGGATAGCTGCTGGAGGTGGAGCGGGTATGGCACTTGCAGAATGGGTAGCTAATGGAAGACCACCTTACGATTTATGGCCAGTTGATATAAGAAGATTTGGAAAACCTCATCAAGATTTGGAGTGGGTAAGAAAAAGAACTTATGAGGCTTATGCTAAACATTACACTATGGCATGGCCTTTTGAGGAAAACTCCTCAGTGAGAGATTTTAAAAAATCTCCAATTTATGAAAAACTTAAAAACTCAAATGCATGCTTTGGTGAAAAAATGGGTTGGGAGAGACCTAATTGGTTTGCACCAAAAGGAAGTGAGCCTCGGGATATTTATTCCTTTGACAAACAAAATTGGTTTGAATTTGTTGGAAATGAAGTAAAGGCCGCAAGAGAGAGTGCTGTTCTGATTGATCAAACATCTTTCGCTAAGTTTATTGTATCAGGTAAAGACTCACTACAAGCTTTAGAGTATTTATGTGCAAATAAAATTGATAGACCAATCGGTTCGACCATCTATACCCAAATGTTGAATGACGATGGTGGAATTGAATGTGATTTAACAATAACAGTTATAGATAAAAATACCTTTTATATTATAACTGGAACAGGTTTTATGACCCATGACTATGATTGGATAATTTCAAATATTCCAAATAATTTAGAAGTAGAAGTTAAAAATATAACATTTGATAATTCAGTTTTTTCATTAATGGGACCAAATTCTAGAAAGATCCTTCAAGGGCTAACAAATACAGATTTATCAAATGATAATTTTCCATTTGCTACATGTAAAAAAATCAAAATTGCATCAAAAGATGTTTATGCAATTAGAATAACCTACATGGGTGAGTTAGGTTGGGAGCTTCATTTCCCAATAGATTTTTCCTCAGAAATTTATTCCAAGATAATGGAATATGGAAATCAATTTGGACTAGTTAATGCTGGATATCGATGTATAGAGAGTTGTCGTTTAGAAAAGGGCTACAGAGCTTGGGGTTCAGATATCGGGCCGGACCATACCCCTCTTGAGGCTGGATTAGGATGGGCAACTAAAATTAACTCTGACAAAGATTTCATTGGAAAAAAAGCACTTTTAAATCAAAAATCAAAAGGTTTGAAAAAGATTTTTGCAGGTTTTACGTGTGATGATCCAAATCAAATACTTTTAGGAAGAGAAACTATATTTAGAGATGGTAAACAAGTAGGTTGGTTATCAAGCGGGGGTTACGGATACACCATAGGCAAATCTATTGGTTATGGGTACATAAGAAGTAAAGATGTTATTGATCAAAACTTTGTAGAAAATGGTAATTACGAATTAGAGATAGCTACTAAAAAAGTTCCCTGCAATGTGCATCTTTATCCTATCTATGATAAAGAGATGATTAAGATTAAATCTTAAGCTCTTTTATTTTTAAAAAAGCGTATTTTGTAACAATATTTTGTGTTTTATTTGTTTTTAAAATTTCTAAAATTTGTTTTTTTTTCATCGGGATTATCTTTATATATTCTCCCTCATTAGGATTTATAATTTTAAAGTTTGTAATTCTAGGTACGTATGCAAGATATATATCAGTAATTTCTTCTAAAATATCTGGAGCAATAATGAGTGACTCCAACTTTTTTACCGAAATAGGTTTGACTCCAAGTTCCTCTTTGATTTCTCTAATAATAGCTTGTCTACTTGATTCTTTATTTTTAATCCCACCTGCTACTATTTCTAGAGGGTAGGATGAAAATTTATTAAAAAAATAATTTGGTCTCATCTGTCTTATGAAATAAAAAACTTGATCTTGTTTGTTAAAACAAATAGCTGAGACACTATTTCCATTATAAATGTAGTTTTCTCTTATCTCCTTAAAATCAAGTTTATTGGTATATTTAATAAATAATTCATAAATATTTTTATAGATCTTCCTCTTCTTAATATTTGTCATAGTTTTTGGATCTTGTAAGTTGTTTAACTTAGTTTATTTTATTGAAATTCAAATGAAAGTTTTAGTTGCTGTCAAAAGGGTTGTTGATTACAAAGTGCAGATTAGAGTAAAAAGCGACAATAGTGGAGTAGAAACACAAAATGTTAAAATGTCTGTTAATCCACCAGATGAAAATGCCATTGAAGAGGCAGTAAAGCTTAAGGAACAGGGTCTTGCAAATGAGATAATATCTGTATCTATTGGAGATGATAAATCTCAAGATGTTTTAAGAACATCCATGGCTATGGGAATTGATAGGTCTATATTGGTCAAAAGTCAAAACACATTAGAGCCATTAGCAGTTGCTAAAACACTAAAAATAATAATTGATAAAGAAAAACCAGATCTCGTTTTAATGGGTAAACAAGCTATCGATGATGATTCAAATCAAACAGGTCAGATTTTATCTGCATTATTAAATTGGCCACAAGGATGTTTTATTTCAAATTTAAAAATTGAAAATAATAAAGTTTTTATATCAAGGGAGATAGATGAAGGTATTGAAAACCTAGAAACTTCACTTCCAGCTGTTTTAACATGTGATTTAAGATTAAACACACCAAGGTTTGCCTCTCTTCCAAATATAATGAAGGCTAAAAAAAAACCTCTTGAGACAATTGATATTAACACTCTTGGAATTGATACATCATCAAAAATTAAAACTTTAAAAGTAATTGAGCCTCCAAAAAGAAAAGCAGGTATTATGGTCAATGATGTTAAAGAATTGGTTCAAAAACTAAAATACGAGGCAAAAGTAATTTAAATGTCTGTACTTGTAGTAGCGGAACATGATAACAAAAATTTAAAATCATCAACTCTTAATACTATTAGTGCTGCCGAAAAATTAAGCGAAGATATTCATCTTTTAATTTTAGGTAATAAAATTGAAGATCTTGCTAAAAGTTCAAAATCAATACAATTAGTTAAAAAAGTAATTATTTGTGATCATGAGAAATTAGAAAATCAAATACCAGAATTATCATCTCCTATAATTTCTAATTTAGCTGAAAACTATTCACACATTTTAGCACCTTCTAGTACATTTGGAAAAAATCTGCTACCTAGAGTATCTGCTCTGTTAGATGTCACACAAATAAGCGATATCATAGGTATAGAGTCCCAAGATACTTTTATCAGACCTATTTATGCGGGAAACGCTATTTCTTATGTTCAGACTGATCAAAAAATTAATTTAATGACTGTCAGACCCACTTCTTTTGAAAAATGTGAAGAAACAGGGGGTGATGCTGCTGTAGAAAATATTTCTTTCATCGACTCAGAGGTTAAAACAACATTTGTAAGTAGAGAAGTATCAAAGAGTGACAGACCTGAATTGGGTAATGCTCGGGTAGTTGTATCTGGTGGCAGAGGACTAGAAAACTCTGATAATTTTAAATTATTATATGATTTAGCTGATAAACTTAATGCTGCTGTTGGAGCTTCGAGGGCTGCTGTTGACTCAGGATACATTGGCAATGAATATCAAGTTGGTCAAACTGGTAAAATGGTTGCTCCTGAGCTTTATATTGCCGTAGGTATATCCGGTGCAATACAGCATTTAGCGGGTATGAAAGAAAGTAAAGTCATAGTCGCTATTAATAAGGATTTAGAGGCACCGATATTTAATATAGCTGACTACGGACTTTCTTCTGATTTATTTCAAGCAATACCTGAAATTATTAAAGAGTTAGATCTACTTAATCAGATAGAATCGTAATATTTAATATATAATCAACATTATGAGCGAAGTGCAGAGAGAAGAATTAAATTACGATGTAGTAATAGTTGGAGCTGGTCCAGCTGGTTTATCAACAGCAATTAAACTAAAACAACTCGATACGAATTTGTCTATTTGTGTACTAGAAAAAGCATCTGAAGTCGGAGCTCATATTTTAAGTGGTAATGTTTTTGAAACTAAGGCTTTAGATGAACTCATTCCAAATTGGAAAGAACTTAATAGTCCAATCAATACATCAGTAACATCAGAAGATTTTTTATTTTATACAAAAACTAAAAGTATGAAGGTGCCAAACTTTTTTTTACCAAATGTTTTAAAAAATCATGGAAACTACATAATTAGCTTATCTAATCTTTGTAAATGGTTAGGTGAATTTGCCGAAAACTTAGGAGTGGAGATCTTTCCAGGATTTGCAGCTAGTAAATTACTTTATGATAACGATCAAAAGGTAATTGGTGTTCAAACAGGTGATATGGGTTTAGACAAAAATTTTAAACCTAAAGATAATTATGAACCTGGGATTAATATTAAAGGTAAAGTTACAGTTTTATCAGAGGGTTGTAGAGGTCACCTGGGAAAAGAGGTCCTTAAAAAATTTAATTTAGACTCCAACAATAAATCTCCTCAACAATACGGTATAGGCTTTAAAGAAATTTGGGAGATCCATTCTGAAAATCATCAAATTGGTAAAGTTTCACATAGTGTGGGATGGCCTCTTGAAAGTGATACATATGGAGGTAGTTTTTGTTATCATGCTGAAAATAATCAAATATACCTAGGTTACGTAATCGGTTTGGATTATAAGAACCCATACCTTTCTCCTTATGATGAATTTCAACAGTTTAAAACACACCCTGATATCAAAAAATTATTAGATGGTGGTAAAAGAATTTCTTATGGAGCAAGAGCTCTAATAGAGGGAGGATTGCAGAGCCTTCCACAAATGCATATGCCAGGAGCATTATTGATAGGATGTGATGCAGGCACTCTAAATATGCCAAAAATTAAAGGATCACATACCGCAATGAAAAGTGGAATAATTGCTGCAGAAGTCATCAATGATCACATAAATAGCAATAAAGAACTGTCAGAGTATGAGTCAAAATTTAAAAACTCATGGGTATTTGAAGAATTATACAAAGCAAGAAATGTAAAGCCCAGTTTTCAATGGGGCCTGATACCTGCAATGATTTTTACTGGATTAGATCAAAAAATATTTGGAGGTAAACTTCCCTTTACCCTTCAACATAAGCACGCTGATCATGAATCTTTGATCCCAGCTAAAAAAGCAAAAAAAATTACCTATCCTAAATATGATGGTGTTATTACTTTTGATAAACCCAGCTCAGTTTATCTATCAGGAACTAACCACGCAGATGATCAACCTAACCATTTGTTACTTAATGATAAAGATCTGTCAACTAATTTTACTATTGAAGAATACGACGAACCTGCCCAAAGGTATTGCCCCGCAGGTGTGTATGAAGTTGAATTTGATAATGACCTCCAGAAAAAAATTTTAAAAATTAATTCTCAAAATTGTATTCATTGTAAGACATGCGATATTAAAGAACCTTCTCAAAATATTGAGTGGGTAACTCCTGAGGGTGGGGGTGGACCTATTTACTCTGGGACCTAATTAAAGTCGTATTCAAAGTTTTGCGAAGTTGCATTGATATTTACTAATTTAGCACCATGCTTTATATGAAAATGTGTTGCAATAGGTGTCAAAGGAGAGAGTGTGATAAAGCGATCTATATTTTTCATTTCATCTTTAACAAGCTTTTTTGTTGTAAAAATAGTTTGTTTACCTGCTCCTCTTTTTCTTGACCAAACAGTATAGGCTACAGCAATGTTTGCGTTTTTTTCATGAAAGGCATTTTTGCTCATTAAATCTAATTCTTTCATTGTTTGTGGTACATCGTTACAGAATGCTAGACAAATGAACCCTTCAACATCTTCATTAGATTTTAATCCATAAATCTTGCGGCCATACGAGGTGCGAAATTCATTGTCAATATCTGGTCTGATTGGATCTTCGCTAGTATCCACTGAGTCTAACTCAACTAATTCTGCCTTTGATAGCCAACTAAAAAAATTACTTAATTTATTTTTAAATTTTTCCAAATTACAACCATTGATGCTTCATAGCTAAAACATCCTCATCACCATGCAAAATTATGGAAGCTAAACTATCAATTTTTGGCAAAATACTTGATACATAAATGCTTGATGTAGCTATTTTTGCGTCCAGAAATTCATTATCAATTTCACCTTTATCTTTTAATTCAAGTGATTTTTTAGCAGTTTTAATCATCATCCAACCTCCAAAAATATAACCTAACATCATTAAATAATTTACACTCGATACAGCAGGTCTTTTTTTATTATTAGATGAAGAAACAATGTGCTCAACAACTTTTTTTGCAGTGTCAATTGAACTATCCATTTTTTTACATAACTCTTTTAATCGATCTAAACTCGCAGATGCTTCTGTATCAGTTTTAATTTCATCAATTAATTCTAATATGCTTTTACCATTGTCTCGAAGCGTCTTCCTAAAAACTAAATCATTTGCTTGAATTGCAGTGGTGCCCTCGTATATAGGGAGAATTCTAGCATCTCTATAATGTTGTGCGATTCCTGTTTCTTCAATAAAACCCATTCCACCATGAATTTGAATAGCATTTGATGTAATCTCAAGTGACCTTTCAGTCAACCACCCTTTAATAATAGGTATCATTAAAGATGATTTTGTTTCCCAATATTCACTCTCATCTGACTTAGTCATATCCAAAGCAAAAGCTCCATAAATTGCAAGAGCTCTCATAGCTTCGATTTCTGACTTCATAGTCGAGGACAATCGAAGCACATCTGGGTGATGAATAATAGGATCGCCTTTCTGACCATCAATTGGAACTCCTTGAACTCTATCAAAGGCATACATTTTAGATTGCTGGTAAGCTCTTTCAGAAACAGCAAGTCCTTGTACTCCAACTGAGAACCTTGCATGGTTCATCATTTCAAACATAATATTTAAACCCTGATTTTCTTCTCCAACTAAATAACCAATTGCTCCATCCTTTTCACCAAACTGTAAAACTGCAGTAGGAGAACCTTTAACACCAAGTTTTTTTTCAATAGACAAACAGGTTACATCATTTTTTTTGCCAATACTGCCGTCATCATTTGGAATAAATTTAGGAACAAGAAAAACAGAAATACCTTTATTACCCTCTGGCGCTTCAGGTGTTCTGGCTAAAACCAAATGAATAATATTCTCAGATAAATCATGTTCTCCATAGGTAATATAAATTTTTTGTCCATAAATTTTATAATGACCATTTTCTTTTATCGCTTTAGTTTTAATCGTAGATAGGTCTGTTCCGGATTGTGGTTCAGTTAAATTCATTGTTCCTGTCCAATGACCTGATGCTAATTTTGGTATATAAAAGCTTTTTTGATCTTCTGATGCTGATTTTTGTAAAGCATATATCAAACCTTGTGTTAATAGGTGGCAAAGCGCTAATGACATATTAGAACTATGCCAAATCTCATTAACAGCGGCAGATAAAGTTACTGGTATCTGTTGACCACCAAATTTTTCTTTGGCCTCTAAGCCAAACCACCCACCATCTCTTAAACTCTCATAAGCCTCTTTGTAGCCTTTAGGAGTTACGACTTCACCAGTATCGAGTCTTTTTGAGCCCTCATGGTCTCCTGAAAGGTTACAAGGGTCTAGCACTTCAGAAGCTATTTTTCCTGCCTCTTCAAGAACAGCTTCAACTAAATCATCAGAAAATTCAGAGTAATCACTAACTTTATTTAGTTTGCCTAAATCTATTAGATTTTTAATTACAAAATTTAAATCTTTAATTGGAGCTTCGTACATGACTTATATATATACTTTTCTTAAGTTCCTGCCTAAAGAAATTAAAATCTCGTGTTCATTAGTCCCAGTTTCGTATGCAATTCTCTCATATCGTTGATTACTTCCAATTATTTCGACAGGTTTGCCCAGATACAATTTGTTATTGGGAACTTTAGACACATCAATCGTGATCAAGTCCATTGAAACTCTTCCTAAAATTCTACATTGAAATTTATCTATATAAACAAATGCTTTATTACTTCCGCTTCTAAGAAATCCATCAGAGTAACCAAAATCTATGGTTGCAACTTTTAAGTCTTTTTTAAGTTTATAAGTCTGGCTGTAGCCAATTGAATTTCCTTTTCTGACATTTTGAATTTGTAATATAGGTGAGTAAATACTCATAACCTGTCTTAAGTTAAATCTTTTTTTATAGAAAGGATTAATTCCGTATAAACTTTTTCCAGGTCTTACATAATTTAAATGATACTGCTTTCCTAAAAAAATCCCAGATGAATTAGCAATACTTAAAGGTAAGTTAAAATTTTTATTTAGGTCAATAAGTTTATTTAATTGTTTACTAGACTCATTTTTTTTTAAATCATCCGCAGAAGATAGGTGAGACATTAAAAAAAAAATATTTTTTTTATCGATTAAATTTGAATATTTATCAAGTTCACTTGCTTGAAATCCAAGACGATTCATTCCAGTATCAATATGCAAAACGTACTTAAGTTTTTGTGAAGTTTTTAATAAAGATAATTGATCGACGTTATTAATAATAGGTATTATTTTATTTTTTTTTATTTCTTTTAAATCATTGTTTGAAATCACACCTGATAAAAGGTAAATATTTATATTTTTAAAATTTTCTCTTAGCTTGATAGCATCATCTAACCTAGCAACATAAAAATCTTTACATTTATTTGTTTTTAATATCTTACAACATTCCAAAAGGCCGTGCCCATAGCCATCACCTTTAATTACGCTTATAACCTTTGAACTACCTGAAAACTTATCGATTTGCCTGTAATTATGCGACAGATTTTCTTTACTCACAAAAATCATTTTTTTATTGATTTTTTGGTTTTTTTTAAAGACTAGTTGTTTCATATTATGGATTTTTAGGCTTCAACCTTGTTGTCTTATGCCCTATATTACTTCTACTATTATAATAGATATAGGAGGAGTAAATGAAAAAATTTATTTCATTATTTTACGCTCTAGTCCTGTTTGCTGGTTTTACAACTGTAGCAAAAGCAGCAGACCCGATTAGAATCCCAGTTTTAAACTGGTCAAGCCAAATCGTTATGGCTAACGTTATGGCACAAGCTTTTGAAGAGCTTGGTTATGATGTTGAATTAGTCCCTGCTGAGTCAGCAACAAGATATGAAGCTGTCAGAGTAGGTGAACTTCACGTTGCTCACGAAACTTGGGAGTCAACAATGGCTCTGCCTTTTTATGAAGCTATGGATAAAGGTGGATTAATTGATGCTGGAAGTCACGACCTTATTACTTTTGAAGAAATGGGTGTTCCTAACTGGGTAATCGAAGATGGATTATGTCCTGGTCTTCCAAGCTGGGAAGCACTTAAATCTCCAGAGTGTGCAGCAAACTTTGCAACACCAGACTCTGAAGGTAAAGGTAGATGGTTAGAAGGTCCTTATGAGTGGCACACAGAAGTTATGCCTAACAGACTTAAAGGTCTTGGTATAGATGATTTATGGATGGTAAAATTTGCAGGTACTGCAGATGCATTATGGGCTGAATTAGAAGCAGCTAAAAAAGAGGGAAGAGGCACAATTATCTTTAACTGGTCTCCAAACTTTACAGATGCAGCTGGTTTTACTTTCATTGAATTTCCTCCATACTTCGAGGGATGTAGACTAGAACAAGGTGGTTCTTTAGAGACTACTGGTTGTGGTTCTCCAAAAGGTTGGCTTAAAAAAGCTGCTCACATTAAGTTCCCAATCACTCATACATCTGCATATAAGTTCTATACAAAAATGGAATTTACAGCACCTAACATTGGTGAAATGGCAAACTACGTTGACAACGAAGGCATGACTCATGCTGAAGCTGCAACTGCATATATTGCAAATAATAGAGATCAAATAGATCTATTTATGAAGTAATATTTCTAATTTGAATTCCTCCCTCTTTTTGAGGGGGGAATTAATTTTATTTTAGGAAAGATTAATTTATGTCACCAACTATTAGCTGTTCATCTGTCTATAAAATTTTTGGCAATAACGCTCAGACACTTTTATCTGAAAGTGGAGGGAATGTAGACGCCAAAAAATTTCAACAAGCAGGGTGCATAGTTGGCGTTAACAATGCTTCTTTTGATGTAAATCAGGGAGAAATGCTTGTAGTTATGGGTCTCTCCGGATCAGGAAAATCAACATTACTAAGGTGTATATCTAGATTAACAGACGCAACTTCTGGTAAAATTTTAATTGATGGTGAGGATATTTGCTTAATGAATAATAAGCAATTAATCGAACTAAGAAGAGAAAAGATGGGAATGGTATTTCAAAATTTCGCTCTTCT
>CACMIW010000003.1 GCA_902613845.1 uncultured Alphaproteobacteria bacterium | reverse complement strand
TAATGAAAAACATAGATTTAAAAAAGATTTTTTAAAATTAACAAATAATTTATTTTCAAAATTAATAGATAATCATAAATATATTCCATTAGAAATAGAGATTGCTACATTTACATCATGGAAATAATATAAATTTAGTATATTTGTAATTAAATGTTCGAAAAAATAAATAATTTTTTTTCCTCAAAAAAAAATTCAAATTTAATTAAAGAAATTTCAGATAAATATTTAAATAATATAAATCAATTAGAGGCGGATATTTCAAATTTATCAAAAGAAGAAATGACTCATAAAATTGAAAACTTAAAACAAAATTATATTTCTAATCAAAAAGAGGAGTTGTCAGATGAGGATATAAGTTTCGTATGTGCTCTATTGAGAGAAGTATCAAAAAGAACTATTCAACTCAGACATTATGACTCTCAAATAATTGGAGGTATCGCTCTTTATCATGGATTTGTTGCTGAAATGAAAACGGGAGAAGGCAAAACACTTGCCGCAACAATTCCAATCATATTAAATTATGTCTTAAATAAAAACGTTCATTTAATTACTGTTAATGATTATTTAGCAAAAAGAGACTCTCTTTGGATGGGGCCAATTTTTGAATACTTAAAAATAAGTTGTTCATATATTCAAAACAGCCAAACTGTTGAAGAAAAAGTAATTAGCTATCAATCTCATGTAGTATATGGAAATAATAATGAATTTTGCTTTGATTATCTGAGAGATAATCTAAGAGGTATCAATCAACCAAAAATGCAAAATGAGCATCATATAGCTTTAATTGATGAGGCTGATTCTGTACTAATCGATGAGTCTAGGTCACCTTTGGGTATTTCAGGACCTATAAAGACTCCCATTAAACTTTTTAAATTATGCTATGAAATTACTCAAGACCTCTCAAAAAGTGATGTTGAGATAAATGAAGAAAGAAAAAATGTTTTGCTTATAGATAGTGGTATTAAAAAAATAGAATTTAACCTAAAAAAAATTAATTTTTTAAAAGGAAATAGTTTGTTCGATAATGAAAATTTAGAAGCTTATCAAATTATAAATCAATCACTTAAAGCACGTTTTTTGTATGAAAGAGACAAAGATTATGTTGTAAAAAATGGTCAAATTATTGTCATAGATGAGTTTTCAGGTAGATTAGCAGAAGGAAGAAGATTTGGTGAAGGTCTTCATCAATCTTTGGAAGCCAAAGAGAATCTTAAAATACAAGAAGAGAGCATTACTTTAGCAAGTATAACTTTTCAAAATTATTTTAAAAAATATCAAAAGTTATCTGGAATGACTGGTACCGCTCTTACTGAGTCAGAAGAGTTTTTGGAAATATATGGCTTGAGTGTAATAGAAATACCTACTCATAAACCTATGATCAGAATTGATCAAAATGATCAAATTTATAAAACTCCGGACGAAAAATACAAAGCTGTTTTAGACTTAGTGAAAGAAAAATATGAAAAAGGTCAACCAATATTAGTTGGTACAACTTCAATTGAAAAATCAAATTTTATTTCAGATATATTAAAAACTAACAATATTCCTCACAATGTTTTAAATGCAAAAAATCATGAGAATGAGGCTGAAATTATTGCTTTGGCAGGCAAACCGTCACAAGTAACGGTTGCTACTAATATGGCAGGTAGAGGTACCGATATTAGATTAGGTGGTAATCCAGAAATAGATAAAAATTTTAATGAGAATGATTACCAAAAGGTAATTGATTTGGGTGGATTATGTATTTTGGGCACTGAAAGGCACGAAAGTAGAAGAATAGATAACCAATTAAGAGGAAGATCTGGAAGACAGGGAGACCCTGGACAAAGTATATTTTTTGTCTCTTTAGAAGATGACCTAATGAGAATTTTTGGATCAGAGAAACTTCAATCTATGCTTTCAACATTAGGTCTTAAAAAAGGAGAAGTTATTGAACATAAATGGTTAACTTCATCAATTGAACGAGCTCAAAAAAGAGTTGAGGGTCATAATTTTGATATTAGAAAGCAATTATTAGAGTTTGATAATATTATTGATAAACAAAGAAATATAATTTACTCCAAAAGAGAAACTATAATTAATGAAGATATTATAAATTTTATTCAAGAAACTGAGGATGAATTTATATCCAATTTATTAGACAGTGAAAAAGAGGAAATTAAGAATTTCTCAGACTTATTGCCTTTTATTGATACAGAAGAAAATAATAATAAAGAGCATTATCTATCTTCATTTAAAAAAATAAAAGATGAAAATTATGCTAAACATACAAATGCTTATATTTTTATACTTAGACAAGTGAGCCTGTCTATTTTAGATAAAAATTGGCATAACCATATCCAAGAGCTAACCAATATACGCATGTCTGTTAGCCTTAGTGGTTATGGAGGGAAAGATCCAGTTAATGAATTTCGTAAGGCCTCATTGAGTGCATTTAATCAATTAATTTATGAAATACAAAAACAAATGGTATTAGTATTAAACAATATTAGAGTTGAAAAAAAAAATGATGATGAAAAAGTAGAAACAAATCAGCCTATAAATAAGAAAATTGGGAGAAACGATCCTTGTCCATGTGGATCAGGAAAAAAATTCAAACAATGTCACGGAAATAGTGTTTCAAACAATATAGTTTAAATATCTATTATTTCTTTTATTTATCAATTCATCTTTTGAGAGCAAATTAAGATTTTCAATATTTTTAACTAATGCTTCTTTCAAATCAGAGGAAACCTTTTCGAAATGCCTATGAGCACCTCCTAATGGTTCATCAATAATTTGATCAATAATTTTTAATTCAAGGCAGTCTTTTGCTGTTATTTTAAGAGAATTAGATGCTGTCTCAGCAAAATCAGAAGATTTCCAAAGAATTGAGGAGCAACCCTCAGGAGAAATCACTGAATAAATCGAATTGCTGAGCATGATAACAATATCGCTTGTAGCTAGGGCTATTGCACCTCCAGATCCTCCTTCACCTATAACGATTGAAATGCATGGTGTATTGCAGTTTAAAGCTACTTTCATTGACTGAGCTATAGCCTCAGCTTGACCTCTTTCCTCTGCATCCTTACCTGGGTAAGCACCAGAAGTATCAATAAAACAAATTAAGGGCAAATTTAATTTAGATGCCAGTCTCATAATTCTTTGAGACTTTCTATAACCCTCAGGTTTAGCCATACCAAAATTATGCTTTATTCTTGTATTCATATCATTACCTTTTTCTGTACCAAGAATGATAACTGGCAATTTATTTAAAAATGCAAAGCCGGATATGATGGCATTATCCTCAGAATATAATCTATCACCATACAAAGGTGTAAATTGAGTAAAAATGCTATTAATAAAGTTTTTTGTTTTTGGTCTGTTAGGATGTCTTGCAAGTTTGACGATTTGCCAAGGAGATAAATTAGAGTAGATTCTATTTATTTCTGACTGTTTTTTTTTTTCAATATCTTTAATTTTTCCTTCAACATCTATATCACTTTCTTTTGAAATCTTAATTAAAGATTGTATTTCCATATCAAATTTTTCTAATTTTTCTTCGAAATCCAAGTAAAACATTTTTAGAACTATAATTTATTTTTTAATGGATGATAAGAGTCTAAAACTCTCTTTTTTATTGACTTTGCTACTTTGGTGTAAATTTCAGTAGTAGAAATACTTGAATGGCCTAATAATTTTTGTATGTGCCTAATATCAGCATTATTTTCTAACATTGTGGTAGCAAATGAATGTCTAAAAACATGGGAAGACAATTTATTTTTAATAATTGAGTCATTATAACAATTTTCTAGAAATTTATTTACCGATCTAGTAGAGATTTTTTTATTATTTAAAGTAAAGACAAATTGGTTTTTTTTATTCAAATTTTTCAATTGATTTAAAAAATCATTAATTATATAAACTTTTCTTTCTTTAGACCCTTTTCCGTAAACATATATAGAATTATCTTGATGGTTAATATCTGACCATTTTAAGTTCAATGCCTCTGATATTCTCAAACCTGATAAATAAATTAATTTTAGTACTAAAATATAAAGCTCTTTATTAATCTGTTTTGAATTATTTAAATTAATGAATATTTGCTCAATTTGTGATTTAGATATAGCCTTTGGAATTCTCTTGAAATTTGAAAGACTTTCAAATTCTTGAAAATCAATTTGTTCAATTATTTTTTCAGTATGAAGAAACTTTAAAAAATTTTTTAAAGTTGAAATCTTTCTATTAATGGTAGATTTTTTTAGATTTTTATTTCTTAAATTAATAATGTACAATTTAATCTTAGCATTAAGATCACTAGCTTTTGTGTCTTCATTAAAAAAAAATTGATCTAGATCAACTAAGTAATTATTTACAGAGTTACTTGAAAGATTTTTTTCAGAAATTAAAAATTGTGTATATAAATCTTTATATTTTTCATATTTCATAAATTAATTAAATGTGCTCTGAAGGCTAATTTTAATAATTCATTTTTTAAATATTCATTATCTATAATGTAATTATTTAAGAAGTATAAATCGAATTCATTTATAGAATAAAATTTTTCACTTAAGTTGACATAGTATATGTATGTATCAATCAAATTTAAATTTTCGGCCAAACTTGCTAAATATACAGGATTAACAGAAATGGTATCTGTTTCAGTTATTTTTAGATTATCACTCTCGATAAAATTTATATTTCTATTTAAAAATAAAAATTTCATTAAGGGGCTTTTTGTATATTCACTATTGTCTACATAGTATTTATTATCAAAGTTTTTAGTCAAAAAGTTCTTCAAAGCTGTAGCTATATCATTATTTTCAATCACACCATTAGGCACATCTTTTAATAAAATTTGCAAATTTTCTAAAAAACTTGAATTTTCATACAGTGATAAAAGCATCAAACCATTTATGTAATTTAAGTTTCTTGAGGTAATTCTCATTTCGCTAAATTGATCGTTAATTAATCTAGATACATCGTATAAATCTAATTGTAATAAAGACATATGATTCTCTAGAATTTCAAGTTTTTTATTATAATTAATCTGTTTTTGCATTTTCTCAATCATCACCAATTCTTGTGGCTTTATATTTAGCATTTTAAGCATAGATATATATTGTGATTTATTGATGACTCTATTTTTAAAAAGGTAATTTATTTGATAAAGATCTATTGTATTTGATTTAAGATATATTTCTAATTCAAGAGTATTATTAATTTCATCCACATTGACTTTTATATCATCAGAAATCAAAGCAATATATTTATCAATTAAGCCCAACTCACTTAAATTGTATTTTATTTCAGAAGTATTTTTTTTGAGGAAATCCAATAAAAATTTTGAATTAAGCATATCAAATTCTGTTTGATCATAAATTTCAATTATAAAATTAATTTGTTCAAATTGATTATCTTTAATTAAACATAAAATATTATAGACCAAAATATCATCAAATTTTTTTTGGTTGTTGTCCAATTCAAATAAATATCGACATAATTCATCAAATTGATTTGAGTCGTATAAGTACGCTAAATATGACTCATTATTATTTGGGTTTTGGAATTCTTCAAAAATGACTTTTTCGAACAAATTTGAATTAATTTGGAACCTATAGTTTTTTTTATTAAATAAATTTATTTTTTCGAAAAAAAAATCATTTTCATTTGAATATTCAGGATGAATAATATTATTTGTTAGAGGGTCAAATAAAGAGTAAAAAAAATTATTATTATTTTCTGTGGAATTTATAAGTTTTAGAAGAGTTTCCTCTGATTTAATTGATGAAATTATATTATTTTGTGAGAATGATTTTTCTTGAAATATAATTTCCTCATTTAATTCATTTGCCTTTAGTGGAAGGGTTAGTATTAACAAAAAAAAAATAAGATATTTCATGTGAACTGATCTATTGGTATTTCATAAACCTTTTCTTTTATTGGTGCTGGTATTTTTATAGAGTTTATTAAAACAAAACCTAATAAAATTAGTATGATTATTGTTGATAGTAATGCTATTTTTCTCATGATTATTAATTTATTGGTTTTTCATATTATATATTTAAAACATATCAAATAACAATGGTGAAAAAAAAATTTGAAAAAATATGTATGATTGGTATGCCTGGATCAGGTAAATCTACAATTGGTAGGGCTTTATCTGATTACTTAAAATTTGATTTTTATGATACTGATGAGCAAATCGAAATAGTAAATCAATCTAAAATAAAGGACATATTTGATAAAGAGGGTGAAGAGAGTTTTAGAAAATTAGAGAGATCAATATTCAAAAAATTGATTTTGAAGAAAAAAATTGTTGTTTCTACAGGTGGAGGAATAATTTTAAAAAATAAAGACCTTTTAAAGCAGACATTTAATATATATTTAAAATGTGATTTAGAAACTTTAATTAAAAGAACTTCACGAAATAAAAATAGGCCTCTATTGAAAAATAATGTTGAGAAAAATTTAAAAATACTTTTCAATAACAGAAAAGAAATTTACAATGCAACATCTGATTTTACAATTAATGCAACCAGTAATACTCAAAAAACTATAAAAACTATATTAGAATATTTAAATTAATGAAGATAAGAAAAATAATTGATAAACGTATACACGAAATTGAATTTTTAAAGATAATTCAGTTAGAAAAAAAATTAATTAATAATATTTCAATTCACGATATTTTAATATTCGATAAGAATATTGTGGAGATTAGATTAATAAAAAAGCTTTTAAAAAAATTTCCTGAACGATGTCTTGTTATTAAAGGCCATGAAAAAATTAAAAATATACAGTACTACTCGTCTTTAATTGAGAAAATAATTAAATTAGGAGTTCAACGTAAAACTATAATTTACTCGTTTGGTGGAGGAACACTCGGAGATCTTTCTGGCTTTTTAGCATCGACTATATTAAGAGGACTTGAGCATGTTATGATACCTACCTCTCTTTTAGCTATGGTAGATAGCTCTGTTGGTGGTAAGACAGGAATTAATAGCAAATTTGGTAAAAATTTAATTGGAACTTTTTATCTTCCAAAAAAAGTATTTATATGTTCAGATTTTCTTAAAAGTTTACCAAAAAGAGAAATTGCATGTGGATATGCTGAAATAATTAAATATAGCCTTATTCATTCAAAACAACTTTATAAGCTTCTTATTAATGGATCCAAGGGTGACATAGATAAAATTATTAAACTCTCCATTAACTCGAAATTTAAATATATCAGTGATTTTAGAGAAAAATTAAAATCTAAAAACTCTAGAGCAATTCTGAACTTTGGACACACAATTGGCCATGCTATTGAAAATTCAAATTTTTATAAAGGCAATCTAAAACATGGAGAGGCGATATCTTTAGGAATGATAGTAGAATTAAAAATTTCTAGTTTATTAAATTACTATCCTAAAAGTGTTGATAGTTTGATTGAAATTTTAAAAAAATACAATTTACCTATTAACTACAACAAATATGTAAATAAAATAACTATTCCATCATTAATAAAAAAAATTGCATTTGATAAAAAAGTTGTAAATGAAGATGTTAATATTGTTCTAATTGGAAAAAATGGAGGTTTTGTTAAAAAGATTTCAATTAGAGATCTTAAATCTATTCTAAATCAAATAAAATAATGACTTTAATTGTTATTATAAAAATTTTAGCGATAATTATCTTGCTCTTATTATCAGCTCTTTCCTCTGGTTCGGAAACTGCTTTAACTGCAGTGTCGAAACAGCGAGCTCACAGACAAAGAGACAAAGGAGCTAAAAATGCAAATTTCATTTTAAAAATTAAAGAATTCAAAGATGAATTTATTACGGGAATCTTACTTGCTAATAACCTATTTAATATTTTAGCTACAGCTTTAATGACAGAATTACTAGTTTCAGAATTTGGTGGTTTAGGAGTTTCCGTTGCTACAATTTTTATGACATTAATGATTGTTATATTTTCAGAAGTTACACCCAAAATTTTTGCAATTAATAAACCGATGACTTTTGCACTAAAAGTTTCTAAGTTTTTTTACTTTTACACGAAATTAATTAAACCAATTGTAAATCTTATTAATAAAGTTTCTAACAAAATTATTAAATTAATTGGATTAAATTTAAATGCGGACCAATCAAAAATTATAGAAGAGGAGTTTGAAGGAGCTGTTCAACTGCAAAAACAATACTCAAAAGATGGTGAATATGAAGCTGATTATATGAGTAATATTCTTGAGTTAAAAAAATTAAAAGTTGATGAATTAATGACTCACAGAAATGAAATTCTATTCATTAACCTAGATGATCCCTATAAACAAAATTTTAAAGCTATAAGTTCATCAACGTTCACAAGAATACCAGTTATAAAGGGAGATTTTAATAATCTGGTTGGTATTATAGATATCAGAGATTTTTTAAAAGACTCCTCTTTAGAGGAGTCAAATGAAAGTATTGAAAGAAATACTTTTCAGCCTGTTTTTATTCCCCAAAACAAACTTGCGATGAAACAACTTATTGATTTTAAATCCTCTAGAGAACATATGGCCTTAATAGTAGATGAATATGGAGAAATACAAGGATTAATTACTTTAGAGGATATTATTGAAGAAATAATTGGAGAAATTTTTGATGAAACTGACACTGATGAAACATATCTAGAGAAAATTGACTCTAACAATTATTTATTTAATGGAAATGCCAGTGTAAGAGAAATTAATAGAAGTCTAGATATTAACTTACCTGATCAATTTGTAACATTATCAGGTTTAATTCATGATTTAGCAAAAGAAATCCCTAAAGTTGGAAAGGTTTTCTTTATTGAGGATGTAAAACTGCAAATTATCTCTAGATCAATAAACAAAATTAATAAGGTTAAGCTATCTATTTGATATTTTTATTTCTAGGGAGTGTAGGCCAGATCTAAAAACCGGTTCTAATTTTTCATGAATTGTTCTATGAATATCTATTTTCTTCAGATTATTTTTATTCAATATTCTGAGCTCTACATGAGTTAACATGGTTGATGTATTTTCTACACCAACATGTCCCCTATGTTTTTCACTGTTGTTAATAATTTCTAAAATTTCAAATTCACTAATATCCTGTAAAAGGATTTTAATATTATTTAAATTCATAATAAAATCTTAAATGAATAAAAAAAATAAAATAGAGAATTTATGCAATCATCCAAATTGTAAAAAGGAAGGTGTTTATAAAGCGCCTTTAGACTATGACAATTTGGGTAATTATCAGTGGTTTTGTATTGAACATATTAAAGAGTTTAATAAAAAGTGGAATTACCATAAGAAAATGGATGCAAATGAAATTGAAAATGATATTCGTTTTGACACAATCTGGAGAAGGCCCACAAGCTCTTTTGGATCGGGGAGAAAGTTTTATAATTTTACGATCAATGGTGAGGATATGGGCACATTTGATAAACCTGCTGGATTTCAGCCTCAATCAAATAAATTGTTAAAATCGCTTGGTATTTTAAAATTAGATATAAATACAGACTTAAAATTGATAAAGAAAAGGTATAAAGAACTGGTCAAAGAGTATCATCCAGATGTAAAGGGTAATAGTAAAAAAGTTATTGATAAATTTAGAGAAATAGTAGAAGCATATAACTACTTAATTGAAAGATACAAAAAATGAATAAAATCGAGGCTCTTAAAAAAAAGGATAATTTACAAATTTCTGATGTATCTTCCAAAGAAGTTTTTGGTATTCAAACAGATATAAAAGTTCCAAAATTTAATGAAGCTAGTGAATATTGTCCTAAATTAGACACAAACTACGTATTTGATGAAAGTACAACGATTGCTATTTTGCTTGGTCTAAAATTCAATAAACGAGTTTTCTTACAAGGTTTGCATGGAACTGGAAAGTCCTCTCATATTGAACAAGTTTGTGCAAGATTAAACTGGCCATGCATAAGAGTTAATTTAGATAGTCATGTATCAAGAATCGATCTCATTGGAAAAGATGCAATAGTTTTAAAAGATAACAAACAAGTAACAGAATTTCAGGAAGGTATTCTTCCTTGGGCATTTCAAAATAACGTTTCTTTAGTTTTTGACGAATACGATGCAGGTCGACCAGATGTAATGTTTGTCATTCAAAGAATACTTGAAGCTGAGGGAAAGTTAACTCTTCTTGACCAAAGTAAAGTTCTCTCACCTCATCCTTATTTTAGGCTATTTGCTACTGCTAACACAGTAGGTCTTGGGGATACCTCTGGGATTTATCATGGAACAAATCAGATCAATCAAGGTCAAATGGACAGATGGAATATAGTTGCAAAATTAAACTACCTTGATGAGGATAAAGAAATAGAAATTATTTCAAAAAAAGTTTCTGCAAACAATGAAGAGAAGAAAATAATAGCTTCTATGGTTCAAATGGCAAATTTAACAAGAAAAGGTTTTGAACAAAAAGATATATCTATTGTCATGAGCCCTAGAACTGTAATTATGTGGGCAGAAAACTATAAAATTATTAAAGATATTAAAAACTCTTTGAAGTTTACTTTTTTGAACAAATGTGACGAAAGTGAAATAGATATATATAAAGAATATTTCCAAAGAACCTTTGCAATTGATATCTAATTGTCCGAGAAACAACTAAATATTCCCAGGCAAATTTCAAATACACTCAATTCTGTTAATAAAACCATATCGGAAAACAAAGAATTAAAAATAAATGTAAATTCAAATATTGTTTTAGAGAAAGATGATACTTTAAACCTTCCCTCAATCTCAAATATTTTCAATTATGAGGATATGCGTGGTGCAGCAGACTCATTTGCTCTAAAAAAAAAATACCATGATGAAAAACTGTTAAACCAAATAACATCTAAAAATGTAGATATTAGAGAAGAAATAATTTTCTTAGAGCGTTTACGATATGAGACATATGGCTCAAAACCCTTCAAAGGTATTATAAAAAACATTGAGAATAAATGGTTTAAAAGATTAGAGGTATTAAAATCAAAAAAACAAAAAGACTCTAAAGATTTATTTTATTTTACCTTAACGCATTTTTTCATTGATTTAGTAAACAGTAAAATGTGGAAATCAAATAATAATCATTTAAAGAATATAACTTCTAAAGACAACATATCAAAATTTTATAACACACTTCAAAAATTATCTCAGAATATTCAAGACCAAAAAGAATATTTAAACTTATCGGTAGATTTACTCAGAATTATTTTTCCATCGGTTGAGGATGAAAGCCAACCAGATGATAAAGATCTCGATGAGGGAAATGATGAAGAAGATTTTAATCAACAACAAAACCAAGAAGAAAATCAAGCCCAAAAACCTGAAGAAAGCCAATTAGAGGAAAATATGCATACTCCAGAGAATGACTCAGATAATAGTCAATCTAGTGTACAAGGAGAAGAGATTGATATTGAAATTTCAGACCAACAAATTGAAGATATATTTAAGTCAATTGATAGTTATAGAAACCTTAATCAAAATTATAAAGCAGCTACTAATCAATATGATGAAATCATAGAAGCAATTAAACTATGTGATCATGAAGAATTAGTGGCCTTAAGAAGGCAACTCGATGAAAAATGTGATTTATATCAAAAGCAAATATCAAGATTAGCAAATAAATTGTATCGAAAGCTTCAATCAAAACAAAATAGGTCATGGAATTTTGATTTAGATGAAGGTGTTCTAGATACTTCAAAACTTACCAGGGTTATAACTAATTCAAATAGTTCTCTCTCTTTTAAAAAAGAAAAAGAAATTAAATTTGAAGATACAACCGTAACTTTGTTAATTGATAATTCAGGATCAATGAGAGGAAAACCTATTATGATAGCTGCTTTAACGACTGATATGATAGCCGCTACTTTAGAAAAATGCAAAATCAAAGTTGAAATTCTTGGTTTTACAACAAAAGCATGGAAAGGTGGAAAAACTCGAGAGCATTGGCTCAAAAATGGGAAGCAGAAAAATCCTGGAAGACTTAATGACCTAAGACATATTATTTATAAATCTGCTGACCAAAACTCAAAAAAATCTAAAATAAATTTAGGCCTAATGTTAAAAGAGGGTCTATTAAAAGAAAATATTGATGGCGAAGCACTTCTTTGGGCTAGTTCTAGAATTTCGAAAAGGCCTGAAAGTAGGAAAATACTAATTGTTATATCTGATGGCGCCCCCGTAGATGACTCAACACTGTCTGTAAACAATAGTAATTATTTAGAAAAACACTTAAAAAGTACTATTCTTGCGATTGAAGAGAAATCAAACATTGAACTATTAGCAATCGGTATAGGCCATAACGTAGGTCAGTATTACAGTAAAGCAATTACCATTCATGATGTAGAAGAGTTAGGTGGAATTATGTTTGAAAAAATAGAGTCATTATTCGACTAAATTAGACAAAATTTTATTCTTATACTCTTCAAATCTATCCTCATTGATAGATGATCTTATTTCCTCAAAAAACTTATTCATAAACCAAATATTATATATTGATAAAATGGTCATACCGAGCATCTCATTAGCTTTAAACAAATGATGTATATAAGATTTTGAAAATTTATTTATTTCCTGTAATTCACATCCTTCATCAATACTAGAATGATCCTCTTTAAATTTTGAGTTGTTTAAATTAATTCCTTTACTACTTAGTTTTGACATCATAATACCATGTCTAGCAATCCTTGTGGGTGATACACAATCAAATGTGTCATATCCAGAACTTACACCATGCAAAATATCATCTAGTCCTCCAATTCCTAGAATATGAATGGGTTTGGATTTATCTATATAATTTTCACAGAAAGAAAAGATATCGTACATCTGATTTTTTGTACTCCCCAAAGAGCCACCTATTGCAAGTCCATCAAAATTTTTTGAGCATGTTTCTTCACAAGCAATCTTTCTTAAATCCTCATAAACACCACCTTGTATGATACCATATAGTGACTGTTTTCCTGAGGAACCAAAGGTTGAGTTATACTTTTTAAATTTTGAGTCGAAAGAATTTATACATCTTTCTGCCCAGCGATGACTCATGTACATAGACTTTTCTGTATATTTTTTTGAGACATTAAAGGGGGTACATTCATCTAACACAAAAATCAGATCAGCGCCAAAGTCACGTTGTAATTCAATTGATCTCTCAGGTGATAAGAATACTTTATTTCCATTTATATAATTTCTAAATGATGCACCATCCTCAGTTATTTTTATAAGAGATTTCCTCTTTGCATTATTGTTTTTTCCTTTAATTTCCTCTGAAACTGAACCATATCCTAGTGAAAATATTTGATATCCCCCACTATCAGTCATCATAGGTCCATTCCAATCAGTAAAACTCTGTAAACCCCCTTCTTTTGATATGACCTCTGGACCAGGTTGAAGCATTAAATGGTATGTGTTTGAAAGAATAATTTGTGTTCTTGCTAATTTTAATTGGGAGGGGAGTACAGATTTGACAGTGGCCTTAGTACCACAAAAAATAAATGAAGGCGTATTGATTTTACCATGTGATGTATTAATTAATCCAAGTCGAGCATTTGATAATTTTGACTTTTTTTTTACTTGAAAAAAATTAGTCAAGTTTAGATGGCAAAAAGATCTTCGCTAAATATATAAATATTGTGTCAAATAGACTTAATAGAATTCTAAGAAAATAAATACCTATTCCATAAGAAATAATTAGGTCAAATAAAGGCACTGGATTAGAAGATAAGATATTAAATGCAAGAACACTAAATATAATATTATCAATAAATTGCGATACAATTGTTGATGCATTATTTCTAAACCAAAGGTTAGTATTTTTATTTTTTAAATAAGAAAATATAAAAATATCAATTTTTTGACTTATAAAAAAAGCACAAATACTTCCAACTATTATTGGAAACTGTGGAAGGAAGATAGTCATAATTGACTCATGCATACCATAACTCCAAGACCATGCAGGATGCTCATCAGGATTAATTGGAGCCATAGATATTGTTAAAAACATAAGTACGGTTGAAAATAAGTATGCTGCAATACCAAGGTATATACATTTAGTTGCAGACTTTTTATCAAAATATTCATTCAATATGTCAGTACAAAGAAATATAGAAATAAACAAAACAGTTCCTAGAGCCATAGGTTCAGGAAAGAAAGGAAAGTCTACGACTTTAAGAACTTGAATATTAGCTAATATGATTGCAATCGCTACATAAACATAAATACCTGTCTTTCCGAAAAACTTAAGTGAGAGTAAAATTGAAAAATAACAAAATATTATTTGAAATAACCAGATAATTACGACTGAGGAGTTATTTAAGTTATTTGATAAATTTAAAAATAATTCTTGAAACATTTAGCTAGCTTTTTTGCTAACGTTTTTTTCGATTTGTTTTTTAATTTTTAAGGCTTTATCAGTTAAAGATCGTGAGCTGGTTTTATTTAAATATTGATCTAAACCGCCATGTTTATCTATAGTTCTAAGTGTAGATGAGGCTATTCTTAGTCTAAATTTTCTTTGTAAAGACTCACTAAATAGAGTGACACTGTTTAAATTAACCATAAAACGCCTTTTAGACTTAATATTAGAATGGCTGACGTTATGACCTGTTTGGTGTTTTTTTCCAGTAATATCGCAAGATCTAGACATGAGTTGAGTTTATAATACAAAAGTCCCTTTTTTACAATAAGTAATAGTTTCTTAGAGTTTTAGATGACTTATTGCATATTTTGGTCTGTACTTCTCTAAAAGTGGGTTGATCTCATCTTTTTTTTTCAATTTAGATTTATGAATTCCATTTTTAATCCAGAGCGAGTCTAATTTCATTTTTTTACCTCCTGCAATGTCATGCCACAATGAGTCACCAATAACTAATACCTTACTGAGATTTGTAATCCTCATTTTTTTAAAAATATCCTGATATATTGGTTCGTAAGGTTTTCCATATCTAAAGACAGTCCCTCCCAAATCAGAGTATAACTCTGCTATCGTACCGCCACTCATAGAAAGAGTATTTTTATTATGGACTAAGTAATCTGGGTTTGCACATAGTAGTGGAAGTTTATACTTCATAATTTTATCTAGATGTTCAGCAAAATCTAAAATAGATAATCCATCTTTTAGATCTGCAATCATAGCAAAATTTGCTTTTTCACCTTGTTTAGTGCAATCCAGATTGAAATACTTTATTTTTTGCTTTGATAGCTCTAAAGGGTAACATTTTCTACCAAACTTTTTATAAATATCTTTTTTGATGTTATTTAATGCTATTTGTCCACTAGTAATACAGTAATCAAATAGTTTTTCACTAAAACCCAATCTTTTTAAATTTGCCTCTGATTGAATAGTGGGGCTAGCTGAATTAGAAATAAGAATGATTTTTTTATTCTCTAATTTAAGATACTCTAAACATTTTTCTGCCTCTATAAATTTTTTATGACCGTTATGAAGAACCCCCCACTGATCAAATAAAAAATAGTCATATTTACTAACTACATTTTTAAAAGATGAAATATTTTTCAAGAGTACTGTCCAATTACCTCGGAGATGCTTCTAAATCCTTGTTGTTGAATTAAATTCATCAAATCATAAGTCATTTTTTTTACATGGAAAGGACCTTCATATGTAAAGCTACTATAAATCTGAATTAATGAGGCTCCTAATTTCATTTTAGTTAAGATATCATTAGCATCAAAAATACCCCCTACTCCTATAATTTTAATTTTTCCTGATGTCAGAGTATAAAAATCTCTTATTAATTCATTTGACTTAAGGAATAATGGTCTACCACTTACCCCTCCCTCTAACTTTTCATTAACCATCGATTTATTAATTGTTGTGTTAGTCAGTATTAGCCCATCCACATCATTTGCCAGTGAAATCAATGAAATATCCTTTTTATCCTGATCAGAAATATCTGGTGATATTTTGAATAAAATAGGGATTTTTGAGTTATTCTCATCTCTTAACCTATGGATATTTGTAACGATCTTTTCAAAATTTTGAGATTTAAGATTATCTCTCAATCCAGGTGTATTTGGTGAAGATAAATTGATCACAATGTAATCGCCAAGTCTATACAGTCTATCGAAAAGCTTTTTGAGATCATCTAAAATTTCTACGGTATCCTTATTATTACCGATGTTTATGCCAATGATTTTATCTTGGAAGTTTTCTTTTAGGTTTGAGTTATTGATATTTCTTTCAAATACATCCATGCCTTTATTATTAAACCCTAAAGAATTTATTAATGCTTTTTGTCCAGGGAACCTATGAATTCTAGGTTTTGGGTTGCCACTTTGAGGCAAAGGAGTCACTGTTCCCAACTCAGTAAAACTAAATCCTAAATTTAATATTGGATTTATAACCTCTGCATTTTTATCAAAACCTGCCGATAACCCTATAGGAGTTTTGAAAGTTCTTCCCCATATTGTTTGTTCAAGGATTTCTGTATTTTTACAAATAATTTTTGGATAAATTCCTAATTTGAGAGCTTTTATAGATATATTATGTGATAATTCTGGATCTAGCTTTTTTAGAATACGATGAGCTAAATTATACATTTAGCTTCGAGTTGAACAACTCAAGAGTTTTATCTTTTGTATAGATTTTAGTAAATGAGCCCAATCTTGGCCCATTCTCTTGACCAAAAACAACTTGGTAAATAAGTTTAAAAAATTCTTTAATATTCTCTTTATAGATAGAATTTTTTCCGACACTAAAAATTGCAGTTTGAAATTCATCTGCATCAGCCGAAGACTCTACTTCTTTTAATTTAGACACAACTTCTTTGAGTATAATTAATTCTTCAGAATTTGGAATTTTAAAGTTTAAATTGGGTTGTATAAAGTCCCTAAAATAATTAATACCACAATCAATCATTCTATTAATAAGATCAGTTTCCGCTTTACTAAAATTAGATTGATAATTTTTTATTAAACCAAAAATCACATTAGAGTCCTCAGACTTGCAAACTGATATAATATTTAGGATTAAACTATAATTAATTTTAGATTTATATGATGGGTTTTCAGCTTTATGAATATGCCAAGCAGGGTTATCTGGGTTCAGATCGTCGGACTCTAATTTGTTAACATGCGATAAGTATTCATCAGTATTTTTAGGAATTACATCAAAATAAAGTTTCTTTGCAGTTGTTGGTCTTTGATACATAAACATGGCCAAACTCTCTTCAATAGAATATTTGAGCCAATCATCGATGCTTATACCATTGCCTTTTGACTTACTAATTTTTTCTGCATTTTCATCGAGAAATAGCTCATAAATTAAATTTTCAGGAGGCTTAGAACCGATTATCTTACATATCTTTGATGATAGGGTGTAGCTCTCTGTTAAATCCTTACCACACATTTCATAGTCCACACCGAAAGCAGCCCACCTCATTGCCCAGTCAACTTTCCACTGAAGTTTACAATTGCCATCTAAAACTGATTTAGACTTCAATACACCGTCCTCATAATATGAAACAGAAAATTCTTCATTATTAATTTCTTCAATTGGAACTTGCAATATTTTTCCAGTTATTTCACTGATTGGAAAAAATGGACTATAAGATTTTCTTCTTTCCTCACCAAGTGTCGGAAGAACTACATTAATAATTTCATCATAATTTTTTATAATTTTCTTTATTGTTTCATTAAACAATCCTGATTTATAAGCATCTGTTGAACTTTGAAAAGAAAAAGGCAAATTAAATCTATTTAAAAAATCTTTAAGTTTTGAATTATTATGTTCACCAAAACTATTAAACAACTCAAATGGATCTGGGACGGATGTCAAAGGGTAATCAAGGTAGTCAGATAATTTTTCTTTGTTTGGGATGTTATCAGGGACTTTTCTAAAGCCATCCATATCATCAGAAAATGCTATAAGGTCTGTCTCTTTACCAGTCAATTTTTCATAGCAAAATCTTACCATATTTGTCCTTAGCACTTCCCCAAAAGTACCAATATGAGGTAAGCCGGATGGGCCGTACCCAGTTTCAAAGATTATTTTGTCTTTGGCATTATTTTTTTCAAAGCGTTTTACAATTTTTTTTGCTTCATTAAATGGCCAGGATTTGTATGAGTTATAATCAGTCAAAATTTAGGTGCTAATGTTAAAGTAATACCATTGAGCTCTTCTGTAAATGGAATTTGACATGAGAGTCTTGAATTTTTTTTTATATCCATAGCTTGGTCAAGCATAGATTCCTCATCGTCATCAGCCTTTGATATTTTTTCTAACCAATTTTCATCGACATAACAATGGCAGGTGGCACAAGCGCAACAACCCCCACATATAGCCTCAATATCTAATCCAGCGTCTCTAATAATCTCCATTATTGAAAAACCAACTGTTGCTTCAATTTTATGAGGTGAACCCTCATGATCTATAACGTTAATATGATATGTCATTTTGAAATTTATAAATATTTAGTCTATAAGATCTATCAGTTAGACAGGCTTAATGCGACTAAAATTAATATACTAAATATATTCTAAAAAATTATAAATTTAGATTAGATGTATAAATCCGAGAATTTTCAGATAAGTCTTTGGCTTGTAAGTCTCATGTCAATTATATTGCTGATGATCATTGTTGGTGGTTTGACAAGATTAACTGAGTCTGGTTTGTCCATGGTTGATTGGAGATTATTTATGGGAACAATACCCCCTTTATCTCATGGAGATTGGTTAAAAGTTTTTGAAGACTATAAGCAATATCCTGAATATCAAATAAAAAACATAAACATGACACTATCAGAGTTTAAATACATCTTTTGGTGGGAATATGGACATAGAGTATTGGGAAGACTAATAGGAATTATTTTTATCATCCCTTTTATTTACTTTGCTTTGAAAAAATACTTTTCTAATGAGGAGCTATACTCATATTCATTTCTTCTTTTTCTTGGAGGGGCACAAGGTATTATCGGATGGTGGATGGTAAAAAGTGGATTAGACGTTAATCCATACGTTAGCCATTTAAGACTTGCCGTTCACTTAATTATAGCTCAAATAATTCTCTCTTTAATTGCTTATCTTTTCTTAAAGAGGCTTGATATTGGAATTTATAAAAATAATTTTAGCTCACATAAAATTTTTTTTATTTTTTTTAATATAATAATTTTTTTTACGGTAATTTACGGTGCATTTATGGCTGGCTTAGATGCGGGAAAATCATTTAATACTTGGCCCAAAATGGGAGATAATTACATTCCTGAGAATTTAATTTTTATTGAGGATAGACTTTTTGGTTTTTTTGATAACAGTGTCTTCATACATTTTTTTCATAGAGCCTTAGCTTATTTATCATTTTTAGCAATTCTTTATATGTGCTTTAGACATTTTAAGGGAATTGAAAATAAATATCAAAAAATCCATTTCCTGATTGTCCTATTTCTAGTTTTAATTCAGTTATTTATTGGTGTTTTTGTTGTTTTGAGTAATGTTCAAGTCTCTTTAGGTTCTATCCATCAAATAATAGGCACTTTATTGTTTGTATCAGCTACTTGTTATAGCCTTCAAATACTTAAGAATTAAATCTAATTAGGGTTACATTTTGTATAAACTGCATGGGTAAAATTCTAGTTATTGGTGCAAATGGTTCTGTTGGCAAATCATGTGTTAACAACCTAAAAGATGATAATGATTTAGTTCTAATATCAAGAAGTGAGTTTGATAGTGATGTTGAAGGTAATTTTGAAAAAAATGTTTTAGATATTAATGATTACACGAATACAGAAAGTTTCATACAATCTATTAACTATGAAATAACTGGCATAATTTTTGCCATTGGCTCGATAAACTTAAAACCTTTTTCAAGCACCTCTGTTGATGATTTTAAAAAAATTATGGATGAAAATTTTTATAATATCGTTCATTTCCTTAATCATTGCATAACTAAAATGTCGGATTCATCTTCAGTAGTATTTTTTTCATCAATTGCAGCTGTTAGAGGTTTTAAAAATCATACAGCAATCTCCTCTGCAAAAAGTGCATTAATTGGTTTATCAAATTCTTTAGCTGCAGACTATGCACCGAAGATAAGATTTAATACAATATCTCCTAGCCTATCTTTTTCCAAAATGTCAAATTTTATGGTTTCTAATGAAAAGATTGCTGAAGGAATTGGAAAACTTCACCCTATGTCGAGACTTGGAACAGGTGATGACATAGGTAATTTGGCTTCTTTCTTGGTATCTAAAAAATCATCATGGATTACAGGACAAAACTTCCAACTAGACGGTGGAAGATCAACTTTAATCACAAAATAATAAAAACAAAATGAAGGAATGCTTTGTAGTTCTTGGAAATCAACTATTTGATAAGAAGTACTTAACAGAATTTAAAAACTCATGTGATTTTTTTATACAAGAGGATATGGGCCTTTGTAGTTATTTTAAACACCACAAACAAAAAATTTATTATTTTTTGGCATCAATGAGGGAATACAGGGATTATCTAAAAAAAAATAATTTTAAAGTAAATTATATTTCTCTTGATAAAAATATTTCTTATTTCAAGGACTATTTTGCTGGTCTAAAAAGCTTCTTAAGTAAAAAAAATATTTCTAAAATTAATATATTCGAAATAGAAGACTTAGAATTCAGAATTAAATTTGAGCAATTTTGTAAAAATAGCAAAATTAAACTAATTTTTCATAGATCTCCTATGTTCCTTGTTAGTAGAGCCGATTATAAAGAAATGGTTACTACAAAAAAACCTCAACTTGCTAATTTTTATAGCAATGTACGGAAAAGTTTTCAAATATTTGTAAAAGACAATAAACCTATTGGAAATAAGTGGAGTTTCGATGAGGATAATAGAAAAAGAGTTCCTAAAGGTTATCAAAGTCCTAAATCTTATACATTTGAGTCAAAATATTTTGAGGAAATAAAAAAATTAATTGATAAATTTTTTTCAAAACACTTTGGAAATTTGGAAAAGAAAATTATATTTCCAATGAATTTTAAAGACTCATCTAAAGTTCTTGATAATTTTATTAGCAGCAAACTTGAAAACTTCGGACATTACGAAGATTTTGTGAGTACCAGTGATCCATACATTAATCATAGCTTAATTAGTGCACCATTAAATATAGGTTTGATAACCCCAGAGCAAGTGCTCAATAAATTGAGCTCTATTTCTTATTCTAAAGTTGGCATCAATAATTACGAAGGGTTTATTAGACAAGTTTTTGGTTGGAGAGAATTTATGAGATACTTAAATATTCACTATTATAAAGATTTTAATAAAGGTAACTTTTTTGGAAATGACAGAAAATTAACAAAACATTGGTATGAGGGTACAACAAACATTCCTATTTTAAATGACATGATATTAAATTTAAAAAAAAGTGGATATGTTCATCATATCCCAAGATTGATGATAATTAGCAATATAATGAACTTAGCTGGATTAAAGCCATCTGAAGTTTATAAATGGTTTATGGAGACATTCATTGACTCATCTGATTGGGTTATGACACCAAATGTCTATGGAATGGGGATGTTTAGCGATGGAGGTATTTTTGCAACTAAACCATATCTATGCGGTTCAAATTATTTACTAAAGATGAGCAATTATAGTCGTGGGGATTGGACACAAACACTAGATGGATTATATTGGAATTTTATATATAAAAATAAAAATTATTTTAAAACTAATCAGAGACTCTCTATGATGTACTATACTGTAAATAAAATGGACAAGTCTAAAATTAGTACTCATATATCTAATGCAAAAAAATTCATCAAAGAATACACAAGATAGAGCAGTTTTTATTACAGGTGCTAGTAGTGGGATTGGCTACGCACTATGTGAAGAGTATCTCAGACAAGGCTGGAGTGTGATAGGCTTAGCGAGAGATGATACCAAAATACCAAATGAAACAATTGATAATCCAAAATTTGAATTTGTAAAAATAGATTTATCAAATTTTGATTCAAGTAAGCTAATTATAGATAAGGTATTTAAAAAAAATGCAAATATTAGTACATTTATTTTAAATGCAGGTATTTATATCCCCGATAGTCTAAATGATTTCAACTTTGAAAATGCTAAGGCAACTTTTGATACCAATGTTTTAAGTATTTATTTATCAATAGAGCTAATAAAAAAAAATTTCGAGTTAAATTCAAATTATACCTTGGCAATAATGTCCTCCACAGCTGGATATAAGGGTCTCCCAAAGTCTATTTTATACGGACCCTCGAAAGCGGCTTTAATTAACCTAGCCGAGGCTATAAAATCTGAAATGCATGATAATCTCAATGTAAAACTTATCTGTCCAGGATTTGTAGAAACTCCTGCTACAAAAGTAAATTCATTTAAAATGCCATATTTAATGTCGCCTAAAGATGCAGCAAGGATTATTTATAGTAAAATATATAAAAAAGGTTTTGAAATATCCTTCCCTTTTCCTTTTAATTCTATAATGAAATTTGGTAAAGTAATGCCCTATAAACTTTACTTCAAAATTACTGAAAAAAAGTTTTCAAAAAAATGAAAATATCTATCCCAAAAATATCAATTGTAATGGGAAGCCAAAGCGACTGGTCCACACTTAAGCATACGGGTAAAATTCTAAAAGAATTAAAGATTGTCCATGAAAAAAAAATAGTTTCAGCACACAGAACTCCCAAAAGACTCTATGAGTATGCTGAACAAGCGTATGACAGAGGTATTAAGATTATTATAGCTGGAGCTGGTGGGTCCGCACATTTACCAGGCATGATAGCAGCTATAACACATATTCCAGTAATTGGGGTACCAATTGAGTCAAAAACACTAAAAGGCTTAGATAGTTTACTCTCAATAGCTCAGATGCCTTTTGGCATTCCAGTTGGAACTGTGGCTATAGGTGATAATGGAGCCAAAAATGCTGCTTTATACGCAGCTTCAATTATTAGTAATTATGACCCCATTATTGAAAGAAGTTTAGTAAAATGGAGACTGGCTCAAACAAAAAAAGTTAAAAAGACACCTAGATAATGATCATTGGTATATTAGGTGGAGGTCAATTAGGTATGATGTTATGCCAAGTGGCTAGTAAATTAAATATTCAAACTTTTATATACTCTGATACTGATGACTCCCCAGCAATTAAATATGCAAATCACTTCTTAATAAAAAAGTACGATAATTTTCAAGAGATAGATAATTTTATTAAAAAATGTAATTTTGTGACTTATGAGTTTGAAAATATCCCTTTTAAAACTTTATCATATATTGAACAAAAGATTAAAATTTCACCTAGTTCTGAAATTAATAAAATTATTCAAGATCGATTAACTGAAAAAAATTATGTAAATAAGATTAATATCCCTACTGTTCCCTATATTGAAATTAATAATACATCAGATTTAAAATCAGTTGATCCTGAATTTTTTCCTGCAATATTGAAGACTCGCAAACTTGGATATGATGGTAAAGGTCAAATAGTAATTAATAGTAATAAAGACATATCTGACATACCAAATAATGAGTATATTTTGGAAAAAAAAATTAATTTACAACAAGAAATCTCTATTATTGCTGTCAGGTATAAAGATGGAACTATTTTTACCTATCAGCCAATTGAAAATATTCATAAAAATCAAATTCTTTTCAAATCTTTTTCACCAGCTAACTCAGAGACATCGATCATTAAAGAAGCAACAAACCATGCTTATAATTTTGCAGAAAAAATAAGCTATGTTGGAACTTTTTGTTTAGAATTTTTTATATCTGAAGAAAAAAAATTATTATTAAATGAAATAGCTCCTAGAGTTCACAACTCAGGACATTTAACTATTGAATCATACAATGTTAGTCAATTTGAGTCTCATATCAGATCTGTATGTGATCTTGAGAAAAAAGAACCCTCCTTAAAGTCTAAATCTGAAATGATAAATATTCTAGGGAGCGATATTTATAACTATCGTGAGAAATCATTTAAAGAAAATGAATATTTTCATGATTATCACAAAAAAGAGTCAAAAACTGGCAGAAAAATGGGCCATTTTACAAAAGTTCTAATCTAGTTTTTAGACCAGTAATTTTTAAAGTGATTATAGTTAATTAAACTATCGTTTTTGAATTTAGAGTATTTTTTAAATGTGAAATCTTTTTTTCTAGAGTATGAAATTAGCGTGTTATCAAACTTAAGGTTATAATGTTTACATCCATTAATTGTCAAAAATTTGTTTAAATTATTTGATTTTTTTGAGGTGTAAAAGAGCTCCAACATATTTGAGACAGAATATTTTGTAGAATATACACCAGCACAACAAAACTCGTTAAATTTACGATTTTTAAGATGTGGAGCTGAGTCAGAACCAAAGAAAAATTTTGAATTGCCAGAAAGAGCAGCATTCAATAATGATTTTTGGTGATTTACACTTTTAATTACAGGTTTACAAAATATTTCTGGCCTTAAAAAATTTCCAAGAAAAGTGTTTGTATTTTCAAGTAAATGATGTGTTGTTATAGTAGCTGCAAGGTTTTTGTGGGATTTTACAAAATCTACAGAGTCTTTAGTTGTTATATGTTCTAAAGTTATCTTTAAGCCTTTAAACTTTTTTACTAACCAAGATAACTCAAAATCAAGAAATTTTTTTTCACGCTCATACGGATCATCATTTTTATGAATGTGCTCACCATGTAAGCATAATGGTATTTTATTATTTTCTAAAAATTCAAAATATTTAGACATTTTTTTTATGTCTTTTACTCCTGATGAAGAATTAGTAGTGGCATGAAGAGGATATAATTTAGCTGCAAAAAATAATTTTTCTTTAACCATATTTTTTAAATCAATAATGGAGCAATCTTGGTTTAAATAGATTGTAAAAAGAATTTCAGTATTTTTATTATTTTTTAAAACGAAGGATCTATACTTCGATAAAATATTTTTATTTGTAATTGGCTTAGTTAAATTAGGCATAACTAAAATTTTTTGGAAATTTTTATTATTTTCTTTTAATACATTTTTTAAAAGTTGGCCCTCTCTTAGATGAACGTGAAAATCGCAAGGCTTAAAAATTTTGAGCATTTAAAATATCATTTATTTTATCAATTACTTGATTATAAGACACATCATTCATTAAACAATTATTTAAAGTATAGTTTTGAGTTTTACTAACTAGGTTTTCATATGACTCTGATGACCTAACGAGATGACAATGATCAAAGATTTTAGGAAAATAAATATTATCATTTGTGGGACCAAAAAGACAAATAGTTGGAGTTTTACTCAATGAAGCCATATGCATCATGGATGAGTCATTTCCAATAAATAACCTTGATTTTTGAAGTAAACCATAATCGTTGAGAATATGTTGCTTGCCACATCTGTTAATTACTTTATCGCCTAGTTGTGACTCAAAATGATGAAATTTTGAACTTTCATTTTCTGATCCTAAAATAAATATTTTATCAATGCCTTTTTCAATTAGATATTTTGCTATTTTAACAAACTGTTCTGAAGGCCATTCTTTTGGTGGCCAATTTGTAAATGGTGCTAAACACACATAATTTGAATTTGGAAAAATATTACGAACTCTATCGATCAATATTTTAAAATCTTTTTTTAGATCAGTATCAAATCTGTGATGGATTTGTTCATAAATATTTTTACCCTTTTTCATTTTGAATATATTTCTTTTTTTTACTCTCAAGAAATAACCAATGATCGAGGATCTAAAATCTACAATTTCATCGAATTTAAGTGGCGAAAGTTCTTTATAGAGTTTTAACCAATGTAGATTATATTTTTGTTTAGTAAGATTAATCCTTCTAGAAATCATAGAATAATCATCATAAATAGGCATTGGTAAAGGACCAGAAACTAACGTTACCTCGATATTTTTCTTATATTTTCTGATGTATTTATTTAAAACTTGAAGGTTAATTAAGGAGTCACCTATTCTATTTGAAGAAATAAATAGTAAATGCATATATATACATATAGATAATATATTACATGCAAATTGAAACACTTAATCCAATAAAAATTAGAGTATTTGGGGAAGAAAGATTTGATTTCCTACAAAATATAATTACCAACGACTTAACTAAATTAAAGAAAGAGTTAAGGAGCTATATACTATCTCCGCAAGGCAAGATTCTGTATGAAATAATAATTACTAAATCAGACGAGTCATATGAATTAGTTTGCTCGAATGATCAAAATGATTTGCCTACATTCTTAAATAAATATGCCTTGTTATCTGACGTAAAACTCAGTATTGAAAAGGTTGATAATAGAGAATTTGATAAAAATTATATTTTAAATCAACTTTCAACTGGAATAATTGACTCTAACCTGCTTAAACAGTCCTCTCTACTTCCATCTGAAGTCAATGATGAATTAGTGGACTATTCGAAAGGATGCTTTGTAGGTCAAGAGGTAGTTTCAAGAATTAAACATCGACAACTAAATAAAAAAAAACTTACAATTAAATTATTTGAGAAAAAACCTCAAAAACTTCCAACTAATTCAGAAATATTATTTCAAATAAATAATTATTACATACTTAGAGAACCTAGAGTTGATAAATAAATTACTTAAAATATATTGAGTAATAATTTGCTATTTCAGAGAGTGATACTTTTTCTTGTTTCATAGTATCTCTATCTCGCACCGTAACTGTTTGATTTTCTAAAGTTTCAAAATCAATAGTAACACACAAAGGTGTTCCAATCTCATCATGTCTACGATAATTTTTTCCAATATTTCCTGTATTTTCAACCATAACTCTGCCTAGACCAAGTGATTGTAGCTCCGATTTGACTTTATTTGCTGTATTTACCAAGTCTGAATTATTTCTTTTCAATGGTATAACTGCAGCCTTAAATGGTGATAAATGCGGTTTAAGTTTGAGTAATGTTCTTTTGTTAGCCTCATCCACAGTGAAAGCCTCATTTAAAACTGCCAACACTCCCCTTTCTACTCCAGCAGAAGGCTCTATAACAAATGGTATAAACCATTCTTTGTTTTCTAAATCTTGAATTGCTAACTTAGTCGTGGAATTTTTATTATCTTTTACTTTTGCTTTTATATTGAAATCTTTTTGGTTTTTAGAATGTGAACCTAAATCAAAATCAGTTCTATTTGCAATACCCTCAAGTTCCTCAAGGCCATGTGGAAATTCATACATAATATCAAAAGTTGCTTTGGAATAATGTGATAAATCCTTTTTTTCTACCTCGAGTAATTTTAATTTCTCTGATTTGACACCTTGATCGGCCCACCAATTTAAACGTTTATCTACCCAATATTTATGCCAACTCTCATCAGAACCGGGTTTAACAAAATACTCAAGTTCCATTTGTTCAAATTCCCTAACCCTAAAAATAAAGTTTCTAGGTGTAATTTCATTTCTAAATGCTTTTCCTATCTGAGCGATTCCAAAAGGAGGAACTCTACTTGTTGAGTCAACGATATTTTTAAAATTTACAAATATTTGCTGAGCAGTTTCTGGCCTTAAATATGCAAATGAACTACCGTCATCAACTGGACCTATTGCAGTTTTAAACATTAAGTTAAATGGCCTTGGGTCAGTTAAATCCTTTGATTTACAGTTATTTAATGAACCACCTCTTGGACATTCACTTTGTTCTAATTGATCTGCTCTAAATCTTGCTTTGCAGACTTTACAATCAACCAAAGGATCAGAAAATGTATCCTCGTGGCCTGAATATTTTAAAACAGTAGGTGAGGTTAAAATTGTTGAATCCAATCCCTCTACATCATCTCTTTCATAGACTATTGATTTCCACCAGGCTGATTTTAAATTTAATTTTAGCTCTACACCCATAGGACCAAAATCATAGAGACCTTTCATGCCACCGTAGATGTCATTTGATGGAAAAATAAATCCTCTTCTTTTACAAAGAGATACTAAGTCTTCCATATTTTCTGCTGTCATTGATCAGATACCAAATTTGTTAAAAAGAAGCTCCTCTTTTAATTTAGTAATTAAATCTTCACTATTTAAAGAGTTAATACCTAGACCTAGCTTTTGTTTTAGAGACTTTGGTTGTTTTATTTTTTTAATTTTGGTCTTTTCACCAAATTTACTTTTAAAAAAAGATGACTCAGATGCAATACCATCTATTAAACCTAAGTCTTTTGCCTCATTAGCTAACCAAAAGGAACCAGAGAATATAATTTTTTTATTTTTTTCGCTAAGTTTCTTTTTTCTTCTCGAGGAAACCCATTCAATAAAATTTTGATGTATTAACTTTTGAAGTTTTTTCAATTTTTCTTCATCTTTTTTATTAACTTTTAAAAATGGATCTAAAAAGCTTTTGTTCTCTCCAGCTGTAAATATCCTTCTCTCAACTCCAATTTTTTTAATTAGATCAGTAAATCCAAAACCACCTGAAATAACACCTATTGAACCAACAATTGAATTTATATCTGCATATAACTCATCTGCTGCACATGCAAGCCAATAACCACCAGATGCAGCAACATCCTCAACAAAACAATAACATTTCACTTTTTTCTTATCTGAAATTTCTCTTATTTTTTGTGCGATTAAAGATGATTGCACTGGGGAACCACCAGGAGAGTTAATGACAATTGATAGTGCATCAAATTTCATTTTCATTATCTTTGAGAAAAGTCCATTTAAATTGTCCATATTCAATGGTGCTCTACTTCCAGATGCAATCATTCCTTTAAGATCAATTGAGATTATTGTTTTGTTTGGACTGAACATCATTTAAACCAATTTTCTATATCTTTAGAATACTTTGATAAATTATCGTGGATTATAATTGCATTTGATGTTTTCTCTATAAAATAATCACTTTTAGTGATTTTTATAAGGGCATTTTTAGGTTTTGTCCCTTCAAAGGATAATAAAGGTGTTGTGGTCACTTCTAGATTAAATTTTTTAAATATATCTAACATAAAATCCATGTTTTCAAATCTATTTATGATAAATGCTGTTCCTTGTATTTTTAAATAGAGAATTATGTTGTTAATCCATTTTTCCAAATTTGACTCAGTTATATATTTTGAAGCATTTATGGAAGGATTTTTGGACTTTAGTACTTTATTTGCAAAATAAAAAGGAGGATTTGATAAAATTAAATCAAAGTAATTCTCATATTTTTTATCAAAAATACAATTATCATGAATTTTAAATTTTAAATTTTTAAAATTATTTTCTTTGTGATTTAAAATTGAAATTTTGTGATGAATTTCATTTTTTTCAAAACCAATGACCTCAGACTCTGGATTTCTATAAGCAACAATTAGGGAAATAGAGCCACAACCAGATCCCATATCTAAAATTTTATTATGCTTTTTTTTTACATTAGAAGCTAGAATAATAGGCTCAATGCCACTTCTATAGCCTTTTTTTAATTGATAATATACAATTTTACCATCTAGTAGAAAATCTTTGGAGTATAAATTCATAACAAATGCATAAAACTAATTTTGAACAAACCATAAAGTTAATTCATAAAGAAATTAATGTAAAGTTAGTTAAAACAAATAAAGAGCTAGATAAATTTCTTGTAAGCGCTGTCCCTATTATACCAAAATTAGGTAATTATTTTTTTAAACAAAGGGGAAAGCAATTACGCCCAGTAATATGTTTGTTATCAAGTAAAATGATAAATAAAAATTATTCAAAAATATCAAGTGATATTAACATGTCTGCTGCAATCGAATTCATTCATGGAGCTACCCTGCTGCATGATGATGTAATTGATGAAGGTAAAATGCGAAGAGGCCAAAAGAGTATTAACTCCATATGGAACAATAAGTTTAGTGTTTTGTTTGGTGATTTTTTATTTTCAAAGTCATTTCAATTAATGACAAAAGCTAATTCTTTAAAAGCAATGGCTTCACTGTCTCAAGTAAGTAGTAGAATTTCTGAAGGAGAATTTTTGCAACTCACTAATGAGAATAATATTCATATCTCTGAGGATAAATATATAGAAATTATATCTTTAAAAACTGCAGAATTATTTGCTGCTTCAATGAAAATTCCTGCCATTTTAACTGGTAAAAATTTAAACATAATTTCAAGTTTGAACAAATTGGGATTGTATTTTGGAATTATATTTCAAATCATGGATGATTACCTTGATTATTTTGGAAATAGAGTAACAGGTAAAAAGAATGGTAAAGATTTTTATGAAGGTAAAATTACTCTACCAATTATATTACTTTTAAAAAAGTCAAAAAATACTGAAGTTGATTTTATTAAAAAAGTATTCAGCAAACGCAAAAGATTAAAAAATGATTACACAGAAATTATGAATTTAATGAAAAAATATAAAATTAGCGATGATGTAAACAAATTTTGTAATAAATATAATAAAAAATCTTTGAAAATATTAAAACTATTCAAGGGCAATCAAAAAGATCTTTTTATAAAACTTTTAATAAGTTCTATTAATAGAACTTATTAGTCATATCTATATCTTTTATTTGGAAATTTATTGTTATTTACTTCTTTAGAAAATTTTTTTACAGCAATTTTGATATTTTTTGATAAATCATCATATCTTTTAACAAATTTTGGATGATTATTTCCATACATTCCAAGCATATCCTCTGATACTAATATTTGACCGTCACAATACTCGGATGCACCAATTCCAATTGTAGGTATTGATAATAATGTAGTAACTTGTTTTGCTATTTTTGTTAACATTCCCTCCAATAGTATTGATACAGCTCCTGCCTTTTCTAAACACAAGGAGTCCGATATAATTTTATTTAAATCCTGTTTTTTTTTTCCATATATTTTAAATTTTTTTGTAGAACTAAATTTCTGTGGTTGTAAGCCTAAATGTGCCATAACAGGAACTTTTTTTTTCTTCAAATACTTTATTACATCCTCTAATTCTGTATTCCCCTCAATTTTTACACCATCGCAGGAAGTTTTTTTCATAACAGATAAAACACGTTTTACAGTATTGGACTCACTAAAATTTTTATTGTAAGGCAAATCAAAAAAAACGAGTGATTTCTCTGCAGCTTTTTTTACTGCAGTAGCATGATTTGTCATTATTTGATCATCAATAGTTCTTGTAGAATCCATCCCATACAGAACGTTGCTCATTGAGTCGCCAACTAGAATTACATCGACTAAATCATCAATTATTTTAGTATAATTAAAACTATATGACGTTAGACAAATAATTTTTTTTTTGTTTTTTTTGTTAAATACTGATTTAATTGACCTTTTCATGAATAAAGATTTAAAAAGTATTCGGATTATAAAAGACTTTCCAAAAAAAGGTATCGCTTTTTACGATATCTCAACAATATTATCAAATCCTAAAGTTTTTAATAGAGTTGTAAGCTCAATGTCAAAGGAAGTCATTAAATTAAATGCCAATACTATAGTTGGTATAGACTCAAGAGGATTTATTTTTGCCTCAGCTATTGCATACAAATTAAAAAAAAAGTTAGTAATGATTAGAAAAAAAGGGAAACTACCAGGAAAAACCTATAATACAAGTTACAAACTTGAATACGGCTCTAATCAGTTAGAAATTCAAAGTGATATGATTAGAAATTCTGACAATGTTGTAATTATTGACGACATTTTTGCTACAAGCGGAACAATACGTGCATCAATGAAACTAATCAAAAAAACTAAAGCTAAAATTAAAGGTATTGTAGTGCTCTTAGAATTAAGTTTTCTAGGTGGAAGATCAAAAATTAAAAATAAACTTATAAGTTTAAATAAGGTTAGTACTTAGAGTATTCTTTTTCTTCTGTTATCTTTGAGTTAGACAAAAGATTAATTTCTTTTTTTATTGACGCCCTAATATCATTTTTAAAATGTACATCTCTTGATATTTTAATAAAAATTTCTCCAAATTCCTTATTAGCCTCACATTCTCTTTTAGCATTTTCTATATCCCAAAGCTCTTCATTTATATCTTGAAGTTTTTGTATGTTTTTTCTTAATATTTCATCGTCTTTCAAGATTAATTTATTACTTTGCTCTAATAGAGCATCTAGCTCAATTTTTATATTCTTTAATTTGTTAGGATCATTAATTTTTTTTAATTTGATATTTAATATGGTTATTTTATCATAAAGTTCTCCTACAGATATTTCAGCTAATATTTTCAATTTTTTCTTCCATAAATATCTGAATATCTTTTTATATCTGACTCTAAAAATTTACTTCCAGTTTGAACTTCAATTAAAACTAATTTCTTTTTTGAACTCTCATTTAAAACTCTATGTTTTGCTTTTTTAGGTATGAATATATTTTCATTTTCTGATCTATAAAATGTACGATTATTAATAATCACAGTTGCTTTACCCTCAATAATTATCCAGTGTTCTGATCTAAAATTATGCGATTGATATGACAAAACACCCTCTGGTTTTACAACAATCTTTTTTATTAAAAAATCTTTTGATTTATTAAGTACAATATATGAACCCCACGGCTTTTTGATAGATTTTATCATGAAAACATTCTCTTATTTTCATTGATAGACATGAAGTTCAATAATAATGCACAAATAATTAAATTACTCAACAAAGAACTTCCCCCATAAGACATGAAAGGCAATGCAACTCCGACTACTGGTAAAATACCAATAGTCATAGATATATTTATAAGAAATTCAAAAAAGATTTTAAATGATAATACAAATAAGATTATTTTACTGAAAACTTGTGTCAATTTGTATGTTTTTAAAACAGGAATTAAAAACATTATAAAGAAAAGTGAAATTAATAATATAGATCCTATAAAACCAAACTGTTCAGAAAAAATTGCAAATACAAAATCTGTCTCTTTTTCTGGAAGAAAATCTAAGCTACTTTGGGAGCCCTCAAGAAAACCATTGCCTTGCAGCCCACCAGAACCTATTGCAATCTTGGATTGAATAATATGATATCCTTTTCCAAGTGGGTCCAAGTCAGGGTTTAGAAAAATTTGTATTCTATTTTGTTGGTAAGGCTTTAAAAATGTCCATAAAATTGGACTTATAGACAAAATAACGCCTAATGATAATAAAGGATAAATTAGTTTAATACCTGCATAAAAAATAACAACCAGACCTAAGGCTAGTATAATTACAGCAGTTCCTAAATCTGGTTGAATAGCAACTAAGATGAAAAATATAATTGATACAACAAGAGGTAGTATTGATTTAAAAAGGCCTATGGTTTTTTCTGCATTTAGTTTGTGAAAGTATTTAGCCATGGATATAACTAAGGCTATTTTTGTAAATTCTGATACTTGTAAATTAAATCCAGCAATTCTTATCCATCTTGTTGCCCCCATCCCTGTATATCCAAAAATTAGTGTTGCTATCAGCCCAATCAAAACTAAAATTAAAAAAATCTCTGCAAAATTAAAAATAAACTTTGGCTCCAACATTATTACTAAAAAAAACAAAGGTAGAAAAAATAAAAATCTTGTTAACTGATTTGATGCCCATGGATCAAGAGAACCACCAGCAGCTGAGTAAAGATTAATTTCTCCAATCCAAAAAATTATCAAAAGGATAAAAACGTAAATCCAATTTAAATTATATATACTTTTAAATTCTTTAAACATTATTTTTGTCTGCAAAATTTAAGACCTTATGAGCAATTGGTGCGGCTACCACTGATCCAGATCCACCATTCTCTATAATCACAGAAGCTATATATTTTGGCTTATCATAAGGGGCGTAGCCCACAAATACTGAGTGGTCTTTAAATCTCTCTTCAATTTCCTTTGATTTATAAATATCATCCTCTCTCTCACTTTCTTTAATTCTTATTACTTGAGAAGTTCCGGTTTTACCACCTATTTTGACAAATTCTGGATTAGCAATACTTAGTTTATATGCTGTTCCTCTAGGCTCTTGAACAACAGCATTTAAAGAATTAACTATAATTTTTTTATGTTCATTGTTTAGTAATTTACCTGTAAATCTTGTAGGAGTATTTTTATCAAGTTTAGGTATTGGATATTTTCCTCCATTTAAGATAGCAGAATAAAGTGTTGCAAGCTGTAATGGGGATGTTTGGTTGTACCCTTGTCCGATACATGTAATTAATGTCTCCCCTTGATACCAACTTTCGTCTAAAAACGCTTTTTTCCATTTTTTACTAGGAACAAGTCCTTTTCCTATGTTTGATAGACCAATATCGTACTCTTTATTTAAGCCTAAATTGCTTGATAAGCTTGCAATATCATCAATATTTATTTTTTTTGCTAATTCATAAAAATATACATCACAAGACTCTTTAATAGCTTTTTTAAGATTAACCTTTCCATGTCCTTCTTTTTTCCAACAATAATAATTTCTATCACCAAGTGAGGAGTGCCCTTTGCAAAAAACTTCATTTTTAGAGTCAATTAAATTTTTTTGAAGACCAACTAAAGCAGAAATTGGTTTAAACACAGAACCTGGAGGATAAAAGCCAGAGAAAGCTCGATTAAAAAGTGGTTTCTGATCATCGTTAAGTAAATCTTTAATTTTAGTATTTTCTCTATCCTCAAAGATTTGTGCATCAAAAGTAGGATTTGAGTTCATTGACAAGATCGATCCATCTGAAACACTGATAACAACAATTGATCCTTTTTTATCTAACGGAAGTTGAGATTGGGCGTAATTTTGAAGAGTTAAATCTAATGTTAAGTCTAAATCATTGCCTTTAATAGATTTTTCAATAGAAATTTCTCTAATAGTTTTACCTTTAGCGTTTACTTCACTAAATATTTTACCTGGTGTACCCCTTAAATGTTTTTCATAACTTCTTTCTAAATGAAATACACCTTTAGAGTAAAGTTCAGAAGATTGAGTTGGTTGACCCATATAGCCAATTATTTGTGAAAAATTTTGATATGGATAATATCTTTTTTTAGACTCAATAATTTTTATAGAATTAAATAAAAATTTGTTTTTTTCAAATTCTACAATCTGTTCCCATGAAGCTCTGCTTAGACTAAATCCACTATATTCATTATATTTTTTTAATTTTTTTGATATTTCGCCAAGATTCAACTTAAGTTTAATAAGACTATCAAGTGTTTTAATCTCATAAAGATGATCTTTGCTTAAGTTTTTAAAGACTACAAATTCATATAATGAGGAGCTTCCTGCTAGTAAATTTTTTTTAGAGTCATAAATATCCCCCCTTAAAGGAGGAGTTAGTTTTATAGATAGTTTATTTTCAACTGATTTTTTTTTATAAAAATTAAAATTAATAACCTGTAACGAAAATAATCTTAAAGAAACAAGTAAAGATAAAATAGCCCCAAATATAATTATTATAAATGATCTTCTATTTAATATTTTTATACTATCTTCACTTGTCTTATTCTTTTCCATATTTTGAGAGTCCTAAAAATATTAAAATTAAAATGAATATAGTTATAAAATACTGCAAATTGAACAATCTGTATAATAATGTTTGATCAAATATACAGAAAGCAATAAAACTTAGTAAAAAAATAATTGATGATTTAATAAATAATGCAAAATTATAATTATTAATAAAATTACTTATTAAAAGAAGAGGTATAAATAAAATTACAATGACGATTAATATCGGTAATCCTACAAAAACCTCAACAAAAAAAGTCGATATGATAAATATAAAGATATCAATAATTTTAATATTTTTTTCCTTAAGAACTGTATAAAAAGCTATATTTATTAATGAAAAAACAACAATATCATTAATAACAAAACTAAAATTTCCGTAAATTAAAAATAAAATTAATACAAAAATTAATCTAATCATTAGTAACTGCCCTCAAATTTTCAAAATTTGTTACATCAGATGTTAATAAGATGGGTTGATTATTCTCATAAGAAACTATGCCAAGTCTTAGTGTTACATTATCAAGATGTACAACAGCGATATCGCCTGCTTGTAAATCTGGTGACTCAGTGCTTTCTTTTTGTCTTAAAAAACTCAGGTAATTATTATTCGTACCACTAACGATATATGAATTTCCATTAATAAAAACTTCGTCACCATAATTAATACTTTTGACGGTAACAACTTCAGATGTATTAAAGTTTAAGCTAACCACCCTACCAACTATATTTAATCCATCAATAATGTAATCACCTATTACAAGACCATTATTTGAGCCCTTATTTATAATAAAGTTTTTATTATAAACTAAATTTCTATCACCTAAAACTTGGACACCTACTGAAATTGGTAATTTAATAGAGGACTGATTAAAAATTTTATTTTGCTCTGAATATTTTGATGTCAATGTTAATAAATACTTATTGATTGATCTAAGGTAATTATTTTCGTCTTCTAATTTTTTTATAGAATTTATATGATCAAAGTTTAGATTGAGAACCATAAATAAATTTCTTACTTCTTTACCTACAAAAATTAACGGGGATTCAACTTTATCTTTTAAAAAATATGTGAAAAGTTTAGTTTTAGAATTATAATTTGGAAATAATATTAAAGTTAAGAATAAAAAAAAACAAATTATATATATTAAGAAAACTTTTTTGTTATTAATCACTTAAGAAAACATCTTGATGGTTATGGTTCTCTTCTAAAGCCATGCCAGTTCCTCGAGCCACACAAGTTAAAGGATCGTCAGCAATAGAAACAGGTAATCCAGTGGTGACTCTAATTGCTTCATCTAAGCGTTGAAGTAAAGCCCCTCCGCCTGTAAGCATAATACCCTTATCAACTATATCTGCAGCTAGCTCTGGAGGAACAACCTCAAGTGCTCTTTTTAAAGCTGTAATTATTTGAGATAACGAGTCAGATAAAGCCTCAGCTACTTGTCTTTCAGATATAACAACCTCTCTTGGGAGGCCATTTATAAGATCCCTTCCCTTTACTGTGAGGGTCTTGCCATCTCCATTATCGGGAATTCCTGCACAACCTATTTCGGTCTTAATTCTTTCTGCAGTTGATTCGCCTATTGCTAATTTATGAACACTCCTCATAAAATTAACTATCGCATCATCCATGGTATCTCCGCCCACTTTAATACTACTTGAATGGACAACCCCTCCTAGTGATAACACAGCTATTTCGGTTGTTCCACCTCCAATGTCTACAACCATAGAGCCAGATGGCTCAGATATTGGTAAACCAGCGCCAATTGCAGCTGCTACAGGTTCTTCAATTAAATACACTTTTTTAGCACCTGCAGTTTCAGCAGACTCTTTGATAGCTCTTCTTTCAACATTTGTAGCACCTGATGGAACACAAATAACAATATTTGGATTAGCAAAAAAACTTTTCTTGTGAACTTTTTTTATGAAATGCTTAATCATAGCCTCAGCTATATCAAAGTCTGCTATTACCCCATCTTTCATAGGTCTAATGGCTTCGATCCTTCCGGGGGTTCGTCCAAGCATTGATTTTGCTTCACTTCCGACAGCTAAAACTGATTTATTATTCTTATTATCTGTTGCAATTGCTACAACAGAGGGTTCATTTAATATAATTCCTTTTCCTTTTACATATACAAGTGTATTAGCAGTCCCAAGATCCAATCCCATATCTTCGCTTAAAAAAGAGTTGAAAGACTTTAACATTTATATTCCCTTAATATTTGAGATACTAATCTCAGAAACTCCCTCTTGCATATTAGAGTTTTTTTCAAAGTTTAATATTTTATTACATGCATTGATATAAGATTTTGCAGAGGCAACTATAATGTCTATATCAGATGCCTTACCAATGAATTCTTTATTGAAATACTCAAGTTTTACAGTCACTTCTCCTTGAGCATCAGAGTCAGGAGTAATTGCATTTATGTGATACAAAACTAATTTTGGAGAAAAACCAACTACTTTTGAAATACAATTAAATACAGCATCAATTGGTCCATTACCAGAGCCACTTACCTCTTTCTGTTCCTCCTTGAAGTTTAACTCTAGAGAGGCAACATGTTTAGAGTTAGTGCCTGACATAATACTTAAATTTTTAAGTTTTAAGGTATTTGATTTGTTAAAATGGGTATCATCTACCAGAGCTATAATATCCTCATCATAAACATCTTTCTTCTTATCAGCTAAAAGTTTGAATTTTTCGAAAATTTCGTTGATATAATTATCTCCTACCTCATATCCTAAAATTTTTAATTTTTCTTTGAACGCATGCTTTCCGGAATGTTTACCAAGCACTAAACTTGATTTCTTTAAACCAATCGTTTCCGGTGACATAATTTCATAAGTTTGAACATTTTTTAAGACTCCATCTTGGTGAATTCCTGACTCATGAGCAAAGGCATTAGCGCCAACAATTGCTTTATTAGGCTGAACAGGAAAGCCTGTAATTGATGATACAAGTTTTGATGTTTTTGAAATGGCACTCGTATTGACATCAGATTGGACTTTTAAACGATCTGATCTAACTTTCATAGCCATTACTACTTCCTCTAGTGCGGCATTACCCGCTCTTTCTCCTAATCCATTTATTGTACATTCAATTTGTCTCGCACCATTTTCAACTGCATTTAAAGAATTTGCAACGGCTAACCCCAAATCATTATGACAATGAACAGAAATTATTGCTTTATCAATATTAGGAACATTATTTTTAACTTTTTTTATAATCTCTCCAAATTCAAATGGTAAGGTATAGCCGACTGTGTCAGGAATATTTATTGTAGATGCCCCGCTTTGGATAGCTAACTCTATGCATTTGTATAGAAAATCAATTGAGGATCTCCCACCATCTTCACAACTCCACTCAATATTAGGACATAAATTTCTCGCAAATGATACGCTATCTTTAATTTTTTCTAAGACCTCCTCTTCAGTTAACTTGAGTTTGAACTTCATATGAATTGGACTTGTGGCAATAAAAGTGTGAATTCTTGGATTTTTCGCTTTTCTTACAGCATTCCAAGCTGTTTCTATATCCTCATGTTTTGCCCTAGCTAATCCAGCTATCTGGCAGTCCTTAATTTCACTTGCAATTGCTTGTACTGAGTTAAAGTCGCCTTTTGATGCTATGGGAAAACCTGCCTCAATTATGTCAACCTTTAACTCCTCTAATAGTCTAGCAATAGAGAGTTTTTCTTCTTGATTCATCGAAGCTCCAGGAGACTGCTCTCCGTCTCTAAGCGTAGTATCAAATATTAAAACTTTATCCGGCAATACTAAATATCCTTTACAAGTTTATTCGATGCAATCCATGGCATCATAGACCTTAATTTAGCTCCTACCTCTTCGATTTGGTGCTTTGCACCTTGGTCTCTCATTTGTTTAAACTTAATTTGCCCTGACTTATGTTCAGCCATCCATTCTTTTGTGAAAGTACCATCTTGTATTTCACTTAGAACTTTTTTCATTTCAGCTTTAGTAGCTTCGTTAGGAACCACTCTTGGACCTCTGGTGTAATCACCATATTCAGCTGTATTAGATATTGAATACCTCATATTAGCCATGCCACCTTCATACATTAAATCAACAATTAATTTTACTTCATGTAAACATTCGAAATAGGCCATTTCAGGTGCATAACCAGCCTCAACAAGAGTTTCAAAACCATTTCTTACAAGAGACATTAACCCTCCACAAAGAACTGTTTGCTCACCAAATAAATCTGTCTCGCATTCCTCTTTAAATGTAGTTTCAATTATACCTGATTTACCTCCACCCAAAGCAGAGGCATACGCAAGACCAATTTCTTTTGCATTACCACTTACATTTTTGTCTACTGCGAGTAAACATGGTACCCCACCACCTTTAAGATACTCTCCTCTTACTGTATGGCCTGGGCCTTTTGGAGCAACCATAAAAACATCTAAATCATCTCTCGCTGTTATGAGTTGAAAATGAATATTTAAACCATGAGCAAAAGCTAAAGCAGCGCCGTTCTTTATATTGTCGTGGATTTGGGTTTGATAAATTTCTTGTTGATTTTCATCAGGAGCTAAGAACATTACAATATCTGCGTCCTTTACTGCGTCTGCAGGTGTTTGTGTTTTTAAGCCCACATTTTTTGCTTTTTCAATTGATGAAGAACCTTCTCTTAATCCAACAACTACATTAGAAGCCCCAGAGTCTTTTAGATTTAATGCATGAGCATGACCTTGCGATCCAAATCCTATTATTACAATTTTTTTGTCTTTTATTATGTCAAAATCAGCATCTTGTTCGTAATAAACCTTCATATTACCCCCTAAAAACGTTATATTCCGAGCCCTATAGGCCCGCTTCGAACTAATTCGACTTTTATACCACCGATTGTGTCTAAGTCATCTAAAAATTTATTTATTCGCTCGCTAGTTCCTGATATTTCATAAACAACAATATTTTGTCTTTTTTGAACAGTTCTTGAACGATAAATATCAGCAAAATTGAGTATCTTTTGATCTTGTTCCTCATTTTCAAATTCGATCTTAACTAGGCAAATTTCTGCCTCATAAGACTCACTTAAGTTTGCTAAATTAGTGGCGCTATGAACAGGAACAAGTTTTTCTAGTTGTGCAATAATTTGACTAATTACTTTTTCCTCTCCTAAAGTTTCTATAGTAATTCGGGAAAGATTTTTTTTAACGTCAACAACTGTTACGTTTAATGCTTCAATATTATAACCTCTTCCTGAAAATAAACCTACTATACGTGCAAGAATACCGGGTTCGTTATCAACAATAACGGAAAGAACGCTCCTCTTTGACTGTTTAAAAGCATTTATAGGAGTTGGATAAACTGAAGTAGAAGACATTGTGAAAAAATTATTAAACTAGTACTTTTCCTTTTTCCTGATTTTCAGGATTTTCTTTATCGTATTTAGATAGTAACATTTCGTGGTGTGCAGCTCCACTTGGTATCATAGGAAAACAATTTTCTTTTTTATCTACCCAAATATCGGCTATAACTGGCCTGTCAATTGAAATCATTTCATTAATTGTATCATCTAATTCAGCAATATTTTTTGCCCTAACTCCAACAGCATTGAAACTCTCTGCTAATTTTTTAAAATCAGGAAGGGCATCCACGTAACTCTCTGAATATCTACTACCATGTAATAGTTCCTGCCACTGTCTAACCATTCCCATATATTCATTATTTAAGATAAAAATTTTGATAGGTAACTTATATTGAACAGCCGTAGCTATTTCTTGAATGTTCATAAGAAAAGATGCCTCACCAGCTATATCTATAACCAGTGAGTCTGGATTTGCCATTTGTGCGCCGACTGCTGCTGGCATACCGAAGCCCATTGTGCCTAAACCACCTGATGTAATCCATCTGTTTGGTTTTGAAAACTTATAATATTGAGCTGCCCACATTTGATGCTGACCAACTTCTGTAGTGACAAAAGTGTCTTTTTGTTTTGTTAATTCATAAAGTCTAGATATAGCATGTTGTGGTTTGATCACTTCATCGCCTTGTTCGTAGTGGAGACATTCTTTTTTTCTCCATTCATTAATTTGACCCCACCAATTACTATAATCTTTATCGCCGAAATCAATGTTATTGGAGTCTATAAATGAGTTAATTTCTTTAAGTGTTAGAGTAATATCAGTATTAGTGTGAAAATTGACTTTAACGTTTTTATTGATTGAACTTTGATCAATATCTATATGGAATTTTATAGAGTCCGGAGAAAAAGCATCTAATCTACCTGTAACTCGGTCATCAAATCTTGCTCCAACATTAATCATCAAATCACATTTGTTCATAGCCAAGTTAGCTTCGTAATTTCCATGCATACCTAACATCCCAAGTGAACTTTTATCTTCACCTGGAAAGCATCCCAATCCATGAAGGGTCGTTGTAATTGGAATATTAGTTTTGTTCACAAGTTTAATAAGCTCTTGGCTAGCTTGATGACCTGAGTTTAAACAACCACCACCAACATAAAATATAGGTCTCTCGGATTTTTTAATATGACTTAGTAGTTCTTTGACAAAATTCTTATCTACGTTTTTGGAACCAGCTTTAATTCTGTGCTCTCTAAAACTGATGTCTTTCTTTGATATGTATTTTGACTTTGCAAACTGGACATCTTTAGGAATATCAATTAAAACAGGTCCTGGTCTACCGGAGCTAGCAATTTTAAATGCCTCATGGATAGTCTCAGAGAGTTTACTTACATCCTTTACTAAATAATTATGTTTAGTACAAGGTCTTGTTATTCCAGTTGTATCACATTCCTGAAATGCATCTGTTCCAATTAAATGTGATGGGACTTGACCACTGATACAGACAATCGGAATGCTATCCATCAATGCATCAGTTAGTCCAGTAACGACATTGGTCACACCAGGACCAGATGTTACTAATAATACACCTACTTTCCCACTTGATCTAGCATAGCCTTCTGCGGCATGGACTGCACCAGCCTCTTGCCTTACCAGAACATGTTTTAAAAAGTTTTGGCCAAATATTGCATCATAAATTGGAAGAACAGCTCCACCTGGATAACCAAAGATTGTATCAACCTCTTGGTCTTTAAGGGCTTTGAGTAAAATATCTGCTCCCGTGAATTCGTTTTCATTGTTCATTTAGGTATATACTTATATTTTCAATTGAATCTTTAGGGAAGCTTTTTTTATAGTTTATTCTCAAATTAAGTTGGCTAAATTTTTGGTTATTCCACCATGTAAACTGTCTTTTAATATACCTCTTAGTATTTTTAATTCCTAAATAAATAGCCTCATCTAAACTTAATTTATTTCTAACACAAGATAGCAATTCAGGTAAACCATGAGCTTTATAGAGAGTTTTTGATATTTTTTTATTTTCATAAAGTGATTTAACCTCTTCTAAAGCGCCCTTGTTTATCATTTGATGAAATCTTAATTCTGCTTTTTCATAAAGATCTTTCTTGGGTTTTGTAACTTGAATAACAAGTGAATTAGGAGTGATCGGTGCTTTGCTACCATAATTATTTTCCATTGTGTCATTATGCTCCAAGCAAAAAGCTAAACGACTTAATAATCTTTGTTTATCTTTTGGGAAAATTTTTTCTTTATAATATTTTTCTAAAATATTAAGGCAATGATCTGGGCCTTTGTCTAGAAATAAATCTTCTGCTTGTTTTTTAAATTTGTAACTAATTGATGGCATTACTGATAATCCCTCTATTAGTGATTGAATATAAAATCCAGTACCACCAACAAAAACAGGTATTTTATTTCTACTTTGAATATTTTTAATTACTTGTTTAACTTCATCTATCCAATGATTGACTGAATATTCTTTATTATTTACATGTCCATAGAGATGATGAGGTACTAACTTTAATTCTTGTTCTGTGGGTCTATTTGATAAAATTTTAAGTTGTTTATATACTTGTATACTATCAGCATTAATAACTTCTATATCTATTAATTTTGATAGTCCATATGCGTAATCATTTTTACCTGAACAAGTGGGACCTACAACAAAAAGAAATTTATTCAATAACGAATGGGTTTATTAACCAAAATTCATTACCATCTCTAATAACCCTTAATAACAATTTATCTCGATTCAAATTAATACTATTTGATATGATCTTCTCAAAAGAACTTATATCTGTGATTTTTTCACTGGATACTTGAATAATAACATCATTCTTTAAAAGATTTTCATTATTATCTCCTACCTCTGTGACCAAAATACCTTTAGTTTTTGAGTCTAACCCTAAAGAATTTATAGCATCTATTGTCAACTCAAGAACAGTGATATCTAACTCTTCTAAATATACACCATCATTTTTAGCGAGTTTGCGACCCTCCTCTAATTCACCTACCCTTACCTTTATATCTATAATTTCTCCGTTTCTCCAAACTTTAACAATTACTTCACTATCTATTGGGGTTTCAGCAACAACTTTAGGCAAATCTTTAAATGATGTTATTTTTTGATTGTTAAACTCAATTATTATATCTCCAGCTTGAATGTTTGATAACGCAGCAGGGCTATTTGGTTCAACAGAAGCAACAAATGCTCCCTCCGTTGAGTCATAGCCTAAACTCTCGGAAAATTCTTCAGTTAAATCTTGAATTTGAACACCAAGTCTTCCTCTTTTTGCCTGACCAAATGAGATTATTTGTTCAACAATTAATTTTGCTGTTTGAGAGGGAATAGAAAAACCTAAGCCAACACTTCCACCTGTTTGAGAGATAATCATTGAATTAATTCCAATTACCTCTCCATCTAAATTAAATAAGGGTCCGCCGGAGTTACCTCTATTGATTGGTGCATCAGTTTGTATAAAGTCAACGTAAGGGCCACCACCTATATCTCTATTTATAGATGATATTATTCCTGAAGTTACAGTTCCGCCTAAACCCAGAGGGTTACCAATAGCTAGTACAATATCTCCAACTCTTGACAAATCCGAGTCTCCCCAATTAACACTTTGTATGTCAACAGTTGAGGGGTCAATTTTTAAAACAGCTATGTCAGTTTTTGGGTCAGTTCCAACAAGTTCTGCAGGAACTTCATCGATTCCATTGTTGAAAATTACAGTAATCTGATCTGCTCCACTAATTACGTGATTATTTGTTACTACATAACCTTCATCGCTAATAATAAATCCTGACCCAAGACCTGTTAGATTTTCACGTTTTGGCATTTGATTGCCAAAAAAATCATCAAACATATCATTGAACGGATGGCCTTCTGGTAATTCAGGTAATTGCCTAGTTTGTCTTTCTACGGTTTGACTAGTAGCAATACTTACAACTGAAGGTAGAAGTTCATCAACTAAATCTGCATAACCTCTCTCAAATTGTGCTGATGCACTTTGGATTATAAAAAATATACTGAAAAGAGATAAAACTAAGTGTCTTTTCATTTAAAAATTTTATTTAGTTGGCGCCCTCAGAGTTTTCAAAGTACTCAAAGAAGTCACTATCAGGAGAAATGACCATAGTAGTTGTTCCGTCTTTAAAAGTATCTGCGTATGCTTCCATTGATCTAATAAATTCAAAAAATTCAGGGTCTTTTGCAAAAGCCTCATTTAAAATTTGGTTTCTTGCAGCTTCACCTTCACCTTTTAAGATATTAGATTGTTTTTCTGCTTCAGCAATAATCTCTATTTTCTCTCTATCAGCAGTCGCCTTAATTTTTTGTGAGATCTCCTGACCTTCCGCTCTTAATAAATTTGCTTCCCTTTCTCTTTCCGTTCTCATCCTATCAAACACGTTAGATTGAACTTCTGGTGTAAGTTCTGTTCTTTTTAACCTCAGGTCAACAATTTCAATACCAAAGGTATCTTGATCTTCACGAACATTTTCAAAAATCTCAGCCATAATTTTATCACGATCATCAGATAACAAATCATTTAATTGATACTGAGCTATTACACCTCTTACAGATGAGTTTACTATTCTACCCAAACGATCATTAAGGGCTAACTCTGTTCTAGTTGTTTGAAAAAACTTTAAAGGATCTTTAATCATATATCTGACTATTGAGTCGACCACAATACGCTTTTGGTCTCTTAGTATTACCTCTTCTTGAGCAGGATCTAAGTTTAAAACCCTACTGTCGTAGTAAACAACGTTTTGGATGAATGGTAGTTTAAATTTCAAACCAGGTGATTGATGGACAGCACGCGGTTCACCAAATTGCAAAACAATTACTTGTTTTGTTTGATCAACAACAAAGAAAAAGCCTGATGCAAACAAGATAAAGAAGAAAGATAATCCAACAATAATATAGTTTCTCATTTTCATTAGTTGCTACCTGTCTGCTTGCTCTTGTTTAACTCGTTTAAAGGCAAATACGGAACAACTCCGTTACCAGAATTCTGATCAATCATTATTTTACTAGATCCTGACAGGACGTCTCTTAATGTTTCTAAATAAATTCTTTTTTTTGTTGTCTCTTTAGATTGCTCATATGTGTCTAACACTTGAAGAAATCTACTTGCTTCACCTTCAGCTTGTTTAATTAGTTTATTTTTATAACCCTCTGCCTCTTGGAGTATTTTTTCAGCTTCACCTCTTGCCTCAGGCACAATTCTGTTACTGTAAGCCTCTGCTTGGTTGACTGTTCTCTCCTTATCCTGTCTTGCTTTTTGAACATCATCAAATGCATCTATAACCTCTCTTGGGGGGTTAACGTCTTGTAATTGTATAGATTGAATTAGTATTCCAACTTCATATTCATCCAAAAGTTCTTGTAGTAAAGATCTTGAGTCTCTTTCAACTGATTGTCTAGATACGGTTAGTAGGCCTTCTAAGTTAGTCTGACCGACAACTTCTCTTAAAACACTTTCAGATATAACTTTTACTGTTTCTTCAGGGTCTCTTAAATTAAATAAAAACTGCCCAGCATCTTTAATTCTGTATAGAACTGTATAATCTAAATCAGATATATTTTGGTCGGATGTTAACATCATACTTTCTTCGAGTACATCTCTAGTGGAATTACCATTGGATCTAAAACCAACATTAATTTTCCTGATTGCCTCAACTTTGGGAGTTAAGACTTTTCCTATAGGTGTTGGGAAAAAATAATGGAGCCCTGGATCTGTTGTACTTTCATTCCATTTACCAAAAAGTAGTTCAACCCCTTGTTCATCAGGCTCAACTCTATAAAAACCTGTCGCAAGCCAAATTACAAAAGCTATTAATATTAAAAATGAAACACCCTTAAAACCACCTTTAAAAGGCATTTTAATTTTGTATTTATTCTTTAAATCTTTGAGAAGGTCATCAATTGAATCGTTGTTACCACCTGAGAAACCGCCGGAACCTCTATTATTGTTCCCTGATGAAGGCCCCCATGGACCATCAAGTGCAAAAATTTTAAATTTGTTTTTGTTCACGATACATTATATGTAGTGTTTAATATATGAATATCAAGACTTGTTTTGGAATATCAAGCTGTAAAGGTGGTGTTGGTAAATCAACTGTAGCTTGCAATATCGCTATAACTTTAGCAAACCAAGGATACAAAGTTGGCCTTTTAGACGCAGACATTTATGGACCTAGTGTCCCAACATTACTTGGCATCGGAGATAAGGAACCTAAAGTTGAAGATGGGAAGTTTTTACCCTTTGAAGTATTTGGTATTAAAGCAATGTCAATAGGTTTTCTTGTCAATGAAGAACAAGCGATTGTTTGGCGAGGACCAATGTTAGCAAAAGGGCTTGATGGGCTTATTAACAAGACAATTTGGGGTGATTTAGACTATTTAATTGTTGATTTTCCCCCTGGTACCGGAGATGTACAAATATCAATGTCTCAAAAGCTCAAACTGGATGGAACTCTTATTATTACAACTCCACAGCTTCTATCTTTAAAAGATGTCATCAGAGGTATTAATATGTTTATCAAGGTTAATGTTCCAATACTTGGTGTAGTTGAAAATATGTCTTATTTAGAAGAACAAAATGAAAAAAAATATATTTTTGGTGAGTCAAAGACTAAGTCTCTACTACTCAAAGAAAATATAAATTTAATTGAAGAACTTCCTTTTAATTTAAATATCCCTAAAAGTTGTGATGACGGAAAGCCTTATTGTTTTGATTATAAAGATGATTATTCTCTAAAATTTGAAAATATAACAAACGCAATTACAAAAAAATTTCAAAGTTAAGATAATTTAATATTAAACTTTATTTCTAATTCTCTGAGCTCTCTAGGTGATAACTTATAATTAGACTTCTTAATTTTTTTATTCGCTAATTTATCTTTAACAATTTTCAAAGCCTCTTTAGAGAGTTGGAAAGAGTCCGAACGGTAATCTTCAAAAGCTTCGTATGTTAAGGGTACCCACTTTTTTAAAATTTCAACCATTTTTTCAGCATAAATTTGTATTTCATACTGGGCATGGCTATCTGCTCGTAATCTTAAAAAATGCATAAGATTATGAAGGTCTACTTTCCAATACCATTGTGTGTAATAATTTAATGGAAGAGTTGTTCGAGCTAGTTCTCTAGCTAGACCCTCCCCTTCAACGTATTCATCATTATTCAAAAGCTTACCATTCAATAAATTTTGGTAATCATCATAGAGTTGTTCGGAATTCTTTTGAATTAAATCTTGGGCTTGTTTTGCAAACTTTTTATCTAAAGTATTTGATCTCCCTTGCTTGTTTGTAGTGGATTGAGATCCAAGTTGATCCATTTCTGGAACATAAAACTCTTTATCTAATACTGAATATCTCGCAGAGTATTCATTTACATTTGCAGTTCTGTGTCTAATCCATTGTCTAGCAACAAAAATAGGAAGTTTAATATGAAACTTAATTTCACACATCTCAAACGGAGTTGTATGCCAGTGACTTAAAAGATATCTAATAAGTCCACGGTCCTCACGTAATTTTTTTGTTCCCTCACCGTAGGAGACTCTGGCTGCTTGGACTATTGACTGATCTGTTCCCATGTAGTCAATAACCCTTATGAAACCATGGTCTAAAATTGGGATTTGTTTATATAGAATTTTTTCTAAAGCAGATGAAGTAGCTCTAGTAGTTTTAAAATCTTTAAATTTTGGCACTTTAGTGATTTTTTTCTTCATAGGTGTTTAAAGGATTCATTTATTAGACTATATTATCTTTGTTGTTTATCAACTATAGCAATAAACGCTATATGTAATAGGTGTATCGGACTCGGGGGCGGTACCCGACACCTCCACCATAAAAATTTTTATGGGGGTGATATAGGTTTGACGTGCTCTGAAGGATATAGTTTTTGCTCGTTGTAAGCGTTTCTTCGACATAGAAACTTAAAATAATTGCTAACGATAATGAATTAGCACTCGCTGCTTAATCTAATTAGGTAAGCGCGGCTTTGGGGCGGCCGGGCAACAGAACGCCCCTTTCATTAAATTTGTAATTTTTTATAAAATAATTTTGTATGTCCTAGAGTCTTTCTGATCACTAACTTCAATTATCTTAAACTTACCTGTTTTTTCTATCTTTGCGCCTTTTGATGTAACAAAGGATTTCATTTTTTTTACTTCACCCTCTGACATTTTTCTTTGATATTTGAGTGTATGACTTTTGGAACCAATTTTAAAAATAGTTTTCATAATTGTAATTACGACTTTGAATTATGCTGGATGAAACTTAATTATGATTTATTTGCATAATGTGTTAATAAAAAATTAATATTTTTTTTAAATAATAAGCTAAAATAAATTTAATAAAGGAGAGTGTAATCATGGAAAAAATGATGTTAGCAATTGGTAGATTAAAAGAGGGTGAGGGCAAATTTGAAAAATTTATGGCTTTTTTTCAATCTGATGAGGGGATGGCAATGAGGAAAGCTGCAGCACATGTCGAAAAAACAGTTCCTGGAATTTTACCTGATAAAAGCGGTATCATGTTTAAAGTTCATGTTCATAATGAAGAGGAAATGATGGGTATCGTTAAAGGAACTAACCCTGTGATGAAGCCAATTTATGATGAATGTATACAAAGCATTGAATTGTTCGAATTAACACAAGTCTCATTAGACGAATAAAAAAGGATTAAAAATGTCAATATTAAAAAAATATGATGAGGTCTTTATGAATAAAGATGAAGCTGGAATGAATGAGGTGCTTCATGATGATTATAAATTCACAATGCATGCTTCTGGAAAAGTTTTAACTAAACAAGATGTTATACAGTGGGCAATGAGCGATGATATTAACAGAGATAAGGTTCGAATTATTTATGAAAATGATGAAATTGGAATTGAGCACTCATTTGTAACATTTTCAGATGGTAACACACAGGCAGTTATGGCGGTATTCACTTTCAAAGATGGTAAAATCTTTTCTTTAGAAACTGGTGCTACAAATATGCCGAAGTAGTTAGTTTAAATATTTTGAAAGGTCTGGTTTAAAATAATTTGGGCCTTTCATTACTTTTCCAGCCTCATTATATATAGGTTTCCCATCCTCACCTAATTTACTCATGTTAGAGTTTTGAACTTCCTCAAAACATTTATCTAAATCAATACCGAAAGCATGGCCAGCTCCATAGGTAACATAAAGTATGTCAGTTAATGCATCTGCCACCTCAAGTAAATTTTCATCCTGCATTGCTTCAGTTAATTCTTCTAATTCTTCTTTGATAAGGTCTATTCTCAACTTGTTGGTCTTTGCGTCACTAAATCCAGCTTTATCTTTAACCTCTTGTCCGTACGTTTTCATAAATAACCTAACTTTTTCAAAATTTGTCATTAATAACCTCTAATCTTTATATAATTGAAAATAATTTTATTTCATTTTCATTTTAAATTTATAGGATCTTATTATAGGAGAAAATATGGCAACTTACGAATGTTCAAATTGTGGAATGTCAGTAAATGCAACATGTGGAAAATGTGATGCACCTATAGTTGATGATATACTTAAGCTAGAAAATGGATCAGAAGTGCAGATATCCAAGTGCCCAAATGATCACGGTAAAATTAAATCTCCAACCTGTTGTGGAAATGATATGTCCTGTTGAGCAGATAACTAATTTTTACTAGTAAAAAGAAACTATTTGTAATAAGAATTATGCGCTATGGCCAGATAGCTCAGTCGGTAGAGCAGAGGACTGAAAATCCTCGTGTCGGCGGTTCGATTCCGTCTCTGGCCACCACTTCTAAATATTATTGAAGATTTAACTCATCAATAGAACGATCGTTTCTAGATCTACTTAATTCTAAAAGTCCACCCCTTGTGTAACCATAAACATTTGTAATACTTAAATCATCTCTAAATTCATTTTTTAACATTCCAACAAGTTTTCTGAGAGTATTTTGATCGCTAGCCACAGGATCTATAACTACTTTTCCAGATATATTTTTTAATTTTATGAGCTTAGAAATTAATTGAATAGCCTCTCTATTTGTATCAAATCTTTTTGCTGAACCTGTATTAACATCTATGGCTGTAAGAGCATCAGTTTTACCAATCATGATATTACCTCCGCTAGGTAAATCGTAATTTTGACCGATTAAATAATCTATCTTTTCACCTAAATTAAATACCTGTTCAATTTGTTCATTAGACATCTGCTCACATAGATTTGCAAAAGTAGAGTCTAATTTTTCATCCCAGTTTTTTACTCTTTCGAAACGATCGTTATCACTAAAGATGATTTGATCAGTATTTTTATCAGAGTAATCACAAACAAAATTTTGATCAAAATATGTATTTTGAAAAACAAGTCCCTCATCGCTTAATTCTTTTGAATTTAATTCTATTTCTTTCCATTGATTATTTAAATCATTCAACTCAGATTGAGCTATTTCGATGTTTTCAGGAATAAGATTATGCCTAGCTATCAATCCTACTTCAGACTCACTTAGAGCATCCATAATTTTATCTTGTTGATTTGTGTCTAAGTTTTTTCTTGTTCTTCTACTTAAAATTATTTCGTCACCATATGGTAATAAATTTATAAATTTACCAGTTAAAATGACATTATTTGTAAAAAGATGAACTTTATCTTTAGAACCTATACTTCTTACTTGAAGTAACAAAGATTGTCCTTCATGCGCCTTATCACCATTAGGGAGATTTATTCTTTTAAAGAAACCCCTTTGATCTCCGTTACCGTAAGAGACAAATGCTCCACTATCATTAGGTAAAATTTCTGTAATTTTTACTTTATAGATATCTCCGATTTGAACATCTTCGTTGGGTTGAAAGCGAATATTAACCAATTCTCCTTCATTTAGTTTAACTCCGCACTTAAAATTTTTATAGTTTGTAACAATAAGTTTTGTAGACATGGCATTGCTCCTTTTAAAAAATTATTCATTAGTTCTTCGACCTAAATGTTATTCTGCCCTTAGTTAAATCATATGGTGTCATTTCAACTGTTACTCGGTCTCCTGCGAGTACTCGTATTCTATTTTTCCTCATTTTCCCAGATGTATGGGCTATGACTTCGTGGTCATTATCTAGCTTAACTTTAAACATAGCATTTGGAAGTAACTCTGAAACTACACCTTGAAATTCTATTGCATCTTCCTTGGACATATTAATGTATCTTATGGTTTGATCTTTCTAATTTCAACTGATAAAGCGTGTGCCTCCAGACCCTCTTGTCTTGCAAGATTAATTGTGTGATTTGCGATTTCCTTAAGAGTTTTTTTTCTAGGGTCAATGAAAACTGTTTTTTTAGTGTAATCTTCAACACCCAAACCAGATGAAAATTTTGCAGTTTGATCTGTGGGTAATACGTGATTAGTTCCAATTGTATAATCTCCCAAAGCAACAGGGGATTTTTCACCTAAAAATACTGATCCAGCATTTTTAATATTTTTTAATATATTTTTATTAAATTTTTCATGAATATGAAGATGTTCTGGAGCAATAAAATTTGAAATTTCATATATCTCTTTTTGACTCTTAGCTAAAATTAAATTGCAATTATTTTTTATAGATTGATCTACATTTTTAAATTTTGTCTCTTCCATAATTATTTTAAGTTCATTTTTAACTTTAATTAGAATATTTTTGGATTTAGATAAAACATACGTTTTTGCATTAGGGTCGTGTTCGCCTTGGGCGAGAACATCGTAGGCTATCCAAGTAGGATTAGAATTATTATTTGCTATTACTAAGACCTCAGATGGACCAGCTGGTAAATCTATTCCTATAACTCCAAATAATTGTTTTTTTGCTTCAGCTACGTATTGGTTTCCTGGGCCAAATACTTTATCTGCCTTTTTTATTATTTTTGTGCCAAAAGCGAGAGCTGCGATTGCTTGAGCACCACCAACGTTGTAAACAACATTTACACCACATAAATATGCAGCTGCAAGAGTTAGTTTTGATGTTTGACCATTTTGAGAAGGAACACAAATCATAATATTTGGGACCTCGGCTATTTTTGCAGGTATAGCTGTCATTAAAACAGTTGATGGATAAGAAGCTAACCCACCAGGGATGTATAAACCAACATTTTCAATTGGTTTCCATTCAATATAAAACTTCGAGTCGAGTTGATCTTTAAAAGAATATGATGTTTTTTTTTGTTTTGAGTGATAATAAAAAATTCTTTTGTAAGCTAATCTAAGAGATTTTTTACTTTCATTTGAAAGAGAATTATAAGCATTTTTTAAAGTTTTTTTTGGAATAATTATACTTTTTAAATTTGCTTTTTTGTTCTCAAACTTTTTTACATACTTTAATAAAGCTACATCCTTATTTTTTTTTACATCCTGTATAATTTTTTTTACAGTTAAACTTACAGTAGAATTTGTATTTACAGATGAGTTGAGATTATCAAAAATCCATTTTTTATTTACAACTTTCACTATAAACCTTGCATTAAAATTTTTTTAATAAATTTTTTTTTTAGATCGTATGCAAAATAGCTACTAATTATTACAGTTGAGATGTCATTGTTTATTACTACATTTTCATAAAGCTGATTGTCTTTTAATGTCTTGCCTGATTGAACTAAATCTAAGATGAAATCAGCTATTCCATATTTTACTGCAAGCTCGATAGAACCATTTAATTTTATTGTTTCAGTCTGTATGTTTAAATCTTTAAAATAATTCTCAGAAATATTTTTGAATTTTGTTGCAACTTTAAAAATTTTCTTTTCCGAAAAATTAATTTTTTTTTTATTTGAAGCTATAGATATTCTACATTTTCCTATTTTAGTCTTTTTTAAAAGAACAATATTTTGTGAGCTATTTTCAAGAATATCGTCATACCCTACAAATCCCATATCAGCTGCACCTAGCATAATATATGATCGAATATCAGATGGTTTTAACTTAATTACTTTTATTTCATTAAGATTTGTATCAAAAGTTAATTTTCTAACACTCTCATTAAAGAAAGCCTCTTCTATTCTTAAACCCCTTTCGGATAAAAATTTTACAACTTTTGCTTCAAGTCTACCTTTGGGGCAGGCAATTATTAAATTTTGATTTTTCATTTTTTTCTAATAATGTTTACGCCACATTTTTTTAATTTTAAATCAAAATCTTCATATCCTCTATCAAGGTGGTAAATTCTATTAATTACGGTTTTTCCCTTGGACATCATTGCTGCGATTATAAGAGAAAAACTAGCCCTTATATCTGTCGCCATGACCTCTGCGCCCAGTAAATCAGATGTTTTATCAATTGTTACTGTTTTTCCTTTAATTGATAAATTGGCACCAAATCTTCTTAGCTCTGGTATATGGATAAATCTATTTTCAAATATATTTTCGACTACTTTCGAATTTAAACCAGACTTAAGTTGCGTTGCTATTAGCTGAGCCTGTAAATCTGTAGGGTATCCTGGGAATTCTTTAGTAGAAATTTTTTTTATTGATTTAAGTTTTTTACAGTAAATTTCATAAGAGGAATTAGATAGCTTTTTTATTTTTAGACCCATTTCTTTGTAAACTTTCAAAGGAAGAGCTAGGTCTTTTGGATTGAAGTTATTCAATTTGATTCTCCCTTTTGTTGCCATAGTTGCTAAAATATATGAACCAGCTTCTATCCTGTCAGGTATTACTTTGTAATCCTGAAGTTTTAGTTCTTCTACTCCTCTGACTGTAATTGTCCTATTTTTTACTTTTATTAGTGCGCCACATTTATTTAAAAAATTAATTAAATCTATGACTTCAGGCTCGATGGCACAATTTTTTAATGTACTTTTTCCACTTGCAAGACTAGCTGCCATTAAAATATTTTGTGTTGCACCTACACTAATTTTTGGAAATTTATGGTCAATTGAGCTTAAATTATTTTTTTTTCTCTCAGCTATTACATAACCATTTTTTATTGAGATTTTTACACCCATTAACTTTAGAGCATTTAAATGTAAATCAATTCCTCTAGTACCAATTGAGCAACCACCTGGAAGAGCTATTTTAAATTTTTTATATCTTGAAATCGCAGGTCCTAAAATAACAATTGATGCTCTCATTTGACGAACATATTCATAATCAGCTGATTTTTTTGTAATAGCAGAACTTCTAATAGATAGAGTGTTTTTTTGAAAATCAACATAACAACCTAAATCTTTTAAAATTGAGATTAAAAATCTTGTATCTCTAAGGTTAGGTACATTATGAATAAGACACTCACCTTTTGCCAACAGTGTCGAAATTATAATAGGCAAAGAAGCATTTTTTGAACCAGAGATTTTTATTTGCCCTTTCAAGGTTGAAGGACCTTTTATAACTACCGTTTGCATTATTTATTTCTTAATTTTTTTTCTTTTTTTTAGATTTTCTCTTAATTTTTGAGCCAATTTATCTTTTTTTTGTTGTTCAAAATTTTTTTTTATTAGGTCTTGTTTCTTCATAAATTATTACCAAATAAGTTATATGATGAATTTTGAAAAATATACTAATAGTTCAAAAAAAATTATTAATTCTGCACAAAATTTAGCATTAAGTAAAAAACATCAAAAAATTGCTCCTATTCATATTTTTAATGAATTATTAAATTCCAATCATGAATTAATTAACAAAATTTTTGAGAAAATTAACACCGGTATAATTAAAACAATTATTTCTGAAATATTATCTAAAGAACAAGTAAATAACTCAAACAGTAGTCAAATTTATGCTGATCCTAAATTATTGAGTCTTTTTGAAGATGCAGAAAAAATTGCAAAGTCTAATCAAGATAGTTTTGTATCGATCGACTCTTTATTTTTAAGTTGTATAAAATCAGATGACCAAATTGAAAAAATATTAAAAAAAAATGGTCTAAGTCTTGAATTAGTCAAAACAAAAATTCAAGAGTTTAGAAAAGACGGAAAATCTGAAAGCGAAAATTCTGATGATAATTTTAACGCTTTAGAAAAGTATACAATCAATGTTACTCAAAAGGCGCAAAAAAGAGAGTTAGATCCGGTTATTGGAAGAGATGAGGAAATTAGAAGAACTATTCAAGTTTTATCAAGGAGAACTAAAAATAATCCAATATTAATTGGAGACCCTGGTGTAGGTAAAACTGCATTGATAGAGGGTTTAGCACAAAGAATAGCAAATAAAGATGTTCCACGCTCATTAGAAAATAAAGTTATTCGTATTCTTGATCTTGGATTATTGCTTGCTGGTGCCAAGTATCGTGGAGAATTTGAAGAAAGACTTCAAAACGTTTTAAAAGAAATTCATAAACAAAATGGTTCAATTATTTTATTTATAGATGAAATTCATACGCTTGTTGGTGCTGGAAAGACAGATGGAGCGATGGATGCATCCAACATGTTAAAGCCAGCATTAGCTAGAGGTGAATTACATTGCGTTGGTGCAACAACTTTAGATGAGTATAAAAAATATTTTGAGAAAGATGCAGCTTTAACTAGACGTTTTCAACCAGTTTTTGTTAATGAGCCTTCTTCAACGGATGCTGTTGCTATTTTAAGAGGTCTAAAAGAAAAATATGAAATTCATCATGGAATAAGAATTAGTGATGAGGCTATTTTATCATCAGTTCAATTATCTGATCGATATATTACTGATCGTTTTTTGCCAGATAAAGCGATTGATTTAATGGATGAGGCTGCGAGTAAAGTTAAAATGGAAATTGACAGTAAACCTGAGGAAATAGACCAGCTTGACAGAGATCTTATTAAACTACAGATGGAAAAAAACGTTCTTTCAAAAGATAATGAAAAAGATGAGAAAAAAAATGAAAAAATTGAAAGTCAAATATCAGATATTCAAGAAAAACTAAATATACTCAATAGCACTTGGGAGTCAGAAAAAAAGATACTAGACACAAAAAGAAATTTAAATGAACGAATTGATCAAGCAAAAGAAGACCTCGAGGGTGCTCAAAGAAGTGGTGATTTAACAAAAGCAAGTGAAATCATGTATGGCTTGCTCCCTAGTCTTCAAAAAGAATATGAAGAATTGAATAAAAAAGAGCAGGCTACAATAATTAATGAAGTGATTAATGCTGAAGATATCGCAAGTGTGGTATCAAAGTGGACGGGTATACCTTTAGAAAAACTCATCGGAGGCGAAAAAGATAAGTTAATAAACATAGAAAAACATTTAGAAAAAAGAGTTATTGGCCAACAAGATGCTATTGAGAAAGTATCTAAGGCAATTAAGATTTCAAAAGCAGGTCTTCAAGATCCTGATAAACCTTTGGGGTCCTTCCTTTTTTTAGGCCCAACTGGTGTAGGAAAAACTGAATTATCAAAAGCACTAGCAGAGTATGTTTTTGACAATGAAAAGCAAATGCTAAGACTTGACATGTCCGAGTATATGGAAAAACACTCGGTTAGTAAGCTTATTGGATCTCCTCCAGGTTATGTTGGCTACGATGATGGTGGGAAGTTAACTGACTCTATTCGCAGACGCCCCTACCAAGTAATTTTGTTTGATGAAATTGAAAAAGCGCACCCTGATGTATTTAATATTCTACTACAAATTTTAGATGATGGTAGGTTAACAGATTCAAAAGGAAAAATAGTAAATTTTAAAAATACCCTTATCATTATGACTTCTAACATTGGCTCACAAATTCCTATTGATGACAATTTTGACTATACAACAAAAAAGAACTTAGCCCTTGAAGAGCTTAAAAATCATTTTCGACTAGAATTTTTAAATAGAATTGATGACATAATACTCTTTAACAAATTATCAAAAGAAAATATTAGTGCGATTTTAAATAACCAAATTCAATTAATTGAACAAAGAATCTCTTCAAAAGGTATTTCAATTGGTTTTACTGATGAAGCCTTAAACTACTTGAAAGAAAAAGGTTTTGATCCGTTATTTGGGGCCAGACCTTTGAAAAGATTATTACAAGATGAAGTTTTAAACCCCTTATCAGAGGTAATTTTAGATATAGGCGAGAATATTGAAGATAAATTAATTTTCACTAAAGATAAATACGGATTAGTAATTGCTAATAAAAACCTTAGGGTTTTGAGATCATAACTTTCAACTTAAAGCAAAATTTGTATAATTAATTTATGAAATGGATATTTTTAATTGGAGCATTTGCTTTAATATTCTTTGTATTGTTCCTTTCAATAATGACTATCAGAAAAATTAGAAAAAAATAATTTTTGGACCTTTTTTTTACAGACTCTCTTTATAACACGAAGGTTTTTATAGTTTCGATTATTTTAACAATAATTTTTTTTATTCTACTTTTAACAAGAAAAATTTATAAAAAAAAATTAACAGTTTCAAATTTATCAATATATTCCTCTCTTTTTTTATTATTTATTGCTTTTGCTAGCTTATTTGTTGTAAATTTTTTTGGTAAATTTACTTACGTTCTTTTTATTGCAGCTACAATAACAATAATATATTCGGAAATAAGTTTTCTTCTTGGAAAATATTTTTTCCCTAATTTTGTAAGTGAAAATGTTTCTAAAGAAATTGTTTATATGTTTAGTTTTATCGTATTCATAAATGCAGGTTATTTTACCTTTATGTTAATATTAGATATTTTAAAAGCTGAAACTTATATTTAAATGTTAGTAATGTGATAATATTAATTTCATATTTTCAATTATTTATAATAAGTTTTTTAGCAGCTACAATTCTCCCGCTTTCTTCTGAATTAGTTTTATCAACAATGCTATTATCAGACTCATTTAATAAATATTTACTTTTGGTTGTTGCAAGTTTTGGAAATATTCTTGGTTCATCAGTTAATTGGTATTTAGGAAAAAAAATATTAATTTTTAAAGATAAGAAGTGGTTCCCAGCCAATGAGAGGCAAATTGCAAAGGGTGAAATTTATTTTAAAAAATATGGCATTTGGTCATTGTTATTGGCATGGGTACCAATCATTGGAGATCCTCTTACTATAGTAGCAGGAATATTAAGAGTAAAATTTTTCATTTTTTTACTTCTTGTTAGTATCTCAAAAATATCTAGGTATATTTTTTTAATATTTATTATTTTTAAATGATTAAAATAATTACTTTAGAGATTGGTAATTCATCTTGGTGGAAAAATAAAAAATACAGAAAAGAGGCCTCTATAGAGTTAAGAAAACTAAAAAATAAATATAAGTCAGTAAGAGTTTTAAAAAAATATAGACTAAACAGTAGTAATACAATTATATACGGTGATTATGCTTTAAAAAATTAATTTTTTTGTAAAGTTATTTGGATAGCTTTATAAATATATCACCCATCCCAGAAATAAGTTCCTCTTCTTTCGTAGAGTTTCTAATCTTACATTGTTGCCCAACTACAGGGTGGTTGTTAATTGCTAAAAGATCACTGCTATTACAACTAGTAGGTTTGTGCAATAAGCCAATTATCATTTTTTGATCAACTGCAAAGACTTGATCTAAATTCATCTTTTCGCCGATACAAAAATAATCTCGATTTACCTCAAGTGGAAATTCCTCTTTACCACAGGGATTATCAATAGTCATAACAGTAAATTTTTTTTCAATACCTTGAAATTTATGTGATATTTCCATAGCTTTAGCATATTTCATTGAATCACAAACACATGGCCAACAACAGCGATACATATCACCACATACTTTATTATCCGAGTCGACCTCATTCATACTTATAAATGCAGGCTCAGATCCAGGAGCTATCAATGAACCAGATACTGGGCAATATCTTTTATTGAATTCAACAAAATCGTTAAAACTAAGGTCTTGATCTATAAGATATTTAAAAAACTTTGGTCCTGCAGCATTCCTATTTCCATCTGGAAATATATTAATCCAGTTTTTGGCTAGTGTATCATAGTAGTAAGCTTCATTTTTTGTAATTTCAGTAGAATAAGAATTTTTATTAATAATCAACACAAGTAAGAAAGTGATAACAGCTAAAATGATATTATTTTTAATAAAAGTTATAAATTTTATATACACTTGATAGTGGTACAAATCATATCTAAATCTAGATCATCAAAAAAATAGTATTAATTATATGAAATTTTATAAAATTCCGATTTTATTTTTATTTATTTTTTATTCTATGAATGTATTTGCAGAAAAAAGCTTTTTCAAAAATATAAGTAATTTATTACCTGATCAAAGTTCTAGACTAAGTTACGGGGTGGCTGTAACTGATTTTGACAATGACGGCAATGATGAATTTATAGTAACTGGATTTAGATATAATAATCTAGCATTAGGTTTTAATGGAGAAACTCTTGAAAATAAAATTACTGATAATATATTTTCTGATCCAGAAAGATCTACAATTGGGGTTGCCGCATGCGATATAGATAAAGATGGCTCTGAGGAAATATATTTCCTCAACACAGATACATACAGTGGGATGAAAATGTACTCAGACAGACTCTTAATAAATACACAGAACGTAATAGATGACTTATTCGAAAAGGAAATAAATCAAAGTGAATTAAATTTAACAGCTGGAAGATCAGTAGTTTGCGTCGACAGAGAGGGTAAAGGAAATTATGGAATTTATGTAGCAAATTATGGTGGTCCAACAAGATTCTATGAGTTTATTGAAAATAGGGTTGTAGATCTAGCTGCGAGCCTGGGACTTGATAAAGTTACAGGAGGTAGAGCTGTAATTGCCGGTCATATCTTATCTGACCAAATAGATGTGTTTGCGGCTAATGAAAGAGGTCCGAATTTTCTTTATTTTAATCAAAACGGGAAGTATTCAGATGTGGCAAGTCAAATGAATGTCAAAGATATCTATCAAAATGGAAGAGGAACAGCATTATCTGACATTCTTTATCGAGGAAGACTAGATATTCTAAACGGTAATTGGGAAGGTTTTAATAGAGCCTACGTTTTAGATAACGATAAATTTAAAAATATTGCTAATTCTACTTTTGACGAGCCATCAAAAATTAGAACAGTAATTTCGGCAGATTTTGATAATGATGGTTATGATGAGGTGTTTCTGAATAACATAGGAGAGCCAAATAGACTTTATAAAATAATTGAAAATGGTGTTTTTGAAGAAATTAAACTAGAGCAAGCTCTAGAGCCAAATGGTCTTGGAACGGGAGCTGCAGTTGCAGATATTGATAATGATGGAGTCCTAGAGCTTCTTTTATCTCATGGTGAGTCTGGTGCTCAGCCGTTGACTCTATTTAAATATCATAATGATGAGCAAAGATCTTTTTTAAGGGTTAGACCTTTAAATATCCATGGGGCACCAGCAAGAGGCGCAACTGTAACTTTATACACAAACGAAAGAACACATTCTAAAACAATCGATGCCGGATCAGGTTATCTTTGTCAAATGGAGCCTGTTGCTCACTATGGAATTAGAGATAATGAAAATGAGTTTAAGATTAAAATTAAATGGACTAATGGGGATGAGAAAATATTAGAGGTTGAAAATTTAAATCAGACTATAATTGTGAAGCAGAAGATATAAAATTTAATCCTCTACAATCATAGTGTCTTTTGAGCCTCCACCCTGTGAACTATTTACTATCGTGCTTCCCTTTTTTAGAGCAACTCTAGTCAAACCGCCCATAGTTACGTATGTCTCTCTTCCAGAAAGAATAAATGGTCGCAAATCTTGATGTCGAGGCTCAATTAAATTCCCCTGTAAAGTTGGTGTAGTTGATAATATTTCTAAAGGTTGAGCAATAAAGTTTCTTGGGTTATGTAAAATTTTTCTTATATATGCCTCTCTCTCAGATTTAGAAGATTTGGGCCCTACTATAATTCCATAACCACCAGATCCATCAGCTGGTTTTACTATCATTTTTGAAATATTAGATATTACGTGATCTCTCTCAGATTTATTATGACATAAATATGTCTCTACTTGGTCCAATTTAGGCTCTTCATCTAAATAATATTTAATTATTTTAGGAACATATGAGTATATAACTTTATCATCTGCTACCCCACTTCCAGGCGCATTTAGAAGTCCAACATTGCCTTTTCTGTAAGATTTGTATAAACCCGCTACACCTAACAAAGATCCTTTAAAAAAAGTTTTGGGATCTAAAAAAGTATCATCAATCCTTCTATACATACAATCAACTCTCAAACCCCCTTTGACTGTCTTAACGTAAACTTTGTCATTTTCCACATAAAGATCTTTTCCCTCAACAAGAGCTATTCCCATTTGTTGTGCTAAAAATGAATGCTCAAAGTATGCAGAGTTATAAACTCCTGGCGTTAATACAACCATTGTTGGATTATTTTTTTTATAAGGTATTGCATCTAACATACAGTGATACAGTCTATTGCAATAGTGATTAATTGGTGAAACTCTATAACGCGTAAATAATTCAGGAAATACCTCTCCCATTACCATTCTGTTTTCAAGCATGTATGAAACACCTGAAGGAACGCGAAGATTATCTTCTAACACTAAAAATTTTCCATCAATATTTCTTATTAAATCTATTCCTGAAATATGAGACCAAATTTTTCTTTTAGGTATAAATCCTTCACATTGTTTTAAATAATTTTGAGATTTAAATACTAAATCTTTTGGAACAATGTTGTCTTTAAATATTTTTTTTTGATTATAAACATCATTTATAAAAAGATTTAAAGCTTTGCACCTTTGTATTAATCCTTTTCTTACCTTAAGCCATTGGGATTTAAGAATAATCCTTGGAATAATATCCAATGGCCATTTTTTTTCCTCTGCAGCTTTTTTATCAGCTGAGTAAACTTTAAAATTAATGCCACGAGAACTTATTGTGCTTTGACAATTTTGTTCAATTCTTTCTAAATCTTTGATTGAGTAACTATTTAATATTTTAGAAATTACTTTAGCTTCTTTTCTAAGACTTTTTTCAGGGGTTAAATACTCATCATAGCTATTTTTTGAATTGTAATTTTTCCAATTTATAGTCACTGTTTAAAAATACTATAAATGCCTATTAATAGTTATGCATAGTTTAGATTGAAGGTATGTAAATAATCGTTTGTATTTTTAAAAAATTAGCTATTTAATTAATGTATGACTTATTGTGTAGGAATTAAGGTAAACGAGGGGATGGTTTTTGCATCTGATAGAAGGACAAATGCAGGCCTAGATAACTTTAACTCTTATTCTAAAATGTATGTCCATAAGGGCATTGATAGAAATATAATAATTTTAACTTCAGGAAATTTAGCTACTTCTCAAGCAGTCTTTAATTCGATTACTAAAGATTTAGAAGACGATAAAAATGGGAATAATTTAAATAATTTATTTAATTTAAATGAAATAGCAAAATATATTGGGAGATTAAATGTTAAACATTCCTCACCAGATGGTATTAATCAAGAGACTATTGAATTAGGTTCAACTTTTATAGTTGGCGGACATATAAAAGATCAAGAGTCGGAATTATATTTGGTTTACCCACAGGGTAACTTTATTAAATCAAGTGAATTCAAACCTTACCTTGTCATTGGAGAAATAAAGTATGGTAAGCCAATATTAGACAGAGTTGTCAAGTCAGATACTTATCTTGGAGATGCAGCAAGATGTGCATTAATAAGTATGGACAGTACAATGAAAGCAGATTTATCTGTTGGTCCGCCAATCGACTTAGTTGTATATAAAAATAATTTATCAGAAATAGTTTACCAACAATCTCTTGAAATTAATGATGACGATTATCAATACATATCTCAACAATGGGAAAAAGGAATATTTGAAATTTTTAAATCTTTCGATCGTTTTAAATGGGAAGAATAATAAATGGAGCCCTCATCTTTTGTAACAAACTTATCGAGCATTGTAGTAATTAGTCTGGCTTTAATCTCATTTTATCTAATGGCCAGAAAAAAGGGGAAATACGTAGACGTAATATTCGGTTTTATTTTAGGAATAATTGTTCTTGTTAAAATTATTTATTGACAACAACCGTCGCCACATGTGCAACAGCATGAGCAAGAACAACCACAATCAGGTTTTGGCTTATTATTATCCATAAAATTTAAATATCATCATTTTACAAAAATTACAATATGATGAAGATTAATTGGTAAATGATAATAAATTAGCTAGTTTTTAAATTTAAATGAAATCTCTTCTTAAAGGCATTGGTAACAAAAAAGACATAGAAAAATATTATGATAATTGGTCTAGTTCATATGATGAGACATTGTATAAATGGAACTACAAAGCGCCATTACATTCAGTTAAAATTTTAAAGAGATATATCAAAACAAAACCAAAATTTATTTTAGATTTAGCATGTGGCACAGGACTTTTTGTTGATGAATTTTTACGATTTTACCCTCACTGTATTTGTGATGGATCTGATATTTCTAAAAAAATATTAGATATATCTAAAAGAAATGGAAAATATAGATATCTTTATAAAAAAAGTTTTGAGAATAAAATTCAAATAGTAAATAAGTACACTGTGGTAAGTCTTATTGGTGCAATGACATATTGTAAAAATCATCAATCACTTTTTAAATTAGTTTCTTATTATCTTGCAAAAAATGGTTATTTTATATTTACACATAGAGTAGATTTATGGAAAGAATTAAAATTTGATAATGTCTTAGAAAAATTAACTGATTTTAACTCAATCTATATATCAAGACCTTTAAATTATCTTCCAAACAATAAAGATTTTGGTTCAGATATTAAAATTAGGATAGTCTTATTAAAAAAGAAATAATTAAAGTTAGAAAATGATTTGGGAAATTATTTTTTGGTTGTTTTTAATCCCCTTAATTGTTTGGGGACTTCATAAATTATTTAGATACAGTGCAATTGGGATACCCTTTATTAGAAACAACAAAAAACTTTATTGGGTATTTATGATTGGATTAGTCTTGTTAATAAACTATCTGGTAGATAAGTTTTACCTAGTGAATTAATTATGTCAGTTACTATTGAATTAACAAAAAATCCTAATTTAATGTGGTTTGTATCATTTGTTTTTTTGGCAATTACTTTTGCTACATGGCGTGTTAGTCAAAATAATAATAAATGGAAAATTCTTTATGAAATCTCTAAGTACCTGACAGCAGGATGTCTTTTGATAATGTTTTTTAATATGTATTAATAGTCTATAATTCTAAAAATGCCGCCGTAGCTCAGTGGTAGAGCACACCCTTGGTAAGGGTGGGGTCGGAAGTTCAATTCTTCTCGGCGGCACCATTTTCAATACTTTTTCAATGGCAGTTTCTAAGAACTGTTTTTTTGTGTCAATTTTGTGTCAATTTTTTTTACACACTAGGTTACACTTTAAAAAAAGGAGTGTGAAATAACGAGAAATAGTGAAACCTTATGTGACGAATACTAACACAAAAATAAGGGGTTTTACCAAAGATCAAGGGTTTCACCTTCTTGGTAAGGGTGGGGTCGGAAGTTCAATTCTTCTCGGCGGCACCACATAAGTTAAATTTCTTTAAAATAGTTTTATTAGTTAGTAATTTAGTATTTGTTCGAAAATTGACACATCTATATAATCAATAAATAGCTCACTTGCAGCGCTAACACCTTGATCTTCCATTAACTCTGTCATTGCTATTTCACCCAAGAGTTCAAATGCATAATAAACACTTTCTTCACCCTCATAATCTATGGCCATATTTAACTCTTCATTGCACTTATAAGCAAAGACATTGGTCATATAGTCAGCTACTCTTATATTCACCATTTCAACATCATCAGCTGTTAGATTAGACAAATCCATCAGTTGAGGGTGAAATGACATTGTCACATATATCCATCTTACTAAATCAGTTTTTTCTTGAGTTGTTGTTTTCATTACAATGCACTTAGCAAACTCATCTGTGAACGGTCCAGAAAATAGGTTTAAATTCAAACCAAAAATAAAAATAAAAGTGTATTTGAAAATTTTTTTCACATGTAATGATAAACTATTTAATGGAAGAAATTCAATCATTAAATATGGGGATAAAACAGAAAAGAGCCTCGGTTGTCTCGACATAGTTCCGGTTTCCCTTCTCTAGGCCTCTACTACTTTGGCTCTTTTCTTTGTTTTGGGAAGTTTCCTACCCTCTACATTTAACACATTAAAATAAATTATTTTTTTTGACAATAACAAAAAATAAAAAAATAAATTTTTCTGTTTATAATTTGTGAATAAGTATTTTAGATTAAATTAAATATTAGATAGTTCGTTAATTACATTTTTTACATGATCTTTTACTCTGACATTACTCCAAGTTTTTACAATTTTGCCTTTTTCATTAATTAATACTGTAGTTCTAATTATACCATAATATTCTTTTCCTAAAAATTTCTTAAGTCCCCAAGCTTTGTATTTTTTTAAGACCTTTATTTTTTCATCAAATAACAAATCAAATTTTAATTTATTTTTTTTTTTAAATTTTTGATGACTTTCAATTGAGTCTTTTGAAACACCTACTACAATGCAATTATATTTATTTATAGCTTTGAGAGAATTATTGAAATCAATTGCCTCTAAAGAACATCCTTTTGTATTGTCTTTTGGGTAAAAATACAAAATTATGTTTTTCCCTAAATAATCACTTAGTTGAAATATTCCAGATGTGCTTGGCAACTTAAAATTAGGCGCTTTCATTATTATTTCTATTTTTTTATAGTATATTTTTCACATATAAATTCGGCCATAGCAAAAGAAGATGTCCATGCTGGAGATATAGCATTAAGAATATGTATAATGTTATTTTGCTTAATAACTACAAAATCATTAAATAGTTTTTTACTATTTTTATCAAACATTTGAGATCTAATCCCCACTTTACTACTTAATTCAATTTTTACTGGTTTATGCTTAAAGTAAACATTAGAAGATTTCATGACACTAGATAAAAATAGATTTTTAAACTCACTAATAGCTAAATTTCTAAGGTTATTCTCATTAAAAATTATTTTCAAAATGAATTTATAACTTAAGGCACAAAACTCTAAAAAATTAAATTTTCTAAAAGGCCTATAGGCTTCTCTTCCAAATACAGGGGTGCTACTAGGTCCTAAATAAAAGTTTCCATCTTTATCGTATACAGTGTGGACTCCTAAAAAAGGTTGGTCTAAATTTGGCACTGGATAAATTAATCTATTTGGAATTTCATTTTTATCTCCAAAACTAATTTTCCAATATTTACCTTTAAAAGGTAAAGATGTGTATCTAGTTTTTAAATTTGATTTATTTGCCAAATAGTCTGCATGTAAACCTGCAGAGTTTATAATAAGATCGAAATTATGAATTTTATTATTTGATATAATAGTTGTATTATCAGATGAAATTGAGTCCACTTTTGTATCGTATTTAATTATCACACCTTTTTTTTTTAAAATTTCAATCAATTTGTTTGATACCTCTTTTGGATCAGCTATGGCTGTTTCTTTAATAAAAAGAGCATCATTAAATAAGGGATTGCAGTTTGGCTCTATTTTTAAAATCTCATCGAAACTATTTAACTTGATTGTTTCGACTCCTACCTCCTTCGATCTCTCATACAATAAGTTAAGTGTTTCGATATCTTTTTTTGTTTTTGGAAGTAATAACTTTCCACAATTATTGATATAAAGATTGTTCTCACTAATAAATTTTTTCATTAACTTTGAACCTCTGATGCAGAGAGTTGACCTTAAAGTTTTAGGTTGATAGTAGATTCCAGAGTGAATAACACCGCTATTTCTTCCAGTTCCATGTGATAATGAGTCTCTCTCTTTCTCAAAAATAGTTATGTCGATATTTTCTTTACTTAAGGTATATGCAATTGTGAGACCCACAATGCCCGACCCAATGATAGCAACTTTCATTTACTTTTTTAATTTATCTAAAAGGTAAAATTCTATTGGTGAAAATTGATTTTTATTTTCAGCGATGAAATCATCTACTAACTTTAATTTATGGTCTTCCATTTCAATAACTTTGCGGATACTTAAGTCAACATAAAGAGAGCAAACTTCAGATGTAGCTGCTCTAAAATTCCCACTTTTACTTACAATTTCCAATTGATATACAAATCTTTTTTTATCACGGTCTAAGAATAGTAAGTTTATATCAACTTCATCTCCCTCTTTAACCTCTTGAATATATTTAGTGTGAGATTCCACAGCAAATGTTGATCTTTTCTCATTTTTGGCTGACTCCCCTCCCATTTGAAATCTATCAAGCAGCACATCCCATCCTTGATCGAATAAGTGGATATAAAAGGCTAAATTCATATGACCATTATAGTCTGTCCAATCTGAAATAATTTTTTCTGTTCTAAGGTAAATTGACATTATCTAATTTTATAAGAATTATTTAATATTAACATTGAAAAATAAAGTAATAGTATTTTATTAAATAAAGGGGGTAGTGATGAAAATAGGTTTTATTGGACTAGGTAATGTGGGTGGAAAACTAGCAAATAATCTTCTTGAAAATAATTTTCAAATATCAGTTTTAGATAAAAATCACATATTAATGGAGGAGTTTAATTTAAAGGGTGCTAAGACAGCTAAATCAATAAAAGATCTTGTGATGAATTCTGATATTTTAATAACTTGTCTTCCCTCTCCCAAGATATGTGCAGAAGTTTTAGAGTCCAAAGATGGTATTATTGATACTATACAAAAAGGTCAAATTTGGATTGAGATGAGCACAACTGAAGATGAACAACTAAAAAAACATGCTTCATTAATTCAGCAAAAAAATGCAATAGCTTTAGAAGCTCCTGTAAGTGGGGGTTGTCATAGGGCAGCAACTGGTAACATTTCTATTTTTGTTGGAGGAAGTAGAGAGGGATTTGATAAAGCAATGCCAGTATTAAAATGTCTTGGTAGAAAAATTTTGTATACTGGAGACTTTGGAAGTGCATCTATTCTTAAAGTTATTACAAATTATTTAGCTACTGTTCACTTAGTTGCATTGGGAGAAGCTTGGACTATTGCTAGTAAATCAAATATTGATTTGAACAAAACATATAAGGGAATTGCAGCTTCTTCAGGTAACTCATTTGTCCATGAAACTGAGAGTCAGGTTATATTAAACGGGTCGTACAATATAAATTTTACAATGGACTTAGTTGAGAAAGATGTAGGACTTTTTCAAGATCTCGCCTCAAAACTTGGAATTGAACTAGAAATATCACCTTTAGTTCTTGATATTATTAAAGATGCAAGAAAGACTTTTGGTGATCGTGCATGGTCCTCAATGGTCGTAAAAAGGCTTGAAAATAAATACAATACTGCATTTAGAGCTGAGGGGTATCCTGAGGAATTGATTGATTTAGAGGAAAAAAGTCTTGGTTATGAGATATGATTATTTTGAGTTTTTGTTAGTATTTATCTATGAATTTCATAACTGATGTAATTCTACCTTTAGCCTTAGCTTTTATTATGTTCACTCTAGGCTTGGGTTTGACATTTTCAGATTTCGCAAGAGTAATAAAAGCACCTAAAAATTTTATTATAGGATTAATTAGCCAATTAATTTTTCTTCCAATAGTTGCTTTAGTAATTGTTTTGGTTTGGCCGCTTCAACCTGAATTAGCAATAGGTTTAATATTAATTGCTGCTGCTCCGGGTGGAGTCACTTCAAATATTCTTACATCTTTTGCCAAAGGAGATGTTGCTCTATCAATATCTTTAACTGCCGTAATGAGCCTTTTAAGTGTAATTTCTGTGCCAATAGTTTTGGGTATATCAATGGGATTAATTTCTGACAATTCTTTAGGCTCAATCTCACTTACAGGAATAGCTATAAGTATGTTTTTGATAGTGACATTGCCTGTTTTAATTGGAATGATTTTCAGAGCTAGCTTGTCTTTTTTTACGAAGAGAATTGAGAAGTTTGCTAGAATACTTTCAACTGCTTTATTTGTTTTAGTATTGATTGGAGCTATTTTAGCTGAGAGAGAAAATTTAATTGAGTATTTTGCTCAAACTGGATTGGTAGTCTTTTCTCTCAATTTATTAATGATGATAATTGCTTTTTATTGGGCAAAGTTTTTTGGGACAGGAACCTCACAACAAAAAGCTATTTCAATAGAGTGTGGTCTTCAAAACGGAACTTTAGCTATTTTTGTAGGCACAAGTGTTTTTGGTGGCGGTCTATATATAATACCTGCTGCTACTTATAGCGTCATAATGTACTTAACGTCTTTAATATTTATTTATTTTATAAGAAATCGCTAAATATAAATCTTATCTGCTAATCCAAAACAAAGAATAGCCCAACCTAGTGCAAGACCACCTGTTGATAGCCATCCCTCTCTTGAATATTGGTCAGTTCTTCCTAATTTATCTATCTCACCAGTGTAAAAAGCTGATATTGCTATTATGGTCATGATTATAAACATAAAATTAAAGAATGCCCATGTAGCCTCTGTACCTCTAAATAAAATATATAACTGCATTAAAACTGCACCTACAATTACTGCTCCAGCAAACCTTGCAAAAAATGCGGCTGTTACATCAATTCCATATTTGCTTATGAAGTTTTTGGTATTAAACAAACAGTTATAACCGTAAAAAGCATTCATTACTAAAATAATTAAAAAAATTACTAAATAAAATATTCCGTTAAAATTTCCTATCATATGAATCTCCCAAATTCTATTTTATCAGATTTTTAACTTTAATGACTATGAATTATTATTTTTTTATGTCATGAATATTGAAATAAATTTATGATCGAACTAGATATATTTTCAGATACTGTTTGCCCGTGGTGCTATATTGGGAAAAAAAGATTAGAAAAAGCTATTAGTAATCACAAAGATACAAAATTCAAACAAACTTGGAGACCTTTTCAATTAAATCCGGGAATGCCACCTGATGGTATGGATAGGCAAGAATATTTAATTTCTAAATTTGGAAGTGCTGATGCAGCAAAGACGATTTATGACAATATCTATGATGAAGGACTTGTAGAAGGAATTAATTTTAACTTTGACTCTATTATGACAACCCCAAATTCCTTTAATTCACATAGACTTTTAGCTTTAGCATATAAACAGGGTGTACAGGAAAATGTTTTAGATAGTTTATTTGAGTCTTATTTCTTAAATGGTGAAGACATAGGTGACCCCAATGTATTGTTGGATATAGCTATAAAACATAAAATTGACGCTGAAGATTTTAAAAGTTATTTGTCAGATCAAGAAAATATTGAACCACTCGCTAATGAAGAAATTCAAGCTAGAAAGATGGGTATAAATAGCGTTCCTACATTTATAATAAATAAACAAATTGTTATAAATGGCGCTCAGACATCAGAAAATTTTGAGATTATTTTTCAGAAGCTTAAAAATAGCTTAAATTAAAAATTATTAGTAGTAATGCTTTTTTTCTATATATTTTGTAAATGCCTTTAAAACTTAAAGATTTATCTCAATATTTAAACTTTGCTAAAAAACTCGTTAATGCGTCAGAAAGAATAATAAAGAAAACACCATCTCATCGACTAAAAATAGATTTCAAATCAGATAAATCACCAGTAACTAAAATAGACATGAAAATTGAAAAAGAATTGCGATCGATGATCATTAAAAAATATCCTGGTCACGATATATACGGAGAGGAATACCAAAATAAATCAAATAACTCTCCATTTGTATGGGTAATCGATCCAATAGATGGTACAAAAAATTTTATTAATGGAAATGGTAATTTTGGCACATTAATTTCTTTGTGCATTGATAAAATACCCGTAATTGGAATTATTAACTGTCCTGATATAAACAAAACATGGATTGGAATTAGAGACAATGGTGCTTATTGTAATGGAAAAAAAATTAAGAAATCTCAAAATAATTTAAAATTATCTAAATTATATTTTAGTACCTCTGGAATGACAGCTTTCAAATCAAATAATAAGAATAAAAAATATAATGCTCTGATTAAAAAAACTAAATATGCAACCTTTGGTGGTGATTGTGTACAATACGGGCTTTTGGCTGAAAAAAGAATACCCTTAGTAGTAGAGTCTTTCTTAAAACCTTATGATTATATCCCTTTAGTAAATATTGTAGAAGAGAGCGGAGGTATAATTAGTGATTGGAGAGGAAATCCTCTAAATTTTCAATCAAATGGTGATGTTGTTGCATCAATTTCAAAAAAAGCACACCAACAATTTCTAAAAATTTAATATTTTCCGGCAATACAATTTAATATTAATTCTTGAAATCTTTCTACTGTCATCTCTAGTGGGTTTGCACCAGTGCTTGGATCCTCTTGTGCTAATGGCGCCAATTTAATCTCATCTCCCTCATTAACACCCATATCTTTAAGTGTTTCAGGTATCTCCATATCTTTTTTTAATTCAATAATCCAATCAACGATACCCTCGAAGCCATTTTTAATATCTAGAAAATTTGCCAATCTAGTAAATTTTTTTTCAATAGCGCTACGGTTATAATTCAAAACAAATGGCATAACTGTACCATTTGTTGTTCCATGATGAGTCTTGTATAAGGAATTTACTGGGTGTGTAACAGAGTGAATAGCACCTAGACCCTTTTGAAATGCAGCTGCACCCATCATAGAAGCAACTAACATATGGGATCTTGCTTCAACATTATTTCCATTATGATAAACCTCTTGAATATTTTCTTTGACTAGTCTTAAACCCTCTAAAGCTGTGCCCTCTGCCATTGGGTGATAAAAAGGAGATGAATAAGCTTCAATACAGTGTGCCAATGCATCCATTCCTGTTCCAGCTGTAATACTTTTTGGTAGATTTAATGTCAAAGATGGGTCTAGTATCGCAATCTGTGGTAACATTTTTGGGTGAAAAATTATTTTCTTTTTATGACTCTCTTCGTTTAAAAAGACAGCCGCTCTTCCCACTTCGGAACCTGTTCCTGCAGTTGTAGGTATAGCTATTATAGGTTTGATTACACTTGAGTCTGCTCTTGTCCACCAATCTCCAATATCTTCAAAATCCCAAAGTGGTCTTGATTGATGAGCTAAAAAAGCTATTCCTTTTCCAGCGTCCATTCCAGATCCGCCACCTATGGCTATGACACCATCGTGATCACCCTCTAAAAAAACTTTTACACCATTAGTTACATTTGAACCAGTTGGGTTTCCTTGAACATCGCTGTAAATTTGTGTATTTGATGACAGACTACTATTGATTTCATCAATAATTGATGTTTGCAATAATCCAGGATCTGTAACAATTAAAGGATTTTTAATACCTAAAGTATCACAAGCTTTTTGTATTTCTTTTGATCTATCAACTCCAAACCAAACGTTTGTTGGATAATTCCAATTCATATTTTGCATTTATAACCCTATTTATCCTCTCTCAAAATAACGACGGTGCTCCCAGTCATTTACAGACTTATCATATTCACTCTGCTCCCATTTTGCAGCATGAATATAGTGTTCTAAAACATCTGAATGGAAAATCTTTGGTAATAATTTTGATTTCTTAGCAAGTTCAATTGCTTCATAAAGTGTACCAGGAACATTTTTTGCCTTTCTATTTTGATATATATTTCCAGATAATGGCTCTTCAAGTTCTAACTTATTCTCAATTCCATACAGACCTGCTTGAATCAATCCAGCAAAAGCAAGGTAGGGATTAACATCTGCCCCAGGAACTCTGCATTCAATTCTTATTGAACTTCCATGTCCTGCTAATCTAAATCCAGCGGTTCTATTATCAATTCCCCAGGCGGCAGATGTTGGAGCAAAAGAGGACTCTTGAAATCTTTTATAAGAATTTACGTTTGGAGCTAAAAAAATTGATAGATCCCTCAAAAATAAAATTTGTCCAGCTACATAGCTTTTGAAAATTTTAGACATTCCATATTTGTCTTTGGTATCAGAGAAAATATTTTTTTTTGTTTTTTTATCGAATAAAGAATTATGAATATGACAGGAACTTCCGCAGAAATCTTGTTTGTATTTTGCCATAAAACTAACTGCACGATTATGTTTAAAAGCAATCTCTTTTGCAGCATTTTTTATTATAATATGGTTATCTGCCATACTAAGAGCATCAGTAAAAACTACATTAATTTCTTGTTGACCAGGTGAGGCCTCCCCTTTAGTGCACTCAACATATATACCGGAGTCTAATAAACTATTTCTTAACTCTTGATTAAAAGGCTCCTCTTTTGAAGTTTGAAATATCATATAATCTTCTATGTACCATGATGTTTCTTTTAAATGTTTATAATGACTAGAATGAATATCATCATAAGTTTGCTTGAAAAGAAAGAATTCTAATTCTGAACCTAACATCGGCTCAAATCCCATTTTATTAGCTTTTATAATTGCCTCTCTTAAAACTTGTCTTGTGGAATGCGAAACAGGAGTCTTTCCATCATGTTGAAAAGCATCACCGAGAACTAAAGCTGTTTTCTCTAACCATGGTAAAACTTTGATGGTTCTTTGGTCAGGCTTTACAGTCATATCACCGTAGCCAGTCTCCCAAGAGGATGATTTAAATCCAGGAACTGTATACATATCCATATCAACCGTATAAAGATAGTCACAAAAATGAGTTTCTTTGTGAACGTAGTCTAAAAAAGCCTTACCTGTTACTCTTTTTCCCACTAGTCGACCTTGCATATCGGATAGAGAGACTAAAACAGTATCAATCTCTTTTGATTTTATTTTTTTTTCTAATTCTTTAAAAGTAATGCTCATAATCGACTAAAAAATTAAATATTTTAACATTTTATTAATAACTTTGTAGACCATCGCTCTAAACTACTTTGCGCATATGAAAACTCTGTGGTCTTGTAAATTGATCAAATGCTAATACTGAAAGTGAGCAACCGATACCAGTGTCTTTTACGCCCGTCCATGCAAGTGCCGGATCTAAGTAATCACATCTATTCATGAAGAAAGTTCCTGTTTGAACATTTTTTCCAAATTCTTTAGCAAACTCCAAATCTTTTGTCCAAATAGATGCAGTTAGTCCATAAGGGCTATCATTCATCAAATTTTTTGCTTCTTTATCGTCATCTACAGGCATAATTCCAACAGCAGGACCAAAAGTTTCCTCCATCATGAATCTCATATCATGATTGACATCAACCATTACTTGAGGGCTAACATAACAATTATCTTCTCTAGATATTGTAAATTTACTCTCATCAATAAGACGTTTTGCTCCGCTGCTCTCCGCTTCATTTATTTGAGCTCTAATAAAATTAGCTGCTGATTGTCTTACCACAGGGCCTAAATTTGTGTCAGGTTTTGAGGGATCGTTTAAATTATAATTTTCAGTAATGCTTTTGAAGCCATCTATAAATTCTTTATAAATTTTTTTATCTACATAAATTCTTTCTATACCACAACAAGATTGACCAGAATTAAATAGTGCACCGTCTGCAAGGTTTTCAATTGCGTGTTTTAAATCAGCATCTGCTCTGACGTAGGCAGGATCTTTCCCTCCTAATTCTAGACCAGCATTAATAAATCGTGTTCCTATATATTTTTTCACCTCCTGGCCTCCTCTTACAGAGCCAGTAAAAACAACGTGAGCTATTCTTGAGTCAGAGATTATTTTTTCACAAGCTTTATGATCAGTATGAATAAATTGGAAAACACCCTCAGGTATCCCCGTATTTTCAAAAGCTTGAAAAATTAGTTCTGCACATCTTGGTGTTTGAGATGAATGTTTTAAAATTAAACTATTACCTGAAATTATAGCAGGAACAATTGTGTTAGTTGCAGTAATAATCGGATAATTCCATGGGGCCATTACAAAAATCACCCCAAGAGGAGTTTTGTATATATAGTTGTCAAATTCTTCGTTTTGAGTAGCTGGAAGATTTTGTAATGAGTCTTTAGCAATATCTACCATGTGTCTTGAGCGCTCTTCAAAGCCTCTTAATTCTCCTGCACATTGAGATATGGGCCTTCCAATTTGCCAACAAATTTCCTTTGATATTTCATCTTTGAGAGCGATTAGGTTATCAATAAATTTATTTACAATATTAATTCGGTCATCAAGAGATGTGTTTTTCCAAATTTCAAAACTTGTTGAGGCTTTATCTATGACTGAATTAATTTTACTATCTGAGGCTAATTCTCTCTCTAAATAAATAGTATTATTTATGGGTGTAATTGTTTTTTGAATACTCATCAGTCCTCCAATTATTATTTATTATAATCTATTTGATGAGTTCCTGAAGAGGTTTTATTTTCTCGCGGCTAAATTAATAACCGCGAGTATTTATTATTTTTTCTTAGCGATTCATCTTAGCTATGACTTCGCCTGGGAAAGCAATTGCGATACTATACTGATATATTATCGATCTAAACTCTTGTACATCCTCCCAAGTCTCAGATGCTTGTCCATGAAGCTGCAAGCCAACTGGAGTTTGATAATGCTCGCTTAAAAAATAAAAGACATTATCGGTAACACCTTTCGAAGGGTCAGTTAAATCTACAGGCTCAAAACCTTTAACGATAGAATATGAGTTTAATCTATCATCACCAGATAAAGAATGTTTATCATGCAAAAACTGATGATGGCTTTGTAAGATAGATTCAACTTTCTCTACATCTGCAGATGGAACTTTTAAAGTTACAGCAAAAGAGTTTGGCTGCATATGTCCATTTGCAAAAGCTAATGATGAAAAAATCGTAAAAATCAAAGTAATAAAAATTTTATTCATTATGTGCCTTTCTATTAACAAAAATAAATTTAAAATTTAAATGAGAATAAATTTTTATACTTTTTGAAGGTTTATTATATGTTTTAAAGGAAATTTAAGATGTCTTTTTAGCATACCTAGACATAAAATTTTCAGCTAAGCCTTTGAGTAAACTTAATTGTTTAAGTCTTGAAACCCCATCAACTATTCCATCAACTGATTTGCTGATAAAGTTTTTGGTAGCAATATCTTTTTCTGACTTGTCGTTAAGCCAATAAATTAATGTGGCAAGATAAATCATTGAAAGCAAACCTCGCTTTGAGTAGTAACTAAAATCATTTGATTTATCACCTGATAAACTCCATATAAAGTCACTATTTTCATGAAGCATTTTAATTGACATTAATATGTTACCAGGTCTTAAAAGAAATTTTAGCATTTCAGGCAATGCTTTTTTAAGATGACTGTTATTTTCAAATTTTAACTCCATGATTGTTTTAATTTTATCTCTAGTTTTCAATCGTGAGTTGTTGAAGGAATTGTAATTCTTCTCAACTTGAATGTTATTTTGAGCAATTATGAATTTTAAAACGTCATATTCAAAAGATGGAAATAATTTTGCTAGAACAGATGTTGAAATTCTTTGCTTTTTTGCACATTGTAAGAGAGTTTCTCTAGACCAACCAAATTTGGGTACTTCGTTAATAAATGAGTTAGCTAATTTTTCTTGCTTTGACTTCATATTTATATATAAATTACGCCTTTATGAGGTTACTAGATTGGCAATAGAAGTTCAAGTCAGAGATAATAATGTTGAGGCCGCTATACGCGTACTCAAAAAAAAGCTTTTAAGAGAGGGTATTTTCAAAGAATTAAAACTAAGAAAAAATTACGAAAAACCATCAGAGAGAAAGCTTCGCGAAAAAGCCGAATCAATTAAAAGATTTAAAAAACTTATGCGTAAGAAGAAATTCGACTAGTTCTCTAGCCCTTTAATTATATCTTCACAAACTTTCTTAGCATCTCCAAATAGCATTAATGTATTGTCTCTGAAAAATAATTCATTTTGAACACCTGCATATCCACTAGCCATACCTCTTTTAACGAAAAATACTTGACCAGCATTTTCCACATCTAAAATAGGCATACCATAAATGGCACTCGTCTTATCAGTTTTTGCAGCTGGGTTAGTTACATCATTAGCACCAATCACAAATGCAACATCAGTCTCAGAGAAATCTCTGTTAATTTCATCAAGTTCTAGGACTTCATCATAAGGAACATTTGCTTCTGCAAGTAACACGTTCATGTGTCCCGGCATTCTTCCAGCTACAGGATGGATTGCATATCTTACTTCTGCACCTGCTGCTTTGAGTAAATCACCCATCTCTCTCAGTGCGTGTTGTGCTTGAGCAACAGCCATTCCGTAACCAGGAACAATGATAATTGTTTTGCTATTTTTCATCATAAAAGCAGCATCAGCAGCGTTACCTTGTTTTGCTTGACGATCATCTTTTACTCCGCCAGCACTAGCTGCTTGTTCACCACCAAATCCTCCGAGTAAAACGTTTAAGAAAGATCTATTCATTCCCTTGCACATTATGTAACTCAAGATAGCTCCTGACGAACCAACCAGTGCGCCAGTAATAATCAATAAGTTATTAGATAGAGTGAAGCCAATTCCAGCAGCGGCCCATCCAGAATATGAGTTTAACATTGAGACAATAACTGGCATATCTGCTCCTCCAATTGGAACAATTAAAAGTACCCCGATAACAAATGAGGCAAAAACGATAAGCCAAAATAATTCTTGGTTTTGATCGATGCAAAACTTAACAATTAAAGCAATAATTCCTAAACCCAAAAGTAAATTAATAAAATGTTGACCTTTGAAAACTAGAGGATTTCCTGAGACAAAACCTTGAAGTTTTCCAAAAGCTATAATAGATCCTGTAAAAGTCACAGCACCTATTGCTGTTCCAATTGACATTTCTATTAAACTTCCCATCGGAATAGATCCAACAGTACCTATATTAAAGGCACTAGGATTGTAATATGCAGAGGCAGCAACAAATACAGCAGCTAATCCTACCAAGCTATGGAAAGCAGCAACTAATTGTGGTAATGCAGTCATTTGAATTTTAACTGCGATTGATGTTCCAATCAAACCACCTATTAAAAAAGCTATTCCAATTTCTTTATAGCTAAGTACACCAGGATTGGACAGTGTTGTGACTATGGCTATAGTCATCCCTAAAATTCCTAAAAAATTTCCTCTCCTTGCAGTTGAGGGATGTGATAACCCTCTAAGAGAAAGTATAAATAAAACCGATGAAACTAAATATGCTGCAGTTGTTAAAGTTGACATTTTTTACCTATTGTTTCTTTTTAAACATGGAGAGCATTCGATTTGTTACAACGAACCCCCCAAATATGTTAACGGCAGCAAGAGTGACAGCAACTAAACCAAAATATTTAGAAATGTTACTATCAACAGGACCTGCGGCTAATAAAGCTCCAACAATAATTACGGACGAAATAGCGTTTGTCACACCCATTAAAGGACTGTGTAAAGCTGGGGTAACCGACCAAACTACATAATAACCTACAAAACAAGCCAATACCAAAACAGTTATACCAAAAATAATAAAGTCACTATGGCCTCCAGATGTTTCGGCCACACTAGATGCTAACTGGCTTGCTTCATTTGCAATTTGTTGTGCTTTGTATGATAAACTTTCTAATTGATTTGAAATTTCTGACATAGTAACTCCTTTTTATTTTATTAAAATCTTTCCAGCTGAGCAAATCATTGTAGCTTTAATAATTTCATCACTTTTATTAATCATAGATTTTTTTTTATCTTCAAAGTTCATTAATTTTAAAAAGTTAGAAATATTTTTTGAAAAAAGGCTTGAGGCATTATTTGCTACTCTGCCAGGAACGTTGGCATGACCTACAATCTTAAGACCATTTTTTGAAACGACTTTTCCAACTTGGCTAAATTCGCAGTTCCCTCCTGACTCTACAGCTAGATCAACAATAACTGAACCATTTTGCATGTTCTCCAACATTTCTTTTTTCAAAATTAAAGGTGCTTTTCTTCCTGGTATTTGAGCAGTACATATTACAATATCCATTGTCTTTAAAGTTTCTGCCAATAAAGCCTCTTGTTTTTTTTGGTACTCTGCACTCATTTCTTTTGCATAACCACCCTTCGTTTCAGCATTCTTAGACTCCTCATCCTCGACCATAACAAATTTACCACCAAGACTTTCAACTTGTTCTTTTGAGGCTATTCTTACGTCTGTAGCAAAAACAATAGCACCTAATCGTTTAGCAGTTGCTATAGCTTGTAAACCTGCAACACCTGCACCTATGACTAAAACATTTGCTGGAGTAACTTTACCAGCAGCAGTCATAAATAATGGTAATACTCTGTTAAATTCTTGAGCAGCATCTATAACCGCATGATATCCTGCTAAATTTGCTTGAGAGGACAAAATATCCATATCTTGAGCTCGAGTAATTCTTGGGACTAGTTCTAAAGCAAACGCCGATATTTTTTTAGAATTTAAAATTTTAATACTGTCTTGGTTGTTCTGTATACTGATTTGAGAAATAACCATAGAATTATTTTTTATTAATTTAGATTCATCTGGGGTTGGGCAATTTATTTTTAAAATAATATCAGAATTCTTGAAAACCTCTTTTGAAGTAGATAGAGTCGCTCCAGACTCTTTATATGATTTATCATTAAAACCTGAAAGTGAACCTGCCCCCTTTTCAATAAATACTTGGTGACCAGCTTTTACATAGTTTTTTACATCATCAGGAGAAATAGAAACTCTATTCTCAAACTTTTTTTTTTCTTTAACTGCGCCTATTATCATTAACTTGTTCCTTTTAGAAGGTATGTTGTATATCAGATAAATCTAATTTGTTAAGTCTAAGATTTATAAAATTTATTAAACATTTGTTGAAAGTCATCATAAACCAGCAAATTTAAATGCTTTTTTTTGATTGGATTCAACACTTTTAACTGAAAAATCTTTAATTAAGTCATGAAAAAGCTTGTACCAATTTATTTCAGCTTTCAAATGAATAAAGATTGACCCCAAACCAACCGCTGCTCGATCCATAAATACAAACTCTCTTGGAGGTTTAACTCCTCCATATTTTTTGAGCTCTTTATGAACTTCGCTAGCTATTTTAGCTCCATAAATACCACTATCTGAGTCTTGTATTTTTCGAACCTCATTTTTTAAAATTGGATCATACAAGAATAAAGCCCATTTATTTAAAACATTCATTAATTTATCATCAATGTCTTTAAACCCCCATACTTGATAAGCAGTTTTTATCTTTTTGTTGTCTTTTTCTTTTAGAGCAAAATAAAGGTCTATTACGCCCTTTACAAACTTAGGTGGAAATATTCTTACACAGCCATAATCAAATAGATTAATATTATTTTTATTATCTACTGAGTAATTGCCTAAGTGTGGATCTCCATGAATTATACCGTATTTATAAAAAGGTAAGTACCATGCCATGAATAATTTTTTTGCTAATTCATTTCTAGTTTTTTGAGGTGCATTTTTATATTCAATTAATTTTTTACCGTTAAGAAATTCCATGACTAAAAGCCTGTTTGTAGATATTTTTTCGTAAACATTTGGAATTTTGATATAAGAGTTATTTTTATGAATAAATTTAAAAATTTTTAAATGTTTGTTTTCTAAACTATAATTTAATTCTTCTTTTAGTCTTGCTTCTATTTCTTTATAGATCTCTCTAATTTGTATTGATTTATTATAACTAGAGTAAATTTTAAATATTATTTTTAATTGGTTTAAGTCAGCCTCTACTGCTGAAGACATATCAGGATATTGGAGCTTACACGCAACATAATCATTGGTTTTCAATTTGGCCTTGTGAACCTGACCTAAAGAGGCAGCAAAACTTGCTTCTTGATTGAATTCTTTAAAGTTACTTTGCCAATTTTCACCTAATTCAGCTTTCATTCTTCTTTTTACAAACACCCAAGACATCGGAGGTGCATTTGACTGTAATTCAGCTAATTTTCTTGCATATTCTTCAGGCAGTAAATCAGGAATAGTAGCGCTTAATTGTGCTACCTTCATCAAAGGTCCTTTTAAATTGCCTAAAATCTCAGTAATTTGAGCCGCATACTTTTGATCACTTAAATCAAAATTTAAATATTTTTTACCTGCAAACTTCGTAGCTAAAGAAGTCATGGAAGTTGTGACTTTTGAGTACCTTTTTACTCTTGAAACTAAATTATTTTCTTCTTTCATTTTAAACTAAATACTTTCTTCAAACTCATCTATTAGACCTGAAATCATTGAGAGTCCTTTTTCCCAACTATTTTTTTGTTTGAGGTCTACATTAAAAGGTTTCAAAACATCACTATAGTGTTTCGAGCCACCACTTTTTAAAAGACTAATGTAACTTTCCTTAAAATTTGGAAGGCCCTCATCATAAAGTTGAATCAAAATGTTTACTAAACAATCTCCAAAAGCATAAGCATATACATAAAAGGGAGTATGAATAAAATGAGGTATGTATGTCCAAAAATATCTATACCCATCTGTTAATTCAATATTAGGCCCAAGACTTTCAGATTGTGTTTTCATCCAAAAATCACAAAGTTGATCAGATGATAACTCTCCTTTTTTTCTCTCAGTGTGCACTAACTTTTCAAATTCAAAAAATGATATTTGCCTGACAACAGTGTTAATCATGTCTTCTATTTTCGATGCTAAAAGATATTTTCTTGCACTCTTATCACTATCTTCAAGTAATGTTCGAAAAGTCATCATCTCTCCAAAGACACTAGCAGTTTCTGCTAGAGTAAGTGGAGTGCTAGATAACAGCAAACCTTGTTTAGCAGACAAATATTGGTGACATCCATGTCCAAGTTCATGAGCTAATGTCATCACATCTCTGGTTTTACCGTGGAAGTTTGTCAAAATGTAAGGGTGTATTGAGGGAATTGTAGAAGCTGCAAATGCTCCTGGAGATTTACCTGATTTTAATTCGGCATCAATCCAACTGTTATTAAAAAATAATAATACTATATCTTTAAAACTTTCATCAAAGTTAGCATATGAGCGGATTACAATATCTTTTGCCTCAGACCAGTTTATCTTTTTATTAGATGAGTCAGGATAAGGTGCGTTTCTATCCCAATAATTAAGTTTTTCTTGTTTAAAAAGTTTGGCCTTAATTTTATAGTATCGATGTGAAATATTATTGTAATTGGAAGTAACACTTTCAGTTAGTGCCTCGACAACTTCATTTTCAACATTATTCGCTAAATTTCTTGAGTCTGTTGGAGATTTGTATTTTCTCCACTTATCATTAGTAATTTTGTCTTTTGCGAGAGTGTTTGTAATAAAAGAAAAAGTTTTTACATTCGATTTAAAAACAGCTTCAATACTTTTTGCTGCTTTTTTTCTGGTAGTTGCTTTATGATCAGATAATAAATTTAAAGCTTCTGAACTATTTAAATCTTTATCATCAATTTTAAATTTTAAATCATTTATTTGTTCTTCAAAGAATCTCACCCATGAAGAGTTAGAGGTTAAATTCTTATCAAGGAAAATCATCTCACTCTTTTCATCAAGTTGATGTTGTTTATATCGACGAATGTTAGTTAACCAATTTTTATATTTGCCTGCATTTGATAAAAAATTTTCAAATTCTGGGTCATTTGTTGCATTTATTTCGTTTGTAAAAAAAATCAAGTTTGAAGATATTTCTGTAAGTTTTTCATTTATACCTTGATAGAACTGAACGGTCTCTTGGTCGTTCATATTTGTTGCGTATATCAAAAAAGCAAAATTTCCAAGCTTGTCTCCAAGTTCATTACCGTCTTCGTACTCTTTTATGATGCTTTCGAGGTTTTGAGCTTGATTAACTAATTGACCTTTATATTTTTTGTTAAAAGATTTGGAAAAATTTCTATATTTTTCGAGATCAAGATCTATTCCTTCATCTTTAATAGAAGAGTAAAAATCTCCTAAATTCCAATTCGGCAATTTCTCGGTCATCTAAACTATTTTTTTTTAAATTTTTCTATTTGTTCTTTTGTTGCCTCTGATTGATATTTACTTTTCCATTCAGAGTAAGCAATTCCATAAATAATCTTTCTTGATTCCTCATAGTCTAGATCATAGTTTTCCTCTTTTGCATATTTTACATACCATTTTGATAAACAATTTCTGCAAAATCCACTAAGATTCATCAAGTCAATATTTTGTACATCAGTCCTCTCTCTTAAATGATTAATTAAATGATCAAGCACTTTAGCTTTAATTTTGTACTCTTGTTCTTTTGATATTTTACTCATGGTAATTTACTAATATCATGTTATTTATTAATTTCTAAACAAATCAAATGAAACTTAGAAACCGCAAAGCTAAAATTGTTGCAACTTTAGGTCCAGCATGTGAGACTGAAAAAGCTATTGAGAAATTATTTTTATCTGGTGCTGACGTATTTCGTCTTAATTTTAGTCATGGTGACCATGAGGATCACAAAAAAAAAGTTAAAATTATTCGAAATTTAGAAAAAAAACATAATCGTTATATTTGTATTTTAGGTGACTTGCAGGGTCCCAAATTCAGAGTTGGTAGATTTCTAAATGTCAAAGAACAACTAAAAAAAAACCAAATATTTACTTTTGATCAAAATAAAAAAGACGGTGATAGTTCTCGAGTCTACTTGCCTCATAAAGAAATTTTCAAATCTATAGCAATAGGGCAAAGGCTGTTAGTTAATGATGGTAAGGTAAGGTTAAAAGTAAAATCAAAATCTGCTTCTGCAATAAAATGCGTTGTAACGGATGGTGGAGAAATTTCAAATAACAAAGGATTAAATATTCCAGATACAAAACTTGATTTAAAAATAATTACTCCAAAAGATAAAAAAGATTTAGAGTTAGCTATTAAACTTGATGTTGATTGGATTGCTCTTTCATTTATTCAAACTACAAAAGATTTATTAACAGCAAAAAAACTTATTCCTGCAAAATTTAAAGTTATGGTTAAAGTAGAAAAACCCTCTGCTATGGAAGAAATTGAGTCGATAACTGAAAATTCTGATGGAATAATGGTTGCTAGAGGAGATCTAGGTGTTGAAACTAATCCAGAAGATGTGCCAATTCATCAAAGAACAATGGTCGCTGCTTGTAGAAAATTTGGAAAGCCGTGTATTGTTGCAACCCAAATGCTTGAGAGTATGATTGACTCACCTACTCCAACAAGAGCTGAGGCCTCTGATGTCGCTACAGCAGTATTTCAAGGAGTAGACGCTGTAATGTTATCCGCAGAGTCGGCTGCTGGTAATTACCCAAAAGAGTCTGTAGAGATGATGGATAAAATTATTAGACGTGTTGAAAGTGATCCAAAGTATTTAGCAAATATTCAAAATTATAATCTAAATATTGTAAAAACTTCTACCGAAGCTATTGCAACCGCTGCACTTGAGGTAGCTACCATAGCTGAATGCAATTGCATTGCAACTTTCTCACAATCAGGAAGATCTGTTTTACGAGTAGCAAGGATGAGACCTGATGTAACCTTAATAGGATTAACCACTATTAAAAAAGTTGCTCGTCAAAATGCCTTAACTTGGGGAACTTTTATGGATGTAGTGGATGAAATTTCATCTTCAACTGAGATGGTCGACCGTGCCTGTAAAATAGCTAAAACAAGAAAAATATTAAGACATGGTGAAAAAATAATTATCACAGCTGGAGTTCCTTTCGGAAAAGTTGGAAATACAAACATCCTAAGGATAGCTAAAATTATTTCAAATAGTAAATTAAATTAATTTAGAACAAGCAGTTTTAATTCTTTGGCAGGCATCCTCTAATATAGAGTCAGAGGTTGCATAAGAAATTCTAAAGAAACCTTCTAATCCAAATGCAGAGCCCTGAACACCTGCAACCCCCACTTCTTCAAGAAGATAATCCATAAAGTCACCATCAGTTAGGAGTTTTTTACCAGACTCTGTTGTCATTCCTAAAACTCCTTTGCAAGAAGCAAAAACATAAAAAGCTCCCTCTGGTGTTCTACATGACAATCCAGGTGTTTCATTTAAATGTTTAACGACTAAATTACGCCTTCTAAGAAAAGACTCATTATTACTTAAGATAAAACTTTGGTCTCCATTAAGTGCTTCAACAGAAGCCGCCATTGATATAGATGCTGTTGAAGATACGTTTTGTGATTGAACTTTGTTCATTGCATTGATGAGACTGACTGGACCTGCAGCATAACCTACTCTCCAGCCTGTCATGCAATAAGACTTGGATAATCCATTCATAGTTAAAGTTCTCTCTTTTAAATAAGGGCAAACTTCAGCTATGGTTTTGAAATCATTGGTGTCGTAAACAATCTTTTCATAAATATCATCTGATAAAATAAAAATATTTTCATAACTTTTAAGAACATCTCCTATAGCCATCAATTCATCTTTGGTGTACATAGACCCAGTTGGGTTACTTGGGCTATTTAACATCAACCATTTTGTTTTTGAAGATATATTTTTCTCCAAATCCTCAGGTGTGATTTTAAAACCATTTTGCTCACCACACTCAACTATGATGGGTTTTCCATCATTTAAAATCACAATGTCAGGGTAACTCACCCAATATGGTGCTGGAATAATAACTTCATCACCCTCATTAATAGTTGCCGAAAAGGCATTATAAATTATATGCTTACCACCAACTCCAACTGTAATATTTCCAAGCTCATAATCTAAATTGTTGTCTCTTTGAAATTTTTTTTGAATTGCAAGCTGCAAATCAGGGGTACCTTTACCTGGTACGTACTTCGTAAAACCCCTATTTATTGCATCTATAGCTGCGCTTTTAATATGATCAGGTGTATCAAAATCTGGCTCTCCAGCTGCTAAAACGATGACATCTTTTCCAGCCCTTTTTAGTTCCTGTGCCTTCATATTGGTGGCTATTGTCAAAGATGGTTTTATGTTATTAACTCTATTTGAAATCATTTTTTTTATTTAGTTATCTATAAACTTATTTATAAATTTCTACAAGTATGCCATTTAAAATAGTAAGTGAAAATAGACCAAAAGGAGATCAGCCTCAAGCAATCAAGAAATTGATCGATGGTTTAGAAAAGAGAAAACAAAGCCAAGTATTATTGGGTGTAACCGGCTCTGGAAAAACTTTTACAATTGCAAATGTTATTGAAAAATATAACAGACCAACATTGATTATGGCTCCAAATAAGACTTTGGCTGCGCAATTGTATGAAGAACTAAAAGTATTGTTTCCTAATAATGCAGTTGAGTATTTTGTAAGTTATTATGATTATTATCAACCAGAAGCTTATGTTCCTAGATCAGATACATTCATAGAAAAAGAGTCCTCTATAAATGAGCAAATAGATCGATTTAGACACTCTGCTACTAGATCATTAGTAGAAAGAGAAGATGTAATTATTGTAGCAAGTGTTTCATGTATATACGGCATCGGGTCCGTTGACTCTTACTCTAAAATGACTTTAGAAATCAAAAAAGGACAGAACATTAATTTAATGGAGTTCCTGAGAGAATTAGTAGAGTTACAGTATAAAAGAAATAATATTGATTTTAGAAGAGGTATGTTTCGAGTAACTGGAGATCGGGTTGATGTTTTTCCTGCGCATTTAGAGGATATAGCTTGGAGGATAAGTTTTTTTGGAGACGAGGTGGAAGATATTAAAGAGTTTGATCCTCTCACAGGTGAATTCATTCAAAGCTTTGAAGAAGTAAAAATCTTTGCAAATAGTCATTACATTACTCCAAAACCACGATTAGAGAACGCTATTAAAGAAATTAAGAAAGATTTAAAAATAAGACTAGAAGAGTTTGATAAGGAAAAAAAATTGCTTGAATTTCAAAGATTAAAAGAGAGAACTAATTTTGATTTGGAAATGATACAGGCAACGGGAACATGTTCAGGAATTGAGAATTATTCGAGATATTTAAGTGGAAGACAACCTGGTGAGCCACCACCAACTCTATACGAGTTTATTCCAGAAAACTCGCTTCTTATAATTGATGAGTCTCATGTATCCGTGCCTCAAATAAATGGAATGTATAAAGGTGACCGATCTAGAAAAAAAACTTTATCAGATTATGGATTTAGACTTCCATCTGCATTGGATAATCGACCTTTAACTTTTGAAGAATGGAATATGATGCGTCCCCCCACTATTTTTTTATCTGCAACTCCTGGCCCATGGGAATTGAATGAAGTCGAAAATGAGTATGTTGAACAAATCATACGACCCACAGGTCTAATTGATCCTGAGTGTGTGATCAAAACAACTGTCAATCAAGTGGAGGATTTGATGGGTGAAATTAAAATAACACTCAATAATAAAAATAGAGTATTGATTACAACACTTACAAAAAAAAATGCTGAAGACTTAACCAATTACTTAAAAGAACATAATTTAAAGGCTGAATATATGCACTCTGATGTAGAGACTATTGATAGAATAAAACTTATTCGCTCTTTAAGAATTGGGGAGATTGATATTTTAATTGGTATTAATTTACTCAGAGAAGGACTAGATATTCCTGAGTGTGGTTTAGTCGCCATTCTTGACGCTGACAAAGAGGGTTATTTAAGGTCAAAAACTAGTTTGGTCCAAACTATAGGTCGTGCAGCCAGAAATATTGATGGAAAGGTGATTTTATATGCAGATGTATTAACTAAAAGTATTAAAGCAGCTCTTGAGGAAACAAAATACAGAAAAAATAAACAAATTGAATTTAATAAGAAAAATAATATTACCCCTCAATCAGTGAAAAGAAATATTGGTGAAATTATCGAAAGCATCTATGAAAAAGATAGCTATACTGTGGGTACATCTGAAATTGATAAATTGAGTCCTAATAAATTTGAAAAACATGTTCAAAAATTAGAGAAAAAAATGTTATCTGCGGCTGAAAATTTAGATTTTGAAAAAGCTGCAATGTTCAGAGATGAGATAAGGAAACTTAAAAAAGATCAAATGGGTGTGAATTGATTGAGAGTTTATTAGGAGTATTAATAAGTCTAGCTCTATTAATATGGTCATGTGATTTTGCAATAAAAAATTCAATATTAATCTCACACGTTTATAAAATTAGGCCAATCCTTGTTGGAATATTTATTATAGCTATTGGCACTTCTCTCCCTGAGTTTGCAGCAACATTTCAAGCATTAAAGTTAAATTCTATTGGAATAGTAGCAGGTAATCTTGTTGGAAGTAATATTGCAAATATTTTATTGGTAGGGGGTATCATGTTATATCCCATTACTAGGTTAGTAACTGATAAAAGGGATAAAAGTACTTTTTTATTTTTTTTAATTTTTTCAATCGTTTTTTTTATTTTCATAATATTTAATTTTAATATTGGCTACACGTATGGTGTTTTACTTTTTGGATTACTTTGTTTTTTTATTTTTTTCGAATTAAAAAAACCAATTGATGAGACTAACACAATATCCGAGATAACACATTCTTCATCTTTTTTTATTATTTTAAAAATAATATTAGCATTTATAGCTTTATTTTTTAGTTCTAAGTATTTTATTGTTTATGCAAAAGATCTAACTAGCATATTTGGTGTTGCAGAAACTACTATTGGAATAACAATTGTTGCTTTTGGTACCTCTTTGCCTGAGGTAATTGCAACAATTTTATCAATTGTGAAAAAACAAAATAATTTGGCAATTGGAAATATTCTCGGATCAAATATAGCCAACATATTTGGAATAACGATTATTGCTGTGCTAATCAATGGAAGTATAAATTTTTATGAATTACTTAGTCAAATTGATAAATGGCTATTTTTAGTGACTTCTTTATTATTTTTTATGATTATTTCTTTAAAATTAGCTGGAAAATTAATTTCTCTTGGCTTTATATTAGCCTATATGATCTATTTTGTGTTCCTATATTTGTAGAATGAATAAATGAAAAAATTAAAAGTCCTAATACCCATAGCAATACTTTTAATTTTAGTGATTTTAATTGGACTTAGTTTTCTAAGATTGCCTATGAATATTTTATCTCAAGAAATGGTCGAAAGAGAAACTAAAGGTTTTGTTACATTGAACAGTTTATCAAATCAAACTTTAAAAATTATGCCTAAACCAATTCTCTCTATAGATAATTCAAATTTCAAGATTAATCATTATTTAATCCAAACTGATTTTGCAGCTTCTGATATTGAAATTTCTAGATCTATTTTTAACGCAGATGATATTTCAATTACACTCAACCAAGCAAGAATAGAAAACATAAATTCAAATTTTGTTAATAATGCAATTTTACTAGAGGGTGATATCGATAATTTAAAATTAAAGATCTCTAACGAGGGCAATAATACAAGAATAATATCAAATAAATTTAAATATAAAGGCTCTGATTTATATTTTGATATTTATACAACTGACTCAGAAGTAAATAAAATTGATTTTTCCATAGAAAATCTTGCAATAGATGAACTAGTATTACTTTTAGGGGAAAAATACCAGGAGGTTTTAAAAAAAATAAATTTTCAAAGTCTTGATATCAAAGGTGAATATGTAAAAGAAAATTTAAATATTGAAGACCTAGTTATTACTTTAGCTGACAAATCACAAATTAGTATTGAGGGGAATATCAATTTAAGCAATTTCATTAACTCTGATTTATCAATTAGAGGTCAAAATATCTCTTCAGATAATTTATTTCAAATGATTCGTAATATAAATATTTTCAATGAAATTATAGACATTCCTCAAGGAATAATTGAAACTTTTGATTTAAACTACAATTCAAATAATTTAACTATAAATAAAATCTTGTATGTCTCTGATCAAGGAACAAACTTAGATTTAAACGGAACTATTGAAAATCTTGATTTTTATAATGCTAACTTTAATGCTAGTCTTAACTCTAATTCCAAAGATGACTTATCAGTATTATTAGAATTTTTACCTTATTCGGAATTAGTAAAGCAATTTGAATTTGATGAAATTGAATTATCCAGCAATTTCGCAAATAATATTTTTACAATTGATCAAATAAATATAACTAATAAGGATGAAAATATTATTCAAATTAGCGGCACTTATGGGCTTGATGATATCAATAGTCTACAATTAGATATTCAATTAAACAGGTTTAGACAATTTGAGTTAATTCCATCTAACTCATTAATTAGATTATTAAAAACATTAAATACGGAACATATCAACGCGAGAGGCCTTATAAATGGCTCAAATTTAGCTATTGAAGATCTTCAATTTATTAATTTGGAAGGTTCGAATTTATTGATTGACGGTAATTTAGATCTTAATAATTTTAATAATGCCTCTTTGAATATTGGAATTGAAAATTTAAATAAAACAGAATTATTAAATATTATCTCTGAATTAACTGAAGAAGATTTTACGAATATTGTGGATCTTGTTGACTTTGATTATTTAGAGTCAAACTTATACGTTGATACAGTCAATGATCTATTTTTGATAGAAAATTTAGATCTAATAAATAAAGATAAAATTTCAAATATTTCTGGATCAATTAAAAATCAGATGTTTACTGGTAAAGTCAAATTAAATGATTTAAATTTATCTAATTTTGATCGTTTATTTTTAAATACATCTCGTATTAAAGGAAAAATTAATCTATCTTTAGATATTTCTGAACCTATTAATCTTAAAAATATTAAAAATATATCTGGAAACATAGATGGTGATATTAATGTTAATATTACTGAAGAGGAATTTGCACTAGTTTTATTTATTCAATCTTTATCTCAAGACATTGAGGATTTTGAACAAATTAATGAATTATTAAACACACTAGCAAATTCTTTCATTAATCAAAGTAGTTCTATTTCTGGACAAATTTCAAATAATAATTTGAATGAATTGAAAATTAAAAACTTAATTTTAACATCACCAGACGGAGAGACTTTAGAGGCAGCATTAGAATTAGCTTTGAATAATTTTAAAATTAAAATTTTTGATATTATTGACAATGAGGATTTTGTTATAAAATATCAAAATGGAAATTATTCCTATGAAAGAGTCATACCTGATGGGACTGTAAAAAAACCTATAGAAGATTTAATTCAAAAAAATATAAATAAGCTTTTTGAAAATTTATTTCAGTGATCTTAAAACAAAATCAATAATATCTTTTTCAATCTTACTTTTATTTAATCTGTTGATTTCTTGAATTCCAGTGGGAGATGTAATATTTATTTCTGTTAAATAGCCATCTATCACATCAATACCAACAAAAAATAATTTTTTTTTCACCAAAAATGATTTTATTTTTTTACAAATGTACTTATCTTTGTCAGTGATATTGGTTTCTACTGCCCTTCCACCTGCATGAAAATTTGCCTTTATGCTATTAGTTCTAGGCACTCTTAATACAGCTCCAGCAATGTCCCCGTTTATGAGAATAATTCTTTTGTCTCCTTTTTTGAAATTTTTAAGGAATCTTTGAATAATTACTGGGCAATTCGAAAATTTTTTTATGTAATTTTTTAAGAACGTGCTGAGATTAGTCTTATTATAGCTAATTTTTTGAATTCCTAATCCTCCATTTCCATAAGCGGGTTTTATAATAACCTCTTTATTCTTATTTATAAACTTTATGATGGCTTCTATATTTGATGATATTAACGTCGGGGGAGTTAATTCTGGGAAGTTCATCATAATATGTTTTTCTGGGAAGTTCCTAATCTCCTTTGAATTATTTAAAATTAAAGGTTTTTTTAATTGATCTAATAAATAGGTATTAGAAATATAATTTAAGTCGAAGGGTGGATCTTGTCGAATAAAAATGGCATTCATCTGTTCTAAATCAATTTCTTTTAGGATCTTTCTTTGATACGAAAGCTGATTATTTTTTTTCAAACTTAATCTAGAAACGTGAGATTTAATTTTATTGACTTTATTAATCTCACTAAATACCCATCTTGGATCATTATAATAACAATCTATTCCTCTATTTAAAGACTCCTTGATTAACATATAAGTAGAGTCCTCGTTAATATTTATTTTTTTGGGATCATCCATTTGAAAAAGAAATTTCATAGCAAATTCAATAATAGGTATTATTTAATAATGATAATATATCTTTTTTATCCTTAAACTCTTCAATTAACAAATCTGCAGGATTTTTTTGTTTTTCAACAATATTATATAATTTTTCAAGATGAATACTTTCATCTCTTCCTTCAGAATTTAAATATCCTCTTTTTTCTAATCCCTTGTTAGCGAGGTTAAGAAGGTTTTTACCATGCTCATATAAGGGCGAATTAATAAAGTTACTGTTTAATCCTTTATAAGGAACCTCTAGATACAAATTTAAAATATCATTCTCTTGCCACGAACTAGTTTCTTTCCAAAGATGTTCAAGATTTTCATCATCATAAAGTATGCCAACCCAAAATGCTGGAAGAGCGCAAATCATTTCCCATTTCCCAGCGTCTGCACCTCTAAGTTCTATATATGACTTTAATCTTACCTCTGTAAAAATTGTGGAGAGATGATTTATCCAATCTTGTATTGATATGTTGTAATTTGAAAGGTCTTTATTTGCAGTGTTTTTAGTTAACAATTCATTAAAAGTATAATCTGTTGTGTCATATTGTTTTCCATTTATCTTTAAAAAATAGTTTTTTACTTCCAAAACAAAGTCAACATATTCCTCAATAGAAAAATTCTTGTTCAGAAATGATCTTTTTATTCCACATCTTTGATCATCAGTGTCTTGCCATGTATAAATTCGATTACTCACTAAATTATTATATTTCGACTCACGAAAGGGCGAATTACAAAATATACCCATAACTATTGGTTGAATTCTATTAGAAACAACAAATTTTTTAATTAGATCTGTTTCATTAAAATAATCTAAATTTGCTTGAACAGTACATGTTCGGGTCATCATATCTAATCCTCTTGAGCCAACTTTGGGCATATATTCACTCATAATTTTATAACGCTCTTTTGGAATAAAAGTTAAATCCTCTAATTTACTTATTGGATCAAATCCCAGTCCTAAAATGCATAATTTATTCAATTCGGCATATTCTTTTAATTCTCTTAAATGTTCATAAGACTCCGTACATGTTTGATGAACATTCTTTAAAATTTTACCAGATAATTCTAGTTGACACCCTGGCTCTAAAGTAATGCTAGCACCATTTTTAGACAAAGATATTAATTGATTGAAACTATTGTATTCTTTTTTTTGCCAACCCTTTGATAAGAAAAATTGAAATAAATTTTGTATACTTACCTCTCCATCAAATTGAAATCTTTTATTATCTTTATAAAAAATAAATTTTTCATGTTCAGTTCCAATGCCTTTATACTCAGGATCAGTAAAATTTGAGTAGAAATAATTTATAAGATCTGATTTTTGTAACAATTAAAACACACTATTTTTATGAAAATTACATTTTGTTATTTGATTAGAATAATCATTAGCTTGACGTTCTACTTTTTTTGCCACCTCTAAAAGCCATTTTTTTTTGTTATAAGATTTTTTTTGATACCCACCCTTGCCCTCATGGTAAGCAAGGTAATGATTGTATACATCACTTTTATCAATTTTCAACAGACGGTAACTTCCATCAACATACCAACCTATAAAATCACTAGCATCTCTAAAATTTTTTCTATCGGCATTATAGTTTTTTGTTGAAACTTTATACTCTTCCCATGTTCCATCTAAGGCCTGACTGTAACCATAAGCGCTTGATGGCCTTAAACCAGGTATAAAACCCAATACCTTTTTCCTCGGAGGCCTTGCAGTTCTTTCAAAAGAGGACTCTTGTTTAATAAAGCTTAATTGCAAACTAACTGGAACTCCCCATTTTTCTTTTGTTTTTTCTGCATATGATTTCCATTTAGGATTTGTTTTGAAAATATCGCAAATATTTGCTGTGTTAAAAGACCTATCGGTTGTAATACAACCTGATAATAATAGAAAAAATATCAGTAAGTACTTCACTAATTAAAATTTTTCCTTAAAAAATCACTCATTATATCTAATCCCTGTAATGCAGCTCCTTTTGAGTCTTGAGACCAAGCAAAGGTGTCAAAGTGAAACCAAGGTATATTCGGAGATTTTAAAAATTCTTGAAGAAAAAGTGCTGCCGTAATAGAACCAGCCATACCATCTAAAGATGCATTACTAAGATCTGCTACTTGAGATTTAATTTTAGACAAGTAAGGAGAGTACAAGGGTAATCTCCAACATCTCAATTTTTCTTTATTTAAATTTTCGATTTTTTTTGCAAATGTTTCATTATTACAAAAATAAGCAGGAAGGTCTTCACCCAGAGCTACTCTTGCTGCTCCAGTAAGTGTTGCAAAATCAATAATCATACATGGGTTATAAGAAGAAGCTTTTTCTATTGCATCTGCTAACAAAAGTCTTCCCTCAGCATCTGTATGGGCAATTTCCACAGACTTTCCTGATACGGATGAATATACATCACCAGGTCTCATTGATTTTGATGATATTGCATTTTCAGCGATTGGGGCAATTAAAACAATTTTAGTTTTTTTTAAAAAATAATTTGCTAACAAAAATAATGATATAGCGATAGCAGATCCTCCCATGTCTTTTTTCATATTTCTCATTGAGGTACCTGGTTTTATGTTTACACCACCTGTGTCAAATGTAACGCCTTTTCCAATAATAACCAATGGTTTATCTTTTTTTGAAAGTTTTCGATTTGTAATTTCAATCACTTTTGGTTTTGAAGAGGAAGATTTACCAACAGCACATGTCAAAGGAAAATTCGAATTTATTTCTTTTTCAGTGTAATCAATAAAATTAAAACTTTTAAACAAATTATTATTTTTAATTTTTGAGTAATAAATTGATGGGTTTAATTTATTTGCAGGGCTATTTATCAAGTCTCTTGAAAGATTAATACAATCTGAGTAAAAAGTTAAAAACTCTAATTCCTTTTGTTCCTTTACGTATAATAAATTTTTTTTAGATTTAGACTGATAATTATAGTTGCCCCAAGCCCATGCTTTGTATATTTCAGACTCCTTTGATTTGGCAAATTTACAAGAGATATAATAGTTACCAATGTTAGATGCAGAAAAAGCACTAATTGCCTCTAGGTTTTTATCTGCGCCCTCTCCTAATATGACCTCTTTCAATCTTCCGTCCTCATAGGGAATTTTGAGAATTTTTCCTGATTCTGCCTTGAAATTATTAGATAAAGCCCAATTTTTAGTAAAAGATGATTGTGTTAACAGCCATTTATCAAATTTACTTTGTGAAATGACAGAAATTTTTGTAGAACACTCAGTATTATCATTGGTAAACATTACTTATAATAAGGATATTAAAAAAAAATGACTAAACAACAAGCGGAAAAGAAAACTGTAAAATTTGAAACTGAAGTATCAAAGCTCCTAGATATAGTTGCTAATTCACTCTATACCGAAAAGGAAATATTTTTACGTGAATTAATATCAAATTCATCAGATGCTTGCGAAAAGCTTAGATATGTTAGTCAGACTGACTCCAAAGCTCCTAAAACAAATAAATTCCAAATTCGAATTCATCTTAATGAAAAAAATAAAACTATCTCAATTAAAGATAATGGGATTGGCATGGATGATAAAGATATGCAATCAAATTTAGGCACAATAGCTAAATCTGGCACGGAAGAGTTTATTAAAAAGATGGGTGATAAAAAGGGAGATATCAATCAAATAGGTAAATTTGGAGTTGGATTCTATTCATCATTTATGGTTTCAGATCAAGTAGTAGTTAGATCAAAAAAATATGACTCATCCAGTGGTTACCTTTGGACTTCAGATGGTAAAGGTACATTTTCAATTGAGGAAACGGAATACAATGAAATTGGAACTGAAATTACGTTATCAATTAAGAAGGATGAGAAAGAGTTTTTAAGTAAATATAAATTAGAGGAAATAATAAAAAAGTATTCTGATTTTGTTCCTTTCCCCATTTTTGTAACATCCGAAGAAGATAAAAATGATAAGAAAAAAGATGATAAAACTGAAGAACAAGTAAACTCTGCTGAAGCCATTTGGCTAAAAGATAAATCAAAAATTAAAAAAGATGACTATAAATCTTTTTATAATCAAGTTTCAAATTATTATGATGAGCCTTTAACAACTATTCACTTTAAAGCTGAGGGGGTTGTAAATTATACTGCCCTTTTATATTTACCAAAATCGCAGCCTCAAGATCTTTACCATCCAGATCGCAAAAACAAGTTAAAGCTATATGTTAATAAAGTATTTATTTCTGATAAGTTAGATGCATTAATTCCAGCTTGGCTTAGATTTGTGCCAGGTGTGGTAGACACAGAAGATCTTAGTTTAAATATTTCAAGAGAAATTTTACAAAATAATGCCGTAATTAATAAAATATCTAATGCTATTACAAAAAGAGCTCTCAAAGAAATTCTTGAATTAAAAAAAAAGAAGCCAGATGAATTTAAAGATTTTTGGAAGAATTTTGGGCCTGTTGTAAAAGAGGGACTCTATGAATTTAATGACTTTCATGATCAAATATTTGAGTTTTCAACTTTTAACTGCTCTGAGAAAGAGGAGATGATAACTTTAGATCAATACGTAACTGATTTTTCAAACGATAAAAAGAAAATCTATTATATTTCTGGCGAAAACAAGGAAAACCTCATTAATAGCCCTCAAATGGAACTATTTAAAAATAAAAAAATAAATGTTTTGTTAATTACGGATCCAGTCGACGAATTCTGGATGCCAATGAAAATGAAATTCAAAGATTATGAATTTACATCTATTACTAAAGGTGAAGTAGATATTGAGGATAAAAAAGAGTCAAAAAAAGACAAAGAAGAGCCAAAGGAAGACAAAGATTTTGTTGGTTTTTTAAAAGACAATCTGAAAGATAAAGTTAAAGATGTAAAAATTTCTAAAAGACTAACTACAAGTGCTTCATGTTTAGTAGCTGATGAGAACGATATGGATATGCATTTAAAAAAACTGATGGCCGCTAATAATCAAAATATTTCTGATGAAAAAAGAATTTTAGAGATAAATATCAATCATGAATTAGTTAATAAATTAAAATCTTTAGATAAAAATCAAAAAGACAAATTCTGTGAAATTCTTTATGATCACGCAAAGCTAATGGAAGGTGAAAGTCTTGACGACCCAAAAAAATATACGAATTTAGTCTCAGAACTCGTTTCATTATGAGTGATCAAAACAAAATAGCAGACCCCATCGAATATGTTTCAAAAAATACTGATATAGTAATGTGCGACGGTGGAAGTGGTGATTTAGGTCATCCTGCTGTTTATTTTAAATTTGGTAAAAAAAAAGAAATAGTGTGCAACTATTGTAATAAGAAATTTATAAAAAAAGACTAAACTTTTTTTTCTTTATTTACCTCTCTCACTAAAAAATCTCTGAGAGCTTCAATTTTTTTAGAACCCTTCAATTCAGGTGGATAAGTAAAATAAATTATTGTTTTTGGAGTATTTGCATTAGGTAAAATAGGAACAAGATTGTTATTAGATATTTTCATATATTCTGGTAAGGCACCAATGCCCGCTCCTCCTCCAATAGCTCTCATAACTCCATACATATTAGATATATAAATGGTCTTGGGTTTTTTTGATTTAGGAATTAAATCCAAAATACAGTTTACATCGGGTATAGATGGCTCAACATCATGACCAAAAGCAATTATTGTATGTTTTGATAAATCACTTACACTTTTTGGTATACCAAATTTTTCAATGTATTCTGGTGAGGAGTAAATTTTAAATTGAAACTCATACAAAGGAAAACGAATTAAATCCATTTGTGTAGGCTCTTTTAATCGTAAAGCCACATCAGCTTCACCTAAGGAAAGATCTGTATACTTATTTTCAATTCTTATGGAAATGTCAATATCAGGATATGAGTTTGAAAACTTTGCTATTCTTGGGGCAAGCCATGTGGTACCAAAGGCAACAGTGGCAGCTATGTGTAGTGAGCCCGTAGGTTTTTCTTTAGAGGAAGTTAATTGAGACTCAGTTAAAGCTATCTTTCCAAATATATCATGTGCTGTTTTGAATAAAATTTTACCTTGTTCAGTCAATGTTAATCCTCTGGCATGTCTTTTAAATAGTGATACTTTCAAATCTCTCTCTAGTGAACTAATCTGTCTACTTATAGATGAATGGCTTATATTCATTTTATTAGCTGCTTCTGAAATATTAAGATCTAGTGCAACATTATGAAAAATTTTAAGTTTATCCCAGTCCATGTTTTAATTTGATATTTAGTTATTTATACTATCTATTTTCTGATTGGAAACTCATTAATTTTTTTTTGTGATTTATAAAATGTCTGTAATATAGACTTATGATTGGGCTAGAAATTCTTAAAAACAGAATAAAAGATGCACCTCAAAGTTCAGGTGTTTATCTTTTTAAAAATAAAAAAGATAACCCGATCTATATAGGAAAAGCTATTAATATCAAAAGGAGATTATCTAATTACAGTAATCTACCGAAACTTCCAAGAAGACTTCAAAAAATGGTATCACAAACAGTAAATATTGATTTTGAGCTAACAGAGTCTGAAAGAAATGCATTATTATTAGAGGCTTTACTTATCAAGAAATTTTCACCGAGATATAATATTCGTTTAAAAGATGATAAGAGCTTTCCATTAATTAAAATTACTAAAGGTGACTTTCCAAGACTGACTAGATTTAGAAATGAATTTTCTAATGAAGATAAAGTATTTGGTCCATTTACCTCTGCGTTAAAAACAGACAAAGTCATTAAAATCTTGCAGAAATCTTTTAAGTTAAGGAGTTGTAGTGACTTAGAATTTAAAAATAGAAAACGGGCATGTCTACTTTATGACTTAAAACAATGCTCCGCTCCATGCGTAAAAAAAGTTAGTCAAAATGAATACAAAAATCAAGTTGATGATACAGTTAAATTTTTTCAAGGAGGTCAAAAAAAAATATTTGATAAATTAGAAAAACAAATGGTTTATTTTAGTGAAAGTCAAAACTATGAAAAGGCAGCAGAGCTAAGAGATAGTATACAATCTTTAAATTTTATCATCAGAGAAGAAGTGAAAATCAGTACTCAAGATACAAATTATGACTATATCCATATTGATGATAAAAAACATTTCTCAATATACATTGGTTTCATAAGGTATGGGCGATATCTTGGTGGGAATTTAATTTACTATTCTGAAAAGTTTGAAGATGATATAGACCTTACCTCTTTAATTATACAATTTTATTTAAAGAACTTTAGACCTAATAAAATAGTAATTTCAAAAAAAATTAATGGATATTATGAATTAAAGTCAATTATGAGAGATAATTATAAAATTGATGTATTTCTAAAAAGTAGCAAAATTAATGGTGTTCAGAAAATTTCGAAACTTACCGCAAAAAGAAATGATAAAGAAGTAAATCTTCAAAAACAAAAGTTTATTAATAATCAAGAAATTTTAACTTTAATAAAAAATAGGTTTAATATTAATAACAAAATTGAACGTGTTGAAGCCTATGATAATAGTTTTTTTGGTAACAACTATGCTGTGGCATCCTATGTAGTATTTAATGAAGAGGGTTTTAGTATAAAAGACTCTAGAACGTATAAATTTAAAGATTATGATTTAAAAAAATTTGGTGATGCAGATTTAATGCGAAAGGTGTTTAAATCTCGTTTCTCCAAAGATGATAAAATTTTACCAGATTTAATAATTATTGACGGGGGTCAACCTTATTTGAAAATTTGCAAAGAAATTATTGATGAAAGTGGTATTAGTGAAAGTATAAAGTTAATTGGGGTGTCTAAAGGTTTTAAAAGAGATTTTAGATTTGACAGATATCATACTCTAAGTGAAAAAAATCTATCTTTGAAGGATAGCCCTCAAATAGAAGGTTTTATCCAAAAAATGAGAGATCAGGCTCACAAATTATCAAAAAAGAATAGCATGAAAAGGATGTCCGACTCCCTAAAAACAAGTTTTTTAGATGATATATCTGGCATTGGGAAAATAAAAAAGATGAGGGTCATTAATTTTTTTGGAAGTGTTCAAAATCTAAAGAAAGCTAACAAAGATGAGTTAACTCAAATAAAAGGATTAAATTCGAAAAATATTAAGGCTATATTGGATAAGATAAATGGCTAAAATTTATACCATTCCAAATATTATAACTTTTGTAAGAATTATTTTAATTCCCATAATTTTATATTTACTGTTCTCTGATAATTCTAAAGTGGTTCTTATCGCAGGCTTACTTTTTATAATATCTTCTATTTCTGATTATTTTGATGGGTATTTAGCCAGAACGTTAAATCAATCATCTAAGCTTGGTACTTTACTTGATCCTATTGCTGATAAACTTTTAATAGCAGCTGTCATTATAGTGTTGATAGACACAAGAGTAATTGCAGATATTCATGTTATTCCAGCTATAATTATTTTATTAAGAGAAATTGCAATCTCAGGTTTGAGAGAATTTTTAGCTAAATTAAATACTGATATGCCAGTAAGCAGACTAGCTAAATATAAAACTACATTTCAAATGGTTAGTTTATCAATTCTCATAATAGGATTAGGTTTTGAATTAAATGATTTTCTTTGGAATTTAGGCTTAGTCACATTATGGCTTGCTGCTATTATTACTTTGTTATCTGGATATAATTATGTAGCAAAAGGTCTCAAACATATTTGAATATTACATTAAAATATTTTTCTTGGATAAGAGTAAAACTTAAAAAAAGTCATGACTTAATTGAATTTAATCAAACTATAAGTTTTAAAGAATTGAAAAATAATCTCATTTCAAAAGACGCTATATATCAAGAAATATTTGAGGATAAGAGTGTGAAATTTTTTTTAAACTTGAAGGAAATAGATGATGAAAATCAAACACTAAATAATGGTGACATATTGGCTTTTTTACCTCCCGTTACAGGTGGATAATGATTAAAATTACTAATGAAAGTTTTGATTTAGAAACAGAGTTAAAAAATGTTTCATCCGATACAAATGGTGCGTACAGTTTTTTCTTAGGGACAGTTAGATCTGATTTAAGCTCATCAAATAAGAAAATTAAAGGAATTTATTTAGAGTGTTATGAAGAATTAGCATTAGTTCAGCTAAAAAAAATTAGGAGCAAAGCATTAAATAATTGGAAACTAAATGAATGTTTAATAATTCACCGAATAGGAAAATTAGATTTAGGAGAAAAAATTGTCTTAGTAATTACTGCTTCCTCTCATCGTGCAAACGCTATAAAAGCTTGTGAGTTTGTAATTGACAGCTTAAAGGTAGATGTAGCTTTTTGGAAATTTCATTTATTAGATAATGATGAAAAAGAAACGGTATTACAAAAAAACTTAGATAACGTAAAAATGTTAAAATGGAAAGATATTATTAATTAATTATCTTTGTAGTTAGGGTCTACCTCTTTCATATACAAACTTGAAATCTTAGCTGTAATATCTCCAACTTTAAAAGTTTGATTATCTATTTTTCCTACTGGGGTTACTTCTACAGCAGAGCCTGTTAGGAATATTTCCTCGGCATTTTTTATTTCTTCTGGATATATATCTCTTTCGATAACTTTGATACCCTCATTTTTAGCAATTTCAATGACAGCCTGACGTGTAATTCCATTTAGAAAACAATCAGGCACGGGAGTATGAATTTCTCCATTAATTACTAAAAAAATATTTGATCCAGTGGACTCGCTTACTCTGCCTTTATAGTCAAGCATCAAAGCATCTGTGAAACCGTTTTTTTCAGCCTCATGCTTACTTAGAGTACAAATCATATATAGGCCAGCAGCTTTAGTGTCAGTCGGTATGCAATCCGGGGGCGGTCTTTTCCACACTGCTGTTTGAAGAGATATACCTTTTAATCGGTCTTCTTTAGTGAAATAACTAGGCCATTCCCATGTAGCAACAGCTACATTTATTTTATTTTTCTGCGCAGAGATAGCCATCATTTCACTTCCTCTCCATATCACTGGGCGAACATAACCATATTTTATGTTCATTTTTTTTATTGTCGCTTCTTGAGCATTATTTATTTCATCTTTTGAATATGGCACTTCTATACCCATTCTTTGAGCAGAAAAAAATAATCTATCTGTATGTTTTTCTAATTCATAAATTTTTTCCCCATAAACCCTGAGCCCCTCAAAAACGCAACTACCATAATGAAGTCCATGATTTAATACGTGAGTGGTAGCATTTTGCCATTCAACGAACTCACCGTTATACCAAATAAAACCAATTCTTTTATCAAAGGGAATAATTTCCATAATTCGAAATAATGTAATATTATTTATTAAAATTCACAATATAATTATATTTATATCATATGAATTTAAGTTTTGCCGATACTTTATATTTTAAAAAAGAAAATATTCTGGAAATAATTTTAGGTTTACATAGATCTTATAAATCCCTTCAAAAAGAAATTCAAATTTGTTGTGAATTAAATAATTTAACATTTAATGAATTGATAGTCATTTTAGAGATTAAAAAAGGATTTAAGAGAAAAATTGATATAGCAAATAAAGTTTTTTTAAAAAAACAAAATTTAAATTTAATATTAAAAGACTTACAGATGAAAAATATATTAATGTTAGATGAAAAAAAACTATTAATTACTCAGAATGGTGAGGAATTAATTCAAAAAACAACTGATAGAATAAATGAAAAAATTATAAAGATCTTTAAAAAAACTGATCCTAAAAATATGTCTGGTTTCATTAATATAATTGAATCTTTATAATGAATGATAAGCACATACTTTTAGTTGAAGATGATGAGACACTTCAAGCTCTTATTGAAAAATTATTAGTTAATAATGATTATGTTGTATCAAAAGCTGTAAACATAGAAGAGGCAAAAAAATTAGTAAAAATATTTTTATTTGATCTAATAATTTTAGATGTCATGCTTCCTGATAGCACTGGTTTAGATTTTTATGAAAATACAATTAAAAATAGAGTCAATACACCAGTCATTTTTCTCTCCGCTTTAAGTAATGTTGATGACAGAGTTACTGGATTAGAACTAGGTGCTGATGACTATATAGGTAAACCTTTTGATTCAAGAGAATTATTGCTAAAGATAGAAAAAAATATTTTAAAAAAACAATCGCTTGACGTGATCAATTTTGGAAATAATACTGAATTTGATTTAAAAAAAGAACAATTACTTTTTAAAAAACAAAATATAAATCTTTCAAGTAATGAGGTTAAAATCTTAAAACTTTTAATTAATAATTCACATCAATATTTAACCAGAGACTTATTAAATACGGAACTAGGACTAGATTATTTGTCAAGAAGTGGTGATATGCAAATTTCTAGATTAAGATTAAAACTAAAAAAAGAATGTGATCTAGAAGATATAATTAGATCGGTTCATGGAAAAGGATATAAAATTTTCATTTAATGTTTAAATGGAATAATTTTTCAGAAAGCCTTTTAGCAAGATCTGTTTATCTAATAACAATACCTATTGTATTAGTTCAGATAGTAGGAATTGTAATATTTTTCGAATTACACTGGGATTTAGTATTAAAAAGGAGTGCTCAATCAATTTCTAACGAAATTAAAATTTTAGAAATGCATAAAGACTCATCTTCTCTTAATAATTATGCAAATACCTTACAAATTATAAGAACTGATAATTTCAATATTAACGAGGCAGAAGAAGTTTCAAATTGGATATTTAAAAAACGAATGAAATATTCGCTTGGCCAAATATCTGGAAATTTTAAAGTTTTACAAAATCATACATACTTTGTGTTTTTTGATGAAAAAAAGTTAGATTATTTCTACTTAATTCCAAAGAAAAGAGTAGAAACTAAAACCGTTAGTGGATTTTTTCTATGGACAATTGCTGTAAGTATTATTTTATCTTTAATTTCATATTTATTTATAAAAAAACAAATACAACCATTAAAAAGACTTGGAATTATCACAAGAAGTTTTGGAAGGGGAATTGAAACCCCAAATTTAAAACCAACTGGATCATCAGAAGTACGAGGTTTAATTAAAGACTTCAATAATATGCATAACAACATAAACAGCACTCTCGATAATCAAAGAAATATGTTGGCTGGTATTAGCCATGATTTGAAGACACCACTAACGAGAATAAATCTAATGATTGAGGAAATTAATAACGAAACATTAAAAAAATCAATTTCTCAAAATATTTCAGAAATGAATATCATGCTTAATCATTATCTAGACTTTATTAAAAATGAAAAAAATGAAAATTTAGATGAGATTAATACTTCTGATTTTATATCCAACTTGACTCAAAATTATCCTAAACTTCAAATTTTAAATAATAGTTCAAATCAAATATTTATCAGAAAAAATCAAATAAATAGGGCTATAATGAACATACTAGACAATGCCGATAAATTTGCAGAAAAGATTTTTATAAGTTCAAATATATTAAATAATACTTGGAAAATAGAGATTGAGGATAATGGTCCAGGTACAAATTTATCACAAGAACAATTGATAAGGCCTTTTGTTAAAGGCTCTGATCAATTAAATCAAGGTACTGGATTAGGTCTATCTATTGTTCAAAAACTGATAAAATTAAATAATGGGGAGTTAAATTTCAAAAAATCCTCACATGGTGGCTTAAAAGTAACTGTTATATTACAAATTTAGGTTTAAAAAAGTTTACCACCATTTGGGATTTTAATTGAGGGCATTACTAATACCGGATTATTTTCATCATCAGGAAAACCCAGGACCAGCACCTCAGAAATCATTTTTCCTATTTGCTTTGGTGGAAAGTTTATAACTGCAGCTACTTGCTTACCAATTAATTCCTCTGGGAGATAGTGTTTAGTAAGCTGCGCTGATGTTTTTTTTTGACCAATCTTTTCGCCAAAATCTATAAGTACATATAAGCTGGGATAACTAGTTTTTTTGTTCAGTTTTGCTTCGATCACTGTTCCAACTCTGATATCGACTTTTTCAAAGTCAGAAAAATTAATCATCCTTTTTTAATAAATGACTTTACTTTATTAATATTATCGAATGCATTCCCTATAGAAGCCATAGTTTTATCCATACTATTATTATCTTCAATCCAAACATTAAAAGCATATATGTAAATAATGTTACTTATTATTTTTTCAACTTGAGAATTAAGAAATAAATTAAAATAATTATTAATATTTTTTGACAAATTTAAAAAATATTTTGGTTTTTTCTGTGACTCCAAATAAATTCTTAGTGATATATTTTTATAATCATTCAGAAAATCTAATCTATTAATGACACCTTCAAAAATTTTGTCTTGTGTGGAAAGGTCTTTAGAAGGAACTTTTAATTCAGTCGAAATAAAATTTTCAAAGTCTTTAATAAAAATATTGAGGTCTTGGTAATCTGAACTAATTGATTTAATTTTAGAGGGAAAGCTCTTTAAATGAGCCATGCTATTAAGTTTTTTTAAATTCGTTTTATTAAGATTTTGTGTTTTTTTTCTCACTATCTATTTCCTTAGATCTTTGGTAAGCCCTTTGAAGTGTAGTATATATTATTTTCTCTATATTTTGTGATTTAATGTAATTAACTCCAGCTTCTGTAGTTCCTTTCTTACTAGAAATAGATCTTACAAAATCATCTAACATTTTAGATGAATAATTAGTTTCTAATACATTTTTGAATAATTCTATTACTTCTTTTTCATTCATATGATAGGGCTTAGCAAGTTTTTTGGATGCTTTAACGAAAATATTTACTATATATGCAATAAATGCTGGTCCACTACCGAAAACTGATGTAGCAAAATTAATTTGATCTTCATTTCTAACATTAATAATTGTTCCGAAAGTGGATAATATTTTTTTTAGTTTACTATCAAATAAATTTTTATTTTTCATATAAATATGAGTTTGAGATTTATAATTTAAAGCCATTACATTTGGCATAATTCTTATAATTTTTTTTGATTTTAAGGTTTTTTCAATCGTTGATAATTTAATACCAGCCATACAAGAAATTACCAAGGTTTCTTTTGAAAGATATTTCTGAAATTGACTTCCAAAAGTTAGGAATGTTTTTGGTCGAATAAGAAAAAATATATAATTGTAGTCATTATTGAAATTTAATATTCTTTTTTTTAAATTAATATTTTTTATTACACCTTTCGAATTTAATGCGTGAATGTTCACAGAGTTAAGTAGTTTTTTTGATAGTAAGGATTTAGCGAGGTGTCCAAAACCTATAAAAAGTACTTTTGGCTTAAGCGTGGCCGACAATTTTTTGATTAATTAAAATTTGAGTAGTCTCAACAATTTTATCGCCTTTTAGTAACACGGAAACAAGGTGATTAAATTCAGATAAAATATTTTCTAAATAACTTCTAATGTCTTCTGTGGTTACTTTTCCTGAAATTGGAAGACTATGTCTATAAATAATTTTATTATTATTATTTTGTTTAAGTGTACCAATAACCAGATTATTGTTAATTTTACTCATATGATTGGTAAGAAAACTATATTCATAATTATCAATGCTAAATGATGATATGAGAACTTTTAAATCATCAATCCATTGAAAGTCCATTATTACTTTATGCTCATGGATCTCCGTTAAAAGGGAAATATCGTTGTTTACGTTGTTTTTAGATAACTGTTTAACATTGAAAATATCTTCGAGAATAGAAATGGGGCTAGAATCAATGTTTTTTTGAGACATACACAATATGTATCACATTACTTATCTTAGTAAATACTATATATAGTATTAAATTACTTAATAATGGTTAAATTTAATCTTTTCTGTTGATTAAATATTTCTTTAATTTTTTAAAATCTGATTTGAAATCGTTAAAAATTTGGGCAACTTCAACTGAATTATAAAGTATTTTTGATAACTTAAGATAAAGTTTATCTTTGTGTGACACGTAAGTTGTATTATTAGTTTTTACAGTGTTTGAATATCCTAGTTTTTTATCGCCAGTAGCTTTTGAGCTGTTCGGTTTAACCATAAGGTGGTACAGCATATCTTATATTCTTGGATTTATTTACTTTTATTTTTTTGCATTTAATAATTTAAAACAATTTAGTTTGGATAAAAAAAAACTTGAAGACTTGTTTTTTTATTTATTTATTTCTGTCATAATTGGTGGAAGATTAGGCTACGCAATTTTTTATAATTTAAATTTTTACATTCAAAACCCATTTGAAATTTTAAAGGTTTGGCAGGGTGGTATGTCATTTCACGGAGCTTTAATTGGTATTATCTTAACAACTATTATATTTTCAATGAAAAAAAGTATTTCTATTTTTAAACTTTCTGATCTTTTAAGCATAACTGCTCCATTTGGAATTTTTTTAGGTAGAATTTCTAATTTTCTAAATAAAGAATTAGTAGGAAAGCCAACAGAATTTTTTTTAAGCGTTCGTTACCCAAATGAGGATTTTTATAGACATATATCCCAAATATATGAAGCAATATTTGAAGGTTTAATACCAGCTATTTTACTACTATTATTCTATTATAAATTTAAAGTAAAAAATGGGATTATAACATCTTTCTTTTTAATTAATTATGGATTATCTAGAATTATAATTGAAAATTTTAGAATGCCTGACATTCAAGTAGGCTTAAAGTTTAATTTATTATCTCAGGGTCAAATATTATCAATTCCAATTGTAATACTTGGTTTTTATTTTCTATATTTATGTCAATACAAACAAAAATAGATACCATCATTAAATCAGTTGGTTCAATTAATATTCAAGATTTTGTAGAAATCTCTAATTTTGATAAAGACTCAGGTTTCTATAATAAACCAAATATTGAAAAAATTGGCAAAGATGGTCAGTTTATGACATCTCCTGAAATATCCTCTTTATTTAGCATGGCCCTTACTAATCAGTTTTTAAAAGAATTTCCAAAGGTTAAAAATGTAAATTTATTGGAGTTAGGTCCTGGTAATGGGATACTTACATTAGATATTTATCATTATCTTAAATCAAAGAATATCAATGTTAATAACATTACTTTATTAGAAAGAAGTGATTATTTTAAAGGAAAAATTTTTGAAAGATCAGATGTAGAATTTAATTTTATAGAAAATATCTATGATTATGAAATAGATAACGACGATACTGTTTTTATTTACTCTAACGAATTTTTTGACGCCATTGGGTCTAAGCAATTTATATTTAATAATGGTAATTTTAATGAAATAAAAATATCAAGAGAAAATAATAGATATTTTTTAATTCAAGATAGTGTTGCGATGTCTGGAGAATTAATAGATCGCTATTCAAAATACAAATTTAAAAATAATGATATACTTGAGCATTCAAATTTAATTTTGAATATACTAAGTGATATTCAAAACTTAAATTGCAAAAATTATTTTTTTACTACAACTGATTATGGCTACACGAAATTACCATTAAAAAGTACTCTTAGATTATTATCGAGCCATAAAAAATTAGACTTATTTGATGAATTTGAAAATGTAGATTATTCTTTCGGGGTTAATTTCGAGTTATTAAAGGATTTTTTTATTAGTAAAAATCCACAAATTATAAACCAAAAAGATTTAATTTGTAATAATCTCCCAAACGAATACCTAAAATCAAGTAACAAGAATATTAGAGAAATTATTGAGTTAATTAGTGGAGAAAAATTTAATGATATGGGTCAGGTATTTTTGAATCTCTCTTTTAAAAAAGATGGAACAATCAGTAAAATTTAAGTTTTTTAATAATAAAAATGGAAAATCAAAGGGAATTTATAATTCTCTTAATTGCGGATTAAAGTCTAGAGATAATAAAAATAATGTAAAAGAAAATATTGAAATTGCTAAAAATCTCATATCTAAAGAAAAAAAAGTATTAATTATTCCTAACCAATCACATTCAAGCAAATGTCTGATAGTCAGAAAAAATAAATCTGTTTACAATTGTGATGGTGTTGTGACACGAGATGATAAATTTATTCTCGGTATTACGACAGCTGATTGTTTGCCAATAATATTTATTGATTACCAAAATAAAGTCATAGGAATTTGCCATGCAGGATGGAGAGGTTTAAAAAGAGATATCATCGAAAATACCATAAATAAAATGCTTCAAATTGGCTCCACAAAGTCAAATATTAGGGCTTTTATAGGACCTTGTATAAGAAAGAACTCTTACGAGGTATCTCGAGAATTCATAAATGATATGAAATTTAAAGATAAAGGTTTATGGACTAAAAAAGATGATAAATATTATTTTGACCTTCCTAAACTTGCTAAACGTAAATTGAATGCTTTTGGTATTTCTGAAATTGTAGACTCCAAAATAGATACTTTTAAAAACTTAAAATATTTTAGTTATCGAAGAAGTATTCATCTCAAATACAGAGATTATGGGAGAAATTTAAGCTTGGTATCTATAATTTAACTTTGTATGGATATACATTTTACTATATAACCAAGCTAACTAATGAAAATTATTTCTGGAAATAGTAACATTGAGTTATCTAAAGAGATTTCAGAATATCTAAAAATTCAATTATCTGAAACAACTATGACAAGGTTTTCTGATAAAGAGATATTTGTTGAAATTGGTGAAAACGTTCGAGGAGAAGATGTTTTTTTAGTTCAATCAACTTCTTTCCCTGCCAATGACAATTTAATGGAATTATTGGTAGCAATTGATGCTCTAAAACGTGGGTCTGCAAAAAGAATCACTGCTGTTTTGCCATATTTTGGTTATGCAAGACAGGATAGAAAAACTGGACCAAGAACTCCTATATCAGCAAAATTAGTAGCCAATCTAATTACCACAGCTGGTGCAAATAGAGTTTTAACAATGGATCTACACGCAGGTCAAATTCAAGGTTTTTTTGATATCCCCTTAGACAACTTATATGCAACTAATATGTTCATGAGTGACATTAAATCAAATAAAAGGGATGAAAATCTTGTATTTGTCTCTCCAGACGTCGGAGGTGTTTTAAGAGCTAGAGCATTTGCAAAAAAACTCGACGCTGATTTAGCTATAATTGATAAACGTAGAGACGCTCCAGGTGTGTCTAATGCTATGAATGTCATAGGCTCGGTTGATGGAAAAAAATGTATAATTGTTGACGATTTGGTTGACTCAGGAGGAACAATTTGCAATGCGGCTAAAGCTCTTAAAGAGAATGGTGCCACAGAGGTTTATGGATATTGTTCTCATGGTGTTTACTCTGGAAAGGCTTTAGACAACATAAATAATTCAGTTTTAGAGGAAATGGTTTGTACAAATACAATTAAACCCACTTTTGAAGTGCCCTCATCAATGAGGTATTTATCTGTAGCTCCACTTTTTGGTGAAGCTATTAAGCGTATTAATAACGAAACTTCTATATCTTCTCTGTTTGATTAATCTAGGATTTTGTTGTATAAACTCAGCCTATGAAAATCAGTGGAAATATCCCAGCTAAAGAGCGAAAAAAAGGAAATACTAATCCATATTTAAAAGAAGGTTTGATACCCTCTATTATTTATGGTGGTAAGACTGACCCTGTAATGGTAGCAGTCGACACTATTCAGCTTAAAAAAAGATTTGATGAGGGTGGCTTCTACTCAAAAATATTTGAAGTCGAATTTGGTGATAAAAAAGAAGCAGTAATTGTCAAAAGTGTTCAAAGACATAAAGTTAAACATAACCCTATTCATGTAGATTTTCAAAGAGTGGATGAAAAAACAAGAATAGTAATATCAGTCCCTGTTGAATTTACCAACCAAGAGTTATCTCCTGGATTAAAACAAGGTGGTATCTTAAACGTTGTTCGAAGAGAAATCGAGTTGTCTTGTCTTGCTAATAATATACCAGAAAAATTTATTATCTCTCTTGAGGGTAAGGAAATTGGTGATGATATCAGATTAAGTTCTGTGACTTTAAGTGAGGGAATGAAGCCCACTATTCAAGGTAGAGATTTTATGCTAGCTACGGTTCAGGCTCCAAAGGTTGAAAAAGAACCAGAACCAGAAGAAACCGAAGAGACAACTGAAGAAACAGCAGAAAAAACCGAAGATAAGAAAGAAGAAGAAAAAGCAGCCGAATAATATAGTCTATCTATATGCTTACTTTATATTGCCTAGGCAATCCAACAGTTAAACATAAAAATAATAGGCATAACGCTGGACTATTACTTGGAGAATTTCTAGTCGATAAATTAGAACTCAAACTAAAAAAGTTTAATAACTTTAAACTTTCTAATTCTTTCCTACTTGATGGCCAAAAATGTCAAATCGCTTTATCTGAAAGTTATATGAATGAGTCCGGAAACGGTATACTGAGCCTCAAAACAAATAAACTCAGTAAGTTAGATGAAATATTTGTTCTATATGACGAACTAGATTTGGATTTAGGGGAGATAAAAATTAAATTTGCGGGAGGAAACGCTGGTCATAATGGGCTAAGAAGTATCAGTAGTAAAATTGGAGATAACTATTGGAAGCTCAGAATTGGAATTGGTCATCCTGGTGTTAAAGATAAGGTGACAAAACATGTACTGGGTAACTTTAATACAGAAGAAAAGAAACAGCTCATCTTATTATTTGAAGTTATATACTTAAACTTATCTCAGATATTTGTATCGAAACATTTATCTAATCTAGGCATTTAAATGAAGTGCGGAATCATTGGCCTGCCAAATGTTGGAAAATCTACTTTATTTAATGCTTTATGTGAAAATGAGCAAGCTTTAGCAGCCAATTATCCTTTTGCAACAATTGACCCAAATAGCTCTTTAGTAAGAGTGCCAGATGATAGAATTCAAAAAATTGCTGCAATATGCAACCCACAAAAAATAATTCCTGCAGCTTTTGAAATAGTTGATATTGCAGGTCTTGTAAAAGGAGCCTCCAAAGGTGAGGGTCTTGGGAATGCTTTTTTATCTCATATACGCTCAGTTAATGCGTTATTTCATATTGTGAGATGTTTTGAAGATGATGATATACAACACGTTGAAAATAGAATTAATCCTCTCGAAGATATAAAAATAATTAATGCTGAATTAGCTTTATCTGATCTAGAGATCTTGGAAAAAAATTATCAGAAACTAAAAAAAACTCAAAAAACAGATGATGATAAAAAAAAGATATTGATAATTGAAAAAGCAATAGATCTTATTTCTAAAGAAAAAGGAATTTTGAGCAATTTAAATAAAGATGAGATTGAATATTTGCATATTTTTCAACTTATATCTATTAAACCTGTTGTATATGTTTGTAATGTTGATGAAAATTCATCTGTAAGCGGAAATGCATACACTAAAACTATTGAGGAATATTCTAAATTGAATGACTCAGAGACATTGATTGTAAGTGCTAAAATTGAGTCTGAAATTTCACAAATAAACGATCATGAAGAAAAAAAAATGTTTCTTGATAGTATAGGCCTTAAAGAAACCGGTCTTAAAAGAGTTATTAAAAAAGGTTATGAACTTTTAAATTATATAAATTTTTTTACTGCTGGTGAGAAAGAGCTTAGAGCATGGACGATTATTAGAGGTACGTTAGCGCCCAATGCTGCTGGAGAAATTCATAGTGATATGGAAAAAGGTTTTATTAGAGCTGAGACAATTTCATATGAAGATTATATTGAATACAAGGGAGAAAGTGGCGCTAAAGAAAAAGGAAAGTTAAGATTGGAGGGAAAAGAATATGTAGTCAAAGATGGCGATATTATCCACTTCTTATTTAATGTTTAATATTTCTCCAAATTTGTTGTTTAGAAATATAGGCTAAAACGAACAATACCAATAAAAATAATATCACTTTTAAACCCATTCTCTTTCGGTCCTCTAAGCTAGGCTCAGCTGCCCAAGCTAAAAAAGTTGTAACATCTGTTGTCATTTGATCCATTGTGCTTTCAGTTCCATCATCATAATCAACAAGACCATCAGACAAAGGAGATGTCATGGCAATTAGATTACCTGCCATAAATTTATTATAGTGTTGACCTTTTGGAACTTTCATATTCTCTGGTGGATCAACATATCCAAGCAACAATGCTTTAATGTAATCAGCACCTTTAGGTCTGGCTTTAACTATTAAAGATAAATCAGGTGGGTAAGCTCCGTTATTGGCAGCTCTAGCAGCATTTTCATTAAGATATGGGTTAACAAACTGATCTGAGGGAATTCCGTCTCTTTCAAACATTTCTCCTTCATCATTTGGTCCATCTAAAACTAAGTGTTCGGCTGCAATAGCTTTTATATGATCTTCACTAAAACCAAGGTCCGCTAAATTTCTATAAGACAAATAATTCATGGAATGGCATCCAGCGCAAACTTCTCTATAAACTTTTAAACCTCTTTGAGCTGAGGCACGATCATATGTACCGAAAAAACCTTTCCAAGACCAATCATATTTTGGAATATCAATTTTAGCTCCAGCACCATACAAATTGAAACTAAAAAGTAAAAAAATGGCCAGTAGAGCTTTTCTCATATTAGGCTTTTTTGCTTTGCAAATAATTTGTGATAGTTAGAGGTTGTCGTGGTGTTTCTAAAAATCCTACAAGTGGAGCTAAAACAAATATAAACAAAAACCAATATGCAGTTCCAATCCTTGAGATAAGTACATAAAGACCTTCAGCAGGCTTACCTCCAACATACATAAGAACCAAAAAGTTTACAGCAAACAAGAGAACACAGTATCTCCAGATAGGTCTAAATAAACATGATCTAACTTTAGATGTGTCCAGCCATGGTAATAAGCCTAATGCTAGAATGGAGCTAAACATAGCTATCACACCGCCTAGTTTATCTGGAATAGCTCTAAGTATTGCATAGAAAGGTAGAAAGTACCACTCAGGCACAATATGTGCAGGAGTTACCATAGGGTTAGCTTTGATGTAATTATCGGAGTGGCCTAAAATATTTGGGTAATAAAAGAGAATAAATGCCAAAATGATAAAGAAAAATATTGTAGCATTTAGATCTTTAATAGTTACGTATGGATGAAAACTCACTGTTTCATCCCAGCTTTGAGGCTCTGTGCCAGTCGGATTATTAGAACCAGTCATATGCAGTGTAATTACGTGAAAGACTACTAAACCGACAATTGCAAAAGCTAATAGCCAATGAAGTACATAAAAACGATTAACAGCTGAGTCACCAACAGTGAAGTCACCAAGAAGTAATGTAAGTATCGCATCTCCTACAACAGGAATAGCTGAGAAGAGATTTGTTATAACTGTTGCTCCCCAATAAGACATCTGACCCCATGGGAGTGTATATCCTAGAAATGCAGTTGCCATCATCAGCATAAACATAGTCAAACCAAAAATGTAGACTAACTCTCTGGGTGCTTTGTATGATCCAAAATATAAAGCTCTAAAAATGTGAATAAAAGTAGCTATAAAGAAAAAAGACACTAAGTTGGCATGTAAATATCTAATTAACCAACCAAAACTAACGTCTCTCATGATCCTTTCAACAGAGTCAAAGGCATCATCGGCTGAAGGCTTATAATGAAACCCTAGAAAAATTCCAGTTAAAATTAGTCCTATAAGACAAAACATAGCTATACCACCAAATGACCAAAAGTAATTGAGTGATTTAGGGACGGGAAACTTTAAGTATTCTGCTTCCATCATTCTTATAAGAGGAAGTCTAGAGTCAATCCAACCTTTTATACCAGTGTATGGTGAATTTAGTGTTTTTTTGTAACCTTGTAATTCATTTGAACTCATTAAATTATCCTATCTTTATTCTGTTATCAGTTAAAAAAACGTAAGGGGGAACAGGTAAGTTGGTCGGAGCTGGGCCTTTTCTTATCCTGCCAGAAGTGTCATAATGAGAACCATGACAAGGGCAAAACCATCCGCCATAGTCTCCTTTTGTATCCGAAGCTTTTTGTCCAAGAGGTACACAACCTAAATGAGTACAAACACCTAATACAACTAACCAATTATCTTTTTGAACTCTAGCAGAGTCCTCCTCTGCATCTGGTAGTTCCTCTAAAGAAATATTTCTAGCACTGTCAATTTCACTTTTTGTTCGATGCTTTATAAAAACAGGTTTACCTCTCCATATTACTGTCAAACTCTGGCCCTCTTCCAAGGGAGATAAATCTATTTCAGTTGATGCCAAGGCTAGAGTATCTTTGCCTGGATTCATGCTTGATATAAAAGGAATAAGCAAACTAGCAGCCCCAACCCCTCCTAGGGTCATTGCTGATAATTTAATAAAATCTCTTCTTGGTTTTTTACTATCTGACATTTGGGTTTAAATCTAAGTAGATTTTATTAGTAAGATGTAGCATAAGTAGTAGTCATCATGACGCATAAATTTGCAATTTGTCTCTATCAGCCTGATATGCCTCAAAATCTAGGTGTGATTATCAGAACCGCTGCTTGTTTAGAGTTTCCCCTTCACATAATCAAACCTTTGCCTTTCTCCATGACAGATAAAAGATTTAAAGGCGCTGTGATGGATTACATAGACCATTGTGAAATTGTAAATCATGAAAATTGGGATAATTTTTATTTATATTCAAAAAAGAATAACAACAGAATAATCTTAGCCACTACTAAAACCGACAATAATCTTTATGAGTTTAAGTTTGAAGATAATGATATTATTTTATTTGGAAAAGAAACAGCAGGTGTGCCAGAAACAATTCATAATACTGTCAATAACAAAATAACGATACCGATAAGCAGCAAAACAAGGTCATTAAATCTTGCTACCTCTGTTGCAATTGTCGTTTCATCAATTAAAGCTGATTTTTAAGATAAAAAATCTAAAAATTGCCTCAGCTCATTATTCGCTTTTAAAAAAGTAATGGTATTTTTTGGAAATGGCATCTTGTAGATCTTATTAAGCTCTTGTGATATTTTTTTCTCTTTTACAAAATCTGTAATGTTTTTTGAGAGTAACATTATAGCTTCCAAATCAGCTGGAAAGGTTTTTGTATTTTCAAATAATGAAAGAAACCTGATATATCTTATTGCCCTTAGATAATCTTTTTGAATTTGTACAATTGGGTCAAAAATAAACTTCAAGTAGTTATTTTTAAAATGCTCAACACCTGAATAAAAATCGAACACCTCCCCGATTAAATTTATGTATATGCTATTAAATGTAAAATCTCTTCTTAAAGAGTCCTCTTTAATACTCAAGGCATTAGCAATTTTTGAATGTCTTCCAGATGGGGCTACATCTTTTCTAAATGAATTTATCTGGAACTCAAAATCACCTAATTCGAACGATATACTTTTATAAGCTTGATAATATTTTGCACTATCATATTTATCTAAAATTTTATCGACCGTTCGATCATCTAATTCTGGAATAACTACATCAATATCTTTGTTTTCGTGATTATCCGATAATAAAGACCTAGTAGCTCCTCCAATAAGATAAATATCCTTTTTTTCAAATGGAAGCATACTGCAGATTTCATCAAAATGAGAAATATTAGAGATTTCTTCAACTTTTTTTTTTAAATTCATCTTCTAATTTAATTCCATGAGTTCTAGCCATCTTTGCTCTTTATTTTCCAATTCTATTTGGAGAGAGCCTAATTTTTTAGTTGTGCTAATAAATAACTCATAGTCCTTTTTATAAAGATCTGGTGCCTCTATGATTTTTTCAAAATGAACAATTTCTTCTTTCAAAAGGTCTATTTGCTTGGGTAAATTATTAAGCTCATATTGTAATTTAAAGGTTAACTTTTTTTTATGTAAATTTTTTAAATTTAAATTTTTCTTTTCAGATTTATTTTCATTTTGAGAATAGTTATTAGTATCATTTTCAAGAAGATCTTTGTTTTTTAAGAAGTCATGATAGCCACCATTAAATAACAAAACATCACCATTTCCTTTAAAAAATAATATTTTATTTACTAATTTGTCTAAAAAATCTCTATTGTGTGAGACAACTACGAGAGTCCCGTTGTAATTAGAAAGTATAGACTCTACTAAATCTAAAGTATCAATATCAAGGTCATTAGTAGGCTCATCTAAGATTAAGCCACTTTTAGGATTTGATAAGACTTTTGATAAAAGTAGTCGATTTTTCATTCCACCAGATAAACTCCCGACAGGATCATTTGCTTTAGATGGATCAAAATGGAAATCTTTTAAATAACTGCATACATGTCTCTCTTTACCCTGCGTTTTTAAGTAATCGCCACCAGAGGGGACTAAGACCTTCTTTATTGGTAAATTATCTTTTAAATCATTTCTTAATTGATCAAAATAGGAAAACTCTAACTCTTTTCTTAATTTTAAAGTTCCCGATTTTAAATTCAGTTCATTAAGTAAAATTTTTAAAAAAGTTGTTTTTCCAGATCCATTACCTCCCAAAAGACCAATTCTATCTTTTTTGCTTATTTTTAAATTAAAGTTTTTTAAAATAAAATTTTTATTATCTTCTTCATAGTAAAATTCTGCATTGTGAAACTCTGCAACATTTTTAAAATTCTTTGAATTCTCATAAATTTGATTAATTTCAATCTTTTTTGTAGCTTTTTTAAATTCGCTAATATCTTTGTCTAAATTTTCCTTTAAGTCTTTAGCTTGTTCTAACCTTCTGGTATTTCTTTTAACTCTTGCTTTAACTCCTTTATTAGCCCAATTCACCTCTAAATTGACAAATTGCTTCCTATTTTGTAATTCTCTCTCTTCTTGTGATAAAAGAGTCTCAGACCAATTATCAAAATCACTATAACCTTTGTAGTTTATTTTTATTTTAGATCGATCTATCCATAATATTTTATTTGTAAAGTTTTTTAGAAATTGTCTATCATGACTTACACATAAAATTGCACAATCTAGTTTTTTCAAATAATTTTCTAGCCAAACAATTGTGTCCAAGTCTAAATGATTAGTTGGTTCATCTAATAGCAAAAGATCAGATGGTTTGATTAAATTTTTGATTAGCCCTACTCTCCTTTTTTGCCCCCCAGATAAATGTTTAATTAAACTGTTTTTATCAATACTTAAATTATTGCAAAATATATCTATCTCATAATTATTATCTTGATTTTTGATTACAGATAAAATTTCTTGCTCAACGGTGTTATTATCATCATTTAATACAAAATTTTGGTTGAAATAATTTACAGCAAAATTATCAATACTCCATTTTTCACCAGCATCAATATCATGTTGACCTGATATGACATTCATTAGGGTTGATTTCCCTGCCCCATTTTTACCAACAAGCGCAATAAAATCTTTTCGATGAATATTTATATCAAGTTCCTTTAAAATTTCTTTTTTATGATAACTAACTGATCCCTCTTTAAGTGAAAATAAAAGTTGTTTCATATTATTTCAATTTATAGCTTAGATATGGCTGGGGCGGTAGGATTCGAACCTACGCATGCCGATACCAAAAACCGGTGCCTTACCGCTTGGCTACGCCCCATCAGGATTTAAAGAACTTATCCGAAATAAGAGGATTTTTCAATTCTAACTGAAGGATAAAATTTATTAATCTCCCTAAAAATCCACCTTTCTTTTGCGATTTTCTTGAAAGATACAAAAATTGAAGATCCACTACCACTCATACCAAATTTTAAGAAATCTTTCCTATAATCCAAAAGGAACATAAATAATTCTTTAAACTCTTTATTTAGCAACATGGATGAACTAGTTAAGTTATTTTGAGATATTAGTTGTTTTTTTGCTCCCATATTATGGTTTTTAAAATAATTATAAATTTTTTTAGTTAAATTTTTTTGTGAAGGAAAAATTAGGTAAACTTTCCTCCAATAATATTTTTTTGCATTGAGGTATTTATACTGACTTAATCCATCAATTATTTTTGGATATTTATCTTTAAAAATAATTACATCTGAACCAATTAAAGGTGCATCTTTTTCAAAGTTTTTTGAAGTAATTTGATGATATTTATATAGAAATTTTAAAATTGAGGCTGCATTTGAGGATCCGCCTCCTAATCCATAACCAACTGGTATTTTTTTGTAAACTAAAAATTTCAATTTTGTTTTAGTTTTGTATTTTCTATCAAAAAATAGAATTGATTTTTTTATAATATCATTTTTCAATTTGATTATTTTTTTATTTTGATCGTAATAAGTAATTTGTAACTTTGTAGAATAAGATACCTTAATTAAATCATTTAATTTTAAAAGAACGACTTTAGAAGAAATCTTATGTTTTTTGATAATTTTGTCATAATATTTAATTTTTAAATCAAGATTTATTTTAGCATAGCTTGTTAATTTATTTATTTTCATTTCTGCCTAAAACTTCCTCGTATTTAAAATAATCTTTATGAAATAGTATAATTTTATTATCTAAAAATTTTGATTCTTTGTATCTGCCTAATTCATAATATATTTGAGATAAATGATCTATTATTTCTGGCTCTGAGGGTTCAAGTTGATAAGCATCATAAATCCATTTTTCTGCCAAATCTAAGTTATCTTTCTTAAAATAAAGCCATCCCAAACTATCAAGTATAGCCCCATCATTATAATTTGAGTCTTTTACTGCCTTTTGAAGCATACTTTCTGCAAGATCTAATTTTCTATCATTCTCAACCCATAAATATGCAAGATAATTTAATATGTAAGGATATGAACTTTTAGATATATCAATACTTTTTTGGATAATTTCTTCAGCTTTTTTAATTTCATTATTTCTCTCTAACAAAATACCATATTTAAAAAGATGAATTGCATCATCAGAATTCTCTATAGTGCTCATGCAACAATCGTTTATAAACTCTAAAGCACCACTATTATCATTTAAAAAGTACATTTCCATCGCAACAAGAAATGATAACTCTATATTTATCCAATCAGTTTGATGATCGCTATTATTTATAAAATACACTAAGTCACTCATATCAGTGTCTAATTCAAATGATGTTGAGATATAAAGGTAGTTTTTAAAAAAATTAAAATTTTTGTCAGATGGGGTAAAATTTTTAATTAATTTTAGTATTTCTTTACTTGGATTTAATTCTGCTAAAAATGAAATTTTTTTATAAAGATAATAATCCCTATTATCTGGATTTATTTCAATTAAATAAGATAATAAAGCAAGTGCTTTTTTATACTCACGCGCATAAAAATAATAAGTGCTAGTTTGAAATAGTTGAAGATATATTATGTCTTCATAATCCTTAACTACGTAATTTTGATCTAATTCAATAGACAAATTATTAAAAGTAGTTGATGACTGAATAAAATCTGCCAGTGGAAAATTGATATTATGATAATTGAAAATACTTTCCATTACATTTAATTCTTTAGAATTAAAGATAGAGAGTGTTTCTATATTTGATGATATTTCTTCATTAATTTTTTTTAAACTGTTGAGGTCTTTTTGGTGATGATAGTAATAAATAGTATTGATATATCTTAAATTTGTAAAGCGACTATCAATTTCATTCAAATTTTCTAAATTATTTTGAACATTGTGTTTATTACAATAATTCATCCAAAAATTTATGCTTTTTAGTATAGCCTCTTCAAAAATATAAATTTGTTTTTTGTCAGGAATATTTAAGCATTTGTCATCACCTAGATTCTTGAGAAAAAGAATAATTTCATGAATAAATCCATTTTCAATTTCACTAATATTATCAAAAGTATAATTCCCTATAATAATATTACTTAGTAAGGTTGAAGTATGGTCATTTGAAAAATCATAAGCTGGTAATTTTTCCCAAATTAAATAATCATTATTGTATTCAGAATAAATTGAACTTAGAAGTTGATTTTCGAAAGTATTTTTTAATTGAGACCCATATGCATATACAATAAATCCAAAAAAACATATAAAATATAAACTAAAAGATAATTTTTTAATCATGAATAACCAAGACTACCAAAAAAATATTCTTTTGGAATTGATGAATCTGGAGGAATTTCAAGTAAAAAAATCTCAAAATGATTCCGATAACCAAATAAATAGAGATATTATCAATAGTCCAAGCAAAGCCACCAGTATTGATCAAATAGAGGATTTTTTAAAAAATGAATTATTAAAGTTCAATATTAATCAACCAATCAATTTAGTAGAAGGTGATAAAAATTCGAAGATTTTATTTTTTTACGGTAAATGCGATATTACTGATGAAAAGATAATAGATAAAGCAAATGGTGAGTTATTCGATAAAATGCTTTCCTCCATAAAATTAGATAGGAAACAAATAAGCTTAGTGTCTTATATACCAAGGGGACTCAGTGAGTTTGATAATAACCACAGAATGAATTCAATTTTACAACTTATCAATTATCGGTTGATTGAATTGATTAACCCAAAATATTTAATAATTATGTCAAATTATTGCATAAAAATGTTATTGGCTGCAGACTTGTCTTCCATGTCTCTTCGTGGAAAGTGGTTTGATTTCAACACCCCGAATGACGTAGTACCCAAAAAATGCCGTGTGCTTTATGAGCCATCTTTGTTAATAAACAATCCAGAACTTAAGAAAGATGCTTGGGAAGATTTAAAGGAAATTAAAAAGCAGCTTGGTGGATAGAATGAGAATTATCGTTTTATTAATTGTAACGTTTTTTTACTCACAGAGTATCTTTGCCCTTAGCACTAAAGATATCGGCCTTTATAAAAGTATTTTTAATGATTACAGAAATGGAAATTTTGATAAAGGTGATAAAGATATAGCAAAACTAGATGATTTAATTCTTTTGGGTCATGTACAAGCTTTAAAACTTCTTCATCCAACAGCACATCGCTCTAGTTTTTTAGAGCTCCGAGATTGGTTGAGTGAATATAGTGATCATTACGAAGCTAGAAGGATTTATAAATTGGGAGTAAGAAGAATGCCGGATGGGGCAAAAAAACCAAAAAAAAATTCATACCCACTTTTTGATGAGATTTTTCAAAAAGATAAGTCACAAGAAACTGTCTCCACTAAATCAAATAAAATATTTTCAAATAAAAATTACTCAAAAAAAATTAGTATTTACAATACTGTAAGATCAAGAGTTGGAAGAGGATGGCCTACTGGAGCATTAGAGTATTTAAACCACCACATAAAATATTTTAATCAAAAAGAAAAATCTTTTCTACTTTCCAAAATTGCCAATGGCTACTACCTTGCAGATTTAGATGATAAGGCGATAAATGTTTTAAATGATGAAGCTTTCTTGAGTCAACCATACGATGAGGGCTTATGGATTAAAGGTCTCTCATATTATAGAAAAGGGAAATACCAAAAAGCCTCGAGACAATTTTTAATACTCTCAAAAATTTCAGATAACAAATGGTTAAGGGATGCTGGTGCTTATTGGTCATTTTTATCCTCAACAAAAGACGCTAATGATGAAATTACTTTCAAAGCATCTTTAGAAGCTCTAAATAAATCTTGCAAACCAAGTTTTAATATATACTCAATTTTATCTTGTAGAATTTTAGATAAAACCATTCAAGACTTTGAATTTAATACCTCATTAATGAGCTCAGATCTTGAGTCATTTTTAAATACCAAATTAGGTGAGAGAATTCAGGCCTTAATTGAAATCGATGAACTTCCAATTGCAGAGATAGAATTAAATAGACTTCAAAACATTACAAATGAAAGATTTAAAAGACTAATCCTAAATTTTTCTATTAAAAATGATCTGAGTTCCTTGCAAATTAAAACAGCAAAATACTTGTTTAAAGATGACGCCCCGATAGATTTTTTATATCCAACACCAAAATGGATCCAAGATTATAATTTCAATAATATTGACCCAACTATTATTATTAGCATGATTAGACAAGAGTCGCAGTTTAGTGCTTTTGCAAAAAGTGGTAAAAGTGCATATGGATTGATGCAAATTCTTCCTTCAACTGCTCGAATGGTAAATAAAAAACATAAATTTAAGTCTAATCCGAGAATATTATATGATCCTGAAATTAATGTTGAAACAGGTAGCCTCTACCTTCAAAATTTATTATCTATAAATTATATCAATGGAGATTTGCTAAAGGCTTTAATCTCATATAATGCAGGGCCAGGAAATCTTTCAAAATGGATGAAAAAAACTACATTTAATGATGATAGTTTTCTTTTAATTGAGTCTATACCATCAAGAGAAACAAGAATGTTTGTTGAGAGAGTTCTAACTAATCTTGTTATTTATGAATTAATAAATCATAATTCATTCAATTATGCTGATGAACTCATAGCCACTAATACTATCTTGATTAATGATTGATGAAAAAATAACATTTAAACAAATAAATATTGCTGTAATCACTTTGTCGGATACAAGAAAAGAAAGTGATGATAAATCAGGTAATACATTAAAAGAACTTATACAAAAAAAAGGACATTCTGTTTCCCATTATCAGATTATTGAAGATGAACCTAAACTCTTTATTCCTATTATTCAGAAATTAACAGCATCTGTCGAACACGATGTAATAATCACTTCAGGTGGGACTGGTCTGACGGGAAGAGATAATACTATTGATGCCTTAAAAAAAATATCTCAAGTTGAAATTCCAGGATTTGGAGAATTGTTTAGACAATTAAGCTATAAAAAAATTGGAACCTCAACTATACAATCTAGAGCGAGTGCATTTTTATTAAATCAAACTTACATCTTTTGTTTACCTGGATCTACCTCTGCTGTTAGAGATGCTTGGAATGATATTCTTTTTCACCAATTAGACATAAGACACAAGCCATGTAATTTTGTCGAACTAATACCTAGACTTGATGAGTGAATATGTTGTTGGAGTCGACGAGGTTGGCAGAGGATCTCTTGTTGGAAGTGCAATAATTTGTGCTTTCAGATCACAAAATTCCTTATTTGATAAACTTCCATTTAGTGTCTCTGATTCAAAAAAAATAAATAAAAAAAAAAGAGAGGAAATATATGAATATTTCAGATTAAATAAAGGTTTCGAATATAATTATCAAATTATTTTTGGAAAAAAAAAATTTATTGAAAGATTTAATATTCACAATGTAGTTTTGCAAAGCATGAAACAATCAATAATTTTGTTGTCAAAAAAGTCAGATACGATCATCATAGATGGAAAATTTATTCCAAGCGAAATGAAAGGTTATAAGGTTAAGTCTTTAATTAAAGCAGATGATAAAATTAATCAGGTGTCAGCAGCTTCAATTATAGCAAAAGTCTTCAGAGACAAATTACTTCTGAAACTCCACTCATTAGATGGTAATTATCAATGGAATAAAAATGCTGGGTACGGTACAAAGTCTCACTTAAGCGCTATTTATACACACGGGGTCAGCAAATATCACAGGACCACTTATCAACCTATAAGTAAACTTATCAAAAAGTTATCTACTTAGTTATCAACAGTAGAGTATGTTTTTTTTACACAAGATTCTTTATAAATATTAAGATTCATACGTGTTGAAATCAAATAACCTATATTTAGGTGATTGCCTTGATCTATTAGCTAAAATTGAAGATCAGACAATTGATTTAGTTTTCTTAGACCCTCCTTATAATTTACAATTAAACAAAGTTTTAACTAGACCAAATCATTCCATTGTCAATGGTGTCAATCAGGATTGGGATAAATTTGATAGTTACTCGAGTTATGATGATTTTACCTTTTCTTATTTAACTGAATGTAAAAGAGTTCTTAAACCTGATGGGGGATTATGGATTATTGGTTCATATCATAATATTTTTAGAATTGGAAAAATTCTCCAAGATTTAAACTTTTGGATTTTAAATGATGTGATTTGGGCCAAATCTAACCCGTTACCAAATTTTAGGGCAACTAGACTTACTAATGCTCATGAAACTCTTATTTGGTGTTCAAAAAAACCTAAATCTAAGTATCAATTTAATTATCATACTTTAAAGGTTGCAAATGAAGACAGACAAGAGAGAAGTATCTGGAACTTCCCAATTTGTTCAGGTAAAGAAAGGCTGAAAAACAATAAAAACCAAACAGCTCACCCAACTCAAAAACCCTTAGCTTTGATGAAAAAAATTATTATTCAGTCATCGATACAAGGAGATCTAGTACTAGAACCTTTTGCAGGCACAGCAAGTTTCTGTGCTGAAGCAAAATATTTGGGTAGAAATTACATAGGTTTTGAAAAAGATGATGGTTATTTTAATTTAGCAATTAAAAGATTAAAAAAAATTAAATCTTTAAAAAATGATTTATTAGAGATTAATGAAAAAGATAAACCTATACAAAAAATACCCTTTGCAAGTTTAATTGACAATGGGCATTTAAAGCCAGGTGCTAAACTCTATAACAATAAGAAAAGCTATAAAGCTACAATTTTACCAGATGGAAGTATTTCATATAAAAATGAGAGAGGATCAATTCATAAAATTGCTGCAAAAGTAAATAAGACATCGAGTTTCAATGGATGGGATTATTGGCATTATGAGGATAAAAAAAAGAATTTAATATGTATCGATGAAATTAGAAAGAAGATGAGGAGTTAATTTAATATTCTTTTAAAGAGTGTTGGTAATGCAAGCTGGTTAGTTTTTGATTTTTCTATCCATACTGAATTGTTAATTTTTAATTTTTTCAGATTAAGTTTATAAACATTTATTTGGAAGAGATTATTTGTAATTGTAAATTTAAAACTTTTGATTTTTTCTTTATTTTTTAAATTTAAATTTGCTATAAATTCTTTGTCCAAATTTGAGGGCAAATGGATAAAGTTTTTGTAAAATCGAAATTTTGGTTTTTTTATAAAACAAATATGTAAAGGAGAGTTTATTAAATAGAAATCTATTTCCTTATTATTTTTTTTTATATTTTTATTATTTTTAAATGATTGGAAAGCTGATTTACAAAAACTAGAAAATATGCATTTGGAGCATTCGGGGCTATTTTTTTTGCAAATAATAGAGCTATAATCCATCATCGACTCAGCTAAGCTCCTATAAGAAATCTTTTTTTTACAAGCTAAACTAATTATTTCTTCGATCTCATCATCATTGAGTTTGAAACCAGATACTCTCTGTATTAATCTTTTAACATTGATATCAACTGGGAATGATTTTTTATTATGGCCGATAGCTAATATCGCGCTTGAAGTATATTTCCCAACACCAGGCAAAGAGATAAGACTATCTCTATCATCTGGTAATTTACCATTATAGCTATTGTTAATAATTGTTACTGCTTTGAATAAATTCTCTGCCCTCTTGTAATAACCTAATCCTGACCAAACTTTTAATAAATGTTCTAATCTTTTATTCTTAAAGGAATTAAAACTTGGAAAAATATTTATAATTTCTAATATTTTATTTTCTACTGTTTTGACTGTTGTTTGTTGTAACATAATTTCTGATAAATAAGTTAAGTATAAATTTCTATTCCTTCTCCAATATAAGTTTCTTTGATTTTTTTTAAACCAATGTAGGATTAAAGGGATAAATTTGTTCTTATGAAAAAGTTCTCCAAGCTCAATGATATTGCTTTTCATCTTGTAAATAAGGTAAATAAAAAAAAGCTAAAAATAAATACTCTTATTCTAAAAAACTGGGAGTATATTTTTGGCAATAACAATAAATTTGTTCAATTAAAAAAAACTATAATAAATAATAAAACAGAATCTGTAATTCTTGAATTAAGAGTTAGCCCAGAAAAATCTTTCGAAATGCATTCAAATACAAATGAAATAGTCATAAAAATTGAGGAAGTAACTGGAGTGAAAGTAAATAAAATCCTATTTTTTCAAGATCTTTCTGATAAGAATTTAGAAAATAGTAATATTTCAAATTTATCAATGAAAGCAGAAGGAAAAACTCTTAATAATCAAAAATTTAATGATATAAAAGACGAAGAAGTAAGATCTATTTTTGAAAATATTAATAAAAAGTTATATGAAAAAAATTAGTCTGATATTTTTTTTGGTTGCACTATCAACAAATCCTGCAATATCAAAAATTTATGAATACAAAAACTATTTAGAGGACAACAACATTCAACCTCTTGTTAAATCGTCTGAAGAAAATTCAGTTGATATTATTGAGTTTTCATCATTCAGTTGCTCACACTGTGCTGCATTTCACAATGAAACGCTTAAAGAATTAAAAGAAAGTAGCGTTTATAAAAATATTAATTTTTACTTAATTGATTTTCCTTTAAATCAAGCTGCTTTTTATGGAGCTATTATTGCAAATTGTAGTGAAAACGTTCGTACAAGCTATGTCGACTCTGTCTATGAAAACTATGATGTTTGGACAAAAGCAAGTTCTGGGGAAGAAATTATTGAATTACTTAATAGCTATGGATTGCAACATGGTCTTGGGGATGAAGAGTTACAATCTTGCTTAAAAGATGAGAATTCGCATAATGAACTTTTATCCCTTCAAGTTGATGCTCAAAACATTTTTGGTGTTGAGAGCACGCCAACATTTTTAATTAATGGCGAGAAAGTTCAGGGTAATCGACCTGCATCAGAATTTATAAAAATAATAAATAAAAAATTGAATAATTAATTTGTTATCTTTAGATAAACTCTCAATTAAAGGTTTTAAATCTTTTGTAGAGCCAACAGATTTTGAAATCAAAAATGGTCTTACTGGTATAGTTGGTCCCAATGGTTGCGGAAAATCAAACATAGTTGAAGCAATAAGGTTTGGTTTAGGGGAGGTCTCTGCCAAACAACTTCGTGGCAAAGAGATTGATGATTTAATTTTCAATGGAACAGATAATCGGCCCTCATGGAATATCGCTGAAGTAGGTTTGTTTGTAAATATTGATGGAAGTGATTTAGAAAATAAATTTCAATCAAAACAATTAGAAATTGCTAGAAAGATATGGAGAGGAGAAGGAACGAATTCATTCATAAATGGTAAAGAGGTAAGATTGAAAGATATTCAATTGCTATTTGCCGACGCCTCTACATCAGCTAGATCAACTTCGATAGTTAGTCAAGGTCGTATTGGAGCAATCACCCAAGCGAAACCAGAAAATAGAAAAATGGTTTTAGAGGAAGCTGCGGGAATACTTGGCCTGCAATCCAGAAGACATGATGCAGAGTTGAGGTTGAAAGGTGCCAATAATAATCTATTGAGGGTAGAGGATGTTATTCAAACATATGAAGAACAATTAGCTATTCTTAAAAAACAAGCTAAAGAAGCTGAAAGATTTAGAAATATATCAACTCTAATTAAGAATGCGGAAGCGTCTGTGTTTTTTGTAAAAAGAAATGAACTTCAACTTATTCTTGAGAGACTTAATGAAGAAAAAGATAAAATAAAAGTAAAACTCGCTGATTTCCAGGGTGATGTATCAATTCAAGATCAAGCTTATGAGGATTTAAAAGTTAAAATTCCACCAATGAGAGAGAAATCATACTCATTGAATAGTGAACTTGATAGGTTAAATATGACTGTAGAAAATCTAAAACAGGAAGAATTACGTTTTGAAGAGCACAAAATAAACCTCGAGCATCGTGTAAAACAACTTAATCAAGACTTACAAATTGAGCAAACACAATTTGAAGAAACGACTAGTAAAATCAAAACTATTAGGAAAGACATTGAAGATTTATCCTCTAAGGAATTTGAAGCTGAAAATCGAGGCAGCAACGTCAATCAATCTGATAGAAGTTTATTAAACAATATTTCATTTGATAAAAAATACGAAAATGCAGTAGCTGCTATTTTTGGTAAAGAACTTTTAGCATCATTGGAACCTGATGATATTTATTATTGGAGTGAGCACTCAGGTGAGCAGGCCAATAAAGAGTTTAGTTTTAATTGTGAACCAGCTTCTAAAGTTATTAAAGCTACAAACCAAGTAATAAATAAGCTTAATAATGTTGCCATTGTATCTTCAAAAAAAGAAGGTATAGAAAATCATACAAAAATAAATATTGGACAAGCTATAGTCGATCTAGAGGGTAATTTGTGGCGTTGGGATGGGCTTTTTATTTCCAGTAGTTATGAGGCTAATATCTCAACAATACTGTCAGAATTAAAAGAAAAGAGGCTAAACGATCTTAAAAAGCAAGTTCTTGAGTGGGAAAGAATTTTAGAGGTCACTGTTCAAAAAACCGACGACTTAAATCAAAGAATAAAAACTGCTAAAGAAGAATTAGAAATTTCTGAAAACAATCCAGGAGATATTGATAGCAAAAGACAATTTTTACTTAATAAAATTAAGCAACTAGATGACGAAAAAAAACTTTTTGACAATAAATTACAAGAGCAAGAAAATCTTTTAGAAAGCCTCTCGAAAGAGCTGAGAAATAAAGAACAAAATTACTCTGTCGTAAAGGAGGAGCTAATACGAAAGGAGTCTGAAATTTCAAATTATTCAAATAATCTAACTCAGCTCGCTCAATCATGTAGAGAAAAAATTAATGTTGATTTATTAAACTTAGAAAATGAGGTAGATAAATTCAAAAGAGATGATGATTTAGAGACCGCAGAGAAAAGAGTATTAAGATTAAACGCTGAAAGGGAGAGAATTGGTGCTGTAAACTTACTTGCTGAAGATGAATATGTAAAATTAAGAGAAAAAGTTGATGAAACAATTAAAGATAAAAATGAAATTCAAGAATCTATAGAAAAATTACATGAGGCAATTAATAAAATTAATAAAGAAGGTGTATTGAGACTAAAAGAAGCTTTTAAAATTGTTAATGAAAATTTCGAGAGACTATTCACTAAGTTATTTGGTGGAGGTAAAGCATATCTAAAACTTATCCAAAATGATGAAGATCCTTTAAACTCTGGTTTGGAGATATTTGCCAGTCCTCCAGGTAAGAAAATGCAAAATATAACTTTATTATCTGGAGGTGAGCAGGCTTTAACTGCAATTTCATTATTATTTGCTGTATTTATAGCGAACCCATCACCTTTTTGTATATTGGATGAGGTTGATGCTCCTCTAGATGACAATAATGTGGATAGATTTTGTAGTATGGTTGAAGAAATTTCAGAAAAAGTTCAAACCAAATTTATTATTGTTACTCATAATCGAATGACAATGTCTAGAGTAGACAGACTCTATGGTGTTACAATGCCCGAGGAGGGAATTTCTCAAATAGTCTCTGTTGAATTAGAAGAAGCCGTAAAGTACGCTGAATAATGGCAAATGATGAAGAAAATGATAATAAAAAGCCAAGTATGCAAGGTCTTAGCTTTGCTTATAGAATCTCAACTGAATTATTAGGCGCTTTAATTGTTTCTGTTGTTATTGGATTGTTGATTGATAAGATGTTTGATAGCAAACCTATTGGTTTAATAACGTTGATAATACTTGGTTTTTTTGCAGGTTTATTGAATATTTACAGGCTTATACGTCGCATAGAAAACTCTAAATAAATCTGTTTTATTACCTCATGGCTAAGGGTGAGAGTCCTCTCAAACAGTTTGAAATACAACCCATTGTTGACATTAATTTTCTAGGTTTTGATATCTCTTTTACTAATTCTGCCCTATGGATGACTATTACAACAGCGTTTATTTTAATTTTTTTTACAGTGCCTTTTTTAAAAGCAAAAAAAACAAACTCTGTAAGTGACCTTTACCCGACCAGAATGCAAGTTGCTGCTGAGCTTGGTTTCAATTTTATAAATAGTTTATTAGCAGACACTGTAGGTAAAGAGGGCAAAAAATACTTTCCTTTAGTTTTTACTTTGTTCATGTTTATTTTATTTGGAAATCTTTTTGGTATGATTCCTTACAGCTTTACTTTTACTAGCCATATCATAGTGACTTTAGCTCTTGCAATGGGTGTGTTTATCTTTGTTACAGTTTTAGGTTTTGTAAAACATGGCGTAAAATTTTTTAGCTTTTTTGTTATCCCTGGCTTGCCCGTATATATGCTTCCTTTATTGATACCAATTGAAATTATATCTTATCTCTCCAGACCAATAAGCTTATCTGTTAGACTTTTTGCTAACATGCTTGCTGGTCATACTTTACTAAAAGTTTTTGCAGGGTTTGTCTCTGCTCTAGGTTTTTTTGGAATTTTGCCATTAGTATTCATAATAGCTTTAACAGGTTTAGAAATATTAATTGCATTTTTGCAGGCATATGTTTTTGCAATATTAACATGTTTGTATATTAACGACGCTTTACACTTACACTAGATGAACATAAGGAGGTAAATATGGAACTAGTTGAAGGACTAAAATACTTGGGTGCGGGTTTAGCAGTGATCGGCGTGATCGGTGCTGGAATTGGTATTGGCAATGTTTTTGCTGCTTTTATTACTGCTGTTGGAAGAAATCCAGCTGCAAGAAACGAAGTTTTTACCATGACAATGTTAGGTTTTGCCCTAGTTGAAGCTATTGCTTTATTTGCATTGGTCATAGCATTAGTAATTCTGTTTTCTTAACAGGGACTGACTAACGGATGCCTCAATTAGAGCAAGTAGAGTTTTTTATATCTCAGCTTTTTTGGCTGGGTGTTTTTTTTGTAATACTGTTTACAGTATTGACATACATAACACTTCCTAAAATTAGAGCTTTTTTGAATCAAAGAGATGATTTTGTAAAATCACATATCTCAAAACAAGATGAATTAATCAAAAAAGCTGAGTCAATAATTGAAAACTACGAAGCTAAACTTACTGAGGCGAAGAACCAAGCATCACAAATTATTAATGATGCCAAAGATAAAGCTTTAAAAGAAAGTGAAGGCTTAATCAAAGCTACGGAAGAAAAGATCCAACATGAAATCAAACAAACTGAAGAAAGAGTCGCGAAAGAAAAGGATACTGCGATATCTGAGCTAAACGATCAACTTAAAGACTCAGCGACTAATTTTTTGTCAAAAGTAACTAACATAGAAAAGGGTAATATCAATCTTTAATGAGCTATTTATTTCAAGATCCTAAGTTCTGGTTATTAATTTCATTTATTACATTTATTATTCTAATGATTAAACCTTTCAAAAGTATGATGATTGGTGGTCTAGACTCAAAAATAAATGAAATAAAAGAAAATATTGATAAATCTCTTAAATCCTTTTCTGAAGCTGAAATTAAATTAAAAGAGGCAGAAAAACAAACTGAAGATCTATCTAACAAAATTGATGAGATCATTAACAATGCTAAGTCCCAGTCTGAAGCTATATCAAAAAATATAATTGATAAAACCGCCTTAACGATCCAATCAAAAGAAAAGAACTCTCTGGACAGAATTAAACAAATAGAGCTCTCTGCTGTCCAATCAATTAAAAATCAGGCTTCAATTGAGCTGAACAAATTAATTATCAATTATTTTTCAGAGATATCTGAGGATAGTAAGGCTAAAATATTAAACAAAAGTATAATTGATCTTAAAACTATTAACTAACATCTTTAGCCACCACTGTTTTAAATAAGTATCTTTATCTATCACAATTTAAACTCTAAAATTAACTATAAATGGCAGTTTATACCGAAGTATCTCTTTCTGAGGCTCAAGAATTATTTCAACCTCTTGGAAAAATAATTGAATTTGAGGGTATTAAAGAGGGAGTTGAAAATACTAATTATTTAGTCAAATTAAGCGATAATAAAAAATTTATTTTAACTCTATTTGAGAAAAGAACTGAAGTACAAGATTTACCTTATTTTAATAATTTAATGAAATTATTTTATGATAATGGCATTTCTTGTCCATTAAGTCTGACTTTGAATAATAAAAACTTATTTAAAATAAAAAGTAAATCCTGTTGTATTTATAGTTTTATTGAAGGTAGGCCAGTTGTGAAACCTAATTTAGAGCAATTAAAATCACTAGGAGATTCAATTGCTAAGTTACATCAATTTGGAGATCATTCCGAACTTTTTAGAGAAAATATGATGCTATTACCCACATGGAAGTTTATTACGAGTCAGTTTTCTAAAAACGAAACAAAATTATATTCTAGTGAATACAAATATATATTGAATAACATTCATACATTAAGTGATAGTTTTCCACAAAGTTTAAGAAAGATAAACATTCACGCAGATTTATTTAAAGACAACATATTTTTTGTTGGTAATCAGGTTTCAGGATTTATAGATTTCTTTTTTTCCTGTACAGATACCATCATTTATGATTTGGCTACTTTTGTGAATGCTTGGTTTTTTTCAAAAAATAAATTTATTGAAGAAAATTATGTGAGTTTCTTAAGATCTTATAAAGAGAGTATCGAATTAACAACAGAAGAGAAAAGCAATTTTAATTTTTACTTAAAAGTAAGTGCAATTCGTTTTTTTTTAACAAGAATTTATGATTTAAATTTTAATCTTGAAGGAGACGTCAAACATAAAAATCCCTTAGAGTTTTTTGAAATATTTAAATTTCATGAAAAAAATAATTTACAGGACTTTTTTTGATAAAGGTATACACAGATGGCTCATGTCTCGGAAACCCTGGAAATGGGGGTTGGGCGTTTTTAATAATTAACAAAAATGATATTTCTTATAGAGCTGGATTTGAGAGAAATGCAACAAATAATCAAATGGAGCTAATTGCAGCAATCAAAGCGTTAGAATTTCTTAATCAGCATAATGATATAAATCTTAATACCGATAGTAATTATGTTAAGCAAGGCATCACAAATTGGATATTTAATTGGAAAAAAAATAATTGGATAACTTCATCTAAAAAGCCTGTAAAAAATAAAGAGCTTTGGGAACGATTAGACGAATTAAATCTTAGTAAAAATATTAATTGGAGTTGGGTAAAGGCACATAATGTCGATGAATTTAATAACCAAGTTGATATTCTTGCTAGAAAAGCAGCAGAAAATTTAACTGAGTCTTCGTTTAACTAGTTCAGCTGCTTCAAGGTTTTCAATAGGACCTATTGATGACAAAGTCAAATTTGAGTCTAATATTTTTTTTCTTGCTTTTTCAAGGTCCTCTAATTGCACAGAGTCAATCTTCGAAATAAATTCATCGGGAGATCTGACCTTATTATGCATTAAATAACTAGAAGCGTTAGATCTACATCTTGTTGAGATACTTTCCTCTCCTTTTAGAATTCCCACTTTAAATTTAGCTTTAGTCTTCGTTAATTCCTCCTCAGTAAAGGTATTAGCATTAATATTTAATTGATCACATAGTACGGGTATTAATTCTTTAACTTCCTTATGCCCTGTGCCGGCATAGACATAAAAAATACCTGAGTCAGAAAAAAAATCACCACTGCTGTATATGCTATAAACCAATCCTCTTTTTTCTCGAATTTCTTGAAATAATCTCGAAGACATACCAGAGCCAAGAAGTGTTGAATAAACTCTTGTTGCATAGTAAAGGTCTGAATGAATATCTACACCCTCAAAACCTAGTAACAACTTTACCTGTTCTAAATTTTTCTCTTGACGGTATTCACCACCAACATAAGAAGATTTTGGAATATAATCTTCGTCGCCATGAGGGAGATTTTGGAATTTCTCCTCAACAAGTTTAATTATTTTATCCTCTTCAAAATTTCCTGATACAGAAAAAACCATTTTTTTTGGGTTATAAAATCCTTTCATAAAACCCTCAACTTCATCCCTTGATATAGACTTTATAATTTCAGCCGTACCTAAAATTGACCTACCCATGGGTTGGTCCGGGTAAGCTAACTCGTCGAATTTATCAGCAACAATACTATCTGGCTCATCAGCATACATTCCAATCTCTTGTAATATGACGCCTCTCTCTTTATCGAGTTCCTTAGAGTCAAAAGTTGAAAACTGTAATATATCGCTAATTACGTCTATGGATAGTTCAACATTTTCCTTTAAACCACTCATGTAATAAGCAGTTATTTCTCTTGAAGTATAAGCATTGTGAGAATTACCTACTAGCTCAACCTCTTTTGCTATTTGAGCAGCTGATCTATTTTTTGTTCCTTTGAATGCCATGTGCTCTAATAAGTGAGCAACACCATTAATTTCTTTTCGCTCATTTCTTGCCCCGACCTTGTTCCACATTCCTACACTTACTGTTTCTACGGTGTTTACATAATCTGTTATCAAGGTCATTCCATTTTTAAGTTTATGAATATTAGGCATGTGCTTTTATATAATCTCCTAGTTCCTTGTAATTGTTGTCTAAAATTGCAAATTTTTCATCATTAAGAAATTCTATGTTTTTATCATATTTTACATTGTTGCCTAATACCTTTTGGACAGTTTCCTGAAATTTTACTGGATGGGCACAAGCAAGACACATTGCTTTTTTTAAATTTAATTTTTCCGCACATACTATGCCAACAGCTGTATGAGGGTCTAATAAAATTTTATAATTTTCATATGTGATTTTAATTTGATTTTCAACCTCTTTAGAAGTTGCACTCTCAGATAAAAATTTCTCAGATAATAACTTATGAATAGAACTTTCTAATTTTTTATTATGTTCATTGTTTTGTATATTTTGAAAAAGCTCATTTGTTGCTCCTGGTCCAAGAAGCTCTGCTAAAAGTCTTTCAAAATTACTTGATATTGTTATATCCATGCTAGGGCTATTAGTTTTTACAACATTGTAAAGATGTAGATCATTATTGCTTATAATTCGATGTAAAATATTATTCTCATTTGTCGCAACAACTAACTTATTTATTGGAAATCCCATTGACTTTAGCAAATGAGCAGAATAAATATTTCCAAAATTACCACTTGGTACAACAAAATTATCAATATTATGATTAAGATATGACCATGCATAATAAATTGATTGTGGTAGCACCCTAAACCAATTAATTGAATTCACTGCAGTAAAGCTATATTTATTATTTATATCTTTATCTCTAAAAAGTTTTTTTACTAAATTTTGACAATCATCAAAACTTCCATTTAGGGCAATATTAAAAACATTTTTACCTCCACTAGTTGTCATTTGTTTTCTTTGGAAGAGAGATGTGGAGTTATGAGGGTGTAAAATAAAAATACTAATATTTTCAATATCTTTAAAGGCTTGAATTGCAGCAGAACCGGTATCGCCAGAAGTTGCTCCGATAACTACTAATTTTCTATCTAGTTTCTTTAAATAGTATTCATATATCTTTGCTAACAAACACATAGCATAATCTTTAAAAGCTAGTGTCGGACCATGAAATAAATTTAATAGATCGTTGTCACCTATGTTAGATATTGAAACAATTTCTTTATCAAATTTACAATATGCCTCTTCGATAATCTTTTCAATTATTGGGGCTTCAAATAAATCTGATAAAAAAGGTGATAAAATAAAATTTGCTATTTCAAAATAATTTTTTCCTTTTAATGCATTTATTTGATTATTACTAAATTTTGGAATTTTATTTGGAATAAATAGACCTCCATCTGGTGCTAGACCGAAATTGAGTACCTGCTCAGCAGAGTACACTTTTTTATCATCTCGCGTGCTTATATATTTCATTTAATAAATCTATCAACCAAATGATTTAAATAATATTTTGAGTTTAAATTATCACCAGAAATGCTTTGTAACATTTCATCAGATGAATATAAAGAAGCTTTTTGATGGATATTAGTATTTAACCAAATGATTAAATTATTTATATTTTCTTCATTAGGGTTGTCTAAAAAAATATCAAATAAAGGGCAATTATATTTAATTTGTGAGGCTATCATAGCACCAAGTGCATAAGTAGGGAAATAACCAAATATACCTTCATACCAATGAATATCTTGGAGAACCCCCTCTGTTTCTGAAATTAGATTGATTGACAAATTATTTAAATAGTTTTCGTTCCATAAATTTTTAATATCTTTAAAGTAAATTTTATTTTTAAATATCTCTTTTTCAATTTTATACCTGATGTAAACATGGATCGGGTAAGAAAATTCATCAGCACTAACCCTTATAGGATTAAGTCTCACAGTATGATAGTGCTCTAAAAACGATTTTTCCAAATCTTTAGAGTTATCAAAAATATTGTTTATACTTTTAAAATAAACCTTTGATTTAAAGATATGATTTTCAAAAAAAAGAGATTGGCTTTCATGGACGCTTAAACTACGAGATTGACCCAATGGCTCATAAAGATATTCATTAGGTCGATTCTGCTCATAAACTCCATGGCCTGTCTCATGAAATAATGCTGATAAGGACTCTAATATATTGTCTTCAAACCTGGTTGTTATCCTTACATCATTTGTAGCTCCGCCACAAAAAGGGTGATGAGATTGATCAATTCTACCTCTGTCAAAATCAAAGTTGAGTTGTTCTAATTTTACTTTCACCATTTTTAATATTTCTGAGTCTAAAATATTTGATTTATAAATATGAGGTGATTTAATTTTTTTTATATCCAAATAAATAGGTATTATTTCTCTCTCAATTACTGAAAAAAATTTGTCTATCTTTGATGAGTCATAATCCATATCATATTTTGAAATTAATGAGTCATAAGGTGATAGATTAGTAGCTTTAGCTAATTGACTAGCTTCCTCATGTACTAAATCTAATAGATCATTGAAATCTTTTTCAATGACCGAAGAATCATTTTTTGATCTAGCCTCTCTCCATAAATGCTCACAAGTTAGTTTTTTTTTTATCAGTAGAGATTTCAAATCTGGGTCAATAGCATTTTCTTTGACGATAATACTCTTCATTAATTTTAAACACATGCTATCTGCTTCGCTTAATTTTGTATTTTCAGCTTTTTGAATTTCTTCTTGAATATCTTCGCTTCTAAATATTCTATCAGTAAAGTTAGATAAAATAGACATTTGCTCTGATCTAGATTCAACACTTTTTTTTGGCAAATTAGTTGCATTATCCCAAAATAAAAGACCACTGACATCATTCAAAACATAGTAGCTTTTAAAATACTCTTTAAGTTTATTCATATTTTCTTCTTATAATTAACAGCATAACGATACTTGACAAGCTAAGCAAAAACCAAGTTATTGAATAATTCAAATGATTATTTCTCAAAAATACAAGAGGATTAAAGGTATATTTAGATACCCTATCATCTAGCAGAACAAAATAATATTTGGATAGGAATGTATATTGATAAAACTGACTAAAATCAGTTTTATTAACAGAGTACCAAGTATTATTGGATAAATCATTCTCTGGGGTAAAAAAAGGTTTATCTGAATTAAAATCTCTTATGTATACCTTAGGGTTGTCGATTGATTGATATCTTTGAATGATATTTTGAACTTGATCTACATCTTTGTCTAAAAACCATCCAAAATTAATGACACTGTATATACTATTTTTGTACTTTACCGGAAGTATTAGGTGATAACCTGGTTTTCCTTTAAATGTTTTTGACTCTAAATAAATTGGTTTGTTTAGAATTGTATAATTATCATCTAATTTTACTGTAACTAAATTATTGTAATTCAGATCATCTGAAAACAAAGTGGGATTGAGAATTGAATTACGAATATTGTCCATTAAATCATTTTTCCAATTTAGCCGGTAAAGTTGCCACGAACCTAAGATAAATGTTAAAATAGAAATTCCTATAAATACAAATATTAATGATGACTTATTCATAAATAAAAATTTAGTTTAAATGTAAAAGATAAAAATCTTTGGTTTATCTTCCCCACCAATAGATACTTATGTATAAAAACAACCAAACAACATCAACAAAATGCCAATACCATGCAGCTGCTTCAAAACCAAAATGTCTTTTTGGGGTTAAATGACCTTTTCTTATTCTCAATAAACAGACTAATAAAAACAAAGTACCTATTAATACATGAAAGCCGTGAAAACCGGTTGCCATGAAAAAAGTTGAAGGATATATACCTTCAGTAAAACCAAAAGTTGCATGTTGGTATTCATATATTTGTAAAAGTGAAAATATGAAACCTAAAAAAACCGTGTAATATAAACCTTTAAGAGCCTCTTTATTATTACCCTCTCTTAATTCATGGTGTGCCCATGTACAAGTAGTGCCTGATAAAAGTAAAATTAAGGTATTTAAATATGGGATGTCTAGTGGGTCAAAAGTTTCAATTCCTTTTGGGGGCCAAACTCCTATTCCAAGAGTGCCTGTGAAAACTTCTTTGTACTCAGCTAAAAATGTTTTAGGTAATAGACTTGCATCGAAAAAAGCCCAAAAGAAAGCAACAAAAAACATAACTTCTGATGTGATGAACAGAGCCATACCCCACCTAAGACCAATCTCAGTGATTGAATTATGTACTTTCAAAAAAGTACTCTCTTTTATTATGTCTCGCCACCACATAAACATAGTAAAAAGTATTAGAACAAGACCTGCCAACATAGGCCATAGCATCTCATAGTGCATATACAAAATAGCTCCTGAAACTAGAAAAAGAGCTGAAAAAGCACCAACTAATGGCCAGGGACTGGGATTTACAAGATGAAATTTATGTTTCTTTTCAGAGTCTTTAAATACTAAATCTACCATTTAAACAATATTTCATTCTTTTTTCTCAAAAAAGGTATATGACAAAGTGACATTCTTAGTCCTACTTGCCTCAGGATCGTCAAGTATCAATGGATCTAAGTAGAAAGTGACAGGAAACTCAACAACTTGATTTGGTTTTATCGTTTGATCAATAAAGCAAAAGCATTCAATTTTATATAAGTATGGGCCAATTTTAGGTGGTAAAATGTTAAATATAGACGTACCTGTTGAGCTAACATCAGTATTGTTTTTAGCTTTAAAAACAACATCATACTTTACACCCTCTGTGATGTTCATTTTTTGAGGAGCTTCGAACATCCAGTCCAAACCTTCATTTACCTGGGCTGAAAATATAACTTT
>CACMIW010000002.1 GCA_902613845.1 uncultured Alphaproteobacteria bacterium | reverse complement strand
TGACAATTATTGTTGATAAATAATAGATTTTTGTAAAAATTTTGTTTCATAATATGAAACAAAATGTGTTTTTTTCATACCTCGCAGACAAAATGTAATTGCTTGGAGGTTACTAAAATAATGAGCTTACCTACTAAATGTGACTATTTAATAATCGGGGCTGGAATTCACGGTCTGAGCACCGCATGGCATCTTTGTAAAAAATTATCCAGCAAAGGCCAACTCAAAGAAAATTCTGTAGTCGTTTTGGAAAAATCCAAAGTTGCAAATGGAGCTAGTGGTGTTGCATGTGGAATTGTAAGGAACAACTACTACCAACCTGCAATGAGAAGACTAATGGCTCATTCTGTAAATGTTTGGAATGATAATGCTGAGGCTTTAACTTACAAGCCAGTTGGCTACATGCAGATCAACTCCGAGCTTATGCAAGAGGGCATGTCTGAAGTTTATGAGCAGCAAAAAGAAATAGGATTTGAATCTGAGTTTATCGAGGGAGCATCAGATTGTGATAAGTATATGAAAGACATGTTGCCAGATTGGCAAGCTCAAGGCATCACTTCAGTTTTACACGAAAAGAAAACAGGATATGGAGCTAATAGAGGAGCCATAGAGGGCTTCCATAAGTTAGCAGTATCGGCTGGTGCAAAAGTTTTAGAAGGTGTGACTGTTAACAATTTAATTTCTTCTAATGGTAGTGGCGCAGTTTCGGCTGTAGAAACATCAGAGGGTAAAATTGAATGCACTCAATTAGTTGTTGCGGCTGGTCCATGGGTAAGAAAATTCTGGGAAATTTTAGAATTACCTAACACCGTAAAAATAAAAAAACCTGATGGTTCATTTACTGATGATATACCTATGTGGTCATACATGGCGCTTGAAGAGGGTGAGTTGGAAGTTGATCCAAGAAGTTATAAAACAGCAAACGGAACAGAGTACCCAGTTATTCATGTTGATACGGAAGCTACACTTGTCTCAAATAAAACAGGAGATGTTATACATGAAAATGTTATGTGGGGTTTTTACTATAAGCCCGATGTCTACAGAGATGGTATACAAGGCGGTTCCTCTCCATATGACATAAATAAACCTGTAAACGACATAAGTCTTGACCCTTATGGTCATAACTCAGATGAGTTTCAACCAAGGGCTTCTTTTGAGGATAAATGGACCTCAGCTTTGGCTTTTTGCCAAAAGCAATTTGATGGATGTCACGCTAAATACAAAAAGCAAAAAGCTGGCGGTATTGGCTGTGTTACTCCAGATCGTTTTCCCGTATTCGACCGATACAGAGAAAACGTATATATTATAGCTGATGCAAACCATGGATACAAAATGGCTGGGTTAGGTGATCTTGTATCTAATGAGTTACTTGGTGAGAAATCTGAAATTCTAGAACCTTTTAGATTTTCTCGTTATGAAGAAGGGAAGTTACATCCGGTTTCAAAGAGCCCGTTCCCTTGGAGTTGATGTAAAAGGAGGAGGAATAAAATGACAGCGCTAGAAACGTACGTTAAGGATAAAAAGAGACAAGACTATATAAAACAAGTTAGAAAAAAAATTGATAAATTAGGAATTGAGTACATTTATTATCAATTTATTTCTGTTACAGGTCGAATTGTAGGTAAAGGTGTTCCTGCAGATCATTGGGAGAGTGTAGCCAATAAAGGTTTCCAATTAGTTTATGGAGCTACTGCTAATCTATTTACAAATAGACATGGTGATTACATAGGTTATGGACCAGAGGCTCACGAATTAGTGGGTATACCTGACCCTGAAACATTTGTTCAAATTCCATGGGATAAAAGAATTGCCAGAGTTTTTTGTACTTGTTTTAGAAACAGGGAAGAAGAAAAAGATCCTGGTGGATATCTTACATCTGATTGCAGAGGTAACTTAAAAAGAGCCCACGAAGAATTTAAAAAGAAACACAAACTAGAATTACGAGCAGGGACAGAACCTGAAATGATGTGGTTAACAAAAAACGAAGATGGTTCACCGACCGGTTCAGGTTTCTCTAAGCCCTACTGCTATCACATTGATCAATTTGAATCATTAAGACCTGTTTACATGAAAGTGATTGAGTATTCACGTGCAATGGGTTTGGACATTATCCAAGGTGACCATGAGGACGCGCCTGGACAATTAGAACTAAATTTCAACTACGATGATGTTGTTAGAAACGCTGACAGGTTATCAACTTACAGACAAATCTGTGCTCAAGTAGCAAGAGAATTTAATTTGATTGCTTGTTTTCTTAGTAAGCCATTTGTCGGCGTGTCTGCTTCTGGGTGTCACACAAATATTTCACTCTGGAAGGGCGGAAAAGATGAGTTAATACCATGTGGTAACAAGACTATCCCAGGTATGGAAAATGTATTTCATCACCGTAGGGGAGGTACAAATGTCTTTATGCCGGACGGAAAAGATAGAAGAATTCCTGGAAAAATAGGCCTTCAAGCAATTGGTGGTGTCATGGAACACCTTCCTGCTTTAACAGCCTTGGGTTCCTCAACTGTGAATTCATATAGAAGACTTTGGGATACAGGTTTTTGGGCTCCAGTTTATGCGGACTGGGGATATCAAAACAGAACCTGTGGTTTAAGAGTATCTGCCCCTGGTAGATTTGAATATCGATCAGTTGACTCAGCCCACAACCCATACTTAATGGGAAGCGGTCTGTTGAAAGCATTCGACCATGGTATTTCAAAGAAAATGGATCCAGGCAAACCTGAACAACAAAATATGTATGAACAAATGAAAGCTGGTAAGCAAGTTGAAAAATTACCAATGACTCTTGGTGAGGCATTAGATCGATTAGAAACCGACAAGGTAATACAAGATGCTCTACCAGGTGACATGATGAAAGTGTTTATGGAGTATAAAAGAGATGAGTGGGAAGAATTTTTAGCAACTCCGACTCAATGGGATCTCGATAAATACCTAGATTGCTTACCATAAGATAAGATAGGAGAAAAGTATGTGTGGAATAGCTGGAGTTATAAATAAAAAGAAGACAGTCAACGTCGGTGAACAAATGGGCCTTATGTTACAAGGTCTTAAACATAGGGGACCTGACTCGACAGGATATGCTATGTATGGAACACCTTTAAAAAAAGGCTTTGTAATGAGATTTAAAATATCTGAAAACGAGGCTGAAAAGGTAAATGCAACTGTCGACTCACCTGCTGATTTAAAAAATAGAAAAAATGCTGTCGACTCTATTTTAAAAAAACATGGTGCTAAAGTAACAAAAGAAAGCTCCAGCACCCCATACGCTTTCAGATATATATTTGATTTTAAAGGTGACCTCACAGATTTGGCTACTGAGATAGAAACAGTCGAAAAAACTGAAATTTTATCAATTGGTAAGGGTCTCGAGCTCATTAAAGACTTAGGCGATGCAAATACTGTATCCAATCAATATGGCCTTGATAAATTTATGGGTACCCACGGTATTGGCCATACAAGGATGGCTACCGAGTCTGATGTAGACATTAAATCCGCACACCCTTATTGGGCTTTCCCTTTTGAGGATGTGTCAGTTGTTCATAATGGTCAATTGACTAATTATTGGGGCAATCGAAGAGTACTTGAAAGAAAAGGTTACAGGTTTAATTCAAATTGTGACTCAGAAATAATTGCTGTCTATATAGCTGATAAGATGGCTAACGGCATTGAACTAGAAAAAGCTATGCATGATAGCTTGGATGAGCTCGATGGAGTTTTTACATATGTTGTAGCAACAAAGGATCAGTTGGGAATGGCAAAAGACCATATGGCCGCTAAGCCAATGGTAATCTACGAAAGTAAAGACATCGTAGCATGTGCATCAGAGGAAGTTGCAATTAGGAATATATTTCCTCACGAAATTAAAACATATGACCCTTATGAAGCGGAGGTAAAAGTATGGCAGGCATAACAAAAAGAACTACTGCTTTTGATGATGAAAATTTATCAGGTAGATCGCAAAAATTATATTTTGAAGTAACAGAAGAAGAAAATTATACCTACTACGGTAATCACGAAGTTGATTTTAATAAAAGAACCTCCATTGATTGTGAAGGCATTGATGCTCATGAATTGAATCAAAAAATTAGAGATGCAATTCGAAAGGGATATGGGTCTATAGTTATTAAAAACCCTGGTGCAAAACATTCACTTGGTGTGGGAATTCTAAATAAGTTAAACTTAATCTTTGAGGGTAGCTTAGGTTATTTTGGTATCGGTTGTATCGATGGACCAACAGTGAGAGTTAATGGAAGAGTTGGTTGGTCATGTGCTGAAAATATGATGTCAGGAAAAGTTGTTGTTGAAAACAATGCAGGATCTTGTTTTGGAGCTGCTCTTAGAGGTGGTGACCTTATAGTTAAAGGCGATGCAGGTGCAAGAACTGGAATTGATATGAAAGGTGGAACTATTCTTATTGGTGGAAATGCTGGAGCTTACACGGGATTTATGATGCAAAGAGGAAGAATTATCGTTTGTGGTGATGTAAACGCAAACATGGGTGACTCAATGTATGATGGAATCATTTTTGTAGGAGGAGAGCCTCATTCGCTTGGAACAGACTGCGTACCTGGTGAAATGAATGAACACGAGGTTAGATGGCTAGAACAAAAAATTAAAAATGCTGAGATTGATTGCAAGGTCCCAGCTTCAAAATTTAAGAAATACGTTGCAGGAAGAATGCTCTGGAATTATGACAATCTAGAGCCAGCAGAAAAGAAAGGAATATTAGGCTAATGGCAAAACGTAATACACAACTATTAGGACAAAACTCAATTTTTACCCCCGAGGTAATGGACGACATTCATATCAAATCACAACTTGGTCGTTATCGTATGCGTGGTATGGCGTTAATGAAAAAAATTCCTCACTGGGATGATTTAGTTTTTTTACCAGGCACATTAACAAGATTTGTTATTGAAGGTTACAGAGAGAAGTGTCTAACAGAAACAATAATAGGTCCTAGAGCAAAAAATCCTATCAAACTTGATATTCCTGTTTACATAACAAGTATGAGTTTTGGTGCTCTTTCTTATGAAGCAAAAACTGCTTTAGCTAGAGGTTCATCAATGGCTGGAAGTGCAACTTGCTCTGGAGAAGGGGGTATGATACCTGATGAGAGAAGGTACTCTCACAAATGGTATTATCAATGTATTCAATCCAGGTATGGCTTCAACCCACACCATGCTCAATTAGCTGACGCTATTGAGGTTTTCATTGGCCAAGGTCAAAAAGTTGGGATGGGTGGTCACTTAATGGGTCAGAAAGTTACTGACCAAGTAGCTGAGATGAGATCGTTACCTGCTGGTATTGATCAAAGATCTCCTGCTAGACACCCAGATTGGATGGGACCGGACGATTTAGCTCTTAAGGTTCAAGAATTAAGAGAATTAACTGACAATCAAGTGCCAATTCAATTGAAGTTAGGTGCATCAAGAGTTTATGACGATGTCAGAATGGCAGCAAAATGTGACCCTGACTCTATATTTTTAGACTCTATGGAAGGTTCAACAGCAGCTGGTCCACACATTGCAGCAGCTAATACTGGTATTCCTGGTATTGGTGCAATTAGAGAAGCAAGAAGAGCTTTGGACGATGTGGGAAAAACTGGTGAAATATCATTAGTATTTGCTGGAGGTATTAGAGATGGAGCTGATATGGCTAAAGCCTTAGCTCTTGGGGCAGATGCTATTGCTATCGGTACAGCTGGATTAGTAGCACTGAACTGTAACAAAGATATTCCAGAAGCTGATTATGAAAAAGAAATGGGAGTGGAGGCAGGTTACTGCTATCACTGTCATACTGGTAGATGTCCAGTTGGTGTGGCCACACAGGATCCTGTTCTTAGAAGTAGATTAGACCCAACAGAGGCAGCAGAAAGAGTTTATAATTTGCTCAGCACTATGACTCTTGAGTGCCAAATGTTAGCAAGAGCATGTGGTAAGACAAACATTCACTCACTTGAGCCAGAAGATCTAGCTGCATTGACAATGGAGTCATCAGCAATGGCTAAAGTTCCATTAGCTGGTACAGATTTAACAGTAGGTGTAGATAACTACCACTCAATTTAGGAGAGTATTATGGTTAAAAAGAAAGTTACAAAAAAGAAATCAACTTCTGCAAAATCAAAAAAACCTACCAAGTCAAAAGGTTATCAAGTTGTCGGCGGAGCTAAATTAAAAGATAAGGAAATTAAAACATCAAGAGAAAAAATGATTGGCCAGCATATTGGCTATCGTTATGATGTTAACTTAATTCCTGATTACAAGCACTTAACACCATTTCTTAAACAATATATCGAAATTATGGGTTGGGATGATTTAAATTGGTTAGAGGACATCCATATGGGTTTTGAAGGTGATACCCCTGCTGTGTTTGACAGAAATGCAAACGCTTGGATCACTTTGCCAAAGAAGATTAAACTTCCAAAAAACCAACAAGATAGAGATATGTTAGCAAGAGAACTTTTAATTAAGTTTCAAATGTCACCTAATCATCCCTTGGTACAGTTAAAAAGAACATACGCTAAGGGTGAGAACTTTAAGTTAGTTGAGTAAAATTTTATAAATAAGGGAGCCTTTGCTCCCTTATACTTTCAAATATTTTAATCTTTAATTCTTATTAATTTAGATTTTTTCCAATTTGGAATAAACTTTATAACATCTATGTCATTCCCCAAACCAGGATTAAAATTTTTATTATGCCAAAAAATATTTTCCCAATGTTCCTCATTTTTATCAAGAATAAAAGGAGAACATGACAATCTATAATTTGTAGAAAGGTGAATAAAATCTAAAATACATGAGCCGTCTTTAACTACTTTTTTTGAAATACTTGAATTTTTTGGAAAAGTAGCAAATAAAGAGTCTGAAAATTTATCTTTATCCATAAAATATTCAGAAGATAAAAATTTATTCATTTTATCAAATCTATCAGCAGGATCGTAAGTTCGTTTAAATGTGTGTTCAAATAGTTTTGTCGTGTTTACAGGATCATTTTCTGAAATTACAACAATAATTCTTAGAAGTTCATTTCCTTTCTTATCAAGCAATATTGGTGCCATAGATGAGTTTGGTCTACCATTTTGTGTTCTAAATGCCTGAATTCTAGATTGACATTGCCAATCAAGAAACTTTTCTTGTAAAACTTCAGGTGTCATTAATAATTTAACAATCTAGAGTTGTTTCTCTTTCCCAACTAGAAAGGTGTTTATTAAAAGTACCCCAATCTTGATTTTTTAATTTTACATAGCTATTAACTAAATCATCACCAAAACCTGCTCTAATGATTTTTGATTTATCAAAATCACGTATTGCATCAAGAAGATTTAATGGCAATTTTTTTACTTTCCCAGCCTTGTGACCCTCTGTGTACATATTAATATCTAATCGTTTTCCAGGGTCTCTTTTATTATTTAAACCGTCCAAACCTAAAAGTAAAATACCTGCTTGAAGTAAATAAGGATTTGTAGCTCCATCCATTAATCTTAATTCAAATCTTCCTGCTCCAGGAACTCTTACCATGTGTGTCCTGTTGTTACCTGCCCAAGTAATCGAGCTTGGCGACCAAGTTGCACCTGATGTTGTTACACTACCGTTAATTCTTTTATAGGAGTTTACAGTTGGGTTAAAAACAGCAGCCATTTTGTCCGCACTTTCCATTATTCCACCTAAGAAATTGTAACCAGTTTTGGATAAACCTAATTCATCTTTTTTATCTAAAAACATATTTTTTTTGCCAGATTTATCCCAAATAGAAATATGACAATGACAGCCATTACCAGTTAAATTTGTAAAAGGTTTGGGCATGAAAGTTGCCCTTAATGAATGTTTTTCTGCAATAGATTTTACCATGAATTTAAAAAAAGCATGTCTATCTGCAGTTACTAAACAATCTGAGAAATCCCAGTTCATTTCAAATTGCCCATTCGCATCCTCATGATCATTTTGGTAAGGTTTCCATCCTAGTGAAATCATTGAGTCACATATCTCAGTGATAACATCATATCTTCTCATTAAAGCAGAGGAGTCATAGCATGGTTTTGCTTGCGTATCCCTTTGATCTGATAAAGATGTCCCGTCTTCATTGACCAGAAAAAATTCACATTCAACACCTGACTTCATATAAAGATTTTTTTTAGCTGCTTTTTCTATTTGTCTTTTTAAGGCTATTCTTGGTGAAGTTTCTACTGGTTTACCATCCATATACAAATCAGAGGCAACCCAAGCTATCTCTTTATTCCAAGGAAGCTGGATAACACTATCACCATCAGGCATGCCAAACATATCAGAGTCAGCTGGAGACATATCAAGCCATGTTGCAAAACCTGCAAATCCAGCTCCTTCAGATTGAATTTCATCTATAGCTGTTGCAGGTACAAGCTTTGATCTAAGCACCCCAAATAAATCTACAAAGCTTACAAAAAAATATTTGACACCATTTTTTTTAGCAAATTGGTGAAGGTTTGTTGCCATTATATATCTCCTCTATTTGAATATGCAAATCGTGCATACCATTAAAAAAACAATTGAACTCAATCTTTTTTTAACATTAATTAACTTCTTTTGATTTTATAATTAAGTCAATTAAAAGTAAAATACATAAAAGTACAGGAAAGAAGATTCTATAAAGTTGTAAAAAGATTTTTTCTCTGTCCTTTTTTATTTTTATAAAAATAAAAAGTAATAATTTATAAGGAGATCATATAATGACACTTGAAGAACTTGAATCGTACGTGATGATGCAAGCGAACGTCAGTATGGAAGCTTACTATTGGTGGTGTACTGCGTTAATGATTGCAATTCACGTAGGTTTCTTGATGTATGAAGTAGGATCGTCTCGTTTTAAAAACGCGGTCTCTTCAGCTACAAAAAACCTTTTAGCGTTCGCGTTTATGATACCAACCTTCTGGTTATTTGGTTGGTATATTTATTTAGCATTCCCAATGGGATTTACTCCTATTGAGCTAGAGGGTTATGGAACCCCTTGGAACGTATCAATGGGACCAATGTTAAGTGACCAAGCCACAGGTGTTTTCTGGGCAGCATTTACATTATTTGCTTGTACCACAGCATCTATTTTTTCAGGATCTGTTCTTGAGAGAATAAGAATTAGCTCATTTACTTTCTTAGCTGTTGTTTTAGGATCAGTAGCTTGGATCTTAGCCGCTTCATGGGGCTGGCATCCTGATGGATGGTTAGTAACACAATTTGGATATCATGATGTAGGAGCAGCTGGTGTTGTTCACATGGTAGCAGGTTGGTTTGCTTTCGGAGTTGTCTTAAATTTAGGTCCTAGAGTTGGTAAATACAATGCTGACGGTTCTGCGAATGAGATTGAGGGTCATGACCTTCGTTTCTCATTTATAGGCCTGTTAATGATTATTGTTGGTTTCTTCGGATTCCTCGGTGGTTGTTTAATCTGGGCAGGTGCAGAGTTTGGTGGTTGGATAAACATTTACGGTGCTCCAGCAACACTATCTTCTTTCGCATTCAATACCCTAATGGGTCTTGGCGGTGGAATGATTGGCGCATTTTGGATGAGTAAAGGTAACCCATTCTGGATGATGTCAGGTGGACTTGCAGGTATATTCTCCTGTGCGTCGGGTCTTGATGTTTGGTATCCAGGATTAGCCTTTGTTCTTGGTTTTGTTGGCGGTGTGATAATTATTCCTGCGAATAATTGGTTACATAGTGTTTTCAAGATCGATGATCCAGTAGGAGCTATCTCTGTTCACGGAGTTGCCGGTATATGGGGTGTGATTGCAATGGGATTATTTGCATCAGGCTATCCAGCATCTGGTGATATTCCTCCAACAAGTTTTGGTGGACAGTTAGTTGGATGTATAGTCATGTTCTTAGTAGGATTTGTACCTGGTTATGGTTTATCATTTATTATGAAAATGATGAATTGGTTACGTGTACCAGATGCAGTTCAAAAAGCAGGTATTGATAGCGCTGAGTTAAATCTCAAGGCATATCAGTAACATATAAGGAAGGAGAAAATATGAATACATTTCCAGGACCTGAAAATAGTTGGGAAGGTGTGGACGCTTATTTCACATATGCCAACAGTGAAGGTGCACTGATATTTTGGACCCTTTTTGTTATTGCTCTATGCGTGCTAGTCACTATGGCAACAGCAAGACACGAGTCTGATACTGCAAAAAAAACAAAATAATGTATAATTTAAGGCGGGGAATTATCCCCGCCTTATAATAAATGGATTACAACACTTCAAATCTCTTTTTTCAAAATCTCATTCAATCAATAGCTGAAAATAAACTAATAGCAGCAGTTATTTGGATTGCATTTATGATTTTTATTTTAAGAAAAATAGCAAAAAAAGATAACGAATTGATTTTAAAAAAGAAATTCTCTAGACATAAATAAACAGAAAACTTGAATTTACTAATTATCAGTGGCATGGATAAAAACCATGATAATGAACATGTTAAATCAAATTCTTCTTATCAATATAGTTTTTTTGAAGAAATTATTAAAAAGCAAAATCCCCTCTCAAATATCTCGGTTTATAAACCTTACATTGAGGATGTAAATAAATTTAGTTTTGAAGATTACGATGCCTTTTTATGGACCGGAGGTCTAGGTAATATTTATGATGACAATGATCATAATAAAAATCAGTTGAAGATATTTGATAGAATAGCAAATCTAGAAAGACCAATTTGGGGAAGTTGTTGGGGTCTTCAAGTGGCTGTAACAGCATTTGGAGGAAAAATATCAAGTTCTATGAGTCCAGAGTTTGGATATTCTGAAAAAATAAAAATTATAAAAAATCATTTTGTTTATAAAAATAAAAAAAATTTATTTACTGCCCCTGGTCATCATTACGATAGTTTAGAAACTCTCCCCAAGGACTTTGACATAATTTCTGAGAATAATCATTCTATTCAATCTATATCTCATAAAAAACAAAACATATTTTGTACTCAATATCATCCAGAACTACCATACAACTATATCGGTAAATTAATGAGTTATTGGAAAAGAAATTATTTAAAGATTATGAGTGAAAATGAATTTGAAGCATTATTAAATAAATTACAAAGTTTTGAAAATGAAGATCAATTTAATAGAGAACTTGAATTACTGAATTGGTTAGAAAATATTAAATTATAATTATTTTTTAGTAGCGATCATAATTAGTGATAAAAAAATCACTGCCAAAAGTCCACAAAAAACTGCTGCAAAAAAAATAGTGGATATGATGAACATAAATACTTTTATATCTGTAATCTTACTAAAAAAAAGTGGTGTCTGTAAAAACTGATCAACAGTAAGTATAAAAGTTAAAACAAAAAATCCCATCATAAAGCCTCTTTTGTAAAATTTAATCCATGATTTTTTAAAGTAATCAATATTCATAATTTGAAGTAGTAATTTTATATTATGGTCATATAATTTCAATTCGATAAGATTTAAATTTTAGGAGGAGACTAACTTGGGTCAATATTTTGAAAATTTTAAAGACGCCTTACCTGATGTAAAAAAAGTTAGAAAAATAAAAAAGGATTTAGAAAAAAAAGGCGTAAAATACATTTATTCTAATTGGATTGATTTTCTGGGTAGTCCAAAAACTAAGCCTATGCCTATATCTGATTTTGAGGATCTTTGTATGGGTAAAGGCCCTCAATTTGCTGTTCATTCTGTTTCCTTTGTTCCAGAATTAACTCCAGCAGATAATGATCAAATCCCTGTGCCAGATTTGGATAGTCTCGTTATATGTCCATGGGATAAAACATGTGCATGGGTTTTTGCAGATTTATATTGGAATGACAAACCTTACGATGTTTGCCCAAGAATGACGTTAAAAAAACAAATAAAGGAAAGTGCTAAATCTGACTTGAAATTTTTTGTTGGTATCGAACCTGAATTTTTCTTAATGAAGTGGGAGGGCGACAAACCAGTTAAAGCAATTGACAGAGATCCTATAAATTTGAGAAGACAAGCTTTTGGGTATGACTCAGAGTACTCAATAGATGGAATGCATTTTTTAAAAGAAATAATAGATATTTTAAATAATGATTTGAAATGGGATCTCCATGACGTCGTTGCTGAGGGTGCATATGGCCAGTATGAATTAGATTTCGGTTACACAGATATTTTAGGGATGGCTGATAGATTTGTATTTTTAAGAGTATTACTCAAGGAAGTTGCAAAAAAATATGGATATTTTGTATCATTTATGCCAAAGACAACTATTAGTGATTGGAGAGCTGGCGCTCACATCAATCATAGTGTGGCATCAATTAAAAAGAAAAATAATAACATATATAAGAATGGAAATAATTTCTCTGATAAAGCCTACAATGCTGTCGCTGGAATTTTAAAACATGGAGCAGCGATTACAGCTCTAGCATGTCCAACTGTTAACTCATATAACGGATTTGTTCCTACAGTTGAGGGCCTTGATGGTGGCCGTCATACATGGGCTCCTACGCACATGACATACGGCAGTAATAATAGATCAGCTATGATAAGACTACCACAAAATAGATATTGTATAGAAAATAGGGCGTCTGATTTAACTCAAAATCCTTATTTAACTTTTTCTTTATTAGCCGCAGCTGTTACAGAGGGTATAGACAAAAAAATGAAACCCCCAAAACCAACTAATAAAAGTCTTTATGATTTGACCGAGAAAGAAAAAAAAGAGGTTACTACACTGCCAAGAAATTTATTAGAGGCAGTAGACGCTTTTGCTGCTGATAAATTAACTAAAAAAGTTTTTTCTGAGGCTATGATAAACAATTTTATTGGATATAAATATGATGAGTGGTCTAGATATCATACAACTACAACTGATTGGGAAATCAAAGAATATCTAAAGTTATTTTAATTGATTAGTAAAGAGGAACTACATAAATACCAACTAAATAATTTCAAATTAAAATCAGGCGACATAATAGATTTACAATTAAATTATTTAGCATTTGGGAAATTAAATTCTGACAAATCAAATGTAATTTTATTTCCTACTAGGTATGCTGGTACACATCTTGAGCAAGGATATCTGATTGGTAATAATTTTCCCATAGATCCAGGTAAATATTTCATCATTATTCCAAATATGTTTTGTAATGGTGTTTCCTCCTCACCCAGTAATACAGAAAAACCCTTTAATGGACCTAATTTTCCTTTAATTACAATATATGATAACGTGCAAGCACAATACACACTTCTAAAAGAAATATTTAATATAGAAAAAATTAAATTAGTTATAGGTTGGTCAATGGGAGGACAACAAGCATTTCAGTGGGCGTCATATTTTCCAGACATGGTAGAAAATATGATTTCTATGTGTGGTCATGCGAAAACCACAGAGCATACATATGTATTTTTAGAGGGTGTTTATGCCGCTTTGACTTCAGATCCAAACTGGAATTCTGGAAATTATGAAAAACAACCCCAAAATGGAAAAACAACAATGGCAAGAGTATGGGCTGGATGGGCGCATGGGCAAGACTGGTTTAGGGAAAAAAAATATATCGATGATGGCTACAAAGATGCAAAAGAAGTTTTGGATAAACTTTGGAATAGAATTTATTATCGCAAGGATGCAAATGATTTATTAGCGATGATAAGAACTTGGCAAGAGCACGATATTAGCAACAATAACAAATTTAATAATCAATTTGATAAAGCTCTTAACTCTATTACTGCGCGATGTATTTTAATGCCAGGTAAAAATGATTTATACTTCCCCCCAGAGGATAATGAAATTGAATTAAAAAATATTAAAAATGGTGAATTACGTATCATTCCTTCAAGCTACGGTCACTATGCTGGAGCAGGTAAGTCCAAAGATGATTTAAATTTTGTTAATGATGCTATAAAGAATATATTGGCTACTTAACAATAATTTTGAAATATTTTTTTTTACCAATCTTGAGTATTTTTCCGTTATAAGACTTATTAATTGTAAGATTAATATCGTTAATTTGCTCGTCGTCAATCTTTATACCACCACCCTCAATTAGCCTTTTTGCTTCAGATTTTGATGAGACCGTACTATTGGATGTTAGTGTATCTATGAGTTTTGAGTCTATTTTAAAGTTAATTTCATCAATATTATCGTAAGAATTATTTTCAAAAATTGATCTTGCTTTTTCTTCAGCCTCTTGTGCTGAGCTTTCTGAGTGACAATCTGTTGTCACTAAGTATGCTAATTTTTTTTTCGCATTATTGATATCTTCTTTAATTAATATTTTTATTTCTTCTTTATCTAAATCACTAAAAATAAGTAATAGTTTTTCCACATCATTATCGTCCACATTTCTCCAATACTGATAGAAATCGTAAGAACTGTATTTATTTTGATCTATCCAGACAGCGCCTTGCTCGGTCTTGCCCATCTTCTTACCCGTAGAGGTAGTTAAAAGAGGTGTAGTCAGACCAAAAGCATCCTTTTTGTTTATTTTTGATATAATTTCCATACCCAAAACGATATTACCCCATTGATCTGAGCCACCAATTTGCAACTCGCAATTTTCATGTTTATTTAAGTGAAGAAAATCATAACTTTGAAGTATCATGTAATTAAATTCTAAAAATGATAATGATTGCTCTCTTTTAAGTCTCTCTTTAACACTCTCAAATGTAAGCATACGATTGATTGAGACTTGACTTCCCAAATCTCTCAATAACTCTATGTAGTTTAATTTATCAAGCCATTGATCATTATTTATAAATTTTATATTTTCTTTGAAATCTCTAAAATAATGTTCAAATATTCTTTTAAAATTCTCAATATTTTCTTGTATTGTTTCGTAAGTCAAAATTTGTCTTGAGGCATCTTTGCCAGAGGGGTCACCAATTTTTGTTGTGCCTCCACCTAATAGTACTATTGCCTGATGACCATGTTTGATTAAAGTCTTAATAGCTCTTAATTGAACGAGACTACCGGCATGTAATGCATCAGCTGTAGCATCAAATCCAATATAAAAAATAATTTTTTTCTTATTGAGTAAATTATTAAGTTCTATTTCATTAGTGCATTGATTGAATAGATTTCTATCTTTAAATAACTGTATATAATCAATCATATATAATAATTAACATAATTTTATAGATATCAAATGGAATATATCGCCCTCGGTTGCATGTCTGGTACTTCTTTAGATGGTATTGATTGTAGCTTAGTCAAATCTGATGGAGTCTCATATGTTACTGATATATCAAATGAATTCATTCCATATAGTGATGACCTGCAATTAAAATTACGTAATGTAATTTTGAAAGGATACTTAGACGATATCAAAGTTATAAATCAGCTAAATCAAGAATATAAGGATTCTATAAACAATTTTATTAAAAAAAATAATTTCGAAATTGACTTAATTGCAATGCATGGACAAACAATATATCACGATCAAAAAACAAAAATTTCAATACAACTATTTGATAAGAGTATTAGATTTAACACTAACTCTCCTGTTATATGTAACTTTAGAAAAAATGATTTGTTAAATGGTGGTAATGGTGCACCAATAATGCCAGAATTCCACAGAGTCTTAGCTAATCAACTAGATTTAAAAAAGGTTATTTTTGTCAATATAGGAGGTGTTACTAATATAACTGTAATTGATAACCAAAAAATTACTGCTGGTGATAGTTCTTTTGGTAATGCCATCGTTAATGATTTAATTTATGAAAAAACTAAAAAAAGATTTGATGTTGATGGTTCATTATCTAATAATGGTCAAAAAATTGATGTTCTATTTAACAGAATAATAAGTGACAATTATTTTTTAGAAAACATTCCTAAATCTTTAGATAGAAATTATTTTCATAAATACATAGATAATTCTATTAAGGATAAAAAATTAAAAGATTTAATTTATTCATTACTTGAAGTAATTCCTTTTGCAATTAATACTTTGATTTCCTCGCAATCAGACTTCAAAATTATTTTAATGGGCGGTGGAAGAAAAAATCTAACTTTACAAAAAATTTTCAGTGAGTATTTTGATGATATTTCTTTAATTGATGATTTTCAAATAGATGGAGATTTTATAGAATCCCAAGGAATGGCATTACTTGGTATAAGATATATGCTAAAAAAACATTCTACATATTATGAAACTACAAAAGTTTTAAAAAATATTTACTTAGGTGAAAAGTGTTAGCTTTTGTGTTTTTGAATATACTTATTTAAAGTATTCATAAGAGGATCTAGCTTTCCCTCAAATAAGTGATTTGATTTTGAGATAGTTTCCATTGAAACTTCTGCATTTTTTTGTTTTTTAAATGTTTCAAAAAATTCTTTTAAGTTATCTCTTTTTACTATTTCATCTTGTTCAGCTCTAACTATCAATGTTTTGATAGGACAGGGTGATAAAAAATTAAAATCGTATAAATTTACAGGTGGGGCTATTAAAATTAATCCATCTACTTCTGGTCTTCTCATTAGAGTTTGAAATCCAATCCATGCACCAAAGGAGAATCCTACAATCCAACACGACCTAAAATCCTCATTTTTTTTTTGGAGCCAATCTAAAGAGACACTCGCATCATTTAGCTCTCCCTCTCCCTCAGTAAAGGCACCATCACTCTTGCCAACACCACGAAAATTTATTCTTAAAGTTGAAAAACCCGCATCTTTCATCACTTTAAATGCAGCATAATTAACTTTAGTGTCCATAGTTCCACCGTGTTTAGGATTGGGATGGAGAATTATAGCTATATTTGGTTTTTCTTGCTCACTAGGTGAGTATTTGGCTTGAAGTTTACCTTCGCCACCTTGTATAAATACTTCTGGCATAATTAAAGAAGAGATCATAGATTACTTTTGATAAAAAAAGCAAGTTATAAATGAATTCATTAGGTTTTAATAAAGATCCATCAAGCACAACAGTGGTGGTTGCTATGTCTGGTGGAGTAGATAGTTCTGTCACAGCTGGTCTATTAAAAAAAGAGGGATACAATGTTATAGGCATAACTCTTCAGCTCTATACTTCTAATAACTCTGCAAAAAAAGGTTCTTGTTGTTCTGGTCTTGATATTTATGACGCTAGAAGAGTTGCCCAAAAATTAGATATACCCCATTATGTATTTAATTATGAAAAAACATTTAAATCAGATGTAATCGATTACTTTATCAACGCTTACGAAAATGGTGAGACACCCATACCTTGTGTTAAGTGTAATGAGACTGTCAAGTTTAGAGATTTAATGAACTTTGCAAAAAAATTAGAGGCAGATTGTATGGCAACAGGTCATTACATTAGAAGAAAAGGTAAAACTAAAGATGCCCATATGTATAGGGCTGAGGATAAATCGAAGGATCAAAGTTATTTTCTATTTGCAACAACACAGGATCAATTAGATTACCTAAGATTTCCTCTTGGTGAGATATCTAAAGCAGAAACTAGAAAAATAGCAGAGGATCTTGGTCTTATCGTTTATGACAAGAAGGATAGTCAAGATATATGTTTCATTCCAGATGGAGATTATAAAAAATTTATTAAGTCAAATAAGAAGAAAGGTGAAATACTCGACCTTTCAGGTAATGTTTTATCTTTTCATGACGGTATTCAAAATTTTACAGTTGGTCAAAGAAGAGGCTTAGGTATAGCAAATGAAGACCCTCTTTATGTTGTTGATATCATTAAAGATAAAAACCAAATAATTGTTGGTGATAAGAAAGATTTGTTAGGTAAATCCCTCTTATTAGGTGATTTGAATTTTATTATGCCAGAGTACGACCTTTCCAAAAAAATTGTTGAAATTCCGTGTAGTGCAAAAATTAGATCTTTATCTGAACCAAAAAAGGGAAAACTAATTAAACAATCTACTTCCTACTCTTTTGAGTTTGATGAACCCGCAGAGGCGATTACAAAAGGTCAAGCTTGTGTTTTGTATGATAATGATAGGGTTTTAGGTGGTGGGATTATTAAACAGAAACTGAACTAATTAGGGTATTTACTCGTATTTTCTTGTAAAAATCCTTATTTATCATATATATCGAGATCTATGGCAGCTACAGAACAAACAATTAAACAAGTAAACACACTAGGTAGTAGTGATTACAAATATGGTTTTTCTACTGAAGTAGACGAGATCCGACCTCCAAAAGGTTTAAATGAAGAAATAATAAAATTCATATCTGCCCAAAAAGATGAACCAGAGTGGATGCTTGAATGGAGACTAAATGCATTTAAAGTCTTCAACAAATTACCGAAGCCTCAATGGGCTAAATTGAATATTCCAGAAATTGATTATCAAGATTGTTATTATTACTCAATACCTAAAAGTTTAAAAGATAAACCAAAGTCACTAGATGAAATAGACCCAGAAATACTAAAAACTTATGAAAAACTTGGAATTCCATTAAAAGAACAAAAAATGTTATCTGGTATAGCTGTTGATGCTGTTTTCGACTCCGTATCAGTTGCCACGACATATAAAAAACAACTGAGTGACTTAGGTATAGTATTTTGTTCAATTTCTGAGGCAGTAAAAACTCACCCAGAATTAGTAAAAAAATATCTAGGAAGTGTAATTCCAGTATCAGATCATTCTTTCGCAGCATTAAACTCAGCCGTTTTCACTGATGGATCATTTATTTACATTCCTGAGGGAGTAAGGTGCCCAGTTGAATTATCAACATATTTTAGAATTAATGCAATGAACACAGGTCAATTCGAAAGAACGCTTATAATCGCTGATAAAGACAGTTATGTGAGTTACCTAGAAGGCTGTACTGCACCAATGAGAGATGAAAACCAACTTCATGCTGCTAATGTAGAGTTAGTTGCCCTAGATAATGCTGAAATTAAGTATTCAACAGTTCAAAACTGGTACCCAGGAGATAAAGAGGGTAAGGGAGGCATCTACAACTTTGTAACCAAAAGAGGTGCCTGCAGAGGGAAAAATTCTAAAATATCTTGGACTCAAGTCGAGACAGGATCTGCAATTACATGGAAATATCCAAGCTGCATTTTACAAGGAGATAACTCTAAAGGAGAATTTTATTCAGTAGCCATAACTAACAATATGCAACAAGCTGACACTGGCACAAAAATGATACACATTGGTAAAAACACGTCTTCTAAAATCATATCAAAAGGCATTTCAGCTGGAAAAGCTAATAATACATATAGAGGCCTTGTAAATATTTTGTCGAAAGCCAAAAATGCGAGAAATTTTACTCAATGTGACTCTCTATTAATAGGCAATCAATGTGGAGCTCATACAGTTCCATATATAGAGTCAAGTAATTCCGACTCAATGGTTGAGCACGAGGCCACAACCTCAAAAATTAACGAAGATCAATTATTTTACTGTCAGCAAAGAGGATTAAACAGTGAAGATGCAGTAGGGTTAATTGTGAATGGTTTTTGTAAAGAGGTACTTCAACATTTACCAATGGAATTTGCTGTTGAAGCTCAAAAATTAGTCGCAATTAGCTTAGAGGGAAGCGTTGGATAATGTTAGAAATTAAAAACCTTCATGTCTCTATTGAAGAAAAAAAAATAATTAAAGGTTTGGATTTATCTATTAATAAAGGTGAGGTTCACGCACTTATGGGCCCTAACGGTTCTGGTAAAAGCACACTCTCTTACGTGCTATCTGGTAAAGATAAATATGAAATAAATGATGGAACAATAGATTACAATGGAAAAAATTTATTGGAATTAGATGTTGATGAAAGAGCAAACGAGGGATTATTTCTTGCATTTCAATATCCAATGGAGATACCTGGTGTGCAAACTTCATTTTTTTTGAAAACAGCAATCAATTCTAAAAGAAAATATTTAGGTCAAAGTGAAATGGACGCATTAGAATTTGCTAAATTAATGAAATCAAAAGCAGAAGAATTGAATATAAGTACTGAAATGCTTAAAAGAGATCTAAATGTTAACTACTCTGGTGGTGAAAAAAAGAAACAAGAAATTTTACAGATGTCTATGTTAAGTCCCAAAATGGCTATTTTAGATGAAACAGACTCCGGTTTAGATATTGATGCCTTAAGAATTGTCTCTGAGGGAGTAAATAAATTAAGAAATAATGATAATTCTTTCTTAGTCATTACTCATTATCAAAGACTTTTAAATTATATAAAGCCTGATTTTGTTCATATTATTGCAGATGGTAAAATCGTAAAATCTGGTGATTACTCTTTAGCTTTAGAGCTAGAAGAAAAAGGTTACGAAGAGATATCTCAAACTGCTTAATGGAACTTGTGTTGAATTTAGACAAGATACAATCTAAAAGTGTATCTCAATATGCTAAAGACATCTTAGATAATCAAAACCCATATAAAAATTTTAAAATTGAAAATTATAAATACGCCCAACTCCATAAAGATGTCAAATCAGAAATCTTACTTAGAGATATAGATTTTTCTAAACTATTAGATAATACTAAAAATATTACATCTTCTATTTCAAATCCATTCGACTTAACAGCTAATTTAAATCTCTGGAATTACAATAATGAGGATAGTTTTTTTAGAGTCTCCTCTTTAGTAAAAAGAGAAACTAAATCAGTAAATTTAGATACATTTGATGATAGAAATTTATTTTTAGATATTTCTCAAATAAATGAGAACATACATATATCTAAATCCTCTACAAATGAAATCAATCTTATTATTTTAAATAGCAAATCAAACGATGAGTACCCAAAATCAATTTTCTTAGATTTATCTAATAATTCTAAGTTAAATGTAATTCACTTTAATGTTTCAAATAATAAATCTTTTTTATACTTTGAGACTAATTTACAAGACAACTCATATTTAAATTTTGTTTCTTTTCAATCAGATAATATCCATACAAGAAACGAGTTTTATGCTTCATTAAATCAAGAGTGTAACTTTGATTTATATGGTCTTAATATCAACAATTATGGTGTAAATGACAATTATTCTTTTATACAACATTTAAAGCCCTCTTCATCAAGTAGAGAAGTTTTTAAATCTATTGTTGAGAAGGGCGCTATTACAAACTTTCAAGGAAAGATATATGTTGACTCTATTGCTCAGAAAACTGATGGATATCAAATGAGTAGATCATTGCTTTTAGATGACATATCGAAAGCCAACAATAAACCAGAACTTGAAATTTATGCAGATGATGTAAAATGTAGTCACGGGTCTACTGTTTCCAAATTAGATGACGAGCAAATTTATTATTTTAAGTCCAGAGGAATTGATAGCGAAATAGCTAAAAAAATATTAAAAAAAGCATTTATTATTGAGATTATTGAGTCAATTAAAGACGATATGTTAAAGAATTATTCAAATGAGTTAATTGAAAGTTTATTATCATGAATAATATTAAATTAGATTTTCCAATTTTAGATAAAAAGATCAGAGACAAAGCTATTACTTATCTTGACTCTGCAGCAAGCACTCAGAAACCCAAACAAGTAATTAACTCTATTTCTGAATTTTTAGAAAATTCTTATGAAAATGTTCATAGAGGAATGAATTCACTTAGTATAGATGCTACAGATTTATATGAAAAATCTAGAGATGTAGCAAAAAATTTTATTAATTCTAATTCTACAAATGAGATAATTTTTACAAGAGGGGCTACTGACTCTATAAATATTATTGCTAATTCATTAGCTGAACATCTTAAAGAGGGCGATAAGATTGTTGTAACTGAATTAGAACATCACTCAAATTATTTGCCTTGGATGAACTTGTGTAAAAAATTAGGTTTAGAATTAAAAATAATTCCTATTTCGAAAGATGGCATTTTATCTGAAGACGATATCATTAATAATTGTGATGACTCTACAAAGGTTCTCTCTTTAACACACATGTCAAATGTAACTGGCCAAATACTTGATATCAAAAAGATTAAAAAATCAATAAATAAAGATACTTATGTTGCCGTTGATGGTTGTCAATCAATAGCACACTTAAAAATTGACGTAAAAGATTTGGATTGTGATTTTTACTCTTTTTCATCTCATAAACTTTATGGTCCATCTGGTATTGGAATTATGTATGGTAAAGAAGATATTTTAAATAAATTAAATCCTCCAACACTTGGAGGAGGGATGATTAATGAAGTTTCATCTAATGATTTTTCTTATGCTATGTTACCTAATAAATTTGAACCGGGTACGCCTTCAATTGAGGCAGCAATTGGCTTTAAAACTGCTATGGAATATTTGAATAATAATAATTACCAAGACTATTTTCTAAATGAAAAAAAACTCAGATCTAATTTAATTAAAGCTTTACGTGAATTCAAAGATGTAGATATATATGGCTCTAATGAAGATGGAAATGCTACATCCATTGTTTCTTTTAATATTAAAAACCAAAATTTTAATGATATTGCCACTTTTCTTGACCAATATGGAATAATGATCAGAGGAGGTCACCATTGTTGCCAACCATTTATGAAAAAGTTAGGTATCCCTGGTTCTTGCAGAGTCTCTTTCGGTATTTATAATGATCTCAATGATATTGATCATTTTATAGAATCTTTGAAAAAAACTCTAAAACTTCTTCAATAAGCTATGGATAATAAAACACTTTCAGACTTCATGCCTAAAGTTAGTTCTGACGGTGAGATTACTTACGGAGAAAAATCGTCATCACAGTCAGTGACATTAACAAATGATCATATAATCAAAGTTCTCACAGGCATAAAAGATCCTGAAATGGATATGAATATTTATGATCTTGGTTTAATTTATGACATATCAATTGATAATTTTAACAATATTAAAATTATTATGACACTGACAACAGTTAACTGCCCAGTTGCCGATAGTTTTCCACTAGAAGTTGCTAAAAAAGTTCATGAATTAAAAGATGTAGGACAGGTTAGTATAAAACTAACCTTTCAACCACCATGGAATAAAGATATGATGAGCGAAAATGCAAAGTTAGCTTTAGGTTTTTAATATGACCAATCCTTTATTTTCATTATCCAAAACTGCTGAAGAACAAATTTCTAAATTATTAGTTAATAATAGTAACGCTATTGGTTTGAAAATTGGCTTAAGCACTAAAGGGTGTGCAGGATTGAGTTATACAATGGAGTATGTGAATAATGATAGCATACAAGGTTGTGAGCTAGTCAATGATTACAAGTTCCCTCTTTATATTGAAGATAAAGCAGTTATGTATGTAATAGGAACAGAAATGGACTTTATTAAAGAAGAGTTTGGAGAAAGGTTTATTTTTAAAAATCCTAATCAGACGAGTGAATGCGGCTGTGGTGAGAGTTTTCACGTTTAGATTTTAGTTATATTTATGGCAATCTTATTGGGTATTCTCTCAGCTTTTAGTTTTGGTGTTGGAGATTTTTTAGCTAGATTTTCATCAAAGGAAGTTGGATTTAAAAATTCACTTTTTTGGATGCTGGTTGTTGGCTCAATATTTTATTTAATTTTATTTTATTTTTTTGGAAGTGGTCTTTCACCAAACGCGATTGGTTTGAGTAATAGTTTCCTATCAGGAATTTTAATAATGTTTGGACTTCTTTGTTTGTACAGAGGTCTTCAAATGGGACCAGTGTCAATTGTAGCCTCGATAACAGCGACTAATCCTTTTTTTGTTTTTGTTATAAGATTTTTTTTAGGAAGTGAACCAACACTTACTCAGTGGATTGCCACTCTTGTCGTTATATCTGGCGCAATATTTGTTTCCATAAGCGCTGATAGTTTTAAAGAAAGCCTAGGTTTGTCAAAAAAACAGATAAAAGAGTCTCTAATTGTGTCATTTATGGCTAGTGGCATGTTGGCTTTGGGCCTTATTTTTTCTCAAGAGGCCTCTAACTCTTTAGATCCAATTGAGGCTGTTATATATGTAAGATTTTTTAGCTTATTGGGTATTGCTTCCTTATTATTTTTTATGAAGTCTAAAATAACACTGACAAAAAAAGCAGTTCCTATTTTATTTTTTCAAGGAATATTAGAAACTACTGGTTATTTTTGTTTGGTCTCTGCATATGCTTTTGACAAAGTTAGTATTGCAGTAGTCATCTCTTCAGGTTTTGGTCTTGTAACAGTTTTATTGGCTAGACTAGTCTTAAAAGAAAAAATATCTAAAATTCAAACTTTAGGTATCTCTTTAACTTTCATAGGTGTTGTTGGTCTTACTATCTAATTAAATTTTGAAGTCTCTTTTTATCAAAACGATATGAATTCATTGCTATGGCTAAGCAAATAACTATACCTCCTATAATTGTATTTACATCTGGAGTTTCATTGATACCCAAAATCGGTAGCCACGCCCAAAAAATTCCTCCAACTACTTCTAATAAAGACAGCATTGTTAGCTCTCCCGAAAGTAATTGTTTTGAACCAATGCTAAACAGGATAAGCCCAGTTGCAACGATGAAACCGTGAGTCATACTCAACAAAATATTTTTTAAAGGTAAATAGATTTCTTGATTATTAAAAAACATCAAAAAGATGGAAATAACTGCGCAAAAAATTCCTGCATAAATCAAAATATAAAATTTTTTAAAGTTACTTTTGCTTCTCAAAGCAACGGTGAATGCTGCAAAGCCAAGACTTGATATAAAGCCCATAATTAATCCATACAACGACCCACTAAAGGCACTGGCATATATCATTATTAAAGCACCAAAAAACGCAATAATCATGGTTATAAAATTTTGTTTTGAGATTTTCTCATTAATAAACACTAGGGCAATTAATGATGCTAAAAAAGGCATTAACGCCAACATAAATAGAGTAACTGCAGCAGTTGTATTGCTAATTGAATAAATAAAACCAACCATGGCTGTTGTTAAACTAAGACCACCAATTACAGAAACTTTATCTATTTTAATTACATTCATAAAAAAGTTTTTTTGTTCATTAACAATAAGATATAAGGATATGATAGTTGCAACTGTAAGCCCTCTTATAACAAGGTAGGGGAGTTGATAGATTTGAGGGTCTATCATATTTTTAACTACCAGCGGTCCAAAACTCCATATTAACCCACTTAAAACTACTATAATTACTGCCTTGATGTGGTCGCTCATTTTAAGAAATTAACTTATTTTATAAATTAACTTTTTAATAGTTAATTACTGATAAAGAAATCTGAGAGAGTTTTAATATCATCAAAAGAAGTATTCTTACCCTCATTACTTCTTAGAGTAAATGAGTCTGACTCAATCTCTTTCTCACCCATTACTAGAGAATAGGGTATCTTTTTAGAAACAGAATTTCTTATTTTATAACCCAATTTGTTATCAGATCCATCAACAATTACTCTTACACCCAGTTTTTGAAGTTCCCCTTTAATTCGGTTACTATGATCAACAAATTTTTCGGACACAGGTAGAATTGCAAGTTGTATGGGCGTAACAAATAAAGGAAGCCAGCCATTAGTGTTTTCAAGAATAATTGCTATAAACCTTTCTAGAGATCCGACAACTGCTCGGTGTATCATTATTGGAACTTGATTTTTGTCATCTTTGTCTTTGTATTTTGCACCCAATCTATCAGGGAGATTGAAGTCAATTTGTATCGTTCCACATTGCCATTCTCGACCCAGTGAGTCCTCTAATGTAAATTCTATTTTTGGGCCATAGAATGCCCCTTCACCCTCTAAAATATTAAATTCTTTATTGTTGTCTTTTAAAACTTTTTTTAACTGATTTTCAGCATTGTCCCAGTTTTCTTGCGTACCAATACTTTTTTCTGGGCGAGTAGAAATATTATATTTTATTTTTTCAAATCCGAACTTTTTATACACTCTCTCAATTAATAGGGTTGTCTCATTACAAACATCATAAATTTGTTCTGCAGAACAAAATATGTGGGCATCATCTTGAGTAAAACCTCTGACCCTAAATAATCCATTTAGAGCTCCAGAGGGTTCGTATCTATGACACTTACCAAACTCCGAGTATCTAAGTGGTAAATCTTTGTAAGTTATTAGTTGAGAGTTAAATAAAACAATATGACATGGACAATTCATAGGTTTTAGTGCAAATGTCTTATTCTCAGTTTCTGATGTAAACATATTTTCTTTAAAATTGTCCCAATGACCAGACTTTATCCAAAGCTCATTTGAAACTAGCTCAGGTGTTTTTACTTCAAAATAGTTAAGTTTTTGTTGCTCAGAGCGAATATATTTTTCAATATTTTGATACAATGTTAAGCCTTTATCTTTCCAAAATACATTCCCTGCTGATAAATCAGTTAGAAGGAACAAACCCATATCAGTGCCTAATCTTCTATGATTTCTTTCTTTAGCCTCTTCTAAATTTTTTAAATAAACCCGAAGTTCTTTTTCAGAATACCAAGCGGTTGCATAAATTCTTTGAAGCATTTTGTTAGTGCTAATACCTCTCCAATAAGCCCCTGATACATTTGTTATTTTAAAGCTGGCATTATAATCTTTTGTGCTTTTATGATGAGGGCCTTTACAAAGGTCAGTAAAATTTTTTTGCTCGTAAAGTGTTATTTCATCGGAATTATCTAAATTATTAATAAGTTCCAATTTATATTTATTATCCTTAAATATTTCTGATGCTTCTTTTTTTGTTACTGCCCTCTTTAAAAAGTCTCTTCCCTCTAAGAGAATTTCTTTCATTTTTTTTTCTATATTAGCTAAGTCATCATCTGATAGAGTGCTTTCCATATCAAAGTCATAATAAAAACCGTTCTTTATAAAAGGACCAATAGTTGGTTTAGCATTTGGAAAAAGAGTAATTACAGCTTCAGCCAAAATGTGAGCCATATCGTGGCGCATTATATTTAATGCATCATCAGATTTAGGTTTAATGGGAGTGCTATTTTCAACTTCAGTATCCCAATAATTATTATTCGAGTCTTTATATGCTATTATATCGCTCATAATTCTAATTTTTTATAAAAACAACTTTTTTTACCCGTATGACAAGCGCCAATTCCTTCAAGCTCTACTTCATAAATTAAAGTGTCACTGTCACAATCAGTATAAATATTAGTAATATTAAGTTTATTGCCAGAAGTTTCGCCTTTTAACCATAATTTTTTTTTACTTCTACTCCAAAAGTGAGCTTTTTTTGTTTTTACTGTCATTTCAATAGAATTTTTATTTGAATAGGCCATCATAAGAATTTCATTAGTTGACTTCTCTTGAGCAATTGTAGGTATTAGCCCATCAGAATTAAAAACTAGTTGATTTATGTTGAAATTTTCCAATGTCTTGATTTTTAATGATTTTTACTTTTATTAAAGTATTTTTCAATTATTAAAAGAATTTTTTCGATGAATTATTATTTAGCACCAATGATGGGTTACACAGACTGCTATTTTAGAAGTTTAGTCGAAAACATTTATGGAAATAGTGTAACTACCTTTTCTGAAATGATAGTGGATAAAGCAATCATCCACAATGAGACTAAAACAATAACCAAGCATTTTTTAAAAAATAATAAAAGCGCCATTCAAATTGCAGGCTCAGATCCTGAAGAAATTAAAAGAGCAATAAATATTTTAAATAAAGTAGATATTATTAAACATGTAAATTTTAATTTAGGTTGCCCAAGCTCTAGAGTCCAAGAAAATATGCTTGGTTTAGCTTTAACCCAAAAGTATGACTTAGTAAAAAAATGTTTATTTGAATTGATCAAATATAATAAAGATGTATCGGTAAAATGTAGACTTGGTTTAGGTATGAATGAGGATAAGAGTTATATTTTTGATTATCTTAAATTATTTAATGAAATAGGAATTAAAAAAGTATTTATACATTGTAGAAATGGTGTTTTGAACTTAGATACCAAAAAAAATAGAACAATTCCAAAAATTAATTACAATTTATTTTTAGAGTGTTGTGATCAATTTCCTGAAATGGAACTTATTCCTAATGGTGAGGTAAATGATTTAGAAACCTTTAAATTTTTTCAGTCAAAAAATATTACTCAATTTATGATTGGTAGGCAATTTGCGAAAGACGCTTTTTTTTTAGAAAAATTAGATCTTGAGAATGTCAAAAAGAAGACAGCTTCAATAATTAATACAATAAATGAATTAGAGCATTACAAATATTTAAATATTAATTTATTAAAAAAAAGTATATTCACTGCACTTAGTAACATATCAAATTCCAAAAAAGTAAAAAAAGAAATCTCAGTTATTAATAACTATAGTGGCTTACTAAATTATTTTGAGAGGAATGCCATTTGGAGTTAGAGAGATTATATAAATCTTCCACTTTCTTATCAAAATATGAATATCTTAATAATTCTTATGATGTTTCAAAGGTTGATGCTCAATTAATACTTAACCACTACAAAAGTAATATAAAAAAATATTCTAATTCCTCTACAACTAACTTTCTCAATATAAATACACTTAAAAATGAGCTTATTTATTTAATTTTTATATCAATTCATCAAAATTTAATTTCTCAGTCTAATGGATCAAGATTGTGGTCTGTTTTATGCAAAAATATTTTAAGTAAAATCATTAATATCAATCTATACAGATCATTTAATAATAGTTTAAAAAAATATTATTTTATTTTAGGTATGGGTAAAATTGGAGTAAGAGATTTAAATTTTGCCTCTGATATCGATATAATCATATTCTATGACTCCAAAAATAGTCCTATTTCCCTCCAAGATTTTAATAAATCTATAAAGAAAACCATTAGTGAAATATCGAATATTTCTGAGACTTTTTTTCATAAAATAGATTTAAGGTTACGACCAGATTTTGGTGATTCATTAATTATATCTGATATGGATCAAGCAATTAATTACTATACTTCAGTTGGCAGAAATTGGGAGAGATTAGCATTTCATAGATCAAGTTTTTTGTGTGGCGATATTCAAAAATATTTCTCATTTAAAGAAGCAATAAAAAGTTTTTTATTTAGAAGAACATTTGACTATTACGCTATAGATGAAATTAAAAAGCTTTTTGCCTCCAGTAATACTGAACAAAAGCTAGATATAAAAAATTCTTATGGCTTTATTCGATCTTGTGAAAATATAATACATTTTAACCAACTTCTTTGGTCTGGAAAAATAAATTCTCTTAAAGAGAGTAATATTCATAAATTACTTATAAATTTAAAAAAACATGAAAATATAATTCCAAAAAATGACTTAAAAAATATAACAGAGGCATATTATTACTTCCGTAAAATTGAGAATTATTTACACATAAAAAAGAATACTTTTCAGAATATAATTGACTCTAATGAAACCTATTTAAATTTAGTATTAGATAACTTTTCAAAAAAATTAGAGAAGCATAAATTTGAAATTCAAACAATATATCAGCGTTTATTTTTCCCTAAAATAAATAGAGAAAGTTTACGACGTGAAAAATTTAATGAGTCTAGCCAAAAAATTATTTATAGTCTTTTAAAACGAGCTGAGAACATCAATAGTTCAGAAACAGTAAAAAATGATTATTTAGAGTCTATTTCAAGTCTCATAAATATTTTATCAACACATAATAAACGAGATGATCTAATTATAAAATTTGACTATTTAATTAATTATTATAAGTCTGGAGTCCATTTAACTGCTTTATACAAATACAATAATAAAATTTTTTTAGAGTTAGCTTTCATATTTGAGAATTCTTCAAAATTAACAAATCTTATTTACAAAAATCATTTTTTAATAGAGTCACTAGTCTATTTTTTTAATTATGGCATACCTACTTTTAAGCTGAGAGAATTTTCTGATAATTTTGATTTAGATTTAAAAAAATCAATTCAGGATATTTATGAAATTTTATTCCTTTTAGATTATTTGTTACTTTCAAAAAAAATAACAAATACTGACTTCCTCAAAAAACGAAATACCGCTGTAAGAAAGTTTATTTTTTATATTTTTGAACTAGTTAAAAATGAATACATTGTCAATAGAAGCAATATTTTCTCTGACTTAACACCGATTTTATTTGGAAGTTACGGTGTCAAAATGGCTACGAATTTTTCCGATTTAGATATTTTTTTTATATATCAATCAAACAAAAATAATCACATAGATAATATTAAAATTGTAAGGAGATTTTACTCGATAATGAAACAATATATTGATCCAAATATCCTAATAATTGATGATAGAAATAAACCTTTTGATAGAGACTCTGATCAAGTCATTAATATTGAAAATTTCTTTTCATTTTATTCAAAGACTAGTGAACCATTTCATAAATTGTCTTTTATGAAGGTATGTCTTTTAACAAATAATCTAAAATTAGTTAAGTATTTTACTAAAATGAAAAATCAAATTATTTCAAACTTTTCTAAAATTGATAATGAATACTTTTTAAAAATAGTAGATATAAAAAATCCTTTAAAAAATAATAAGGATCTTTTTCAACTCTTTAAAATTAAAGAAGACATCAACCACATAAATAATAAAGAGTTTTCATATCGTGACGATATTAATTATTTAAGAGAGTTGCTTATGTTTGAAAATCTAACTAGCAACCCGTCCAAAGTAGATAATAAAAAATATTTAGACAGGTTGCTTTTAATTTAGTTTAGTAATCGTAATACATGTCGAACTCTGCAGGTGTAACTAGCAGTTTATTTGGTTCGATTTCTTCTTCTCTTTTGTATTCGATATATGACTCGATTAAATCTTTAGTAAACACATTACCCTCTAAAAGATAATCATGATTTGACTCAAGATTATTAATCGCTTCCTCAAGAGTACCAGGCACTTCCTTTACTTTAGATTGCTCTTCAGGAGGTAAATCATAAAGATTTTTATCCATTGGTTCACCAGGATCAATTCTATTCTTAATTCCATCTAAACCTGCCATAAGCATAGCTGAAAATGCTAAATAACCATTTGCAGTTGCATCTGGACATCTAAACTCAACTCTTTTTGCCTTAGGAGATGGTGAGTATGCGGGTATTCTACATATAGCACTTCTATTTCTATTTGAGTATGCAAGCTTAACTGGAGCCTCATAACCTGGAACTAATCTCTTGTAAGAGTTAATAGTTGGATTTGTAAAAGCTAATAAAGATGGTGCGTGCTTAAGCAAACCACCAATATAAAATTTTGCCTCATCGCTAAGATTAGCATATCCACCTTCACCATAAAATACTGGTTTACCGTTTGACCAAATACTTTGATGACAATGCATTCCTGAACCATTGTCGTTTGAAAGAGGTTTTGGCATAAAAGTAGCACTTAAACCATTACTTTTTGCTGTATTTCTTACAACGTATTTATATTTTTGAAGATCATCGGCCATCTTAACCAATGTGTCGAATTTTAAATCAATTTCACATTGACCAGCAGTAGCAACTTCGTGGTGTTGCGCTTCAACACTCATACCAATCGCAACCATGTGATTTACCATTTCTGATCTAACATCCTGCATAGTGTCATGAGGTGGGCATGGGAAGTATCCACCTTTATTTCTAACTTTATAACCTAGATTTGGACCTTCGGCTGTGCCTGTATTCCAAACGGCTTCACCGGAGTCAACAGAAAAAGAGGAGTGATGAGGGTGCGTGTTAATTTGAACGTTGTTGAAAAGAAAAAATTCAGCTTCTGGTCCAAAGAAAATACTATCACCAACTCCTGAGGTTTTAACGTATTCTTCTGCTTTTTTTGCAACGTATCTTGGATCTTTATCGTACTTTTGCCCGGTAATTGGATCTTGAATATCACATATTAGAACTAGAGTAGGATCTGTAAAAAAAGGATCTACAAATGCAGTCTCAATATCTGGAATTAATATCATGTCACTAGCTTCAATTGACTGAAAACATCTAATTGAAGAGCCGTCGAAACCAATACCTTCCTCAAATACATCCATTTCAAATGTATTAATATGGTTTGAAAAGTGCTGCCATGTTCCTAAAGGATCAGTAAATCTAAAATCAATGTACTTAATACCATTTTCTTCGATCATTTTTTGTAATGATTTTTTGTCCATCTAATAACCTCCTGAGTTGTTAACTTGGTTTGTGTAAAAACTAAATTGCGTCTTTACCTTTTTCGCCTGTGCGAATTCTAATAGCCTCTGAAACTTCGTATACAAAAATTTTACCGTCGCCAATTTTACCTGTATTAGAATGCTTGATAATAACATCGATTGCTTCTTTGTATTTCTTGTCATCAACTACTAATTCAATTTTAACCTTTGGCAGAAAGTCTACTACATACTCAGCTCCTCTATAAAGCTCAGTATGACCTTTTTGTCTACCAAACCCTTTTACTTCAGATACGGTTAATCCACTTAGGCCTATTTCGCCAAGGGCATCTTTAACATCCTCTAATTTAAAAGGTTTAATTATTGCCTCAATTTTTTTCATATTTAGCGATCCAAATATAATGTTTAATTTGCATAATATCTATACTATAAATTAATTCAATTTTTGGCGGGTGTAGCTCAGTTGGTTAGAGCGCCGGTTTGTGGTACCGGAGGTCGGGGGTTCAAGTCCCCTTACTCGCCCCAATTTGTGCGCCAGTGGCGGAATGGTAGACGCGCTGGTCTTAGGAACCAGTGGGCAACCGTGGGGGTTCGAGTCCCTCCTGGCGCACCAGAATACAAGTAATATGGATTATAAAAACATAGAAAAAAAAAGTTACAAATCATCTTTTGAGGTATCTTTAGATCAAAGCGCTATTGCTAAAATTATCGATGAAAAAATATCAGAAAAGCAACCCACTTTTGAAATTGCAGGTTTTAGAAAGGGCAAAGTACCGGTAAGCATCATAAAGTCTAAAATTGGTCTTCAAATTGAAAACGAGGTATTAAATGAAGAGGTATCAAAAAATATAAATAAAATCAGTGAGGATGAAAAAATACAATCCCTTATACAACCTGATGTTAATTTTAAAGATAATTATAATTTTACCTTGGCTTTTTATTTAAAACCCGAAATTAAAATGGATGAGTTAAAAACAAGTGAAATAGAGAAAGTTACATCAGAGGTAACAAAAAAAGATATTGATGATTTTAGAGAAAAAGTAAGAAAAGAGTACTATTCATTAGAGAGTATAGATATATCAGATGAAAATTCCGTTATAGATTTTGAAATATTAAATTATGAAGATGAACAAAAAAAATTATTTTCTCAAAAAGAGGTAAGAGTAGACTTAAACACCCAAACTAAAGAAGAAGTATTTTTAGACTTAAAAAAAGCTCTTTTAAAAATTAAAAATAAATCTGACATAAATTTTTCTACAAAAGGAATAAAGATAAACGCTCAAATCAAAGATATAAATAAAAAGATCTATCCCAAGAATGATGACGAGTTGATTAAGATTTTAAAATTAAAATCTACTAAAGAATTAAATGACAAAATTGATAATAAACTAAATGAGGATATGAATTATCTTCAAAAAGAGTTTTTTATTGAAGATCTACTTAAAGTTCTATCACAAAAGAAAAAGATTGACATCAACGAGGAGGTTGTAAATCTTGAACTTAAAAGAAAATATCAAATTGATCTATCTAAAATGAAAGATGAGCACAAAGAAAGAATTGATAGTTTAAAAAAACTCACAAGTGAGAATATTCAAAAAGACGTTCTTTTTTCTGAATTAGTAAAATTTTTAAATGTAAAAGTTGAGCAGAAAGAACTCCAAGAGTATATTCAAAAATATTATGGTGAAAAAATTGATCAAAGAACGGCAGAAGCTGCTTATGGTACTCTTCTTAGAAATAAAATAGCAGATGAGTCTATGAAAACTTTTAAAATTAAAGAAACTAAGTTAAGCTTAGAAGAGCTTATGAAAAAAGGATCTCAAAATCATGAATCTAGTACCCATAGTCATTGAACAATCAGGAAAAGGGGAGAGATCTTTTGATATTTTCTCCAGACTGCTTAGAGAAAGAATTATATTTTTAACAGGTGCTATCAATGATGAAACTGCCTCTTTGATATGCGCTCAACTTTTATTTTTAGAGTCTGAAAATCCGGAAGAACCAATTAATCTTTATATTAACTCACCTGGTGGTCTGGTCACAGCTGGATTGGCGATGTATGACACTATGCAGTATATTAAATGCCCTGTTCATACTGTTTGTATTGGTCAAGCTGCCTCTGCAGGTTCATTAATACTCGCTGCAGGAAAAGAGGGCAACAGGTATGCCTTACCACACTCTAAAATAATGATTCATCAACCATCTGGTGGTTTTTCAGGACAAGCAAGTGATATTAAAATTCATGCCGAAGAGATATTAAAGACAAAAAAAAGACTCAATGAAATATATCAAAAGCATACCAAAATAAGCATTGGTGAAATAGAAAAGGCAATGGAAAGAGATAGATTCTTTGACCCTGAAGAGGCGCAAAAATTTGGTTTGATAGATAAAGTAATTACTACTAGAATTGAAAAATAAAAATGTCTGATGAAAAAATAATCTCTGCTAATAGCTCTGATAAAAAAATATCATGCTCCTTTTGTGGTAAAAGCCAAGAAGAGGTTAAAAAATTAATTGCTGGACCAAATGTCTATATTTGTAATGAGTGTGTGGTTTTATGTAAGGATATACTTGTTGAAGATGATAAAATTGACACAAAGAAAAAATTTGAGATACCAAAGCCAAGTGAGATCTATAATTATCTTGATGATCATATAATTGGTCAAGATCATGCAAAAAAAATATTATCTGTATCTGTTTACAATCATTATAAGAGAGTTCAAAACCCCTCAAAAGATATAGAAATTTCTAAATCAAACATATTACTTATTGGGCCAACAGGTTGTGGTAAAACACTTTTAGCTCAAACCCTAGCAAAATTTTTAAATGTACCTTTTACAATTGCTGATGCTACCACGTTGACGGAGGCTGGATATGTAGGAGAAGATGTTGAAAATATTATTTTAAGATTACTTCAGCAATGTGATTATGATGTAGCTTTGGCTCAAAAGGGTATCGTATATATTGATGAAATTGATAAAGTGGGTAGAAAAAGTGAAAATCCATCTATAACAAGAGATGTATCCGGTGAGGGAGTTCAACAAGCTTTACTGAAAATAATTGAGGGAACAACAGCTAGCGTGCCACCTCAAGGTGGAAGAAAACATCCTCAACAAGAGTTCCTTCAAGTTGATACAAAAAACATATTGTTTGTTTGTGGGGGCGCGTTTGAAGGCATTGATAAAATTATAAAAAATCGAGTAAATAAAAAGTCGATAGGTTTTAATAAATCAATTAATCAGGACCAACCAATGACCTCACAACTTGAAAATGACGATTTGATTAAATTTGGATTAATTCCTGAATTAGTAGGAAGGCTTCCTGTAAGCGCTAGTCTGAATGAATTATCTTTAGATGATTTAAAAGAGATTATTACAAGACCAAAAAATGCAATATCAAAACAATACAAGGCTCTTTTTTCTTTTGAAGGGGTTGAATTCGAGATAACTGAAGATGGTAGAGAGCAAATTGCTCAATTAGCTGTTGAAAAAAAAATTGGTGCACGAGGCCTAAGGTCAATTATGGAAAAGCTACTTCTAGATTGTATGTATGATATTCCTGATAAGGATTCTGTGGATAAGGTAGTTTTAAGTAAAGAGTCAGTAATCTCAAATAGACCAATTATCGTATATAAAGAAAAAGCAAAAATTAAAAAAAAAGTGGGTGAAAATTAAAAATTCCTCACTATCTTTATAGTATGGAAAATCAAATCATTGGACCTATATTACCTTTAAGGGACTTAGTTGTTTATCCCTCTATAACCTCACCTTTGTTTGTTGGCAGAGCTAAATCTATTGATGCAATTAATTTTGCCATGAATAATAACAACAAGATTATTTATTTATTTACACAAAAAGAACCAACGACTGATGATCCTCAAGTTAACGATGTTTATTCCTATGGAGTAAAATCAAAAATTATCCAGTTTCTTAAGTTGCCGGATAATACATACAAAGTTCTTACTGAAGGTTTAGAAATCGTAAAAATAAAGTCTGCTGTTAAGGCAAGTAATAACTTCCTTACAGCTAAAATTGAACCAGTAGTAATTAATAAAAAAAATTCAGTCGAATTAAAAGCCTCTTTGAGAGTCTTAAAAAATGAATTTCAAAATTATATCCAAAATATAGGAAATAATAATGATATCCTTGAAGGACTTTTAAATATTGAAGATCCATATCAGTTCATTGATAATATTTACTACAACTTAAATATTGGAATTGAAGATAAACAAAAAAATTTAGAAATTATTGACATTAATAAAAAAATTCAAAATCTTCTGAATTTCTTTTCAAAAGAACTTAACTTTTCTGCTCTTGAGAAAAAAATAAAAAATAGAGTAAAAAGACAAATGGAAAAAACTCAAAGAGAATACTACTTAAATGAACAAATGAAAGCCATTCAGAAAGAACTTGGTGATGGTGAAGATGGTTCTAACGAATATTCTGAAATAGAGAAAAAAATTAATGAAGTAAAATTATCAAAAGAAGCAAAAGAAAAAGCTTTAAATGAATTTAAAAAATTAAAATCCATGAGTCCAATGTCAGCAGAAGCGTCGGTTATTCGTAATTACCTTGAATGGATATTAGATATACCGTGGGAAAAATTCTCAAAAGAAGTCATTGACATCAAAGGTTCCGAAAAAATATTAAATGATGATCACTATGGTCTCGAAAAAGTAAAAGAGAGAATACTTGAATTTTTAGCAGTCAAAAAAAGATCAAAGAAAGCATCTGGTACAATACTATGTTTTGTAGGACCTCCTGGTGTGGGTAAAACTTCATTAGGCAAATCTATTGCGAGAGCTACTGGCAGAGAATTTGCTAAGATTTCTCTTGGTGGAATTAGGGATGAGGCCGAAATTAGAGGCCACAGAAGAACATATATTGGCTCAATGCCTGGCCGTTTTATTCAAGCTATGAAGAAAACAAAAACATCTAATCCCATTATTTTATTAGATGAAATCGACAAGGTAGGTAGTGACTGGAGAGGGGATCCATCTTCTGCATTGCTAGAAGTTTTAGATCCTGAGCAAAATAATCAGTTTAATGATCATTATCTTGAGGTTGACTATGACCTATCAAACGTAATGTTCATTTGCACCGGTAATACTTACAATATACCCGGACCTCTTCTGGACAGATTAGAGGTCATTGAAGTATCTGGTTATACAGAAAAAGAAAAAGTTGAAATTGCCAAAAAATATTTAATTCCAAGAAAAATGAATAAAAATATTTTAAAAAATAATGAATTTAAACTTGATAAATCATCGATTACAAAAATAGTAAGACACTACACAAGAGAGTCAGGTGTTAGAGGTCTTGAAAAAGTTTTTGATAAGCTTTTTAGAAAACTTGTTTTCCAATTAGAAAAAAATAAATCTAGATCAAAAAAACCATTTGTCTTTGATGACAAGGCTATAAAAAATTTTTTAGGTCCAGAAAAATTCAAGGATAGTGTTTTAGAAAAGAAGAATTTAGTTGGTATTACTAATGGACTTGCATGGACTCAGGTTGGTGGAGATATCTTAAATATTGAGGTTAATTTATCATCAGGCAAGGGAATGATTAATGCAACAGGTAAACTTGGTGATGTAATGAAAGAGTCTATTACTGCTGCTTTAGGTTACATTAAATCTAATTCCGTTGAGTTCGGAGTAAACCCTAAAGTTTTCGATAAAATAGACATTCATTTACATGTACCTGAAGGAGCTATACCTAAAGATGGCCCAAGTGCTGGTATTACAATATTTACCTCATTAATTTCATCTCTTACTGAAATTAAAATCAAAAGAGATATTGCAATGACCGGGGAGATAACTTTGAAAGGACGAGTTCTTCCAATTGGCGGATTAAAAGAGAAATTATTAGCTGCAATAAGGTACGGTATTAAAACTGTTATAATTCCAAAAGAAAACGAAAAGGACTTAGCTGAAATACAAAAAGACATTCAAAATAAGTTGATAATTAAAAAAGTCGAGTTTGCAAGAGAGGTATTGGATTTAGCTCTCGATGGAAAAATTAGCAAAATCAATAAAAAATTGGACTGGAGACATTTAGTTACAGAGTCTATGAAGCCAAAAAACCAGCAAAATCAAGAAAAAACATTCGTTAACTAGTATATTGTTGTTGATTTTCTTACCTTTTTCTTACTACAATTAACTAATAGAATCACTAAGGAGGTTCGGTATGAACAAAAATGAACTCATTGCTGAATATAGTACGAAAAATGGTGTTGGAAAATCAGATGCAACTAAGGCTGTAGAAAGTTTATTTGATATTATCACATCTACTTTGAAAGCAGGAGGGGATGTAAAGATTGCTGGTTTTGGTACGTTTAAGGTAGCTAATACAAAAGCTAAAACTGGAAGAAACCCAAGAACGGGAGAGTCAATCCAAATTCCTGCATCAAAAAAGCCAAAATTTCTTGCTGGAAAACAGCTAAAAGAACTAATAAAGTCCACAGTCTAATTTTTTGCAAATTAGATAGGGCGATTAGCTCAGTTGGTAGAGCATCTCGTTTACACCGAGAGGGTCGGCGGTTCGAGTCCGTCATCGCCCACCATTCGACAATTGTCGGGGGTGTAGTTCAGTTTGGTTAGAACGCCTGCCTGTCACGCAGGAGGTCGCGGGTTCGAGTCCCGTCGCTCCCGCCACATTAAAACATTTATTCCTTTTTTTTTAATTTTTTGTTTATTTTCATGCACGTCTTATGAATCAAAAGATGTTTACGGGTTAAAGACTCTTGGTATGAATTTTGGCGATACGACAATTAAAGGTTTTAAAATTGACCCAGGTTGGAATGCTAGTTCAATAGAAGAAATAAAAAAATATCAAAGAAAAAAAAACTTGGTACTTTTTCAACTTCAGAAAGAGAAAACAAGATATGGAGATACTGCTTTTTTTATCCAAGCACCAGGAGATGAGTGTTATAACAAATTAAAAGATTGCTCACGACCAAATGGTGAAAAACAAAAAAGAGTAGAGGTAGGAACCAATTATGGTTTCCAAGGAGAAATATGGTTATCTTATTCTTTTTTAATCACTGAAAATTATGAATTAAATAATGATAGCGCTATGAATAAATCAATATTGCAATTTCATAGTACAGAGAGTTTTTTTGGTCCTATGTTTATGCTTCAGATAGATAAGAAGAGAGGTTTGCTATGGAGACATGAGTCTAGTGAGGGAGTAATTATTATTGAAGGAGGGAATGATGATTGCTCACCTGGTGCTGGGGGGCCAGAAGATACTGATAAAAGAATTTTTTGTGAAGCTAGGCATGATTGGTACCAAATAATCTCTGCTAAAAATTTACAAAGAAATAAATGGTATGATTTAGTCTTCAATATTTATTTTAATAAAAAGGATATTTCTAAAGCTTTTCATAAAATTTGGTTAAATGGAAAGTTATTGCATTACAGAAAAAACCAAACACTTTGGAAAGATCAAAAAGGTGTAAAAAACTCAGATAATTTGGCAAATTTTAAATTTGGTATTTATGGTTCAAGATTAGATGGCTCTTATCAATCCATTTATGCTGATGAAATCCACTTTGGAACTGAATGTGAGGAACTTTTAATAGAAAATATTGGCTATTATTGTAGTAATCTAAAAAAACAAACATTAAATGAATCATTCCCTATCTTTACAGAAGATAGAGTTGCTAATTACTCTAAACGATAAAAAATTTTTTTGACTTTTTTACACTCAAATATTTAAAAATTATGTGTAAGACTAATGCGTCATTTTTATCGTCACTAAATACATATTGTTTCTTATAATGTATTGCGTTACGGAAAATCAAAACTTTTAATGTATAACCTAGATTATATTTTCATACTGATATTCATTGTTATCGGGGCAGGAATGGCAATCGCTATGTATTTGCTCTCAAAAATATTATCACCTAGCTCACCTGATACTGAAAAACTATCTGCATATGAATGTGGTTTTGAGGCATTTGACGACGCTCGATCAAAATTTGATGTTAAGTTTTATTTAGTATCAATACTATTTATTATATTTGATTTAGAAATTGCGTTTTTATTTCCTTGGGCCGTGAGTCTTAGCAATATTGGAGCTCTTGGTTTTTATTCAATGATGTTTTTTTTATTTATTCTCACATTAGGGTTTATATATGAATGGAAAAATGGAGCACTAGATTGGGAGTAATTTTAGAAAAAGACAAATCATTAAATATTGATGAGCTGTTTGAAAAAAAAGGATTTGTAACAGCTTCATTTGAAAATTTAATTAATTGGGCGAGGTCAGGATCATTATGGCCTATGACCTTCGGTTTAGCGTGTTGTGGAGTTGAGATGATGCACTCTTATATGAGTAGATATGATCTAGATCGTTTAGGTGTAATTCCTAGAGGTTCTCCAAGACAATCTGATGTAATGATTGTTGCGGGAACTCTTACAAACAAAATGGCATCTGCTTTGAGAAAAGTTTACGATCAAATGCCTGAACCAAGATGGGTAATCTCGATGGGTTCCTGTGCAAACGGAGGAGGATATTATCATTACTCTTACTCAGTTGTTCGAGGATGCGATAGGATAGTTCCTGTAGATATTTATGTTCCTGGATGTCCACCTACTGCAGAAGCTCTTTTGTATGGCATTATGCAACTTCAAGATAAAATTAAAAAGAAAAAGAAGATTTATAGGTAAATTTCTTGTCTCCAAATATTTTACAGAAATATTCAACTGGTAACTTCCATTTTCCAATAAAATCTGGAATAGACAATATTTTAGTTAACAAAGACTCCATACTAGAAGTAACACAAAAAATTAAAGAAGACGAAGATCTACTCTATGACCAGTTAATTGATATTACTGTAACTGATAATATGCTATCTAAATCAAGTTATTCAAACGAGCGATTTACTCTAATCTACTCCTTTCTTAGTTTAAAATTTAATAAAAGATTATTTATTTTCACTAACATTTCAGAAGATAACTTAGATATCAATTCAATAACTCAAATTTTTGAGTCTGCTGATTGGTTTGAAAGAGAATGTTACGATCTTTTTGGTATAAACTTTGTTAACCACCCAAATCTTCAAAGAATAATGAATGACTATAACTTTCAAGGTCATCCGCTCAGAAAAGACTTTCCTCTAACAGGATATGAAGAGGTTCGTTACGATGAAAATTTAAAAAAAGTTGTTTATGAACCAGTGACTTTAAAACAGGAGTTTCGAGATTTTGACAATGAGAGTCCTTGGGAGGGAATGAAAGAAACAATCAAAGAGGAGCTTGAAAAAAAATAATGTCAGAGAATTTTAAACCTGTAACTCTTAACTTTGGACCTCAACATCCTGCTGCTCATGGAGTTCTTAGACTACTTGTACAATTAGAAGGGGAGGTAGTTAATAAAGCCGAACCTCACATTGGACTTTTACATAGAGGTACTGAAAAATTAATTGAACAGAAAACTTATACTCAAGCTATTCCATATTTTGATCGTCTTGATTATGTTTCGCCAATGTGTCAAGAACATGCCTTCGCTTTAGCTGTTGAGAATTTATTAAATATTGAAGCTCCTAAACGAGCTCAATATATCAGAGTTATGTTTGCAGAAGTCACTAGAATACTAAATCATTTATTAAATATTCCAGCATTTGCAATGGATATAGGTGCTGCTACTCCAATGTTGTGGGCTTTCGAAGAAAGAGAAAAAATGTTGGAGTTCCATGAAGCTGTATCCGGCGCGAGATTTCATGCAGCTTATTTTCGTCCTGGTGGCGTTCACCAAGACTTGCCTGAAAATTTGCTAGAAAAAATGAAAAATTATTTTACTAATTTTCCTAAATTTATAGATACGCTTGAGGAACTACTTACTGAGAATAGAATATTCAAACAACGATCTGTTGATATAGGTATTTTAAAAAAGGATGATGCAATAAGACTAAGTTGCAGTGGCCCTGTTCTTCGTGCTAGTGGCGTAGCTTGGGATCTAAGAAAATCTCAACCTTATGATGTTTATGAGGATTTAGATTTCGACATACCAGTTGGAAAAACTGGTGACACCTATGATAGATATTTGGTCAGAATGGAAGAGATGAGAGAGTCAGTTAAGATAATCTTACAATGTATTGAAAATATTCCAGAAGGACCCGTAATGGTTGAGAATAATAAAATTACTCCACCGAAGAGATCAGAAATGAAAAATTCAATGGAAGCTATAATCCATCATTTTAAATTATTTACCGAGGGTTATAGGGTTCCTGAAGGTATTACATACAAAAGTGTAGAGGCACCAAAAGGAGAATTTGGTGTTGTATTAGTTTCAGATGGAAGTTCCAAACCATATCGATGCAAGTTGAGAGCACCAGGCTTTGTCCATTTACAGGCACTACATTTTTTATCAAAGGGCCACCAACTAGCTGATGTACCATCAATTTTAGGAAGCCTAGATATAGTATTTGGAGAGGTAGACAGATGAGCGGTAATCATCCAGGTTTATCAAATAATTTTTCTAGATCAGGCGAAAAATTTTCCTGGTCAAAAGATAATCTAAGATCAATCAAAAATATAATTTCAAAATACCCTAAAGGCAGAGAACAAAGCGCAGTTATGCCTCTTCTCTATTTGGCGCAAGAGCAAAACAATAATTGGATAAGTATCGAGTGTATAGAAACAATCGCTGAAACTTTAAATATGCCTAAAATAAGAGTCACAGAAGTGGCCTCATTTTATTCAATGTATAATACAAGACCTGTTGGAGAAAATCTTGTTCAGATTTGTAGAACCTCTCCTTGTTGGCTTAGAGGTTCAAATAAGATTACGAAAACTATTTGTAAAGAAACAAAATGTGAAATTAATGATACCAGTGACGATAATAAATTTACAGTTGTTGAAGTAGAGTGTCTTGGGGCTTGCTCAAATGGACCTATGATACAAATCAATAATGACTTCTTTGAGGATTTAGATGAAGAGTCTACAAAAAAAATTATAGACAATATTAAAGAGGGAAAACCAAATGTCATTGGTTCTCAAAAAGGTAGGAGAAGTTCAGAAAATGCTTAATGAAAAAGATAAAGTTTTTCAAAACCTTCATGGTTTTCAAGAACCCTTCTTAGAGGGAGCTTTAAAAAGAGGTTCCTGGTCAAACACAAAAGAAATTTTGTCTAAAGATCAAAATGATATTATCGAATTAGTTAAATCCAGTCAGTTAAGAGGAAGAGGTGGAGCTGGATTTTCTACTGGTCTTAAATGGTCATTCATGCCAAAGAATACTGGTAAACAGCATTATTTGGTTGTAAATGCTGATGAGTCTGAACCCGGTACTTGCAAAGATAGAGAAATTATTAGAAATGACCCACATACTCTTGTAGAAGGTTGCTTGATTGCTTCATACGCAATTCAAGCCACTAAATGTTACATATACATAAGGGGCGAATACCATTACGAATATGTCCAATTAGAAAAGGCAATTGAAGAGGCATATGAACGAGGCTTTATCGGAAAAAATGCTTGTGGTAGCGGATTTGATTTTGATCTTTATGTTCATAGAGGTGCTGGAGCTTACATATGCGGAGAAGAGACAGCTCTTTTAGAGAGTTTAGAGGGAAAGAAAGGACAACCAAGATTAAAACCTCCTTTTCCTGCCGGTGTAGGTTTGTATGGTATGCCGACAACTATTAACAATGTGGAGTCAATCGCAGTAGTTCCAACTATTTTAAGAAGAGGCCCAGATTGGTTTAAGTCAATTGGCGCTGAAAATAATACAGGTACAAAAATTTTTTGCATATCTGGTAACGTTAATAAACCATGCACAATAGAAGAGGAAATGGGAATACCACTTAAAGAATTAGTAGAAAAGCATTGTGATGGAGTTGAAGGAGGTTGGGATAATTTAAAGGCAATAGTACCAGGAGGTTCTAGTACCCCAATGCTTCCAAAAAATATTTGTGAGTCAGTTCTAATGAATTTTGATGATCTAAAAGCTAATGGCTCAGGATTAGGTACAGCAGGAGTGATTGTTGTTAACAAGAATAATGATATTGCTGAGGTGATTGAGAGATTTGCTCACTTTTACAAACATGAAAGTTGTGGTCAATGTACACCTTGTAGAGAGGGAACAGGCTGGATGCATAGAATGATGCAGAGATTAGTTAGAGGAGAGATATCTCCTGAACAAATAGAGCTTTTAGAAAATGTTACAAAGCAAGTAGAGGGTCATACTATCTGCGCTTTAGGAGATGCAGCAGCTTGGCCTATACAAGGACTCATTAAAAATTTTAAATCAGAGTTAATAAGTAAATATAATAAAAAGTTAAAAGCTTCATGAGTGACGATCTAATAAATATTAAAGTTAATCAAAAAGAAATTCAGGTAGATAAAAATCTGACTGTGATGCAAGCCTGCGAAATCGCTGGTGAAGAAATTCCAAGATTTTGCTATCACGACAAACTCTCCATAGCTGGTAACTGTAGAATGTGTTTAGTAGAAATTGAAAAAGCTCCAAAATTAGTATCTTCTTGCACTATGCCTCTAATGGAGGGCATGTCGATAATCACCAATTCTGAAAAAGTAAACGCAGGTAGAAAAGGTGTAATGGAGTTTTTACTAATTAATCACCCATTAGATTGCCCAATATGCGATCAAGGTGGAGAATGCGATTTACAGGATCAGGCCATGTACTACGGTTTCGACAAATCTAGATATAAAGAGAATAAAAGGGCTGTAGATAATAAAAATATGGGACCTTTGGTAAACACTATAATGACTAGATGCATCCATTGCACTAGGTGTGTAAGATTTGCCACTGAAGTAGCCGGAGTTCCAGAATTAGGTATGTTAGGTAGGGGAGAGAATGCAGAAATTACCACTTACCTTGAACAATCAATAACTTCAGAGCTTTCAGGTAACGTCATTGATTTATGCCCTGTAGGAGCACTTACGAGTAAGCCATATCAATTTAAAGCACGTCCTTGGGAGCTAAAACGTACAGACTCAATCGATATCTTCGATAGTGTTGGTTCTAATATCAGAGTCGATAGTAGAGCGGAGGAGATTTTAAGAGTTACACCAAGAACAAATGAATACATAAATGAAGAGTGGATATCAGATAAAGTTCGATTTAACTATGATGGTTACTACCAACAAAGAATAGACACACCCTATATTAAAGAAAACCAAAAATTATCAATATCAAATTGGGAAGAGTCTTTAAAAGTTTTAAAAGATAAATTAAAAACTCTAAAACCATTAGCTTTGATTGGTGAGCACGTAGATTTAGAAACCGGATATGCAATAAAAAAATTTATGTCAAATTATGGTAAAGACAATGTGGAGTGCCGAACTGATAATCATGCTATCCTAGAAAGCTTAGATAGTTATCGTTTTAACACACCTTTGAACGATATAGAAAATTCAGATTTAATTATACTTGTAGGAACAAATCCAAAAATAGAAACACCAATTATAAATCATAAAATATTTAAAGCTTACAATAATGACGCAAAAGTATTTAACATTGGTGAAAATATATCTTTGAACTATAAAACAGAGTATCTAGGAAAAAGTTTATCAAATTTAAATAATGAAAATCTAATCAAAGCATTAAAAAAATCTACTAACCCTCTTATAATTATTGGCTCTGCGTTTTTAAATAAAATTAAAAAAATTAAAACTTTAAAATCTATTTTTTCATATGCTGATAAATACAAAGTTATTACAAAAGAAAAAAATAATCTAAATTTTTTAAATCCATATGCCTCACGTGTGGGCCAATTGATTATAGGTAATACTACTAATAACCTTTGTGAGCCTTTTTCTAATTTAAAAAAAGATAATTTTGAATTGGTTCTTTCTTTTGGCTCAGAACATATTGCCAACGAGCAGTTCAATAACTGTTTTAAAGTTTATTTTGGTCATCATGGTGATGATGGAGCGATGGGGTCTGATATTGTTTTGCCAACACCTCTTTATACAGAGAAAAATGGTACTTTTGTAAATATTGAAGGCAGACCTCAAGAAGCAAAAAAATGCCATAATCCAATTGGATCCGCCAAAGAAGAGTGGTCGATACTAAAAAAACTATCTGATGAATTATCTTTTGATTTTATCCCAAATACATTTGATCAATTAAGATCTGAGTTATTTGACAAACACCCAATTCTTTCTGATTATCATGAAATTATTGTTGTTGAAAATTCAACTTCAATTACACCAGATATTGAATTTGAAGATTGTAAGGCAGAATATCCTGTAAGTAATTTTTATATGTCAGATGTGATTTCAAAAAATTCTGTTACTATGGCCAAATGTGTTGAGGAAATAATTTCAACTCCATCTCTTTTGGAGAAATCAGCATAATGACAAGTTTATCCTTTGAGTTAACAATTGGTATTTTAAAAATATTTAGTTTTGTTGTCCCTGTGCTAGTTTCTGTTGCATTATTAGTGTATTTAGAAAGAAAAGTGCTTGGTGCTGTTCAATTAAGAAAAGGCCCTAACGTTGTTGGACCATTCGGAATACTACAGAGTTTTGCTGATGTCTTAAAATTACTCACTAAGGAGAATTTACTTCCCTCTAGCTCAAACAAGTTCCTTTTTATCTTTGCTCCTATGCTTACTTTAATATTAAGTTTAATAGCTTGGGCTGTTATTCCAATTAGTTCAACTTATGTCATAGCAAATATAAATATAGGTATTCTATATTTGTTCGCTGTGTCATCGTTTGGTGTTTATGGAGTCATTATCGCTGGTTGGGCTAGTAATTCTAAGTATCCATTTTTAGGTGCATTGAGATCAGCAGCCCAGATGATTTCTTATGAAGTATCAATAGGTTTTGTAATCATAACAGTTTTGATTTGTGTCGGCTCATTAAATTTGATTGATATTGTAGAGAGTCAAAAGAATATGTGGTTTGCCATACCACTGTTACCTATGTTTGTTATATTTATTATTTCAGCATTAGCTGAAACAAATAGACTCCCATTTGATTTACCTGAAGATGAAGCCACATTAGTTGCAGGTTTTTTTACCGAATACTCATCAATATCATTTGGCTTATTTTTTTTGGCAGAATACGCCAATATGATTTTAATGAGTTCCTTAACTGTAATTCTATTTTTAGGAGGTTGGTACCCTCCAATAGATATATTCCCTTTGAACGCAATACCTGGAATATTTTGGTTTGTAATTAAAGTATTTTTAATTCTTTTTGTGTTTTTATGGGTCAGAGCAACTTTTCCGAGATATAGGTATGACCAACTTATGCGACTTGGCTGGAAAATCTTTCTACCTTTTACCCTGATTTGGGTAGTTATTACATCAGCATTTTTATTTTACTTTGGACTATTACCTAACTAACAATGACAACACTAATTAAATACATTAAATCCTTTACTCTTTTCGAATTAATAAAAGGTTTGAAATTAACGATAACTTATTTTTTTAAGCCAAAAGTCACTCTTAATTACCCAAATCAAAAGGGTCCTATTAGTCCTCGCTTTAGGGGGGAACATGCTTTGAGAAGGTATCCGAATGGCGAGGAAAGATGTATTGCGTGTAAGTTATGTGAAGCAGTTTGCCCTGCGCAAGCTATAACTATTGAAGCAGAACCAAAACCTGATGGGAGTAGAAGAACTACCCGATATGATATTGATATGACTAAGTGTATTTATTGTGGTTTATGCGAAGAGGCATGTCCAGTAGATGCAATTGTTGAAGGACCCAATTTTGAATACGCTACTGAAACAAGAGAAGAATTGCTTTATGACAAGGAAAAGCTTTTACGAAACGGAGATATTTGGGAAAAACAAATTAGTGAAAATTTAAAAAGGGACAGTAAATATAGATAATGTTTCTTGTTGGCTCTTTTTTTTTGTTTGCAGCATTTTTGATCACCACATGTATATTCGTTATATTTTCAAAAAACCCAGTTAACTCTGTACTCTTTCTTGTATTAGCTTTTCTAAATTCTACATTTCTTTTTATCCTTATTGGTGCAGAGTTCGTTGGAATTATTCTTGCGATCGTTTATATAGGAGCAGTAGCTATATTATTTCTTTTTGTTGTGATGATGCTCGATATTCAAATCACAACTTTAATGTTCAACATTAAAAGATATATACCCCTTGCGTTACTTTTTGCTGGTATAATTTTAGCTGAAATAATCTATTTAACTGTATTTAAAACTTCAAAAGATAATTTAGACACTTTCATTAGATCTAAAAATAATACTGAGCAAATTGGAGATGTGCTTTACACAGAGTATTTTATTGATTTCCAGTTAAGCGGTATCGTTTTGTTACTCGCTATGATTGGTGCAATTGTTTTAACACATGTGTATAGACCTACTATCAAAAGACAAAATATAGAAAGTCAAAACTCAACTACAGCCGAAGATAGAGTAAAACTAGTAAAAATTAAGTCTGGTGAAGGTATTAAAGATGACTAGCCTTACGTATAATCATTTCTTCATACTTTCTTTAATTGTTTTTATTATTGGGTGCTTCGGATTATTTTTAAATAGAAGAAATATGATTCTAATTTTAATGTGTATTGAAATTATATTATTGGCTGCAAATATTAATTTTGTATCAGCTTCTGTTTTCCTAAATGATATTAATGGTCAGGTATTCTCCATTTTTATTTTAACTATTGCCGCTGCAGAAGCAGCCATTGGCTTGGCTATATTGGTTATTTATTTCAGAAATAAAGGAGAGATTGATATTACTCAAATCAATAAACTAAAAGATTAATGTTAAGTTATAAATTACTTTTTTTTCTTCCTCTAATTTCAACCATTTTTACATATCCTTTTGGAGTGTTATTAGGTGAAAAAACTGCCCAATATTTCTCTTCTACTTTAATATCTATAGCAGCTATTTTAAGTTGGTTCTTATTTATAAGTTTTTCTAGTTCTTCATCGTCTGAAATTATAATTCCTGTCCTAGAGTGGTTTTTTGTTTCTGGTCAGTTCTTTAATTGGGGAATTTCTGTAAATTCTCTTACTCTTTTGATGTTAACACTTGTTCTCACAGTTTCTGCATTGGTTCATATTTATTCAATTGAGTACATGTCTCATGACAACTCAAAAGTAAGGTTCATGACTTATTTGAGTCTATTTACCTTTTGTATGGTTGCATTAGTTGTAAGTGATAATTTAATTCAATTATTTTTTGGATGGGAGGGTGTTGGTCTAGCCTCTTATTTATTGATAGGTTTCTGGCATCATAAGAAGTCTGCAAATTTAGCTGCAATGAAAGCTTTTTTAGTAAACAGAGTTGCAGATTTTGGATTTCTCATCGGTATTGCAACTCTCTATATATTTTTAGACACATTATCTATTAATGAAATAATTGAAGGCAAAGAGAAATTATTTAGCTATCAAATTAATTTTTTAGGGTTTGAAATTAATGCTTTAATTTTTTCTTGTTTTTTCCTTTTCATAGGTGCTATGGGAAAATCTGCACAATTTGGCTTTCATACATGGTTACCTGATGCTATGGAGGGACCTACACCTGTTTCAGCATTAATTCATGCAGCAACAATGGTAACAGCTGGTGTTTTCTTGACTGTAAGATTTTCAGAATTAATGGTCATGTCTGACTTCATAATGACTTTTGTTTTAATAATAGGTCTATTAACAGCATTCTTCGCTGCATCAGTGGGCTTTTTTCAAAAAGATATAAAAAAGGTAATAGCTTATTCAACTTGTAGTCAGTTGGGTTTCATGTTTGTGGCTTGTGGTTTAGGCGCATTTAATATTGCAATTTTTCATTTAATAACACACGGTTATTTTAAGGCATTACTCTTTTTATCTTCAGGATCTGTTATTCATGGTGTTCACGATGAACAAGATATGGATAAAATGGGAAATCTTTTTTCAAAGATGAAAATCACTGCAGTAATGATGTGGATAGGTACACTAGCTATTATAGGTTTTCCATATTCATCAGGTTACTTTTCAAAAGATCTAATTTTAAGTTCATCATTTAACTTAATTACTTTAGGCCCATTGGTTTATGTAATTTTAGCTATAGTCTCTGCCATGACTGCATTTTACTCGTTCAGGCTCATATTTAAGGTGTTTCATGGGAATTATAATGGATCTTATGATTATGAAAAAATTCATGAATCCGGTCCTTTTATGTTAGTTCCATTATTATTACTTTCCTTAGGAGCAATTCTAGCGGGCTTCTTCCTAAAAGATTTATTAGCTGGATATAATTCAAAAAATTTCTGGAATGGAATAATATTTTTGAGTCAAGATAAGCAATATTACTCCTCTTTTTATCCAATTTTATCAAAATCATTGGTAGCTTTTGGTGTAGGGTTGGCTGTTTATTATTATGGTTATAATTTAAATAAACTTGCTGACTTAAAAAAACGGTTTTACTCAATCTATAATTTTATTTTGAACAAATGGTATTTTGATGAACTTTATAATAAGATTTTTGTTTTACCACTTTACAATTTAGGCAAGTTTTTATGGACTAAAATAGACCAAGGTATAATTGATAAGTATTTACCAAATGGTAGTGCCTCGATAGTTTCTACAATTTCAAAAGCATTTAAAAGGATACAAACAGGGTATATTTTCGATTACACTTTTATAATAATTTCTGGTTTCACACTCTTTATAACTATCATTTTTTATATATCCGTAACCTAAGATGAGTTTCCCAATATTATCACTGTTAATCTTAACGCCTATTATAGGAGCATTAACACTCTCACTTTCAAGTAGCACGCAACTCAAAAACAAAACTATTTTTTTATCAGGTTTATGGATAACAACAGGTGAATTTCTTCTTAGTTTGTTATTGCCAATTTTTTATGATAAATCCAAAAATGGTTATCAATTTATTGAGTTTCATACTTGGTTTGATAAGTTTGATATAAATTACTATGTCGGAGTTGATGGTGTTTCAATACCACTAATATTACTGACTACCTTCTTAGTCCCTATTTGTTTATTGTGCTCTATTAACTCTATTCAAAATAGAGCCAAAGAATTTGTTATTTATTTTTTATTGCTTGAGAGTTTTATTATAGGAGTATTTGTAAGTATCGATCTTGTAATTTTTTATGTTTTCTTTGAAGCTGTTTTAATCCCAATGTTTTTGATTATTGGAATTTGGGGAGGAGAAAATAGACTTTATGCTACTTTCAAATTCTTTCTCTACACTCTAGCAGGATCTGTTTTAATGTTACTTGCGATTATTTATATTATTTCTAAAGTGAAATCAGGCAATATTGAGTTAATTTCCGACTTTACATTTGATCAGCAAATAGAGTTGGTTCTCTTTTTATGTTTTTTTGCATCTTTTGCAGTAAAAGTACCAATGTTTCCTTTTCATACATGGTTACCTGATGCACACGTTCAAGCGCCCACGAGTGGTTCAGTAATTTTAGCTGGTGTGCTTCTTAAATTAGGCGCATACGGTTTTATAAGACTATCCTTACCTTTTTTTGAGTATGCCTCAATTTATTTTCAACCAATGATTTTTGCACTAAGTTGTGTAGCTATTGTTTACACTTCAATTGTAGCTCTAAGACAACTAGATATGAAAAAAATGATTGCCTATTCCTCTGTTGCTCATATGGGATTTGTCACCATTGGCATTTTCACTCTAACTCAAGATGGAATTAATGGTGCGTATTTTCAGATGATAAGTCATGGAATTGTTTCTGCAGCATTATTTTTAATAGTTGGTGTGGTATACGAAAGACATCACACCAGAATGATATCTGATTATAGTGGAGTAACAAATGTAATGCCTAAATATTCATTCTTTTTTATGGTTTTTATGCTCTCATCTGTGGGTCTTCCTGGAACTAGTGGTTTTGTTGGGGAGTTCTTAGTTATAATGTCAACTATAAGTGTTAGTGTTTATCTTACTTTTTTTACCGCTATTGGAGTAATCTTAGGAGCTTCATACATGCTCTTATTATACAAAAATATAAATTTCGGAGATTTAAAATCAGATATTAAGCAATTAGCTGATTTAACAAATATTGAAATTTTCTACTTCTCCTGTTTAGCATTTCTCACAATGCTTTTAGGAATTTATCCAAAACTTTTATTTGAAATGATAAATAAGAGTATTTCCTTAAGCATTATATAATGATTAATTTATTTCAATTCATACCAGAAATTTTTATCTTATCTTTGATTTTAATAACTTTATGTTTTGGATTATTTAATAAGGACAGGGCTATATCTTTAAATACTTTAGGTTTCATTTTGTTGAGTGTTTTGCTTTTAAATTATGGAAAAGATTTTTATAGCTCCACACAAATATCACTTAATACGATTAATTTATTTGTTTTAGCTAAGATTATTTTATCTATTGGATCAATCGTATTCATTTTACTGCTAAAAAGACCCTTGAAAAATGAAAATTTATATAGATACGAATATGTGTTATTTTTACTGTTTGCTATTCTTGGCTCATTTGTTCTTATTTCTAGTAATAATTTTTTAACAGCTTTTATTGGTTTAGAGCTACAATCTTTATCCTTGTACTTGATGGCTGCTTTCAATACTAAAAATTTATCTTCAAATGAAGCAGGTATAAAATATTTTTCTCTTGGTGCTTTATCATCAGGATTTCTTTTATTTGGTATTTCAATGATTTATTACGATACTGGGTCTTTTAACATACAAAACCTAGATAATTTCACTGCAATAAGCGAAATAGGATTATCATTAGTTCTTATTTCTTTATTTTTTAAAGTTTCCGCTGCTCCATTTCATATTTGGACACCTGATGTGTATGAAGGATCCCCAACTATATCCACACTCTTTTTTGCAACTTTACCCAAATTTGCATCATTAATATTTCTATTCAGGGTTTATCAGGAACTTAACATTTCTGATATCAAATCTCTTAATTACATTTTTCAAATGGTATGTGCTATTTCATTATTGGTAGGAGTATATGGAGCCATTACACAAAAAGTTATAAAAAGACTTCTAGCCTTCAGCTCTATCAACCATATTGGTTTTATGCTTCTCGGAATAATGAGTTATCAATTTATGTCTGAGGGTACATTATTTTTTTACTTGATTATTTATCTGATTACTACATTTGGTATTTTTGCTGTTTTATTGAACTTGAGAACTGTAGATGGTGAATTTACAAAAATATCCCAACTCAATGGTTTAAGATTTACCTCAAATTCAAAATCCATAAGCATGTTGGTGTTTTTCTTTTCTCTCGCGGGAATACCACCTTTTGCGGGGTTCTTTGCAAAGTTCTTCATTCTTTCAGCTTCTATAAACGATGGGTTTATTTTATTATCAATTATTGCTGTTTTAAGTTCAGTAATTGCTGCATTCTATTACTTAACAATTATTAAGAATATGTTTTTCAATAAATCAGAAATAGAGTTACTAGATGATAATAACAAAACAGGCAAAGTTATATTTATATTATCAGGATTAATTATAACTTTATTTTTCATCTATCCAGACCCTTTAATTAATTTAGTAGATAACCTTTTCAAATAAAAATTGTATAAAGTTATCTTTGACTCAATAAATTCTACACAAGATGAAATTATTGGCTTTAATAATTATAAAAAAATTTTAAAAAATGATAATTTATATATCCAATCTTTTAAGCAAATTAAAGGTACTGGAAGGGGTAAAAAAAAATGGTTAAGCCCTATAGGTAATATTTATTTAACAACTAATCAAAAATTAAAAGCTTCACATGCTTTAAGAAATAATTTTTATATTTGTTACATAATCCACAAATTTTTTAAAATTAATTTTAATATAAACCTAGACTACAAATGGCCTAATGATTTGTTTTATAAAAATAAAAAAATAGTTGGTGTTGTTGTCAAATCAACTATCTTAGGTAAAAAATCATATCTAAAAACAGGTATAGGAATAAATATAAACAATTCTCCAATAGTTGATTCAGTTTCTCTATTTAGCATTATCAATGAAAAATCAAATATTCTTGATTTATCAAATATAATTATTGATTTTATTGAACATAATTTAACAAAAAAAATATCTAATAAGAAATTAGTGAGATATCTTAATCAATATATGCTAAGGGACTTTAAATTAAATCATCCAATTTTTGGAAAAAATATTATTGAAATATTAACAGTAAATGAAGATTTATCTTTAAAGGTAAAAATAGATGACGCAACTAAAAATATTTTCTTTGGAGAACTAGTTTGAATTTATTAGTTGATATTGGAAATACATCTATAAAATTTTCATCAATTGTTGATAAGAATTTAAAAAAAATCTCTCAAATTAGATACTCAAAGGAAGATTTGAAATCAGTCACTCTTTTTTTTAAGAATAAACTCAAAACTCATACTAAAATTTATATTTGCTCTGTTGTCTCAGAAGTAGACAAAGTTATAATTAAAAATTTAAAACCCCATCGAAATCGTTTATTTTTCATTACTAAAAAAAAATTATCTCATTTAGTTCATAAAACAGTTAATGTACGCCAGCTAGGTAATGATAGAATTATTAATGTTTTATCCGCTATAAATATTTATCCAAAATCTAAATTCTTTATCATAGTTGATTTAGGCACTGCCACTACATTAGATATTATTATAAATAAGAAATATCACGGAGGTGTGATATTACCCGGTCTTACCACCTCTTATGAAAATCTAATTTCTTTAGCTTCTGGTATAAAGAATATGAAATTTTCAAATAAATCTAGCATCATAGGTAAAAATACTAATCAAGCTCTAATGTCTGGATTTAATGTGGGTTACAAAATAATGATAGAGTCTTACATAAAATTAATTAAAACTACCTACAAAAGAAATTTTAAAGTGATTTTTACTGGCGGATATGCTACCTCTATCGACTATAAAAAAACTAATTTTATTTATAGAGAAGATTTAACTCTTTTAGGTATTTTTTTTTATCATATTTTTTTAAATGAAAAACTTAGAATTATTAAATAATAAAAAAAATAATTATTTTTTGCCCATTGGAGGAATAGGTGAAATAGGGGGTAATAACTATTTATACTCTTTTAAAGGAGAACAAATAATAGTTGATGGTGGTATTTCATTTGCAGATGATAGCCTCCCTGGTGTAGATATAACTATTCCTGATCCGTATATTTTTTTGAATACATCCATTAAACCTAAAGCAATGATACTAACTCACGCGCATGAAGATCATGTTGGAGGACTAGAGTATTACTTTGATAAGATTGATTTTCCAATCTATTGCAATCAATTTACCTTTTCCTATATAAAACATAAGTTTAATAAAATAAATGATTTTGAAAAAAAATTTGTAATAGTTGAGGACTTTCAAGAAGTAGAGTTTGAGAATTTTTCATTTCAATTAATTCCAACAACTCACTCTATACCCGATCCCACTGGTATATTTTTTAAAACATTGGAAGGAAATATTTATCATACAGGTGATTGGAAAATAGATAAAAATCCAGTTACTGGTTCACCCTTCGATTACAAAAATTATCAGTTATTAAAAGATGAAAATATTGACTTACTTATAGGTGACTCAACCAACGCCGGTGTAAACGAGATATCACGCTCAGAGTCAGAGTTAGATCCATCGTTTGATAATTTATTTAATAAACTTAAAGGTAGAATTATAGTTACTTGTTTTTCCTCAAATATTGCAAGACTTAAAACCATTATTTCAAATGCGATTAAACATGATAAAAAAATATTTGTTGTAGGAAGAAGTATAAAAAGAGCTATTAATACTGCAATAGAAGAAAAGTTAATTAAAAATTTTGAAATACTTAATGAAAAAAAATTTCAGGATTATAATAAAGATAAAGTTCTTTTAATTTGCACAGGTAGCCAAGGTGAAAAAAACTCTGCTCTTTGGAAGATTGCGAGTAATACACATAATCAAATTAAATTAAGTGCAAAAGATAATATAATTTTTTCATCAAAAGAAATTCCTGGAAACGAAAAATCAATTTCTTATTTAAAAAATTCTTTTAGTTACTTAGGCTTAAATATTATATCTGATGAAGAGGAATTTGTTCATGTTTCAGGACATCCAGGAAAAAATGAAATAAAAGAATTTTACTCTTTCATTCAACCTATGTCTTTAATTCCTATGCACGGAGAATATCTTCATTTAAAAAAACATTTAGAAATAGCTAAAAGCTTAAAAATTGAAAAAACTAATCTTTTTTTAAGCGGAGATTTATGCCAATTAGATTTAGTAAATAAAAATCATAAGTTAATTGATCAATTTGTTATAAAAAAACTACCTGTTGTTCAAAACCTAATTATTGAAGAGGATAGTTTTATAAATGAAAGGGGAAAAATTCTTCATAATGGTGTTGTTAGTATTAATTTAATTCTAAACAAACAATTTGATATTATTAAATTTCAAATATCTGATAAGGGTTTCCCCTTTTCTTACAATAAAGAAATAATTCAAGATGAAATTAAAGATATCTTACTTAATAAAATATTGTTTATTAAGGAAGAGATAGATGAAAATTCACTAAACGTGTTAGTAGAGGAAGTTTCAAGAAAAACCTTTAATAGAAATTTTTCATTAAAGCCTGAATTGTTAATACACATATCCTTGATATGAAGTTTTTATTCTTACTATTTATTATTTGGTGGGTTATTTTTATGACAATATTACCTATTAAAAGATCAGATTTTGAGGAGGGTATGCCAAGAAAGTCATATTTAGGAATAAAATTTTTAGTATCATTTGCCCTATCAATGATCGTATCTTTTTTTATAATAAAATATGAGAATAATATATTCGAATACTTTAAATGAAACTTTCTAACCTTTTATTTAACTCATTAAAAGAATCACCAAAAGAAGCTAAAATTATTTCCCATCAATTAATGTTGCGTTCATCAATGATTAGACAACACACTTCGGGAATATACACATGGTTACCATTAGGATTTAAAGTCCTAAAAAATATTGAAAATATAATTCGAACTAATCAAGACGAAATAGGCTGTAATGAAATGTTAATGTCTACAATTCAATCTTCAGAATTATGGAAAAAAAGTGGCCGATATGCAGACTATGGAAAAGAGATGTTAAGAATTACTGACAGACATGATAATGATTTATTATATGGACCAACGAATGAAGAGGTCATTACAGATTTATTTTCAGACTATGTTAATTCTTATAAAGGTCTTCCTAAATATCTGTACCATATTCAATGGAAATTTAGAGATGAAATTAGACCTCGTTTTGGCGTAATGCGAGGCAGAGAATTTTTAATGAAAGATGCCTATAGTTTTGATTTAACCGAAGAAGCAGCTTTTGAAACATATAAAAAATTTTTTAGAAGTTATTTAAAAACTTTTTTAGATCTAGGTTTACAACCGATTCCTGTAAAAGCTGCCACGGGTGCTATTGGTGGAGATTTGTCTCATGAGTTTCAAATATTAGCTAATACTGGTGAAAGTGAACTTGCTTACGACTCGAAATTAGTTGACCCCAATTTGTTCGAAAAAAGTTACGAAGAAATTACAGCAATGTATTCTGCATCTGACGAAATGATCGATAAATCAAAATCTGATGTGATAATTGGAAGAGGAATTGAAGTAGGCCACATATTTAATTTTGGCACAAAATATACAAAGCCATTAGAATGTTTCGTGTTAAATCAAGATGGAAAAAGAATAACACCATATATGGGATCGTATGGAATAGGTGTCTCCAGACTAACAGCAGCAATAATAGAGGCATTCCACGATGACAAAGGTATAATATGGCCTATTAATGTTTCACCTTTTAAGATAAATATCATAATGCAACCAAACTCTGACTATATTGCAGATGTGGAGAGTATTTATAATCTGCTTATCACTAAATATGATAAAGTTAGTTTAGACGATAGAGATTTAAGTATAGGAAGAAAAATCAAAGACTCCGAATTGATTGGAATACCTTGGACAATGATTATTGGGAATAATTTTAAAGAAAAAGGTCAAATTGAACTGATTAGTAGATCTAACAGTGATAAGATATTCTTAAGTAAACAAGAAATTGAGAATTTTGAATTTGAACAATACACTCCATAAATTATCTTTCTCCTACATATTTAATTTTAAAAAAGATAAAGCATTTTCAGTATCAACAATTTTATCATCACTAGCATTAATTTTAGGCATTTCAATTTTAATTACTGTAATGTCTGTAATGAATGGTTTTAGAGAACAACTAGTTGATTCTTTAAGTGGTGTCAATGGAGATATTACTATTTATGATGTCAACAAGGATAATATAAAAAAAATTCAAAAAAAAAATCCCTCAATATCTTTTGTTGAAAATATTCAAAGACGAGTAATAACAAGTAATGAAAATGGTATAGAGGGTTTGTTAATGAAATCTCTTAATAAAGATGATATTTATAAAATACCTAAAATTAATCAAAATATATTTGAAATTGAAAAAAATATCGACAATTGGGTTTTCATTGGAGTTGAACTAGCAAGATCTTTAAATTTAAAAGTTGGGATGCCTTTCCAAATAAATATTCCTGGAAATTCTATGACAATTTTGGGCCCTGTTTTAAATTCAAGACAATTAACCATCAAAGGAATATTTAATACAGGAGTATATGACTTTGATAAATATTTTATTTTTAGCAATATCGATCAATTTAAAAATAACGTAAACAATAAAGTTATAGATGTTTATTTGAATAATAAAGACTTTGATTATAGTGATTTAGATGGCCTAAATTATTCAACATGGGAGGATCAAAATCAAACTTTAGCTCAAGCATTATCTACTGAAAAAAATGTTATGTTTATTATTCTTTTTTTTATTATTGTAATTTCATCCTTCACAATAATTTCAAATCAAATATTTTTTATTAAAGAAAAATATAAAGATATTGTTTTGTTAAAAGCATTGGGTATCAAGCAATCAAAAATTTGTTTTTTATTTTTTTTAAATTCTTTCTTAATATCATTTTTCTCTATTGTTATTGGAACTTGTTTAGGTTTGTTGCTATCAATTAATATTGACTCAGTTGAAAACTTTTTATCATATTTGTTAAATTTTGAACTCTGGAATAATGAAATAAGATATTTAGCATCAATGCCCTATAGTATTAAATTAAACGATATATTGTTTATTGTAAGTATTTCTCTTTTTTCAAGTTTAATCGCTTCTTACATTCCGATATTGAGAATATTTAGAATTAAACCAAATTTAATTTTAAGATGAGTTTACTAGAATTAAAAAATATTTCTAAATCATACATATCTAAGGTTGGAAATTTTCAAGTAATCAATAAATTAAATTTATTAGTAAATTATAATCAAAATATCTTTTTATTTGGTCCATCAGGCTGTGGTAAGTCGACTTTATTAAACTTAATATCAGGATTAGACAACTCAGACTCTGGTGATATTTACTTTGATGGAAAATTAGTTAAAAACCATTTTGACTTACTTAAAGATGACATTGGTATTATATTTCAGGACCACTATCTAATATCTGAATTGAACATTTTCGATAATATTAAATTAAAAAGTAACGATACAAGAAAAATTGAAAAAACCTTATCACATTTAAATTTGAGCCAATTTAAATTTAAATACCCCAATCAGTTATCAAATGGACAAAAACAGAGAGTTTGTGTTGCAAGATCACTAGTAAATAGTCCTAAACTTTTAATAGCTGATGAACCAACAAGCTATTTAGATAAAGAAAATGCAAAGTTGGTAATTGATCTAATATTAAATAGTTCTAAAAAATTCAATTTATCAACAATAATAGCCAGTCATGATATTTCATTTCGTCCACTTTTTGATAAGTCTTATACAATTGAAGATAAATCAATAAAAGAATGCTAATACCCCTAAGAAACTACTCTAATTATTCTATTTGTGAGTCTAATGTTAAAATAGAAGACCTTGTAAATTTTGCTGATAAGGAAAAATTACCTGCAATGGCATTAACTGACTACAAATTGTTGTCAGGTGCCCTTGAATTTTCAATTAAATGTAAAAGTAAAGGTATTCAACCAATTATAGGATTAGATGTTGATTTTATCTCGAAATTAAAACACAAATCACGAATTACCCTTTTGTCTAAAAATGATATTGGTTTTAAAAATCTTAATATATTATCGACAAAAATAAATACTGAAAATGAATTTCAATTATCTCTTAATAATATAACTAACTATTCTAATGGTAATATTTTAATCTTAGGCGGTTTATTTAGTTATTTCCAAGAATTAAATATAAATATAAATAACTTAAAAGTTATTTTAAATGAAATCACTACATTAAAAAATTTTTTTAAAAATGATATTTTCTTTGAATTTGATGAAAATTTAGACAATAAAGTTTTAAATGAAATATCTCAAAAAACTAATATTAATTTATTTCTATCTTCCTTTAGTTTTTACAAGCAAGAAAAAGATTTTGATGCTATTAAAATACTTCATTGTTTAAAAAATGGTGAATATATACAAAATAGCTCGTTTAATTTAAACAATAATTATTTTTTAGCAAAGAATTATAAACAAAATAATAATTTTAAATCACTAATCCAAAATTCGAATTTAATAGCAAATAAAATCAATTTTTTAATTGAGGAGAAACCTATAACATTACCTAATTTTAAATCAGATTTTGACTCCGATGAAGATAAAGAAATCATTAAACAATCTAGAAGTGGACTAGATCTAAGATTAAAAAAAATTATTTCAAATAAAACAATTGAGGAATTTAATAGTCAATCAAAAATTTACAGAGATCGTTTAGAATATGAATTAAATGTCATAATATCTATGAAATTCTCTGGATATTTTTTAATAGTAAGTGATTTTATAAGATGGGCTAAATCAAACTTAATACCGGTTGGTCCTGGAAGAGGATCGGGTGCTGGTTCTATTGTTGCATGGTCATTATTAATTACAGATGTTGATCCAATTCAATACGGATTACTTTTTGAAAGATTTTTAAATCCAGATAGAGTTTCAATGCCAGACTTTGATATAGACTTTTGTAAAACTAGGAGAGATGAAGTAATCGAGTACGTGCAAAAAAAATATGGTTACCAAAATGTTGCACAAATAATAACTTTTGGATCGATGATTTCGAGAGGAATATTAAAAGATATAGGTAGAGTAGAGGGCGTTCCATATTCTGAAGTAGAGAGAATGGTAAATAAAATACCCTATAACCCAGTTCATCCATTAAGTATTAGTGAGTTAAAAACAAATCATAACGATCAATTAGGAGATTTAGCTGACTCTCCAATGATGGACAAAGCAGAGTCAATGGAGGGTGCACTACGAAATGTATCTACACATGCGGCTGGAATAATTATTTCCTCTGATAAACTTTATGGAAACATCCCTTTATTTAAAGACGATGACTCAGAAATTATGGCTACGCAATATAACATGAAAGATTGTGAAAAGGCAGGTTTATTAAAATTTGATTTTCTTGGATTAGCTAACCTTACAATCATTGATGAAACTCTTAAATTAATAAAATCTCAGAGTCAAATATCTATAGACCTTGCCGAGATACCTTTCAACGATGAAAAAACTTTTAAATTATTAAGTGATGGCTATACATGTGGAGTGTTTCAAGTTGAAAGCGCTGCGATGGTTGACACTTTGATCAAACTTAAACCAACAAGTTTAGAGGAGGTAATAGCAGTTTTAGCCTTGAATAGACCTGGTCCAATGCAATTTATTGATAGTTTTATTAAAAGAAAAAAAGGCGAGGAAGAAATAAAGTATGATCATCCTTTACTTGAACCAATTTTGAAAGAAACTTATGGAATTATTGTCTATCAAGAACAAATTATGAAAATAGCACAAGTAATATCAGGATATACTTTGGGTCAGGCAGATTTATTAAGAAGAGCTATTGGAAAAAAGATCAAATCAGAATTAATGAGTCAAAAAGATAATTTTATTAAAGGTGCTGTGAATAAAAAAGTTAGGTCTAAGGATGCTGAAAAACTATTTTCGTTGATTGAAAAATTTGCTGAATATGGATTTAATAAAAGTCATGCGGCTGCATATGCTTTTATCACTTATTATACAGCATATCTCAAAGCACATTTTCCATTAGAATTTTATTGTGAATTGCTCAATAATTCATTGAATAATACAGACAAAATTTTTGTTATATTAAATGAAATATATGTGCAGAATTTAAAAATATTACCACCTGATATAAATTATTCAGACTATAAATTCATAATACACGAAGATAAGATTGTTTATGGATTAGCCGCACTAAAAGGAGTAGGTGAAGAGTCTATGAAAGAATTAGTAACAGAAAGAAATAACAATGGTAAATTTAAATCACTTTCAGATTTTAATGATAGGTTATCTAGATCGGTTTTAAACAAAAGACAAATAGAGAAACTTATATTGTCAAATTCTTTAAATTCACTAGATACAAATATTTCAAAATTATTTGCAAATGTAGAAAATATTATACAAAAAAAATCTGGAGCAACATTATTTAATGACTCATCTGATAGCCAATTTTTTTTAAAAAAAAATTATAACACTTTAGATATTATAAAAGCTGAATTTGAAAGTTATGGATTTCTATACTCACAAAAAAAACAGACAAAAATACTTATAAATCTTAATAAATCATCTTTTAAAGAAAAAGTTGACTCTAAGATCGAATTTATGGAGGAATTTTATTTTTATGTTGTAAAGTCACAATATAAAACTACTAGAAATGGTAAAAGATATATTCTTTTAAATGTTATAAATGAAAGCGGTTTTTTTGATTTGAGACTTTTTGATGACAATTTCGATGCTGTCTCACTTCATGCAAAATACATAAAAGCCAAAATTAAGTCAGCTTTAAAAAATGACTTTTATAATGTTAATATTGAAAATCTACTCATAATTAAGGATGATGATTTGATTAACAAAATAAATCATATCTCCTATAAAGAACTACTAGATTTAGATATTGATATTGATTTTAAGAATATAAGAGTTCAATACGATAACAAAATACTTAATATTTCATTGAATTAACTCTTGATTATAAATTTTTATCCTTTAAAACATCACAAAAAACAGGTTAATAGACATCCGGTGCCTTAGGGTTTCCATTCTATTAACTAGAGCTCAACCGGAGGCAATATGAATATTGAAATATCTCTTGAGGATCTATTAAAAAATGGTTCTCACTTTGGACATAATAAAAAAAGATGGAATCCAAAAATGGACAAATTCATCTACGGCGAAAAAAATGGCACTCATATTTTAGATTTAAGAAAGTCACTCCCTCTTATAGAGAATGCTTTAAAATTTGCTTATGAGTCCTCAAGAAATAAAAAGAAATTTTTATTCGTTTCAACAAAAAAACAACATAGTGAAATTATTGAAAATATAGCTAAAGAGACAAACAACTATTACGTAAACTTTAGATGGCTTGGTGGGATGATAACAAATTGGAATACTGTCAAAAATTCAATAAATACACTAAACAATTATGAAAATATTTTAAATTCCGAAGATACAGTTTTTACAAAAAAAGAATTATCAGACATAGAGAAGAAGAAAATTAGATTAGATAAAACTCTTGGAGGTATTATTGAAATGAAAACTATACCAGATATAATATTCATAATTGATACAAATCGAGAGCACATTGCTGTGCTTGAGGCAAAAAAATTAGGTATTCCTATTATTGGTATTGTTGATACTAATTGTGATCCAGATATCATTGATTATCCAATTCCAGCAAATGATGATGGAGTTAAATCAGTTCAATTTATTCTTGATAACTTTAAAAAAGTTTTAAATACAAAAGAAGAAAAATCTTTAAACGAGGTATCTAGCAAAAATGAGTAGTATGGAATTAATAAAAAAACTAAGAGAAACTACAGGAAGTGGAATAGTTGACTGTAAAAAAGCATTATCTGAAAATAATAATGATATCGAATCTTCAATAAAATGGTTAAGAGAGAAAGGAATTCTTAAAGCACAAAAAAAACAAGATAGAGAAACAAATGAGGGTGTTGTCTCTTTTTATAATAATAATTCAAATAAAAATTTAACTGTGTGCAAAATCAAATGTGAAACTGATTTTGTAGCAAAAAATAAAGATTTTTTAAGTTTTGCTGAAAATTTAGCAAAATCTATTCATACTAATGATAGTTTAAACAGTGAGGGGTCTGATAAGGATTTAACCAACTTAAAAATAGATGGTAAATCATTAAGTGATAGTTTAACAGACTTGATTACTAAAATAGGTGAAAATATCCAGATAGTTTATTATAAAAAATATTTTTCAGAAAAATCATTTTTTATTTTTTATCTTCATAATAAATATAATTCAAATTGTTGTAAAATTGGCTCTGTTGTTGAATTTTCTACAGAAAATATTGACTCAGCATTAAAATTAGTAGATGAATTAAAAGTTATTGCTATGCAAGTTTCTGCAATGAAGCCAATGGGCATTGACGAAAATTCGATAAGTCCAAAGATTATAGACGACGAAAAAGACATAATTTTAAAACAAATGAATAATGTTCCAGATGATAAAAGAGACCAAATTATCCAAGGAAAGCTTAATAAATTTTTAAAAGAAAATACACTTTTAGGTCAAGCACTCATAACTGATCCAAAAAAAAGTGTTAGTTCTTTTTTGAGTGAATTTTCTAAAATCAACAATATAAACCTTAGCATTACATCTATGGATTTATATAATATCTAATATTATGTATAAAAATATCATGTTAAAGATTTCTGGAGAGTCTTTAGCAGGATCGAATGAACAAGGTTTTGATTTTGACGTATTAAATGAACTCTCAAATAGCATCCATAAACTTACTAAAAAAAATTTAAAAATTTCTATCGTTCTTGGTGGCGGTAATTTTATAAGAGGTTCATCTTTTTCAAATGGAGTTGTCGATAGGGTCACCTCTGATTATATGGGCATGTTAGGAACTGTTATAAACTCTCTTGCATTACAATCTAATTTAAAAAAATTAGGCGTTGACTCTAGGGTTATGACCGCAATCAGTATCAATAGAGTTGCAGAACCTTACATAAAAAATAAAGCATCTAATCATTTAGATAAAAATCGGGTTGTTATCTTTGCTTCCGGCACTGGCAATCCATTTTTTTCAACAGATACCGCAGCTGTTTTAAGAGCATCTGAAATGAAGTCAGATGTTATTTTAAAAGGAACCAAGGTAGATGGTATTTACGATAAGGACCCAATTAGTAACTTAGATGCACAAAAAATATCTTCTATTTCTTATACTGATTATTTAAACAAAGATATTAAAGTAATGGATGCTACTGCTATTAGTTTAGCTAAAGATAGATCCTTACCTATTATAATCTTTTCTATATTAAAAAGTTCTAATATTTTAGATATAGTTGATGGAAATGGATCCTACTCAATTATTAATGAAAAATAATTAATGTTTAATAAAGATAAATGTTTTTCAGAAATGCAAGTTTCTATTAAGGCTTTTTCAAATGAATTAAAGAATATTAGAACTGGAAGAGTATCACCAGACATATTAAATACATTATTTATTGATAGCTATGGCTCAAAAACTCCTCTAACGCAGCTGTCAAATGTAAATAATATAGATAACATGACTTTGAGCGTGAATGTATGGGATGCTTCTTTAGTAAAGATAATTGAAAAAACAATACTAGAATCAAATTTAGGTGTTACACCTCAAAGTGATGGAACATCAATTTTATTAAAATTTCCTGAGTTAACCGCTGAAAGAAGAAAAGAATTAGTTAAAATGATATCTGAAGTATCTGAAAAATTTAAAATTTCAATTAGAGGCATAAGAAGAAAATATCTCGATGAAGTAAAAAAAATTGAAAAAGAAAAAATAATTTCTCTTGATGAGGCTAAAAAATTTCAAGAAATAATTCAAAAGTTGACAGACAATTCAATAAATGAAATAGAAAATTTAGCTCTATCAAAAGAGTCTGAAATACTCAAAGTTTAAATTTGAAAAATAAGATTAATCATGTTGCATTTATTATGGATGGAAATAATAGATGGTCAGTAAAGAATAGCAAAAGTTTATACTTTTCATATAAAAAAGGAGCATATAATTTAATCAAATTGACTAATTTTATATTTGATAACTTTGAGTCAAAATATGTATCTGCTTTTGCATTATCTAAATATAATCTTAATAGATCCCAAAATCTAATTAGTTTATTAAAAAAATTATTATCAGAGTTTCTTGATAATATGATTAATAATAATGAAGATATAAATTTTAATGTAAAATTTATTGGAGAAAAAAATTTTTTAAATACAAAAATTAAACAAAAAATTACAAAACTTGAAAGCTTAAAAAAATATAACAATAAACATTTAATAATTTTTATAAATTATAGTGGCAAAGATGATATTAAGCAGGCATCTTATAGATATAATCAAATAAATAAAAAATCAAAATTTGAAAATTTTCTCTCAACCAAAAATATCCCAGATCCTGATATTTTGGTCAGAACAGGCGGTTTTAAAAGATTAAGTGATTTTATGATTTATCAATCATCTTTTACAGAATTATATTTTACTAAAAAGTTGTGGCCAGATTTAAAAAAAAATGATTTGTCAAAAATATTTATCAAATATCTAAATACAGAGAGAAAGTTTGGTCTTTAATAGTTTAAATAGATTATTAATTGGTATAATTCTTGTATTAAATATACTTATTTCGTATGCATTAAATTTAGAAAACCTTTTATTATTTGTTATTATATTATTTATTTCCTACGAATTTTATAAGTTAAAGTTAATTCCTAACACAATATTATTGTTTTTTTTATCTATAATTTTAATTTTATGTATAGTTGTACCATTTAATAATTTTAAATATCTTTTTTTAATTGAATTAATTTTAATTTTTCTAATATTTTTAAATGATGAATATAAAAATTTCTTTTTTATTATCTCAGTTTATATATCTTTACTTATTTTATTTTATATATGTAATTTTGAAAGAAACTTATTCTACATAATTTTCTTAATATCTTTCTTTAATGACACTGTGGCTTATATATTTGGTAAAGGTATTGGAGGCCCCTTAATAATTCCGAGAGTAAGTCCAAAGAAAACTTGGTCTGGAACACTCATATCCTTTATTTTATCTACTATCTTTTTAGTATACCTCAATTTTAATATTTTTTTTGCTGCTGTTGTCTCACTTTTTTTATTCTTAGGTGATATTTTTTTTTCTTATATTAAAAGATTCCTAGCTATAAAAGATTTTTCATCAATTCTTAAAGATCATGGTGGAATTCTTGACAGGTTAGATAGTATGTTTTTTGTAGTATTAATATTTCAAATTTTTATAGTTTTAAAATGAAATATAAAATTTTAATAGTTGGTTCTACTGGAAAATTAGGTACAAAATTATTAAAATTTACAAAAAAAAACCATATACCTATATACGGAATTACATGCTTTAAAAATTCAAATAAATTAATTAATCAAAAAAAAGAATCATTAATTAAAAATTCTTTTGTATTAAGTAATAAAACTGACCGACAGAGATTTTTTAAAATTTTAGAAAAAAAAATACACATAATTTATTTCTTAGATTACGGAAGTTCATCTTTAAAATATTTAAGTTATTTTTTAAATTTTAATAATAACTCTACAATAGCTATAGCCAATAAAGAAATGTTAATCGCTGGTGGCTCATTACTTCATAATAAAATTAAAAATTCTAAAAATAATTTCATTCCTTTAGACTCAGAACATTTTTCATTAATTAATTCAATTCAAAATAGTAATAATATAAAAAAAATATACATCACAGCTTCAGGTGGACCTTTTTATTTTAATAAAAATATTAAATTATCATCTGTTTCAACAACAAAGGTACTTTCCCATCCAAAATGGAAAATGGGAAAAAATAATTTAATAGACTCATCTAATTTTATTAATAAAATTTTAGAAATATATGAATTATCCCACATATATAATGTTCCATTAAATAAAATTGATTTCCTTGTATCTAAGGAGGCCTACATCCACAGTATAGTTCATTTCGTTGATAATACTTTGTCTCTAAATTGTTTCCATAATGATATGTTATTAACACTTATTAAACCTTTATCTGTGTATTACAAAATAAATGAGATGAAAATTAACCAAAACTATTTAAATTTAAAAAACTTAAAAGTTGAAAAACCAAACGATAAAAGATTTACTATTTTTAAATATAAAAAAAAACTAATGAGATTATCACATTCTGAACAGATAAAATTGATGATAATCAATAATTCTGCTCATAAACTTTATCTATCTAAAAAATTGAAATACAATAGAATAGTAAATTATATCATGAATGAAATATCTTATGAAAATTATAATAAAAAATTAAATTCTTTTGATAGTATTTTGAAATATATTTCTGATTTGAATAATCAATATAAAACCAATGTTTAAAAGCTATATTTTTTTTTTATATTTATTTTTTTTATCATTAGAGACAATAGCGAAACCTATCAGTTTTGAAGGTTTAAATAAGCTTAATGATAATGATATTCAATCTATAACATCACTAAACATATTCGATGATAATTTAAGTTTGAAAGATGTAAATATTTTAATCAAAGAGTTATCATTTTCTGATTTAATTTATGAGGTAAATTTTGATGAATATGATGATTATTTTTTAATAAAAATTGATGAAAGTGATTTAATCGAAAATATTTTTATAAATAATAATGTTTGGATTAAAGATGAACTTATAATTCAAAGTCTAATCTCAAAAGAGAATTTTTTTATGACCAAAATTAATTTACAAAAAGATATCAAGGTAATCAGAAATGTTTATAAATCTAGAGGTTTTCAAAATGTTTCTGTTATCGCTAAAATCGAGAAGTTTTCTCAAGACAGAATAAATCTTATTTATGAAATAGACGAAAAAAATCAACAAAAAATTAATATTATCAAATTTACTGGTAATAACTTTTTTTCAGATAATTATTTGAGCTCTGTAATTAATTCACAAAGTTTGAAATTTTATAATATATTTAAATCTGGAAGTAATTTAAATTACGGTACGTTTGAATTTGATAAGAATCAAATTATATCATCTTATAAAGATAATGGTTTTTTTAATGTAAAAGTATCTTATGATCTCCAAAAATCATCTTTTAATAATAACATATTAAATTTTTATATAAATGAAGGTGATAGGACAAAAATTGACAATATCAATGTTGTCTTAAATGACAAAAACCTATCAGAAATATTAAATATATCTGTCAAAGAATTTAAAGAACATTTTAAAAAAAATGACTTTTATTATGATAAAATTTTAATTAATGAATATGTCGAGTTATTTAACGAGATATTAGTTTCAAATAATATACATAATAAATTTATAGATTTTGACATTATTGAAAACGAAGATGTCATGGATTTAGTACTTTTAGAAAAAGATAAAGAGCCTGTAATTATAAGTAAAATAGATATTAATGGAAATTCAATTACAAAAAATAAAACTATTAGATCGAAAATTTCTATTGAGCCTGGTCAGTATTTAAATAAATATATTTTCGATAAATCAATTAATAATTTAAAAAGATATCCTTATATCAATGATGTTAAATCAGAAACTATTATCAATAATCAATTAGCTGAGATATCTCTAAATATAGATGAAGAAAAAAAAACAGGCAATATATTAATTGCTGGTACCTTTAACTCAGACACAGGTCCTGGTTTAACGGCAGGTATTGAGGATAAAAATATATTTGGATCAGGTAATAGTATTAGTTCAAATATCAATTTAAATACTGAGGATTTAAAATTTGATATTAATTATGTTCAATACCCAATATTAAATCCAAACTTAACTAATACTTATACTATTTTTAATCAAGATAATGATTATACATCTTCTTTTGGTTATAAAGCTTCAAGAAGAGGGGTAGGATATTTTGTTAATTTTAAACAAAATGATGAACTTAGTTATGGTGTAGGTTTAAATTATGAGTATTTTAAAGGCCATTCAGCAGTAAACAAAACCTCAGTAGCAATTAATGATAACATAGGTAATTTTGAAAACTATAATTTAAAATTTTCAATTAAATACGACAGTTCTAATGATTTTCTGTACCCAACTAATGGAATGATAAATATGATAGATTTTAATTTATCACCTGAGAGTATATCAGATAATTCATTTTATAAAATTTCACTAACAAATAAAAATTATAAACAATTTGATAAGTCGTCTAATTATATATTTTGGAACAACAATTATGGTTACTCAGAATCTCTAAATGGTAAATTAAAAACTATAAATGCATTTGGTTTGGGTGGATTAAATTTTAAAGGGTTTGATTATAAGGGTATAGGGCCTTATGATAGTAATATATATTTAGGTGGTAATGAATACTTCACATCATCTATCGGTTATGGTAGCTCATTTATTTTTGATGATAAAGATAATATTAATGTAAAATTTTTCTTAACTACTGGATCCATTTGGAATAGTGATTATATATCATCATCTGATATTGATCTTAGATCTTCAGTGGGCACCTCATTTGATTTAATAACACCTGTTGGTCCTATATCATTTTCTTATGCCGTACCTATAGAAAAAAGTAATTCTGATAAGACAAGAAACTTTAATTTTTCTATAGGAACTTCATTTTAATATGAAGAATTTTAAAAGAGAGAATTTTTTTCCTTTAAAAAAAAAATATATGATTGAAGATTTAAATAAGTTGATTGAACCAGAAACAAATATTTTTAAGTTAAAAAAAAACTTTTTTGTAAATGATATTTCATCATTATCTACCTTAAGAGACTGTTCAATTATTTTTTTAGAGAGTGAATTAAATAATATAAATATCTCTTCTAAAGATATTCATGTAGTTACTGATAAACAAGAAAATATTAAATATTATGATAGTATCTCTATAGTTAAAAATATTAATAAAGCTTATAATTGTATTTTAAATGCTCTATTTTACCATGAAGATCAATCTGGTTTTCCAGATGAATATGAATATGTAAATGGATCTTATATTTCAAAATTTTGTAAAATTAATAATAATGTAGAAATAGGAAAGAATTGTTTAATTTCACGTGGTGTTGAAATAGATGAAAATACAATTATTAAAAATAACGTTGTTATTAAAAATTCTTTGTTAGGAAAAAACGTCATTATTTGTGATAACTCATCTATTGGAACGACTGGTTTTGGATTTGATTTTAATTTGAGAGGTTCCTTACATCTAAATCCTCAAATAGGAGTTGTTATTATTGAGGATAATGTACACATTGGTGCATCTTGTGCCGTCGATAGAGGTAAAATAGATTCTACCTTAATATGTAAAAATTCAATGATTGATAATATGGTTCATATTGCTCATAATGTTACTGTTGGTGAAAATTGTTGTATAGCGGCTCAAACTGGCATTTCTGGAAGTGTTAAAATAGGAAAAAACGTTACAATTGGAGGGCAGGCAGGTTTCGCTGGCCACATTAAAATTGGTAATAACACAGTAATTGCTGCTAGAAGTGGAGTTACAAAAGATATAAAAGAAAATTCTGTTGTTGCTGGTTTCCCAGCCGTTGATATAAAAGAATGGAAAAAAAATCTTATTAGACAAAGAAAAAATGGATATTAACGAAATACAGAAAATTCTTCCCCATCGATATCCTTTTCTCCTAATTGACAAGATAGTTGATTTTGAGCCTGATGTATCTGCTCATGCAATTAAATGTGTCTCAATAAACGAACCTTTTTTTCAAGGACATTTTCCAGGAAGGCCGCTAATGCCAGGAGTACTAGTAATAGAAGCAATTGTTCAAGCTGCTTGTTTTACCGTAGCGATGAAGCAGAAAGATAATATGAAAAATCCTGGTGTCTCGTTTATGACAATTGATAAGTGTAAGTTCAGAAAACCAGTTATACCAGGTGATGTATTGAATCTTAAAGTAAATCGCTTAAATAAAGTTAAAAATGTTTACAAATTTGAAGGCAAATGCCTTGTAAATGATGTTATACATGCACAATGTATATTTTCAGCGATGATACATGACGTCCCTAATACATCCAAGTAGCACAATCAGTGATTCAGTTCTAATAGGTGAAAATGTTAAAGTTGGTCCATATTGTAATATAGAGGGAAATATTTCTATCGGTGATGGCACAGAATTAAAATCTCATGTATCTATAACTGGAAACACAAATATAGGAAAAAATAATATTTTTTACCCATTTTCAAATATAGGGTGTGATCCACAAGATTTAAAATACTCTGGAGAAGAAAGTTTTTTAAAAATCGGAAACTCTAATACTTTTAGAGAAAATGTTACGATTAGTAAAGGAACTAAAGATGGAGGGATGACAACTAGCATAAAAGATAATAATCTTTTTATGACAGGTGTGCATATTGCACATGACTGTAAAATTAACAATAATAACATATTTGTAAATCAAGTCACACTTGGTGGACATGTAAATATTCAAGACAATGTTGTTATAGGTGGATTGTCTGCAGTTATACAATTTGTAACAATAGGCTCTTATTCAATGATTGGTGGAATGAGTGGAATAGATAAAAACGTGTTACCATTTAGTTTAGCTATTGGTAATAGGGCAAAATTAAGAGGTTTAAATTTAGTTGGAATAAGAAGAAATAATTTCAATAAAGATGAGATAAATAAAATTAACTCAATTCATGAAAGTTTTATCAATAAAGAAATGAACTTTTCAACTAATGATAAAGTAGAGGTTATATTTCAAGAATATAAATCAATTTTAAATGAAAAACTCGGCCACATTCAAAAATGAAATCTGCCTTATAGCTGGATCAGGTCTATTTGTTTATGAAGTTGCAAATTTTTTAAATAATAAAAATATATTAAATCAAGTTATTTTAATTAATGAAAACAATCTTATAAAAAAAAATTTTAAAAATAAGTGCAAGTCTTTCAAAATTAAAGATATAGAAAAAATTACAACATTTATTAAGTCTAAAAATTTGAATAAAATTATGATTATTGGCTATGTTAAATTTCCTTCTATCGATAAGATCAACTTATCAATAAAATCAAAGCTTTTAATATCAAAGGACTTATTCCTTAATAATATCAATGATCAATCTAAAATTTTAAAAAGATATTTATCTAATAATAAATTAACACTTCTCTCTCAAAAAAAAATATTAAATAAAATGCTAGTTTCTTATCGTGATGAACACCTTCACAATGAAAATAAAAAAATAATCAGTAAATTAAAAATTAAAAAAAGCTTTATGAAAAAAATATTTTCAATGAACATAGCACAGTCATTTATTTTAAATGGTGATAGAGTTATAGCTATGGAAGATATATTTGGTACAAACGAAATGATTAATAAAATTGGTAAAATTAAGCCTAAATTTAATAATTTAATTTTTGTAAAATCAAAAAAATCTCATCAAATTGATGAAATTGATTTTCCATTAATAGGTATGGAAACACTTGAGTTACTCATAAAATATAAATTTCGAGTAATTTGTTTATTTAATAATAGTATTTTAATTTCAGAAAAAGATAAATTTTTAAAAAAAATACGAGCTAATAATATTTCTCTAATTATATTATAAGATGAAAATATTATTCATTACTCTTGAAGAATCTGGAAGACAAATTGTTAAATCAATACTTGATGATAATTTTTTTAAAACTAATAAAAATCAAATATTCACTTTTGGTATGGATGATAGCTACTTAGAATTTAATGATTTAACTAATATAAAAATTAACCCAATTATGGGATTTGTAGATATTTTTCTTAATTTAAAATATCTTTATAATCTTAGACTAAAAATTAAAGAAATTGTTGATAAACATTTATTTACTCATATTTTTTTTGTTGATTCATTTGATTTTTCAAAATTTTACATTCAAAAATTTAAATCAAATAAAATAAAATATTGTCAAATAGTAGGCCCATCAGTTTTTATTTGGAAATCAAGTAAAGCAAAATTTATTAATAAAAATTTTGATAAGATTTTTTCAATATATAGTATTGAAAAAAGTTATTATAACTCAGATATCTATGATTATATTGGCCATCCCTTAAAGAACAAAACTTATTATTCACATGATTATAATGAAATTAACAATATTGGTATTTTTTTAGGCAGTAGAAAACAAGAAATATATAAAAATATTATTATAATTAAGAAATTACTTTTAAATCTTAAAAAATATAAAGAACTTGTTTTTAATTTTTTTGTTACAAATGAATATCATGAATTTATAAAAAACTACTTCAAAGATAATTCTAATATACAAATACATTTGAATGATAATTCTTACTATAAAAAATTATCTAAACTAGATTTTGCTTTTGCTTGTTCAGGGACTGTTCATTTAGAACTATGTTTTTCAAATATACCACACATAATATTTTATAAAGCGAATATTATAAATTATTTTATTTTTAAATTGTTCGTAAGATCTAATTATTTATCATTAGTTAATATTTTAAATAAAAAAGAAATTGTAAAAGAGTTTATTCAAAATGATTTTACAGCTACTAACTTGTCTAATTTTTTTACAATTTTAAAATTAAATAAAGATAAACATTACGATTATAGAAAATATATGTTTCAAGGAATTAAAAGTAGTAATTTTGAAAACTTTCGCTCAAGTATAATTACTGATTATTTAGAAAAGTTTTCTTAAGCCACAATAAATTAAATATTGATTTTTTCTCTCTATCAGGCACTTTTTTATAGGACTTATCTTTATCTCCAGTAAATAATTGTCTTGGTCTAGTTATTTTAAATTCTTTATCTTCTATCATTTCTTTCCATTGTGATAGCCAGCCCACTGTTCTTCCAACTGCAAAAATCGGCGTAAACATTGTAGTAGGTATATTTAGTGCTTTTAAAAGAATTCCAGAGTAAAAATCAACATTTGGGTATAGATTTTTTTCTTTAAAATAAGAGTCATTTAATGCTAATTCTTCAATTTCTTTAGCTATTTCTAGTTCTTTTGATTTAATTTTTAAATCCATAAATAAATCCTCTGTGCTTTTCTTTAAAACTTTAGCTCTAGGGTCATAGCTTTTATACACTCTATGTCCAAAACCCATCAGTCTTATTTTATTTTTTTTATTTTTAACCTCTTCTATAAAGTCTTTAGGTTTTAAATCATTTAAAACTATTTCATCAATCATATCTATCACTGCTTCATTTGCACCACCGTGAGATTTTCCCCAAAGCGATGAGATGCCAGCTGATAAACATGCATATGGATTTGCTAAAGATGAGCCAGCAGTTCTTACAGTTGATGTTGAAGCATTTTGTTCATGATCTGCATGAAGAATAAAGATTTGATCCATTATTTTTGAAAAGAGTGGATTTATTTCATATTCCTTTGTTGGTGTTGCAAAGCACATATGTAAAAAATTATCTGCGTAATTAAGTTTATTAACAGGATAAACAAAAGGCTGACCAACAGAATATTTATATGCCATTGCAGCAATGGTTGGCATCTTTGCTAATATTCTATGTGACGCAATCATTCTATGCTCAGGATCTTCAATATTTAAAGAGTCATGATAAAATGACGACAAAGCTCCAACAATTCCAATCATCATGGCCATGGGATGTGCATCTCTTCTAAAACCCCTATAAAATTGAATTATTTGTTCATTTAGTAATGTGTGGTTTTTAATGATTTCTTCAAATTCATTTTTATCACTCTCTGATGGCAACTCGCCATGCATAAGTAAGTAACAAACTTCTAGATGAGAGCTATTATTTGCAAGTTCCTCAATAGGATAACCTCTATATTGAAGAATACCTTTTTCGCCATCGATGTATGTTATTTTAGAATTACAAGCTGCAGTTGATGTAAAACCAGGGTCATAAGTAAATAGACCTGTCTTCTTATAAAGTGATGATATGTTAATTACATCTGGACCAATAGATCCTTTGATCCCATCGAATTCATATTCTTTACCAGTTTTGGTATCGACTAATTTAAATCGTTTTTCATCAATCATATAAGTATAATAATAACCTTTCTTTCACTTTTTCAATACCAAAGAATAAAAAAATTTTTTCAATTGGTATTTTGGACTCAAAATTTACTGTAATTTTTCTAATAATCTTTCCTATTTTCTTAAGAGGTAAGTCATTTTTTTCAAGCATTAATAAAGCATTATCATTATCATGCAAACTATTAATAATTGAATAAATTCTTTTAATTAAATCTTTTTCATTTTCATCAATTTCAAGGGCAATGTTTTTTTCAAAAAAATTCAATAGTTTTGATACTTCAATATTGATATCAGTATATTTATTACATCTTTCTAATATATCTATGTAAACAATTTCCAACTTAAAATTAGATGCTTTTTTTTCTATGTCCTTCTCTAAAAAATTTTTAAATTCTATAAAGGATAATTTATTTAAATAATGACGATTAATAAAATCTAACTTTTCAATATCAAATTTAGCTGGTGATAAAACTGTTTTAGATAAATTAAAATTTTCTATTGCATCTTCAATGTCTAAATATTCAATATCATTGAAATTATTACCTAATTTAATGATAAAATTAAATATTGACTCAGATAGGTAACCTTCACTCAAATAATCATTTACATTAGTTATATTATTTCTTTTTGATAATTTTTTGCCATTTATGTCATGTATTAAGGGTATATGTGCATATTTTATATCTTTAAAATTTAAAGCATCGGATATCATAATTTGTTTAATTGAATTAGTAGTATGATCGTTTCCACGAATGACATTAGTGACATTCTCTAAATTATCGTCAACTAAATTTGATAATATAAAAGTAGGGCTTTTGTCAGATCTTGCAATTGAAAAATCTTCAATAGTATTAGATGGTACTTTAATTTTTCCTAAAATTAAATCATCATACTCAAAAAATTCATTATCTCTGTTCACTCTGAACTTATAAGGCCCATCCTTTGAATGATACGCCATATCATTTGACATCAGTTTTTCTAAATATTCTTGATGAATACTTAAATTTTTAGATTGGTAACTAAGATTGTCATATTGAAGTTTAAATGTATTAAATATTTCTAATATTTCATCTTCATATATTTTTTTTGATCTTTCCCTATCAGTGTCTTCTATTCTTAAAAGAAATTTTCCTTTATTTTTTCTTGCAAATAAAAAATTGTAAATTGCAGTCCTTAAACTACCCAAATGAAAATTTCCAGTAGGAGAGGGTGCGAATCTAGTGATTATCATTAATATTTTCTGACTAAATTAATCATCTTTCCCAATATTTTAATCCTATCTTTTTTATACTTGATTGATGAAAAATTCTTGTGATCGCCAAATATTTCAATTTCATCTTTGATTAATTTAATTTTTTTTAGAGTTATCTCACTATCATCTATCTGAATAGCATGAATATCATTTGAATTATAATTTGTAACTTTTTCTAATATAATAATATCATCTTCAAAAATACCATATGACTCCATTGAATTACCACTTACTTTACAAGCGACACAGTTTCTTTTATTTGATTTTATAAAACTATTTACATCAATATATTCTATTTGTTGATTTAGATTATCCAAAGGTTTGCCTGCAGATATCGCATTATAAAATGGAATTAAATTATTTAATTCAATAGATCTAGATTTTAATTTATTTTTTTTAATGTGACCTTGTTCTTCTAAATATTCTAAATACTGGAATATGGAAGATTTAGACTTTAAACCCATGTGTTCTTTCATTTCCTCATAATTAGGAGATATTTTGTTTTTCTCCATATATTTTCTCAAAAAATCTAAAAGCTTTTTGGCATTTTTAGTCATTTATTTGATATAACCTTAGTTTATTAGTTCTATCATAATAAATTAGACAATTTGCATACAATATATTTTTCAAATTAGAACTTTCTTGATTATTAAATACTTTAATACTTTTTTGATCTCTTAAACCAAATAAAAAAGATTTTCTTTTCAAACTTTTAAAATTAAATTTGACTTTATTGATATCCATTAAATCATATTTAATCTGCAATTTTCTATTATTATAAATCTCGATTAATGATTTAATAATTATATTAGTCAATACAAAGGAAGAGCAGGGATTTCCAGGAAAAAACATATAAATTTTATTTTTCTTTATAAATAATTTAAAAGGTCTACCTGGTTTTAAATCAAGACCATCAATAATTAAATTAAAATTTTCAAAATTAATATCATCTTTACTTTTACCTGTGCCTCCAATAATAACTGTAATATCTGATTTAGAATTGTTTATTTCTTTTAGTAACAATTTTTGATCGTCTTTTATATGTATATTCTTATCAACAATATGATTATTCTTTTTTATAAAATTATTTAAATAATAACCATTTGTAGGGAGAATAAAATGATCTTTGGTAAATTCGCTACCTGTCGAAATAATTTTAAATTTTAATGGTTGTAGTATTTTGACTTTTATATCTTTGAGGCTTTTTATACTGCTTAATTCATAAAAAGATAGATATTTATTTTGAAAGTTTATTTTATTACCTTTTTTGAAGATATGTCCCTTTTTTCTAATAAATTTATTATTTTTATTAAAATTAATTACATAAGCATTTCCTTTATTTATAAAAATTTGCTCTTGGGGAACTATATATTTTATATTATTAGGAATTAGTGACCCAGTTTTTACAATTAAACACTCATTAAAATTTACCTTAATTTTATTAAAAATGTTTAATTTTGATTTTCCAACTATTTTAAATTTTTTTCCTACATTTGTAATTGCTATACCGTCCATTGATGATTGATTTTGAGGAGGTATATTCTTTTTAATAACTATATTAGATTTGATTAAATGATTATTATTTAAGTTTTGACTTAAAATTGATGAATATCTATTTTTTGGAAGATAACTTGAAATTAATTTAATTGTCTTAAAAATATCATCCAATATTATTTTTACCTCCTCTTTTTTTTATTATTTCGATTTTCTTAATAGTTATCTTTTTTTTATAAGATTTAAGCATATCAAAAGTTGTAATAGAGGCACACGAAACAGAATTTAAAGCTTCTATCTCTAATCCTGTTGAGTAGTGTGATTTCACAACACTTTTAATTTCTATATATTCCTCGTCTCTTAAATTAAGGGACAAAGAAACATAATCTATTGGAATATTGTGTGTTAATGGTATCTGATGTGAAGTATTCTTTGCAGCATAAATACCTGCAATTTTGGCAGTGTTAAATAAATTATTTTTTAATTCTTTATCACCTTTAATTATTGAATAAAGTTTTTTGTCAATTTCTATTAAAGATCTTGCCTCTGCATATCTTTTTGTTTTATTTTTTTTTGATATATCAACCATTTCAATATTTTTATTTTTTTTATTGAAGTGTGATAAACTCATTAAGCCTCGTATAATCTATTAATATATTTAATTTTATTATCATTTTTTAAAATACTACCGCCTATTAAAAAAGAAGATATTCCACTTTCTCTTTTAATTTTTTTTATATTTGAAACTGTAACTCCACTTTCGCTAATTATAATTTTATTTTTTAATATTTTAGATAGCTTTATGGATTTATTTATATCAATCTTTTGTTCTTTTAGATTTCTATTATTGATTCCAATCAATTTTGCATCTATACCCTCAATTTTCGTTGCTTCAGAAATATTTTCAATCTCTATTAATACATCTAAACCAATATCAATTGCCAAATCATATAATTTTTTTATATTTGATTTAGATAAAATTTTTGCAATTAATAATACAGCATCTGCACCAAATTCTTTAGTTTCAAATACTTGTGTTTCATTTATTATAAAATCTTTTCTGATAATAGGTTTATCAGTAATTTTTCTTGCTATCGTTATATCATTTAAACTTCCACCAAAATTTTTGTCGGTTAAGATGGATATACAACAACATTTTGATTTATGATATTGTTCGAGAATATCCTGAATATACTTTATTTTATTAAAATTTTTTACTGAAGGGCTATATCTTTTAAATTCAGCTATAAGAGCATTTTTATTAATATTAATATTGCTTTCTATTGCACTAAGAAAGTATTTTGACTTTCTATATTTAAAATTCTTTTTTTTATTTATTTTTTGACTTAAATATTCTGTATGGTTAATTTTTTCTAGAACTATTTTATCTAAAATATTCATTACTTTTTAATATTGTTCAAATGATTTAGAGCCTTAGACGTATCAAGAGAATTACTTAATATATCAAAGCATTCATCAAATTTATAAGTAGGTTTTATTGTTTGCATCGCATAAATAGAATTAATAATAGTTATATCTCTGTAACTATCTTTTTTTCCTTGAAATAATTCAATCAACCTGTTTGCGTTATAAGAGGGAGTATTTCCTTTAATATCCTTAAAATTTAATCTAGATGAAAGGTACTTTTTATATTTTGTATGAGATATCTTCTTTTTTGTGATATTTTTTCCTCTTTTAAAATAAAAATTTGTTGGAGCAAATATACTTATTTCGTCTAATCCATCATTTGAGAAAAAAATTGTAGAATTTTTATTATTAATTTTAGATAGTATTTTTAACATAATTTCTGCTGAGTTTTTATTCACTGTACCTAATATTTGATATTTTGCGCCTAATGGATTTAATGTAGGGCCCATATAATTAAATATCGTTTTTATACCTAATTTTTTTCTTACTTCTCCAACTTTACTTAGATTTGGATAAAAAAAAGGTGCATTTAAATAGACAAATTTATCATTTGTTATTTTATTAATTATTTTCTTTGAATCTTTTTCACTAGATATGTTCAATTCAGAAATAATATCTGAAGAACCACTTAATGAGCTAGCAGCACGATTACCATGTTTTGCAATTGGAATTTCAACAGATGATAGCAATATAGCAACTGTTGTTGATATATTTAATGTCTTTAACCCATCACCTCCAGTCCCGCATGTGTCCAAAGAATTAGGATATTGTTTTATTTTATTAGAATTTTTAAAAATAAATTTTCTTAGAGATAAAAGTATATCGCTATTATTTATTAATTTATTTAGTTGATGAATAATAATTGCTTGATGAGAAATATTATCTGAGTCAAATAAATACTTAATTGCATATTCAATATTCCTTTTAGTTATTAAATCATCTATTTTAAATTTCATATACAATCCATAAAATTTTCTAAAATCTTTGAACCCACAAGTGTTTCGATACTTTCAGGATGATATTGCACTCCATAAATAGAAAATAATTCATGTTTAAAACTCATTATAATTTTATCATCTTCTGAAATGCTTGTTATTTTTAAATTTTTAGGAAAATTATTTTTATTTAGGTACAAAGAGTGATACCTAGTTGCACGGAATTTTTTATCAATATTTTTATATATTTTACATTCATTTATTTTTTTTAAATTCGATACTTTCCCATGCATTGGTGTATTTAATGTTTCTATTTTAGCTCCAAAATAGACTCCTAAAATTTGATGACCTAAACAAACACCTAATATTGGAATAAATGAGTATATTTTATGGACTAATTCAAGACATTCTCCTGCATTAAAAGGATTACTTGGTCCAGGTGATATTACAACACCTTTGCTATTAATAATTTTATCAATATTTTTTAAAATCAAGTCATTTTTAATAACCAAAACTTGATCTCTTTTACTTAAACAATGATACAAATTATATGTGAAGCTATCGTAATTATCTATGAGTGTAATCATTATATTTTATGAGCTAAATTGTAAGCTTCAAATAAAGCACTAGCTTTATTGATACACTCACTATGTTCATTTTCAGGTATGCTGTCAAAAACAATACCCGCTCCACTTTGTGCATATATTTTTTTATTTTTAATCATTGCAGTTCTAAGATTAATACAACTATCCATATCTCCATTTGCATCTAAATAAAAAACTGAACCTGAATAAAATTCCCTATTAATTTCTTCATGTTTTTCTAATATTTCTAGTGCTCTAATTTTAGGTGCTCCAGAAACAGTCCCTGCTGGCAAGCCTGCAAAGAGAACATCTATAGGTGTTAAATTATTTTTTAATTCTCCCGTAACATTACTGACTATATGCATTACATGGGAATAATACTCTATTATATTTTGTTCAGTTACTTTTACAGTATTGTTTTTTGAAATTTGACCAACATCATTTCTACCTAAATCAACTAGCATTAAATGTTCAGCTAGTTCTTTTTTATCCTTAAGTAATTCATTTTTTAAATTATTATCTTCAATCTCATTTTTACCCCTTCTTCTAGTTCCGGCAATAGGTCGAAGTGTGATTTCTTTATTTTTTACTTTAATCATAGTCTCAGGACTAGAGCAGATAATTTGATAATTTTTTAGGTTTAAAAATACAAGATATGGTGAGGGATTAATTGATCTTAATGCTCTATAAAAATTAAATGGATCAATTAAATAGTCATTTGAAAATCTTTGAGAAAGAACAGCTTGAAATATTTCACCAACTTTAATATCTTTTTTTATTTCCTTAACTCTTTTAATAAATTCCTTTTTCTTGATATGGTTTTTAAATTTTTTAAGTTTACTGAAATTTAATTTTTTATTTTTTGAAAAAGGTTCCTTAAGTATTTTTTCTAATTTTTTAATTGATTTTACTGGATTTTTCTTGATATTTGAAACTTCAATTAAATGTGTCTCATTAAGAACATTATCTATGATTATTAGATTTCTTGGTTTTACAAAATGTGCTAGTGGTATTCCAATTTCATTCTTATCAGGCTTATAACTTAATTTTGGAAGGGTAAACTTACATAAATCAAATGATACATTACCAATAAATATGGGTAGAGGTATATTCTCATCATATATAGTTTTAATTTTAAAATTTTTATAAATGTCCCTTATAAAAGAGTCCGGTGATTTAATTTTTTTCTTTTGATTATTTATAAGCACATAATTATGAAAAATTTCAACATTTTGTAATATATTAAAAAGAATAATAGAGTATCTTCCTTTATTATCACCGCCAATGACTGACTCTAAAATGGAGACATCTTTAAATTTATTTGCAAGTTTATTATAAATTGTAATAGTATTTTCAGTATCTAGAAAAACTTTTTTACCGTGAACATACATATTAAAGTTGTAAAAGTTGTTCGTTATCAACTTCTATATCTAGAGTATCTTTTATTTCTTTAATAATTTTTGAGTATATTAAATTCAATATATTTTGTTTTATATTTAAAGAGTCAATAGATCCAAGTGAATTTAGATCTAAATAAATAACTTCATTTGGCAACACTACTTTTAATTTTTGATCTTTTTTAATAATAATTATTTTTTCTAAAATCTCTGGCTCAATAAAATTATTTTTAATAGTTAGAGAGTCAGTAAAATAATTGACTTTTACTGTTCCTGCTTTTTTTAACAATTCATCATTATGCGAAATATCTATATTTTTTTTATAATTACTAAAAGAAATTAGAAATTTTTCTATGAAATCCAATGGTAGATCTTCCTTAAATATTTTTTTAACATTAAATTGAAATAGGAAATTATCTTTTTTTATTTCTCCAGATGATTGATTAAAGTTAATGAAACTGTATTGATCAGGAATATTTTCTAAAAAATTAAATGAATTACTAAAGAAAATTTGATTTGTAATATAGCTTTCTAAATTTTTATTATCATTTGATATTGTAAAATTTTCTATTTCTAAGTTAGTTAAAGTCGCTACTACATCCTCATAAACATTCTCTAACTTCTTTTGATATTCTTCTTTAAAAGATAAAAGTTTTACAAAAAAGTATTTTTCTCCAATTTTAATATTATTACCTTCATCTCCTATGCTAAGTTTTTCTAATGCTTCAAGTATTTGTGGTAATATTAATTTTTCATCAACGTTTTCGAATAATTTGAATTGAGAGTCATCACTCTGTTTCAGCTCATAAAAATTTTTATTTGAAATATTATCTAAAATAATTTGTTCATAGCTATAATTTTTGGGTTCAATAAATTTATTTATATTTGCCTCATAATATTCATTTATAATGTCATCAGTTAGTAGTTCTTCTTGAATATAATTTTTGAGACTTATTTCATTTATTGAAATTTCATATAATTCGTAATTGGAGTAAAAATCTTCCTCTAATTGATAATTGAGAAGATTATCGTCATTCTTAATCTCATATATATTTAATTCCTTCTCAATCAGAAGATCTTGATTAATTTCGTGACTAACTAATGCCTGCGCATCAAGGCTATCATTGAATAAATCAATATAAATATTTCCCTCAATTTCTTTTAAGTAATTTTGAAGTGATGCTTCATCGAGATTTCTAAACATTTCATCATTATTAAGAGATTTTTTTAAAACTACTTTTTTGGAGTTTTCACTTATACTAATTTTTTCATCTAAATAATTAAGAAAAACTAGTTCATTTACATATTCATTTGTAAATTGAATTTTTGAAAATAACTCCTCTTGTTCTGATAAATTAGAAAGATTATTTTCTGATTTATAGTTTTCATATGCTCTAGAAAACTCAGATGTTGATATTTTTTGGTTTCCTACTTTTAAAACATAATTTTTACCCACATAGGATCCAAATCCAATAAATAAGAAACTTATGCCTAGTGCAGCACTAAATATTATAACAATTAGTTTTTTAGTTTTCATTTTTGTAAGTATTTTGATATCAGTTAATCTAATGAAATATATAATATTTAATTGGAAATCATATTTAAATATATCTGAAAGTATGAACTTATCAAAGGTAGTGTCTAAACTACCAAGCACAAAGAAATACAAACTTATTTCCAGTCCTAATAACTTTTATAACCTCACTCTCAAATCTAGATATCCAAAAAATATCTATGCAGCACAAAATATAGATTTACATGGAAAAGGTGCATCTACAGGGTCTATAGATATTCAAGATTTAGTTAGTAATAAGATTAAATTTTGTATTCTTGGTCACTCAGAAGTTAGGTCTAATTTTGGTGAAACAGATTTGATTATTCAAAAAAAAACTGATCTCTGTCTGCATAACAAAATTACACCAATTGTTTGTATTGGAGAGCCTGTAGATATTTATAAATCAAAAAAAACTAAAAATTTTTTAAAAAAACAAATAAATAAAATTTTCAAAAAATCGAATATTTATAATGAAGTTATATTAGCTTATGAGCCTTTATGGTCAATTGGCACAGGATTAACACCAAAAATGTCAGAAATTAATGAAATTTCGCATTTTTTAACTAAAATATTAAAAAATTATTCTTTTAAAAAAATAAAAATTTTATATGGTGGTTCCGTAAATTTATCAAATATAAAAGAAATTTTAAGTTTACAAAAATTAGATGGGGTTTTGGTAGGCTCTGCTTCAACAAAATCCTCATTTATTAAATACTTTAAATAACATTATGATAAACCTTTTTTTAATTATTAGTGCAATTATTGGAGTGGTTCTCATTTTAATTATACTTTTTCAAAAAACCGAAGGTGGAAGTCTTGGTCTAGGTACTCAAACATCTCTTACAGGTGGAATAACAGCAAATAAATCCTCTTTTTCAGGAATGACTAAAATTACTTATGTTTTAGGTTTTGGTTTTTTATTTTGGTGTTTGTTTATGGGCGCAATTATTACAAAACAATATTCATCTTCAACAGATTTAGAAACTATTCAAGAAGAAATTATTTTAGATGATTCAATAGAGGAAATGATTCCAGAAGTGCCTAATCAGTGAAATTAATTTTCGTTACCGGAGGTGTTGTTTCATCGCTAGGTAAGGGAATAGTCACTGCATCATTAGCCTCTCTTCTTAGATCTAGAGGCATTAAACTAAAAATTAGAAAACTAGATCCGTATTTAAACGTTGATCCTGGAACAATGAGTCCATACCAACACGGTGAAGTTTATGTCACTGATGACGGCTATGAGACTGATTTAGACTTAGGCCATTATGAGAGGTTTACAGATATAAAATGTTCTAAAAATGACTCTATTTCATCGGGTAAAATTTACTCGACTATACTATCAAAGGAAAGAAAAGGTGAATATTTAGGATCTACAGTACAAGTAATACCTCACGTTACTGAAGAAATTAAAAATTCGATAAAAAAATCAACTAATAAGGATGATGTTATTATTTGTGAGATAGGGGGCACTGTTGGTGATATTGAAAGTCTTCCTTTCTTGGAAGCAATAAGACAATTTAAAAATGAAAGACAGCTAGACACACTCCTCATACATTTAACTTTACTTCCATATATAGAAACATCTGGTGAAATTAAAACAAAGCCCACTCAGCACTCTGTTAAAGAGCTTTTAAATGCTGGAATTCAGCCTGATATAATTGTTTGTAGAAGTAATAAAAAAATAAAGTATGAAGAAATTCAAAAAATTAGTTTGTTTTGTAACGTACCAACTAATGCTGTTATTCCATCCTATGATGTAGGGAGCATTTACCAAGTACCTTCTTTATTATCAAAATCCAAATTAGATGACTTAGTTATAAAAAATTTAAATATAAAATCTACAAAGAAAAAAGATCTTTCAAAATGGACAAACTTTGAAGTATTAGAGTCAAGAGCAAAAGAGGAACTAAATATATTTATAATTGGAAAATATGTTCATTTAAAAGATAGTTATAAATCTCTCTATGAAGCTATTTATCATGCAGGTGTTCACAATAAAGTAAATGTTAAAATCAAATGGATTGACTCTGAGACAATAAACAAAAAAAATGTTGATGAGTTATTAATTAAGGCCGCAGGTATTCTTATACCTGGTGGTTTTGGTAATAGAGGTATAAGTGGAAAAATAGAAGCTATTAGGTATGCTAGAGAAAATCAAATTCCATTCTTAGGAATATGTTTGGGCATGCAATTATCAATTATTGAATTTACTAAAAATGTTTTGAAAATGAAAAACTCAGGTAGCTCTGAATTTGGCAAGCATACTAATAATGTCATATCGTTAATGACCGAATGGAGTAAAAAAAATCAAAAGGTTACAAGAACAAAAGAAAATGACTTAGGTGCAACTATGAGATTGGGCTCTTATCCTTGTTATATAAAACATAAATCTTTAGCCTCAAAAATTTATAAAAAAAAATTAATTCATGAAAGACATAGACATAGGTATGAAGTGAATCCTAAATATAGATCTTCAATAGAAAAAAAAGGTCTTGTCTTTTCTGGATTTTCAAAAGATAAAAAATTATTAGAAATCATTGAAAATAAATATCACAAATGGTTCCTAGGTGTTCAATTTCATCCTGAGTTGAAATCTAAACCGTTTAAGCCTCACCCTATATTTTTCTCATTTATAAAAAATAGTTTAATGAATAAAAATGCCTAGATCTGTCCAATTATCTAAAAATCTTATTAAAAATGATACTGATAGACTGACTTTAATATCTGGCCCATGCTTGTTAGAAAATGAAAAACTAGTCAGAAAAATTGCACAATCTCTTATTAAATATGCAAAAAAAGAAAAATTTAATTTAGTATTCAAATGTAGTTTTGATAAAGCTAATAGAAGCTCTCATAAAACAATACGTCATAAAATTTCCCTTGATAAATCCATAGATATTTTAAAAAGTCTCAAAAAAGATTTAAAAATATCTATCACTTCTGACGTTCATGAAACTTTTCAAGTTGATAAATTTGCTGAATTTCTTGATGTAATACAAATCCCAGCTTTTTTATGTAGACAAACAGATTTAATAAAAGCTGCTGCACAAACAAAAAAGATTGTAAATGTTAAAAAAGGACAGTTTTTATCACATAAAGAAGTTACAAATATCATAAATAAAATAGAAAATGAAAATAACAAAAAAATATTAATAACTGAAAGGGGAAATTCATTTGGATATAATTATTTAATAAATGACTTTAAAGGTATTCATTTAATGAAAACATTTGGATACCCAATTATTTTTGACTCAACACACAGTGTGCAACTACCTGGTGGATTGGGTAAAAAAAGTGGAGGTGCTAGAGAGTATGTGACACCATTATCGAAAGCTGCTTCATCTTTAAGGATAGCAGGTTTTTTTATAGAAACTCACCCTAACCCAGAAACGGCATTAAGTGACGGTCCTAATATGGTATATTTACATAAAATGCCAGAACTCTTAAATGCTATAAACAAAATAAATAAGGCGGCAAAATAAATGAAAATTAAAAATATAACAGCAAGAGAAATTTTTGATAGTAGGGGTAACCCAACTGTAGAATGTGAAATGATCTTTGAAAATATCCCATATCCCTTTCGAGGAATGGTTCCATCAGGAGCGTCTACAGGTAAATTTGAAGCACTAGAATTAAGAGATTTAGACCAAAATAGAATGAGTGGAAAAGGTGTTCTTAAAGCAGTATCTAATGTTAACGAACTAATTAAATCAAAAATTTTAAATAAAATTTTTACTGATTTTAGAGAATTTGATCAATTCCTAATCGATTTAGATGGTACAGATAATAAATCAAAGTATGGAGCAAATGCTATTTTATCTCTTAGTCTTGCTTACTATAAGGCTTGGTCTTATGTAAACTTTGGAGCAATATTTCTTTCTCAGGGAGTAGATAATTTAATTATTCCAGTTCCAATGCTGAACGTAATAAATGGCGGACAACATGCTGATAATGATGTTGATTTTCAGGAGTTTATGATTTTACCAATAGGATTTAAATCTTTAACTGATGCTTTATCATCGACACATTCCGTAATAACTAATATAAAAAAAGAATTAAAATCTAGATCTTTAAATACTAATCTTGGTGATGAAGGAGGCTTTGCTCCTAATCTAAAATCTCATTTAGATGTTCTTGATTTAATATGTAATTCAATTTCAAAAGCAGGTTTTAAATTAAATGATCATTTTAAAATTTCATTAGATGCAGCTTCTAGTGAGTTTTACTCCGATGGAAAATATAATTTCGAAGGTAATTCATATTCAACAGAAGAAATGATAAGTGTTTACGAAAATATTTGTAAAAAATATCCTATTTTTTCAATTGAAGATGCACTTAATGAAGAGGATTATGAGGGTTGGGTAAAAATTACAAATAAACTTGGTTCAAAGATACGATTAGTTGGTGATGATCTTTTTGTTACAAATATACAAAAGTTGCAAACTGGTATAGATGAAAAACAAGCTAACAGCATTTTAATTAAATTGAATCAAATAGGCACAGTTACAGAAACTTTAGAAGCTATCAAACTAGCGACAGAAAATAGTTTTGCATCTATTATGTCTCATAGGTCAGGAGAAACTGAAGATTCTTTTATCTCAGATTTAGCTGTTGCTTCACGCTGTCCTTTGATTAAAACTGGTTCATTAGCTAGATCTGATAGAGTTGCAAAATATAATCAGTTACTTAGAATATCAGAAAATGATAAGATTAAAGGGTATGCTGGTGAATTAAGTGAAGTTTTTAAAAGCTAGTAGTTTAATAAATTTCTTTTTTATATTTGTATTGATTTACCTGATATATCACACAGTTTATGGAAAGTTCAATATTGGAAATTACTTAATTTATCAATTTGAGGAAAAAATGTATAAAAAATTGCAATCCAATCTCGATCAAAAAATGTTAGATATTAATATTGATTTACACTCTTTCTATTCTAATAAAGAGGATTATATTGATGAAATTACAAAGCAGAATAACCCTAATATTCAAGATGGAGAGACCATTTTAAAACTAGATTAAGATGAATAAAAAAAACAAAAATAATTTTACAAATGACCAGTTACTGAAGTTTTACGAAAAAATGTTTTTAATCAGAAAATTTGAAGAAAAAGCTGCTCAATTATATGGAGCTGGAAAAATAGGAGGTTTCTGTCATTTATACATTGGCCAAGAGGCTGTTGTAATAGGTATTCTCTCTTCTATTAACTCAGAGGATACCGTTATCACTGCTTATAGAGATCATGGACATATATTAGCTCGTGGAGTAGATCCTAAACTAGTAATGTCTGAATTAACTGGAAGGAAAGATGGAATTTCAAAAGGTAAGGGCGGGTCAATGCACATGTTCTCTAAAGCTAATAGATTCTATGGTGGACACGGTATCGTTGGAGCACAGGTACCTTTAGGTGTTGGTATAGGTTTTGCACATAAATACAGAAATGAAAAAAAGATTTCAAGAGTCTATTTAGGGGATGGAGCTATGAGTAATGGCCAAGTTTTTGAGGCATTTAATTTAGCATCTCTTTGGGAGTTACCAGTATTATTTATTATCGAAAACAATAAATATGGAATGGGTACATCTATTGGAAGGTCTGCAGCAGGAGGTGAGTTGTTCGAACGAGCAACTGTATTCGGTATTAAAGGTGAAAAAGTTGATGGAATGAATTTTTTTAATGTAAGTGAGTCAGCTATAAGGGCAAGAGAATATATCGAAAAAAATTCTAAGCCCTACATCATCGAAATGGATACATATAGATTTAGAGGTCATTCAATGTCTGATCCTGGTCTATATAGGACTAAAGATGAAGTGAATAAAATGAAAGAGATAGACCCTGTGTTAATGATGAAAGAAACTTTATTAAATGATTATAAAATTCAAGAGGACACGATTAAAGATATTGAAAGTGATATTAAGAAACAAATTAAAGATGTAGAAAAATTTTCACTTGAGTCGCCACTTCCAGATTTAAAAGAATTATACACTGAGGTATATTTATGAAAATACTTCTACCAGCTTTATCTCCAACAATGGAAACAGGTAACTTAGTAAAATGGTTAGTGAAAGAGGGAGATATTGTAGTTTCAGGAGATATTTTAGCAGAAATTGAGACTGATAAAGCTACTATGGAACTAGAGTCACCCGATGATGGTAAAGTTGAGAAAATACTAGTTAAAGAGGGCACTGAAAATATTAGTGTTAATACTGAGATTGCTCTTCTTAAAGTTGATGGTGAGGAAATTGAGGAGATACCAGAAAAACCTATCGAAAAATCTCTACAAGTCTCCTCCAACGGATCTGATCCTCTTACAACAGAAGTAAATATTTCAATGAATTCTCTTTTAAATCAAACAAAAGAAAATTCAGGTGAAAAGAATTGGTCTGAAAAGGAAATATCTATGAGAGAGGCTTTGAATCAAGCTATTGAAGAAGAAATGAAATTAGACAAAGATGTTTTTCTCTTAGGAGAAGAGGTAGCTGAATACGATGGTGCATATAAAGTAACCCAAGGGCTTCTTGATAAATTTGGATCAAAAAGGGTTTTAGATACTCCTATTTCTGAGCATGGTTTTACAGGTTTAGCTATTGGAGCAGCCATGGCAGGGCTTAAGCCTATATGTGAATTTATGACTTTTAATTTTTCTATGCAAGCAATTGATCAAATAGTTAATTCTGCTGCTAAATCTTTATACATGTCAGGTGGAGAAATAAATGTTCCTATAGTTTTTCGTGGCCCAAATGGTGCTGCGGCTAGAGTTGGAGCACAACATAGCCAATGTTTTATATCTTGGTTCTCTCATATTCCAGGCTTGATAGTAATTGCTCCTTCAAATGCAAGAGATGCAAAAGGTTTATTAAAATCATCTATTCGAAATCCCAATCCTGTTATTTTTTTAGAACATGAATTACTCTATAAAGAAAAAACTAACGTTCCAGAAGAGAACGATTTTTTAATTCCTATTGGTAAAGGCAATCTTATTAAAGATGGTAAAGATGTAACTATTATTGGTTTTTCAATGACTGTTCAAAGAATATTAAATGCTCTTCCATCAATTGAAAAACTAGGGATTAGTCCTGATATTATAGATCTAAGATCAATTAAACCTCTAGATGAAGAATTGATATATAAATCTGTTAAGAAAACCAATAGAGTTGTAATTGTTGAGGATGGCTTTGGTAGTACAAGTTTTGGATCACACTTATCTTATTTAATCCAATCAAATTGCTTTGATTTCCTTGACTCAGAAATAATTAAAGTTAGTGGAAAAGATGTCCCAATGCCATATGCAGAAAATTTAGAAAAATTGGCATTACCCAACACTGATGAAATTATATCTGCAGTTAAAAAAGTGTCATATATAAATTAATGTTATATGAAGTTAATTTACCTTCTTTATCTCCCACAATGGAGGAGGGTAAAATTGTTAAGTGGATAAAAAAAGAAAAAGATCCAATATTAAGTGGTGAGGTTTTATTCGAAGTTGAAACAGATAAAGCCACAATGGAGTACGAGTCACCAGAAGATGGATATATTGCTAAAATAATATCCAAGGAAGGTGAAACAGCAATTGTTAATCAATTAGTTGCAATAATTTCAGATGATTTGACTTTTACACAAGAGGATATAAATAATTTTCTAAAAAATAATAATTCAGATAATAAAATACAAACCTTCGAAATAAATCCTTCTGAAAATGATAAAGATTTGGTTTCAGATAAAATATTAATTACACCCTTAGCTAAAAAAATAGCTCAAAAAAAAAATATAGATATTTCAAAAATAAAGTCGATTTCAAGAAGAATACATACTGATGATCTTGATATAAATGAAACTTTTGATAATGGGGCTATAAGAGTATTTATATCTCCACTTGCCAAAAAAATATCAAATGAAAAATCTATAGATTTGTCAAAATTAAAAGGTACTGGTCCAGATAATAGAATTATTTTAAGAGATGTATCAGACTCAAATTATTTGTCTGAAAGCTCAAATATTAACAGATTAAGACAGGCTATTGCAAAAGCAACAACACATTCAAAAAATAACATTCCACATTTTTATTTAAATACTAGAGTGAATATGGCTACTCTATTAAAATTTAGAAAAGATCAAAAATTAAAAGGTAATAAATACTCTTTAAACGCAATATTAATGCAATCTATATCAAATGCATTCAAAGCATTTCCAGACTCAAATTGTACATATAAGGATAATGGTGAATTTATTCTTAATAAAGATCATAATATCGGTATTGCCGTTGACTCTAAGTTTGGCTTAAAAATGCCTGTAATCAAAAAGATAAATAATTTTAATTTAAATGAAATCAACTCCAATCTTAATGAAAAGATAAATTTAACAAGAGAGAATAAACTTTCTCCCTCTGATCTGTCAGATGGTGTCATAAGTATATCTAATTTGGGTTCATTTAATATCCGCAGTTTTGATGCTATTATTTTACCAGGACAAACATACATATTAGCAGTAGGCCAGATTTTTGAGGATGTTTATGTGGACAAAGGTAAGATTGAAATAGGGAGTTTTATAAATTTGACTTTATCATGTGATCATAGAGCCGTTGATGGAGTTTTAGCTTCACAATTTTTTTCTAGTATAGTACATAATTTAGAAAATATTTCAGATGACAATTAAATATGATTTATCAATTATTGGCGGTGGTCCTGGTGGTTATGTTGCTGCTATAAAAGCTGCACAACTTGGTATGAAGGTTGCTTTATTTGAAGAGGATAAACTAGGAGGTGTATGTCTTAATTGGGGATGTATTCCAACTAAATCTTTACTACATTCAGCAGAATTCATAGAAGAAGCTAATCATTTTGGGCTTGATAAGAAAGATCTTACTAAAATTGCTCTAGATAAAGTTGTTGAAATGTCAAGAACAGCATCTGATAATTTATCAAAAGGTGTAAACTCACTCATGAAAAAAAATAAAATAGATATTTATAAACATAGAGCATATCCAAAAAAAATAGATAATGAATTTTTTGTAAATACAACTTCAGATGAAATTTGCTCTAAGAATATGATTATTGCTACAGGATGCAAACCTAGAACAATTGGTGAAATTAAATTTTCTAATTTAATTTGGAGCTCCAAAGAAGCAATGATACCTAAATTTCTTCCAAAAAAATTATGTATTATCGGATCAGGAGCTATAGGAATAGAGTTTGCAAGTATTTATAATGCCTTAGGTTCGGATGTTACAGTTTTTGAGTCTCAAAATAAGATATTACCTCAGTTTGATAATGATATTTCAAATGAAGCAAAAAAAATATTTGAAAAAAAGGGTATTAAATTTGAGTTAAATGCAAAAATTGAGAAAATTGTTGAAGACAAAAAGAATGTAAGTTTTAAAAACATTGACCAAAATGTAGTATGTGATGCATTAATACTATCTGTGGGTGTGATACCTAATTTAGATAAAGATTTTATAAGTTCCCTTAACCTAAATCTATCTGATACTGGTTATATAAATACAAATCATAATTATGAGACAAATATTAAGAGTTTATATGCCATTGGCGATATTATTGGTGCCCCATGGTTAGCTCATAAAGCCATGCACGACGCCATAAATTGTGTGACTCATATTTCAACAGGTAATGATACTCATAAACCAAAAGAAAATCATATCCCTGGTTGTATTTATAGCTTACCACAAATAGCTACTGTTGGTTTCACTGAACAACAACTTAAAGACAATAACACACCCTACAAGACGGGAAATTTTCCATTTTTAGCAAATGGTAAATCACAAACTATGTCTAACTCATATGGTTTTGTTAAAACGCTCTTTAATTCTGAGACTGGTGAGGTATTGGGTGCACATCTTATTGGACCTGATGTTACAGAAATGATAGCCACATTTGGCCTTGCTATCTCATCTGAGTCAACAGAGGATGAATTTATAAATACTGTTTTTGCACATCCTACTTTATCAGAGTCTATTCATGAAAGCGTCTTATCAGCTTTTGAAAAACCTTTACATTTTTAAACATGATCAGACATCCAGAAAAAATTAAAAAATTTAATCCTACGACAATCAAAAAACCTAATTGGCTTAAAGTAAAAGCACCAACATCAAAAAAATATTTCGAGACACTAGACATAGTTAAATCTCATAATTTAGTTACTGTGTGTCAAGAAGCTGCATGTCCAAATATTGGAGAATGTTGGGAAAAAAAACATGCAACTTTTATGATATTAGGAGATACCTGTACTAGAGCATGTGCATTCTGTAATGTAAAAACAGGTAAACCCTCAGAACCACCTGATCCTATGGAACCTCTTAACGTTGCTAAATCAGTTTTAAAATTAGGACTTAGACATGTTGTAGTAACAAGTGTAGACAGAGATGACTTACCTGACGGCGGTGCTCAGCACTTTATTGATACTATTAAGTACATAAGAGAATTATCTAATAATACAACAATAGAAATTTTAACACCCGATTTCTTAAGAAAAAATAGAAACTACATTGATATTGCAAAAGTGAAGCCCGATGTTTTTAATCACAACTTAGAGACAGTTCCAAGAATCTATAAACAAATTAGACCTGGTTCTAATTATATTGAGAGTTTAAAGCTTTTAAGAGAAGTTAAGGAATTCGATCCATCAATATTTACAAAGTCTGGTATTATGGTTGGGTTAGGTGAGGATTATTCAGAAATAATAGAAGTGCTAAAAGATATGAAAGATTCTAATATTGATTTTGTTACTATAGGACAATACCTTCAGCCATCTATACATCATGAAAAAGTTCATAAGTTTTACTCTCCCGACGAGTTTAAAAGTCTTTATAATGTTTGCTTAAAATTGGGATTTAAAATGATTTCCTCCTCACCGATGACAAGATCAAGTTATCATGCAGATGAAGACTTTGAAAAACTAAAAAAAGTAGTTTAGTTTTCTCTCAGAGAAACATTTGACCAACAAGCTATAAAATCTCCTTTACCTATTAATCCAGATTTTTCATTTGTAGTTGCTTTGATAGAAATACTATCTTTATTGATATTAAGGTTTTTTGAAATACTCTCTAAAATCTTTTTAAAATGGGGATTTATTTTAGGTTCTTCTGAAACAATCATTAGATCAATATTATTAATCATCTTTTTCTTTAAATTCATTTTGTTCAAAGCATAATTTAAAAAGTCTATTGAATTTCTATTTAAATTTCTTTTGTTATTTGGAAAATAGGTACCTATATCTCTATGAGATAACGCTCCTAAAATAGAATCTGTGATAGCATGTAGTATTACATCTCCATCTGAGTGAGAAATAACTTTTACTTTTGATTTTATTTTTGCACCACCAAGTTTAATTAAATTATTTTTATTAGTTTTTATAGTTCTGTGAATGTCATATCCAATTCCTACTAAGATATTCTTTTCAACTAATTTATTTAATGAAGCTAATTCATCTTTGTATGTAATTTTTAAATTTATTTCATTTTGTAATAAATATTTAATTTTAAATTTATTTTTTTCATTTCTGAAAAGTTGACTGTCGTCAGTTAATAACTTTATTTTATTTTTATTATGTAAAAGAGTAATTTTATTTTTAATAAATCCTTGTGGTGTCTTAATTAGTTTAAGTTTTTCTCTGTCAATATTATCATGACCAATAATAGCAGTATCAGAACACTTGGTATAAGGAACTACACAATCATAATTTCTTTCTAACAAGTTCTTTATTATGTTTTTGATTAATTTCTGAGAATTTAACGGTCTAGCTGCATCATGTATGATTACATATTTTGATTTAAATTTGGATTTGTTTAAAGCATTCTTAACACTTTCTGATCTTGTTTTTCCTCCTTTAATTACTTCTAAATCATCAAAAATGTTAATATTAGTGTTTTTTAGATTATTAATTATGAGAGTTATCTTTTTAAATTTAAGTTCTTTAATAAATTCAATATTATGATTTATTAAATTTTTATTTTTAAATTTTGCTAAAAGCTTATTTGTATTAGATGAAAATCGTAAACTATTACCACCTGCCAGAAGTATAAAATGAATTTTAGAGTTATTTAATGTCAAACTATTTCAATAAATTTTCTGCATTTATATTGATTTCTATTTTTATAACCCTTTTTTCTTTAACTGTATATTCACTTATTTCATCAAATGAGATTGTTCGTAATGCTGAGCTTATTCAATATATTTTAATTGCTGATTTTGTATTTCTATTGATACTTCTTTTATACTTATCAATTTTTCTCATTAATTACTTAAAATATAAAAATCGAGAGGTAGTAGGTCTAAGACTTTTCAATAAATTTTTTCTTTTTTTTGGTCTTTTTTCAATTATTCCAAGTGGGATAATACTGCTAGCATCTGCTATTTTTTTTAATATTGAAGTAAGCACTTGGTTAGGTCCTGCATTTAAATCTACAGTAAATAACTCTTATCAATTGGCACAGAAATACATTAATCAAACTGAAAGAGATCTTATAACAGACTCAAAGTTTATAAGAAATTATGTTCTCGCTGAAAGGTTAATAGATAGAGATATTATACAAAGATTTAATATTACAACCGTTTACAATTATAATAACGGTAATCAATTTATAGAACATATTTCAGACGAAAAAATATTTTTATCAGACCAAAATTTAAAGGATGCAAGTTCTAAAAGTGAAAATGATATCACTATTTTTTTTTCAAATGATCAGCTTTTTTCCAAAGTAAATTTAAATAACTCAAATTATTTACTTTTACTAAAGAATATTGATTTAGAAACATTGAATTATTATCAGAATATTATACAATCGTATGAAGCTATTAATTCAATTGATAATAATAAAAGAAATATTCAAATAACTTTTTTTACTATCTATATAATTCTTTCTACGAGTTTAATTTTTATATTCATCATAATAGGAACAAATTTTAGTTTTAGATTGGCTAAACCAATAAGAGATTTAAATAACTCAATTATAGATCTAAGGAAAGGAAAATATAAGCAAAAAGAATTTGAAAAATTAAATGATAAAGACGATATTTCTGTATTAACAAACTCTTTTCATGAAATGAGTAAAACTATAATTAATCAAAAAAATAATCTACAGGATGTTAATGCAACTATTAATGATCAATTAAGTTTTATAAACAATATTATAGAAAATTCACCGTATGGTATTTTCGTTTTAAATAATAAATCAATGATTTTTGAAAATTCTGCATCAAATATATTTAGTAGTGAAAAAAATACATCATTTGAAAACTTTACTGAATTACTTTCAAACCATTTTAATCACACTCAAAATTTTTATAAAAAATCATACGAAATAAATTTAGAGGTTAAATTGAAAAATATTCAAAAGTATTTTTTTGTTAAATCTATTTTTATTGATAATAATTCTTTATTTGATCAAATAATAATTTTTAATGATTACACTGATCTAATATTTGCTGAAAAAAATAATGCTATCGCAGATCTTGCTAGAAAAATTTCACATGAGATAAAGAACCCACTTACACCTATGTTACTATCAACAGAATTTATTGAAAGCCAACTTAAAGATGAAGAATTAATAAATTCAATTAAATCTATTAAGAGACAAATTTTTTTAATCCAAAATCTTGTAAATGAATTTTCTACTTATGCAAGATTACCAAAAGCAAATATTACTAAACTTAATTTATCAGAAATATGTTTAGTTTATATAGAGGAGTATAAAAGAAATTATGATAAAATTGATATAAATTATAATATTGAAGATAACTTATTTGTTAATTTTGATCATTCATATTTGGATATAATTTTTAACAATCTTTTTAAAAATTCAATTGAAGCTTTAGAAACAACTAACAATCCCGCAATTGATATAACTTTAAAAAAAACAGACAAAATGTTAATTTTAACTTTTTTTGATAATGGTCCTGGATACGACGGTGATATTGACGATCTTATTAAACCATATTTTTCAACAAAAAATTCATCTGGATTAGGATTATCTTTAATAAATAAAATAATTACTGACAACTCACATAAGATGAATATAACAACCAACAGTTATTCAGGTTTTAAAATTGAAATAATTTTTTATGACTAAAATATTAGTAATTGATGATGAACTAGAAATTTGCAAACAAATTTCACTTATACTCTCTAAACAAGGTTATGAAGTTACTTATGCTAATTCATATAAAGAATTTGCTGATCTTGAACAAAGAAACTTTGATTATGACGTAGTATTAGTTGATTTATGGTTAAAAAATAGCACAAAACAAGGGATAGATATAATTGAATATTTAAAAAATAAATATGAAAATTTAGTTATTGTTTCTTTTAGTGGACATGCAAATATAGATAATGCAATCGAGTCTGTTAAAGCTGGCGCAAACGACTTTATTGAAAAGCCATTTGAAACTAAAAAACTTATTCATATAATACAAAAAAATCTACTCGAATTAAAACATCGTGTTACAATTAATAATTACAGAAATAAAATTTCATTTCATTCTAAAATAGACACTATTGGTTATGGTAACTATATTAATAATGTTTTTAAAACACTTTCTAAGATAAAAAATAATTCATCTATTTTAATAATTGGGCCTAATGGGATAGGAAAAAACTTTCTTGCAAATACTATTCATATGAATTTATCATCAAATAATCCTGATACCTTTATTAACTTAAATGAAAATTTAATGAATGAGTCTGACCTATTAAAATTAAGTTCATTACATAATTATTTTACTATTTATTTAAATGATTATGAAAATTTTAATCAAATTGAACTATTAAATTATTTAAATTTAGTAAAAAGTAAAAAAATAAATGCATCTATCGTATTTGATAGTAAAAAAATAGATATGAAAGATCCATTTGTTAACAATATAGATCACAAAATTATATTAAATCCATTGACTGCAAGAAAAGATGAAATTTTCCCTCTTTTTGAACATTATTTAAATATTTTTGCACAAAAGAAATTTGATAATAGAATTAAAATTGATGATGATGTGCAGAAATTATTATTAAATCATACTTGGCCTGGAAACATATTTGAAATAATGAATCTTTCTGAAAATGTAACAGGTTTATTAACAGAAAATAGTTTATTTGTATCAAAAAATTTAATTGAGAATTTGATGAATAACTCTATAGAAAGTACTGATCTTTATGATTTAAATTTTAGAGAGGCAAAGGATAAATTTGAAAAAGATTATTTACTTCAAAAATTAAAAATAAATAATTTTAATATGACCTTGACTGCTAAAATGCTTAAACTAGATAGAGTATCATTGTATCGCAAAGTCAAATCACTAAAAATTAAAATAGATTAATGAATATTCTTATACTTGGTTCAGGAATAGTTGGCGCAAATCTTGCAAAAAAATTATCTGAACAAGGAAAAAATGTTTTTCTCTTAGATGATGATGCCAATGAATTAAAAAATCTCTCTGAAAGATTTGATATAAAAACAATCTATGATGATCCTCTAAATCCTTCATTTTATAAAAATTTTGACTCCAAAATTGATTGTTTTATAGCTGTCACACGAAGTGATGAAAAAAATATTATAACAAGTAAATTTGCAAAAGAATTTTTAAAAGTTGATAAATCAATAGCAAGGGTCAGAAATCAAAACTTAATTCTAGATGAAAATAAATCATTATTGATTGAGTCAAACAGCTTTCTTGATCATATTATTTCTCCCGAATGGGAGGTATCAAATAATATATTTGAAAAAATCCATTTGCCTGGTGCTTTTTTTAGCGAGTCTTTAATAACCCAAGATTATTTATTAATTGGAATGCAATCATCTAATTTATTTAAAAATCATACTTTCGAAGAAATTAAAAATTTCTTCAAAACTAATAACCTTTGTTATTTAGGTCATAGTAAAGAAGATAAAATAAATTTTGATTTTAAAAATATATCAATTTCAGATCAACTTTATTTATTAATAAAGAAAAAATATTTAAATAAACTTATAAAGTTCTTTGGTTTTAAAGACTATGTATTAGATGTTCTTATTGTTGGTGGGGGGAATATTGGTCAAAATTTATCAACTTTAATCGAACAAGATGATCAAGAAATTAACTTGAAAATTTTAGAACTAGATAAAGAAAGGTGTAATTTTTTAGCTGGTTTACTTAAAAATACAACAATTTTTCATGGCGATGCTCTCGATCAAACTTTGTACGAAGAAATTAAACTGAATAATTCTGATTTAGTAATTACCGTTACTGATAACGATCAAATTAATACAATATTGTCAATAATTGCAAAAAAAAGAGGATCTAAATCAGTTATATCAGTTATTAATAATGAGTCGTACTCATCTTTTGCAAATGATTTAGGAATAGATGTTATAATTAATCCAAGAGAGTTAACAACATCTAGAATAATTGAAAAAATTTCTAAAGGCTCTCTTTTATCTTATCATTCTATTTTTAAAGACGAGTACATAATTTATGAAATAAAATATAAAAATGAGATATATGAAAATATAAAAAAAACTGAAGTAATAAATCACATATGCACCCTAACAAATGAAACATTAGAGTTAAAAAATGAAGATCATATTCCTTTGAATAACGATATATTAATCTTATGTGTATCTCGAAAAGACTCTAATATTTTAGAAAAAATAATAAATGATGATTGATAATAATTTTTTTTTAGACACTCATGTCTTCTTAAAGAAAATTGCTACAGACATTATTATCCCAAATATTGGAAAACTAAGTGATAATGAAGTTTCAACTAAAGAGGATAATTCTAAAGTTACAAGTTATGATGTAATTATAGAGAATGAACTAATTGAATATTTTAAAAATATTGGATTTTCTAATATTATATCTGAAGAGGGTAATTCTGAATTAATAAAAAAAAATGAATATTTGACTGTAGATCCAATTGATGGAACAAGAAATTTTATCAATGGTATTAATAAAGTTGCAATAATGTTATCATTTATAAAATCTACTAAATGTGAATTTGCTATAATATATGATCCTATTGGTGATATTTTTTATCATACTCATAACAATTCAATATTTAAAAATCATAAAGAAATAAAGCCGCAAAATTATAGCAATCAAATTGGATTTTTAGGTGAACATGCCAAAATTTATTTTAAAGATATTATTACTTCTTACACAGAAAAAATAAGATCTAGATCAATTGGCTATGATGTAATTGAAGCTATAGAGGGTGAAAGATCTTTTTTAACTGTCTACGGATCAAAAATTTGGGATTTATTTCCAGCTATGAGTTTTTTAAAGCTATTAAATTTTGAAACAAATCTTCCAAATATGGAATTTGATTATTCAAAATTAGAAAAAAAAATAATTTTTTATGCCAACTTATAAGATTCTATTTGTTGGTCTTGGGAAAATGGGATTCCATATGGCTGGATATTTGTCTAAAAATAAAAATTTTAAACTTTTTGTGTATAATAGAACTAAATCAGTTGAACATATATGGAAAAAAAAATTTATTGCAGAAAGTTATAATTTTAAAAATGATATTAAATTTGACTTTATTATTTCTTGCTTAAAAGATGACCATGCAGTTAATTCTTTTTTTAATAACTTTGTAAAAACCTCAAATTTTCAAAAAAATTCAATTATTATTGATCACTCAACTATATCATTAAGGCAAATAGATTTACTTTCTAGGTTATTTAAACAAAGAAAAGTAAAATTTTTAGATGCTCCTATTACAGGTGGGGAAGAGGGTGCTAAAAAAGGTTCTTTATCAGTAATGGTTGGTGGAACTGAACCAAACTTTAATAAATCAAAAAGAATAATTTCCTCATACTCCAAAAGTATAACGCATATGGGTAAATTAGGCTCAGGCCAATTGACTAAATTTACTAATCAAATTTTAATTTGTGGTATTTTATACTCTATATCAGAGGCTTATCTTTTTAGTAAAAAAAATAATCTTGATCAAAAAAAAATTTTTAATGCTATAAAAAACGGTGCAGCTAATTCTTGGCAATTTACCAACAGGTATCCAACACTTACCAAAAATAAATTTAATTTTGGTTTTTCTACAGAATTAATGACCAAAGATTTAAAATATGTTTTACAACAAGCTAAAAAATCTAATTTAAATTTAAATCTTACAAAAAGTGTCTTTAAAAAGTATAAAAGTTTACAAAATACAATTTATAAAAAATATGATACTTCGAGTTTAGTTAAGTCATTTAATGATCGATGAATTATTGGAAAAAAGGTTGTACTTATTTATTAAAGAATGACCCTGTTTTTAAACATTACTATAATCCAAATCATCAATTAAAAACAAATAAAAATAAATTTGACGTTTTATTTAAATCTATCTGTTCACAGCAAATATCTGTTTCCGCTGCTATGTCTATTTATAAAAATTCTAAGATTATAATTGGTCCTATAAATTTTAAAAATTTTAAAATAAATAAAAGTAAAATAAAAAAATTACCTTTAAGTAAGAATAAGAAAAAGTGTTTAAATTCACTTCTAAATAATTATAACTTAGTAACTGATATAAAGTTAAGCAATAGTAATTTTGAAAAAGTTAACAATAACTTAACTCAAATTTTTGGTATTGGTAAATGGACTGCTGAAATGTTTTCAATATTTTATTTAGGTTTGCCTAACATAATGCCATTAGGAGACCTTGGTTTTATTAATGCCTATAAGAAATATTATAGAGATCAAAATTTAACTAAATTATCTTTTCATTCTAACAAATGGCGAAATTATTCAACTATTGTAACATGGTATCTTTGGTCATCTTACGACTCTGAACCCTTATATTTATAATTTTATCCTAAATTAAAAAAAACAATTTAATCTTTAAAAAAGGAATCTATAAATATTTATGCAATCCATTGTTGAATTTAAAAATATTTTTAAATCTTATCCCGGAGTTATAGCAAATGATGATGTATCCTTTAATATCAAAGAGCAATCTATTCATGCTATCTTAGGTGAAAATGGCGCTGGAAAGTCAACATTAGTAAAAATTTTATATGGTCATGTAAAACCTGACAGTGGTGAAATTTTAATAGACTCTGATTTAGCAATAATTAATTCTCCATCTACTGCTAAAAACTTAGGTATAAATATGGTTTTTCAACATTTCAGTTTATTTGAGTCACTTACTGTTGCTGAAAATTTAATTCTGGGTATGAATGAAAATATATCTTTAACTAAATTAAAAGATAATTCTAAGACAATTTGTGATAAGTACGGTTTTAACTTAAATTTAAATTCTCCTATTAGTTCTCTTTCTGTTGGTCAGAGACAATCTGTAGAAATAGTTAGATCATTATTGAATAATCCAAAAATTCTTATTATGGACGAACCAACTTCTGTTCTTACACCAGATGAAATTAGTAAATTATTTAAAATTATAAAAAAACTAGTTAAAGACGGATTAACAGTAATTTTTATATCTCATAAATTAGAAGAAATCATAAATCTGTCTGATTATGTAACAATTATGAGGAATGGAAAAGTAGTAAGTACAATTTCGACACAAAATGAAGATCCTGAAACCTTAGGATATAAAATGTTAGGTTACAAAGTGTCTAAAGCAAAACAGATAAGCAACATTAATTTTTCTAAAGATATTTTTAATATTAAAAATTTATCAACTCAATCTAAAGATCCATTTACAATTAATTTAAATAAAATTGATTTAAATTTAAAAAAGGGACAAATTTTTGGCATAGCTGGAGTTGCAGGAAATGGCCAGAAAGAATTAATGGAAATTTTACTTAATGAAAACGATTATGAATTTAGTGGAGACATTATTTTTAAAGATTTAAACATTAATAATCTATCTACATTTCAAAGAAAATCTCTATCTATTTCATATGTTACAGAAGAAAGATTAGGCCACAGTGCAGTACCTGAGATGTCTTTATCTGAGAATATATTTTTAAGTATGAACCATAAAAGTGAATTTAAGAAAGGTGATTTTATAAACTTTGAAAAGATTAATTCTTATGCAAGTGATGTAATAAAAAATTTTAATGTTGATACTCCCTCTTATAATGTCAAAGCTGGTAAACTCTCTGGAGGAAATCTTCAAAAATTTATTATTGGAAGAGAAATTATGTCAAATCCTGAGCTATTAATTTTATCTCAACCTACATGGGGTATAGATGCAGGCTCTGAAGCATTTATTAAGAAAACAATAGTAGAATTATCACAAAAGGGAGTATCTATTATTATTATCTCACACGATTTAGATGAATTACTTGAAGTATGTCACCAAATATCGGTTTTATATGAGGGGTCTCTATCAAATCCCTTAAATGTAAAGGATATAAATATCAGCAAATTAGGCAAGTATATGGGTGGTCTTTTTGATTAAAGTACAATTAAGAGAGGATTACTCAAATTTAATATTTTATTTGTCGCCATTAGTTGCAGTTGCTTTAACTTTATTTTTTGGCTCCTTTATTTTTTTAATTTTGGATTTAAGTCCGATTGAGTCTTTTAAAATTTTTTTTATCAGTCCTATCTCAAATTCTTACGGTATTTCGGAATTATTCGTAAAAGCTACACCGCTTGCAATTATAGCTTTAGGATTATCTTATTGTTTCAAAAACAATATTTACAATATAGGAGCTGAGGGGCAATTAACAATGGGAGCAATATTTGGTGGTGGTATCGGACTATTATTTAATGACTCGACAAGTGTTTTTTTACTTCCATCAATGATTCTATTTGGCGCTTTAGGAGGAGCTTTTTGGGCAACTATACCTGCTATTCTTAAAACAAAATTTAATACTAATGAAATTTTAACTAGTTTGATGTTAACCTATGTGGCTCTTTTTATTCTGGATTATTTTGTTGTTGGTCCGTGGAAAGACCCTGCAGGATATGGTTTGCCTAAATCGATGCCATTTCCTGATGCTGGAAGACTCCCTGTATTAATTGATGGCCTTCGTGTTCACATTGGTGTCTATTTTGCATTAATAATTTCTTTGATAACTTATATTATCTACAACAGAACATTATTCGGATTTAAACTTAAAGTTACTGGCTTAAGTTCAAAAGCATCTCAATATGCTGGTTTTAAATATAAAAATTTAATTTTTTATACGTTTATAATTAGTGGAGCATGCGCAGGATTAGCAGGTCTATTTGAGGTTTCTGGGCCCATAGGTTTATTGTACAGAGATATTTCTCCTAATTATGGCTTTACTGCAATTATTGTTGCATTTTTGGGAAGATTGAACCCTTTTGGTATAATCTTATCCTCTTTACTAATTGCATTAACGTATTTAGGAGCTGAGGATGCACAACTATTTCTTAAAATACCATCTGCAGTAGGTTTTGTTTTCCAGGGTTTAGTTCTATTCTTTTTGTTAGGCACAGATTTTTTAAATAAATATAAGGTATTTATTAAATGAGTATCGATCTAATCATAGGCATTTTAAATATAGTTTTAATATCGACAACACCTCTTGTTTTTGCTGGAATTGGTGAGTTGGTTACTGAAAAAAGTGGTGTCCTCAATCTCGGATTAGAGGGTTTAATGTTAGTAGGAGCGGTAACCGGATTTATCACTTTAGTTATAACTGGTAATTATTTTTATTCCTTATTATTATCAATAATATCTGGAGTAATTTTATCAGGAATATTTGCTTTTCTAGTTTTAAACCTTATGACTAATCAAATAGCGACTGGATTAGCATTAACTATTTTTGGTATTGGATTAAGTGCAATGCTCGGTAAAAAATTTGGTGGAACACCCATAGATGGATTAAATCCTTACTATTTCATAGTGATATCTTTTTTGTTAGTTTTTTTTATTGCTTATTTTTTATCAAAAACAAAAACTGGCCTCATAGTCAGAGCTGTTGGTGAAAATCATAACTCAGCATACGCCTTGGGATATAATGTTATAAAAACAAGATATTTAACTATTATTTTCGGCGGTGTTATGAGTTCTTTAGCGGGTTATTATATTTCAATATGTTATGCCCCAATGTGGCAAGAGGGTATGACTGCTGGCAGGGGTTGGATAGCTCTTGCTTTAGTTGTTTTTGCTACTTGGAGGCCTTGGAGACTATTAGTTGGGGCTTATATCTTTGGAGGCGTTGCAATTATGCAAATGAACTTGCAAGCCATAGGTGTTAAGTTACCTGGTCAATTTTTTAACATGATGCCATATTTGGCAACGATTATCGTATTAGTTTTTATTTCATCCAACAAACTTAGACTTAAACTTAGTGCGCCATCATCTTTAAATATACCTTTTGAAAAAAATCAATAGGTTATCCACTTATTTTTTTTCATATAAAGGGCATCCATTTCTTTTTTGTTATAAATTAATCACATATTTATTATTAACTAGATTCATTATTTATTAATGAAATTAGCTCTATAATAAATTTTATTAATTTTTAAAAGATAGGATTTAAATATGCTAAGAAAAATACTTACTATTCTCTCATTTTTAGCTGTATTTTCTGTATCTGCAGCTCACGCTGATCAAAAGAAAATAGGCTTTATATATATTGGACCTCCAGGTGATCACGGATGGACATACATGCATGATCAAGGCAGAATTTACATGGAAAATGCTCTAGGAGACTCAATTTCAACAACTTATATAGAAAATGTTCCTGAGAATGCAGATGCAGTTCGAGCTATAAGAAAACTAGCTGCATCAGGGCATGATCTAATTTTCACAACGTCTTTCAATTACATGGATCAAACTCTTGAAGTAGCTAAAGAGTTTCCAGATGTCAAATTTGAGCACGCTACTGGTTTTAAGAGAATGGACAATGTTTCAACATATTCTGCAAGATTTTACGAGGGTAGAACTATTATTGGACACATTGCTGGTAAAATGACTAAGACTAATACTATTGGATATATAGTATCTTTTCCGATACCTGAGGTTATAAGAGGTATTAATGCATTTTATTTAGCAGCCTCTAAAGTCAATCCTGATGTAAAAATTAAAATTATTTGGAATTATTCTTGGTATGATCCTGGAAAAGAGGCTGATGCAGCTAACACTTTGATAAACCAAGGCGCAGATATAATAGTTCAACATACTGACTCATATGCACCCTGCCAAGCTGCCGAAAAAGCTGGGGTACTTGCTTTTGGCCAAGCCTCAAATCAAGAGGCATTCTGCCCAAATTCTCATATGACTTCGATTGAGGATATCTGGGGACCTTACTATGCTGCAAAAGCACAAGCGGTTGTTGATGGCACATGGTCTTCCGAAGATACATGGCAGGGGTTTAAGGACGGTATGGTAGAAATGTCACCTTATAACACAAAACTCTTACCATTAGACTTAATTTTGGAAGCAAAAAATATGGAAACAGCAATAGAAAATGGAACTCTTCATTCATTCGAAGGTCCTATTTATAATCAAGCTGGTGAGCTAGTTGTCAAAGAGGGTGAAGTTGCTGATGATGGCATGTTAGCCTCTATGATGTTCTATGTTCAAGGTATAGATGGAGAGGTGCCTCAATAGAATAAAAATAAATATTTAATCCTGTTCCCAAGGAAAAACAAGCCAGTCTTTATCTTTAAAATCATATAGATGAAGATCGGCTTGTTTTTTCCCTGATGTCTTAGCATACAAAACAACAAACTTTGAATTTGGCATCATATCTTTAACTATTTTTGCCGTGTCACCGCTGTCAACTAAATCATCAATTACAACCAGTTTTTTCTCAGACTTAATTCTTTTAAAAATCTTTATATCAGTATTTTTTCTCCTGTCTGAGTAAGTTTTAAGAGCAATAACATCAATATCCTGAATTCCTAAATAATTAGCAATAATAGATCCTGGTATGAGACCACCCCTAGATATGAGAATTAGTTTTTTAGGTTTATATTTTTTTTTTATTAATTTTGCTAATTTTATACAATCAGTATGTATATCGTGATAGCTTAAAAAAACCTGTTTCATTCAAGGATTATAATAAAATTAAAATGAAAAGCAATTTAGCTATATTGAGTTCAGACCAAAAATCAATTGACTTTATAAAAAAAAATAAACTATCAAGCACACTTAATCTATATGCTAATAGTTCAAGGAATATTGAGGTTGCACAGATATTTGCTGAGACCCATAATTTTAAAAAATATTACGGTGCTTATGAAGATCTTATTAGAGATAAAGGCGTAGATTTCGTTTTAAATTTTTTACCTTCTGGCATAAAGTTTGAATATATTTATCTTTGTCTAAAAAATAATATTAAAGTTATAACTGATTATCCAATTGTAAATAATTCAAATGACTTAAAATATTATAACAAATTGATCAACTCAAAATTAATTGACAACCTTTTTTTAATTGACGAAACAAATATAAAAAAACTATACGAGGACTCATTAAAACAAAATATTATTAATTACACAAAATCTTTTAAGGATCTTAATAAATTTGAGAATAGTTTATATAGTAAAGATGTTTTGTTTGAATTATGCCCAGAGCTTTTTTACTTAATTTATCAATATCGTGAAAAAAAAATATCAATTCTAAAAAATGATAAAATTCTTGATAAGATTACTAACAAATTAACTAACTTTAAGTGCAGTATTGAGATTAATGGTAATTTAAAAATTAATGTTATTCTAACAAGTAATTCAGATAATAATTTAAGCAATTTAGATAAACAAAAGGAATTTATGCCCAATATGCTGATATATAACCTCAAAGATCTAAATTCTTTTGTAAATTCAAAAAATTCTTTTGAAAATTTATCTATTTTTACATATTATCCGTACAAATTATTTCAAGAGGTTCTTTATGAGTGAAAATATTACATTCGCAGTATCAGGTTCTGAAACTTATTATCACAAGGATTGGTTAAAATCTAAAGGTTTCAAATGGGTTGCTTCATCAAAAAAATGGGAAAAATTAAATATATTAGAGATTGAGGCAGATCAATTATCAGAATATTGCAGAGAGTTCGGACTTTATTATGAAAGATCAGATAAAGGTATGCCAAAATTTGATTATGAGAGCTACTTATGGGATGGCAATATTCCAGATAAATCTATTTGGTATGAGGAAAAGAGCCTTCCAAATTCAACAAACAAAGAAGATTAGTGAATTAAAACTGAAAATATTCCATAAAAAAAGAAGATCAAAGCTACTACTAGAGCAAAATAATACGGTATTTTTTTTCTGTTCATAAATGAAGCCATTATTACCAAATACTTATGTACTTAACAATAAATATCTACAATCAATTATCTCACCTAGCACAGATATCATTGACTATAATTTTAGTTCTGATCAGATCCACAAGCTCAATCTTTTACAAATTCTAAGGCCAGATATTTATTTTAATAAGAAACTCTCTGATAATGAATTTTTTGATTTATCAAAGAAATATTACCAAAGACTTATCGATGATAAAATTATTTATAAATCTGATAATGAATATTTTTTATATAGAATAGACTCTGACAGTCATTCGCAAACAGGTTTAATTTCTCTGCTAAATATACAAGACTACATTAATAGAAATATAAAGCCCCATGAAAAAATTTTAGTGAGTAAAGGCAAAGAAAGAGCTGATCAATTATCTAAAGTAAAATTTCAATTGTCTCCTATTTATCTTTTTTATGATGATGAAAATATAGATTTAAACCTTGATATTCATCATGACAAAAAACCACTTATAAAGTTTAAATCTGGCAAGTACACTCATTCAATATATAAAACTAACACTGATTTCACTGGTATTAATTTTAAGGAACTTTTTGTGGCAGATGGCCATCACAGAATAGAAGGCTTTGCTCAATTAGATGTTAATAAAGATACTAAATTTTTATCAATTGTTTTTCCAAAATCTAAATGCTTAAACCTTGCATATAATAGAAGTGTTAAATTTCCAGATACTTACAATAAAGATTCGTTCATATCTGACTTAAAAACATATTTCCATGTTGAAGAGCTAAAATATCATGAGAAGATAGATCGCTTTTTTGTAATCTACTATCAGGGTAAATATTTTAAAATAGATTTGAAAGACGAATTCTCCACAAATGGCGCTGACTGTATTGATTTTGGTGAGTTTGTCTTGAAGGAAATATTGAATATCAAGGACGAAACTAATGATCAAAGGGTCGAATTCGTCCCACCCTCTTTAGGCACTGATTATTTGATTAATCAAGTTGATACGGGTATAACAGATTTATCAACATTAATGAGACCAGTTAGCATGGATTTAGTGATAGAATACTCTAAAAATTTGAAATTTATGCCACCCAAAGCTACTTGGTTTGAACCCAAACCACTAGATGGTTTATTTTTTTACAAAATTATTGAATAGTTCACAAACGTTAAGGAGAAATATTAATTATGCAAAAACCTACCATTAAACCAAATCATCCATTCTTTTCATCAGGACCATGTTCTAAAAGACCTGGATGGAAATTAGAGGCTTTGAATGATGCCGTTTTAGGTAGATCGCATAGAGCAAAAAGTGGTAAGGCAAAACTCAATGAAGTAATTGTTAAATCGAAGCAAGTTTTAGAGTTACCAGATGATTATTTAGTAGGTATCGTCCCTGCCTCAGATACTGGTGCGATTGAAATGGCTATGTGGAGCCTTCTAGGTTTAAAAGATGTAGAAGTATGTGGTTGGGAAACTTTTGGATTAACATGGGTAAAGGATATTACAAAGCAATTAAAATTAGAGAATGTAACAGTTCATAAAACTGATAATTATGGAGAACTCCCTGATTTGTCAAAAGTAAATTTTGATAATGATGTTGTTTTTACATGGAATGGCACTACTTCAGGTGTATGCATTCCCAATGCAGATTGGATACCAGAAAATAGATTAGGTTTATCTATTTGTGATGCCACTTCAGCAGTTTTTGCTATGGATATGGACTTTAAAAAATTAGATGTTGTGACTTGGTCATGGCAAAAAGTTTTGGGAGGAGAGGCTGCACACGGTATGATCGCTCTATCACCAAGAGCAGTTGAAAGACTTGAAACTTACGAGCCATCTTGGCCAATGCCTAAAATTTTTCAATTAGCTAAAAACAAGAAGTTTTCCAAAGAAATTTTTGAAGGAGCTACTATAAATACCCCCTCCTTGCTCGCTGCAGAAGATGCATTGGATGCATTGAATTGGTGTATTGAAATAGGTGGGCAAAAAGAATTAATATCTAGATCAAAAAAAAATCTTCAAGTCATCAAAGACTGGATTGATCAGAGAGATTGGGTAGAGTTTTTAGCTGTTGACCCAAATACATATTCTTCAACAAGTATATGTTTTAAGTTTACGCATCCTGACTTTGTAGTCTTAGATAGTGATAATCAAAAAAAACTTGTTAAAGAAATATGCTCTACATTAGAAAAAGAGGACGCTGGGTACGATATTAATGCATATAAAGATGCACCAGCAGGCATTAGAATTTGGGGAGGTGCTACTGTTGAAGCCTCTGACATAGAAAAAGTTTTACCATGGATTGAATGGTCTTTTTTTGAAACAATGGGAAGGTATAAATAATGAAGATTTTAATTTCTGATAAAATGAGCGATAAGGTAGAGGACGTCTTAAAGTCAAAACAGATTGATTATGATATCAAAACTGGGATGTCTCCTGAGGAGCTAAAAGATGTGATTGATCAATATGATGGCATTTTAATCAGATCTGCAACTAAATTAACCTCAGATATACTCGCTGACTGTAAGAACCTTAAAGTTATTGGTAGAGCAGGAGTTGGTGTCGATAATGTTGACTTAGATCAAGCAACAAAAAATCGAATTCTAGTGATGAATACACCTCTAGGAAATTTAGAGGCAACAGCTGAGTTAAGCGTCGGTTTAATGTTTTCAATTATGAGAAACATTCATCTAGCTAATGACTCAACTCATCAAGGAAAATGGGAAAAGCCTAAATTTCTTGGTACTGAGCTAAAAGGAAAAGTGCTTGGAATAGTGGGCTATGGTAACATAGGTCAAAGAGTTGCTGAAATATGCTCAACAATTGGAATGAAAATTATTACTAATTCTAAATCAGCAAGCGATGATGATTTATCGAAATTTGATGTTAAAAAGGTCTCGATAGAAGATTTAATTAAGGAAGCTGATATTATTTCTCTTCATACAAAATTGAATGATGAAACAAAGTATATGATTAACAAAGAAACAATATCAACAATGAAACCCACATCAGTGATTATAAATTGTGCTAGGGGCGGTCTTATTAATGAGTCTGATTTAAAAGATGCACTCAATAATGAAATTATTGCAGGTGCTGCAATTGATGTTTATGAAAATGAGCCTGCAACAGATAATATAATGTTTGGTACTAAAAATTTACTTCTAACACCTCACTTAGGAGCTTCCTCAAAAGAGGCTCAATCTAATGTGGCAATTGACGTAGCAAATCAAGTTGCTGATTTTTTAAAAGAAAATAAGATTGTTAATAACGTTAACTCTTTTTAAATTTTTTAAAATACTCATAAATAGAAATTTTTGTTAGAACGTTTTGTATAGATTTACTTTCATTTATTTTTTTTAATTCAGTAAGACTTAATTTAAAAATTTTAATTTCCTCATTCTCATTTCTATTATAAAGAGTTTTTAGCTTAATTTTTTCAACCTCCGCATAATAGACATGAACTATTTCATCGGAGTAGCCTGGTACTGGGCAGTATGTAGTTAATTTCACAACTTTTTTTGTTTTTACTCCTATTTCTTCTTTTATTTCTCTTTTTAAGGCAGTAATAAGCGACTCACCTTTATCTACTAATCCTCCTACAATTTCATATTTTAATGTTTTATTTCTGACAAAGTAAAATGGCCTGAATTGTTTGATCAGATAAAACTTTTTTTCTTCAGGACTAAAACAAAGAGCAAAAACGACATCTCCAACATTTAATATTTCTCTAAAAATCTTATAAGGTTTTATTTTCTTGTTAAAGCTATGAACTAAAAATTGATATTTCCAAAACTTGAAGAAGCTGTTTGATATAAGTAATTTTTTTATTTTAGTTACTTTTTGCATGAGATTTAACTGTTTGACTATTTATAAGACAAAAGTATATATATTCAATACTCGGGGAGTAGCTCAGTCTGGTAGAGTGTCTGCTTTGGGAGCAGAAAGTCGCAGGTTCGAATCCTGTCTCCCCGACCATAAAAAAATGAAAAAAGTAACAATTAAGCGTCCTTCAAAAACTAATATGCAATCAGGCTTAAAGAAAACGAAAATGTGGATTATCGAGTTTGATTTTGATCCTAGTCTTCAAAAGGATGTATTAATGGGCTGGAATAGCTCAAAAAACACAACTAAACAATTAAAACTAAACTTTGATAACTTAGATGATGCTATCTTATGGTGTCAAAAGAACTCATATCAATACAGGGTTGTTGATCAAACCTATAAACCAGTAAAACCAAAGAGTTATGCCAGTAATTTCTCAAATAATAGAAAAACTTCCTGGACACATTAGTAATTAAATATTCATTTTTTTAAATATAATACTATTATCTCTGCATAATTATTAATTAATAAGGGGGAAAGAAATGATTAAGTTCATTACTACTCTGCTTGCTTTATTTATATTTAGCACGTCATACGCTAAAGAAGTTAAAGTTGGCATTATTTTAGGTTTTACAGGACCTATTGAATCATTAACGCCGGGTATGGCTGCAGGCGCTGAGTTAGCTTTTAATGAGGCTTCAAATTCAGGCGCATTATTAGGTGGTTCAACTGTTAGCTCTATTAGAGCTGACTCAACATGTATTGACTCAGCAGCAGCGGCATCTGCAGCTGAATTTTTAATTTCACAGGGTGTTACAGCAATTATGGGAGCAGACTGTTCTGGTGTTACAGGTGCAGTCCTTTCAAATGTAGCTGTACCAAATGGTGTTCCGATGATTTCACCATCTGCAACTTCACCTGCTTTAACTACTGCAGAGGATAACGGTTTGTTTTTTAGAACGGCTCCTTCTGATGCTAGAGGTGGTGAGGTATTAGCAGACATTACAAGTGACAGAGGCATTTCAAGTGTTGCAATTACTTACGTTAATACTGACTATGGTGTTGGTTTAGCTGACGTATATGAAGCTGCAGCAATTGCAAGAGGTATTGATGTTACAGCTAAAACTGCTCACGAGGGTGACAAGGCTGACTACAGTGCTGAAGTTGGTGTTCTTTCATCTGCTGGTGGTGATGCTTTAGTTGTTATAGGTTACCTAGATCAAGGTGGAAACCAAATTATTCAAGGCTCCTTAGATACTGGTGCTTTTGATACATTTGTTTTATCTGATGGTATGATTGGTGACTCATTAACAGACACATTCGGTTCAGATCTTGATGGCTCATTTGGTTCAATGCCTGGTTCATTAGGCGCTGGTGCAATGAAGTTTAAAGCATACGCTGAAGCTAACGGAGTTGATCCATCAGTTTATGTTGGAGAGTCATATGACGCTGCTGCATTAATCATGCTAGCAATGTGTAAAGGCGGATCCGATGATAGTGCAACAGTAGCTGCAAATATTATGAGTGTAGCTAATGGCCCTGGTACTAAGATTTATGCTGGTGAACTTGGTAAAGGTCTAGAGCTTGCTTGTGCAGGTTTCGCAGTTGACTATGACGGAGCCACAGATGTTAATTTTACTGAAGTAGGAGAAGCATTTGGAGCATTCCTTGAAAAGGGAATTGAAGGCGGTCAATTTACTGACGTAGCACAAAGATAATTACTATTTTTTAGCCCCATCATTTTGGTGGGGCTATAGTGAAATTAATTCTTAATAATTTTTTCTGGAAGTAGGCCCTTAGGGCGATACCTCATAACTAATAAAAGTCCAAGACCCATCATCAAATATCGAAAATATGGAACACTATTCAATAGATGCTCTTTTATATAGTTTGTTTCATCTAAATGGTTTGTAAAAATATTGATTACTAATAATGCAAATGGAGCAGATTGTATCCAAATAAACCAAACAACAAACCCACCTAGTATTGCACCATAATTATTACCTGTTCCTCCTAGTAGGACCATTACCCATATGAGAAAGGTATATCTTAATGGTTGATAGCTGGATGGTGTAAATAGACCGTCATATGTTACAAGCATGGCACCCGCAAATCCAATAATAGCTGAACCTAACATAAAAATAAATAGATGTTGCTTGACAACATTTTTGCCCATAGCTTTAGCTGCCTCTTCGTTGTCTCTTATTGCCCTCATCATTCTACCCCAAGGAGAATTCAAGGCTTTTTCTGAAAAGTAAAGTATTGTAATTACGACTACTAAAAATATAAGACTAAAGCAAAGCTTTACAAAAACACCAGATGAGGTGATAACTAATTGATTAAGTAGAGAAATCTTTTCGTCAGGATCTAATATGTTTGATAGTCTGGAAGAGTTAAAAAACTCAACAAGCTTAATAAACCACTCAGAGTTTTGTAAATCCACTTCATATGGAACTGGTCTCTTTAAACCAATAACATTCTTTACCCCCCTTGATAGCCACTCCTCATGTTTTACAATTGTTATTATTATCCCAGAGACTAATAAAGTTGATATTGCTAAATAGTCAGACCTTAATCCTAAACAAACTTTTCCTACGACAAATGCTACGAGTGCACACAAAATTGCACCAACAAACCATGAAAATATAATTGGTAAATTTGCTCCACCTAAGAAACCTGATGTGGCGGCATTTATTGACTCAATCTTACTAATTGAGGGACCAGCTATAAATTTAAGTAAGGGTATAGATAAAATTATGATAAAGAATATAAAATAATTTTTATATTTGTGATTTGGAATTTTTTTATTAATAATTAATACACTAAAAACAATTGCAACTAAAAATAAACCAGAAATTAAAATTCCTAACCCGCCAGCACTCCAAGCTTCAGGAACAGGTGGAACTGAAACTAAAATAGTAGCTAGACCACCTATGGCCAAAAAGCCCATTACACCAAAATTAATTAATCCTGCAAGACCCCATTGAATATTTACTCCCATCGCCATAACAGCAGAGATTAGACAGAGATTTAACATTGATAATGCAATACCCCATGATTGAAATAAACCTACTAAAATGGTTAAAACTGTCATTACTGAGAAACAAATTTTAAAGTCAGAATTATTGATCATATGACTTTTCCTTTAAAGATACCATTTGGCCTAAAAATAAGAACTACTATCAATATCGCAAATGAGATTGCAAATTTATAATCAGTAGAGATGAATTGTATTAGTGTGCTTGGTTCTAAACCTTCAGGCATAATGTACTTAAAAAATTTTTTATAAGCATAGGTAAGGCCTATTTCGGAGAAAGCAATTAGAAAGCCGCCATAAAATGCACCTAAAGGATTTCCAATACCACCAACAATTGTTGCTGCGAAAATAGGAAGAAGGTTATTAAAATAAGTAAATGGCTTAAAACTTTTATCCAATCCATACAAAGTTCCAGCGACAGTCGCTAAAATTGATACGATTATCCAGGTCAGTAAAACAATTTTTTTTGGATCAATACCTGATAACAAAGCTAAATCCTCATTGTTTGAATAGGCTCTCATAGATTTGCCTGTTTTTGTTTTATTTAAAAAATAAAAAAGTATGGAGCAAGTAATTATTGTAGTAATTAACGTGATAACTTGAGTTGATTTTAATGCTAGTCCCTCATTTAACCCTGTCATTTTTTTAAATTCCCTGGCTTTCATGATAAACTTATGACCATCCATAAAGTTAATATCGTTTGGTCCAATGATAATTCTAACCACTGCGTTTAAAACAAACATAATACCAAGACTAACAACTATAAAAGTTACAGGGTCACTTTTTTTATTTCTGTAATATTCAAATACCGTTTTGTCAAAAAATAAACTCACTACAATTGTTAATAGGATACCAACTGGTAAAGCTAGTAAAGCAGTTGGAAGTAAGCCAAACGTAATTCCTTTTGACTGTAAAAACCAAGTAACAAGGATTACAATCATTGTTCCAAAAGCCATCAAGTCTCCATAGGCAAAGTTAGCAAATCTTAAAACACCATAAATAAGAGTTACTCCAATTGCACCCAAAGCCAGCTGAGATCCATAAGTTATTCCAGGCACAATTATAAAGTTTGTAAGAAGTATGATTGAGTTTAAGAAATCCATTTACCCACCTAAAAAAGCCTTCCTTATCTCTTTATCATTTAGAAGATAATCACCTTTGCCTTCGTAAGCATTTTTTCCTGTCACTAAAATATAACCTCGGTCAGATATTTCTAAAGCTTGGCGAGCATTTTGCTCAACCATTAGTATAGCTATGTTTTGTTTTTTTATATTTAGTATGTGCTCAAATAATTCTGTCATAATTACAGGTGAAACCCCTGCTGTTGGTTCGTCTAGCATTAAAACATCTGGTTCAGTCATCAAAGCTCTGGCGATTGCAACCTGTTGTCGTTGACCACCTGATAATTCACCTGCAAATTGATCCTTTTTCTCTTTAATTATAGGAAATAAATCGTACATCTCCTCTAATCTCGTCAATAAATTACTATCATTTAAAAAAGCACCCATCTCTAAGTTCTCTTTTACTGTTAATTCTGTAAATATATTCTTAATTTGAGGCACAAATGAGATACCAAGCTTTATTCTATCTTGTGTTTTAAGTTTTGTGATATCTTTACCGTCAAGTACGACATTTCCATTTTTTAAGTCAAGTATACCAAGCATTGCTTTCATTGCTGTCGATTTACCAGCACCATTAGGACCCAGTATCGACACAATTTCACCTCTATTAACACTAAAAGAACACTCTTCGATAATGTTTACACCTCCATAACCACCTGTTAAATTTGAAGCAGAAAAAAACATTATTTTTTTAATCCCTTACCTAAATAAGACTCAATAACCTGTTCATTTGACTTAACATCCTCAGCAGAACCTTTAAAAAGAACTGATCCCTCAGCTAAAACTATTACGGGGTCACACAACTCACTTATAAAGTTAAAATCATGTTCAATCATACAAAAAGTGTAACCTTTATCTTGATTAAGTTTTAAAATTGAGTCACTGATGTCTCTAAGGAGTGTTTTATTAACTCCTGCACCAACTTCATCTAAAAAAACTATTTTAGCATCTACCATCATTGTTCTTGCCAATTCTAAAAGTTTTTTTTGACCTCCAGATAAATTTCCAGCTCTCTCATTTTTAAGGTGTTCAATTTTTAAAAATTTTAAAACTTCCATAGCTTTATCTTTAATTAATTCATCCTCTTTTTTAATTTTTTGACTATTCATCAAAGAATATAGAAGCTTTTCACCTTTTTGATTACCCGGCACTACCATTAAATTTTCAATAACTGTCATATTTGAAAATTCGTGTGCTATTTGAAATGTTCTTAATACTCCTAAATGAAATAAGTCGTGCGACTCTTCATTAGTTATTTCAACACCATTATAGAAAACTTTACCTTTATCTGGCTTCAGATTACCAGTAATTACATTAAATAACGTAGTTTTACCAGAACCATTGGGTCCAATAATTCCTGTTATAGCTTTATCCTTAATTTCTAAGGAGCAATCATTTAGTGCAACTAAACCACCAAATGTTTTTACTAAATTTTCAACTTTTATTAAAATATTGTTCATTTAAAAATTAATGCATATTAAAGTAGAAAATATAAAGTTGAAGTGGTAAATATTCTAACAAATGCGCTCTTAGCTCAGCTGGATAGAGCATCTGCCTTCTAAGCAGAGGGTCGCAGGTTCGAATCCTGCAGAGCGCGCCATAATTTCAAATCTTTTTTCATTGAGGTAGCACATAGGAAGCATTTATATTAACATAGAGTTTTATGTCACAAAGAATAATTAACTTTGGTGAGGTTTTTACTCCTGAAAAGGAAGTTAATTCTATGTTAGGTTTAGTATCTGACGAATTACATAGAATTGATTCAAAATTTTTGGAACCAGCTTGTGGTGATGGAGTTTTTCTTAAAAATATTTTAATTAAAAAAATTGATCTTTTAAAGAGTAAATACGGAAAAGATGAAGATTCATATAAGAGAAATCTTTTTTTAGTAGTAACTTCCCTATACGGAATTGAAATCTTAGAGGATAATATTGAAAATTGTCGTGAAATTTTATTTAATCTAATAAATGATAGCTATAAATCTGAATTCAAAAAAGAATTAGAAAAAGATTTTTTCAAGTCAATAAAGTATGTTTTAAATAAAAATTTAGTTTGGGGTGATGCTCTGAATCTAATTGAATTACCAAGCAAAAATCCAATTGTTTTTTCTGATTGGAGTTTTACAAATGAAAACTTTGTCAAAAGAACAGAGTACAAGTACACCGATCTTATTGACTATCGACCATTTGATGAGCCATCTTTATTTTCTGATTTAGGCAATGAAGTTATTATACCTAAGCCAATTAATCAATATCCTGTGAGTCACTATCTAAAAATTTATGAGCAGTAATCTTAATATATCTTTCAACCCAGATATTCTAACCTGTCTTGCTAACTTAAGTAGTGATGAAGTTTTTACACCTCCAAAAATTGCCAATGAGCTCTTAGATCAACTTCCAAAAGAAGTTTGGTCAAATAAAAATTTAAAGTTTTTAGATCCTAGCTGTAAATCTGGTGTCTTTATGAGAGAAATTACAAAAAGATTAATTAAGGGATTAGAAAAGGAAATCCCAAATTTACAAAAAAGGGTAAATCATATATTAACCAACCAGGTCTATGGAATTGGCATTACAGAACTAACTTCACTAATGTCGAGAAGGTCTCTATATTGCTCTAAAAAAGCAAATGGCAAGTATTCAATCACTGATGTTTTTAAAAATGAGCAAGGTAACATTTTATATGAACCTAAAATGCATATTTTTAAACTTAACAAATGCATTTATTGTGGTGCTTCTCAGAAAGAATATAGTAGATCTGTTGAACTTGAAAATTACGGTTATCAGTTTATTCATTATGAAGATCCAAGTAAGATATTTAATATGAAATTTGATGTAATAGTTGGTAATCCCCCTTATCAATTATCTGATGGAGGACATAGTAGAAGTGCATCTCCTATTTACCAATTATTTATTGAAAAAGCTAAACAGTTAAACCCAAGATATCTTTGCATGATTATACCATCTAGATGGTTTATCGGTGGAAAAGGATTAGATGATTTTAGAAATAAAATGTTAAATGATAAGAGAATTAGATTTATTGCAGATTATAAAAATAGCTCAGATGTATTTCCTGGTGTAGATATAGCTGGAGGTATTTGTTACTTCCTTTGGGATAGAGATAATCCTGGAAAATGCCAAGTTAAAACTATTACAAAAGATAATGAAGTAATAGTTGAGAGAAAACTTAATGAATTTGAAATTTTTATTAGAGACAATGATGCTCTAAAAGTTGTAAAAAAAATTAAAAAATTACAAATTAATAATGGTTCTACATTAAGTGATTTAGTTTCATCTAGAAAGCCTTTTTCTTTACCTACGAATTATGTCCCAAAAAAATCAGGAATCCCATGTTGGTTTATTCAAAAGATAGGAATGAAATATGCAGATAAAAGAGATATAACGGACTTTAATTTTTTATTAGGTAAATGGAAACTTCTTATTCCAAAATCACCAATAGCTGGTCAAACTGATTTTTCGAAACCTATAAAAATGTATTACGAAAACAATGTAAGGATTGCTAAACCTGGGGAGTGTTGCACTGAATCCTGGATAGTAGCTGGAGCATTTCACACTCAAAAAGAATTACTAAATTTTAAAAGTTACATTTTTACTAAAATAATAAGATTTTTAATTTTACAGGCTGTTGTCTCTCAAGATATTACAAAAAAAAACTTTTGTTTTGCTCCAAACCTTTCAAATTATAATAAAGTTTTTAGTGATGAGATTTTAGTTAAAGAGTGGAAAATTTCCAAAACTGAATGGGAATATATCGACTCAAAAATAGTTTAATGAAACAAGAATTTTTTCCAGTTAGAAAAGATTTAAACCCAACAATCTATGCTTACTCAGATACAAATCCACAATATAATGGATATCTAAAGATTGGTTTTACAACTCGTTCAGCCAAAGAAAGAGTTAAAGAGCAATATCCGACGCAACGACCTGGAAGAAAACCATATTCAATTGTTTTAATAGAGTCAGCTATAAGAGTAGATGGCAGCTCTTTTACCGATCATGATATTCATAAATTATTAATTAAAAAAGGTTTTAAGCAAAAAGCCAGAGAGTGGTTTGAATGTAATGTCAGTGATGTTAAGAATGCTATTTTGGAAATAAGACATAATAAAACTTTTGAAAATATTAGATCAGCAGATTTTAAAATGAGACCAGAACAATTAAATGCAGTTAACGTTACATCTTCCTATTTCAAATCACTAAAAAAAACTCAGACAACACCTCATTTTTTATGGAATGCAAAAATGAGATTTGGAAAAACATTTGCCTCATATCAGTTGGCATTAAAGATGAAATGGAAAAAAATATTAGTAATGACTTTTAAACCTGCTGTTCAAAGTGCCTGGGAAGAGGATTTATTATCACATATCGATTTCAATGATTGGCAATTTGTTTCTAGAAAAGGTAGGAAGTTTGAAGATATTGATAAAAACAAACCTTTTGTATGCTTCGGTTCGTTCCAAGATTACTTAGGTAAAAATAAAGCTGGCGGTATTAAACCAAAAAATGAGTGGGTTCATTTAACAAATTGGGATTGTGTAATATTTGATGAATATCATTATGGTGCCTGGAGAGATAGTGCTAAGGAACTATTCGACTCAGAAGAAAAAGAAGAAATTAAGTTTGTTGAAGGAGAGGGAATTGAATATTTTGATGAAAAAATACTTCCAATAACAACTAATCATTATCTTTATTTATCAGGAACTCCTTTTAGAGCTTTGGAGTCTGGAGAGTTTATTGAAGAACAAATATTTAATTGGACTTATTCGGATGAACAAAAATCTAAACTTGAATGGAAAGGAAAAAATAATCCTTATTTAGCTTTACCTAGGATGGTCCTACTTACATATCAACTCCCTAATTCAATCAAAGATATTGCTGTTTCTGGTGAGTTTAACGAATTTAATTTAAATGAATTTTTTTCAGCTAAAGGTAATGACTCACAAGCTACTTTCATACATAAGAATGAGGTGCAAAAATGGTTGGATTTAATTAGAGGTTCATACTTAGAAACTACAGTTGATAATTTAAGATTAGGCTCAAAAAAACCACCATTGCCATTTTATGATACTAGGCTTTTAAAATCTCTTTCACACACATTTTGGTTTTTACCAAGTGTTGCCTCGTGTTTTGCAATGAAAAACTTAATAGGCGAAAAACAAAATAACTTTTATCAGCAGTATAAAGTAATTGTAGCTGCTGGTAATCAAGCTGGTATGGGTGTTGATGCACTTAAACCTGTGTATGAAGCAATGGATGACCCACTTAAATCAAAAACTATAACATTATCTTGTATGAAATTAATAACTGGCGTTTCTGTAAAACCTTGGACGGGTATATTTATGTTACGAAATTCATCGACTCCTGAAACTTATTTTCAAGCCGCATTTAGAGTTCAGACACCTTGGGAGATTAAAAACGAAGATCAATCTAAAAAGTCAGAAATTTTAAAAGAAGAATGTTATATTTTTGATTTTGCTCCAGATAGAGCTTTAAGACAAATTTCAGATTATAGTTGTAGACTTGTTACAGATGACATTAGTCCAGAAAAAAAAGTTAGAGATTTCATAAACTTTCTTCCAGTTCTTTCTTATGATGGAATGAAAATGGAGGAAATTGACGCTGAAGGAATATTAGAAATAGCTTTCAGTGGAACAACATCAACTTTATTGGCTAGAAGGTGGGAAAGTGTTTTGCTTGTTAACGTTGATAATATGACTCTTGAACGTTTACTTTCTGATGACAAGGCTATGGAGGCTTTAATGAATATTGAAGGTTTTCGTTCTTTGAGAAATGATATTGAAACAATAATTAACAAAACAGACTCTATTAATAAACTAAAATCAAAAGCGAATGATGAAGATTTAAATAATAATGAAAAAAAACAACTCTCTGAAACTGAGAAAGAGGTAAAATCTAAAAGAAAAATTATCCAAGAAAAGTTAATAAAATTTGCAACAAGAATACCTATTTTTATGTATTTGACAGATTACCGTGAGAAGAAACTAGAGGATGTAATTTCAAAAATTGAACCAGGTTTATTTAAAAAAGTAACTGGCTTATCTGTTGATGATTTTAGACTTTTAAAAAACCTAAATGTTTTTAATAACTCAAGAATGAATGATGCTATAGCTAAGTTTAAGAGGATCGAAGACGCTAGTTTAACTTACTCTGGTATTATCACACATGATAAAGAGGATGTTGGTTTATTTGATACAACTATAACTAGAAAAGAGTTTTACGCTCAAATCTAAGATTTATCTTTTTTACAGTTAATAAGTGTCATATAAATGTTATCTGACATCCTAAGGCATAGTATGTCAATATTTCCCCCTCATCTTCATTTATGGTCGAAGTGAGGGGGCACATTAATAACAGGCATTAGACGAGTAGGGGGTTTAAAAATTACATATATAATTACAATAAACCAATCGCTCGCACAATTTTTTTAATAAAAGTAAAGGCTACGGCGTAACATTTTAAAACTCAATCTTTTTAGGTAACTCTAAACCCATCATCTTATTAGTGACATCTTATAAGTAATTAACTTTTAAGATATTAACGCTACGAATTACAATAAAGGCTAGCGCTTTTATGAATTAACGTTTCATTAATTATTTAAAACTCCTTCGTGTGTATTTATTTTATGGGGTACCCATACAGATACCTGATAGATAGTCTGGTAAATAATCTTATAGGTATTAGCCTTGCCAGTATGACCTTTTACAATTTCTAGATACCTTGAATTATAGACATATTTCATATTCTTTTTTACCCAGGATACTGAACATCCGACTTTAGATGCAATAAAATTTATTGAAGGAAAACATTTTCCATTATCAATATTATAACTATCAATAATAGCCCATAGTATTAGTTTAGTTACATTATTAAGGTCAGTTCTTTTATTTATTTCCCTTATTAAATTAAATTTATGACCTGGTGTCGTTAAATACACCTTTGTGTTCATTGTTCAGTCGTAATATTTCTAGTTCTTGCTGATACATACATATGGATATCAGACTCTTTGTACCTAACGCTTTTACCTAGTTTAATGTATGTAGGTCCCCCTCCAGTATATCTGTACCTTTGAAGGGTTTTAACGCTCAGGGAGAGCAGTTTTGCAGTTTCTTTCTCATTATATAGCTGTTCAAGCATATTATTCTGTCCTTAATATCTATTTAGTTTCTGAAAAAAAACTCAGTGGGTTGATTTTTCAGGATTTACGATATACGACCTGTCAACCGTGAGTAGATATTTTTGGCTCGTCAAATATCTTTAAACGAGATTCCCAGATGGATTTGGCATCTCAGCTATACTCTGGTGCAATAAAGTAAATCATAGTGAAAAAGAGGATTAAGTAAATATGCTGATTATCGTAAATATGGGTATTAAAAATATTAAATTATATCTTGACATAATTATATATAATAATTATATTATTTAATTAAGAAAGGAAATTAATATGGGTGATAATGTAAATTTAAAAACAGATAAGGAAAAAAGAGATAATTTTCTAACTTATTGCAATTTGAGATTAGATAATGCAATTAGATCGATAAAGACTATTGGAAATTTAAAAAATCAAAGAGCATATAAATACGATGAGGAAGACATTAAAAATATACAAAATTTCATCACAGAAGAGTTGGATAAGGTTATCAAACAGCTTAAAAGCTCTTTAAATGGTGAAGTTATACAGGCTCCAAAAAGAGAGATACCTAAAAGAATAATTTAAATTAAGGAAGGTTAATTATGAACAATATTGATAAAATTAGATCTAAACATGATATTTCATTGATGATTAAAAGAAATCTCATACGACTTAAAAGAGATATGAATGATCAAGAATTTTTAGAGAAAATTAAAAAAAATAATAAATTTAAAAGTTTTTCTCTAAGTGGTTTGACAATTTGTCCAGAGGATACATCCCCTAAAGCAACAGAGCTAGATAGCTGGTACGGATACTCTATTATCAAAACAAATCATTCATTTGAGCTTAGTTGGATGATAAGCAGACTTTCAAGATATTTTAGAAATATATTTTATGGAATGGAGGGGAGAGAATATTTCTATGACTTACTTCTCGTAAATATGAAAAAAGATTGTGAAGATGAGAAGCCTATAAATACTATATTAAATAATTTAATAATCAGTTCGGAGTTAATTCTTGCATATTATGATAATGATGAAGTATTTAGTGGTAATTTATGGAAACACTTAAAAGATAAAAATAAGATAAATTAAAATATCATATGTCTAAGTTTTTTGATTTTGATAGATTTAAATTTATAGTGTTTTTTTTAATATTTTCCTACACTGGTTTAAGAATTATCTCAAATTCTATGTTATTTTATGGTCATGAACAAAGCCTTGTTATGATTTTTACTGAATGGCTATATTGGTTTAACAACATGCCTATCTGGTGGCCTTCTCATTTTATAATATTTATTTACTCTATAATTTATATTCATAGGAAATATTTAAATTAGAGTATAGCGCCCTTAGGAGCTCTGGGCATAGACCATTTAAATTCCTGATTACATTTGATACAAAGGTATTTGTTCCTGTAATTTACCATCTTAATCACGAAATCAATTTTCTTGTACCCTTTACATTTTTTGTTCTGGCACATAGGCGCTCTAATCATTTGAATTTATATTTTTTTGACTTTTTTTTAGTTCACTTTCTTCTATTAATTTAAATTAGATTAACTGCTTTTTTAAGAGATTTATCAAATACATGAGCATATCTAAGAGTAGTTTGAATATTTGAATGTCCAAGTAATTCTGAAATTAATCTTATAGGAATGCCTTTATTGGCCATAAAACTTGCAAAACTATGCCTTAAATCATGCAGTCTTAGATGAGGCATGTTTATTTCTAATCTAATTTTCTGCCATTTCTTTTTAATGTCTTGCATTGGCTGACCTTTAAAATTTGCAAATAAATATTCTCCACTTTGTTGTTTTCTAAGATTTGTAACAATTTCAATTACTTTATCACTGATAGGAACAGTATGTGTCTTACGTTGTTTTGTTGAGTTATATGGTCTGTTCCAATAATGATTAATTAAGTCAAATTGATCAAAAGTTGAGTTTAATACTTCACTTCTTCTAGCTCCAGTTAGTATCATCATCTTAATAGCCATAGAAGATAATGAACAATCTTTATTTAAAACTTTAATTAATTGTTCTATTTGTTCAAAGTTAAGAAATACATTTCTTTTTTCTTCGGGATATTTCTTTATTCCTTTTAATGGATTTTCCTTAACCAAATCCCATTCTATGGCAATATTAAACATGTGAGAGAGTAAGTTATGAGCTTTATTAGCCATTACAGGCTTACTTTCCATATCAAAAATTAACTTTCTGATTTTGTTTTTATTTATTTGAGAGATTTTTAAATGACCGAAGTAGGGTATGAGATAAACCTTATACAATGATTTCTCATTTAATTGGGATTTAATAGACTTTGTTCTACTAGAAACCTTCTCAATATATTCATTAATAAAATTCTTAAAGTAAATATCTTTATCTTTAGCGAATGGATCATTTCCTAGATGAATTAGAGATAATATTCTTTTCGCTTTATCTCTGGCTTGTTTAAGACTGACTAAATTGATGTTACCTATAGTCCTTTTGAATTGTTTTTTGCTTTTATCTCTTATTTGAATGATGAATGATCTTTTCCCAGATTCATAAATTCTAACTCCAAATCCTTTTAATTGATCATCCCAAAGTATTTTTTGATCTGTTTTAGTGAATATATTTTGATTATTAAGTTTCATTACAAGGTAGCAAAAAGGTAACAAAAAAATTCAAAATTAATCATAATGGTGACTATTTTAGTCTTTTGAAAATTCTTAAAAACCATTTAATATCTTAGATAGTAGTGCATATTAGTAAAAGGTAGTAGAGCTTGAAATCCCGCTTCTAAGCAGAGGGTCGCAGGTTCGAATCCTGCAGAGCGCGCCACTCTAGGCAAGAACATAATAAAGATTTTATAAACAATATTGAGATCTTATCCCCTAAAAGTACACAGTGGGATTAGACGCCTCTGTCTAACTTTTGTGACTGTGTGTTGTATTGAGGGTGTTTAGAATCAGGCCGATTTTTGTGTTTAACAACTATTGAACCATCTACTACCTCTATGTCATAACCCCAATTATCCCATCCATTTAGAGATAAAGGCTCATTTAATTCATCTTCAAGAGTTCGTGGATATACATAACATCCTTCATTATCTCCATATTGAGATTTGGCTTTCTCCATCTTTTTTTTCACTTCCATATGTAAATCTAATGGAATTTTTAAATGCTCACCTAATAAATAACATAAGTTCATATCCTTACATGCTAAGTCCATTGTGAAACCCGCTTCATATTTTTGATTAAAAATATGTGGCACAACTGTTTCCCATGCAAATGAATTACCAGCAGAAACTCTGATGGCATCAAAAAAGTTTTCTAAGTCTAAGCCTGCTTTTTTTGCAATCATCATACATTCCGAAGCTGCCACCATATTAGTGAAAGCAAGCATGTTAGAAACTACCTTCGCAATCGCACCTGCTCCGATATCTCCACAAAGCACAACAACCTCACCAATTGCATCTTGTATTAATTCTTTCCACTTATTAAAAATCTCTTTATTGCCTCCTGCTAAACTAACCATATTATTATTTTGCAATGCATGAACCCCTCCTGTCAAAGTAGCCTCTAACATGGATACATTATTGGTTAATGCTTTTTTTTCTAATTCTTGAGATTGCTTAAAGTCAGTAGTAGAAGTATCAATCCAAACCATTCCTGGCGAGGCATTTTCCAATAACCCTTCTTTTCCTTCAACAGCTTGTAAGACGTGTTCAGGTTTTGGCAAACAAGTTATGGTGGCATGACATTTTTGAGCTAACTCTTTAATAGAAGATGCTATTGAAATATTTTCAGGAAGAAGATTTAGTTTATGTTCATCAATATCATAAGCAATCAATTGATATTTTTTTGTTTTATTTAAATTATTTAAGATTGGTAATCCGGCATTCCCTAAGCCAATTACTCCTATGACTTTCGAATTTGTCATTTTAACTTCCCCCTCATATCAGGCATATAGATTTTTGATTTATTGAATAAAAAGGACGAATAGATAAGACCCATTCGTTAATGAAATTAACTTGAGCTTTAAATAAACTCATATTCCTAACTCCTTTTTTTTACTTTTAAACTAGAATTTCGAAGATTTCCATATTAGAGTTTTGAGAAATTTGGAGGGATTTTAAGATGAATTTAGTAGAGAAATTAGATCAAGGACCTGTTTTATGTGCTGAAGGATATCTCTTTGCTATGGAACGTAGAGGCTACTTGCAATAAGAAAAGACAAATCTTAATTACCTCAAAATAGGGGGTTTGAGACCTAAGTCATTGTGAATAATAAACACATGACTAATGATATTTATCAATTTTCAAAAATTGAAATATCTAATTTATTCAAACATTTTTTACAATAACTGAAATCATCGTCCACATGAAATAGTCCTGGAAATGCAATACATTCAACTTTAGCCCTAAGAGCTGATAATGCACTATCAAGTGAATCTTCGATTGCGATACATTCATCTCGGTTTACGCCTAAATCATTAAGAGCCTTAATATAAATATCTGGTTCAGGTTTTACTTTTTTTATTAATTCATTGTTTCCAATAAAATCAAAATCTTTCTTTTCTATTTTTTTATTAAGAGTCTTAAAAATAGCATCAATATTTTCAATAGAAGTTGTTGACGCTAGACCAATTTTAATATTTTGTAACTTAGCGTATTCAATTACCTCTAAAACTCCATCACGAGGATTAATATAATTATTTTTTAAATAATTATTAAAAAAAAGAGTTTTAATTTCTCTTACTTTTTTTGAGTCAACAAATTTTTTCTTTAAATTAGAAAAGTAATTGACTCTGTTAGCTCCACCTGATTTTTTTAGTAAATTCTTATAATTGTCTTTACTCCAATACCAATCTAAACCTAATGTTTTGAAAGCTTTATTAAAAGATTGCCTTTGAATATCTGATGTTTCAACTAAGGTCCCAATTGAACCAAATATGACTGCTTTCATCAAATTACTAAAAAAAATTATTTAAAATAATTCTTATTGTGCTGTCCAACCACCGTCAATCACTAAAGATGTCCCTGTAATCATTGAAGATGCATTAGAAGCTAAATAAACTGTTGCAGTAGCAATATCACTTTCTTTAGCTAGTCGACCAAGAGGTATATTTTTTAATACCATATCTTTGAATTTTTTATCTTTAAAAAATTTTTTAACCATAGGTGTTTCTACAAAGGTTGGGCAAATAGAGTTTACACGAATATTTTTTTTAGCTAAATCTAAAGCCATACCTTTTGTTAAACCTTCTATTCCAAATTTTGACATATTATAGATGCTTCTTTTAGGCGCGCCAACTTTCCCCAATTGAGAAGACATATTAATTATGCTTCCCCCAATAGATTTTCTATTTTTGTTAGTCAACATTTTCTTGATTGATAATTGGGCAACATGAAAAGCTATTTTTAAATTAAGATCTATCATGTAATCCATATCTTCTCTTTTAATTTTAGTAAAATGCGCTGGACGATTTGTTCCTGCATTGTTGACAAGAATATCAATTTTTCTAATTTTTTTAAAAACAGTATTTAATTCCTCTATATCAAATAAATCACATTCAAAAAATGTACATTTTCTTTTATATGAAATAATTTTTTTTTGCACGCCCAATAAATCTTTTTTAGTTCTACTTATGATTATTAAATCTGCACCTGCTTGTGCCAAAGCAATAGCACATGCTTTTCCGATACCTTTACCAGCTCCAGTTACAAGTGCTGTTTTATTTTTTAAATTAAAATTTTTCAAATACATATATACATTTACAATTATAATTTTTATTTATTAAAAAGAATAATTTTTTCAAAGTTAAATTTAACATTTATAATATCACCAGTTTTAACTGAAATATCACCGTCGCATTCAACCACCACAGGTTCAACAAGACTATCTAAGTAGATAAAAGTACTTGAGCCAAGTTTTTCAACAACAAAAGCTTTGCTACGCCAGTTGTAATCATTGTCAAAACTTACGTGGATATTTTCAGGCCTTATACCAACAATGAGTTCTTGTTTTTTAAAATTTATATCATTTTCATAATTAAATATAAATTTGGAATTTAAAAATTCTATTTCAATATCATTTTTGTTTTTTGAAATAAATTTAGCTGGAATAAAATTCATTTTGGGTGAACCTATGAAACCAGCAACAAATAAGTTATTTGGTTTATTATATAATTCTAAAGGTTTGCCTAATTGAGAAATCTTGCCCTCATCCAGTACGACTATCTCGTCTGATAGTGTCATAGCCTCAGTTTGATCATGAGTTACATATATCATTGTTGCATCAAGTTGTTCATGTAATTTTGCCAACTCAACCCTCATTTGAACTCTTAAAGCAGCATCTAAGTTCGAAAGAGGTTCATCGAATAAAAAAACTTTCGGTTTTCTTGTTATAGCTCTTCCTATTGCAACACGTTGACGTTGCCCACCTGATAATTGTTTTGGTTTTCTATCTAACAATTCTTCGATTTGTAATATTTTAGCTGCCTCTTTAACTCTGCTATTTATCTCATCCTTTGATTTCTTTTCTATCTTTAATCCAAAAGCCATATTTTCAAATACAGTCATATGTGGATACAGAGCGTAAGATTGGAAAACCATAGCTATTCCTCTGTCTCTTGGTGGTAAGTCATTAACAGATTTATTATTTATAAGAATGCTTCCTGAATTAATTTCCTCTAGACCAGCTATCATTCTTAAGAGTGTTGATTTTCCACAACCAGATGGACCAACGAGTGTTGTAAAAGACTGATCTTTAATTTTTAGAGAAAAATCTTTGATAACATGAGTTTTACCATAATATTTATTTATTGATTGTAATTCTATTTCAGCCATTTTGTTAATCCAAATAAACTCTAAAACATATTATTGATCTTTTAACTTAGATATTGGTTTTCCATACTCTACATTTACACCACCAAATCTTCTTGCACGAACATTACATTGTTCTGCGTGACCAATAAAACCCTCTAAATATGATAATCTTGATCCATATTCTGCAATTTTTGTAGCTGCTTCATCGGTTGTAATTTTTTGATAGGTATGAGTCTTTATGAATTTACCAACCCATAAACCACCAGTGTATCTTCCAGCTTTTTTTGTTGGTAATGTATGGTTTGTTCCTATTACTTTATCTCCATTCGCAACATTTGTTCTTGCACCCAAAAAAAGTGCTCCATAAGATGTCATATTTTTTAAAAACCATTCATCTCTATCTGTCATTACTTGAACATGCTCTGAAGCTATCTCATTAGCTTTCATTAACATTTCATCATAACTTTCACATAAAATTATTTCACCATAATCTTTCCAGCTAACACCAGCAGTATCTCTTGTTGGTAAAATTTTGAGCAGTCTATCTATTTCTTTTATTGTTTCTGTTGCTAAATCTCTTGAATTAGTAATCATTATTGCAGGGGAATTATAACCGTGCTCTGCTTGACCAAGAAGATCAGTAGCACATATTTCTGCGTCTACAGTATCATCGCAAATAATCATTGTTTCGGTAGGACCGGCAAATAAATCAATCCCAACCTTACCGAATAATTGCCTTTTTGCTTCTGCAACATATGCGTTTCCAGGACCAACAATCATATCTACTGGTTCTATGGTCTCAGTTCCAATAGCCATAGCTCCAACACCTTGCATTCCACCTAAAACGTATATTTCATGAGCTCCTCCCATTTTCATAGCTGTAACTACAGCAGCATTTGCTTTTCCTTGATAGGGTGGTGTTGTTGCTATTATTCTAGGAACTCCAGCAACTGAAGCGGTGACTACAGACATATGTGCTGATGCCACCATTGGAAATTTTCCAGCAGGAACATAACAGCCAACAGATTGAACAGGTATATTTTTATGTCCAAGAATTACACCTGGTTGAGTTTCCACTTCAATTTCACTTAAACTTTTTAATTGTGCCTCAGCAAACGATCGAACTTGTTTTTGTGCAAATCTAATATCCTCTTTGTCATTATCAGAAACTTCATCCACTAATTTACTTATTTCATCTTCAGATAATCTAAATGAACTAGGTGAGTATTCATCAAATTTCTCTGATAATTCTCTTACATAACTATCTCCCTTTAATTCTATTTCCTTTAAAGTGTTCTCAACTACTGCTTTAACTTTATTGTTTTCTTCAGCTCTTTGTTTTTCATTTAAGCTTTTTTTTATAAATTCAACTGTCATTTTTATTTCTTATGAACTAATTTGAGAACATCTATTCCTAATTGAAATAAAATATGGACAATATCTATTGGTACCCAATTTTCCCTAATAAGTCCCTCATTATGTAAATAAAAATCCATTACTCTCATAGTAACTAATTTATTAGTAGGTTCATATCCTAGCCAATCACTTGAACCGTGTGTTGCTTGAATACTGTGCCAACCACCTGTCATTGAATAATTACCATCACCTATTTCAATGTAATGACCAATTTTCCAATAATTTCTTTCTTTAAATGTTAATCTAAATGGTAGCTGATGATGCTCAATAAAACCTTTTAAACCTCTAGCAGTGCCTATACCACAGGGTCCGTACCACATCATTTTCGGATGCCAATAATCTTTTTGAGGATGATTAATTAATTTCTGTCTAACACTATCTTTAGTAGCTCCAGTCTCAGTTTCTGGTTTTATATCTAAACTTCTTTGCATCGTAAGACCCTGATCAAGAGTTCTAGCTGATAAATCAGAGTCTAGGTTTTCAAAAGTTGTTCCGTCTCCGGTAATAGGTCCTGGCCACATTTCTTCTATACCCAAAGATGAATTAATAGGCCAAAAACCTGCTTGCCTTATGAAATCCATTATATCAATTAACACATGAGAATTGATTATTTTTTCATTTTCTATTTGATGAACTTCACAAATTCGTAAATGAATTGTTTTACCATTGGAGGGAACTCCTAACCATGGATTGACAAAAGTGCCAGTTAAATGACCAACAGTTGAGACATAAACCCTATCTTGAAAACTCCCTCCAATTATTAAATTATCTCTTCTCTCTAAATCTGGAAAAGAATTCAGTAAAGGTTTCCAAAGGGTATTCATTATTTCATCAATGCCTTTTATATGGTTTACAGGGTGGAATGCATAGATTTCAGCATTTTCATGATATGCATTCTTTATATTTTGACTTAAATCACTATCTTTGGACTCAGAAATTTTTTTGAGAAGATTTCTAATTTTTTTTTTATTTAATATATTTTCTTTAGGGTCCAAATTTATAATTTTTGCCCCACTTTTAATTGGAATACCGGTATCAAAATTTTTAATTTCGCTCAAGTTATATTGCCTCACCTATCTAATATAAATAAATATTACTTTGATTAACTTCATAATTTAAATAATATTTAACAAAATGAGGAAATTTAAATTCTAATTAATGACGCAGGATATTAACAGTCGTTTGGTAAAGTTTAATGAACTAATTCCAAGTAAAGTTCCATTTGTAGAAGGGAAGCTCAAAGGGCATCAAGATAGACTGAATTATTCTATAGTTGGCCCTGGAGTGAGTGAGGATACCAAGCAAAACGTTAAAATAGCTGAAGAACATGGCTTCAATATCGGTGCAGTAAGTGCCGCTCCAATGAACGGATCGGGACTTCATAGCCACACGACTGCAGAAGTATTTTTGATATTTTCAGGCTCTTGGCGCTTTTATTGGGGCACAGATGGTAAAGAGGGCGAAGTAGTTTTAAACAAGGGAGATGTTGCTTCATTTCCCACTAATATGTTTCGAGGATTTCAAAATGTAAGTGATGAAAACGCATTAATATTTGTTGTCCTTGGAGAAAATGATCCGGGTGTGATAACATGGACACCAAAAGTTTTAGAAAAAGCAAAAGAGTCTGGAATGGTTTTATTAAATGACAATACCTTAATTGATCTTGATAAAAATAAAATACCAGACGGAAAAGCTGCCCTTGAACCTATTAAAGAAAAAGATCTAGAGTCTTTCGATCATTACACTTCTGAAGAAATTGAAAAATATGTAATACGTTATGAAAATAAGGATAAATATTTAAAAGATGATGAGCATTATAACTCTAATTCAATTTTAAATTACCTTGACCATTTTAATGTTCATAACAAAGATTTTGAGCCAAACATAGACCATAATACTGGCTTTGGTTTGACAATGTTAAAAGGTAAGAATGCTCACATTCATCCGTACACATTAAAAGAGTCTGAAGTTTATTTATGTTTAGAGGGTGAATGGGAAGTAACTTGCAATGATCAAAAAACCACAATTGGACCAAACGACTCTTTCTCGTCTCCAAGAGGATCAAATAGAAGTTTAAAAAATATTAGCAATCAAGAAGGAAGTATCTTTATCATACGACAAAAAAACCTCTAATAATGAAAGGTTTTGATAATAAATTTTTAGATCTACCAGATTATATATTTAAAATAACATATCAAATTTGGGAAAATAAAGATGTTGAGTCAATTAGAGACTATTATGCTGAGGGTATTCCAGTTAGATCTCCAGACGGTGTAATATATGGCCCTGATGCTGTAGTGAAGGCTACTTATGCCACTTTGAATGAATTTCCAGATCGACAGTTATTAGGCGAAGATGTTATTTGGATTGGTAATGAAGAACATGGATATTTATCATCACATAGAATTTTATCTAAGGCGACGCATTTAAATGATGGTATTTATGGAAAAGCTACTGGTAAAACTCTCAAGTATCGAGTAATAGCTGATTGTGCTTGCAAGAATAACCAGGTTTATGATGAATGGCTTGTAAGAGACCAGGGTGCTATTGTTCGGCAGTTAAATATTGACCCTAAAAAACATGCAGCAAAAGTAATTGAAAATCAAGGCGGTAAAGATAAATGCCCAGCTCCCTTTAATAACGATACCTCACATGAAGTAAAATATATTCAAATACCGATCTCAACAAATAATACTGGAATAGATTATGCTAACATTTTAAAGGAAATATTTAATAATAATTTTAACATAATAGATAAAGTTTATGATCGATCAGTCAATCAAGAACAGCCTGGAGGCAAGAAAGCATTAGGGGTAGATGAGGTAAAGAGTTTTTGGTCTTCACTAAGATCTATGTTTCCGGATTCAATTTTTAAAGTTGAACATGTATGCTATTTAGAGGAAAAAAATGAGTATAAAAAGGCATCCATCAGATGGTCACTAGAGGGAATTCATTCAGGACCTGGTTTATTTTCTAATCCTAGTAATGCGAATGTTCATATAATGGGAATATCTCAGGCTGAATTTGGTCCAAGAGGGATCAAAAATGAATGGGTTCTATTTGATGAAACAACAATTTGGAAACAAATTTTATTAAAAACTGGATAACAATTGAAACTACTAACAAAAAGAGAAAAGAAAATTATTGAATACATAAGAAATTATGACACTCCAACTATCTCAAATTCACTAGAATTATTAGATCCAACTCTACGATCAAAAGGACACACACAAAAAACAATGCATTGTATTAATCCAAGTTTAAAACCAATCATTGGTTTTGCCAAAACAGCGATTATTACATCCAGAAAAAAGAAAAATACAAATATAATTAAAAATAGAGATAAATATTACGAGTATATGTTCGAAGGAAACTACCCAAAGATTTGTGTTATCGAGGATAAGGATAAGACTAATACAATTGGTGCATGGTGGGGTGAACTTAATGCATCTATACATTTAAATTTTGGATTTGTTGGAGCTATAACAAACGGAGCAATGAGGGACTTACAGGAGATAAATAGAAAGTTTCAAATATTAAGTGGTGAAATAAGAGTAGGGCATGGATACAATCAAATTCATAAAATCAATTGCAATGTTGATATTTTTAATATGAAAGTAAAACCTGACGACCTTATTCACGCAGACTTACACGGTGCTGTTATAATAAAAAGAGACTTTTTAATTGAATTACCATTGGCTATTAAAAAAATGATAAAAAAAGAAAAAATAATTTTTGATTTCTTTAGAAATAATAAAAAATTTTCGAAAAAACAATTTTTAGATAAGTATAAAAAATTTATCAATTCATAATTATTATGGCATCTAAAATTTTGACAACACACGTTGGTAGCTTACCAAGATCCAAAGAACTATCAGAATATCTCTTTACCAAGGATAAGGGTGAAGAATACAACAAAAAATTATTTGGAAATATTTTAAGCTCAAATGTTGAACAAATTGTAAAAAGACAACTTGAAGTTGGGTTAGATTTCATAAGTGACGGTGAGATGAGCAAGATTAGTTATGCTACTTATATTAAGGATAGAATTGATGGTTTTTCAGGAGAAAGTGAACGAAGAGCACCTGCCGATTTAGACGATTTTCCAGACTATAAGGAAAAGTTAGCTATTAGTGGAGGAACACCTACTTATTCAAGACCATGTTGCACCAATGAATTAAAAATAAAAGATAATTTTTCTTTGTTAAATGATATTGAAAATTTTAGCAACGCCTTAAAAAAGTATGGTCATGCAAAAGCATTTATGAATGCAGCATCACCGGGTGTTATTAATGTTTTTATGCCAAATAAATTTTACGCTAGCGATGATGAATATTTAAATAAACTCTCTAGTATTATGGCAAATGAGTATGAACAAATTACTAATGCAAATATTCATGTTCAATTAGACTGTCCAGATTTAGCACTAGCTAGGCATATGAATTTTAAAGATCTATCTGAGGAGGATTTTTTAAAAAAAGCTGAAATGCAAATTGAGTGTTTAAATCATGCCTTAAAAAACGTTGATATTGAAAAAACTAGAATGCATATTTGTTGGGGTAATTATGAGGGGCCACATACTCATGATATAGCTCTAAAAAAAATATTACCTATAATTTTAAAATCAAAAATTAAATATTTTCTAATTGAGTCATCCAATCCTCGACATGCACATGAGTGGAAAGTCTTTGAAGAAATTAAATTACCAAAAGATAAAGTGTTAGTACCTGGCGTAATTGACTCTACATCTAATTTTGTAGAACACCCAGAAGTAGTAGCTGAAAGATTAATTAAGTATTCAACAGTAGTGCCTAAAGAGCAATTAATGGCTGGAACTGATTGTGGCTTTAGTACTTTTGCAGGCTTTGGAAAAATTGATGAAAATATTTGTTATGAAAAACTTATTGCACTAGTGGAGGGTACTAAACTCGCTTCTAAATTTATTTAGAATTTTCATTTTTATTTCTCTCAAGTAAATCAATACCCACACATTTTAAAAAATGAAGATGATCAATTAATATCCAATTTTCTGCTATTTTATCTCCATCTCTTCTATAAAGGTCAACAACTCTCATCTCCCCAATAAGATTTGTGTCTTGTTTGAAACCCATGTAGTTACCTTTTGGTTTCATTTTTAAATTTGGCCAACCAAACCATCCACCATAATTTCCCTCTGAGTTTTCAAGTATATGCCCAGAGAAATCTATAAAATCTAAATTATCCTCAAAAGGACCCGTGTGACCTTTTAAATAACCATCATAGGTATATGATGCACCAATACCCCCTGGTCCCCACCATATCATGTCCTCATGCCAGTCTTTTTGTAAATCAGGAATTGTTGTCCTCATCCCCTCACCAATTAATCGATTTGCCATTCTCATTATAAGTTCAAGAGTTTTCTTTCCTTCTATTTCACTTTGTTTTTCAAAGCATAAACCCTGATGTGTTTTAGGTCCCGGATTAAAGCCAATCATCCCCGTTGACTCCGGGACAACTGATAAATTTAAATGTTGCATAAATTTTAAAATGTCTAAAAAGAAGGCACCTTCTTGTATTTTGTTATCCTCGACTTTATAAAACTCGCAATACCATAACATTACAGTCTTAAAATTTGGTTGAATGTCAAAAAAAGGAAAATTAAAACTTCCAAGCAAATGTCCCATATTCACAACCCATTTTGAAGAATGATTGTCAACTAAATTTGTGCCAGCATAAAAGATATCCATTCTTCTTTGGATAGGCTTAAATGATTTTTTTATAGGAAACCAAAATTTTGTTACAAATTCTTCAATGCCTATTATCTCGTTAAAAGGATGTGTACATTTCATATTAAAATTATTAGATGTATACTTAGAAATTATTTCAATTAAGTTATCCTCATTAGCATTATCAACTTCATTTATAAAATTTAATACTAATGATTTTTCTTTCTGAAAATCGGACATTAGTCTATTTATAATACAAAAGAAAAAATAATAATATTCATTTTATATAAAATTATTGCTTTGAATTTTATTTAATAGTATTAGTAAATTTATTTATGAAAAAAACTTTAATTAAAGATTTAAAACCAATCCCTTTAAAAGATCATCATATGCCTAAAAATTTTGATATCTCTCTTAAATCTTATGGCGGAGGTGGTAATGCTAAATCTTTAAATCCAAACCCTAAAAATTTACCATTTCAATCAATGCAGGGATTTGAAAAACAATATAAAAATATAATTGATTATATTGTCAGAATTACCTACAGCATATGGGAAGAAAAAAATATTGGTTATATATATGATACTTATAGCCCAAAATGTCGTGTTTGGGATGAACTTGGATTACAATTCGGATCTGAAAAAATAGTCTCTGATACAGTTCATACTAACAACGCCTTCCCAAATATTCGATTATATGCTGATGAGGTTATATGGGCAGGAGATGACAAAACTAGTTTTCATACTTCACACAGAACTATAATTACGGGCACGAACACTGGTTATAGCAATTTTGCCAAACCAACAGGTAAATCAGTTAGGTTGTTCTGTATTGCAAACTGTGTAGCAAAAAATAATGAAATATATTACGAAAATGTTGTTTATGATACTGCAGGTTTAATAAAACAATTAGGCTTAGACTTAAATGAAGTAGCAAAACAAATTGCTAATAAAGGAAATATTGGTCCATTTGCTCCTGATTTTAGAAATTCAAAACCCAAAAGAAATATTAAAAAGTTAAACCCCATAAGCTTCGCGATACCTGATAAAATTAAAAACATTAGAGAATTTGTTCATGCGGTTTTTGATACTATTTGGAATAGAAGAAATTTTTCTGCTATTGATAGTGTTTATACAAAAAATATAAAATTTGAAGGATCAACTAGTCGAAAGTTTGTTGGAATACCAAAGCTGAAACATTTTATAATTTCATTAATTGCATCATTTCCTGACCTTGCACTAAGTATTGAAGATTTATATTGGATGGGAAATAGTAAAGACGGTTATTTAGTATCAATTCGTTGGGGCGCTGTGGGAACTCACAAAGGAAATGGAATTTATGGAAAACCATCTAATAAAGAGTGTTATCTTTGGGGCATTACACAATGGGAAATTAAAAATAATAAAATCACAAAAGAATGGACTGGTTTCAATGAATTGGCAATCTTAATACAAATTTTAGGAGAAAAAAAATGAATTTAAATGAAAGTAAAATACTATTGCAAAATATGTACGATGCCTTGAATGCACAAGATTTAGAGGCACAGCATAAATATTGGAATGATGATATGATTTGGCATGGACCTCCAGGTTTTGGTGATATACACGGTATTGAAAATTTTAAATATAAGGTTCTTAAACCTTTTTATGAAGCGTTTCCAGACTATCATGTAAAAAATGATATTGTTGTCGCAGAAGGTAATTGGATAAGTGCGACAGGTTATTTAACTGGCACTCATAGCGGAACTTATTTAGGTGTAAAACCAACTGGTAAGGCAATTAAAATGCAGTTTTCTGATTTTTGGACAATAGAAAATGGTAAATTTATGGATAATTATGTGATGGTCGATAACCATGGTGTTTTCGAACAAATGGGCCTTAGTTTTAGATAAAAGAGAATATCATAATAATTTCCGCGACCATTTCTCTTACATTTAAATTTTATTTTATTTAGTATATTAAAATTAACAATTTATTAACATAAAGAAGAGGAAATAAATGAAAAAACTAATAATAGCTCTATTGATCTCTTTTGCATCTACTAGTGTTTTTGCAGGTAGCCATTCACCTTGTGGTGTAACAAGCGGTTCAATAAATATTTTAGCTAACGAATTTACTACATACAGAATTTTTATGGATGAAGTAAAAAGTTGTGCTGGACCAGAGGCGGATTTTAATGTCACGCACTCTGTTGACCATAATAAATTACAAGTAGCTGCTTTATCAGCAAACCCTGCTGAATTTTCTGCAAAATTAGTTACTAATGGTTCAATTACACCTTTAATGAATGACGGTTTAATTCGTCCACTAGATGATTTAGTTGCAAAATATGGGTCAAACTTAAATGATAATCAAAAGATTACAATTGATGGTAAGATTTATGCTGTAGCTTTTATGGCTAACGCACAACATCTTTGGTACAGAGAGAGTATTCTTAACGATTTAGGCATAGCTGTTCCCTCTACATATGAAGAAGTAATTGCTGCTGCTGAAAAAATTAAAGCAGCTGGAGTAATGGAAAATCCATATGCAGGAGCTTTCAAATCAGGATGGAATCTTGGTCAAGAGTTTGTAAATATGTATCTTGGTCATGGTGGTGAGTTTTTTAAATCAGGTTCCGCGCAACCTAATGTGAATAATGAAAAAGGTGTTGCAGCACTGAATATGATTAAAAAATTAACTGAGTTAAGTAATCCTGACTTTTTAACACAAGATACAAACGCTGTTAAAGAAGAATGGGAGTCTGGTAATGTTGCATTAATGCATATTTGGAACTCAGGTGCAGCTTCTTTACTTGATGACGAAGGTGATCAAAATATCAAAGCTGACACAAGATTAGCCCCATCACCAACTGTAGGCGGTGGTAGTAAACCTGCAACCACTCTTTGGTGGGATGGAATTGCAATTGCTACAAATACATCTGATGAAAATGCAGAGGCCTCATTTAGAGCTTTAGTTGGAGCCGCTTCATCAACTGATTTAGCCAATAACAACCCAAATGCAACTGTTTGGTTGATTAAAGGTTATACACCTGGTGATACAGCAGGGCCTGTTGTTGACGCAGCAAGTAGAGGCACAACACCTTACCCTAGTTTTCCACACATGAGCTTAATGCACGGTGCTTTAAGCACAGAACTTGTGGAATTTCTTCAAGGTAATGAGTCAGCCGAAAAAGCATTAGCTGATGTTGAAGCTGCTTACATAGCTAAGGCTACTGAGCAGGGTTTTTTATAATCCAAAGCTAATAAATTCTATTAAGTGTGGATCTTAGTAAAGTTCCACACTTTCTTACAAAAAAAATATAATGCCTCACAGAACTTTCTTTTGGTTTATTTTACCTACAGCTCTGGCAATGATTTTGTTTATAGGTTTACCAATTGTTTCTAGTTTCTTTCAATCCCTTCATATTGAAAATGAACAGGTTCTTATGGAGGTGGAAAATTGTGATCCATTTGGGTGCACTACAAATGTTAGAGTAGATGTAGAGGCTACAGAAAAAATAGAGGCTGAAAATCCATTAGGAAGATTTAATGGCTTTGGCACTTATACTGATAGAAATCACTTAGCTTTTGATGAAATAAGAGAGGCATGGGATAACAAGACATCAATAGGTGAATTCAAAGATACTGTTTTAAACCTCCCTTTTTATAAAGCATTATTGTTTACATTAACATTTTGTTTTGCTGTAACTCCACCAGTGATAGTTTTAGGTTTCATAGTAGCTTTAAGTGTTAATACTTTAGCAAAGAAATTAAAAGGATTTATTGTTTTTGGTACAATTTTACCAATGATAGTTACGCCTTTAATTGGTTCTTTAGTACTATTCTGGATGATTGACTCCCAAGGAATAATTGGAGCAAGCATTCAAATTCTTTTTGATGACCCAAATCTTTCTCTAAAGGCCTCGAGTAATTTAACTTGGATAACTCTGATCATTTATGGAATATGGCATAATACACCCTTTGCATTTGTTGTTTTTTATGCAGCTTTACAGACAGTTCCACAAGATCCACTAGAGGCTGCTTTCATTGATGGGGCGTCGAGGTTTGAACGTGTTCGCTTTATTGTTATACCACATTTATACCCTGTAGCTACGTTCATAATGTTGATTTGCTTGATGGATAATTTTAGAGTTTTTGAACCAATAATTGGTTTTTCTGCTGAGGGTGTAGCTCAATCATTATCATGGATGATTTATCAAGACTTAAGAAATGAAAATAAAATGCTTTTTGGTTCTGCTGGTGCTACGTCAATGTTAACTATATTAGGGATAGCTTTTTTACTAACCCCAGTACTAATTAGAACTTGGAAAGAATTCAAAACTGAAAGATAAATGAATCAAACAATTAATAAATATTCAAAACAGATAATAATTGTAAATAGTATCTTTATATTGTTTTGGCTTACTATATCAATTTTTCCCTTTATTTGGACACTTTGGGGTTCTTTTAAAGTAAAAGCAGATTTTTTCTCGAGAGCTGATTGGACATATGCTTTAAGTGGTTTTAATACTTTGATTGAAACAGGCGCCACCACAACAATAAAAGCATATTTAGAGTCATGGACAGAAGGCGAATTTGGAAGAGCCACTATGAATACAATGATTGTAACTGTATCAGTAGTATCAATTTCATTGTTTCTTGGAACTTTAGGTGCTTATGCTTTGTCTAGATCAACATTTAAATATACTTTTTATATTCTAATTATAGCTTTAGTTTTCAGAGCTATGCCACACATTACTTTAGTATCGGGCTACTTATTTCCTTTTTTCCAATTAAATATATGGGGAATACTTCCTACTACAATAATTGTTTTGGTAGCTATAAACCAACCATTTACTCTTTGGTTGCTGTACTCTTTTTTTAAAACTGTACCAAAAGAATTAGATGAAAGTGCTTTGATTGATGGTTGCTCATATTTTCAAGCATTTAGATATATTATTATGCCAGTAATGTGGCCTGGAGTGGTTACCGCAGGTTTATTTAGTATGATGTTGGCGTATAACGATTTTACAGTCACCGCGTTGTTACTTAATCAACATAATTATACAATGGTTCCTAAAATTAATGCTTATCTCGGCACAGTAGAGTACGGCGGAAATTATATGTGGGCTGTATCAAGTGTTGTTTCTGCGACAGCTCCTTTATTTATGATTATATGGTTTTTTCAAAGACAATTAATCAGTGGTTTAACAGCTGGAGCCGTAAAAGGTTAATTTAAGTTATTTAAATTTTTTCAAAACTAAATATCAAAGTATTTTTACTTTATCTGATACATGTAATTTTAGTAAAAAATCCTCTAAAATAATATTTATTATTAATGTCAGAAATTACAGCTAAACTAAAATTTATACAAGATACACTGAAAAGATTAACTGGCAAGAATGTTAGTCATAATGAAATAAAAGATAATTATCTTAAATTATTATCTAACCTAAAATATAAGAAAACACTTATGATTGCAGGTTCCCAGGGTTCAGGCAAATCTACTTTATCAGTTCTAATTAAAAAATTTTTTCTAAAATTTTACTCAAAGAATGTTGTTATATTAAGTATTGACGATTTTTATCTATCATCTTTCCAAAGAAAACAATTGGCAAGAAAATTCAACACAGATTTATTTGAAACTAGAGGTGTACCTGGTACTCACAATTTAAAATTACTTGATGAAGTAATAAATAATTTAATGAAAAAGAAATTTCCAGTCTATATTCCTGTCTTCGATAAAGTTACTGACAACAAAAAAAATTATAAAAGAAAAATTAGTAAAGTAGATTTGCTAATTTTAGAGGGTTGGTGTGTTGGCTCAAAACCAATCGACATAAAATATTTAAAAATGAATATTAATGACTTAGAAAAGAAGAATGACTCTAATTTAATTTGGAGAACTGCATATAATAGTGCCTTGATTGATTACCAAATTATTTTTAAAAAATTTGATTATTATATATTTATAAAATTTCCAAATTGGGAATTTGTAATTGATTGGAAATATAAACAAGAATTAAGTCTTCGATCATTAAAGAGTAATATTCGTCTAAAAAAAAAGCTCCACCAATTTATCAAATATTATCAAAAATTATCTAAATGGATGTCATTAACCACACCAAGTTATTGTAATGTTTTAATCACTTTAGATAGAAATCAATCAATTAAAAAAATCACATATAAATGAAGAGATACCTTATTTTTACTGATCTTGATGGAACATTACTTGATCATGAAAACTATTCTTTTGGGACTAATAAGAAAATGATATCTACAATTATCAATAATAAAAATGAAATTATTTTTAATACTAGTAAAACATTCAGTGAATGTAAAAAATTACTTAAAGAATTAAAATTATCAAACATGCCTTTCAGTACTGAAAATGGTGCTGTTATATATTTCCCTAAAATAAGATTTAATAAAATTAAAAACTCATCTTTATTTGAAAGATATTGGAGGGTTAGAATTGCTAAATTATCTTCAAAGAATTGGTATCAATTTTTAAAACTGAAACAAAAAAAATATAATTTTTTAATTGCCCAAGATCTCTCACCAAAGATTTTAAAAGAATACACGAATTTGGATAACACTAATATGATGCTGGATCGTGAGGCAAGTCAAATCATACTTTGGGAAGATAATCTAACAAAATTAAAACTATTTAAAAAAGATCTTAAATCTGAAAAAGACGGAATTTTGATTAAAGGGAGTAGGTTTATGCAAATTTCTTCTATATGCAACAAAAGAATAGCTAAAAAGCTAATATCTCATGTTTATGATATTCAATTTCGTGATAAATACTCAAGTAATACTATTGCTTTAGGTGATAGTAGAAATGATATTGACATGTTAAATTCTTGTAAATACTCCTGCTTGATTAAAAATTCTTCTGGTGCATATCCAATATTGCGCTCTAATAAAAAAAATATTTTTAAATCATCAAAGTTAGCACCTGACGGTTGGAGTCAAGTCCTGTATAAGTTGAATAAAATATTAGATAATAAAATTTTTTAACCATGCCTGACTTTCATCAAAACGGCGTAATAGCTACTCTTCATAATTTTAATTCGAAACCCATTGAGGAAATAGAAAAAGAACTTTTAGATTTTTCAAAAGTCTCGCCTATGACTTTAATTCTTCCTTCTTTGTATTCAGAATTAGAAAAGCCAGCATTAACATATATTGTTAATACTTTAAAAAAAGTTAAATACATTAAAAATATTGTTATTGGTTTAGATCAAGCCAACAAACAAGAATTTATAAAAGCTAAAAAATTTTTTTCAGTACTACCTCAAAAAAAATATATTCTTTGGAACGATGGACCTAAATTAAAAAAAATAGATCAACATCTATCTAAAATGGATCTTGCTCCTGCAGAAAAGGGGAAAGGAAGAAATATTTGGTACTGTATGGGATTTGTAATTTCTTTGAAAGAGTCGGGATCTGTTGCTATGCACGATTGTGATATAGTCACCTATGATAAAAATTTAGTAGCAAAACTATTTTACCCCGTTGCTAATCCAAAATTTTCATTTGATTTTTGTAAGGGCTTTTATCCTAGGGTTGCCCAAAAGTCTATGAATGGAAGAGTGACAAGGTTATTAGTTACGCCTTTAGTTAAATCCTTACAGAAAATGGTTGGATTTAATGAATATTTAAATTTCTTAGATATATTTAAATATCCTCTGGCTGGTGAATTTTCATTTAAATATAATCTATTAAATGACATAAGAATTCCACATGATTGGGGCCTTGAAATAGGAATACTCTCTGAAATGTATAGGAACTTTGCTAATAATAAAATTTGCCAGGTAGATATAGCAGATACCTATGAACATAAACACCAAGAGGTTTCTAAAAATAATCGTCAAAAGGGTTTATCTAAAATGACTATAGATATTTCTAAAGCTTTATTTAGAAAATTAGCTACACAAGGTCATGTATTTTCTAATGAGAAGTTTAGAACACTTAAAGCAACATATTATAGATTGGCCCTTGATATGGTTCAGATTTATAAAACAGATGCAGAGATGAATGGATTAAACTTTGATGTCCACAAAGAAGAGGAAATGGTTGAGCTCTTTGCACAAAATATTATTGAAGCAGGAAAAATATTCCTAGACTCACCAAGTGAAAATCCAAATATACCAACTTGGAGAAGAGTTGATAGTGCTGACCCAACTATTTTAAAATCTTTTAATGATGCCGTCATGGAAGATAATTCCTAAAGTGCAAGAAGAATTAAAAAATAATCTAAACATACATTTTCAAATAATTTACAAGAATATATTAGATCAAAACGAAATTTTGAAACTAATAAATAGAGTTCTTGATTTATTCAAAAATAAAGACCTAGGTATTTCTGAACCAAATTGGTCTCAAAAAGATGTTTTCTTAATTACGTATGGCGACTCAATATATGAAGAAAAAAATAATAAATTAAAAACTCTAAGCAAGTTCTTAGATAAGTATTGTAAAAAACAATTCAATAATTTGCACATTCTACCTTTTTTTCCTTACAGTTCAGATGATGGATTTTCTATAACTGATTATGAAGAAGTAAGGTCTGATTTAGGTGATTGGAAAGATATTAAATCACTATCAAAAAACTATAGAATAATGAGTGATATTGTAATTAATCATGCATCTATTGAAAGTAAATATTTTAAATCTTTTATAGAGAATAAAACTGAAACACAAAATTTTTTTATAAAACTTAAAAATAAACAAGGTTATGACCAAGTTGTTCGCCCTAGAAGCTCAGATCTTTTTAGAGAATTTGAAATTAATAAAGAAATTTATTATTTATGGTGTACTTTCAGCCACGATCAAGTCGACTTTAATTTTAAAAATCCTGAGGTTTTATTTTTCTTCATTAAGTTAATTCATTTATATCTTAAAAATGGTGTTAGAGTATTTAGGTTAGATGCCATTGCATTTCTTTGGAAAGAACATGACACCAACTGTCTAAACTTACCGCAGACTCATGAAGTTGTGAAATTAATGAGAACACTTTTGAATGCATTTAGTAAAAATACTTTACTTATAACTGAAACAAATTTACCTAATTTAGAAAATCTAAGTTATTTCGGTGAAAACGATGAAGCAAATGCTGTATACAACTTTGCTCTACCACCCTTGCTACTATGGACTCTTGTGATGGGAGATAGCACAGCTCTTCGTAAATGGTCTATGGGCATGCCTCCTGCAAAAGATCACACTTCTTATTTCAATTTCATAGCCTCTCATGATGGTATTGGCCTGAGACCGACAGAGGGAATTTTAACGGAAAAAGAAAGAAATAACTTAGTCGATATCATGACCGATTTTGGAGCAAAAACTACCAAAAGAAAAAAAACAGATAACACCGAGACTGTTTATGAAATAAATATCTCACTCATAGATGCTATGAAAGGTACATTTCAAGGAAGTGATCATTTGCAAATTGAAAGATTTATTTGTTGCCATGCAATAATGCTAGGACTCGAGGGAATTCCAGCATTTTATATACACAGTATTTTGGGCTCTACAAATGACTATGAAAAGTTAGAGCAAACAAAAAGTAATCGATCTATAAATAGAAGAACTTGGAAGTATGATGAAATTGATGGATTACTTGCAAATACTGATACTTTTAATTCAAAAATATATAATCAATTATCAAAATTAATTGAAATTAGAAAAAACCAATCTGCATTTCATCCAAATGCTACACAATTTACATTTAATTTAGGTAAGAACTTTTTTGGTTTTTGGAGACAGAGTCATGATAAAAGACAGTCGATATTTTGTGTAAGTAATGTAACTAATGTATTCCAATATTTAGATTTGTCAGAATTAAATCTAATAGCATCAAACGAATGGTGGGATTTAATTTCTAATGAGATAATCATTGATATTAAATCAACAATTACTCTAAAGGCTTACCAAACTCTATGGATTACTAACTATTGATAAACTAATTTATATTTAAGATACTCTTATACTAATGAAAAATATTTTTATCTTATTATTTTTAATACCAAGTCTTTCATTTTCTTTAACTTTCAAAGATGGAAAAATAGTTGAGGAGAATAAATTTGAATTTGATAAAAATTCTACCACCGTTATTCCAAAGTTTTTTTTTGCACATGTATTGAATTCAAATACATGCACCATAAAAGGAGTTCATGGTGATGGAAGCTATGGTGAAAAATATAGTGAATTAGATCTTGACCTTACAAACGAGAAAAATTTTAACTATTTGATGAAGCTAACTGAATACGATTGGCAAAAAGAGCATGAAGATAGATCAAACAGCCTTTCCGTTAATCATGAAAAACATACATCAAGATTAGCCTTGTTACATGGATCTATTATTAATGCAATTATTTCTAATAATATGGAGCTACAATCAGATTCAATTACTCAAATTATGACAGCTTGGGCAGAGTCTGGTGTTTTTTTAAACACTATGACTTTAGAATATATTAATAAACTCAAAGAAGAAGGTAAAACACCTAAAAGTTGTTATGGCGGCTCAAAAGGAGATACAAAAGCTAAATGCTTACCACATAAAGTTCACGAAGCTCAAATATATGGTGCTAGTTTTATAATTAACGCATATCTGGTTAAAGACCAGTTCTCAAAAGAACAATTTATCTTAATTGATAAATACATTCAAAAATTATACGAAAAATATATTTTTCCTTGGGCTGATAAACATTTAAACGATGATCGTGGTTTTATCCAAATGGCAGATGGTACAATTTCTGTTATAGCTTATCTAGCATGGAAAAATAAATTAGAAGAAGTAGATTTTTGGTTTGATAGAGGTATTAAAAAAGCTAGTAAGGTAATTTATGAAGATGGCTACATTCATAATAATAGTTTCAGAGGTGTTCGCGATGTCTGGTATCACTCACAAGGTGTAAATAATCTTTTAGGTTTATTGGCTATAACAGAAGTATGGAATTACAATAAGTTTCCTGCAGAGTTAAAACAAAGAATTTTTAAAACTATAGATGTTCTTAATTTAGGTCTTACAGATGTTGAAAAGTACAGAGAACGAAAAGATCCAAGCGGTCTAAAGAATTTTTCAACTGATCAAAAAGATGCCGCTTATCATGTTCATCAAATGGCTATTTCTTTAGATTGGTTAATTGAAAATTTTTCAGACAGAGACCCAACACATGTCAGAAATAATTATATGTGGAAAGCAAAAAAATCTCAGTATTTTGTTGATAGAAATTTTGGTTTTGAGCCAAAGTGTATGAATTGAGACTTTTTGTAATACTTTCAATATAAAAATTATGATATGTTTAAATTATGACCGATCCAAAAACATATAAGTTTAACACTAAAACTTTACATAGTGGGCATCAGCCAGATAAAAATTTTGGCTCCCGTGCCGTTCCAATTTATCAAACAACATCATACTTATTCCAAGATGCAGATCACGCAGCTGCTTTATTTAATCTAGAGGAGGGTGGACATATCTATAGCAGAATATCCAACCCAACTATATCTGTTCTTGAAGAAAGAGTTGCAGCTTTAGAAGGTGGTTCTGCTGCTCTAGCCACTGCCTCTGGTATGAGCGCAATGATGCTAGCTCTTTTAAATATTTGTAGTGCAGGAGATCATATTGTTTCCTCATCACAATTGTACGGAGGTTCTTTTAATTTACTGAGACTAACTTTAAAAAGATTTGGTATTGAAACAACTTTTGTTAAGCCAAGAGACACAGAGGGTTTCAAAAAAGCAATTCAACCAAATACAAAATGTATATGGGGTGAGTTGATTGGTAATCCTGGAATTGAAATTATGGATTTACCTGAAATTTCAAAAATAGCAAAAGACGCAGGTATTCCTTTAATGGTTGATGGAACATTTAACACACCATATTTGTGTAATCTCTTTGAATTAGGTGCAGATATAATTACACACTCTCTAACAAAATGGATGGCAGGTCATGGCACTTCTATGGGTGGTATAATTGTTGAAAAGGGTGACTTTGATTGGACTAAGGGAGATAAGTTTCCAACAATGACTGAACCATATGATGGTTATCACGGTCTTTCTTTTGCAGAAGAATTTGGTCCAGCAGCATTTACTATGAGAGCAAGGGCAGAGGGCATGAGAGACTTTGGTCCATGTATGAGTCCAACAAATGCATTTAATATTTTAATAGGAATAGAAACTCTTTCAGTGAGAATGGAAAAGCATTTATCCAATACTAAAATAATGGTTGATTACTTAAGTAACAACCCAAGTGTTTCTTGGGTAAACCATCCAAGCTTACCGGATCACCCTGATCATAAAGTTGCTGCAAAATTAATGCCTAAGGGTGCCGGCTCAATGATAGCGTTTGGAATTAAAGGGGGCAAAGAGGCTGGTCACGCATTTATAAACTCTTTAAAACTAACATCACATTTAGCTAACGTTGGCGACGCAAAATCACTAGTCATTCATCCAGCATCCGCAACTCACTCTCAAATGGATAAAAAATCATTAGAGTTGGCAGGTCTAACTGAAGATATGATACGTTTTTCTGTTGGCTTGGAAGACATGGATGACATTATTAATGACTTTGAAAATGGTTTCAGAGCATCTCAAAAGCCAAGACTTGTAGCTTCTAAATGAAGCTTAAAGTTAACGGAAAAGAGGCATATTACACATCTAGTGGAAGAGAAATAGATAAAAATCAACCCTCGATTGTATTTGTTCATGGTAGTGGTCTGAGCCATGTCACATGGGTGCTTCAAACAAGATACTTTGCATTTCATGGTTACAATACAATTGCAGTAGATCTACCCGGTCATGGTGACTCAGAGGGACCACCATTAAAAACTATCGAGGAGATGGCTGATTGGGTTGCAGACCTATTAACATCTTTGGGTATTGATAAAGCCTCGTACGTCGGTCATTCACAGGGATGTTTGGTGGGATTAGAATTTGCACAAAGACATCCTGAGAAATTAGATTTACTTGCACTAATCAATGGATCTATGTCAATGAAAATGAACACTGAACTTTTAGACTTAGCATTGAATAAAGATCAAAAAGCAGTTGATCTTATGATGGATTGGGTGCATGGACCTTTAGGGCATAAAGGTGGCCATCCTGTTCCAGGATTAAGCCATTTAGGTATGGGTGGTCAGCTAGTATCTTCAAATAATGACGGAACTCTTGGTGCAGACTTTAATGCTTGCGATAAATACACTAATGGTGAAGCTGCTGCTAAAAGCATTAAACACCCAACTTTATGTATCGTAGGTAAACATGATAAAATGACTCCTAAAAAAGTGGGTCTAGAATTAGCTTCAAATATAGAGGGATCAAAAACAGTCGTTTTAGAAGAGTCTGGACATATGTCTATTTTAGAAACGGCGAGTGAAACTAAAAATATTTTAAAAAATTTCTTTAAAGAAAATAGCCGTGCTTCATAAAGGATCGTGTCACTGTAAAGCTATTGAGTTTGAGATTGACTCTGATCTTGAAAAAATAATGCAATGCAATTGCTCCATTTGTATTAGAAAAAATGCAAAAATGATAATGGTTCCTAAATCTAATTTTAAACTTTTAAAGGGAAAAGAAGATCTATCTCTTTATCAATTTAATCTAAACTTAGCAGAACATTTTTTTTGCAAGCATTGCGGGATATACACTCACCACAATAGAAGAACTGATCCAAACGGAATGGGTATTAATCTAGGATGCTTAGATGATGTAGATCCACTAGACTACGAAGCTGGTCTCAATGACGGAAGAAAACTATCCTAGTCAGATCTTGATTTTAATATAAAAAAAACTAATATTGGCCATGGCCCAAGTTAAAGAATATTTAACGTTTGATGACGTTTTATTGAAACCCCAAGCATCAACTATTCTCCCTAATAACGTCGATATTTCAACAAATCTAACAAAAGATATAAAGCTAAATATTCCTATCATATCAGCAGCAATGGACACTGTAACAGAGTCCAAAATGGCAATATCAATGTCTCAAAATGGCGGTTTAGGAGTAATTCACAAAAATTATGATATTGAGACGCAAAGTTATGAAGTTAAAAAAGTAAAAAGATACGAAGCAGGGATTGTCTATAATCCAATAACAATGAGTCCTAACAATACAATTGAAGATGTTTTAAATGTCATGGAAAAACAAAATATATCTGGTTTTCCAGTGGTCGATAAAGCAAATAAACTTCAGGGAATTATTACTAATAGAGATGTTCGATTTGTAATTAATAAAAAAACAAAAGTTAAAGATTTAATGACTAAAAAAGTAATTTCTATTACTCAAACTCAATCAAAAGGAATGTCTTCATTTGGTCTTGCAAAAAAATTATTACAAGAAAATAGAATAGAGAAACTAATTGTAACTGATAATAACAATAAATGTATTGGTTTAATTACTGTTAAGGATATTCAAAGAGGAGAGAAGTTTCCCTATTCTGTTAAAGATAAAAATGGACAATTATTAGTTGGTGCTGCAATAGGAAGTAAGCCTAATGACTTACAAAGAGCTATAGAATTAGATAAAGCTGGTGTTGATATTTTATTCATTGACACAGCTCATGGTCATTCATCAGCAGTATTAGAGTCTTTTAAAAAAATTAGAAAAAAAATAAATTTACCTATTGTTGTAGGAAATATTGCTACACCTGAAGCTGCAAAAGATTTAATTAAATTAGGTGCAGATGCAATTAAGGTTGGCATAGGCCCAGGTTCGATCTGTACTACTAGAATTGTTGCAGGTGTTGGAGTACCTCAATTTACTGCCATTCAAGATATTGCTACAATAACCAATAAAAATAAAATTCCAATGATCTCTGATGGAGGGATACGTTATTCTGGTGATATTGTAAAAGCGCTTGCAGCTGGAGCCAACTGTATCATGGCAGGCTCTTTATTTGCTGGAACAGATGAGTCACCTGGAGAAGTTTTTCTATTTCAAGGAAGATCTTATAAGTCCTATCGTGGAATGGGCTCTCTTGGAGCTATGGCCAGAGGTTCAGCAGATCGATATTTTCAAGACGAAATTAATGAAGCCATCAAATTAGTTCCTGAAGGTATTGAAGGAAGAATTCCGTATAAAGGTCAAGTATCTAACGTTTTATTTCAATTGACAGGAGGTTTGAGGTCTGGAATGGGTTATACGGGCTCTAAGAACCTTACTATTCTCAAAAAAAATGCAAAATTCGTCCGTTTGACCAATTCTGGTATTAATGAAAGTCACGTTCATGGTGTCCAAGTAACAAAAGAAGCTCCAAATTATCGCTCAAATTGAGTAAATCAGTATTAATTATAGATTTTGGATCTCAATATACACATTTAATTGGAAGGAAAATTCGTGAGTTGGGAGTTTATGCAGAGATTTATCCTCCAAAGTATCTCAACAATGTAACAAATATTTTAAACCATTCAGTTTTAATATTATCAGGGGGTCCTGACTCAGTTTTAAATAAAAATGCACCTAAAATTGATATTCCTTTAGATCAAATACCTATTCCAGTTTTAGGTATTTGTTATGGCTTTCAATATATCTCAAAAGAATTTGATGGTGTTATAGAAAAAAGTAATCAAAGAGAATACGGAAAAACAATAATAAAGATATCAAAGTGTGATTTATTTAAGAACACTAACTCTGAGCAACAAGTATGGATGTCTCATGGAGATAGTTTAACAAAAATTCCAAAAGGTTTTAAAATTCTTGCTAAAACTAAAAATAAAATACCAGCAGCTATTTTTAAAAAAAATATTTATGCAATACAATTTCATTGTGAAGTTACACACTCTGAATTTGGCAATCAAATTTTAAAGAATTTTTTATTTAATATTTGTAACCTAAAAGAAAATTGGAAAAATAATGATTTACACCAAACTATTGGTAGATATTTAAGAATTAATGTTAAAGAAAAAAAACCGAATATAGTATGTGCTGTGTCAGGTGGTGTTGACTCTACAGTTTTGGCATTTGCTATATCAAAATATCTTAAATTAGATAACGTTCACTTTATATTTGTAAATAATGGATTGCTTAGAAAATATGATATTAAAAATATAAAATCTGTATTTAAATCCTTCAATTTAAAATTGAATATAATCAATGCAGAGCATATATTCTTAAAAAAACTAAAAAATGTTACTGATCCAGAACTAAAAAGAAAGATAATTGGAGGTTTATTTATAGAGGTATTCTCAAAATATATCAGAAAATTATCACAAAAAGATTTCTATCTCGCACAAGGAACTCTATATACAGATATTATAGAAAGTCGCTCTTACCATGGTGGAAAGAGTGTGACTATCAAATCACATCATAATGTTGGTGGTTTACCAAAAGACCTTAAATTTGACGTTATAGAGCCTTTTAAAGAGCTTTTTAAGGACGAAGTTAGAAGATTAGGTCTATTCTACAAATTAGATCAGAGATTTGTTAATCGCCATCCTTTTCCTGGGCCAGGACTTGGTATCCGTTGTATTGGAAAGGTTAATAGACAAAGACTAGACACTTTAAGAGAAATAGATGAAATTTTTATTAATTTTCTCGTTGAAAAAGATTTGTACAACAAATCATGGCAAGCTTTTGCAGTTTTACTTCCTGTTAAATCTGTAGGTGTGATGGGTGATGAGAGAACTTATGAGGAGACTTGTGTCTTAAGATGTATTAATTCAGTTGATGGAATGACAGCAGATGTTTCACAGATTAATGTAGAAACTTTATCTGAAGTAGCAACTCATATAATTAATAAAGTACCTAGAGTAAACAAAGTCCTCTATGACATAACTAGTAAGCCTCCATCTACTATTGAGTGGGAATGAATTTAGATATTACAAAATTATCAATTGATGAATTAAAAACATTTAAGAAATTTAATAGAGAATTTTTACCAAAAATTAAAAAATTAGATTTTAATTTTGCTGATATGAAAAAAGGAGAATTAATGCTCATATCAACCCCAAAAGATATTATAAAATTTATTAAAAAAACTCCCTCTACCAAAAAGTATAACTTTAAAGATATTAGACTAAAGTTGGCTAAAAAAAGTAAAGCGGACAATACTTGTCCAGTAACTTTTGGTATATTTCTAAGATTGGCAATAGATTATTCACTTATAGAAACAAAATATTTAAAACTTGAATGCCCCAACTTTCCTTTTTGGAGAGTTGAATACGATAAAAAAAGTAATGTTTATAAGAAAATAAGAAATTTTGATAATCTACTTAAGAAATATGATGGTCATTAAACTTACACAAAACTTACACAATTTAAAAAATGGCTTTAAAATAATTGATAAACAATGATATTTTTAGCATCTACTATTGAATGGGAATAAAGAAATGAAATATTTTATTGTAGTTTTTTTGTTTATTTTTAGTTTTGCTAAAGCTGATAATATTTTACCATTTCAGGCAGGTCAGGGATTTGATGAGAAATATTTATGGGGAGAGGCTAATAGTGATAAAAAAAAATGGCTCATCCTTAAAAAAATTCTCAAAGATCAATTTCTTGCTAAATTATTAGCTTATGATAAATCACAACCTTGGTTTACTCTGCATGATTTTATAGCGACTGGTGATTTTAATAGAGACGGTGTACAGGATTATGTTGTAACAGTTCTTAATCTTGATAAGAATTTTAAACAAAAGTTAGATCCAAATCTTGGGATATATGTTTGTAAAGCTGATAAAAACGCTGGCGCTTGTTTAGCAGAAGCCGGAGTAACTCAACACAATTATCAAATTATTCTTGGTCAATCAAAAACAGGTAGAGCTAAAGGTAATGAATCTTTTTGGGGTACAGGTCTCATACAAGACAATTTACCTTTTATTCAAAGTGGAACAGCACAACCCCTTGTCGCGGACTTTAATAGTGATGGGTGGGATGACATATATTTGGCAGCAGCAGTAAATGACTTTGGAACAGGTTGTGGGGGTTATCACTCGTATTTTTTATCACAACCCGAAGGTTTTTTAAAAGAGTCAAGTGCTACGCATATTAATGGAGCAGACTATAATAAAAAGTTCAAAAGATTTTGTAATTTTTCACACCGAGCTGATGCGGGTGATTTTGATAAAGACGGTGACATGGATATCATTCTTGCCAGTGTTGATTGGAAAGGAAGCAATGGTGAAATGCTATGTCTAATTAATGACGGTAAAGGCATAATGAAAAGTAATGTTTGTGCAAATCAGTTCGGTTTCTTAGCTAGGCATGCTGACTTCAATGGAGACGGCCATATAGATATACTGTCTGGGGGACATAGCTCTGATTGCTTCAATTATCACAACAATTGGTCAGGTCATAACACTAAAAATAAAGAAAGACATAATATCAGAATTCTATGGGGTGATGGTTCCAACAAATGGAACACTAAAAACTCAAAAGAAATAAAGAATGTGGGGTATCACACTAAGACTAAAGATAAAATTCCACTTTGTAATCCAGTCGGTACTATGATTGCAGATATTGATAACGATGGTGATATGGACATTGTTGGTTCTACTATTGGTCTAAATTATGTTGGTGGTTATTTAATTACTTATCTAAATGATGGTGATGGTAATTTTTCTATATTTTGGCAACACTCAATTCATAGTGTAACAAAATTTAATAAAGAAAATTGGCCAAAGTCTGAAGTTGGTCATAATGAAAATGGTTGGTATCTCTCAATACATCCACTAGATGTTAATTTTGATGGACATATTGATTTTATGGTAAATGGGCATCATTTTGTTAAAGGTAATAACGCTATTTACATTAATAATGGGCAAGGATCATTTACGAAAATAGGCAATAAAGAGTTGATGGAATATGCAAAATTGTTTTAGTTTTAATATAATTAACTAATATATTTCTTTTTATACTTCAGATATTGATAAAAAAATCTATTTTATAATTGTGAAAGATAAATTTAATAGAATAGAGCGTTTGCCTCCTTATATTTTTGGCGAAATAAATAAACTCAAGGCTAAGCTTAGAAAAAACGGTAAAGATATAATTGACTTTGGCATGGGTAATCCTGATATGCCCACACCAAAACACATTAGAGACAAACTAAAAGAAGTTACAGATAAACCTGGGACTGGAAGATATTCAGTCAGTAAAGGAATACCTGGGCTAAGAAAAGCTCAAGCAAAATATTATCAAAAAAGATTTGGTGTAAAATTAAATCCTGATAGTGAAGTTATTGTAACATTGGGCTCAAAAGAGGGCTTAGCTAATTTAGCTCAAGCAATATCAACACCTGGAGACATTATTATTTCTCCCAACCCCTCATATCCCATACACCCCTATGGATTTATTATAGCAGGTGCATCATTAAGACATTTAGAGACAATGAAAGACGGAGTTTTTGATCCTGAAACTTATCTTGAAAGATTAGATCGATCTATTAGAAATAGCACTCCATCTCCAGTAGCTCTAATTGTATCGTTTCCATCTAATCCAACAGCTCAAGTAGTTGATTTAAATTTTTATAAAGAAATAGTAAAGATGGCTTTGAAGTATAATGTTTATGTTTTATCAGATCTTGCTTATGCTGAGATATACTTTGATAAGAAACCACCTCCGTCAATTCTCCAAGTAAATAGAGCTAAAGAAATTGCTGTTGAATTTACATCTATGTCAAAAACTTATGCTATGGCCGGTTGGAGAATAGGTTTTGCCGTTGGAAATAAAAAACTAATTGAAGCCTTAACAAAAATTAAATCTTACTTAGATTATGGAGCTTACACACCAGTACAAGTTGCAGCTGCAACAGCACTTAATGGTCCACAAACCTGTGTCTCAAGTATTCGGGCAACTTACGAGAGTAGACGAGATGTTTTAGTTGAGTCTATGTCAAGATCTGGTTGGGATATACCTAGTCCTGCGGCTAGCATGTTTGCATGGGCACCAATCCCTAAAAAGTACCAAAATAAAGGTTCTTTAAAATTTGCTAAAGATTTAATGGTCAAAGCAGATGTAGCTGTTTCTCCTGGCATTGCTTTTGGCGAATATGGTGAAGGTTTTGTTCGCATAGGACTGGTTGAAAATGAGCAAAGAATTCGTCAAGCAGCAAAAAATGTACGTAATCTGAAGCTTTAGTCTAATTTTTACTCATATTTCTAGATCAAATAAAATATTGCTTATATTCTTGATAATTATATAAAACCAACCTTAAGATGATTAACACAAAAAAAATAGGTTCTGTGCTCAAAAACATCAATAATATTGATGAATTGAACATTTCAGATGTAATTGATTGTAATCAAGGTCAATTAATTGCTGTTAAAGTAATTTCAGTCAATCCGAATTATAATAAATTGGAGTTAGTCTCTGGAAGAATTACTGAATTAACAGAAGGAGATATTATCGTTGGTGCCTTGGGTAATAGAATAGCTTCCTCAGGAATGACAGGTTCTGTTCCAACTGAATTAAATAAACACGATAAAATTCACATTTTAAATTTAGGTGGCGTAATTGGTAATTGTAAAGATTTTAATATTCTTCTTGGACCAGCTACAGAATGTGAAGTCCTCGGATCGATTGTAGATAATAGTAACAAACAATTGAATCTAGTAGATTATTCAAAAATTAAAGAAATGAAAATTGGCAATAAAGTACCATCTATTGCAGTCATCGGAACAGGTATAGACTCTGGTAAAACTACTGTCACATCCTTTATAATCAAAACTCTAAGTAATTATTTTAAGAAAATTAATGCATGTAAGTTAGCAGGCACCGCCTCGCAAAAAGATCTATATTCTTATAAGGATAATGGTGCATATAAAACATCAGATTTTGTAGATTATGGTCTCCCCAGTACATGCATGAATGATAAAAAAACTATACAAACCTGCTCAACGTCAATTATTAGTTATATGTGTGAGGACGCAGAAATAGTTTTAATGGAACTGGGGGATGGTTATCATGGCGATTATGGAACCAAAGAAATCATTGAAAATACTGAAATTACAGAGTCAATTGAAGTCATTATAATTTGTGCTTATGACGTATCTGGAGCAGTTAATATAATAGAAAATTTAAAATCAAATAATTTAGATGGTAAATTACTTATAATTAGTGGACCAGTGACTAATAATGTATCTGCTTACAAACAATCAATCGATAAGTTTTCTATTCCAAATTCAGATTTTTTAAATATTTATAATTCAACTAACCATGTCAATGTTTTTGCTAAGATAATTAATAGGATTAATAATGATTAAAGTAGGCATAATTGGAGCAAATGGTTATTTAGGCGTTGAGTTAATACGAATTCTCTCTGTACACCCTGAAGTAAAATTATCAAAAATCTTTAAAAGAGAAATGGAAATAGATGAGGAATTTCCACATTTAAAGTCATTAAATTTAAAAGATTTACAGACATCTAATCTTGATGATTTTAAAAATCTCGATTGTGTTTTTTTATCATTACCTCATGGTTCAGCTTATGAATATGCTAAAGAATTATTATCAAAAGTTAAAATCATAGACCTAAGTTCTGATTTTAGGATTTCTAATCAAGAGGATTATAACAAATATTACAAAACAAATTTTGATGCTGACATTCAAACCAAATTTCAATATGGATTTATTGAAAATTCAATTGATGACATAAAAAAATCTTCTAACATATCCAATCCTGGTTGTTTTGCACTAACAGCTCAACTATCTTTATTACCATTTCAATCTATAATTAAAAAAGTATCTATTACTGCTATAACTGGATCAAGTGGTGGTGGTAAAAATCCCTCAAATAAAAATCATCATTCTACACGATCTAAAGATATTTTTTCATATAATGTAAATGCACATCGACATTTAGCTGAAATTTATCAATCTTTTCCCAATCTAAAGGAGTCTCTATCATTTGTTCCGCTGTCGGGACCATTCTCTCGAGGTATATACCTAACAAGTCACATAGAAATATCTGAAGATACAACTGATGAGTCCTTAAATTCCAGTTTAATTGATTGCTTTAAATCAACACCTTTCATAAGGGTACAAAATAATACTAAGCTCTCTAATGTAATTGGATCGAACTATTGTGATATTTCATTATCATTCAAAGATAATAGACACTTCGTTGTAGAGGCGTGTTTAGATAACTTAGTTAAAGGTGCCTCAGGTAATGCTGTAGAGTGTATGAATATTATTTTTGATTTCGATCAAACATTAGGATTGAAACAAATGATTCCATTATATCTATGATCAAAAACCAAAATTTTTATCAGTCGATTTTACAGAATTCTACTCTTGTCATAAAAGTAAGCGGTAAGATTTGCGATAATCAAGATAATATCGATAATGTTATTAGTGACATTAAAGAGTTATTAAACTCTATTTCTAAATTAAAAGTTGTTTTAGTCTTCGGATTTGGTCGCCAGCTAGATAATTATATGATTGATATTCACGGTATTGAACCAAAAAAAATAAATGGCAGAAGAATAACTTCATCTCAAGATATCGAGGCCGCAAAAAAAATATCTGGTCAAATTTTAATTGATATTTTTAGTTTGAGTTCAAGATATAATATTAGAAATTTTCCTATTCCTATTTCAAAAAAAGACTTTATAGCAGCAAAGAAAAGAGAAGTAGTTGATCAAATTGATTACGGTCAAGTAGGGGATATTGTATCTGTAGACGCTTTACAAATTAAAAACTTATTTAAAGAACACGATATGATAATTATGCCAAGCCTAGTTTTAGATAAAAATACCTCTGAAGTATTAAATGTTAATGCAGATACAATTGCTACAGAACTAGCAATTAATCTTTCTGCTAGCAAATTGATATTTATCTCAGATGTTCCATATATAAAAGACCTAGAGGGAAAAAGAATTTCATCTGTCGATGAAAATGTTGCAAAAAAACTTTTCGAAAAGAATATTATATCTGATGGTATGGTTGTTAAAGTTGATAACTCATTAAAGGCTCTAAATAAAGGTGTTCAAAAAATCCACATTATTAGTGGAGAAATAAAAAACGCCTTAATAACTGAACTTGAAACTGAGGAGGGCATCGGTACAGTTTTCCAAAAAAATGAACTTGAGTACTAATTTTTTAATTTAAAAGCAATTCCTATAATTTCTTTTCCTTCATCATCCCAAGGACCTTCAGCATAATAGTTACCATCTTTATTTTTAGAAGTGGAACCAACAATTGCCATTGGTGCAGTCTCTCCATCTGAGGCTAGGTCTAAATTTGCACTAATCAAAATTAAACCATCTTCTGTTTTGAAATTTATTTTTTCTCTATTCTTACTTTGAATATCATTTTCCATTTCAAATGATTTATTTAATTTGGTAAATGTTAGTATTCCATTACTAATAGTTGCTTGATCAGAACCTAAATAATCATCCTGTTCTAGTTTTCCATTATCATCATATATTTTCCAATACCACATTAACTCATAATCGCCATCTTCGAATTTTTCATTTGAGGCAATAGATGAATATTTTGATTTATTTATTATCACTTGAGAATAATCAGACTTCACGTCTTTTTCTCTATTAGAATAAATCCATTCTGTATCAATAACAGCTAATGATTTAGGGGCTGATTGTTTAATTAATTCGTCGCAATTATAGCCTAAATTTTCAATTTTGAGTTTTTCACATGATCTTCCAAGACTCAATTCATCATAGGCCACAGCCATTTCATGACCCCTGAATTTTGTATATATGCCGTATTTATAGTCCCAAACCAAGTCCTCATTTGCATTAAAGCCTGGCATCTTGCTCCAATTTGTTCTGCCTTTATGATCGATTATTAAATTACCGTTAATCCAAACTTTTATGTATCCTTTCTCAGGATCGTCGTCAAAATTTATATTTTGAACTACATCAATCCATTTATCTTTTTCAATTTCATTCCATTCTATAGCTAAAAGTTCTAAGTCTTTTAAATGACAGTATTTTCTGGAATTACAATAAGGGTTATCATCATCTACAATTTGTATACCCATACTAGTTTCAGTTCTGAAGACCAGGCCAAACTCTTTCCTAAAACCAAATCCATGCATAGGTGGAGTGAATTCATTTCTTGTATGCCATTGCTGAATATATACTAATTCAGGCGACCATTCTTCAAGTTCGCTGACTATTTTGAATGAGAAAGATGTCCAAGCATTATCTTTAAATTTTCCATAATAGTTAATGGGAGAAAATTCTGCTCTAGTATAATCGCCACTATCAGGTTCTCCTCTTGCACAGTCTGCTTTAATTCCGATACAGTCTTTTCCTACTCTAAAAACAAGAGCTGTTTCACCATATCTTGTATCTTCAGTTAAGACAGATAGAATATTATAATCTATTTTTTTCATTATATTTTTATATGTCGAGTATCTATTTTGTAAATTTTTACTTCCAAGCTCAGAGCCACCTGGAATATTTAAAGTTGTATCTTCACTTGCTAATCCTGCATTTTTCAATAGAAAGACATCGCCATTATTAGTACTTGTTAAATTAGATGTTGACTCTTCTGAGGAACTAGAAATTTTTCCATCATCGCCAATAGTTAGTCCTAATAAGATTTTTGGAAATAAAAATAAAATTAAAATGAATAGCTTAATCATTGAACTAATATTTTTTGTAATATCCTATTATCAAAAAAAAAAAATTACAATTATTTTTGATTATATCTAAACTGTTTTTTTAAATCTCTCTTTTAATCATTTGAGTAAGAGTTACTCTTTCAAATGTATCAGAGACAAAAAACGGTATGGGTAAAATTTTCAAAACCAAGTCTTGACATTTAATTATGTAATATTATTACATATATATGTAATATTATTACATTCATTTAAAATATAAAATAAGGAGATATTATGAAAATTGCTTATGTTTTTAAAACAAGTTTGTCGAGCACATTCCAACTAGGAACAATGATTTTACCACAATTGGAGACAAATTCTCACGGTGTTGATGTTGCAGGAATGTTTTTCTTTGATGACAACATATTTTGTTTAAAAAAGGGTGATCCTATTGGTGAAAAACTATCGAAAATTGCAATTGAAAAAAATATGTTATTAATGGTTTGCGATGCCTGTGCAGTTAGAAGAAATTTAGCTGAAGGAACACTTGAACAATGCGGAAGTGGTGATGTAAAAGCTAAGGGTTTGGTTGATGGTGTAGTGGCAGGATGTTTTCCTCAATTATACAATGCACTTGGTGGTAATCCTCCAGATCAAGTAATCACTCTATAAAATTAAAAATATAAGGGTGATCATAAAATCACCCTTATGTGTAATAAATTAATTTCCCTATAGTGACTCTGAAATAATATTTATAGCTTTATTTATTTCTTTTTTAGAAACAATTAGTGGAGGTGTAAGTCGGATTATATTTCCTTGTATAAGAGTAGTAATAAGACCATTTTTAGCAATCTTCTCATATATTTTTGAAGCAATTTCATTAGTCTTAAACTCTACACCAGCCATAAGACCTAAACATCTTGTATCAACTATTTTATCTTTGTGTAAGAGGTGCATTTTTTTTATTAGAGAAGATAATAAATTAGCATTAATCAGTACTTTATTTAAAAAACTTTTATTATTTATGGTTCTAAAAACATTATATGAAACTCTTGTCTGAAGCATACCACCTCCAAAAGTTGAGCCATGAAAACCAGTAGAAATAATTTTGGATATATATTTTTTAACTATAGTAGCTCCTATGGGGATGCCTGAACCTAGGCCTTTTGCAGAGGTTATGATATCTGGATTGACACCGTAATGTTTGTAAGCAAATATTTTACCAGTTCGACCTATACCACCTTGTATTTCATCCCCAATAAGCAAAATTTTCTTATTTTTACATATTCCTTTTATAGCTTTTGCAAAATTCTTACTGCAAATATTTATACCTCCGTCTCCCTGAACAAATTCAATTATGATTGCTACCGTTTTTTTATTTACTAATTTTTTGAGATGAGAGACATCATTAAACTTGCAAAACTTTACTTTCCCAGGAACAGGACCAATATTCGATTTATATTTTTTATTACTACCGACGGATAAAGCCCCAATTGTTCTCCCATGAAAAGAGGAGGTCATTGCTATAATCTCATCCTTACCATTTTTACTACCGTAATTTCTCGCAATTTTTAGAGCAGCCTCAATACTCTCGGCACCAGAGTTAGAAAAGAATACATCCCCTTTATTGGAATTATCAGATAGTAACTTAGATAATTTAGTTTTAAATTCATGTATTTGTGATCCTGACAGATGAGTAATTCCTGTTTTAAGTTGAGCTTTAAGGCTATTTTTAATTACTGGATGATTATATCCAAGAGAATTTACAGCAACCCCTGCTGAGAAATCTAATAATTTTCTTTTATCAGAGGTGTATAAATAACATCCATTACCCTTTACCACTCTAAAATTACTAAATTTGTATGTTTTTAATAAGTTATTCATGTTTTTTTTATGTATATTTTTAATAAAAAAAGAAAATTTTGATAGTCAAAATCTCCATTGGCTTATTTTATTCATAAGAAAATCTCTAAAAGCTATAAGTTTTAAACTCCCTTTTAGATTTTCATGATAAACCATATGAACATCGTAACTTGGTCCTTCTATATCTGGTAATACTTTAACAAGATGGGCTTTATGTTGAGCCATATAGTCAGGTAATGCAGCTAATCCTGCACCAGTTTCAACAGCTACTAATAAACCATATAGATTATTGATTGTAATATGAGGTCTTCTATTTTTTTGGTTTTTTTTAACACCAGTTTTCAGTATCCAATTGGTGTCAGAAAGTGGGGATGGTTTTCCTATTCCATATGTAATTAATCTATGGCTATTAAGCTCTGATCTTCTCAAAGGCATACCCATTTCATTTATGTAATTCGCTGATCCATAAATATGGTATTTGATTGTTGCTATGTGCTTTGAAACTAAATCTAAATGTCTTGGTTTTCTCATCCATAAACCAATATCATAATCTTGGCGAAGCATATCTTGCTCATCCTCAGAATAGTTTAATTTAAGATTAATTTCAGGGTATTCATGAATAAATTCATTGATTCTTGGGCTAAGCCACATCGATCCAAAAGCAACTGTAGTATTAATGGAGAGGTTACCAGTGGGAACTGACTTATATTCAACTATCTTTTTTTCAATAGAATTTAAATCGGCAAAAATTTTTTCAGTTTCTTCAAAAAGATAAGAACCTTGCTCTGTAAGAGTTATACCTTTTGTGTGTCTTTTAAATAGTTTGGTTTTTAAACTATGCTCAAGAGATTGAATTTGTCTAGTAATAGCAGACTGACTGAGGTGAATAGTATCCATAGCTCTGGAGATGCTACCTGCTGTAGCTACGTGATAAAATGTTTTAAGTCTATCCCAATCCATTAATAATTGTATTCAAATCCCCGTTTAATATCAGAATGTCTATTAAATAATATTTTTTTGAGGAATTCAAATCCAATAAAATATTGTGTGCATCATTTAATTCATTCTTACTTTCAATAAGTTGTGTAATATCTATTTTTTGGGCTTTATATAATATTTCGTTTCCTTGTAATTTTAATTCTAAGCTATCAATTATTTTTTCTTGGTTGTTTATTTTATTTAAATAAAAATCATAATTGTTCCAAGACTCTAAGTAAGTATTAAGTAAGTCTCTCTTTAAGTCTTTATGTTCTAATAATTTTTTCTGATAATTATATTCCTCAATATTAAAATTATTTTCATCTTTATAGCCATCATAAATAGGAACGCTAAGAGATAGTGACAAAGATGAAGATCTTCTATGATCAATTGCTGCAGAATAATTATCACTTTCACTTAAAGAATATGTAAGGTCAACAGAAGGTCTCAAATCTTTTTTGCTCATTTCTAATTCAGGTAAATATGTATTTTCAATAAAAGAGAGATATTGACCATAAGAGGAATTCATCAATTCTGAAAATAATTTCTTACTAATTTGTGAGTTAGATACGTCTATCACATAATCAAAATTTACATCTTCGTCATAAATTTCTAGATCAAGTAACTTACTAACTTGAAGCATTAAATTATCTATTTTTCTATCATAATCTAAAGACACAGATTGTGCCTCTAAAAGCTCATTTTCTAAATCTAATACCTCTGTTTTTGTGATTCTGTTTGCCTTAAATAATATTTCAGCTTCTAAGACTTTTTTTCTATAAAATTCTAAATTCAGTTGTTGATTTTTCTTTTTAAAGATCAATGTCTGTAAATTACTATAACCGTTTAGGAGTTCTTTGATTAATAACTCTTTTTGATATTCTCTAAGATAGTCAAACGCTTGATTTCTAGTTTGCGTAGTAATTAAATTTAACTGGCTAAAACCACCGTTGTAGAGGTTGACTGTGGCGCTTAATGTATGAGTATTTGAGTTAAGCGTAGAGGTAGTATTAGTACTAGTAGTACTGTTAGAAACATTAAATGAATAATCAATTTCTGGTATATAGAGTGTATCAGCTAATTCTAAATTTTTATCGTCAATTAGATTGTCATACTTAAACTTAGAATTTGTTTCATTTTTTTCGACGAGAATTTCTATTAAATCAGTGATTTCATAGGATAAGATACCTTTTGAAAAAAATAAAAAGAATGTACTTAAAAAAATTATTTTGATTTTTGCCATTCTTTCTCCAAATTATTCAAATTCCATTTCAATTTTTTTTTATTCATTGTTTTTTCCATTTTTTTAAATCTTTTCTCAAATTTCCTATTAGAGTCCCTAATTACTGTTTCAGTATCTAGGCCTAATTTTCTTGATAAATTAATACATGAAAATAATAAATCTCCTAATTCCTCTTTAATTTTTCTCTTATTATTAATTTTCATTTCATTTGAAAGTTCATTTAATTCCTCTTTCACCTTCTTTAACGTTCCATTTGCATTTTTCCAATCAAATCCCTCTTTTGCGGCTCTTTTTTGAAGTTTAAGTGAACGAGTAACAGCAGGCAGGTTTACACTTACACCATCTAAAACAGACTTAGCACCTTTCTTTTTTCTTTCAAATTTTTTTTGTGTTTCCCAAAAATCATTAACATCTTGAACAGTTTTGATTGACTCATCACGCATAAAAATATGAGGATGACGAGATTTCATTTTTTTTACACTTGTATCAATGACATCATCAATAGAAAATTTCTTTTTTTCAGCAGCAATAACTGAGTGATAAATAACTTGTAGTAATAAATCACCAAGTTCTCCTTCTAGCTCTTTGTTATTATTTGACTCAATTGCTTCGATAACCTCATAAGCTTCCTCTAAAGTATACTTTGCTAATGATTTGGAAGTTTGTTGTATATCCCATGGACATCCATTTTTTGGATTTCTTAGTCTCTTAACTACATCAATTAAATCATTTAATTTGTTCTTTTTTTTTACCATGCTAATGCCTGTGCTTGAAATATTTGACTCTTATAACTTCTAATATCTGCATATGCATCATAAATTTTATCTTGTTTTCTAGCGCATAAAATAAAACCTTCGCTCCAGTCTGTAGTTTTAAGGCATTTATGTCCTTTTTTATTTAATTGAGAAATAAAGGGCGAAAGTCGCTCTTCTAATAATAATTGTTTCAAATTTGGATCATGAGGGTGAAAAAAAGCAGGTAAATGCTCTGATGAAACTCTTGGTTCATTTAAAGCTTGGTCAATAGGCATATTTGAAAATATATAATTCATTAAAAATTGTGCTTGCCATTGATCTTGAGCGTCACCGCCCATAGTCCCACAACTTAAAATCTCTCTCTTTTTTTGATTGATAATCAAAGTAGGACTCAATGTTGTCCTTGGTTGTTGTACAGGTGCTATAAAATTTACGTGACCTGGTTTTGATAAATAAAATGTCATTAATCTATTACCTAGGGGAAATCCTAATTCATTGATCACTTCATTAGATCTGATCCATCCACCACTTGGTGTGCATGAAATAGCATTATTATCTTTATCTATAATACTTATATGAACTGTGCCAGCTCCCCATGGTTTAATATCATTTTCAATTGGGAGTAATGATTTCTTGGATAGGGGGTTCCCTGGAATTATAGAGTCAATTGCCTTATCTTTAATTAATTGCATTCTTTTATTTAGGTAAGAGTCATCTAATAGGTGATTTGCTTTGACTTTTGAATTGTACTTCCCAGTAAAATACATCTCTCTGTCAGCAAAAGTTAATTTTAAAATTTCTGTAAATTTATGAATATCACCAGCTGAATTAAGTGATTTAATTTTTTGTTTGTTAAGCATTTTCAACATCATTAAACTAGTCAATCCTTGTCCCCAGAAATTAGTTTTATGAACTTGGTAATCACCATATTTTTCTGAAATTGTTTTTTCAAATTTCACATTAAAATTTTCAAAATCTTCTTTTGAAAGTAGCCCTTCATTTTTTTGTGAATATTTTAAAATTGAGTTTGCAACATCACCTTTATAAAAAGCATCATGCAATTTATTAAATTTATTATTTCGAGATCCTGTAATCTTTTTCTCGTAATTACCAAGATAATCTATTAAGTTTGCGTAAGCCGAATTTCTGAATAAACTTCCTACTTTTGGAATTTTATTATTTTTTAAATATAATTTAGCAGAATTTTTCCACTCTTTTATAAATTTACCTTTTAGACTTTTTAACCCAAATTTATTTTGGTTTATTATTCCTGTGTGTAAAGGATATCCTTCTTTTGCGTATTCTTTTGCATATTTAGAAATAGTCCTAAAATCTAATGTTCCATATAATTGTAACATTCTAAAAATACTAGAAAATGCTGCTGGAACTCCGGCACATAATACTCCTTCATCTGGAACTTCTGTAAAACCTCTGGTAACTAAATTTAAAAAATTAAATTTTCTTGGCGATAAAGTATTTCCATTTAAGACAACAGGGTTTTGGTTTTTGGGTTTTAATATCATCACACCTTCACCACCCATTCCAAACATTTGAGGATTTACAAGACCTTCAACTAACATTGCTCCAGCAGCAGCATCAAATGCATTACCTCTGTCTTGATTTAAAATATTATAGGCTGTCATTGAGGATAAATTTGAATGTGTTGCTACTGCACCATTAGTACCAGAGTAACTAGGTATAAAACTATTAGAGTTATTATCTTCAATTCTATAAGATCTATTCATTACGCATAAAGTTTAGTATTAATAACTAAGTTAAATAGTTTATGAAATTTCATAAAATATTTCTTTTTTTAAAGATTGCATTATAAAGTTATATATGACCTGGAAGTTAATATCAAAATCTTCATATACACAATTACTTGGTGAATTAGAGACAAAATCAGAAAATAATCAGGATAAATATCGAATGTTTGTTACTGAAAAACATCTTAACTCAGGAAAATTTGCACATGGAGGTTTCTTAATGTCTTTTTTAGATAATGTTATGGGCAATGCTGCTTATAAGTCTTTTGGAAATAAACCTTGTGTTACTATATCCATGAACACTCACTTTACATTTTCAGCTCAAAAAGGAGATGAACTAATAGGCTTACCAACTATAGAGAGAATGACTAAAACACTTTGTTTTGTTAATTGTAAAGTCTTTTCAAAAAATGAAATTATTGTTTCTGGAAGTGGTATATGGAAATTAGTTAAAACTTCATCTATTAAATCTGTTAAAGACAAAAAAGCAGATGATGATGGTGGTTGGTAGCTATTTAATTAATCTATTTTGAAATTAAAGAATAATTTTTCAGAGGCTAATGCGTGCAAAGCATTATTTTTCTCAATTTCTTTTTTTGTTGGACTTTGGGCAGTAAGAATACCAGATATAAAAGATCAAATTAATGTCGATTATACAGGTATGGGATATTTGTTTGTAATTTTTTCAATTGGCTCTGTTTTAACTATGATAGTTACACCAAAAATAACACATATATATCCCTCAAAACAAATCTCACTCTTATCAGGTCTTGCTATAAGCATTCTTTGGCTTTTAATTCCATTTGCTCAATCTTTTATAATTATGGCAATATTGAGTTTTATTTTCGGTATTTGTTACGGACTATTTGAGGTAATTCTTAATGTTCAAGCTACTTCTTTAGAAAAAAGATTTAAAAAACCTATGATGTCAGGATTTCATGCCTTTTGGAGTATTGGATTATTATCTGGATCTTTGTTAACTAGTTTATTTCTGGAATTTAAAATAAGCTTTATAATAAATTCAATTATATTTGTAATAATCTTATCACCATTAATATTTCTAGGTAGTTTAACTATAAAACAAAATAAATCAGACTCTTTATCTATTTTGTCTATATTTTTCAATTGGCCCTTATTTCTTGTAATCTTATTTATTTTATCAATTACAGCAGTATTTTTGGAGGGTGGTACTGACTCTTGGGGTTCTTTATATATGAGAGATTACATTAATGCAGATGGTTTTAATATTGGACTTGCTGCTATAGCATTTAATGGGAGTATGGTTATTGGTAGATTAATTGGAGATAAGTTAAAAGAAATATTTGGTATTTATAATTTTCTTGTTTACTCAGTGATAGGTTCATTACTGGGTTCATTAATTATAGTTTTAAGTAGTTCTCTATCATTAGCAATAATTGGTTTTATTATTGCTGGTTTTAGTGTTTCTTCAATTATTCCTATTTGTTATACCTTTGGGTCTTCTATTAAAAATGTTAATGCTACGGTAGGGATAACTATAATTACAATAGGTGTTTATGGGGTCTTTATGATTGCACCACCAGCTTTAGGTTATGTTGCTGATATCTTCGGTATTGAATTCGTCTATATTCCGATGTTAATACTTTTTATAATATCAAGCATAATAGTAACTTCTCAACAAAAGTTGTTTAAGAATTAATTTCTTTTCAATATTAATATATTTCCAAACAATACAAGAATTGCACCGACATACAAATTTAAGTCCCACTCCAAACCTTCAAATATCGTAGAAATAATCAGAGCAATAAGAGGCATAATTATAGCAATGTATGCGGCATCATTTGCGCCAATATTTTTAATTACTGATAAATAAAGAATGAAACCAAAAACACTCCCAAAAATAGCCAAATACAATAATGAAAAGACGTATCTGTAACTGAAATCAAAATTAAGTTCAATACCAGTTACTAAAAGATAAATTAACAGTGTTATTGAGCCATACAACATCCCATATCCTGTAACAGCAATAACATTCAATTTAATTTTAGAGGTATACTCTGAAATTAAGTTACCAATAGATGCAAAATAAGTCGCCAATACACCAAGTAAAATTCCAATACTAGTTCCTTTTGAAAATTCAAAATTGATTATTTCATCATAAAATATGAAAAGTAATCCTAACGTTCCAATAAAACCTCCAACCAAAGTCATAATTTTTGGAAATTTACCTTTAAAAATAATATTATTAATTACATTTAAAAATAATATTGAAGAAAAACATAAAGCAACAAATCCACTTATTAAATGAACTGTAGATAGATAAAACAGTACATAATTTATATTGAATAAAGAGACTCCTAGAGCAGCTATAAAGAAATGCTCTTTTAATGAAAATCTCAGATTTATTTTTTTTAATACACAAAATACTAAAATAATGATTGAAGATAAGAAAAAGCGATAAAAAACCGATGTCATTGGATCGACAATGCCTAGTTGAAATTTAATTATATACCAGGTTGGTCCCCAAACTATTAGTGTTGAAATAAATAAAAATATTGTATTGTTCAATTATGCCTTCTTTTGATGTTGTCTCGTCACCAGATATTCAAGAAATTGATAATGCCATCAATAATACAAAAAGAGAAGTTGATAATAGATTTGACTTTAAGAACACTAATTCAACAATCGAACGAAACAATTTTTCTATTACAATAGAGACAACCGACAATACTAAATTAACTCAATTTAATGATATTTTAAAAAATAATATTGTAAGAAGAAAAATAGATCCAAAATTTATACATCTTAAATCAACTGAAACTGCCTCTGGAAACAGAGTAAGACAATTTATTGATATTTTGAATGGAATATCAAAAGAGGACTCAAAAAAAATAACAAATCTTGTTAAATCATCGAAAGCAAAGGTTCAAGCTTCAATTAATGGAGATGAAGTAAGAATTACTGGAAAGAAAAGAGATGATCTACAATCAATGATCGAATTATTAAAATCAAGTGATATCAAAATTCCTTTACAGTTTCAAAATTTTAGAGATTAATTACTTCCATAGTCGTAAAATCAATTAATCGCACAGTCGTAATTGTTTTTAGAAATTTAATACAATCCTCTGTTTTTACTTGAATAGTTTTAGTGTTGTCTAATGGGTGAAAATTGCATAATTCATAATCATTGATTTTTTTATCTAAGTAAAAACTTACATCCTTATCTACATTATTGATTAAAGAGTAGGGACTAACAGAGCCTGGTTTGACTCCAAGTTTATCATATAAATATTCTGCACTTCCAAAAGAGAGATTTCCTTGGCACTGTATAGTGTTTTTAATAATTTTTAGGTCTACTTCAGTGCTATCTAAGCATGAGAGTAAGTAAAAATTTCTCTTTTTGTCCCTTAAAAAAAGATTTTTTGTATGCGCACCTTGCATATTCAAATCTGATTTTAATTTACTAGACTCCTCGACAGTAAAAAAAGCCTCGTGTTCAAAAAGTTTATATTCAACTTTTTGTTCATTAAGTGCGGCTAATAAACTTTTTGCTTCTAATTTCATTTTTATTTATAAAGTGTTATCTTATTTATATAAAAATATGAAAAAAAAAATTAACAGAAGAAATTTTATTAAAAAAGCCTCAATTCCTGTACTCGGTGCAGCCGCACTTTCCAGTTTTAATGTACACGCAAGCACCATAACAGAGTTGAATATGGTCACATCATGGCCAGAAAATTTTCCTGGTATAGGATTAGGTGCAAACAGGTTGGCTCAGCGAATTGAGAACTTATCTAATAAAAGAATAAAAGTTAATGTTTACTCAGCTGGTGAACTAGTCCCACCGTTTGGAGTGTTTGATGCCGTGTCATCTGGAACTGCTGATTTATATCACTCAGCAGAGTTTTATTGGGGAGGAAAGAACAAAGCCTATCCTTTTTTTGCTGCTGTTCCTTTTGGAATGACTGCCGAGGAATTTAACTCATGGATATATTCAGGCAATGGTCAAGTACTATGGGATGAGTTGGGTTCGAATTTTAACATAAAACATTTTTTAGTCGGCAATACTGGATCTACATTATTTGGTTGGTTCAAAAACGAATTAAATAGTCTCGAGAATGTTTCTAAACTCAAAATAAGAAGCCCTGGTATGGGAGGAGATCTATTAAAGACTATGGGGGCAACCTCTATAAATATACCAGGAGGTGAAATCCTTCAGTCTTTAGCAAGTGGAGCTATAGACGCTGCAGATTGGTCTAATCCAGTTATGGATTTAGCTTTTGGTTTTTATAAAGTTACAAATTACTGTTATTATCCAGATTTTAAAAAACCTACAGTTTCTATTTCATTGGGAATGAATTTAGATAAATGGAACTCTTTTGATAATGAAGCTAAAAGCATCATCGAATATGCTTGTCAGTCAGAAAATCAAGAAATGTTGTCTGATTTTATGTATAAAGAGGTTGTGGCTATAGAAAAATTGAAGTCACTTGGTGTAGAATTCAGGCAACTACCTAATGATATTGTTATTGAAGCAAAAAAAAATATCAATGGTGTATTAGATAATTATACAGATACTTCTCTTGGAAAAAAAATTAGGGATGACTATTTTCAATTTTTAGGTCTAAGAACTTCATATAAGGACTTTGATATTTCTAATTACTTGAATTTTAGAAAAATTTAAAAGTGTGCGGAAGATATTCGCTTAATCTTAAAGATAATCACTCATCTTTTAAGAAGGAAACTATAGATAACTTCAAATCAATATTTGATTATAAAAATGAAGATATTTGCCCTACCAATAAAGCCCCTATAGTCTTTAATCTAAACTCTAATTTTGTATTTAAACAGTCAACTTGGGGATTATCATTTGATTGGCTTCCAAAAGGAAAAACACTTTTCAATATTCGATCAGAGACAGTACACGAAAAATCTTTTAGTAATAGCCTCATTGCAAATAATCGCTGTTTGGTACCTTTTAGTAGTTATTTTGAATGGTTGAAAACCCAAGAATTGAAAGAAAAATATAAACTATTTACCAAAACATCAGTCAGTTTTTTTGCAGGTGTATATAAATTAATAGAAGATACTTTTTATTTTTCAATTTTAACTAAATCCTCTTTGAAAAATATAGAATTTATTCACAATAGAAATCCGGTTATTGTTAATAAAAATAACGTAAGGCAATGGTTTTCAAACAGTTATGAAGAACTACTTAGTTCTTCTAATGTCATAAATTATGAGTTATCGAAATAGTTATTTTCTAAATTTAAAGAAAGATAAAAGCTTTTCGATACCAGAAAAATGTTCCTCTAGTCTAGAATAAACTTTATCTATTTTGTTAATATGACCGTCTAATCTCTCATAGAGGTTATCGATTTTCTTATCAAGTTTGTTTAGCTTACTGTTTAGCTGTTTTATGCTATCAGAGTCGCTTGTTTTTGACTGCTTTTTTAACTTAATAACTTTATTCATAATCAAAATATATTAAATTTCTGATTTGTTTAAAGTATGACAAAACAACGCTTTAGGTAAATCTTAAATCAACTTCAGGTATCCAGTTTTTAAGCTTTTCAATACGATTTTTGGGGGAAGGGTGCGTAGATAGAAACTCTGGTGGTGCGTTTCCTTTTTGTGCTTCAGCCATTCGCTGCCAGACTTTATATGACTCATGATTATCGTATTTGGCCATTGTCATAAAGGCCAAGCCTAAATAATCAGCCTCCGATTCTTGTAATCTGTTAAAAGGTAAAGATAGACCTAAATTCACTAAATAATCATCAGCTGAGGTACTTGAAAGAGCACCTTCTAAAGCAATATCCAAGATAGTAGTGCCTACATTTATTGCTAATGCTTGACTAGCCCTTTCAACACTATGGCGAGCAACCGCATGAGCAATTTCATGTCCCATTATTGAGGCCAAACCGTCATTATTTGCAGCAACATCTAAGATCCCTGTGTAAAAAGCTATTTTACCACCAGGCATACACCAAGCATTAAGTGTGTCCTTGTCATCAATTAAGATAAATTCCCAATTATAATTTTTTATAGACTCTGATTGACCCATTTTTAAAAAATACTCTTCTACTGACTCTGTAACTCTGAGACCTACCTCTCTTACTGCTCTAAAATTTTGCCCAGACTCTATTAAATTTTCTTGTTTTTTGACTTGTTCGTAGGCTTGAAGAGCTTGTTTGTTGATACTTTCATCTGAAATAATAGAGAGTTGTTTACGATTTGTAATAGCTACCTCAGTACAAGAAGGTAAAAATAAGGGTGCACAACAAGCACATGATAATTTTTTAATAAAATCTCGTCTTTTAAGATTCATGGTATTAATATAATCAAAAAGATATTCTTATGACAACCTGTTATATTAATGGAAAATATAAACCTCTAAATCAATCGTATGTCAGTGTAACAGATAGAGGTTTTCAATTCTCTGATGGGGTTTATGAGGTCATTGCTGTATTCAAAGGTGAATTAGTAGATTTAAATCTTCATTTAAACAGATTGTTTGTTTCATTAAAAAAAATGAAAATGAAAATTAAATTCAATAGAAATCAAATAATAAGTATCACCAATAAAATCAAAAAATTAAATAATTTAAAAATGGGTATAATTTATATTCAAATTACAAGAGGGGATCAAAACCCAAGGGAACATAAATACCCTGATAAACTTAAGCCTAATATTATTATATACTCAATTAATAAAAACTTTGAATATTTAAATAAGTTAGCACTAAAAGGTGTAAAAACATCTCTTTATCCAGATATAAGGTGGCATAGGTCAGATATTAAAAGTATTTCTCTATTAGGCAATGTTCTAGCTGCAAATCATGCAAAAGAGAATAAATCACATGAAGCAGTATTATTTGATAATAGAAATATGATAACTGAGGGTAATTCCTCAAGTATTTGGATTATAAAAAAAAATAAATGTATTACACACCCACTTAACTTTAGAATTTTAAAGGGATGTACAAGGCATAAATTAATATCAATTTTAAAAAAAAATAAGTTTAAATTTGAGGAAAAAAAATTTTCTATTAAATCTCTTCTTGATGCAGATGAAGCATTCATGACAAGTGCTACTAATTTTGTAATGCCCATAGTTAAAGTTGATAAATTTACTATTTCAAACGGTAAGCCCGGTCTAAATACATTGAAGTTTCGTAATTTATTTATCAACGCAATATGATCTTTAGACTTTTTCTTTTCTTATTTTTGTTACCTATTACAGCTTATGCAAAAATTAATACAATTTACTTAGCTGGTGGTTGTTTCTGGTGTGTTGAGGAGGTTTATGAAAAATTAAAAGGTGTAATTGACGTTCGATCTGGCTATTCAGGAGGTCATGTTGAAAATCCAACTTATCAAGAAGTTGTCAAGGGTGATACAGGCCATATAGAAGTGGCTGAAATTATTTTTGACTCAGATATTGTTAGTTTAGATAAGATCATTAGGGTTTTTTTTGTAAATATTGATCCTTTTGATGGTACTGGTCAATTTTGTGATAAAGGTTATTCTTATAAAAGTGCTCTTTTCAGCAATGACCAAATTGTTATAGATAAATTTAACTTTTACATAGATAAAATTCAGGAAAATCACAAACAGAATGTTGAAACATTGATCTTACCTTTTAACAATTTTTATGTTGCAGAGGAGTATCATCAGGATTATTACAAAAAAAATCCAATAAGATATACATATTACAAGTACAGTTGCGGAAGAGAGCAGAGGATTAAACAATTAAAAATTAATTTAGGATGATTAAGCTCTTATTATTATTTTCAATTGTAGCTATATGTATCTTTGTTTTCTTTGGTAATCAATTATCGTCTCGTTATAAAAAATATTTAATTATTTCATTAATAATAATCCTAGGATGTTTTTTAATTTTTTCAGGAAAATTAAATTTTCTACCTGTTGCCTTAGCTCCTGCTTTACTTTTTTTTCGAAGGATCTCATCATTATTAACTATATTAAACTTGTTTTCGCGATCTTCTTTTGGAAGTAAATTCAAACCAAAAATTAATACGAAGTATTTACAAATTGAAATTGTGTTACAATCACGTCAAGCTACAATTCATATTATAGAGGGATTTTTTAAAGGCCGTTCTTTTTCCTCCCTATCTCAAAATGAGGTATCGAAGCTCTTAGAGGAACTAAAAACAAATGATCCACGTGGATTTAATATTTTAAATGTAATTATTAGTCAAAATAAACAATCTACATCCTCTTCAGACAAATCACAAATGACAGAGGAGGAAGCGCTATCAGTTTTGGGTCTTAAAAAAGGAGCCTCTGATGATGATATTAAAAAATCATATTATGACTTAATGAAGAAGTTCCATCCTGATAAAGATGGTAATAACTATTTATCTAATTTAATAACTGAAGCAAAAAATAAGCTTTTAAATAGTTAATTTTAATCTATAAGACATCTATCTCAATGAACAATATTAAGAATCTTGCAATTATTGCTCATGTTGATCATGGGAAAACCACTCTTATTGATAATTTATTGAAGCAATGTGGAATTTTTAGAGATAATCAAGAAATATCAGAAAGAATTATGGACTCTAATGACTTAGAAAAAGAGAGAGGCATAACTATTTTAGCAAAGCCTACTTCTATAATTTTTCAAGATACTCGAATAAATATAATCGATACACCCGGACATGCAGATTTTGGTGGTGAAGTAGAACGTGTCTTATCAATGGTTGATGGTGTTATCTTACTTATTGACTCTTCAGAAGGTCCGATGCCTCAGACAAAATTTGTTTTAGGAAAGGCTTTAAAACAAGGACTTAAGCCGATAGTAGTAATCAATAAAATCGATAAATCTGATTCAAGACCAGATGATGTGTTAAACGAAGTTTTTGATTTATTTGTCTCTCTTGATGCAAATACTCAACAATTAGATTTTCCAGTTTTATACGCATCAGGTAGAAGTGGATGGTGTGTTAATGATTTGTCAGATGATAGATCCAGCCTAACACCTCTGTTAAATAAAATTATTAGTCATGTACCATCACCTGATGTTGATAATACTAGACCTTTTGCAATGTTATCAACACTTTTAGACTATGATCCATACTTAGGAAGATGTCTAATTGGAAGAGTAGAGCAGGGATCTGCAAAAATAAACGACAGCGTTCATGCTTTAAACTTATCAGGTAAAATCATTGAAACTGGAAGACTTACTAAACTTTTAAAATTTGAGGGAACTAAAAAAATAACTGTTAACTCAGTTAACACTGGAGATATAGTTTGCATAGCAGGTTTATCAATTACATCAGTATCAGACACAATTTGTTCAACTGATATAGAAACACCAATAAAATCTACACCAATAGATCCTCCTACTATGTCAATAAACATTATGGTTAATGACTCACCATTAGCTGGAACTGAAGGGAAAAAAGTAACATCAACTTTAATAAGAAATAGATTAATAGCTGAGGCTGAGACAAATGTTGCTATTACCTTCTCAGAAAATCAAAATAAAGATTCATTTGAAATTGGAGGAAGAGGTGAATTGCAATTAGGTGTTTTAATAGAAACGATGAGACGAGAGGGTTTTGAATTATCTCTTTCTAGACCTAAAGTTGTTTTAAAAAATATAGAGGGGACAAAGTGTGAACCCTATGAAGAGGTAACGATAGATGTAGATGAAGAGTTTTCTAGTATTGTTATTGATAACATGAATCAAAGAAAAGCTGATATGTTAGACATGAGAAAATCTGGAGTTGATAAAACTAGGTTATTATTTATTGCCCCTTCTAGAGGGCTAATTGGCTATCAAAGCAAGTTTTTAACAGATACAAGAGGAACTGGTGTTTTAAACAGAGTGTTTCACTCGTATAAACCATTTAAAGGGGAGATCACAGAGAGAAGGGCAGGCGCGTTAATCTCTACAGGAAATGGAAAAGCAATAGCATATGCCATTTGGAAGCTTCAAGATAGAGGTGTAATGTTTGTTAAACACCAAACACCTGTTTATCAAGGTATGGTAGTCGGTGAGCATACCAGAGATAACGATTTAGAGATAAATGTTCTAAAAGGTAAACAATTAACAAACGTCAGAGCATCTGGGTCTGATGAGGCCGTAAATTTAACCGCTCCTAGGATGATGTCACTTGAGGAAATGATGACTTATATCAATTCTGATGAATTATTGGAGGTTACTCCTAAAAATTTAAGATTAAGAAAAAGGTATCTTGATCCAAACGAGAGAAAAAAATTTTCTAAAGTTGGAAATTTATAAATTGTATTATAATTTACATTAAATATTTATAATAAAATATTGTATTTACTAACTATATTTTAATTTATTATTTATTCTATTTATAAAGAAAAAAACAAATAATCTGACTAAATCAAAAATAAAATAAACATAAAATGAGATATTAAGCGTAAATATTTAGAATAAATTAAATTTTGGAGGAATTAAACTAGTATTCACACATTTTTATCTGATTAAATAGAAATTAGAGCGCTAAATTAAGTGATAGTTATCATTACTTGCTAATAAAACTATCAAGACAGTTATTCAAATCTATGATTTCAAAAAAACTATTAAAAAACATTAAAATCGGATATTTTTAGCTTAAAAACCTTATGTAAATTGCGACACTAGCAAAATTTAGGAAATATTTGGATTTTGAGTTGGAAGATTATCAATATTTTTTTTAGTAAATCAATAGTCAAATTCATAAAATTACCTAAGGATTTATACTTAATAAAATTTCAATATACCTAAAAACGCAAAAAAATTGAAAATAGACATTATTTTGAAAGCCATTTTATGGCATCTTCACATCTGTCATCACCCCAAAAAACCTCATTTTCAACGATAAATGTGGGACTTCCAAAAATACCTTTATTTTTAGCCATTTCTGTGTTTTTTAAATATTTTTGTTCAATTTCGTCTGTTTGAGCTTGTTTTATTACATTATCTGAATCAAGTCCAATTTCTTTGAGAGTAGAACTCAGATTTGGTTCTGATCCAGGCTCCAAATGCTCTAAAAACCACTTTTTATATGTTGATATAGTATATTCTTTGATCCACCCTTTATCTTTTCCCAAAATTGCAACTTTATTAGCTAAATCAAACTCTTTAAGTGGGTAGGGAGCAGGAACTTTTGCATTAAATCCATAGAAGTTAGCTCTTCTTTGAACATCCCGCCACATATAATCAATCTTATCTCTTTTTTTTTCAGCCATAAAAGGGACATTCTCCATTTCAATCATTCTTGATCTTACACTGAAAGGAGACCATTCAAATATAACTTCATATTCAGTCTCTATCTGCGCTAACCTTTGCGTAGAGAGGTAAGTATATGTACTTCCAATTGAGTACCAGAATTCTATTTTTCTCATAGGTTCTACCTTAACTGAAATAATTGAAATTATTATTAAAAATAAGTGATCTGGTCACATCTGTCGCATGTATAAAAGGCCATGAAAAACATGTTTATGCAAATTTACAGTGGAGTCATGGACGCTGATTGGAATCCTCTAAGAAAAATACCTAGTGTGGCCCTGAGACACCTCATTATGCAACTTTTAGCATGGATGTGGTGTATCATTTTTTCACTTTATTTTGGCTCTTTTTTGATTTTTGGCATCACAGCTAGCGCTCATTTTCTACTTATTTTTGGAACTTTTATGACAGCGGCTACTTTTGCAACTGCTCCAAAAATTGTAAAATCTAAGTATAATAACAGTAAATAATATACTGTTTTTACTTACTTTTTACATACATCAACTTCAAAAGCACTTGTTAATTCTATAAGCCTTTTTGTTTGAACTTTTACAGAACTATTGATAGATCCTGCTGCTGGTATAACGATTTCAAAGTTATTTAAGGATTTATCGTAAAATATATCTAATTTATTTGGCAATCCAAAGGGACAAACCCCGCCAATAGGGTGAGAGGTGATTTGCAAAGTCTCATCAGCAGTCAACATTTTTGCCTTTTTTTTGAAGAAATTCTTATATTTTTTATTATCGATTTTTACATTTCCAGAAGTCATTAACAAAATTGGTTTTTCTATAATTAAAGCAATTGTTTTGACTATTTGTCCTTTCTCAACATTATGAGCATTTGCAGCTTGTTCAACAGTTGCTGTAGACTCTTTAAATTCTGATATCTCTAGGTCAGGGGCTATAATACTAAGATGTTCTCTGACAGATTTTATTGACATTTACACATTTATTTGTTGCATAATATATATTATAAGAATATAGAATAAATATTAAACAAACTTGTTAATCCAAATCTCAACCTTAAATATAAAATATTACATGAAAAAAATAAGAATATTATTGATTGCTATCTTTTCTTTTACGTCAATCAGCTCTTATGCAAGTATGTGTACAGCTCATTCTTCAAATGACGATAATAAAACCACAAGCAAGATGTCTTTTGACACTCCATGTGAGATAAGTGACACTGTATTAATGGCTTCTTCGGAGGATGTTTGTTTAGCTTTAAAAGAAAAAATTTCTAATCACGACCACGACTAAAAGATAAAATTTACTATATTTCCAGTTTAAGGCCATCATATGCTGGAAATATATTCTTTGCCGATAGTTTTCTGTACTCTGTATTATAATCAATATGAGCCGTCATATGGCTTAAAAACGTTTTATTTGCATTAACTTTTTGGGCCCAATCGATAACCTCTTTATACGAGGCATGCGAAGGATGCTCGTCATATCTTAAACAACCAACAAACCAGCACTCAATCCCTTTTATTTTATCCAGATAGTTCTCATCATAGAAAAACTTTATATCTAAATTATAGGCTATTTTATTATCAAAAATGAAGCCATAGGAGTCAATATTTCCATGATTTTGTCTGATAACCTCTATTTTAAAACCCTCTATTTCAACATTATTCCCATTAAGAATGTTACCGTTCAAAATTGGTTCATATCCATGAGTAGATGACTTTGTAAATAAATAAGAAAAGCTAGTTTGAAGGGTTTCTAAAGTTAATTTATCAGCATAAATAGGTATTTTTTTTCTATTTATCAGTGAAATAGTCCTTAAATCATTAATCCCATGTATATGATCAGCATGGGAATGCGTGTATAGCACTGAACCCACATTATCAATTTTATTATCGATTAATTGTTTTCTTAAATCTGGACTTGTATCAATTAGTATTGATTTTCCTGCTTTTTTTAAAAATATGGAAGGTCTCGTTCTTTGGTTTTTAGGATTTGATTTATCACAATTACCCCATATATCATGAGATAAAGGGACTCCAAAACTTGAGCCACATCCTAATACATTTATTTCAGTTTTTTCAGTCATTTATTTTAAAAAGCTTTTTGTAATTATAAGTACTGATTTCGCATGTATTAATGTAGTCGTTTCCAGTAATTTCACAATATTTTTCAACTATAATTTTTAAATAGCTTGGTTTATTAATTTTACCTCTTAGAGGGTCAGGCGTAAGATAAGGACTGTCAGTTTCAAAAATAATTTTTTTAATTGGTAGCATTTTAATTGTATCTCTTAATTTATTTGCATTTTTGAACGTAATAATACCTGACAAAGAGAAATAACAACCTAAATCAATACATTTTTTTGCAAATACCTCACTTCCAGTGAAACAATGTATTAGAATATCACCTATTTTTTTTGAGTATTTAGTTAAAATTTTAATCATATCCTCTTCGGCATCTCTCATATGAATTATACACGGTAAATTATAAACACTAGCTGCATCTAAATGTATCTCTAAGCTCTCTATTTGCTTACTTTTAGGAATATCATAATGATAATCCAAGCCTGTTTCCCCTATTCCAACAATTCTATCTTTAAATTTTTTAATATTTTCATTTAAAAGTGACTTTATTTCCTCAGATTTGATATCAAGAGTATTATTTGGGTGGTGGCCTAAAGTGATATCGACAAAATTAAAATCTTTAATTAAATTAATATCTCTCTGAAACTCGTATACATTAGAATTTATGCTTAAAATTCGCTCTATATTATTTTCTAGAGCATCTTTACAGATATCTGATACTGAATTTTTTAGTAATTCATGACCAAAATTTACATGACTGTCTATTAAATTACTCAATTTTAGTAAATAGAGGTTCAGGTTGTCGTATTTTTAGAAATTTTAAGTTAATCACCTCTCTAAAATTATCAAAAATATCTAATTTAATATTATTCGTATTTTCAAATAAATTGAATACTTCTGAGGTTTTTGAAGGCATAAAAGGAACTAAATATTGACTAACCCTGATAATACATAGGCAAATATTAGCCAAAACTTTTTTCATTTGTTCAGGATCTGTTTTTTTTAATACCCAGGGAGCAGATTTATCGACATAATTATTTAAATCATTCATAAATAAAAATAATTTTTTAAGGTATTCGTCATATTTGTAATTTTCCATATACTCAAACAATTCTTTTTCAGAGTCGTTAATTTGTTTTAAAATTTTAAAATTAAAATTATCTTCAGTTAAATCAATATTTTGTTCTAAATTTTTACAAATAAAGCTAAGAATTCTTTGTATTAAATTTCCGTAGTTATTTGCCAATTCACCATTAATTCTATTTTTGATAGCTACCTTTGAAAAATCACCGTCATTACCAAATGGAACCTCTCTAAAAAGAAAATATCTTACTGAGTCTAGACCGTATTCATCAATCAATTCTTTAGGGTCAATTACATTACCAAGACTTTTACTAATTTTTTGACCCTCATTTGTCCACCAACCATGCGCTACGATCTGCTTTGGTGGATCTAACTCTGCAGCCATTAAAAAAGCAGGCCAGAAAATAGCATGAAATCTGATTATATCCTTCCCTACTACATGTATCCCAGGCCAATATTTTTGATATAAATCAGAATTTTTATTTGGGTAATCTAAAGCTGAAATATAGTTAGTTAATGCATCTAACCAAACATAAACAATATGTTTTTCATCTGTAGGGACATCAATTCCCCATTTAAATGTTGTTCTGGAAACGGATAGATCTTTCAACCCTGACTCAACAAATTTAATAACTTCATTAGATCTAGATTTTGGAACTATGAAATTTGGATTATTTTTATAAAAATCTAACAGTTTGTCTTGCCATTTAGAAAGTCTAAAAAAATATGACTCTTCTTCAACCCAAGATAATTCAGATCCAAAACTGTTATATTTTTTTCCATTTTTTTCAACTATTTCATTATCAGCTACAAAAGCTTCATCTCTTACAGAATACCATCCGCTATATTTGGACAAATAAATTTCATCTTTTTCCAACAGAACTCTCCATAAATTTTGAACAGACTTTTTATGTCTTTCTTCTGTTGTTCTTATAAAATCATCATTAGATAAATTTAATAAATTACTTAAATCTTTAAAATTTTCTGAAACCATATCCGTAAATTTTTGAGGATCAATATTTTTTTCTTGAGCAGCTCTTTCAACTTTTTGTCCATGCTCGTCAGTTCCTGTTAGAAAATAAGAATCGAGACCTCTACAATCATAAAATCTTTTTAATATATCAACAGCAATTGAAGTGTAAGCATGTCCAATATGGGGTTTATCATTCACATAATAAATCGGAGTTGTAAAATAATTATTAGACATACTTAATAAGATTAGAATTTAATCTTGTAAAATAGATTGAAATTAGGTCATTTGTTAATGTATTGAATTTTAAACTTTCATCTACATCAGTTAAATAATCTGAATGAAGTTTTAATAGGTACTTGTAAAGTTTTTTATTATTTAAATTACTTCTTAAATAGTAATTAAGTATTTTTAAAAATATTAATGAACATATGCTTATTTGATCTTTATTAAATAATTTAATCTTTTCAAAAAAATCAGTACTTTTTAAATCAATGAAGGGGTTAATAAGAGAGTGTATTAATTCCTCTGAAATATTTTGATTTTGTCTTACTATGTCTTCTTTCATTGAATTGAAATCACTAAAATTGATCTTTGAATTCAAATCTCTGATTACTCTAGCCCGTGATATTATTGTTTCAGGTAAACTTATTAAGTTTTTAGAACAAAAAATAAAATAGGTTTTTGATGGTATTTCTTCAATGATTTTTAAAAGTCCATTTAAAGCATTAATATTTAAATAATTTACTTCTCTGACAAATATTACTTTGCTCAGGTTTAATACATTTGTATGTAGAAACTCTTTTTTCATTTTTCTTACTTGATCAATTGTTATAAATTTTGATTTTTCTTCTGGCTCTAGAGTAATAAAACTTGTATCTATTTCATATTGTTTCTCGTAGAAACTATTTAAAATTTGTTCCTCTAAATATGAAATAATTTCACTATTAGTAGTCTCTAATAAGTAAAAGCCACTACTCTCAGATTTTATAGTATTTACTACTTTATCAATTTGCATTTTTTTAGATTTAATATGATTTTGTCATGTACTTCATTAGCAGATAGTGATGCATCAATAGCAACAAACTTACGTTCACCTATTTTTATTTTGGATATTTCTTCATAATTTTTTTGAATTCTTGAGAATTGTCCATAATATTTTTTATCAAATTTATTTGAATATAATCTTTTATTTTTCCTTCTTATTAAATTTTTTTTATCTAACTTCAAATAAAAAGTTATCTTTGGGATAAATTTCTTATCAATTAACCTTATTAAACTGATAATAAGTTTTTTTTCTTTAGAATTATGTTTTTGATAAGCATAAGTAGAGTCAAAAAATCTATCAAATACAATAAAATCATTCTTTTTAATTGAAGATAATAATGCAAATCTAGATGCAAAGAAAAACATTATTAAACTTAAATTATCGAAATTAGATTTTAAAATCACATTTCTTATCTTTTCTAGATCTTTATTACCTCCAGGCTCTCTAGTAAAAGTAGATTTAATATTATTTTTTATAAAATATTTTTTTAAAAGTTTTATCTGTGTCGATTTTCCAGAATATTCAAAACCTTCAAAACTGATTACTTTCATTCTATATGATATTATTTAGTTAGATCCAAGAATGATATAATAAATAGCTGAAAATATTCTTGAAACGAAATTCTTTTGCTCTATGTCCTCACCTGAAAATAAAGGAAATTCAGTATTCTTATCAGCAAACGATATTTGAAGTTTGGCTATTTGGTCGCCTTTTTGAATTGGAGTTGCAATAGGCTCCTCAACTATCACATTAACTTTAGCAGAAGATAATTGTGCTTTTGGAATGCTCACACTTATATCGTTTAAAGCAACTAGGTCTACTTTGTCGTCTTTACCTAGCCAAGTATCAGCTTCTTGAATAACCTCATTTTTTTTAAAAAAATCTACTAATTGAAAATTGTTGAAACCCCAATCCATTAATCTTAGTGACTCCTGTGCCCTTGATTTGGAAGAGTCTAGTCCATTTAAAACAATAATCAGGCGTCTATCCCCTCTTTCAGCAGATCCAACCAAACCATAGCCAGCTGCTTCTGTATATCCTGTTTTAAAGCCATCAGACCCCTCAAATGTATATAGAAGTGGATTTCTGTTATCCTGTTTGATCCCGTTATACGTAAAATCACTTAATTTGTACATTTGATATAATTCATAGTGATTTTCAATTGTGTACTGAGCTATTTTAGCAAGATCTTCAGCTGTGGTGTAATGATTGTCATCAGGCCAGCCACTGCTATTTGTAAAATTAGTCTCTGTGAGTCCTATTTTTTTGCCTAAATTATTCATTTCAATAGCAAAAATTTCCTCAGAGCCAGATATACCCTCTGCTAAAGCAATCGAGGCATCATTTCCGCTCTGAACAATAATTCCTAGCAATAAATCATAAACTTTTACTCTTTTGTCTACCTCTATGAACATCTTTGACCCACCCATTTTCCATGCCTTTTTACTTACTAAAAACTCTTGATCTAGTGATAAAGAACCATTTTTGATTTTTTCAAAGGCTACAAGAGCGGTCATCATCTTGGTCATACTTGATGGATATGTTTTGGCTTTTGAGTTTTTTTCTAAAAGAACTTCGTTTGTTGATAAATCGATTACAAGAGCCGTTTTTGCCAAACTTTCAATAGTAAGAGATTGTTTAGGAAATAGAATAATTATTACTATAAATATTAAATTAAGGGGTTTTTTTTGCATTCAAATATCCATTTTTAATCAGAAAATCTAACTTAAGATTTATATCACTCTTTAGAAATGGGCCAGCAAAAACCTTAACTCCATCTTCATTTTCTTCATAAAACAATCCTAAATTCTTGATTTTATTAGTTTTAAGCTTTGCTAGATATATATCTTTATAAATTTCAACTAATATTGTGTTTTGCTTCTTAGAATTTTTAATATCTAAAGTTTTAATTTTCTCATAATCAAGTTTTTCACTGATTTCAGTTTGATCTTGATCTAACTGTTCAAATGAAATTTCTGTATCATCCATCTTTATCTTGCTTTCTTCTTTTGAGTCAACAACATTTCTTAGAATTATTGATTCATCTTTTAAATATTCTAAATATACTTTTGTATTTAGTGATATTTTATCAATAATCTCTTGACTTAATGAAAGCCTATTTTCAGTATCTAACTCAATGTTTCTGACAATAATATTGTTATCTAAGTTATTGGGATCTGACAGTTTTATCACGCTTGGTATAGGCAAATTAGAATGATGGATATTATTACCGTAAATTCTTTCATCCATAACAAACTTTTCCAAAACAGTTAGCTCAATTTTGTAGTCATCAAGTGGAGATATAAAAACTTCTGATTTTTTAAAGTATTCTTGGGTGGCGACTTCTTCTTCAATTTTTTTATCATCTACAGTATCAATAGACGTTATTGTACATGATGATAATATTAGTAAAAACAGTATTTTATTAATATTATTTAAATTTATCACTTAATAATCCAACAGAAAGACCATAGTAGTTAGAACAGTTGTAAGAGAGAATATTTAAATAATTATCATAAACAATAAAATACCTGTAATCGCCCTCTTCCCTACCCATCCTTAATAGATAGCTATTAATATCTAAATTATCTAGAGAATTACCATTCATCTTTTTAAAATTCATTAGTCTAAATTCATTCAAAGGTAATTTTTTTGATAATTTTTTCACTGCTAAACAACCTTTTTCTCTTTTTACGAACAGTTTAGGTTCTAAAGATTTTACATTTTCTGGGGGGATAACCTCTCTACCCCAAGTATAATTTGGATCCCATTTATTTGACCCTACCCCTTGTAAATATCTTGCAATAGAAGCTAGTGAGTCCTCTGTGTCAGTCCAAATATTCTTCTTACCATCATTATTAAAATCTTGTGCATAATTTAGAAAACTAGAGGGCATAAATTGATTTTGGCCCATAGCTCCTGCCCAAGAGCCTTTGAAGTCAATGACATTAATGTGGCCTTGCTCAAGAATTTTAAGAGCGTTATATAATTCTCTTGTAAAGTATCGTCTTCTTCTCTCATCATATGACATTGTTAAAAGACTTTCTAATACGGGATAATTACCTGTAATTTTTCCATAAGCAGTTTCTAAACCCCAAATCGATAAAATAAATCTTGATTGAACATTATAATGTTTATCAATTTTATTTAATAAATTACTGTATTTACTTTTATTTTTTAAACCATTTTGTACTCTCATATCTGAATTTCTTTTCTCAATATATTCAGAAAAAGTTAAAGTAAATTCTGGCTGACACTTATCATTTTCAATGACTCTCTTGTTAACATCATATGGAGCAATTAATTTTGATACAAAATCCTCATCTAGTCCAAATTCATTTGATCTATTAACAACTTCAATTTTCCAGCTTTCAAAACCAGAAAAATCATAGTTCTGAAGTACGTCACAATTTTTTGGATCATGTGCATATAATTTTAAGCTAAAAAAAGATAAGAGTATTAATTTTATAAATAATTTGATGGACATAAGATTCTATTAAATAGTTTATATTATAAAATCTTTAATATTCGTGACAACGAAAGCAATGATAATTTAATTTACTTAAATTTAATATTATTTTTAGAAAGGTCAGAAATTTTTTTGCAACCCATCAACTTCATATCTCTTTCTAATTCTGTTTTATAAATACTCAGAGCTTTTTCTACACCTATTTGTCCAGCAGCCGCCAATGCATACAAATAAAGCCTTCCGCCTGCACAAGCTTTAGCTCCCAACGACAAAGCTTTAAGCATATGTGTCCCTCTTTGAATACCACCTTCACAAATTACATCCACTCTATCACCTACTGCCTCTACTATATCAGCTAACTGATCAAAAGGTGATCTAGCACCATCTAATTGCCTACCTCCGTGGTTAGAAACGACAATTCCAGTACATCCAATATCCACTGCTCTTTTTGCATCTTCAACACTCAGTATTCCTTTTAATGCAAAATGACCACCCCAATCAGAACATAATTTTTCAGCATCTTTCCAATTCATATCTTGATCGAGCATAGTAGAAAAGTAATTACCAATTGAAATAGCTGTATTAGTTCCCTCTTTTACATAATCTTGAAGGTGTGGGAGTTCAAATTTACCTTTAGTTAAGTAATTAATTGCCCATGTTGGTTTAGTAACATAACTGAACATACTTGATAAAGTAAATTTAGGAGGTGATGTAAAACCAGTTCTTATGTCTCTTTCTCTATTACCACCTGTTATAGTATCAACAGTCAAGGCCATAACATCAAAATTAGCATCTTTTGCTCTTTGAAGAATTGAATTGTTTAATCCTTTATCTTTATGATAATAAAATTGAAACATCTTTGGTGTATCCACTAGGTTCGAAATCTCCTCTACACTTACCGTAGCCAAAGAAGACACACCAAACATGGTATTAAATTTTTGAGCTGCCTTAGCTACAGCTCTCTCTCCTTCGTAATGAAATATCCTCTGAAGAGCTGTTGGTGAACAATAAAAAGGTAAATCTATTTTTTTTCCAAAAATAGTTGTTGATAAATCAACATCTTTTACACCTCTTAATACGTTTGGTATTAAATCTACATCATCAAAGGCCGATGTATTTCTTCTATATGTTACTTCATCATCTGCAGCACCATCGATATAATGGAATACGGGAGATGGAAGTTTTTTTTTGGCTAACTTCCTAAAATCTTTAAAATTTAAGCAGTTATCTAATCTCATAATAATTTTGCTAAAAAGCCCGTTTTTGTTATAAATATCATATGATTTTGACTAATACAGGCAAAAAATTTATTTATTCAGCTATTGTTATGATGTTTCTATCTATGGTATTGCCTTGGGAGTCTCTAGAGGATTATACATATGCCGAGTCAATGGGCTTATCTTTAAATGTTATTCCTGCAATCATTTTTGTGTGTGCAGCAGCTATAGTTGTATTAAAACCTTTGGCTGTTCTATTAAGTAGAATTGGAACAAATTATATTTTTCTATTACTTTGCCTACTCCAAGCAATAATTCTTTACATAGGTATGCAGTATTATCCAGATACATACACAATTGGTTATCTTTTATTTCCAGCTTCAGTTGTTGTATTTATGTTAGGTGCTATTTACAGCACTAATAGAATAGACGGAACCACTGGTAATTAGTTAATTTCAATTACAAAACACCATTAAGTAAAATTATCCCACTCATCAGTAATAACATAATATAAAATAACTTTTTAAATAATATTTCTGAAACGTATCTTCTAATTATTTTTCCTAAGAAAAAACCTATTACAACTGGTATGGATACAATTAATGAAGGAATTATTGTGCTTATATCAATTAGCTTTAAAAATATAAAAGAAAAAAATTGCATTAAACTATAAAGTAAAAAAGCCAATCCCATAAATTGAACAGTTTTTTCTTTATCGTATTTTAGTGATTGTAATAAAAATACAAAAGGCATGGTATAAATACTTGTTAGACCAATAATAAATCCATTAAAAGATCCTGTTATAGATTGAATTATTGAACTTTTATGATTAGGTATTGAAATAATTCTATTTGATAAAAAAAGAGTAGAATTAATAAATAGCAAAATAGCTATGAATATTAAAATTAAATCCGATTGAAGTGTTTTAAGTAAAATTACTCCTGGAATGATGATTAGAGTTGAAAAAATTAAAAAAAATTTCGTATCAATAGAAATATTTCTCAAATTATTTCCATTTATCATTTGAAAAAAACTAGTAATAATTGTTGGTATTATCACAAGAGCTATCGTTTCTTTTACATCCACGACAAATGAGAGTAAAGAAATTACAACTGTGATTAATCCGACACCAAGTATACCTTGGGTAATGCCACCAATGAAATATACTAATAAAATATAAAAAAAGGTTAATGTTGGAAGATTACCTAAAATCACTTAAAAACATAACATGAGTAGTCAAAGAATATATCAACTAATATCATAAAATTACGATTGATTTAAAAATAACGTAATATATACATTCTAGACGTTTAAGACATCGGAAGGATGGCTGAGCGGTTGAAAGCACCGGTCTTGAAAACCGGCAAAGGGGCAACTCTTTCCTGGGTTCGAATCCCAGTCCTTCCGCCATTTGATCTATTTTCAATTTTCAAAATGTATAATTAATATTATCTTTTATTTAAAAGGAGAAAAAATGACTGATCGTGTATGTATAAATCTTTCCTATGCTGTACCAAATGATAAAGCTGCTGAAGTTGAAAATATTTTTAGCACCCATGGAAAATGGATGACTGAATTTTATTCTGATGGAACAGATCATTTATTAAATGCTTACTTTACTAAAGCACCAGAGTTTAAAGACCCTACTGATCCTAGTAAGGGCGAAACTGGAAACACATTATTTACAATAAATGAACAATTTGCATCTATGGAGAGTGTTCAAAGACATGTCGAAAATGCAAGTAAAAATGATTATTTCCCAGATTTTGCAAAGTTACTAGAGGATTATGGTAAAGTTTTAAGTATGGGTGGTAGTGTATATGTTTCGATTAGGTAAAATTATAATACTACTTCAAAACCCTCAAACTTTGGGTGATCTAAATATACTGTTTTATGTTCACCCGCATTTTTATGAGCCATCCTAAAAGCTTCTGACTTAGTCCAATTAATAAAATCTTGCTTTGACTCCCATTCACTGTGAGATGCATAGAGTGTATATTCTTCATTAGACTCACTTTTTATTAAATTAAATTTTTTAAAACCAGGAACTTTATTTAAGTGTGTATCTCTATTTTTCCATATTTCTTCAAAATAAGTTTCTTCACCTAATTTTACTTTAAATCTATTCATAGCAATAAACATTATTTATCTATATCTATTCAGATATAATTATTCTGGTATTTGCTCCGATAGCAATAGTTACTCTGGAACCAATTGGAATTTGCTCTTTGCCTGACTGTACAATTGAAATATCTTCATCAGTATCATCTACATCAACAACATATTGAAAACCTGAATGATCACCCAACGAAGATCCTGCAACATATCCAACAATTGCTCCTCCAATTGTACCTACAACAGCCGCTGCATCTCTGCAATCATCATCTAAAATTCCATCTCCACAACCAACGACAAAACCTACTAAACCGCCCGTTAGTGCGCCTAAACCACTACTTTCACCTGTGATTTTAACTGGCTCAGCTGCTACAAGTGTTCCATATTTTACAGTATTGATTTTTTGTGTATCTGACTTTTTTACACCAGTATTAAAGCCACCACATGCTGTTATCAATGCAAATAAAAATAAAAAAGATAATTTAGGCAGGCCTATCATATTCAACAAATTTTTTAAGCGAATTGGTGAGAAAATTTTCATAATTATCAATATTATAATTGATATTTTCATAAATATCCAAATGTTTTGGGTCTAGAATAAAATCATAAGAAGGTTCAAAAAAGAAAGGTATCGAAATACGCTCCTCCTGATTAAAAAGAACTCTGTGATTAGTTGCTTTCATTTGACCATTTGTTAAAAACTCTAGTGCTAAACCTGTATTAATTACAAAAGCATTTGGATCATGAGGAACATCGTACCAATCCAATGAATGTCTATTTTGTACTTGTAAGCCACCTTTTTTATCTTGATATAGAATAGTCATAATCCCACTATCTACATGGGTTTCACAACCTAAAGCAACACCGTCTTGTGAAGAGACTTCAACAGGTTTTTCTTGTTTGGGATAGTAATTAAATCTCAGAGTTGACAATGTTTTAGGTCTTTGAAAAGCCTTTTCAGCTAATGATAAATCTGAAGAAAATGAAGATATAATAGATTTAAATATTGTTATTCCTAAATTATGAAGGTCATCAAAATAATTATTTATAGTAATTTGCCAGTCTGGATCTAGAAAAGACATATCGTGATTAACTTCAAATTTTTCCTTCTTTAACAAATCAACCATATTTTGCTTTAAAAGTGGATCTCCTATGTCTAAACCCTCTTTACCATTTACAGAACTTGGAAAATAACCTCTATAAACTGTGTTTGTATTGGGATTCCATTTTTTTGGTGCTATTTTAAGTTTCTCTTCCTCATTTAGATAAAAAAATTTTCTACAAGTCTTTAAAAGATTATCAATTTTTGAAATTGGAATACCATGATTTGTAACTGTAAAAAAACCAATTTCTTCAGATGCTTTTTTAATATTATTTGATACTTGTACAGCAGCATCACTTTTAAGATCTTTATTAATAATATCCGCTAAATCTATATTTGGAATATAATTACTCTGCATCGCCAATTTTAAAATATAGTTTTTTGATATATTTCTGTTTCCTTTTTATAGGAAGTTCATAAAATTCATCTATTGAAATAGGTTCACCTATTTTTTTTTGATTTTCAGTAAGTTCGGCTATTATAGACTCATAATAGTTTGCCCACTCTGCATTAGTTTTTGGGAGTTGTTGATCTTCCATCATTTTAATCCTAACTTTTTATAGAATAGATTTATAGTGTAAAATAAGTCCTTACTGTCATTATTTTTGATCTGAATAGAACTAGAACTTTGCATTTTTATAATATTTTCTTGTGCCATTTGAATTAAATCATCTAGTATTTTTTGACTTGCTTTTTTAAAAGTAATATCAATAAAATTTCTTTTTATATTTATTTTTGAAATACCAAGGGTAAGAGATTTAATTTTAATAGTTAGTAAATTAAATAAATTAGTTACTTCTACTGGGTAATTACCATATCGATCATATATCTCATCTAAAACATTCTTAAGCTCTTGAATATTCTTTGAATTAGTAAATTTACGATAAATAATCAACCTAGAAATATCATCAGATATATAATTCTTTGGAATGTAATACTCAAAAAATGCATCGAATTCAAATTCATCATAATCATCATCAATTTCTACATTATTATTTTTTTGTCTTTCCACCTCATCTTTTAACATACTTTGGTAAAGCTCTATTCCAATATCTTTCACATGACCACTTTGCTCATCACCAAGTAAATTACCTGCACCTCTTATTTCTAAATCCTCATTAGCTAACTGAAAATTTGATCCTAGATTTTCATAGTTAGCTAAAACTTGAAGTTTCTTTAGAGCTGTTTTATTGATTAATTTTTCACTGTCATGAAATAAATAGGCATAGGCTCTTTTATTTGAACGACCTACCCTACCTCGCAATTGATATAATTGAGATAAACCAAATAAATTAGAATTAAATATTATTAGTGTGTTTGCATTTTTAATGTCTATTCCAGATTCAATAATATTTGTAGAAATAAGGCACTGTATCTCACCTTTGGTAAAAGATATGAACACATCCTCAATATCTTTTTCTTTCATTTTACTGTGACCTACTCCGTAAGAAAGATCTATATTTAATTTTTTAATTTCATTTTCTACAAAAGGAATATGGCTTATTCTTGGTACAACAATAAAAATTTGTCCATTCCTCTCTAATTCATTCTTTATAGCTGAAATAAGGGCAACAGACTCATATTTTTGAACATAAGTTCTTATACTAATCCTATTTGATGGAGGTGTTCCAATAATACTTAAATCTTTTAATCCTAATAAAGACATCTGAAGTGTTCTAGGAATAGGTGTGGCAGACAATGAAAATAGATGAATAGTTGGGTATTTGTTGATCAAATATTCCTTTTGATCGACACCAAATTTTTGTTCTTCATCTATTACCAGTGTGCCTAAATTATTAAATTCTATGTCTTTTTTAAAAAGACTATGAGTTGCAATAAGAATTTGAATATCACCTGACTTTAATGAAATTAAAATTTCTTTTTTTTCTTTTGACGAAGTAAATCTAGATAGACATGCAACCTTAATGTTAAAAACTGAAAACCTCTCGCTAAATGTATTAGTGTGTTGCATTGCTAGTAATGTAGTGGGAACGACTATTACGAATTGAAAACCTGATAAATATGTTGCACATGCAATTCTTAAAGCCACTTCAGTTTTACCAAATCCTACATCGCCGCATATAAGTCGATTAGATGGCTTATCTTGTTTTAAATCATTTAAAGATTGTTCAATTGAGTTTAATTGGTCTTCAGTTTCAACAAATGGAAATTGTTGATTAAATTTCTCAAGATCAGAATTATTATATTGAAACTCTTTGATATTTATAGTGGATCTCTTAGCGGCATTTTTTAAAAGTTTATTAGCGAGAAAACGAATTTTCTTCTTAACTGAAGATTTTCTTAAAATCCAATCATTCGTGCCTAATTTATCAAGAAGTAGATTATTATCATCAAACCCATATCTTGAAATATAGTTTAAATTTTCAATTGGCAGTAAAAGCTTGTCGTTACCACGATAAATTAATCTAATAAACTCCCTAATTCGATTATTAATTTCAATATTATCAATGGATATAAATCTACCAATACCATGCTTTTGATGAACAACTGCATCTCCTAATGAAAGATCATTAAAATTGATTATAGTGTCTAAATTCGTTTTTTTTGTAGTATGAGTGTTTTTATTGAGGTGTACGATACCATCAAATAGATAGTCTTTTGAGATTACAGACTTATAGAAATATAAATTATTACCATAATTTGGTTCAATTTTTTTCTTTTGAAGAAATTCGTTTTCTATTGATGAGGAATTTTTTCCACTATGAAAATATATTTTATTACTCATTTTAGAAAATTCATCTAAAGAGGTATTTAATGTAATTTTTAATGATTTAGGTGAGCTAGATAATATATTTGTAAACTTAAAATTTTTAATTTTGTTATCTTCTAAATAATAATTTGAGAATGGGATCTCAGATTGGAGTTGATCAAAAATTGTTTTAAGAAAATTTAGCTTTTCCTTTAATATTATGTCACTCCTATTAATTGTATAAATGGAATAACCCATAACGATATCTTCAAAATAACTATCTTTATTACTTGGCTCTAATAACTCAATATTAGGGTTAAATATATTAATCCTCTCTTTCTCATCTTTAAAAGTAAGTTGTGTTTGAGGATTGAATTCTTTTATTGTTTCAATCACATTATCAAAGAATGAAATTCTATAAGGATTATTATTACTGTTATAAATATCTAAAATATCCCCTCTTAGTGAAAATTCGAGTTTATTATAAGCATTTGCTTGGCTTGAATGATTAAATTCAACTAATTTTTCTAGAATTTTATTAGCTTCAATAGTTTGATTTTTAGTTAATGTTAAAAAATGATTAGCTTCTTCATTTATTTGAAATTTTTTTAAAAGATTATTGCAAGTTATTATTATTATATCATTATGAGTTAATGTCTGTAATTTTTCTGACCTATCAAGTAAAATATCAGATGATGAACTTTCAGAACTGAACGGTAAAGAGTCATGTGCTGGAAAATAACATATTTTCTTATGGGGATAATGTATATTTAGAATATTTTCATAGTCTAGAGCTACCTTATCATCTTCACACAATAAAATTGATTTATTGCCAAATTTAGAAATAAGATTTTCCAATATTATTTTGATAAATTTATAATTTTAAGGTACTTAATTCTATCTTCTTTGAAAGACTCATTAAAAAATACATCAAATATGTATTGTGTTTCATTTTTTAATAAATCATCTAATTGATCAATTAGAGCCTCATCATTAGTATTTTCAAGTTTTGAATAAATTCTCTCAAAAATTACATCTAATTCTTTTATACCTAATGTTTGACATCGATATTTTATTTTTTTTAATTTATCTTTGTAGTAATTATTCATGAACGACAATAGTTTCGATTTTTTATATCAGAATGTGGAAAAACTTAAAGGAATAGGTCCAAAGAAAGCGTCCTATTTTAAAAATCTAAATATAAACAAAGTTATTGATATATTTTATAATTTACCGACTAGATCTATAGATCGTACTCAGGATATTGACTTTAAAAATCTTGAAAAAGGACAAACTATTACCACTCTCGTTAAGGTAAAAAAACATCATTTTCCTTTCAATCCTAAACTACCCTACGTGATTGAATGTGAAAAAGGATCTTTAATTATAAACATAATTTATTTTTCAATAAGAGGGAATTTTCTTAGAAAAAAATATCCTGAAAACAAAGAATTAATTATAAGTGGAAAAGTATCATTTTATAAAAGCAATCTTAGTGTAGCACACCCTGATTACATAGAAGAGATAGAAAATGAGGATAAGTTAAGAACTTTTGAAAATATTTATCCTTTAACAAGAGGTATCACATTAAAAGATATCAGAATAGTTTTAAATGATGCAAAAAATCATTTAAATAAATTTGATGAATGGTTGAACGAAAATATTATTAAAAAATATAATTTTTCAAAGTTCAATGAATCATTAATAAAAATGCATTTTCCATCTGTAAAAGAAGATATTGAACATAGAGAGAATTTTAGAAAAAGGTTGGCAGTTGATGAATTAGTATCAAATTATTTTGCTATTAGATACTTAAAAGAAAAAACAAAAAGAAAAAATGAAAGTTTAAATCTTAAATTTAATTTACAAGAAAAATTGATAAATGAGTTACCTTTTGAGTTGACAAAAAATCAATATAAAATCATAAACGATATAAATAATTATAATAATACTCAATATCGAGAAACAGTACTATTACAAGGTGATGTAGGTTCAGGTAAAACTATTGTATCCTTATTAACAGCAATCCCTTTTATTCAGAAACATAAACAAGTTGCTTATATGGCACCTACAGAAATATTAGCTAATCAAATTTACAGTAATGTATTAAATCACTTAGATAGTGAAGAAGTTAATCCTATATTGCTCACTGGAAGTAGTAAAAATAAAAGTGAAATTTACGAAAAAATAGAAAAAGGTATTTTTAATTTTATTATTGGCACTCATGCTATTTTTCAAGAAAATTTAAATTTCTCATCCCTGGCATATGTAATAATCGATGAACAACATCGATTTGGTGTTCAACAAAGACTGTATTTAGCTGAAAAAGGAATAAATACAAATATTCTATTAATGTCTGCCACACCTATTCCAAGAACACTTGCATTAGCACAATATGGTGAAATAGAACAGGTAATACTAAAAGAAAAGCCAGCTTTTCAAAAACCGATAATAACTAAAGTATCGAACATTGACAAAATTAAAGATATAGAAATTTTGTTAAAGAAAAAAATTTCAAATGTGTCTCAAGTTTACTGGATTTGTCCTTTAGTTGAAGCATCAGAGACTCAAAAGTATAAAGATGTAGAAACACGATTTAAGTCTTTAAAGAATATATTTGGTTCAGAAGTTGAAATGTTACATGGTAAAATTAAGAGTGATCAAAAAGAAAGAATTATTCAAAATTTTCAAAAAGGAAATATAAAAATATTAGTTGCTACTACTGTAGTAGAGGTAGGTATAGATAATAAAAATGCAGATTATATTGTAATTGAAAATGCAGAAAAATTTGGCTTATCTCAATTACATCAGTTAAGAGGAAGAGTAGGAAGAGGTAACAATCAAGGCTATTGTTTTGCATTATATGGCAAGGATTTACCTGACAATACGATAAATCGACTAAAAATATTCAAAGAAAACTTAGATGGTTTTAAATTATCCGAAAAAGATCTCGAAATTAGAGGTACTGGTGACATATTAGGATATCGCCAAAGTGGTGACTCATTATTCAAGTTTGTAAATGTTTATCAAGATCAAGAACTAATAATAGATGCGCTTCAATATGTAAAAAAATTGATTGAAAAAAAAGAGTATGAAAATGAAAAATTTAAAAAAGATATATATAAGTTACTTATGTTTTTTAAGCAGCAAGAAGCAATAAAACTATTATTTAGTTAACTTTTTAATTTTTTTCTTTTTAGGAAGAGCTTTTTTAATTTCCGGTGCTTTGGGTGTAACTAATCCTGCAGAAATGATGTATTTGATTGCTTGATCGACAGACATATTAAGTTTAGTACATTTTGATAATGGAACAAACATCAAGAAACCTGTAGTTGGATTAGGTGTAGATGGCATGAAAACATTTATCATCTTTTGATTTTTTCTTTTTGCTATTTCCCCTTTTGTTTCACTTGTTAAAAATGCAAGGGCAAAAATATCTTTTTGAGGATATTCAATAAGAACAACCTCTTTAAAAGCATTAGACTGTGTCGTAGCAAATGTATCAATAATCTGTTTTACTGTATTATAAATTGAGTTTAAGCCGGGAATTTTGGATAAAACAGCATCAACTACTCGATGATAAAGTTTTCCAAAAAAACTTCCAGCTATGGCTCCTAAAATTGTAAAAAATAAAAAAGCAACTATTAAACCAACACCAGGTATTTCAGATGGAATACCAAATTTATTTAGAGGTATGAAAGGTCTAAATATTTTATCTGCAATACCAACTACTACCCATGCAACGTAAATAGATAAAGCTAATGGTGCAACAATTAATATGCCACTAATAAAATGATTTTGAATTTTTTTCATTTATATTAATTATTTATTTTATCTTCAAACTCAAAAACATTCTTATTATTAATTTCAAAAGATACTTTTATCGATAGATCCTTTACATCAGGGTTATTTTCAATGAATTGATTAAGTTCTTGTTGTGAGCTAATCCCTAACCTTTTGAGAAATTTTCTAACTTTTAATTGTGTTTCATCATCCATGAAATTGATAATATGGATTTTTTTTCATATTTGAAGGCTTTTAAATAATCAAAAACTATAAATGATAGTTAGGATAGTTTTCAATTCTAAGATAGTTGTAGATATGCCTATTACTACGATTAATCTAGCTAAAAAAGATAGTATTTTATTGCCTTTATATTTTTGAGAACTTCTCCAAACACCAATGCAAGATGTAAAGTAATAGATTAGATTTAATACAAGATATAATGAAAATGTATAAATAAAATTTTGTATATGTATTTTTGTGACGAGTAATAGAGGTGCCGAAATAAGGAAATTAACAAGAACGTAATAAATCCAATAACTTTTGTATAAAGGTAAATTGCCTTTAAAAAGCTCCATAAGGTTATTTTCAATTTTAACTATGAAATTCATATTTTAATTCTTCCCCATTGAATTTTATTCCAGACTCTCTCATGAATATAATAAATTAATATACCGTTCATTATTTCATAAATGACAATGGATTTTGTCCAATCTAAGTTTGATGTAATAAACATAGCAGATATAAATGTTATTGTAGATGCGGCTAATCTCCATGTGAGTGCCTTGAAAAATGATCTGAGTCTAATTACTTTTTGATTAAATCTGCCATATTTGTATAAATTCCATACTCTTTCATGAAAATAGTATGTAATCATTTTTAAAATGAAAACAATTAAAGCTACATAGAAAGGAGAAGTTGCATCAAAGTTTTCTGAACCATAAGAAATAACAAAAAAACTTATCAGAAAAGTATTTATAAAACCAACTATTCTATAACTTATAGTTTTTAAGATTGATCTATTTTTTGTTACTTTCATTATTGAAGAATTTCATATTCTTTCAAATGAAGATTAGCTTTAAATTTTTTTGAATTAATTCTAAATTTAGCAGGAATTTTAATTATTTCTTTTTCAAATGAATAAACCGTTATAACTTCTAAATTATTTTTTTTATTCTCTTTATAAAGACCTTTAAAAAAAGGAAATACTAAATCTATAACTTCAGCGTTTCCCTTGTATATTGAAGGATTATTAGATTTTAAGTTTTCAGTATTTTTTGTAATGGATGATAATTCATAAATGTTAATTCCATCAATAATTAACCTTTTTGAATCTGTTTGGAAAATAAAATATTGAACTAATTGTGATATCGGATCAGTGAAAAATTTATAATCATTAATTAAAGTATTTTGCAAATTAATTTGATCAGTGGAGAGTTCTTTTGAAATTTCAATATTTGATATAGTACCATTCTTGTTAAAAATAATATTTTCAAATCTATCCTGTTTAGAGCTTTTTGTTTTACTTTTGTAAATTATGGGATTGAAGCTATCATCTTTAATTTCTCCACTAACTTTTGTAATAGACTCATACCCATAAATTTTGTCAGTCACACCATAACTTTTAATTGTGAAATCAATTTCATATAAATTATCTTCAATTTTAATTTTCCAGAATAAGTCTGCTAGGTGAATTGATTTCCAATCAATTTCATATTTTAGATTTATTACTTTAGAGTTCAGGTAATATGGATATATTATTAAAAAAATTATGAAAAATATGCGCATCAATAAAACATCGTATAAAAGTACTACTATCGATGATTATAATACTATAATTGATGTAAGAACCCCATTAGAGTTTGTTGAAGACCATATCCCAAGATCAGTAAATTATCCCGTATTAACAAATAAACAACGTCATGAAATAGGATTAAAATATAAAGAGAATTCTTTTTTAGCTAAAAAAGAAGGAGCTAGTATTATTAGTGCAAATATTTCCAAAATTATTAATAAAATAAAATTTGATAAAAAAAATAAAACATTAATTTATTGTTGGAGAGGTGGTCTTAGATCACTTAGTTTATATTTAGTTCTTAAACAAATCGGTTACGACGTAACATTATTAGAGGGTGGATATAAGACTTACAGAGGTTATGTAGTAGATTTTTTTGAAAATAATACTGATAAATTTAAATTTAACCAAATTATGGGTGTAACGGGTGTAGGGAAAACACTTTTTATTAAAGAATTATCAAAAAAATATCAAGTGATCGATTTTGAAGGTTTGGCCAAACATAAAGGCTCTATTTTAGGAAATATACCCAATACTGTTCAACCCTCGCAAAAATTATTTGAAACATTAATTTATGAAAAACTTCACTCTTTCAATTCAAGAAAAAATATATGGGTTGAAGCAGAAAGTATTAAAGTGGGTAAGTTAAGTATTCCAAGTAAAATTTGGAAAAATATGCCTTTGGGTAAAAATGTAAAAATAAAGAGTAATTTAACCGAGAGAGTAAAATTCATATTAAAAGATTATAAATATTTTACAAATTCACCGGATTTAATGAAAAATGCGCTTATTGTATTAGAGAAAATTATTCCAAAAGAGGAATTTAAACTTATTGAAGTAAATTTAAAAAAAAAGGAGTATTTTCAGTTTGTGAAATCATTAATTGAATATCATTACGATAGAGCTTATAAAAAGACTCGAGCTGAAAATGACAGTAATATTTATAAAGAGATTTATTTAAATAAAATCAACTTAATAAATATTAAAAGAGTTATTAAAGAGAGTAATTATTTTTAAAATGGTCAAATTTTTTTACTTTGGCAAGATTAAATTTTTTTAGATTTACACCCTTTCCTTTTTCTACACTTCCAATACATATAATTCTAATACCCCTTTCAATTAAAAGTTTTTTTTTATTTAAATATAATAAGTTTTTAGGTGAGGTAAAAACTGGAACATACTCCTCCCCACTGGATAAAATAAGTGAAATATATTTTTCTTCTTCAAAAAACTTACAAAGCTTAGAATTAACAGAGTTGAGATTATTTAATTTAATTTTTTTTTTGGATTTCAACGAAATAGTTTCTAAAGTTGATAAAAGACTATCTGATAAATCCATACAACTTGTAATATTTAGATGCCTAAATATATCTTGATAAATATACATTTTAGGTTTTAAAAATTGTTTTACTGATAAATTTTTTAAATTATTAGGCAATTTAAACTTACTATATAAACTTAGGTATCCTAGTTTTGAATACCCAATACCTGAAAATGTATAAATTTTATCATCAACCTTAGCATTAGATCTCTTTGTTATTTTAGTATTATTAATTTTATCGCTAATAATTGTTAAAGATAAAAATATTTTCTCAGAAGAAGTAGTATCCCCGCCTATTATCTCAATCTTATTTCTTAGGCATATTCTATGAAAATAAGTTATTATTTGTTGCACAAAATTATAGTTTTTATTTGGGAAACTAATATTTAGTAGAACATATTTAGGTACGCCACCTGAGGATTGAATATCACTATAATTTGAAAGAAAAAGTCTGTGAGCTATGTTTTGAGGAGTAAAATACTTTAGATCAAAATGCTTATTTTCAACTAAAGTATCAGAAGAGATTAATTGTTTTGTTGAGTTTATATAAGCACAATCATCACCTATTTTTTTATAATTCTTTTCAAAATAATTAATAATTTTTTGCTCATATGACATTAAGTAAATATAATTGAATATGAATTCAAAAACAGAGATATTTAACTAATTTTTTTTCTAACCAAAGGAAATGAGTCTCTTTTTTTTGTTAAAACTAGTTGGAAAATCACATTATCACCTTTGGTAAAAGATAATTCACTTAAATTTAAATAAGCTTCCCACATTCTTATAAATCTATCATCATACAGTTTAAGAACCTCTTTTTCTTCTTTTTTAAAATTTTTAAACCAATGAGAAAGTGTTTTAGCATAATGTAATCTAAGAACCTCTATATCTGAGATTATAAGTCCAGATTTTTCTACTGCTGGCATTACCTCAGACAAAGATGGTATATAGCCACCAGGAAAAATATATTTTCTAATAAATGCAGGAGTCATTTTCGGAACTCTAATATTGCCGATTGTATGTACTACCGCTATGCCATCATCAGATAATAAATTATAAATTTTTTTAAAATATGTTTTGTAAAAAGGTTTTCCTACATGCTCAAACATTCCAACAGAAACTATTTTTGTATAAGAATTCTCTTCATCTCTATAATCTTGTAAAGAATAAGATAAATTTTCTTTTTTATCTGACTTTTTAAGTTGGTCATTACAGTATTTAATTTGCTCTTCAGATAATGAAACACCCTTTACTTTACAGTCATGATGGTCTGCAAAATGTCTACTAAGTGATCCCCACCCACACCCTATGTCTAAAACTCTATCATTGGAATTTAATAATAATTTGTCAGCTAATCTGCTCATTTTGTTAGTTTGTGCTTGTGTTAATGAATCGTTTTCTTTTTCGAAGTATGCGCATGAATATTGCCTAGTTTCATCCAAAAATAAATCATACAACCTATCAGATAAGTCGTAATGACTTGCGACATTACTTTTTGAACTCTTAACGAAATTTAACTGAAATAGTGGATTAATGATTAAAATAATTCTGAATATTAGCGTATTTGATATTTTTTCAAGGTATTTATTATAATTTTCAATAAGTAATTCAGAAAACTCATAAAAAGTCGAATTGCTTAACTCGTAATCCTTATCCATATATCCTTCTGTAAGCACGAGAGAAGGTGCATAAAAAATTTTATTTAAAAATTTCTTATTATTGATCTGTAAAATTAACGGATCTGTGCCGTTGTCAATAAGATGTTCATTTCCCTCAAATTTTATAATAACAGATCTTGTTTTGATTAAGTGTTTAATTAAAAATTTGAGTACCCTAAAAGACATAATTTTCTTATAAATATCTATATATACAAAATTTATAAAATTTTATCATATATTGATTGATAAAATGAATTAAAATATCAATTAAATAGTTGAACTTTTGATATTAAGCTAACGTAATACAAAATATGCATACCCAAGAAAAAATTGAATTTATATCAAATTGGATAAAAGATTATGCACATTCAAATAATGTTGAAGCGTTAGTTATTGGTATTTCAGGAGGCATTGACTCTGCTGTTACAAGTACTTTGTCAGCAAAAACAGGCTTAAAAACTTTTGTTGCGAACATGCCAATACTTGATCACAAAACAACTAATGAAAGAGGTATAAATCACATAGACTGGTTAAAAAAGAATTTTAGTAATGTAACGGACTTTAAAATAGACCTCTCTCTTGTATTTGAAAGTTTTAAGTCAGCTCTTGATAAAAATGACTCAGAACACGGTTATGCAAATTCACAGGCTCGATTAAGGATGATGACTTTGTATCAAATAGCAGCTAGCAATAACGGAATCGTTGTTGGTACAGGAAATAAAGTTGAAGACTTTGGAATTGGTTTCTATACAAAATACGGCGATGGAGGAGTTGATATTTCTCCAATCGCAGATTGTCTCAAAACAGAAGTATGGGATATGGGGAAGGTATTAAATATAAACCAAGACATAATAGATGCAGCCCCAACAGATGGTTTATGGACTGATGGAAGATCTGATGAAGATCAAGTTGGTTTAAGTTACTCTGAAATTGAAGAGGCAATGCTTAATGAGAAATCATCAAATAGACAAAAGTATCTTGAGATTAGAAAAAATAACGTTCATAAAATGAACCCAATTCCAGTTTGTATAATACCTAAATAAATAAATTTTATTTTAAATTTTTGAGTAAAATTAGTAGTCTGATATAAATACTAACTTTGAAAATAATAACTTTAATAATCTTTCTTTTTTTAACTAATAATGCATCTTCCATTGAAGTTAATTTTCATGCTTGGGGTGGATCAAATAATATCAATGACTACATAGGTAATTTAAGAGAGGATCTTGTCGACTATGGTATTGATTTAAAACACACAAAAATAAGTGACACTGAGTCTAGTGTAAATTTAATTTTATCAGAAAGTATTAATAAAAAAAGTAAAGTTGACTTGATTTGGATAAATGGAGAAAATTTTCAAAAATTAAAACTCAATAATTTACTATATGGACCTATTAATGACCTTAATAATTTAAAATTTATAAATCTAGAAGATGAAACACTCATAAATGATTTTGGTGTACCGACAGAAAATTATGAAATTCCTTGGGGGAGATCTCAATTTGTGTTTTTATATGATAAAGAACTTATTGAAAGTCCACCAAAAGATATATTCGAACTAAAGAAATTTATTATTATGAATCCTGGTCGTTTTACTTATCCAAAATTACCAAACTTTCATGGTACAACGTTTTTAAAACAAATTTTGTACGAATTAGGTCATTATAACTTGATGACTAATAAGTTTAACTTAGAGAATGATGATCATAAAAATGCAATTAAAGAATTATTGAATTTTGTGAATGAAATTAATCCATATTTATGGAGTAAGGGCAAAAGATATCCAAAAAATAATATGGAAATGATGAAAATGCTTGCAAATAGAGAGATCTTTATATCTTTATCGTTTAATCCTAATGAAGCAAGCGCTCAAATAATCAATGGTAACTTAAGGGAAAACACTGGTACGTTTATATTCAATAATGGAACTATTGCTAATACTCATTATCTAGCAATTCCAAAATATTCAAATAATATTGAAGGGAGTTTGATAGTTATTAATGAACTTTTAAATCCAAAATATCAGGCTCTAAAAATGAATCCACATATTTGGGGTGATCCAACAGTATTAGATTTAAAAAAATTAAATAGTGATCAACTAAGTCTATTTAAATTTGATTATCAAAATAATAATTTAGATAATAACGTAAAAAAAATGTTGGAACCTCATATTTCATGGACAGAAGTTATTGAAAAATATTGGATTGAAAACTTTAATTAACTCTATTTTAATTTTAATAATTGTCACGATACTTTGTGTAATACTTAATTTTATTAAAAAAATTTTTTTTATAGAAACTTTATTTGAGATACCAAACCTATTTTATCAATACAAAAACTCAATAAAATTAACTTTTATTTTAAATACTAGTGTTATTTTACTTACAATAATCTTAGGTTTCCTAATATCTATTTATTTTTTTGTAAATAAAAAAGACACAATACTTAAATATTTTATTCCATATCCACATATTTCATTTGCGATTGGTATTTTATTTTTTTTTTCATCAAGCGGTTTATTAAATAGATTTTTGAATTTTTATAATAAATCTGAAATACCACTAATTGATTATATGAGCAACAATGAGTATTCAATCCTATATATAATAAGCTTAACAATAAGAGAGTTACCATTTTTTATATTAGTTAGTATTATGATTTTAAATAAAATAAATTTTCTTTTTTTACAAAAACACTCGGAAAATCTTAAACTTAAAAAGTTTAATTTTTATTTATCGGTTATTTTCCCCTTATGGATAAAAAGAATGCTTTTACCAATATTAATTATAATATCTTTCTCTTATAGTAATTATGAATATAGCTTCATATTAGGTACACAATTTCCTGAATTACTTAATCAAGAATTAGTAAATATATGGAAAAATGAATTTCATTATAATACACATAATTACAATGTATTAAGTTTGTTCATCACAATCTGTTTTATTTTTACCTATTTATTTATTTATTTGATATTTCAAATAAATAGATACTTGTCAATTCATAATGTTTATAGAAAATTAAACATAAATTTAATACTAATTGGAAAATATTTATATTTATTTTTGATATTTATTTTTGTTTCTAACTTTATAGTTTTATTAATAAATTCATTAAGTACAAATTGGTTTTTTCCAAATATAATTCCAAGTGGTTTTACAATTAATAATTTTTTAGAAATATTTGATAATAATTTAAACTTAATTATTAATTCAATAATAATAAGTATTTTTTTATCTATATTATCAATTATTATATTTTTAACTTATTTTCAATTAAAAATAAAATTAACAAGTAATTATTTAGAATATGTTTTATTTATTAGTGTTTTACTGATTTTAATTATTCCACAAAATATATTTTTAATTAACTTGAATATTATTTTTAATTATTTACCAATAGATAGTGAATTATTCTTTTATTTATTTAGTCTAATAATCTTCATTTTTCCTTATACATATTTTATGTTGAAAGAAAAATTCTCATCAGAATTATATAAAAGTTTATATTTACAAAAGGAAAATCTAAAACTATCTAATTATAAATTTTTAAGGAATATAATTTACCCTATTTATAAGGATACAATTATATTTATTACTCTTATTGGATTTAGTGTTTGTTATTACCAATTTTTGCAAAGTATATTTATTGGTAGTGGTAACCAACGTCTATTTAACAATGAGGTAATGGTGTTATTTTCTGGAGAGTCAGCTCAATTGTCCTCAGCAGCAGCAATTATTAATTTACTACCATGCTTGGTGCTGTTTAAATATTTTAAATTTAACAATGTTAAAGTGTAAAAATATAAACATTAGTTTAAAAACAAAAAAATTAATAAGTAATTTTAATATTTCTATTTATCATAATGAAATTTGGACTTTAATGGCTCCTAGTGGATCAGGTAAAAGTACTCTCTTAAAATATATTTTAGGAAATAAAGAGTCAGATTTTTCTTATAATGGAGATATATACGTTAATGAAACAAAAATAAACAGAAGATCAATTACTGAAAGAGATATATCAATGATATTTCAAAATGACCTTTTATTTCCGCATATGACAATTATTCAAAATCTAAATTTTGTAAATAAATCTAGTAATTTAAAAGCTATTGATTTGTTAAAAGAAAACAAATTAGATCATATTGCTAATTCTATGCCTGACAAAATATCTGGTGGTGAAAAAAGTAGAGTCCTATTGATAAGAGTTTTGTTATTAGAAACAAGTGTTATTTTATTAGATGAACCATTTAATGGATTAGATACAGAAACAAAATTTAAAACTAAAGATTTTTTTAATAAAAATTTATTAAAATTTAACAAAATAGCACTTATGGTAACTCACAATAAAGATGATGTTATCGATAATAAAAAAATACTAAATCTATAAACTAACTATGTGCCTTAAGGCATAAATATAACCATTTTTGCCCATTCCTAAAATCGAACTATGGCAGGCATGAGCAATGATTGATTTTTGTCTAAAATCCTCTCTAGAATATATATTAGAAATATGTACCTCAATCTTTGGTATTTTTTTAATCTCTAGTGAGTCGTGAAGAGCAACAGAGGTATGAGTAAAACCACCGGGATTAATTATTATTCCATTATAACTATCATCCAAATCATTAATTTTGTTTATTAACTCACCTTCAACATTATTTTGAAAAAATTCAACAATACAGTTTAACTTAGTAGCCTCTTTAGAAATTTCTTCCTCTAGGTCTTTTAATGTAAAATCGCCGTAAATATTTTCTTTTCTTTTTCCTAGCATTTCAAGATTTGGACCGTTTATTACTAAAATTTTTTTACTCATAACTATTGTTCTTATATCAAAGATTTTTGCATTCCCAATGGGTATAATTTTAAATATTTCTCTATTTTTTTGGTTAAAATCACTATATTTATGTTATTTAGTTAATTATTAATAGGAGGTTAGTTATGAGAAAATTCATTATAGATATGACTATGTCATATGACTTTCAGGTAACTATTGAAGCTGAGTCAGAGGAAGCAGCTAAAGCAAAGTTTACAAATACACCATTAGAGCAACTTGGTAGCTATAAATTTGGCTCTTTTTATAAGACATTTAGAGGTATAAAATTAGATGAATTTGATCCAAGATTTTATAAGGACGAAGATAAAGTAAGATAAGCATACGATGAGCAGAACTATTACAGAAAATCTCTTTGGTACACACTTCTTTTCCAAGTATTATCTAACTATACTAGGAGTGATTTTACTGACTATATCTTCTAAAATTTCTATTCCCTTTTACCCTGTTCCAATGACATTACAAACTTTGGTGGTTTTCTTTATAGCTGCATCAATGGGTATGATTGGGTTTTATTCAACATTTATTTATGTGGTTTTAGGTGTGCTAGGACTGCCTTTATTCGCTAATGGTGGAGGAATTGGCTACATTTTTTCTCCAACATTTGGTTTTTTATACGGAATGGTAATTTCCTCGTTCATGATTGCATATATTCTTAAATCTGAAGTAAACACAGGTTTGATCAAGTTATCGGCTACTATTCTTGCTGGTGCATTTGTAATATTTTTATGTGGAATTAGTCACCTTTCCTTTTATGTAGGTATTGAACAAGCAATAAATCTTGGTTTGTTACCATTTTTGTATAGTGAATTCCTAAAGATTGTATTGGCAATAGCTATAATTTTTGGGTTGATTCAAAGAGTTAATCAAAAAAATTCATAAATAAGTCTTACTTACAGTTTCAAATATTGAGAAGTGCCTAGATGCCAATTCTTGTCTATTCTTGCTGTATCCTCCACCTATAACAGTACAAATAGGTATTTTTTTTTCTTTGAAATACTCACATACAATTTCATCTCTTTTTTTAATGCCATCGTCAGTAAGGTTTAAATTACCTAGATCATCGTTAGAGTGTACGTCAACTCCTGCATCATAAAAAACAATATCTGGCGTAAAATTAGACTCAATTTGATCAAGCGTTTTTGTAAGGATATTTATATATTTAACATCGTTTACTTCATCATCTATTGGTACATCTAAATTGCTATTTTTTTTGTCAAATGGAAAATTATTTTTACAATGAATTGAACATGTAAAAATATTATCAATATTTTCACAAATAGAAGCAGTTCCATCACCTTGATGAACATCTAAATCTAATATTAAAATTTTATTTATTTTTTCTTGATTAAGTAAAGTTATTGAAGCATAGGCTAAATCATTAAATACACAAAAACCAGATCCACAATCTTTAAAAGCATGGTGAGTTCCACCTGCTAAATGACATGCAATACCATAATCTAGCGCCAATTGAGATGTTTGTAGTGTGCCTTGTATAGCTAGGAAAGATCTTTTAGCTAATTTTTCACTCCACGGTAAATTTATTCTTCTCTCCTGATCTCTTGATAGATTACCCTCTTTAACACTCATAACATAATCACGGTTGTGTACTACTTGTACATCATTTATAGGAGCTGAGTTACTTTGGTGAATTGTTAAATTTGTATATAAATTTGAGTTTTTGATAAAATTATATAAATCAGAAAATTTAGTACCAACAAATCTATGGCCCTCTGGTAGAGGAATGTCATAGTTATCATTGTAAACAACATTTAGTTTTTTCATCAATATAAATTTTCTTTAATATTCGCTAATCGTAACTATTTCATCAGACTCGTATGTAGTTTGATCTAAGTTCTTCTTTACAATATTTGACATTGCATTAGCTACTTTTTTTGCATGAATTGGTCTCATTTTTTTAAGTGGGCCTAAAAATAATGGTGTTAATAGCTTAAAAATGGGTATTCCAATTTTCTCAGCAAGTCTAAACTGTTTTCTTTTTCCAAGTAAAAAAGATGGTCTTAAAATACCAAGGTTATCAAAGTTTAATCTTTTCAACTCCTCTTCAACTAGGCCCTTAAACCTTAAATATTCACCTTTATTATTAGGATCAGCAAAACTAGATGAGATATAGACGAAGGACTTTATTGAGTTAGATTTACATATATGGGCTATTTCCTTGGGTAAATCTAGCTCTACCCTTTGATATTCACTTCTTTCAGGAGAGTTTTTCTTTGTTGTACCAATACAAAAAAAACAACAATCAGCAATAATCTGATCTTTAATATTCTCAACATTATTTAAATCTGTATTAATAATTTCTAATTTTGGATGTTTTATATTAACTTCTGAACGAGTAAAAATTTTAATGCTAGTATAATATTCATCATTTATTAAATTTTTTAATAAATATCTGCCAACTAAACCAGTAGCACCAAATATAACTGCCGAAGACATATAAAACTTATACATTAAAATTATTAAAAAAAAGAATATTTTTGGGATTTAGGAATATTTTTCTTTTAAAGTATTTTTTTGAACTTTTCCCATGACGTTTTTTGGAAGTTCATCCAACAATATATATTTATATGGAATTTTATATTTCACTAAGTGTTTTTCTAAAAAATCTTTAAGATCATTTAAATCCGTAAATTTATTCTTCATAACTATTGCTGCAATAGGTACTTCACCTAAATCGTCATTAGGGATACCAAAAACAGCAGACTCTAAAACTAATTCGTGTTGATTAATAATATCTTCAATTTCTTTAGGATAAACATTATATCCACCACTTATAATTAAATCTTTATTTCTTCCAGATATGAATAGATATCCATCAATATCAAAATATCCAATATCACCGGTTATAAAAAAACCATCTTTAGTAAATGCCTCTTTTGTCTTTTTTGGATTATTTAGATAACCTTTAAATACATTAGGACCACTTATTTCTATTGTTCCAATATCATTTTCTGATTTTGTATTATCACTTTGAATATTATTTATTCTTATTTTAATATCTTTTATGGGTTTACCAACTGATCCTGCCTTTCTTTCCCCATCACAAGGATTAGAAGCATTCATATTAGTTTCAGTCATACCATATCTCTCTAATATTTTATGTCCGGTTACTCTATAAAAATTTTTAAATGTTTGATTTAACAATGGAGCGCTTCCAGATATAAATAATCTCATATTTTGTGTTAATTTCTTATCTAGTCTTTTGTCATTCAACAATCTCGTATAAAAAGTTGGAACACCCATCATCAGAGTTGAATAATTAAATGCCTCAATAATTAAGTCAGTATTAAAATTTTTTATAAATCTAATAGTAGCCCCACTTATCATAGAAGTATTAATAGCAACAAACAATCCATGAGTATGATAAATTGGAAGTGAATGGATTAAAGTATCATTGCGATTTATATTCCATAAATTTATTAGCTCTTGTGCGTTTGAAACTAAATTTTGTTCAGTTAACATAGCTCCTTTAGGTTTTCCTGTAGTCCCAGAGGTATATAAAAGTGCTGCTAAATCATTATGTGTTCTTTTTATTGGTCCAAAAAAACTATCAAGGTTTTCTAAACCATCAGTAATCTCTCCAATTCCGTTTGCATTTAAAGATAAAATTCTACAACCAATTTCATTGCAAATTGGTTTTAAGCTATCAATTTCTGATTTATCACAGATAAGAAAAGACGGTTTTGAGTCTTTTATAAAATAGATTGTTTCGTTAACTGTATAACTTGTATTAAGTGGAAAAAAAACTGATCCAGTAAGAATAGATGATAAATAAAGAGCTAAAGTCTCTTTACATTTGGCAGACTTTACAAGAATATGACTCCCTGCTTTTAACCCTAATTTTGATAATTTGTGAGAAATTTTTGATGCAAGAATTATGAAATCTTTATAAGTAATCTCAGATCCATCATCTAATATTAAAAAAGTTTTATTATTGTCTAAATTAGTTTCAATAAGATTTGAATAAAGTGAGTCTGTCAAAGTATATCAACGGAGTAATTAGGTTGGCCCTGCAATATACAGGGCCTAATAAATAAAATAAAAAATCTAGATTATTCTAGGATTACGGTAACCACTTCTCCCAAGTAGATTTATTGTTTGCTTTCCATTCAGCAACAACATCATTAAGCTCTCCACCTTCACGAACTTTAACGAGCATCGCTGCTTGATCTGCATTTGATAATGCCATTTTACCAAAGAATTCAAGTGCTTTTTGGTTTTCTGGTTTAGCAAATGTATCAGGATTACCGTAGTTCATAGGATAGTCAACAGCCCAACCTGTTGCTGGCCAAGAGTCAGCTCCACAAGTTTCCCAGTTGTTTGCCTCGGTAAAGGTATCACAAGTTTTATTTGGAGCTAATTTTACACCTACTAATTCGTTAACACCAAAGAACCAATGAGGCTCCCAAAGATACATTAAGAAAGGTTCACCTCTATCGTACATACCTTGCGCTTCAGCCAGAGCAGCTGTTTCAGTTCCTAATTCATCAGCAACAAAGTCTAAACCAAGTAGGTCTAATCTTTTTTGATCATGACAGTTCCAACCAGCAACTGGACAACCAATTAATCGACCTTTACCTCCAGACTCCATAGTCGCAAAATCTTCTTTGAATTTATTTAAATCAGCATAGCTAGAAAAATCTGGATTTGCATCAGCCCAATATTTTGGAACATAATAATCTGACATACCAGTAATACCAACAGTTCCAAGTAATTTTACGCTTCCATCACCAGAGTAAGTCATTTTAACTTCCCCACCATGAATTAAGTCGCCATTTAACATAACCTCATCAGCTTCAGCGTAACTAGGCCATGACTCACATGCAAAATCAATATCACCTGCAGCAATAGCTTCCCACAAGCCAGTTCCTGAGGCAAATACGATTCTATCAATTTCGTATCCTAACTCATCTTCAAGTATGCTTACAGCTACTTGACATGAAATCTCTCCACCTGTCCAGTCAGCGATTGCTGCTAATAATTTTTCGGCATTAGCTTTACTAAATGTTGCGGTAAAAAGAATAGAGGATAGAATAAAAGTTATAATTGTTTTAGATATTCTCATAGATTATCCCTCCCATTAAAAGTTTATATTAGCAAAAAATAGTCAAAGTACATATGCAATTTATTCATCAATAGGCAACAAAACCCTATGAAATATGTTTTTTTTATAGTTAATTAAGTGTAATACTATCAAAAATGATGAAAACTAAAGTATTTCTTACATGTGCTGTTAATGGATCCGGTGACACTGCATCAAAACATCCTGATCTTCCAAAGACTCCAAAACAAATAGCAAAATCCGCAATAGAGTCCGCTCAAGCGGGTGCATCAATAGTTCATATTCATGTCAGAGAGGAAGATGGAACACCTAGTCGAAAATTTGAATTTTATAAGGAAGTAGTTGAAATAATTAGATCGAGTGACACTGATGTAATTATTAATTTAACAACCGGTATGGGAGGTGATTTAGATATAGGTGAAGGAGATAACCCAATGGATTTTGGTCCATATACTGATATGGCTAATATTATGGAAAGAATATCTCATGTAGAGGAATTACTACCAGAAATATGTACACTTGATGCTGGTACTTTAAATTTTGGTGATAGTTCTGTATTGGCGGTCAATACACCAAATGATTTAAGAAAAGCAGCAAAACGATTAAAAGAAATTGGAGTTAAACCTGAAGTTGAAGCTTTTGATTTAGGTAACATGTGGTTTGGTGCACAACTTTATGAAGAAGGACTACTAAGCGACCCACCCTTATATCAAATGTGTTTAGGAATTCCCTGGGGAGCTCCTGCAAAAACTACAGCTATGATTGCAATGTTAGATGTCATGCCTAAAAATGCTATTTGGTCAGGCTTTGCAATTTCAAGAAATGAAATGCCCTTTGTTGCACAAACAGTTTTACTTGGTGGTAATCCCAGAGTTGGGCTTGAAGATAATTTATATTTATCAAAGGGGAAACTTGCAACTAATCCACAATTAGTTGAAAAGGCAATAAAAATAGTTCATGAGTTAGGCTCCTCTATTATGAGTCCCCAAGAGACAAGAGATTATTTAAAGCTAAAAAAAACCTAATCCATTCTCTCAGTATTTCCATCAATAGAAATTACTTGACCTGAGACTCTAAGGGAGTCTTGAGAAATTAAAAAGGAACACATTTTTGCTATATCATCTTCATAAACCCATTGTTTTAAAGAACTCATAGAAACAAAATCTTTTTCAATGGATCTCACAGATCGCTTTATCAGTTTTGCTTTTGCTTTTATGACTCTCATCATTCTCGCACCTTTAACAGAACCCGGGCATATCGCATTTACTCGTATATTAAATTTTCCTAATTCCATTGCTAAAGTTTTAGTAATACCAACTAAGGCCCATTTGCTTGCCGCATAAGGAGATCTATTAGGAAAACCATCAATACCAGCTGTAGAGGAAATATTGATTATTGAACCATTTTTAGATTTCTTAATCATGGGTATCGCATATTTGGTAAAATAAAAGTGACTATTTACATTTACATGTATAGTTTTTTCCCAATCATCAGATTTAATTTTCTCTAAAGGAGATGTGGGTCCAGCTATTCCAATATTATTTATAAGTCCATCTATTTTTTTAGTTTTATATAATATTTGTTTATAAAATTTCTTTACATCATCTTCTTTTGAAGCATCGCATTCTGATATAAAGAGTTTCTTATTAAAGTATGAATTTTTTTTCAGTTTATTAATATTTTTTTTATCAATATCACAAGTATAAACAATAGCACCTTGTGATAGTAATAATTTTACAGTAGCTAGACCTATTCCAGAAGCACCAGCAGATAAAATAATTTTTTTATTTTTAAGGAAATTATTTTGCATCAAAAGAATTACTATCAGGTTTAATGGGAATAGATCTATCTATACCCTTCACAATTTTTTTTTCTTTATCGTAAAAAGGTAAATCCACAACGACTCCGGTGTGTGAAGAATTATCTGGGAGAATTATTTCTATCTCTTTATTTATATAATCATTTGGTTCATAAAATCTTACATAACCAATTCCTTGTTGGAGAGTTGGAGACGGTACACCTGCTGTTATGTAACCGACTTGTTTATCATTAATTTTTATTTTACTTCCTGCTTTAGGAACTGTTGTTTTACATGTTATTCCAAATAAACAAGTCCTTTTATCTTTTTTAATTAACGCATCTTTACCAATAAAATCTTTATCCATATTAACAAAATACCCTAGGCCTGCTTCGAAAGGAGTAATTGTTGTATCAATATCAGTTAAATTTCCAAAAATACCACCCTCAATTCTTCTAATGGTCATGGCTCTAGAGGCAGAAAATTGCATACCATATGGTTTACCACATTCAATAAGATAGTCCCACAGAGCCAAATGGTCTGTGTTAAAACCATCACAAAAAATTTCAAATCCTAACTCATTTGTAAAACCTGTTCTTGAGACATATAAAGTTTGCCCTCCTAGATCAAAAAAATTGGATGTAAAATAAGGCATATTTTCATCAATCTTTCCATTGGAAGCTAACTTCATGATATCGATTGATGCCGGACCTTGAATTTGAAGAACTCTAGATTTAGGGTCTTTTATTTGAACATCATAATTTGAACTATGAGCAATAAGCCAATCTTCAAATGGGCCGTCTGCTTGAACGTACCAAAACTTTTCTTCATCAAATCTAAATAAAACTCCATCCATGAAAATTCCACCTTTTGGTGTACATGCGAGTGCATAATAACCTCTGCCAATTTTTGTTTTTGAAATATCTCTTGTCAGCACTTTATTCAAAAAAGAAACTGAGTCTTTTCCTGATATTTCTATCGGTTTTTCTGGAACATCGAATAAAAGAGCTTTTTGTCTTAAAAGCCAATATTTTTCTGAGGGATCTTCATCAATTTTCATAGGAAAGTATCTTCCTGCATAGACGCCTCTAACCATATTCGAAGTATTAGTACGCTGAATGAATGGAGACTCTTCAAATCTACGAGCACTAATTTGAATTGTTTGATTTAGATCAGCTTCTTCTTGTAAATTTCCCATTTATTTATCAATGACTCTATTAGATTTATAATCACGAATAATAACAGGAGGGTCAAATGCTGTCACAGGTGAAATTTTATCTTTAACTAATTCTACTTCGATAAGACATGAGTGTGCTATAGGACCTTGACCTAATTTTGAAGTTCCTTTGTCTTTTGTAAGGACATTAGGATTGCCATGTTTACAAATAGTTTTTAAATTTTTAGTGTCCTCAGGATCGTACCATGCACCAGTACTAATTTGAACAACTCCAGGGCGGATATTATCATTAATATTTACACCAGCTAAACAGGCACCTCTATCATTAAAAAGTTTTACTATATCTCCCTTACTTATTCCACGACTGCTCGCATCAACACTATTCATTTCAATTGGTTCACGATCTTTAATTTTAAAAGATTTACTATAACCTCCGTGATCCATTTGACTATGTAATTTATTTTTTGGTTGATTAGATATTAAATGTAAAGGATAGTTTTTATTTTTACTTCCAAGCCATTCACAGGGTTCTAACCAGGTTGGATGACCAGGACAATCTTCATAATTAAAACTATCTACTGTTTTAGAATATATTTCTATTTTTCCACTTGGAGTGGAGAGCGGGAATTTAGTAGGATCTTCTCTAAAATCTTTTAACATTATTGTATTTTCTTTTGGTGGTGGAACTTTAAACCACCCTATTTTTCTAAACTCCTGATAGCTAGGAAAATCAATATTTTTTAATGACTTTGATTTGGCTGATGTTTCTTGATAAATCCATTTTTGCCAATCTTCTTCTTCTCTTCCTTCAGTAAAAAGATTTTCGACATCCATTTTTTTTGCAATTCCTTTAAAAATATCAAAATCATTTTTAGCCTCTTTAAAAGGTTCAACTAATTTTGACATTGAAATTACATAAGGATCTCTTGGGGTAAGCATTATATCTTGTCTTTCAAGTGGAGTGGTACAAGGTAAGATAATATCTGAATATTTAGCTAAAGAATTCCAGCACCATTCATTAGAAATGATAGTTTCAGGTTTTTGCCAAGCTAGCAAAAGTTTATTTATATCTTGATGATGATGAAATGGATTTCCACCTGCCCAATAAATTAATTTAATATCAGGATATTCATACTCCTTGCCATCAAAATGAAAAGTTTCACCCGGATTTAAAAGTAAATCACTAATCCTTGCAACTGGGATAAAATTATCAATTTTATTGTCAGATTGTGGAAAAGCAGCGCCAGGAATAATAGAAAACTGCCCACCAATGTGATTAGTTGCACTATAACCAAATCCAAAACCACCACCTGGTAAACCTATTTGACCCAACATTGATGCCAACATAATTGCTGCCCAAAAAGGCTGTTCACCATGATCTTGGCGAGTTAAAGACCAACTAACAGATATCATAGTTCGCTTTGAGGACATGTCTCTTGCCAAAGAGATAATTTCATCTGATGAGATTTCACTTATTTCTGAAGCCCAATTAGCATCTTTTACAACTCCATCTAAATCTCCTAAAAGATATGGTAAGAAAATATCAAATCCTTCTGTGTATTTTTCAATAAATATTTCACTATATAAATTTTCTTTGTATAGTGTGTGTGCTAGACCGAGCATAATTGCTACATCAGTATTAGGTCTTAAAGGTAACCACTTTCCTTTAACTTCGTCTAACAAGTCACTTTTAAGTGGACTCAAATTTACAAATCTTATGCCAGCTTTAGCAGAACTAATAAGTTTTTCTTTTTGATTATGACTTCCAGTTCCACCTTGAGCTATTTGACCATTTTTTAGAGGAATCCCTCCAAAACATACAAATAGTTCTGTGTTTTCTTCGATTGAGTCCCAACTAGTACAGGTATCAAGAAAGGCTCTATAGCTTCCAAGTATATGGGGAACCATTGCTTCTGCTGCTGCAAAACTGTAAGTAAACTTTGATCTTGTGTAGCCACCTATGCAATTTAAAAAACGATGTAGTTGGCTTTGAGCATGATGAAATCTTCCAGCACTAGCCCAGCCATAAGATCCACCAAATATTGAGGAATTACCAAAGTTTTCTCTTACTCTGTTTAATTCTTTGGCTACTATATTTTCAGCTTCATCCCAAGATACAGCCACAAAAGGATCTATCCCCCTTAAGTTATTGTTTGTTCCTGGTCCATTATCAATCCAACTTTTTCTGATCATAGGCTTATCAATTCGCGTTTGATTATCGTGAATGTCTAAAATACCTGGGCCTATTGGTGATGGATCTTTATCATTTTCCCATCCAATTAATTCTGTGACTTTCCCATTATTTACTTTTGCTCTATAAGTTCCCCAATGCGAACTAGTTAAGGGAAGATCTTTCTTAAAACCCATTAGGAATTATCTAATCCAAGGGCTTGTCTTTGTTTCTTAGTCCAGGCGTGGGTTATCCTATCGATGATAATAGCTAGAAGAACGATAGCTAAACCGGCTGATAGACCTCTTCCTGTATCTGATCTTTGAAGTGCATTAAATACTTGGAGTCCTAGACCTTTTCCTCCAATCAATGGTGTAACAATTTGCATTGCAAAAGCCATTATTACAGTTTGATTAAAACCCATGACGAGACTGGGAACAGCTAGTGGAAATTTTACTTTATTTAAAGTTTGAATACCTGTTCCTCCAAAAGATTTAGATACCTCTGAATAGCTCCCTGAAACTTGTGACAACCCAAGAGCTGTTAATCTTATTATTGGTGGTACAGAATATATAACTGTTGCAATAACTGCAGATACTATATTTCCTCCAAAAAACATTAAGACAGGAATTAAATAACAAAAATAGGGCAAAGTTTGCATTGCATCTAAAACAACATTTTGGATATCTCTGTACCATTTATTGTAGGATGCTATTACTCCAAGTGGTACTCCTATTACAAAACAAATTAAAACTGAAACTAATACTGAAGATAGCGTAATCATTGAATGCACCCACATACCTGTAGCTCCAATAAAGGCTAATAATATTGCGGTGATGGTGGCAAACTTTATTCCAACTGTCACATATCCTATTAGGATAAAAACAATCATTGTATACCACCAAGGTATCTGAGTTAGAAATAAATTTAATGGGTTTAGCAAATATAAGTAAACAAAATACTTCATGCCTTTTGCAAATGATATAAAACCAGGATCAAGAGTCATTGCCTTGACAGTATCTTCTATTGGTTTTTGAATATCAATTGCCCAAGTTTCTGGAAAAGTTCCTATACTATAAATGTATGCATCAAAAATATAAATAAAGATAAAAATTAAAAATGATGAAAATAAAAAATATCGTTGGTTTATAAAATTTTTAACTGAACCTTTTTGAGACTTATTAAAAAAAGAAATAAAGCTAGCAATTAAACTAGCAAAAATATTAACAATAGTTGTAAAAAATATATTTATGAGCTTTACAGATATTCTCAAAGGTAATTCAATCAAGTTTGCTAAAGGGTTTCTGTGTAAATTTTGCGGCAATAAGTAAAATTTTTTTACATCATCAGGTAAGGTTTCTTTTTCTTTACTAATAGCACTACTTATTCTATCAAACATTATTGCCATAAATAAAATACACAAGCCCCCTTCCATCGCCCAACCAACATCTAATTTTCTAATTGCTTGCCATACTTGACCACCTAAACCTTCGGCACCAATAAAAGTTGCAAGAACAACTAAAGCTAAAGCCATCATAATTGTTTGATTAACACCCATCATGATACTTGGTAAGGCCATCGGTATTTTAATTTTAAATAAAAGCTGAAATTTATTAGATCCAAAAGACTCAGCTGACTCTATTGTTTCTTTAGATACTTGTCTTATCCCTAAATTTGTTAACCTAATAATTGGAGGCATAGCATAAATTAGTGTAGCAAGTATTGCTGGAGCACCGCCAATTCCAAAAAAGAACATAGCAGGGAATAAATATACAAAGGCAGGCATGACTTGCATGGTGTCCAAGATAGGCTTTAAAAAATTTTCAAATCTATCACTTTGAGAACTGAGTATCCCTAGGATAACTCCAAAAATTACAGATAAAATTACTGATAAGCCCATTAATGCTAATGTTTGCATTGAGACTTCCCACATATCAACTGCACCCCAGAAATAAACTGTAAACATACAAAATAGAGCAAGTTTAATACCACCATATGCTAAAGCTGGAAGAGCCATTAAAGACATTATTAAAATCCACGGAGACTCAACAAAGAAATTTTCCAATGCCATGTAACCAGCTTGTAAAAAAGAGGCAAATAATCTCGTTATCCATCTATAGTTATCTTTTAAATAATCTTCTCCGGCATTTATCCATGCGGTAAATTTAAATTCATCAGTAATAGATTTAGGAAATACAGTAGGGTCCTCATTAATAATCGATAGATAATAAGCTACTGCCCCAATGATAAAAATACTTAAGTAAAAAATTATATTTTTATTTAATTTATTTTTAGTAGCTATATTTTGATCTAAAGACATATTTAATTATATTTATTCAACTATATAAGAATTTATAAAAATAATTTTATTTTAATAGTATTAATTCACAATTATAATAGCCTTATACTAGGATAATATGGATAAAATTATTTGCTCAAATATATGGAAAATTTTTGGTAATGATGAAAAAAGAATTTTAGACAATTTAGATCCAAATTTAAGTAGAGACGAAGTACAAGAAAAAACCGGACATGTAGTAGCTGTCAAAGATGTCAGCTTTTCCATTCAAAAAGGTGAAACATTTGTTGTAATGGGATTATCAGGTAGTGGAAAATCAACTTTAGTTAGATGTTTAACTAGATTAATTGAACCTACATCTGGATCGGTAATTATTGATGATATTGACATTACAAAAATTAGTAGAAATAGCCTTCTTGATCTTAGAAGAAATAAAATGAGTATGGTATTTCAACACTTTGGACTTTTTCCACATCGGACAGTTCTTGAAAATATTTCTTATGGTTTAGAAATTAGAGGAGAAAAAAAACAAGAAAGATTAGACAAGGCTACAGAGTCTTTAAATCTAGTTGGTTTAAAAGGTTGGCATAATAATTATCCAAGAGAGCTATCAGGTGGAATGCAACAAAGAGTTGGTTTAGCACGTGCGATGGCAGTTGAGCCAGAAATCTTAATATTTGATGAGCCATTTTCTGCTTTAGACCCATTGATTAGAAGAGAAATGCAAGATGAACTCTTAGACATTCAAAAAAAATTACAACGAACTATGGTTTTTATTACTCATGATTTTTTAGAGGCAATAAAAATGGGAGATCATATTGCTATTATGAAAGATGGAGAGATTTCTCAAGTTGGAACACCTGAAGAAATTGTGGCAAATCCAGTTGATAAATACGTTAAAGATTTTTGTGAAGATGTTCCAAAATATAAAGTATTAAGCGCAGGAAAAGTTATGCGTAAGGAATGTTCTGATGAGTCAAAAAAATTATTTTCAGATAAAACAAAATGCATAGATGAAAATGCTAAAATTGAAACATTAATTGACCAGATTTGTGAAGATGATACGGCCTACCCTATAATAAATTCCCAATCTGGAGAGCTAGTTGGAGAAATTGATCGAACAATTGTTATGAAGTCTATGAAATCTAAATGAACTAATCATTTAATTTGGTTTATTAATTTTCTTGTTTTTATCTCTCCAAATAATAATCATTCCTGCAAAAACTATTAATAAAACTCCAGGGAAAAGTTGATCAAAAGGTGCTTCACCAAAAAATATCCAGGCTAGAATAAAAGATGAGGGTATTGCTAAATATTCAAAAACTGCGATTTTACTAGCTGCTATTAACCTATATGAGTAAATAAATAGTATTGCAGCAGTTCCTCCAAAAATACCAATTAATGATAAAATTAAAAAGTCAGCATTACTCTCGATATGTGTATGACCAGTTGTAAAAAAAATAAATATTAACGAACCAAGAAAAGATGAAAAGAGAGAATAAAATTGAATTTTTCCTGTAGTAAAATTATCTGGTATAAATTTTAGTACTATAACTTGGACAGCCCATAAGAAAGCAACCAGTATTGGTAAAATAGAATAATAGGAAAAAATACTACTATTTGGTTTCATAATCATTACAACTCCAACAAATCCAATTATAACAGCTGACCATCTATATATACCAACTCTGTCTCCTAAAAAGAAGATTGATAAAATTACTATAAAAAATGTAGAGGAAAAAGTTAGTGTAGATGCTGTAGCAAATTCCATATTATTTATAGCAATGTAATACAAAATATTAATAGCCAAAAAACATGAACCTCTAATAAAACAAAATAAAATAAATTTTTTATTTAAATTTTTAAAAAGATCAGTGCTTTCTTTATTATAAATTAGTAAAAGTATTAGAGGGATAATTGCAAAAGTATTTCTAAAAAGGGCTAGTTGAATTGTTGAGTACTCACCTCCTAAATATTTTACAATCAATCCGTGTATATCTATGAATATTACTCCAATAACCATTGCAGAGATTGCAAGAAATGTATTTTTTTGATTATTAATAAAATTAATCATTTCATATCACTATTAACTTGTTATAAACTTTATTATCTTAAATGAAAAACTTTAAACTGAACGAAAAAGACATTCTCTCTAATCAAGACTGGACGTTTCCAACAACCACGTATTATGGACCAGGAAGATTTAATGAAATTGGAAATTTTTGTGAAGAATTTGATATTAAAAATCCTCTTATTGTAACAGATAGTGGAAGTAAGGATCTTCCTTTTATTAAAAAGTTAATAGCATTATTGTCAAAAAAAAATATTAAATCAGATTTATTTTATAATATATCTCCTAACCCACGAGATGACGAGATATCTAAAGGTTGTGACCAATTTAAAAGTGGAAGTCACGACTCAATCATAGCTATTGGTGGTGGAAGTGCGATGGATGGTGGCAAATCCATATGTTTAACTGTCAATAGTGAAACCCCTTTATGGGATTTTGAGTTTGAACAACCTGTTCCAAAGATAACAAAAGAAAATGCTTTTCCAAAAATAATAACTATCCCAACAACAGCAGGAACTGGGGCAGAAACAGAAATAACAGCAATGGTTACACATTTAGAAAAAGGAATGAAATTTTGCATATGGCATCCAGATGTAAGGCCTATATTTACACTGGTAGATCCAGAGTTAACTTTAGAACTACCTCCAAAATTAACAGCGTGGACAGGTGTCGATGCACTTGTACATAGTATCGAGGGATACTGTGTGCCAGGTTTTCATCCACTTTGTGATGGAGCTGCTTTAGAAAGTCTTAATTTAATTTCAAAATCTCTTATTTTAGCTGTAGAAGAGCCAAATAATTTATTGGCAAGAGGTGCAATGATTATAGGATCATATTTGGGAGGAATATCCTTTTTAAAGGGATTAGGTAATGTTCATTCAATATCCCACATGGTTGGAGCAGAATTTAATACTCACCATGGTTTGACGAATGCTATTGTTTTACCACCTGTTCTTCATTTCAATTTACCAGGTATGGACGAGAAAGTTCAAAGAATGTCAGAAGCCATGCAGTTTGAAAATCATACAGTAAAAGAATTTACTCAAAATATCGAATTGTTACTTGATAGATTAAATATCCCCAAAAGTTTAAGTGAAATTGATGTTCCCGAAGACTGTGCTGAAAGAATCGCAAAAAAAGCAATGCAGGATCAAGCCTATGCAACAAATCCAAAAGAAGCATCATTGTTGCAAATGAAAGAAATTGTTACTCAAAGTATAAAACAAGCTCGCTAAGCCTCTATGCTTGAGGATCAATCTGTTGAAAAAATAATACACAGTATTAATCAGCGACAAATATCTATCAAAGAGTTAATGGAATATTATTTGGATAGGATTGAAAAATTTAATCCAGATTTAAATGCAATAGTGCTTCTCAAGGACAGAGGAGATCTTATAAAAGAGGCTATAAATAAAGATAATTTAACTCAATTTGATAATACTTTGAATGGAATTCCTATAGCTATTAAAGATTTAAGTGATGTAGTTGGCATTAAAACAACATATGGCTATCCTGGAACAAAAGATTATTTTCCTAAAAAAAATTCATTATTTGTAGAACGTCTAATTAAAAGTGGAGCTATTATAATTGGAAAAACTAATACAGCAGAATTAGGTGTTGGTGGACATACAATAAACAGATTGTTTGGGCCAACTTCTAATTATTATGATAATACAAAATCTGCAGCAGGATCAAGTGGAGGAGCCAGCACTGCTGTAGCAGCGGGACTAATACCTTTTGCAGACGGCACTGATCAAATGGGGTCATGCAGAGGTCCAGCAGCATATGCAAATATTTATGGATACAGACCTACACCTGGCTTAATATCAGTAGATAGAGAAAACCAACTATCAAGAATTCCCATACTCACAACACCTGGTTGTTTAGCAAAATCACCAAGTGATATGGCATTTTTATTAGATGAAATGATTGGAAGTGATACAAGGGATAAATACTCTTTTGATTTAAATGAACTTTTTAAAAATCAAAAAATAAAAGATGAAAATTTAACCAATATCAAAATAGGTTGGTTATCTAATATGAATAACAATTATAAAATTGAAAAAAAAATTTTAGATATGTGCGAGTCTCAACTTAAAAAATTAGAAAACTTGAATGTAAAAATTGAAAGATTAAAACCAGATTTTGATAATGAAGCTCTATGGAATAGCTGGATTACGTTTAGATCAAAAAGTATTTACGAAGATACTTTAGCAATGAACATAAAAGATATTAATACAATGACTTACCAAGCTATATGGGAGTACAATCAAGGAAAAAATATAAATGATGAAGACTTAGATAGTGCTTATAAACAAAAAAAAAGGTGTGCGGAACAAATTGAAAATATTTTTAAAAACTTTGATTTTCTGGCATTACCCTCTGCACAACTATTTCCGTTTGATAAAAATCAACAGTTTCCTGAAAAAATAAATACTTTTGAGTTAGATACTTACCACCGTTGGTTAGAAATTTTTATATTATCTAGTCTTCTTGAATTACCTACATTTACTATCCCTGTCGGATTTGATGAACTTGGTATGCCAATGGGTATGCAGATAATTGGAAAAAGGAAAAATGATTTACAATTATTTGCTTTTGCAAAAAAATATGAGGAAATATTTAACTTTAGTAAGTTTAAACCTCTGTTAGATTAATAAAAATGAGGCACCCTCATCATTATAAAATAGCAGCTGCCCTTGCTATATCAGCTGGATCATGGGGAATATATTGGTTACCACAAAGAATATTAGAAGATGGTGGTCTTACTGGTGGTTGGGGAACCATCGCACAAATGATTATTGGAGTTATAATTTTATCTCCAATTGCAGTGTGGCGTAAAATTAATGGAAGAACTTTTGGTTTAGAGCTACCTATAACAGGCTTACTTTGTGGGGGTGGCTTTATTTGTTATGCGTTGAGTTTTCTTTTGACTGATGTAGTTCGAGCATTAATACTTTTTTACATGACACCAATATGGACTACTATTTTTGAAATTTTATTTTTAAAAAAAAGACCTGGGATAGAAAGAGCTATAACACTTGGTTTAGCTTTAGGGGGGCTATGGGTAGTATTTAGTAAGCAAACGATAATCCCTTTACCAGAAAACGCTGGTGATTGGTTAGCTTTTGCTGGAGGGGCTTTATTTGCTGGTGGGATGATAAAATTAGAAATCGCAAAGACAGATGGTGTATTCCCAACAATTTTTTCTTTCTTTTTTTATGGAACTTTATTTAACATTGTCGCTGGCTACTTTTTAAAAGATTATTTAGGACCTATGCCCACAATGGACTCTTTCGTTGCAATGTCTTCATTTCTTTTCTTTATATCTGTTTTTTATTTTATACCCACAGGTATAGTAATATTCTGGTCTCCTAGCAAATTAGGTGCAGGTTTGTGTTCCATTCTTTTTTTATCAGAAATACTTGTTGGTGTGACCAGTTCTAGTATTTTAACAGATGAGCCTTTTGGCTGGCGTGAAATAATAGGAAGTTCAATGATTGTGCTTGGTGGAATTTTAGCAGTAGTACTAGCGCCAAACACAAAAAAATCATGATTTATAAAGAAAAATTAAATAACAATTCAAAAATTTTCCTCGATGGTGGAAATGGTTCTGAGATTGCTAAATTAGGTGGTGATATGAGCCCTGCTTTTGCAGCATTATCAACAATTACATCTCCTGATATTGTTGTAAAAGTTCATGAAAACTTTATCAATGCTGGATGTGATATCATTACCGCTAACACTTTTGCAACTAGTAGACACGTTTTACAAAGTTTAAATCGTGAAAATGAAACTATAGAATTTTTAACTGGATCTGTCGAATTAGCTAGAAAAGCATTAAAAAACTGTAATAAGGAAAATCAGGTTGCTATAGCTGGAAGTCTATCCAATTTTTTTGCTTTAAAGGAAAATGAATTTGTACCTGATCCAAGGTTTATTCCGTCATTTAAACAAGAAGAAGAGAATTATATAGAGGCAGCTAACACATTAAAAAATTCTGGTGTAGACATTTTAATATTAGAAATGTTATTAGACATAGACCATTCACAATTATTATTGAATGCTGCTTTACAAACTGGTTTACCTGTATGGGTTGGATTAAGTTGTTGTGTAAGTAAATATGATAACACGATGGTTGGAAGAAATTTTAGAGCTGAAAAAGAAAAATCACTAATTTATGATGAAAAGATATATCAAGAACAACCGAAATTTTTACCTGAAGATGATATAATTTTATTTGAAGATATTATAAAAACATTAACAAATATTGGTGGAGATGTTTATGGTATTATGCACACGTGGTTTCAAGATAGCTATGGTGGCTTGAAAATTATAAAAGATCATTGGAGTGGCCCTATGATGTTTTATCCAGAAATACATAAATTTGATACAAGAACACATGAAGCTATTGCTACATGTAATGAAGATGAATTTGCAAATTCTTGCCTAGAATTTATTGATGATCAAATACAAATCATTGGTGGATGCTGTGGTGTAAGTGACAATCATTTAAAGAAATTAATTGAAAAATTTTAAATAATGACATTCATAAGAAAAGTGGAGACATGGATAACTAATTCAAAACAAACTGAAGATGGATGGTCGCAAATAAAACCATTTATATTTTTAAAATTAACTAACTCTGATGGTTTTGAGGGCTGGGGTGAGGCTTTTTCATTACCTGCAAGAGAAAAAGGAATTGTGGAAATTATTCATAATTTAATGAGCTCTTTATCTCATTTAAAAGACATGACGCCAGATAAATTTTATACAGAGTCAAATTTAATAGCTGATGGACATCGTGGAATTGACTTTTCCGCTGCAACAAGTGCTATAGAAATGAGTCTTTGGGATATAGAGGGGAAGAAAGAAAAAAAACCTCTTTATAAAATATTATCAAAGGATTATAGAGAAAAAGTTCCTGTTTATGCAACAATATGGAGTGAGGATTTTAAAAATGATGAAAATTTATTATCAAGATGTACAGAAACACTAAGCGATGGTTATGGAGGAATTAAAATATATCCACTTCAAAATAGAACTGTTGAACAAGCAGCAACATGTGTTTCAAAAATAAGAGATGTTTTAGGTTATAAAATACCTCTTATGTTAGATCTAGCCTGCCCTAAAGATACAAATATATCATTAAAACTGGCTTCACTTGTTGAGGAATTTAGACCTTATTGGTTTGAAGAACCAGTTGATGGTGAAGAAACAAGATCACTTAAAGACATTAGAGAGAAAACAAGTTTGAGAATTGTTTCAGGTGAAAAGCAATGTGGATTAAATCATTTTATTGAAACTTTAGCTTTGGATGCAGTTGATATTTTTAATCCAGATATTTCAGGTGTTGGGGGAATTATTGAAATGATAAAAATAATCAAATTATCTCATGAAAAAAAAGTTACAGTTTCTCCTCATTGTTGGAATTCTATGTCAATTGCAGCATCTGCGATGGTACATGTATGTATGAGTTTTACAAATACAGAAATGGCAGAATTTTTTCCTGAATATATTCCATACTCATTAAAATTTAGTAATCAAAACTATGAAATAAAAGATGGATTTGTCAAAATAGAGGACAATGAAGGTTTAGGTATAAATATTGATACTAAATTGTTAATGGAAGATACATCTTCATACAAAGAAACAGAATTAACTTAAAAATTAATTCTTTAAAACTGATAATGCTTTAATATGACTAGGGCTGACTCCACAGCAACCACCTATAATTTGTGCTCCACTTTCAACCCATAATTTAGCTTCTTCATAATACTCTTGTGGAGAAATACTCTCTACCACATTCCAATGTGGTTTTTTAAAAAAACCGTTATTCGGATATGCCCCAATAACACCATTATAATTACTTTTGATTATTTGAATTCCTTGATTTATCACCTTTATATCGGAATGAGCTATTAATATAGGACCATCATGAATTTTTTTAAATTCATTAATTGAATTTTCAAAATCATCGTAAAAGAATGCCTCAGAATTACTTATACTTTCTTGATAACCAAGCATAAGTTTGTCTCTTTCTCTGTCCAATGCACACGATATTGAAAGCCATACTGATATATCAAATTCATTTGAACAATCTAATAGTGTCTCAATTGTTCTTGTTGATGAAGTCATTGCTTCAAGGATAATTAAATCAACTCCTGCTTCAGATAAAATACTTAATTGTTTTAAAAAACCTGGTTTTAAGAATTTTGGTTCAATTCTATCCCAACTACCATATGTAGAAACCGAACCAGCTACACACACATTGGAATTAGAATTATCAATAACATTTTTAGCTATTTTTACACTCGCTTTATTCCATTCTTCAATATGGTTTTCATAGCCATATTCTTTCATTGAAATTGGAGTACTAGCGTAAGTATTAGTCGTAATTATATCTGAGCCTGATTGAATAAAATTTTGATGGGCTTTGTATACGATTTCAGGATTATCTACAGAACATCTGCCAGACCAAAGATTATTATCCATAGATGCTCCGAGTTTTTCTAGCTCAGCACCCATTCCACCATCAAGAATAATAATTTTTCCTGAGTTCAATTTATTTTCAATATCAGAATAGGACATAAAAATAAAATAAATCTTTATTTGTTCAGGTAAGTGTAACCACAAATTTTGTTGCCATCTAAATCTCTGATATAAGAATAATACTCACCTTCATATCTCTCACCTGGGGCACCTTCATCTTTTGCACCTAAACTTATTGCAGTAGAATGAAATAAATCGACAGTTTCTTTATTATTTATATAAAAAGAAATTTGAGTTCCGTTACCAACTGTTGCTTTTTCTTCATTGAAAGGAGTTGTAACATAAAATTCTACTGCCTCGGGGTTTGATTTAGGGGCGTAGGAGCCATAAGTATCAGTTTTTTCAATTCTCTTTAAATCAATAATATCAAGAAGGGTATCATAAAACCCAGTAGCTTTATCAAGATCGTTTGTTCCAACCATGACAAATCCTATCATCTATTTCCAACCACTTATTGCTTTAACTTCCAAATATTCGTGCAGACCCCAGGTTCCACCCTCGCGTCCATTACCAGATTGGTTGTAGCCTCCAAAAGGTGTTCCAGCGTCAGGAGCATTTCCATTGATTTGAACTACACCAGCTCTTAATTGTTTTGAAACTCTTCTGGCTCTCTCTTTATTTTCAGTTTGTAAAAAATTACCTAATCCATATGGTGTATCATTAGTTATCGAAATAGCCTCTTCTTCAGACTCAAAAGGAATAATGGATAACACTGGACCAAATATTTCCTCTTTAGCTATTCTCATATCATTACTAACATTTGTGAATACAGTTGGTTTTACATAATAACCTTTTTCAAGATTTGATGGTCTACCTGCTCCACCAGCTACAAGTGTAGCGCCCTCGTCAATACCGCTTTGTATTAACGACTGTATTTTCTCAAATTGAGATTTATTAATTACAGGGCCAATATGATCTCCTGATTTAGATGGTAAATCTACGCCTATCTTTTTAGCCTCATCTGCAGCTTCCTCAACAGCTTTTTCATAAATTGATTTTTCAACTAACATTCGTGTAGGTGCATCACATGATTGACCAGAATTACTCATTATATTCCTTACACCATCTCTAACAGCATTGGGATATGCATCAGCAAAAATAATATTACCTCCCTTACCACCAAGCTCTAAACAAACTCTTTTAATTGTGTCAGCTGCACTTTTTGAAATTAATTTACCTGCTCTAGTAGAGCCAGTAAATGAAACCATGTCTATATCAGGATGACTGGATATTTGAGATCCAACACCTGCTCCATCTCCATTTACTAAATTAAAAACACCAGCAGGAAAACCTGCCTCATGTATCATTTCAGCAAACAATAAACCAGACAGAGGTGCCATTTCAGATGGTTTTAAAATCATGGTACAGCCAGTGGCAAAAGCTGGTATTACTTTTAGAGCTATTTGGTTAATAGGCCAATTCCATGGTGTAATAAGGCCACACACACCAATCGGTTCATAAACTATATAATTATTAGAATTTTCATCAAATTTTGTTTCAAATTCAAATTTTTTTAATCTCAATATGAAATCTTCAATATGTGACTCTCCAGAGGCTGTTTGTGCAGATGAGGCCCAATCTAAGGGAGCACCAAGTTCAGTTGAAATGGCTTGGGTCATCTCATTAAATCTTCTCTTGTAAATCTTTAATAGCTTTTCAAGTAAAGTTATTCTTTCCTGTACAGATGAATTTTTCCATGAAGTAAAAGCATTTTTTGCCGCCACTACAGCCTTGTTAGTGTCATCTTCATTACCTAAAGATATAGTTACATAAGGTTCTTCTGTAGCTGGATTGATTACATTAAAATCTGAGTTTTTTGATGGAGATACCCATTCACCATTTATATAAAATTTTCTTTTATCAAGCATATTTCATATTATAACGATAAATAAACAGTTGGTCGATTTATTATATTTCATATTTATTTTTCAAGAGATCCATCTTGGACATATTTTAAAATACGAACCACTTGTTCGTTATTAGATACTACAGCAGAAGCTGCTGCATCTACCTCTTTTAAAGCATGTTGATGATCATCACTATGTATAATAACAATTGACTTGTTTAGAGCCGATGCATATCCAGCGTCAAAGGCAGCATTCCATTGTTTGTATTTTTCGCCAAATTTAACAATTACTACATCGCTATCCTTTATAGCTTTTTTTGTGCGAATAGAATTAATATTGGCACCTTTATTGTCTTTCCAAAAATTTTTATCCTCAGGTCCTAATATTTCTACTCCACAATTATCAGAATTTTCATGATTAGTTACAGGAGAAAAAAATTGGATCTTCAAATTGGCAGAATTGCACAATTGAATTAAATCTTCGCGCCAATTAGTGTGAATTTCTCCAGCTAAATAAACTTTAATCATAGTTATAAGTGGTGAGCCCAGCAGGATTCGAACCTGCGACACCCTGATTAAAAGTCAGGTGCTCTACCGGCTGAGCTATGGGCCCGTGTAGAATAATTGTGAACATTTCAAATTTTTGCCAAGAAATCAAGGACTGGTTTTGGTACACTTTTGGAAATATCCCCACCCAACTTGTGTATCTCTTTTATAAATCTCGATGATATAAAATGATATTTTTCTGAAGACATTAAAAAAATAGTTTCAATATCTTTATCAATCGATCTATTCATTCCAGTCATTAAAAACTCATACTCAAAATCTGAAACAGCTCTTAAACCTCGAATAATTAATGAAGCATTTTTTGATTTTACATAGTGTACTAGTAAATTATCAAATTTTTCTACTTTAATTTTTGATAAATCTTTTTCTGGAAGAGATGAGATTGATTGATTGATTAAATTTAATCTATCATCAATAGATATTAGGTGATTTTTAGACTTATTATTTGAAACAGCTATAACTAATTCATCAACTACACTTAAACTTCTTTGAATAATATCGAGATGTCCATAAGTAATTGGATCGAATGAACCCGGATATATACCAATTTTTGACATTTTAATCTTCTAACCTTGCTACAGAGACAATTTTTTCATTTGCATCTACTTTAAATACAGAGACACCTTGGGAAACTCTTCCAACTACTCTGATGTTATCTCCAACATTACACCTTAATAATTTACCAGTATCTGAAATTAAAGCTATATTATCATCCAAATTTACTTTTAATGATTGAATAACTCTTCCATTTTTAGGAGTAACAGTAATATTAGTAACTCCCGATCCACCTCTATTAGTAATTCTGTATTCATAAGCAGAACTTAACTTGCCATAACCATTTTCAGTAATTGATAAGAGATACTCTTCTGTATTAGCAAGTTCTTTAAATTTATTGTTTATTTTTGATATATCTTTTTTAGCCTCGTTTTTTGCTTTTAAATAGGACTCTCTTACATCTATAGATATTTTATTATGAAGTAAACTACATACCGATACAACTTTATCATCTTTAGCTAATTTGATCCCCCTGACACCAGCAGAGCCTAATCCTGAAAACTCTCTTAAATCTTTTGTGGCAAATCTTATTGATTTACCATTTGTTGTTGCAAGCTGTACATCATCATTTTCTATAACAGAAATTACACCAATTAACCTATCTCCTGTTTTAAGTTTAATGGCAGTCTTACCTGTTCTAGATAATTTTCTTGAACCACTCATTGCAACATCTTTTAGTTTATTTTTTCTAATGTTCCCAAGGCTAGTAGCAAAAACTAAATTATAATTCTCAAAATCATCAATATCTTTTGGCAATGTAAGAATAGAAGAAATTTTTTCGTTTTTTGTTATTGGAATAAGATTAACAATTGCTTTTCCCCTCGAAGTAGGTGTGCCAGCAGGTAATTCATAGGCTTTCATAGAATAAACTTTTCCAACTGAAGTAAAAAATAATATTGTGTCACGAGTAGTGGCAGCAAATACTTGTTCAAGAAAATCTTCATCTCGTGTAGTCATAGCCTTTTTACCTTTACCACCTCTCTTTTGAACTTTGTAAGAGGATTTTAAAACTCTTTTTATGTAACCTTGATGGGAAACTGTGACTACAACATCTTCTTCTATTATTAGATCTTCTGTATCTATGTCTTCAATATCATGTTTTTGAATTTCAGTTTTTCTAACTGTAGAAAAATTATCTTTAATTTCTGTCAATTCACTTTTTAATACTTTCAATAGTTGCTTATCTGAATTTAATATTTTGAGATATGTATTAATATCTTCTACAAGTGATTTTAAATTATTAAATAAATCATCTCTTTCTAAAGCTGTTAACTTTTGAAGTCTTAATTCTAGAATAGCCTTAGCTTGTTCCTCATCTAACAGGATCTTAGATCCAGATAACTTAAAAGAAGGGTTTATTAACTTTATGTATTGAGTAACATTAGATTTTACTGTCCATTTTGTTGATAATAATTTTTCTTTAGCCTCTAATGGAGTTTTGGATTTTTTAATAAGGTTAATTACTGCATCAATATTATTAACAGCAATTGATAATCCAATTAAAATGTTAGCTTTTTCTCTTGCTTTGTTAAGTTTATATACAGTTCTTTTTGTAATAACATCTTTTCTAAAATTAATAAAATAAGTGAGGCCATCTTTTAAATTAAGAGTTAAAGGCTTTGTCTCTTTCAATGCAAGCATATTACTGCTGAATGAGGTTTTTAAGGGAGTATATTGAAATAGCTGATTTTTTATTATTTCAGGTACAGCAGATGATTTTAATTCAACTACAATTCTAACGCCCTCTTTATTCGACTCATCTCGAATATCGTTAATACCCTCTATCGTTTTATTGTTAACTACGTCAGCAATACGCTCTAAAAGTTTAGATTTATTTTGCAAGTAAGGAATTTCTGTAATTATAATTGCATTTCTATTCTTAATTTTTTCTTCATGAAGTTTAGATAAGACTGTAACGCTTCCCCTACCTGTTTCATACATTGAGCTTAGACCAGCAGTGCCAGATATAATTCCTCCAGTTGGAAAATCTGGCCCTTTAACGATCTTATGAAGTTGTTTCGAAGATGTATCTGGTTCATCTACTAGAAGTAAAGTAGCGTCTATAATTTCACCAAGATTATGAGGAGGAATATTTGTTGCCATTCCTACTGCAATACCACTGGCACCATTTACAAAAATATTTGGAAATCTTGATGGTAAAACTTTTGGTTCTGTTAATGTCTCATCGTAATTTGCTCTAAGTTGAACTGTTTCATACTCTAATTCTTCTAACATAAAAGATGAGATTTTATCTAATCTAGCTTCGGTGTAACGCATAGCTGCAGCAGGATCTCCGTCCATAGAACCATAATTTCCCTGGCCATCTATTAAAGGGAGACGCATTGTAAAATCTTGTGCCATTCTAACCATAGACTCATATATTGCAGAGTCACCATGAGGGTGATATTTACCCATAACATCACCAACTATTCTCGCAGATTTTTTATAAGGTTTGTTGTGATGGTACGAAGACTCATACATAGAGTAAAGTATTCTTCTGTGAACTGGTTTTAATCCATCCCTAACGTCAGGTAAAGCTCTAGAGACTATGACACTCATAGCATAATCTAAATAACTTTTTTCTAGTTCATCTGTAATATCTATGTTTGGATATATTTTAGTATCCAAAACATCTAACTGTTTTGTTTTAGTTTTTTTCTTTTTAGCCAATGATTTTTTTAAAAAGGAATGTCATCATCGAGTTGTTCAGCTGTAGATGTTTCTGAACCACCCATTGCTTCATCTGCTGCTGAGTCTAATTGATTACTATTATTTTCATCACTAACAGATGATTGAGAACGAGTATCTAACATCGTTAATACTCCAGAATAATTTGGAATAACTACTTCAGTGGTGTATTTATCAACACCATTATTATCAGTCCATTTCCTTGTTTGAAGTTGACCTTCTATGTATATCTTTGAACCTTTCCTTAAATATTTTTCACAAATATCAGCTAACTTATCATTAAAAACAACAACTCTGTGCCACTCAGTCTTATCCTCTAACTGTTGGGTATCTTTGTTTCGGTATTTCGTAGATGTAGCGATTGAAAAACTCGCCAATCTCGATCCAGCTGTGGTCGCTCTAATATCAGGATCTTTACCTAAGTTACCTAGAAGAATTACTTTATTTACTGATCCAGCCATGAATATTTTTATTAAAAGGTAATATTAATATATATTAAAAGCCCTTTAATTGATATCTAATTTAATGGATAAACATTCACCACTTACTCACATTATTGTTCATAATGCCCATGAACATAATTTAAAAAATATAAATTTAAATTTACCAAAAAACAAACTCGTTGTAATAACTGGTGTAAGTGGGTCTGGTAAATCAACATTAGCCTTCGATACAATTTATGCAGAAGGACAGAGAAAGTATATCGAATCACTAAGTGCTTATGCTCGTCAGTTTTTAGATATGATGGATAAACCTAAGGTTGATAAAATAGAAGGTTTGTCTCCTGCTATTTCAATTGATCAAAAAACAACTTCAAAAAACCCTAGATCAACAGTAGGAACAGTTACAGAAATTTATGATTATTTAAGAGTTCTATTCTCAAGAGTTGGTGTACCCTACTCACCCGCAACTGGAAAACCAATCAAAGGCTTAACTAGCTCAGAAATGATAGATGAAGTTAATTACAAATTTAATTCAAAAAAAATAATGATTATGTCTCCGTTAATTAAAGGGAGAAAAGGAGAGTATAAAAAACTATTTGAGGAATATTTTAAAAAAGGTTACGAGAGATTTTTGATTAATAACAAACTTTATCAAAAAGAAGAATTACCCGAATTAAGCAAAAACTTTAAACATTCTATTAGTGTTGTAATTGATAGAATAGTACCATCAAAAGATAATAGAGATAGATTAGCAAATAGTATTGAAATTAGTTTAAAAGAAAGTGAAGGAAGTGTAGAGGTATTTAATATTGATGATAATGAAATAATTACATTGTCTGATAAATTCATGTGCCCCGTAAGTGGATTTAGTATTGATGAAATAGAACCCAGATTATTTAGTTTTAATAATCCATATGGAGCTTGTAAAACATGTGACGGTCTTGGTGAAATAGATACATTTGATGAAGATATATTGATACCAGATAAAAATTTATCATTTAATGATGGAGCAATAAATTTTTGGTCAGAAAGATCAAAATCACGAATATTTCCAAAGCTAAAAAAAATGTTTAACGCAAAGAAATTAGAAAATGTTATTTGGTCTAAAATACCTAAATCTTTTCAAAATGAGGTTCTTTTTGGTGGAAGACAATTTGATGGTTTAATAAATATTATGGACGATATCTATGATGGCTCATCAAGTTGGTGGAGGCAATGGGAGCTTGAAAAATTTAGAAACTCAAAAACTTGTCATGTCTGTGATGGAAAAAGACTAAATGAAAAAGCACTATGTGTTAAGATTAATAACATAACCATTTCTGACTTTACTTCTTTAAGCATAGCTAATTCTTTGAAGTGGATTAATGAATTTGAAAATGAATTAAATGATCAGGAAAAACTAATAGCAGCTCCATTAAAAAAAGAAATCTATTCTAGATTAAATTTTTTAAATGAAGTTGGTTTGAATTACCTAAGTTTATCGAGAAAAAGTTCTACTCTATCTGGTGGAGAATCTCAAAGAATTCGATTAGCAAGTCAAATTGGGTCTGGTTTAACTGGAGTTACATATGTATTAGATGAACCATCAATAGGACTTCATCAAAGAGATAATCAAAAACTAATAAATACTCTTAAGAATTTAAGAGATTTAGGAAACACAATAATAGTCGTTGAGCATGATGAGGATATTATAAGAGAGGCAGATTATGTAGTTGATATCGGTAAGCATGCGGGTATCAATGGTGGATCTATTGTAGCTAACGGAGAATTTAACAAAATACTAAATAGTAAAGATAGTTTAACTAGTAGCTATATAAGAGGATTAATTGGTAGGTATCCGCCCACTCTTAATAAAATTCCATCAAAACAATTTATTGAAATTAAAAAGGCAAATGGGAATAATTTAAAAGATGTGAGTGTAAAATTTCCTTTAAGTAAGTTTATAACTGTTACTGGTGTATCTGGAAGTGGAAAGTCAACATTAATTAATGAGACTTTGTATGGAGCTACTAATAACAGAATTTATGAAAAAATTATAAAAACACTCCCTTATGAGGACATCAAAGGTATAGAAAATATTGATAAAGTTATAAATATCGATCAATCACCGATTGGAAGAACACCTAGATCTAACCCAGCTACCTATGTTGGGCTTTTTACACCAATAAGAGAATGGTTTGCAAATTTACCAGAGGCTAAAGTTAAAGGTTTTAAGCCTGGCAGATTTTCATTTAATGTTAAAGGAGGTAGGTGTGAGAGTTGTGAGGGTGATGGATTAAAAAAAATTGAAATGCATTTTTTAGCTCCTGTATATGTTAAATGTGAAGTTTGTAACGGAAGAAGGTATAATAAGGAAACATTAAGTATTCAATACAATAAAAAAAATATTAATGATATTTTATCAATGACAGTAGATGATGCTGAAGAATTTTTTATTAATAATCCACAAGTATATTCAAAGCTTAAAACACTAAAAGATGTTGGTTTAGGGTATATTTCTATTGGTCAATCAGCAACAACACTATCCGGTGGAGAAGCTCAAAGGATTAAACTCTCTAAAGAATTATCAAAACGTCAAACTGGCAAAACACTTTATATTTTAGATGAACCTACAACTGGACTTCACTTTGATGATATAAAGAAACTTTTAGAGATACTTCATAAATTAGTTTCTTACGGAAATACTGTAATTGTAATAGAACACAACTTAGATGTTATTAACACGAGTGATTGGATTATAGATCTAGGACCTGAGGGTGGAGAAAAAGGTGGGAATATTTTATTTGAAGGTAAACCAAAGGATCTCATTAAGAATAAAAATAATCAAACAGGTATTTATTTAAAAAAATATCAAGAGTCTCTTGCTTTAAGCACTGCTTCATAATTCAAATCCCCCACTATTCCAAGCACCAGAAATAAAGAAGAGAAAGTTCCAATCAAAACTCCAAAAATAAAAACTATTGGCATTTCAGTTAAATTGACAGGTGCTAGAAAAACCAGACATAATAATGCCAATATAGTTGTAAAACTTGTCAATATAGTTCTTCGAAGATTTAATTTAATTGAGTTGTTAACATTAGTTTCAAAATTATCTTTATTTTCCTCGTTTGAAGTTAAACTTCTAAGCCGATCAAATAAAACTATAGTATCGTTTATGCTGTAACCTGCAATTAGTAGCAAAGCTGCTATCATTGTTAAATTAAATTCAATATTAAATAATGACATAAAGCCTATAGCTACAAAAACATCATGTAATAATGCGAATATACCTGATGCTGCAAACTGCCAATCAAACCTTATCCAAACATAAACAGCTATTACCAACAAAGAAGATGCTAAAGCATAAATAGAATTTTTTATAAGTTCTTCACTAAAAGTTGGTTCTATATACTCAGAGAGTAATATTTCAATATCCGGGTTTTGATCAATTATATTTTTTATTTCTTCAATAAAAACAGGATTATTATCACCTGACTCTATTCTTATACTGAAAACATCACTGCCAACCTCTCTTTTAATTAAGACTTCTCTGTCAGAGTCTATAAAATCAAAGTATTCATTAAGCTGATTAGTTGTTAAGTTTGATTTTACCTCAAAGTTTAATCCACCTTTGAAATCAATTCCTAAATTTAATCCTTTAAAAAAAATAATTATAATTGTTAAAATTATAAGTGTAAGGGAGACTAAATAAGATTTATTTTTAAATGAGTAAAAATTAATCATCTTTGAAGTCCAAGGTATTTTATTGAAGTTATATTAATAAATAATTTTAGTATTATGTAAGTAACTATTAGAGAGGATATAATTCCAATAATTAATGAAATTGAGAAACCTCTAATAGGCCCAAAACCAAAAGCAAATAAAAAAATAGCTGCGAATAATGTTGTTAAATTAGAGTCAAGAATAGTTACATAAGCAGAATTGAAACCATGATTTTTAGGATCTTCGATATTATGTTTAAAATTTTCTCGAATTCTTTCAAATATTAAAACATTTGCATCTACACACATTCCTATTGTTAATACTATTCCAATAACACCAGGTAGAGTTAATGTTGTGTTTAATAAGGACATCATTGCAAAAAGTAAAGACAGACAACTAATAATTGTGATAACTGTAAAAAATCCTGAAATTTTATAATAAATAATCATAAAAAGAGTAATAGCTATAAGAGCTATTATTGATGCTATAACTCCTTTTTCTACGCCTTCTTGTCCAAGAGTCGGACCTATTTGTTTTTCTTGAATTATTTTTATTTGAGTTGGTAAAGATCCAGACTTTAAAATGATTGCAAGATTATTAGCAGTTTCATTTGTAAAACCTCCAGATATTTGACCACTACCGCCAGTAATTGACTCTCTTATAACGGGAGCAGTAATTAAAGAACCGTCAAGAACAATTGCAAATCTAGAACCAACATTTTCAGAAGTCATTTTTGCAAAAAGATCTGAACCTTCTTTATTAAAAGAAAAAGCAACAACTGGTTCATTTTGATTATATTGAAGTGACGCATCTTGAATAAAGTCACCAGTTATATTTGGAATTTCTTGAACTCTAACTTGTTCGCCAGTTTCTTCATTTATAAAAGTCTTAGAACCAACTATATTATTTTTTTCTAGGTGCAATGTTAATTTAGCTGTTTTAGAGATTACTTCTTTGACGTTATTATCCAAATCACCAGGTATTTCTAATAAAATTTTATTTAATCCTACTTTTTGTATAGATAATTCTTTATTACCAAGAAAATCAACTCTTGACCTTACAATTTCGACTGCATTTAAAGTCATATCTGATAATGATTTATTAAAACTTTGTTTAGAAAAAATATAACTATTTTCCTTATCTGATTTTTCGTTAATTTCTAAACCTAAATTTTGTATAACAATATTTGTAAGAGCATCTAAATTTTGGTTTTTAGATATTACAATTTCTCCATTATCTATTTCGGATGAAATAGAATAAGTATTTTCAATATATTGAGATGTTTTAACTAAAAGATTGTTAAGATATTCTTCCTCATTCAATTCTAGTAAATATGAAAACCCTCCCTGAATATCTAATCCAAAATTAATTTTGCTATCAGATGTTTGACTTTCAAAATTAGGTTTAATAAAGATATAGCTTCCTATTAACAGTAATAAAGATACCCATAATCTCCACTGTTTAAAAATAATCATTATGTTAATTTAGTTTATTAAGCTATTTAGCTGCTATATCAGCTATCATACCCTTAGCTACTTTGACTTGTACGTTATCTGCTATTTCTACAGAGAGAGTACCATCATCATTTACATAATGGATGTTGCCTATAATTCCGCCTTGGGTCACAACCCGATCACCTTTTTTTAAATTTGCGATCATATTTTTGTGATCTTTTAATTTCTTTTGTTGGGGCCTAATAAGTAAAAAGTAGAAAACGACAAAAATTAATATAAGTGGTAGAATTCCTGCAAGTTGTTCCATGATTTAAATCCTTTAAATTAATAAAATAAGCACTAAAATCTCACAATCATCAATGAAGTCAACATAAAATTGAAAAATAAATATTTACTCTGCTGGAATAGATCAAAAAATTCTTTAGATAAAATACCATTCAATAAAGTCCTTGATTTAAAGCTTTTGTATGGTGTTGATCAACAAATAAAAAAAATAGAGGAAAATACAAAAAACTTTTTAGAGGGTTTAGCTTTTAATCATGGTCTTTTATGGGGTGTACGTGGAAGTGGCAAAAGTAGTATTATAAGAGGTATATTAAAAAATTATGCTCATAAATATGATAAATTTGAAACATTAGAAATTAATAGTGAAGATTTATCAGATTTACCAAATATTTTTTTAAATTATAAGTTCACAAAAAAAATCATAATATTTATTGATGATCTATCATTTGAACAAAATGATAGGAGGTATATTCAATTTAAATCGTTTCTTGAAGGATCTTTTTACAACTCAAACTACGAATTTCTAGTATATGTCACAAGTAACAGAAGGCATTTAATGAAGAGAGATATGTTAGATAATGAGAGATCATCTGCTATATCTCAAGATGAGGGGATTGAAGAAAAATTATCTTTATCTGATCGATTTGGATTATGGATTAGTTTTCATAACTTAAGTAAGAAAGATTTTATCTTAATAATTAAAAATTATTGTAAATTTTATAAAATAGAATTTGATAATGAGATTGAAAATAGTGCACTCAAATGGATCTTTTCAAGAGGAAATAGAACAGGTAGGTCTGCTTACCAATTTTTTAAATATTATTGTTCTAGTAAGAGTATAATTATTTAGAGATTTTATCTAAATTCGCCATGTACGGTTTCAGGACCTGTGGAATACTAATACTACCATCCTCATTTTGATAGTTTTCCAAAATTGCTATTAATGTCCTCCCCACTGCTAGACCAGATCCATTTAAAGTGTGAACAAATTTATTTTGATCTGAGTCTTTATAACGAGCATTCATTCTCCTAGCTTGAAAAGAATTACAATTACTACAAGAAGATATTTCTCTATATTTTCCCTCGCCAGGTAACCACACTTCAATATCATAAGTTTTTTCTGCAGAAAAACCCATATCACCAGAAGATAATAAAATAACTTGGTAAGGAATTTTTAAATCATCTAGTATAGAAGTTGCACAACTTAACATTCTTTCCAACTCTTTTTCTGACTCATCCTCTTTAGTTATGCTAACTAATTCGACTTTAGAAAATTGATGCTGTCTTATCATACCCCTTGTATCTCTTCCTGCAGCTCCAGCTTCAGATCTATAACATGGTGTCCAAGCTGTGTACCTCAGGGGCAAATTTTTATCAGATACGATTGTATCTAATACTAAATTAGTCAAAGGTACCTCAGCTGTTGGTATCAACCAATGATTTGTGTTAGTTTTAAATAAATCTTCTGAAAATTTTGGCAATTGCCCAGTTCCATAAGCTGCAGCATCTCTAACTAAGTTAGGTGGATTAATTTCTGTATAATTAAATTCATTTGTGTGTTTATCCAACATATAATTAGCTATAGCTCTTTCTAGTTGAGCTATCTTTTTCTTTAAATATACAAACCTTGTACCTGATACTTTCCCAGCTTGCTCAAAATCAATCATTTCTAAATTCTCTCCAAGTTCATAGTGGGATTTCGGTGTAAAACTAAATGAAGGAATTTTTCCGACTTGTTTTATTAATTTGTTTGAGGTTTCATCTTTTCCCACAGGTACATCTTTATGTGGGAGGTTTGGCAGACTAGATAAATTATTTTTTAATTGCTCATTTATTATTGAAATATCGTTTTCTAGTTCATCAATCTTGTTTTTAATTAATTGTACCTTTTTTTGTAAATCAGCTTTATCAATGTCGTTAAGATTTGCAAAAGAAGATGATAAATTCTTTCTCTCTGCTCTTAATTCTTGAGATTTAGTTAAAATGTCTCTTTTTTTTTTATCAAGAGAGATAATTTCATTTGATTTTGGATCAATAAATCTCTTTTTTAACAATTCATCAAATAAATCAGGATTTTCTCTTATAAAAGTAATATCATGCATGACAATTTCTATTAATTATTCTCATCCTTATTAATCTGTCGCTTAGCCATAAATTTAGATACAAGGATAGATATTTCATACAAAATTATTATAGGTAACGCTAGAGAAATTTGTGAAAATGGATCAGGTGGTGTTACTATTGCAGCAAATACAAATGACAAAACAATTGCATATTTTCTAAATGAAATTAATTGACTTATAGTGAGCACACCAAATTTAACAAGTAAAAGTAAAATAACGGGTAATTGAAAAGCAAGTCCAAAAGCAAAAATAAATGTCATCATAAGTGACAAATATTCATTCATTTTTGCTTGAAGAGTAATATTGATACCGTCTGCTTGTGAGGTTTGAAAACTTAAAAAAAACTTCCAAGCTATGGGTGATATCACGTAATAGACAACAGCGGCTCCTAAAACAAACAAAAATGGGATAGCAATTAAAGTTGGTAATGAAATTTGTTTCTCTTTTTTAAGTAATCCTGGGGATACAAAAGACCAAATCTGAATAGATAAAAAAGGAAATGAAATAAAAGCGGCTGTAAAAAAAGCAACTTTAACGTTTGTTAAAAAAGCCTCTTGAAGGGCTGTATAAATTAATCCATTGCCATCTCCTAAAATTGAAGTTAACGGTTTAGCTAGGAATTCAAATATTGATTGAGAAAAATAAAAAGAAACTATAAATGCAATAATGAAAAAAATTATGACATAAATTAGTTTTTGTCTTAGTTCCTTTATATGATCGAAGAAATTCATTGAACTTTCAACTTCGGTCATTTTTTTCACCTTTCATTATTTCATCATTACTTTTTTCAATAAATTCGTCTAATTCTTTTCCTTCTTTAACAATTGACTCTTTTGTGTCTAAAATATCCTTTTTAATATCTTTCACCTCCTCTAAATGAGATATCTCATTTACAGTAGATTTAAACTCTCTAGAAATTTTTCCTAGGCCTGAGGTTATTCCTTTAATAAATTTAATAACAGTTGGTATTTCCTTAGGTCCTACAACTATTACAGTTATGATTAGGATGATGGATATCTCCATCCAACCTAAAGAAAACATTACTGGTCCTTATTTTGATTGTCTTTATTGTCTTGATCTGGGTTAGCAGGCTTTTCATCTTCAGCCATGTTGCTCTTGAAAGACTTAATTCCTTTTGCCATATCTGCCATTAAAGATGGTATTTTACCTTTTCCAAATAATAAAAGAACGATAATTAAAACAATTATCCAATGCCATATGCTAAATGTACCCATTTTTGTAATCTACAACATATTTGATGTCTTATCTAGGAAAAATAAATACGTGGTTTAGATCTAGTGAAAAAGAAACTGAACTAGCAGGAGCAGGTAAAAACTCTCCAATTAACTTGCTATGTATGTGGTGTTTTTTATTATTGCTATCATTCACTGTCATATGAATCATAGCGCTATTTCCAAGAAATTTAGAGTCAACAACAACTCCTGAGTTAGGACTTGTCAAAGGAGACTTTTCAACATTCAATTTAATAGCCTCAGGTCTAACTACTACATTTACTTGTTGGTTATCTTTAAAGTCTTTTGTATCTAGTATACCTAAAGGAGTTTCACATTTATTATTTAAAATCATTGTCTTAAAAATATTAACCTCTCCAAACAAAGAGGCAACATAAACATTAGAAGGATTAAAGTATATTTCACGAGGTTTTCCTATCTGAACTATTCTTCCCTTTTCCATTACAATAATAACATTGCTAAGAAACATAGCCTCTTCGGCATTGTGTGTTACTACAATAGCAGAGGAGTCCAAGCTATTGATTAAGTGCAGTGTGTCATCAATAATTTCCTTTTTTAAATTAGTATCTAAATCGGAAAAAGGTTCATCTAAAAGTAATAGTCGTGGTTGAACAGCTATTGACCTTGCTAATGCTACTCTTTGCTGTTCTCCTCCACTAAGAGCATGAGGATATTTATCAAGAAAATTTTCAACTTTCGCTAATTGTATTACTTGTTCAATTAATTGTTTTTTGTTTACTTTAGAGCTTGCTGCAAAACTAATATTTTCTTTTACGTTCATATGAGGAAACAATGCAAAGTCTTGAAAAACGTAAGAGATTGATCTTTGCTCTGGGGGGGTATTAAATTTTTCATTTGCAACTAATTTACCCTCAAAAGATATTTGCCCCTTTTGAATTTCTTCCAAACCAGCTATTAATCGAATTAAAGTAGTTTTTCCACAGCCGGAGGGCCCCAAAATGGAAACAATCGAATTATGCTCTATTGAAAAACTAAGTTTATTTATAGCATTTATCTCACCGAAAGAATGGTGAAGATCTCTCACATCAAGTATCATTATTTTGCGTTAATTGACTTTTTGAAAACTCATCAAGAGTTTCTGCTTGATCGTCATCATCTATGAAGGCTTCATCCTTATTTAAATCATCTGAAACCTCTTGGATATTCATTGAAGCAAAATTTTCATCCAATATTCCAGAGTTTTTCATTTCCTCTATTCCAGGAAGATTATCTAATGTGCCTAAACCAAAATGTAAAAGAAAGTCTTCAGTAGTGCCCCAAAGAATAGGTCTACCTGGAACTTCTTTTCGACCACCTGGTGCTATCCAGCCAAACTCCATTAATTGATCAAATATTCCTTGCCCTATCACAACTCCTCTAATGCTTTCAATTTCTGATTTTGTTATAGGTTGATGATAAACAATTATAGCCAATGTCTCTATTGCTTGTTTTGAAAGTCTCTTTTGTATTTCTTTTTTTTCATGAAAGATCTCACTGACTTCTGTATTTGTTAAGAAAATCCACTTATTTGATATTTTTTTTAAATTTATACCTCTATGTTGATAAGCAGTCTCTAAATTAGACATGACTTCAGAAATATCCTCATGAATATCCAGTCTTTTTTTAATTTCATTTTCTGAAACTGGCTTACTTGATGCAAATATTAAAGCTTCAATTTTTTGTGAAGTTTCACTCATCTTTTTTTAAATATATATCAGAAAATGGCAAAGATTGCTTAATTACTATTTTTTTTTCTTCATTTTTATCTTCTTTTGCCATGTGAAGGCTGGCATTAAATGTGCTAGAAAAAAATGATTTATTCA
>CACMIW010000001.1 GCA_902613845.1 uncultured Alphaproteobacteria bacterium | reverse complement strand
CTGATGCATCTTTTGAAGCAGCTAAAATGTTAAAAAAATTGACTTTGTACTCACCAAATGAATTATCTGCTCATTCCAATGATGAATGTGTTGAATATTATAGTCAGGGTAAATCAGCTATGGCAATGAATTGGAGTAGTAGAGCCCATTTGTTCGAACTAAATGAGGCTTCACCTGCATATAAAAAAACTGGTTATTTACCAAGACCTGCTGGAAATTCCTCTTTTCAAGTATCTCCAATAGGTGGGTTTTCATTAGGCATACCCTCAAATATCTCTCCTGAAAAAATACCTTTTGTTATGAAAAATATTCGTAATTTTGTCTCTCCTGAATTTATAAAATATTATATTGAGCATGGTAGTTTATCATCTCCCGTTTTTAGTGTCGTAAATGATCCTGAAGTGAGAGCTTTAAGTCCAATATTTAATGAAATTGATAAAATGGAAAAGGAGGAAAAAATTATAGAATGGGCAAGATATCCTTTGCCAACCTATTCAAATATTATTGAAGATGTTGGTCATAAAATTTATGAGTATATTTTTTTGAATAAGGATTTGGAAACTACACTAAAGAGTTGTCAACAAAGTGCCCAAAAGTATTTAAATTAAACTATTTTATTTCCATTTTTTCTGCAGGCTGAGGAGGTGCAAAAGGATATCCTCCCCACACCGACTGGTCAAAGTTTACAACAGAACCTGTCATCATACCTGAGTCATCAGATGCTAAAAATGTAACTGCTTTAGCTACCTCTTTTGGATCAAGCAACCTTCCAAATGGCTGAGCTTTACCAGCATCTTCTAACCAATTTTCTGAGGCACCATGATATTTTGTTTGTATCTCATGTTCTCCATCTGAAGCCATCCAACCAATATTTAACTGATTAACTCTAATTTTATTTTTTAACAAAGCGAATGCTGTATTCCTTGTTAATGTTGCAAGTGCCCCTTTTGATACGCAATAAGTTGATATGAATGGTTGGCCAGTCATAGCTGCCACAGATCCAATATTAATAATTGAACCCTCTATGTTCTGTTCAATCATAATTTTCACTGTATCTTGTATAAGAAAATAAGGGCCTTTTAAGTTGGTGCCAATCATTTTATCGAACAGTTCTTCGCTCGTATTAACAATATCTCCCCTATCAGTAATACCGGCAGCGTTTACAAGAACATCCAATCTCCCAAATTCTTGTTTGGCAACTGAAACTGCATTTCTACACTCTTGGACCTCTCCAAGGTCTGTTTTTACAAAAATTACTTTACACCCAGTTTCATCTTGAATTTTTTTTGCTACCTCATTCCCTTTATCCTCTTTTCTACCAATTGTGACAATACCTTCAGCTCCGCTATCGGCAAAATTTTTTGCAATTGCTGCTCCTAAACCTTGCGTTCCTCCAGTCACTAGTGCAAACTTTCCCTTAATACTATTCATCTCTATAATCCTCTATTTCATATCCATACATACTTAAGCATTCTACAAGTTCTTTATTTCCAATTTTAGCATATTCAAATGGGTTTGCTTTGGCAGGATCTTGCTCTGCCTCAACAATGAACCATCCTTCGTAATTATTATTTGATAATGTCTCAACTACTTCCTTAAAATTAATATTTCCATCTCCAGGCACTGTGAAGGCTCCCTCTAATACAAAATCTAAAAAACTTTTTTTTGATCGATCTAAATCATTTACAACCTTTGAGCGAATGTCTTTAGCATGAAAGTGATTTATTCTTTTTGCGTATTTATTTATTACTCTCAAAGAGTTGCCTCCTGCAAAGGTCATATGGCCTGTATCAAATAAGATTTTTACTGCCTCACCTGTGTGGTTCATCAATTTATCAAGCTCATCCTCAGTCTCAATCGCTGTACCCATGTGATGATGAAATGAAATTGGCACACCAAAATCTGCACAAAATTCTGCAAATAATGTTAGTTTCCTTCCATACTCTTTAAAATCCTCGCTATGTATTTTTCTTTTTGTGTTTAAAGGAGCATGTCTAATATTTTGGATAGTTCCAGATGTTTCTCCATATGCTAAAACTGCTGCGCCTAGGTCTCTGAAGAGAGTGAGTTGTTGAAGGACTTTATCTTTTTCATTTTCTAAGTCATTATCTAGCACAGTTCCTGAATACCACCCTGATGCCAAGTATAGTTGGTGATTTTTTAAAATTGGACCAAGTTTTTCAGGAGTTTTTGGAAATTTTCCACCTGTTTCCACACCAGTAAATCCAGCAAGTTTTGACTCACTAAGGCAGGTATCCAAAGAAGTCTCTCCTCCAAGCTCAGGTAAATCATCATTGGACCATGCTATAGGTGCTATTCCCAATTTTGCTTTCATAAACCCCTCCTATAAAAAGATTATAGATATATAAACCTTTTAAAGAATACTTAAATTTTATTCAAAATGAATTTTTTTTTATTTCTAAAATTTAAAGAATACTATAATTCTGTGATATGAAAAAAGTTAGTATTGCAGTTATTGGGTGCGGGCGAATTGGCCAAATGCATGCTAAGAATATTCAACTTCATGAGCAGACAAATTTAGTATGCATTTATGACCCAAATGAAGAATTTGCAAAAAAAGTATCAAATGATTTAAACGTACTTGCTGTGGAAAATGTTGATGATATTTTTAACAATAATGATATTGATGCTGTTCTTATATCTTCCCCTACAAATACACATATTGATTTCATAGAGAGATCTGTTGCATCAAAAAAACCTGTTTTGTGTGAGAAACCTATTGACCTCGATATAAAAAAAGTTGATGAGTTTTCAAAAAGACTTGAAGGTAATAAAGTTCCAATTCAATTAGGCTTTAATAGAAGATTTGATCCTGGTCATCAGGCTGCAAAAAAATCTTTTATTAATGGTGAAATTGGTGAGCTTCATCAATGTCTGATTACATCTAGAGATCCAGGTCTGCCTAGTTGGGACTATTTAAAAGTGTCTGGTGGGCAATTTAGAGATATGACAATTCATGATTTTGATTTAGCCCGTTTTATGCTTGGTGAAGAGCCAGTTAAGGTATTTGCAATTTCTAATGCTTTAATAGATCCAAAAATTAAATCTGAATTAAATGATAGTGACACCTTGATGATTATAATGGAAACAGCCTCGGGAAAACAATGTCATATAAACAACTCTAGATCAGCAACTTATGGATATGATCAAAGAGTTGAGTTGTTTGGTAGCAAAGGGATGGTTATATCTGAAAATAGAAAGCCACATGAATTGAAAAAATACAATTCAGAATTTGTTGACAAAAGTGAACCCTATTTAAATTTTTTTATTGAGAGATACCAGGAGTCTTATATGAATTCTATTAGCTCATTTGTCGAAACAATTTTGGAAAAAAAGCCTGTATCTGTTGGCTTTGAGGACGGAAGAAGAGCTCTTCTCTTAGCCGAAACTGCTTATAAATCTGTCAAAAGTGGGAGGATGGAGAATATTGATTAAATTTATGCATTTATTCATGAATAATAAATAATTGTTATAATTATATTTTTAAATAATTTTGATATCTAACACTCAATGATTGAAAACAAAGTAAAAGCTAAATGGCAAAAAAAAGAAGTGGTTGTTAATAGCTTTTTATCAATACCTAATACTTTTACTGCTGAAATTATGTCTGAGCAAGGTTATGACGCCCTTACCATTGACTATCAACATGGGATGATTGGCTTTAGTGATTTATTTAAAATGTTGCAAAGTATTAGAAATAGTGGTGTCACTCCAATCTGTAGAGTTTCAGGATTAGATCACGCAGTAATATCGAAAGTTATGGATGCAGGTGCTTTGGGTATCATTTGCCCAATGATTAATAATAAAGAGCAAGCACAAAAACTCGTTCAAGATTGTAAATATCCACCTGTAGGTATTAGAAGTTTTGGTCCGACGAGAGCTAACTTTTCCGTTAGTTCAAATTATTTTTATGAGTCAAATGAGGGAACGTTTTGTCTTGCCATGATAGAAACTCAAGAAGCATTTGATAATCTTGATGATATAGCATCCACTCCTGGTCTTGATGGCCTTTATATCGGGACAGCAGATTTAACAATAGGGCTGAACCAAGGAAAGTTAACACCTGGGTTTGATCGAACAGAACCTGAGATGATTGAGTCTAAAAAGAAAATTTTAGATATTGCTCATAAACATGGAAAAGTTGCATGTCTTCATTGTGGGACTCCAGAGTATGCTGCCAAGGCATCCGAATGGGGTTTTGATCTTGTGACAATTACAAATGATGTAAGGTTGTTATCTGGAGCAGCGGCCACTCATGTGAGAAAATTCAAAGAGCTTACTAATCAAAAACACGATGAGTCTGATAAAGATAATAATCCTAGCTCTTACTAGTAAAAATATTATACAGCTTCAAGCTCTTTGGCCAAATCACCTATTTGAGCTCCGCCAGCCATTAAACGCTTAACATCATCTCCACCTAATTCTGATGACTTTCCAGATCCTATTACTTCACCTAAGCTTAAGAATGTAAATCGATCAGCAATAAGTCTTGCGTGGATTTCATTGTGAGTAATCAAAATAATAGCTATATTCCCTAATTGTTGGACTTTTTTAATAGTTTTTAAAACTTCCATTTGTTGTTTTTGCCCAAGTGCAGATGTAGGTTCATCCAAAATTAAAATCTTAGCACCAAAGTATATAGCTCTTGCAATAGCAAGTGTCTGTCTTTGACCACCTGACATAGTTCCAACTGGCTGAGTAGGATCTGAGATATTTATACCAATTTTTCCCATTTCAGTAATCGTAATTTCATCCATTTTTTTAAAATCTAATATTCCAAAAGGGCCAGGTCCTTTTTTTAATTCATTTCCCAAGAAAAAATTTCGTGTAACAGAGGTCAAGGCATTAAGTGCCAGATCTTGATAGACAGTTCCAATACCTGCACTAGTAGCCTCTCTTGGAGAGCTAAATTTTACTTCACTTCCTCCAACTTTAATAATTCCAGAAGTTGGCTGGTGAACTCCTGATAGGACTTTAATAAGAGTGGACTTTCCAGCACCGTTATCACCTAGTAATGCGTGAACTTCTCCTGGTAGGACATTTAAAGAGACACCATTTAAAGCTGTAAATGTTCCAAACTTTTTTACAAGATCTGTAATTTCTATAAATGGTGAATTATTGTTTTCCATAACTAAATACTACCCATAATTCGTTTTCTAATATTTTCGTTAGTTAAAGCAGAAGCTATGATTACTAACCCTAAGAATACTCTATAAAATGATCCGTCTATGCCTGGAATATAAAAGAATGCTTCTTTAGCAACACCAAATATAAATGCGCCTACAACAATACCGAGTATGGTGCCAAAACCTCCTGTTAAAACAACGCCACCAATCACAGCTGCAGCAATTGCCTCTAATTCTTTTAAATTACCTTTAGCCGCGTCTGCTGTATTAACTTCAAAAACTTGAGCGGTTGCAAAAATTGTTGCACAAAAAGCAGAAAACATAAATAGAGATACTTTAACCTTATCTGTAGGTACACCATTTGCCTTGGCTGCACTCAGATTTCCACCAGTTGAGTAAATCCAGTTACCTGCTTGAGTTTTGCTCAGTACAATGTAACAAATAATCGCTAAAATTAGCCAAATCATGACGCAGGAATATAAACCAGAGGCAAACTGATTTCCAAAATTATTAGTGTTCCAGTCAACCGGGTAATAAAGCCAATCAAAAACAGGTTCTAAAATATCTCCACCAAAAAAATTCGCAACGGGGCGAGCAGTAATGAGAGAGTCAATGTAAACTCTTGCTATATCAACATCAGTAACTGTTTTTGGTACTACTGGATCGATTTGAAAGTTAGCAATTTTTTCTTGAATCATGCCAACCATATAATCATTTCCACTTTGCTGAGCGTTTGCTAAAGCCTCTTGTAAAGGTTTAGTTCCTTTATCAAGCAAAATTTGTGTCTTGGCTTCGGCTACTCTTTGGTAAGTGTATTCTAATCTATCTGTAATTGTTGCAACTGTATCAGCTGGTAAATCTTTGGCTATAGCTACTAGATCAGCTTCCGGTAAAGCTTTTGCTTTTTCTCTTACCATTTCTCCATGGCCAGGGACATTTACAATATTTTTTATATCTGGAATCTCTGTGACAGTAGTCGCCCCTTTTGTCTGATCTGGTCTATGATTAAAAGATCTTAGAGAAACTTCTGTTAATCCTCTGAGAAAAAATAAGCCCCCAAGTGTAACAATAAATGATGGTAAACCAGACTTCACAACAATAGTTCCTTGTAACCAACCAAAAAATAAAGTGAAGCATAAAGTTATAAAGATAGCTAAAATTGGAGAGACATCAGAGATGTGAAATAACGTGTAAAATTCAATATGAAAACCACCCTCAAAAGATATGTAAGGTATGATGACTGAAAAACCCCATCTTAAAATCATTGCCATGCAGGCACCAGCGAAACCAATCATTGATCCGATTGAAAGATCAAATTCTCCAGCGATTATTAATAAACCTGCTCCTATTGCAATTATACCTAATTGAGAAATAACTCTTAAAAAATTTCTAATACCAAGAGCATTAAAACCCTCACCGGTAAAGGGGTTCCATGACATCTCCCCAGCTGGAATTGAAAAGTAGCCCAACATACCAAATAAAAGGAGCATCACTCCTATTGGACCGACTTCTGGTCTAGATATTAATGCTGTAAACCATGTCTTTTTTTGATGTCTATCTGACTCTTGCCTTTGAGTTGAAGCTGACATGATTAAATGTAAATAAATACTCTCTGTAGTTTATAAAAAAGTGGGCAATAAATTGCCCACTTTGAGATTAAATAAAATTATCTATCAATACCTGCTAATGCAGAAACTGATGATGCGTTTGACTTGTCAACAAATCCAGGTCCTGAAGGAATATTAGCACCTGGTAATAGTCCAGCACCATTGTTGTATAGGTGAAGAACTACGATAGGCATATAACCTTGTAGACGTTGTTGTTGGTCGATTGTGTATGCAACTTTTCCTGAAGCGATTAAATCCATAACTTCTGGACTTAAGTCAAAACAAGAGTGATGTACTGACATACCTAAATCATCAATAGCTTTTTGAACACCTGAACAAACGTGTGGTCCTACTGATAATACAGCATCGACGTCAGGGTTTGCTTGTAAACCAGCAGCAGCTCTTGTTGGGATTGAAGCAGGGTCATTAGAAGTATCTACGTTAGTTGTTGGTAGAGCTTCTGCGTAACCGCCACATCTATCTGTAAGAGCAGTGTTGTAAGCTTCCTGAATCATGCAAAGTGCTTTAGTTGCACCTTCCGCTTTAGCTCTTTCACCAGCTTTTTGACCAGCAAGAAATTCAGGCTGACCAACGTGCATTAATGCGCCAAGAGAAGCTGAAGACTCTAAACCTGAGTTCATAGTAATAACTGGAATACCAGCAGCAACAGCATCTTTGATTGCTTGACCTAAAGCTTCTGGATCAGGAAGTGAAACTACCATACCATCAGGCTGAGTAGCAGCGGCAGCTGCAATTGACTTAGCCATGTCACCTAGGTCTCCAGATGGATTGAAAATGTATTCAAAATCTGCACCTACGTGTCTAGCAGCATCTTCACCACCTTTTTGCACAACAGGCCAGAAAGGGTCTTTACCCTCACCGTGTGTAACCATTACAAATCTCTCAGCAAAAGCAGAAAGAGATAGGAATGATACAAGAATTGTAAGAATTATTTTTTTCATAAATTCCTCCTATGTTTATAAACGAATGCATATTAGTCAATTTTTGTGATCAATTCCAAATAAATGTTGAAAAAAATCATGCAAATAAGACATTTGCGACAAAAATATCATCTCAACTGTTCAATTCTTGAACAATGAGTTAATTAAAATTATTGATAGCTAAAATAATTTAAATAATAGAAAATGTATTCATGAAAAAACAAGAGTTTGGCGCAGGTATTTGGCATTTTGCCACCTATCTTGATAGATATGCAACAGATGGTTATGGCGAACCAAGAAGTGTACTCGATGCCATAGAACTTGCTGGACAAGTAAAAGACCTTTCATACGTAGATCTAAATTTTCCATACTTTGGAGGAAGTTACTCAAATGAGCAAATAAAAGATGCTCTCGATAAAGCTAATTTAAAAGTGATTGGTATTACTCCTGAAATTTATACAAGAGAATTCTCAAAGGGAGCGTTCACAAATCCTGATCCGGGTATTAGAAAAAGAGCGCATGAACTAATTACTCAAGCTTGCGAGGCTGTGAGATTTTTTAATGCCAAATATGTTAAGCTTTGGCCTGGACAAGATGGTTGGGACTATCCATTTCAAGTTGATCATAAATCGTTATGGAAAAATTCGATGGATGGTGTAGGAAATTTAGCAAGTGAAAATACTGATTTAAATTTTGTAATAGAATATAAACCAAGAGAGCCAAGGGTAAAAATGAGCTATGACTCTGTTTCAAGAACTATTCTTGGTATTGAAAAAATAGGTCTTCCTAATATTGGACTTCTTCTTGATTTTGGTCATGCTATTTATGGTGGAGAGTCAGCTGCTGACTCGGCTCAATTAGCTATTGATTATGGTAGGCTATTTGGAATGGATGTTAATGATAACTTTAGATCATGGGACGATGATCTTTTAGCTGGTAGCCTTCACCCCATAGAGCTTTTTGAATTTTTTTATGTTCTAAGAAAAAATAATTGGGAGGGTGTTTGGCAACTTGATCAGTTTCCATTTAGAGAAGATAGTGTGGTGATGGCAAATATGGCTATAGATTTTTTAAAAGCTGTTGATAAAGCCCTAGATAATTTAGACATTGAAGCATTAACAAAAGCTCAAGCAAATCATGATGCTATGGCTGCTTTAAAAATTGCTCAAAAAGCTTTATATAAACATTTATCCCAAGACTAAAACTATTTACTATTCAATAAATAATGGACTTAAATCAACTTAAAATAAAATCTTTAGAATACAGGAAGACCATATTAGATATTATTTATAAATCTGGCGCTGGTCACACTGGTGGGAGTTTATCATGTATCGACATTTTGAATGTCTTATATAATAGAGTCTTAGATATAAATCCTAAAAACTTTAACGAAAAAGACCGAAACCATTATATCCATAGTAAAGGTCATTCAGTTGAGGCTCTTTACACCGTTCTTTGTGATCAAGGTTTTTTTTCAAGAAAAGATCTTGAAAAACTCAATCATTTTAACTCTCATTTTATTGGACATCCCACTAGAAAAATTTTGGGAATTGAGCATAACACCGGCGCTTTAGGACATGGCCTTTCAGTTGCTGTAGGTTTAGCGCTATCTAAAAAAATAGATCAAAAAACAAATAAAGTTTTTTCTTTATTGGGCGATGGAGAGCTATCAGAGGGTTCGGTGTGGGAAGCTTGTACTACTGCTTCTAAATATCATTTGGATAATTTAATCGTAATTATTGATAGGAATGATTTGCAAATTACAGGAAAAACAGAAGAAGTTAACCCAATAGAGCCGATTGATAAAAAATTCGAAGCTTTTGGTTTTGAAAGTATTTCAACAAATGGAAATAATATCTCTGAATTATTAAATGTTTTTAAAGAAATACCTATTCAAAAAAATAAGCCTACTGTCATAATTGCAAAAACTACTAAAGGGTCCGGTGTAAGTTTTATAGAAAATCAAATCAATTGGCATCATAAAGTGCCAAGCGAGGATGAATATAGGAGGGCAATCTCAGAGCTAAATGAGAAACTAAATTCATATGAATAAAATTGGTAAACCAAATCTAGAAATCTTTTCTGAGACATTAATATCTGAGGCAAAAAAAAATAAAGATATTATTGTTGTAACGAGTGACTCAAGAGGTTCGGGTAAATTAGTTCCGTTCGGTAAAGAATTACCTGATCAAATTATAGAAGTAGGTATCGCAGAACAGAATTTAGTCGGGGTTTCATCAGGCTTAGCTACAGGAGGAAAGATTGTATTTGGTGTCTCCCCTGCAAGTTTTTTAACTGCAAGATCTTTAGAACAGATTAAGAATGATGTTGCTTATTCTGATCGCAATGTCTCGTTGATAGGAATTAGTGCAGGCATTAGTTATGGTCAGCTAGGATCAACGCATCACTCGATACATGATTTTGCTACATTGAGAGCAATTAATAATATGACAATAGTTGCACCTGCGGATAACTTTGAAGCATCACAAGCTATCAAACAATCTATTTCATATAATCATCCTCTTTACATTAGGTATGGGAAAAAACCAATGATGGATATTCATCCTCCAGGTACAGAATTTAAAATTGGAAAATCTATTGTGGTAAAAAAAGGAGAGGATTTAACAATTGTAGCAACTGGTGAAACATTGCAACGAGCATACTTAGCTAGTGAAATTCTAAAAGAAAGTAATATTCATTGTTCAATTATCAGCATGCATACAATAAAGCCCTTTGATAAAAAAACATTTATAGAATTTTCTAAAAACTCAAAAGTAATCTTAACAGTCGAAGAACATAGTATATTTGGAGGACTTGGTGAATGTTGTGCGAGCCTGATTGCTCAAAATAATATAAATGTAAAACTCAAAATACTTGGCATACCTGACGAATATATGATTAATGGATCTCAAGCTGATGTATTAGATCACTATAATATGAGTCCGGAAAAGATAGCTGAAATATCAAAAGACTTACTTAACAAATGAGTTATATAACTATTGACTCAAGTACGTCATCTACGACAGTTATTGTTTTTAACGAAAAATTAGAGATCGTAAAAAGATTTCAAAAGGAACACCGGCAAATAATCACAGATGAGGGTTATATTGAACACGATTTAGAGGAAATTTATCAAAACTTATTAGAGTTAGTTAAAAAAGCATCAGAAATTAAATCAAATCCTAAATTCATAAGTCTTACTAACCAAAGAGAAACATTTACACTTTTTAATAAAAAAGATGGAAAGCCAATTCATAATGCAGTTGTTTGGCAGTGCACTAGAGGTCAAAAAATTTGTGAAGATATTCTAAACAATAAATCAAAAAATAAAGAAATTGTTGATAAAACTGGCCTTAAACCAAATACTTTTTTTTCTGGCAGTAAATTAAAATGGGTTTATGAGAACAAATCAGAAGTTAAATCGAAAATCGACAATGGAGATATCTTATTTGGAACAATCGAAACATATCTCATTTATAGACTTACAAACCTAAATTCTTATGTGACTGATACTACAAATGCATCAAGAACCTTATTATTTAATTGTTTAGAAAATTCTTGGGATCAAAATTTATTAAATATTTTTGATGGCAATAATCTTAAACTCCCAAAAATACTCAATAGTTCAAATATTTTTGGAGAGAGTGATTTTAATAAAGCATTTGAAAAGTCAATACCTATAATTGGAGTTGCTGGTGACGCACAAGCTTCATTTTTTGCAAATTTTTGTTTTGATAAAGGTGATACTAAAATCACGACAGGAACTGGTTTTAACATTCAAACAAATATTGGCCATGAAATGATTATCGATGAAAATTCACTAACCTCCCTGGCTTTCACAAATGATAAAGGGAATATCTACGCATTAGAATGCCTAAACTCATTTGCTGGAGGAACAATTTCATGGCTTAAAAACAATTTAAAATTGATTAATAAGGCTGAAGATAGTGAAGTCTTATCAAAAAAAGAAAAAGATAATAATGGGGTCTATTTAATACCTGCATTTTCAGGTCTAGGTCCTCCATTTTGGATATCCGACGCAAGGGCTGCATTCTTTGGAATAAGTGCTTCTACAAATACCAATCATTTAGTTAGAGCTGGACTAGAGTCTGTTGTTTATCAAATGGTTGTGTATTTAGAGTTTATGAAAAAATCAAGAAATCTTAATTTAAAAAACTTATCTGTTGATGGAGGTATGGTTAAAAATAAGTTTTTCCTTCAACTTATTAGTAACCTTTTAGAAATTGAGTTAAATATTCCTGAAATGGAGGATATGTCATCTTATGGTGCGTTACTTTTTGGAATGCAATATTATCATAATTTAAAAAATACAAGTGATTTAAAGGATTTTAAGGTGAAAAACTCTAAAATTACTCCTAACAACGATGATACTATAAGAAATTCATTTAATTCCTGGAAAGAAATAGTTGATAAACATTTCGTGAAAAATCAAGACTAAAAAATTAAAATTTAACTAGCAAGTTGACATGACAATAGGATATTGTGAACATGACTATATATAGGAGGAAATAACTATGAGAAAATTATCTCTAGTTCTAGCTTCACTTATGGCTGTCGCTTTTACTTTTGCTACTATGCCAGCAAAAGCAGGAAGTCATGCTGTTGAAGCTTGCTTAATTACAAAAACAGACATCAATCCTTTCTTCGTTAAAATGAAAGAGGGAGCAGAAGCGAGAGCTAATGAATTAGGTGTCAAATTATCATTCTTTGCGGGTAAAGTTGATGGTGACCATGAGACTCAAGTAAGAGCTATTGAGACTTGTATTGCTTCAGGTGCAAAAGGTATTTTAATTGCTGCATCTGACACAAAAGCTATTGTTACTCCATTAAAAAATGCTCAAGACAATGGTTTACTAGTCATTGCTCTTGACACACCACTAGAGCCAATTACAGCTGCAGACTCTACTTTTGCAACTGATAACTTCAAGGCAGGTGAATTAGGTGGAGCATGGGTTGCTGCAAAGTTAGGGGCAGATGCTGCTAATGCCAAAATTGCAATGTTAGACCTTAACGAGAGTCAACCTTCTGTTGGTGTTCTTAGAGATCAAGGTTTCTTAACTGGATTTGGAATCGATGTAAAAGATGTTTCCAGATGGGGAGATGAAGATGATCCAAGAATTATCTGTAATGAAGTTACAAACGGTAACGAAGAAGGTGGAAGAACTGCAATGGAAAAATGTCTACAAAAAGACCCAGACATAAACGTTGTGTACACTATTAATGAGCCAGCAGCTGTTGGTGCTTATGAGGCATTAAAAGCAGTTGGAAAAGATGATGGTAGCGTTCTTATTGCTTCAGTTGACGGAGGTTGCCCAGGTGTAGCTGACGTTGAAAGAGGAATTATAGGTGCTACATCTCAGCAATACCCACTATTAATGGCTTCACTTGGTGTTGAGGCAATTAAAGCTTGGGCTGAAGATGGTTCAAAGCCTGAAAATACTCCAGGTCTTGACTTCTTTAACACTGGTGTGAACTTAGTTACAGATGATGCTGCTAGCGGAGTTCCATCAATTAGTGTCAAAGAAGGTATGGATAGATGTTGGGGTTAATCCAATAATTTTATTATTCAGGGCAGATTATTCTGCCCTGAAGTCATGATATTTTTTAAATGAATAAAGTTTCTGACGACATTTCTAAAGATCTAAAAGATCAACCTAAATTCACAACTGATATAGGTGAAAAAGATCAAGATCATCACTCTTTTGATTTAGGTGAACAAACTACATTAAAAAAAATTCAACATTTTCTTCACGGTAATCCAACAATAGTTCCTGTTATTATTTTAATATTAAGCGTTATTGCATTTGGTTTCATAGCTGGAGGAAAATTTTTCTCTGCTTTTAATTTATCTCTGATTGTACAACAAGTTACAATTGTCGGTATTCTTGCAGCAGCTCAGACTCTAATAATATTAACTGCTGGAATTGATTTAAGTGTTGCGGCAATGATGGTGTTAGCATCAGTGTTCATGGGTAAGCTTTCTGTTGAAATGGGAGTTCCAACCCTCCCAGCAATAGCAGTAGGGTTTATCTCTGGTATTGCAACAGGTGCTTTCAATGGGTTACTGGTAACCCGCTTAAGATTACCTCCGTTCATAGTTACTTTAGGAACTTGGAATATATTTTTTGCACTAGTAATTTTCTTTACTGGATCTCAATCTATCAGAAGCTCTGATATTGAGGTAAATGCTCCTCTTCTACACTTTTGGGGTGAAAGAATTAATCTTGGAGGTTTTGTATTCACTTACGGTGCGTTCCTCATGATTGGTATTTTTGTTTTTCTATGGTTTTTACTCAATAAAACTGCTTGGGGGAGACATGTTTACGCAATTGGCGATGATAAGGAGGCTGCTGAGTTATCGGGTATTAGAACTGACAGGATGTTAGTTTCAATTTATGCTGTTGCTGGGCTTGTTGTTGCGATTGGAGCATGGGTTTCCATAGGTAGAGTTGGTTCAGTGTCTCCAACATCTTTTTATGAAGGTAACTTAGACTCCATTACAGCTGTTGTGATAGGTGGAACTTCTCTTTTTGGTGGAAGGGGCACTATAATTGGTTCTTTATTTGGGGCTTTGATTGTGGGAGTATTTAGCTCAGGTCTGTCCATAGCAGGTCTTGATGTATTGTGGCAAAGATTTGCTTTAGGTTGTCTTATTATAGTGGCGGTAGGAATAGATCAATGGATAAGAAAGGTCTCAGCGTAATGCAGCCAGTGCTAGTAGCAAAGAAGTTATCAAAAAAATACGGTAAAGTTGTTGCACTTGATAGTGCTGATTTGGAGCTTTATCCAGGTGAGGTTTTGGGAGTAATTGGAGACAATGGTGCTGGAAAATCTACACTAATTAAGGTGTTATGTGGTGCTGTTATACCTGACAGTGGTGAAATATTGCTTGATGGAAATAAAGTTACTTTTACATCACCCATAGAAGCAAGAAAATTAGGTATCGAAACTGTTTATCAGAACCTTGCACTTTCACCTGCTTTATCAATCACTGATAATATGTTTTTAGGTAGAGAAATTAGACAAAAAGGCTTTATGGGTAGTTTTTTAAAATTTTTAGATAAAAAAGCAATGGCAGATGAAGCTAGAAAACGACTGTCTGATCTTGGTCTATTAACCATACAAAATATAAATCAATTAGTTGAAACATTGTCTGGAGGTCAACGCCAAGGTGTTGCAGTTGCAAGAGCAACATCATTTGGAACTAAAGTCGTTATTATGGATGAGCCTACTGCCGCTCTCGGTGTCAAAGAAAGTAGAAGAGTTTTAGAATTAATCGGAGAGGTGAGGTCTAGAGGAATACCCATCATATTAATTTCACATAATATGCCTCATGTTTTTGAAGTAGCTGATAGAATACATATTCATAGACTTGGAACCCGATTATGTGTAATTGACCCTAAGAAACATGAAATGTCTGATGCTGTCGCATATATGACAGGTGCTAAGCAACCACCTCAAGATTAATTTATTAAATTAAATTTAGCAGAAATACTTTTACTAATAACATTTAATCCATTTGGAAGATCATTTTTGTAAACTTTATTTTTAATTTGATCATTAGATAGCCCATAACTCTCCCATCTTTCAATTAATCTTTTTTCTAAAATATCTTTATCACAATCAATCATTATAGTTGTATCAAAAAAATTATGAATTTTTCTCCAAGGTTCTTGATCAAGCAATAAATAATTACCCTCTACTATTATAATTTTTGTATTCTCAGATATGACTAATGCAGATGATCTTGATAGTTCTAATGATCTATCAAAGATAGGGACAATTACTTCACCCTCGTTTTTTAATCTTAATAAACAATTTAATAAACCTAGTACATCAAATGTTTCTGGTGCCCCTTTTCTCTCAATCAATTTTTTTGTCTCAAGGATATTATTATCTAGATGGAAACCATCCATTTGAAGAACACTTGATGTGTGGTTATTTGATATTAGTTCAGACTTTAATTTTTCAGATATTGTGCTTTTTCCAGATGCTGGTGCTCCTGAAATTGCAATAAAATAACGACTTTGATTAATTTTAATAACATTTTCTAATATTTTTTTTACTAATTCAGGGAATTCTATTCTTTGGTTACTAGACATTTTTTCCTAAATAAAAGCTTTTCCACCTTAAAAATCTGTCTTTTAAAATATCCGTTTGAATTTCATTCTTACCTATAATTTTTTTGACTCTTGGAAGACTAAGGGCTTCACTTGGTTTTAAATTATTGTAACCAAGAAATGCTATTCTAGCAGCCCCAAAAGCAGCCATTGTATCTGAAGCATCCGTTATAGATAAATCTCTCTCCATCAATGAAGCAAGTATTTGTATCCAGCTCTCATTTTTAGAACCACCTCCTATTACAAAGATGTTATCTAACTTTATACCTGTCTTAACTAAGGAAGAATAATTATCATACAAACCAAAAGAAATACCTTCTATTAAACTATAGATTAATGTATCTCGATTAGTGTCAATACCCATTTCGTGAAAACTTGCTCTTATATGAGGGTCATTAATTGGGGTTCTCTCACCAGTGAGATAAGGAAGATAATAAGGGTATCTATTTATATCAGAAAAATTATTTAAAACAGAACTTAACACTTTATTAATCTCATCAATTGATGAATTAAAATTATTTATAAACCAATTAACATTTGATGTACAAGAGAGCATCACTGACATGAGATGCCATGTTTCTGGTAAGCAGTGGCAAAAGGAATGTATCGCATCATCATAATTTTTTAAAAAATTTTTTGTTGAGCCAAAAATTACACCAGAAGTACCCAAAGATAATGAAGCATTTCCCTCTTGGTAAAGCCCTAATCCAACAGCGGCAGCAGCATTATCTCCTGCTCCACCAAAAACTTTGCAAGAGTTATTAAAACCATATTTTTCTGCAATCTCTTTTTTTATTAAACCTGTTTGATCTGTCCCCTCACAAATTTTAGGCATTTGCGAGATATCCATTGAGCCGATATCTAAAAGTTTATTAGACCAAGTTCTATTTTTTACATCTAACCAATAAGTGCCTGCTGCGTCTGACAAATCACTAAAAAACTCTCCTGTTAAATAAAACCTTAAATAGTCTTTCGGCAATAAAACCTTTGCAATTGAATTAAAATTTTCACTTTCGTGTTCTTTCATCCATAAGATTTTTGGTGATGTAAAACCAGGCATTGCTATATTTCCAGCTATATCCATAACAGTCTCGTCAGCCATAATTTGACTGCACTGCCTAAAACTACGTGTATCATTCCATAGTATACAAGGCCTTATGACCTTATGATTTTTATCAATACAAGTTGCACCATGCATGTGTCCGGAAAAAGATACAGCTTTGATCTGCGATAAATCAAATTTTAAAACAATTTGTTTAATACACTGGTCTAATGCTTTTATCCAAAATGATGGATCTTGTTCTGACCACCCATTTTGAGGAGTGGACAATGGTATATCTTCACTATTGACACTCAACAAAATTTCTTGTTCTTCTCCAAGTAGCAAACACTTCATCGAAGAAGTACCAAGATCAATACCTAAATACATTTTTTATATTATATAGAGAATAAAACTATTTTCTATTTATAGAATTGAGTATAATCAAATTATGAAGAAGTCTTTAGATCAAAAAATTCTTAGAATAAAAAATAATAAATATTCTCCAAGAGACTTCATTATAGCAGATGCTAAAGATGGCGATCTAGCAATGGGTATCACAACACCTGGATCAAAAAGAAATAAAAATGGAAAAGTACTAAAAGGATATAAAAACCTAGTAGATTACAAAAATGCAATGATATCGATGACTAAATCTAATTTAGTAGATATTATGCTAATGTCCGCATCAGTTGGTGAAGATCTTGTAAAAAGAAATTTATTTAAAAATTCAAGTATTACTCCTGCAATTAGAATGAATGATACGACTGATATCTGGCTGATGAGAAATGGAAATTATAGAAAAACCAACCCTAGACCTTTTCGGTCTGCTCAAATAAATAAAGTAAGTAAATTAGTCAACCTTGGTTTATTTTCTGTAACGTTTTCTAATAATGTTGACCATGACCTTGCAATGTTAAATGCCTACAAAGATTTTAGAATTGAAGCTTCTAAATATAAATTCAAACATTTTTTAGAAGTATTCAATTCCCCTATTGATCTAAATATGAACATAAGACAAATGGGCGACTATGTTAACGATTGTATTATAAAAGCAATAGCTGGTCAGACTAAAGATGAGAGACCTCTTTTTTTGAAAATAGCTTACAATGGTCCAAAAGCAATGGAGGAACTAGCCAACTTCGATCCTGAAAATCTTATCGTTGGCATTCTTGGGGGTAGCAAGGGCACAACAAGAGATTGTTTTGAATTAATTAAAAAAGCCAGTCAATATGGTGCGAAAGTAGCTTTGTTTGGGAGAAAAATTAACTTAGCTGAAGATCCTATCTTATTAGTAAAAATTATGAGAGAAGTTGTTGAAAATAACATTAAACCAAAGGATGCTGTTAAACTTTACCATTCTGAATTAAAGAAAAATAAACTCATACCCGACAGGAAGCTTTTAAAAGACGTTGAGATCACTGAAAAAGTTTTAAAATTATAATTTAGATATATTGGGTAAATTTCCAGAAGAGGCATTAACTTTCATCATTGATGTCCCAGCTGAATGAGCCTTTTTGAGAGTTTTTTTTATATCCCAATTTTCATGTATTCCAAATATAAACGCTGCACAAAAAGCATCTCCAGCTCCAACTGAATTTATTACTCTGCTTTTTGGTAAAACCTTTGATCTAGTATAGATTTTTTTTGATCTTTCAAAATAGAGCGACTCAGTTGGACTATGAATAACAACTCCTTTAATAATGCCCTTTTTGAAAACTTTACTGATTAACTTAGTTAAGGTTTTTTGATTAAGTTTTTTATTGAAGTCGTAAATTTTTCTATTAAATAGTATCTCTGCTTCAATTTCATTCAAAAGCAAATAATCGGTGAATGGCAATGAGCTTTCAATAATATTTTTGTATTTAGGGTGCTTATTTGAAACTAAATCTAAAACCGTTATCACATTTTTACTTTTAGCTTTTTTTAAAACTTTTGATAATCGAGTTTTTTTGTCAACATCAAATTTGTCCAATTTACCTAATAGTGTAATATATCCAACATAAAGAACTTTAGGTGCGATTTTTAATTGGTTAATTTTAAAATGTTTTTTATCAAGTAAACTGTTTGCCCCTGGATAATATAAAAAAGTTCTTTCTTTTTGTTTTTCAAACATACATACGGTATGAGAAGTAGAAATTTGCTTTGATACAATTAAATATTTAGTCTCTATTTTATTTTCTCTACAATGTTTCTTTATAATTGATGCATCTGTATCAAGTCCAATTGATCCCATTGCGTACATTGGATGTTTAAATCCTAAAGAATTTAAATCTGTCAAAACATTTGATGGACCTCCACCTACGCATTGAAAAGTATTAGAAATTGGTTCTAATTTACCTCTCTCAGGTAAATTATCTATTTTGTATGTCGTATCAACACACCACATCCCAAGGCCAATTATACCTTTTTGCATTATATTTCATTCCAGAGAGGATGTATCGCAACTTCATCTTCTTCAATTTCAGTGAACCTTCCCACATTTTCTAAAAAATAATTATCTTTATTATCATCGTTGACTTGAGAAACCTCCCCTGCCATAACCATTCCTGAGCCCTCAGCTGAGTAAAATTTATGATATATATTTCTTTCAACAGTGACGCTCTGACCTCTTTTTAAAATTAAGGGCTCTCTTGGTGCAATGGAAACTATTTCACCATCAACAAGAACGTCAATTTTAGAGTTTAATTCAAATTGATTTGAGTCGACTTCTAAAAATTCAATTACTAATTCCCCACCTCCCCGGTTAATTATATCTTCCAGTTTTACCTTATGGCTATGAAAAGGAATTTCTTGACCCTCTCTCATAAACAATAACTTTTCTGCATAGGGTTTGTCATCGTTATTACCCTGTATTCCATTCCTTATACAAAACAAGGTGATACCTTTTTTTTCGAATTCACCTTTACCAAAATCAGTGACATCCCAACCCATTTGATGATTTTTTAAATATTTTTTTAGGTTAGGATTATTGTTGTACTCTTCTTTCGACCAATAGGCCCATTTAGGTAGAACCCATGAATATCTATCAATCATGTCTTTAGCTTCAGATATTGCAGCATTTATTTCAGATCTTTTCATTTCAACTTAGATTATCAAAAAAATAAATAATTGATATAATCAAGTAATGAAAGCAATAATTGTTGATCCTTTTCCAAGGCAAATGGATCTTATCTTCTCTAAAGATAAGCTTGTTTATTTAAAAAAAAATTTCAAACTTATTAATGCACCAATAAAAAATAAAAAAAAATTTTATGAAAACAACATATCAAAAGCAGATTTTATAATTGGACAACCTGACCTTCCGAATTCAATTTTAAAAAAGGCAGCAAAACTTAAAGCTATATTCAATGTTGAGAGCAACTTCATGGACAATATGGATTATGAATATTGTTTTAGAAATGGTATCTATATTCTATCCACTGCTCCAGTATTTGCTCAAACAGTTGCTGAAATTGCTGTTGGATTTACTTTATCTCTTAAAAGGGAAATTCATCAATCACATATAGATTTTATAAATAATAAAGAAAAATATGGATTAGAAAGTAACATGAATTGTAGTTTATTGCAGAATAACACTGTCAGTTTTATTGGTTTCGGAGATCTAGCCAAAAAGTTAAAACCCTTGTTAGAGCCTTTTACAAATAATTTTCTTGCATACGACCCATGGCTTCCAAGCAAGTTGCTTGAGGAAAATAATTGTAAAATTAATTCTCTTAATGAAATATTTAAAAAATCAGATGTGATATATGTTCTAAGTTCGATCACGACAAAAAACAAACATATGATTGATAAAAAGCTACTGAATCTGATGAAACAAAATTCTTGTTTACTAATTTTAAGTAGGGCTAATGTAGTGAATTTTAAAGACCTGCTAAAAATTTCAAAAAAAAGAAAAATAAAAGTTGCAACAGATGTATTTCCCGAAGAGCCAGTAAAAAAAGATGATCCCATACGTAAATCAAAAAATATTCTTTTCTCAGCACATAGAGCGGGAGCTCTAGAGTCTGTATTTTATGAAATGGGCGAAATAGTGTTTGAAGATTTAAAACTCATAAATAAAGGTCTCCCTCCAAAGCTTTGCAGGAAAGCAGAGCTAGAGACTGTCAGAAAGCTAAGATCCAAACCAGTAAATATTAATTAATTAAGTTGAATTCAAGGAATTAATTTAGTTCTATATACTATGCTTATTAATATTGATCCTACTCTCAGTCCAGAGGTTTTGCACACTCTAAGAGCAATGGGACATGGAGATAAATTAATTTTATGTGACTCAAATTTTCCTGCATATTCGATGAACTCCAGAGTTCATCGTATTGATGGTGTAAATGCTTCAAGAGCCGCCGAGGCTATACTCTCCGTATTTCCCCTAGATAGCTTTGTTGACTCTCCTATTCAAAGGATGGAAATTGATGGAAATCCAGATCAGTTAAATGAAGTTCACCAAGAAATAATTGACATAACTAAGAAAATCTCAGGAGAACATTGGAAAATTTCATCTATTGAGAGGTTTAAATTTTATGATGAAGCCAAGAAAGCATTTGCCATAATAACAACAAACGAAACTAGACCATTTGGATGCTTTATCTTAACTAAAGGAGTTGTCAAACCTGATGGTACTGTTTGGGTACTAGATAAGTGAGTATTTGTGTATTTGGGATATTCGTTGCAGATCTATGTTTTTTTGCAAATGATATTCCAATACCAGGTCAAACAATATTAGGAAAAAAATATATTATCGGACCAGGTGGTAAGGGATCTAACCAAGCAATTGCAGCAGCAAGAGCTGGAGGTAATGTATCTTTTATAAGTAAAGTAGGTAAAGATAGCTATGCCGATCTTGCAATCTCTTTATATGAGAGAGATAAGATAAATTATGATGGTTTGGTTATCTCTGAAAGTGAATCAACTGGGGCTGCAGGTATTTTGATTAATGAAAAAACTGGTCAAAATGCAATAAATGTTGTTCCAGGAGCTGCTGGTACAATCGATGAAAAGTTAATCGATTCAAAGTTAAATATAATAGAGTCTTCTCATGTTTTCTTAACTCAGTTAGAGACACCAAAAGAGGTAACACTCTATGCTATAAAAAAAGCAAAGAATTTTAATTGTACAACAATTCTAAATCCAGCACCCGCCAGTGAAATAACTGATGATAACTTTCAATATTTTGATTTTTTTACCCCCAATGAAACGGAAGCGAGTTTTTATTACGGTCAATCAATTAAAAATGAGGAAGACTGTAAAAAAGCAGGAAATTTTTTTTTAGATAAAGGGATAAAGAATATAATTATTACACTTGGAGAAAATGGTTGTTATTTTAAAAACAATAAAGAGGAGTTTATAGTACCTGCTTCTAATTTAAAAAAACCAGTAGTTGACACAACAGGTGCGGGAGATGCTTTTAATGGGGCTCTAAGTGTGGCAATCTCTCAAAATAAAAACTACAAAGAAGCTATTGAGTTTGCTAATCTTGTGGCAGGTGTTTCTGTTACAAGGGAGGGGGCAGCAAATTCAATGCCATACAAAGAGGAATTACTTTAAAAATGCCATATATTTCAGACAAAAATCGCTATCAAAAAATGCATTATAGAAACTGTGGTGATAGTGGTTTAAAACTACCTGTCTTGTCAATAGGGTTATGGCATAACTTTGGTGGCAATGGAATGGCTTCTGAGTCTAAAAAAATTCTTTTTGAGTCTTTTGATGCAGGAATTACTCATTTTGATTTAGCAAATAATTATGGTCCACCTTATGGCAGTGCTGAGTCTAATTTTGGAAAAGTCATGAAAAGTGATCTTGGAAAATACCGTGATGAATTAATTATATCGTCTAAAGCAGGTTACGATATGTGGGATGGACCCTATGGTGAATGGGGTTCAAAAAAACATTTAATTGCTAGTTGCGATCAAAGTTTAAAGAGGATGAAACTGGATTATGTAGATATATTTTATTCTCATCGTTTTGATCCAAATACACCTCTTGAGGAAACAGCTGATGCTTTAGAAAGTATCTATAAATCTGGTAAGGCCCTGTATATTGGTGTCTCTTCTTACTCCTCCAATAAGACAAATAAAATGATTTCAATTTTAAAGGGCAAAGGAATCAAATTATTAATTCATCAACCTTCTTATTCATTAATCAATAGATGGATTGAAAAAGATTTAACAAAAACTCTCATAAAAAAAGGGGTTGGTTGTATCGCTTTTTCTCCACTATCCCAAGGTTTTTTATCTAATAAATATTTGAAAGGAATTCCCAAAGTTTCAAGGGTTAGTGAAAATAGCTCATTCAGCAAAGATTTAATAACGAAAAAAAATACTAAAATTATTAATGAACTCAATAAAATTGCAAAAAGAAGAAATCAATCTCTATCCCAAATGGCTATAGCATGGGTATTAAATAATCGTGCAATAACTTCTGCTTTAATTGGAGCTAGAACCGTAAAACAGCTTAAAGAAAACTTAGCTACACTTGATAATTTAAAATTTTCAAAAAAAGAAATAAAAGAAATTAATAGAACTGCAAAAGAAGGAGATATAAATATTTGGGCTCCATCTAGTGCTCATTAACTAGTTGATTTTTTATCCAACTTATTAGATTAAATTTTAATCCACTTATTTTTCTTTATAGAAACAAATATTGCATCTAATACCTTCATATTTTTTTTTGCATCTATTAAGTCATAATCTGCTTTAGTCTTATTCAATAGTTCATTAGAAAATTTTGTAACTTGATGCTCATATTGATCAGCTGCTGGGAAGACTTTTATTGTATTTTCTTTACGATAAATAGATTTTCCATTGTAAATAACTACTGTTGTGGGCTTAGTTGCAATCGCATTAAAAGGATTTTCTAGTATCAAAGTTTTTTTTGTACCTAAAATTGTTACTTGTTGAGATAAAGTACTTTGAGTTGCAACAATAAAAGATGAGTATATTTCTCCAAAATCTAAAACTACAGATGAAAGTATGTCTGTTTTAAATTTTTTATCATTTTTTGCTAACCCAACAACTCTCTTTGGTTCTTTATCTAACAAAAATCTTGATATTACAGTGGGATAACATCCAATATCATAAATAGCTCCTCCTCCAAATTTTTTAATGTTTCTTATATTTTTAGGATTTTTATTATTGTATGAAAATACTGTTGAAATGCTTGATATTGATCCTAATTTTCCTGACTTTATATATTTTTTCACCCATTGCCATTGAGGATGATGTCTAACCATAAAAGCCTCTTTGATGACAACTTTATTCTCAGAAGCGTATTTCATTAAAGGGTCAATGTCTGTCGCTTTTAGTGATATAGGCTTTTCCAATAAGATATTTTTTTTGTTTTTGCATGCTTCGATGCTTGATTTGATATGTAAATGATTAGGTAAAGGGTTATATATGACATCAATTTCTTGATCTTTGTAAAGCTCTTGATAAGAGCCATAGCTTTTGTCGATTTTAAATTTTTGTGCTAATTTTTTAGCCCGTGATGTATTGCGACTTGCAATAGCAACTAATTTGCTATTTTTAGATTTTAGAATAGCGGGTATTACATGCTCCCAAGCGATTTTTGCCGAACTTAGAATTCCCCAATTTATAATCTTCTTTTTCATAGAAAAAAACTTACACCTGTTTCAGTGTTATTTCTAATTAAATTAAAGATTTTAATGAAATATCAAAAACATATAATGTTTTAAATATTTATCTAAATTATGAATTATAAAATAGGCATTGATTACGGTGGAACGAAAATTGAAGGTATTCTAATCAATGATAAAGGAGAAGAAATTCTTAGAAAAAGGTCAGGTTATGAAAAAAATTATGAAAGTGGTGTTAATACAATAAAAAATTTAGTTGAAGAATTTGATAAGCACACTAATTCTAAAAATTCAGTTGGGATCGGGATACCTGGGTCTTCCTCTAAAGAAAATGGTTTGATAAAAAATGCAAATAGTATTTGGTTAAATGGAAAACCATTCAAAAAAGACCTAGAAATGAGTCTAGATCGTGAAATCAAAATAATGAATGATGCAAATTGTTTTGCATTATCAGAGGCAATTGATGGATCTGGTGCAAATTATAATACTGTCTGGGGAGTAATAATTGGATCTGGTTTTGGAGGTTCATTTGTTCATAACAAAAAAGTAGTTGAGGGTGTAAATCAGGTTGCAGGAGATTGGGGTCATCAACCATTACCCTACCCTAGAAAAGAGGAGTGGGATTTAAATTTGAAATGTCCAGTTGATAATTGTGGCAGACCATTATGTGCAGAACAATTTATCTCTGGTATTGGATTTACTAATATTTTCAATAGAAAATATAAAACAAATTTCACAACTAAAGAAATAGTAGATTTAGAATTAAATGGAGACGAACGTGCAAAAAAAGAATTTGACTTATATGAGGATAGGTTTGCTAGGCTCATTGCTGTCATGATTGGTATAGTCGACCCTGATGTTATAATTTTAGGTGGGGGTATGTCTAATATTGAAAGACTTTATTCAAATATTCCAAAACTACTTCCTAAATATACATTTAGTGATAAAGTAAGAAATAAGATCTTGCAAAATACTCATGGTGACTCAAGCGGAGTACGAGGAGCAGCATGGTTGTGGGACTCAGATAAATTTTAAATGAAAAAAATTGGAATTCTAACAAGTGGTGGGGACTGTGGTGGTTTAAATGCAGCAGTAAGATCGATATTTTTTAGAGCAAAGAATACATACCAGATGGAAGTTATGGGAATTCGTGATGGTACAGTTGGATTAATGCAAAGACCTGTAGCTTATGTTCCATTAGATTATCAAACTTTTAGTGGTTCTCTTCTTAGACAAGGAGGGACATTTTTGGGAACAACGAGTAAGGGTAATCCTTTTAAATTTCCAATGCCTGATGGTGAATATAAAGATAGATCTCAAGACATTATTGATGGTTACAAAGAGTTAGAGCTTGATGGACTTATTGTTATAGGAGGTGATGGAAGTATGTCGATATTAACTGAAATTGCTAAGAGGGGTGATTTAAATATTGTGGCCATACCGAAAACAATTGACAATGATGTTGGGGCTACTGAAAGCTCAATTGGTTTTAATACTGCCGTAAATGTTGCTACTCAAGCACTTGATAACTTACAAACAACTGCTGCTAGCCATCAAAGAACAATGATTTTAGAAGTTATGGGGAGAGATGCTGGGCATATAGCCATTAATGCTGGTATAGCTGGTGGAGCTGACGTAATCCTAATTCCTGAATTAAATTACTCCATAAAAGGAATAGTTAATAAACTAACAGAAATGAAAAATAGAGGAATTGTGCATTCTCTAATTGTTGTAGCAGAGGCAGTAAAAACAGAAAATGGAAAAAGCTATACTATTGAGTACGCCGATGGTCAAAAAAGACTTGGTGGTATAGGAAACTATTTATCAGAGGAAATAATGAAAAGCACTGACATAGAATGCAGGGTTACTTCTTTAGGGCATGTTCAAAGAGGTGCGCCCCCTACTCCACGTGATAGAATTTTAGCAAGTGCGTTTGGTGTTTATGCTGTTGATTTAATTGCTAAAGGAAAATTTGGAAGAATGGTCGCCTGGAAAGATAGAAAAGTTGTCGATGTTCCAATTAGTGAGGGAATTTCAACTTATAAAGTTGTGGATAGATCTGATCCTCTGATTGAAACTGCTTTAGCTCTTGGAGTATATGTTGGTGATATAAAGTGAATGTTCACACCAATAGAAAAAATTTCAAATCTTCAAGAATTTAAAAAAAATATTTTCAATGGAAAAATTTTTGTATTTCAAAAATCAAAAACATCAAATGAATTAGTCAAACAAATAAAAAAAAAAGTACAAGTTATTTATGAAGGTGAATTAGAAAAAATACACTATTTAAAAAATTCTGAAGATATAAGTAAAGATATTGTATCAAAATTAAAAAACCACGAAACTTTTAGAAAACTATTTACAAACTTTTTAAACGAAATTGGGTATAACAAAGGTGGGACCTTTTGGGATCGATTCGTAGTTAGAGTAGCACCAGCAGAAAATAACTTACCTTACAGAGAAGCATCTAGAATAAATATTCATCGTGATACTTGGGGCACAAATTTGTATCAACAAATTAATTGGTGGGCACCAGTCAGCAATGTTGAGGAAAAAAATACTATGATTTTTTATCCAGATTATTTTGATGTTCCAGTTAAAAACACTACTTCGACTTGGGACTTAAACATTTATTTAGCCAATAGAAAAAAAGGTGATTTTTCTTATCCCTCAGCACCACAATTAAAAGAGGACTTGCCCAGCAATATTAATAAAATTCCAGTAACTATAAAACCAGGAGAAATTTTATGTTTTTCAGGTGCCCACTTACATAGCTCATCAAAAGAAAAGTCTGAAAATACGAGGATAAGCTTTGAAATTAGAACTATTTGTGAAAACGACTTAAATAGTTCAGCTCAAGCCCCAAATGTAGACTGCGATTTACAATGGAAGTTTCCAAAAATATTTAAAAAAATTAACGACAATTCGCCCCTGAAAATAACTAGCTGATTATTTTATTTTTTGCTAATTTGCTGTTGTGAAGAAAAAATATTCAATATTTAGCCTTGCTAAAAATGCACTATCTGGCCATAAAGAGTGGCCAAAAATGTGGAGAAGCCCGGAACCTAGAGAGTTTTATGATGTCATAATAATTGGTGGTGGGGGTCATGGACTAGGAACTGCATATTACTTAGCAAAAGAACATGGATTAAAAAATATTGCTGTAATCGAAAAGGGTTGGCTTGGTGGAGGTAACACAGGAAGAAATACCACTATTATAAGATCAAATTATTTATGGGATGATAGTGCTCATTTGTACGAACACTCTTTGAAGTTATGGGAAAACCTATCAATTGAACTCAATTACAATGTGATGTTTAGTCAAAGAGGGGTAATGAATTTAGCTCACAACGAACATGATATAAAAGAAATTAAAAGAAGAGTGAGCGCGAATAATTTAAATGGTATTGACTCATTTTGGTTATCTAAAGAAGAAATTCAAAAAAAGGTTCCTATCATGAACACTGACAATCTTCGATATCCAGTACTAGGTGCGTCTTACCAACCTCGTGGTGGTGTAGCAAGACACGATGCAATAGCATGGGGTTTTGCAATGCGTGCTGATGAGATGGGTGTTGATATAATTCAAAATTGTGAGGCACATCAAATTAGGACTAAAAATGGAACAATAGAAGGTGTCGAAACTTCCAAGGGTTTTTTAAGGGCGAATAAAATTGGAGTTGTTGCTTCAGGGCATACTGGTGTTTTAGCAGAGAGTGCAGGTATCAGATTGCCTTTACAAAGTAAGCCACTTCAGGCTCTTGTTTCTGAACCAATCAAACCCATTATTGATACCGTGGTAATGTCATCTGCAGTTCATGCTTATGTCAGTCAATCTGATAAAGGTGAATTAGTTATTGGAGCAGGAACCGATAGTTATAATTCTTTCACTCAAAGAGGTGGTTTTAATATTATTGAAGATACTATAAGAGCTATGGTCGAGCTTTATCCAGTATTTGGCAAAATGAAAATGCTTCGTCAATGGGGTGGTATTGTTGATATCTGCCCAGATGCTAGTCCTATTATTAGTAAATGTGACATTGATGGTTTATTTTTTAATTGTGGCTGGGGAACAGGTGGTTTTAAAGCTACTCCTGGAAGTGCAAATGTTTTTGCACATACCATTGCAAAAAATGAACCTCATCAAATTAATAGTGCTTTTAATCTTGATAGATTTGCAAGTGGAAGATTAGTCGACGAACACGGTGCTGCAGCCGTAGCACATTAATAAATATGCTTATAATTAATTGCCCTTATTGCGGCCCACGAGATCAATCGGAATTTTCAAATGGAGGAGAAGCGCATGTAAAAAGACCCGATGGATCAAAAGAAATTGGTGATCGTGAATGGGGAGAATATGTCTTTATAAGAGCGAATCCAAAAGGTTTGTTTTATGAGCGCTGGGTTCACACACATGGTTGTCGAAAATGGTTTAATTGTGTTAGAGATACATCTACTGATGAAATTTTGGTGACCTACAAGCTCGATGAAAAAAAACCAAATTTAAATAATTTCAAAAGTGTTGTTAAAACGCCATCTGGGGAACCAGAAGTTGGTTCAGGTAATTTTACGGTTGAGAAATGAAATCTATAAATTTAAAAGAAAATCAATTTATTCAGTTTCATCAAAAAATTAGCTTCAAGTTTGATGGGGTCAAATATTTTGGCTACAAAGGTGATACTATAGCCTCAGCTCTATTAAGAAATAATATTAACCTTGTCGGAAGAAGTTTTAAGTACCATAGGCCAAGAGGAATTTATACATGTGGTATAGAAGAACCAAACGCTCTAGTCCAAATAATTAGTGAATATTCCGAACCAAACACAAGAGCAACTATAAAAAAAATTTATGAAGGTATGGAAATTGAAAGTCAAAACAGATGGCCTTCTCTTGAAAACGATTTTGGAAGTATCAATAACTTATTTTCCCCAATTTTTACTGCTGGTTTTTACTATAAAACATTCATGGGGCCGCATAAGAAATTTTGGAAAAATTTGTATGAACCCCTTATTAGAAGGGCCGCTGGATTGGGTAAACCTCCCAAAGATTTCAAAGGCATAAGCAATCATATCCATCACAACGTCGATGTTACAATTATAGGGGGAGGATTAAATGGACTTCTAGCAGCCAAATCTTTCATCAACTCAAATTATGATGTGCTATTAATTGAATTTGAAGAGCAACTTGGCGGCATTATCAATAATTCAAACAAAATTTCATTAATAGATAATAAAGAGCCTAAAGATTGGTTAAAAGAAACTATACAAGAAATAGAAGAATCCAAGAATGTAAAGATTTTAAAGAACACACTTGTTACAACTTATAATTACATAAATCATCTTATAGCCATTGAAGATAGATTTGTTGGCTATAAACCGATAGAAGGAAAAGTTAATAGCACTTTACATAAGATACGCACAGGTCACACAATATTATGTAATGGACACATTGAGAGATTTTTATCTTTTCAAAATAATGATCTCCCAGGCATAATGTTAAGCTCTTCCTTTGAAAAATATATGTGCCGATATGGACTAGCACCTTCTAAAGAACCTGTTATTTTCAGTAATAATTCGAATTCAAACAGCTTAGTTTATAGTCTTATAAAAGCTGGTTTAAAACCAAAAGCATATATCGACTCACGATCCGGGAAAGAAATTGAGCCAAATTTGTTTGACTTGATAAGAAGAAATGATGTACCTCTCTACACAAATTCACAAATAAAAGGAGCATTTGGAAACAAAAAAATTGAAAAAATTCTTGTTGAGGATAGTTCTGGTGCTTTAAATGAAGTTAAATGTGACTGCTTATGTTTGTCAGGTGGAATAAATCCTGATGTTCACTTGTTTACTCAATCAAAAGGTTTATTAGATTGGGATGAGAGAGATTTAACTTACAAACCTTCAAAACCTTTTCAACCTACCATAACTCTTGGTTCTGCTTCAGGACAATTTAATTTTGATAATTTAAATTCTGATGTAAATGAAAAATTGAAAACTTTTAAAGTCAAAAATTTAGACGTAAAACTCGAATTAAATACAAACACTAAGTATAACATTGAAAAATTGTGGGAGGTCTCTCCGCAAAAGAAATCATTATGGGCTAAATCATTTATTGACTTACAAAATGATGTAACAACTAAAGATATCCGTCAAGCAATAACAGAGGGTTTTGATAGAATTGAACATTTAAAAAGATATACAACAAATAGTATGGGAACCGATCAAGGTAAAATAAGTAGTATTAACGCACTTGGAATAGTTTCTGATCTTCTGGATAAAAAAGTAAATGAAGTTGGCACAACTATTTATCGACCACCCTATGCTCCTTTAAGTTTTTCTGCAATAGCCGGCAGAAATTGCTATGAGTTTTATGACCCAGAGAGAAAATCACCAATACATAATTGGCACTTAAAAAATGGTGCAATTTTTGAGAATGTCGGGCAATGGAAAAGGCCATGGTATTTTCAAATTAATAAGGATGAGTCTATGCATGATGCTATTCAACGAGAGAGCATAAATGTAAGAGAAAACGCAGGTATTTTAGATGGTAGCACATTAGGAAAAATTGAGATCAAAGGTGAGGATGCGTTGGAATTTATGAATTTAATTTACACAAACAGTTTTACTAAGATGAAACAAGGTTCTGCAAGGTATGCTCTTATGTTGGGGGAAGATGGAATGGTAAAAGATGATGGGATAATTTGTAAAATTTCTGATCAGCATTTTATTGCCACTACAACTACTGGAGGTGCTGCAACTGTTTTAGGTTGCATGGAAGAATATGCTCAAACCGAGTGGCCAAATTTAAAAGTTTTTATGAACTCGATTACGGAGCAATATGCAACTTTCAACATTAGTGGACCAAAAACCAGAGAAATTATGAAAAAAGCCTTTCCAAATATCAAATTTAGCAATGAGGAATTTCCATTTATGACTTTCCAATTTCATGAATTTAATGGTATCCCAATACGAATTCTTAGAGCAAGCTTTACCGGGGAGTTAGGTTACGAAATATATATTCCTTCAAATAGTGCCCCTAAAATTTGGGATAACATTCAAAGTGTTGGAAAAGAATTTGGTCTTGCTCCCTACGGCACAGAGGCAATGCATCTTTTAAGAGCAGAAAAAGGTTACATTATTGTTGGCCAAGACACAGATGGTTCTATAACGCCTATAGATTTGGGACTTAGCTGGATGATTGGTAAATCAAAAAAAGATTTTTTAGGTAAAAGATCACTTACTCGTTCTGATACTATAAGAGAAGATAGAAAACAACTTGTTGGTATAATTCCCTCGAATAAAGCCGATAAACTAGAGGAAGGACAACATATTATTCTTGATAAAGAAATTAAATCTCCTGTCCCAATGCTTGGTCATATTACATCCTGTTATTATAGTTCTACATTAGGTCATGATTTTGCATTAGCTATTATAAAAAATGGCCACTCAATGATTGGAACAAAAGCTTACGCTTCTACATCAAGTATGAGTACAACTGGTGTGGATATAGTAAAACCCGTTTTTTATGATGAAGATAATAAAAGGTTAGTTTCATGACTGAAGTAATCCGATCTGATGGTATTGAAATAAAAAAAAAAGTTATACAACAAATTCTGTTAAGAGGATCTGGTGACTCAAAATTTAATAATCACATAAACAAATCTTTGAAGCTTTTACCACCATCAGATAATTTAAGGATAATTTCAAATGATAATTATACTTTAGCAAAAATGTCTTTTGATCAATGGAATTTAATATTTGAAAAAGAAATTGAAATTAAAAAGCTCAACAAAATATTAGATGATTTAAATAAATCACCCTTAATATTAGCTACAAATATTTCTGACTCACAAGTATTTTTTGAAATTCAAGGAAAAAATAGTTTTGACATATTAAATAAATTAACGCATTTTGACTTTAGAGAAAAATCCTTTAAAAAATCCACTGCCGCGCAAACATTATTAGCTAGAGTAGACTGTTCTATTTTTAATCTTGATCTTAAATTATTACTTAGTTGTAATCGATCATTTGCTGACTATCTTGAAGATCGTCTTATTGACGCGGTTAACTTTTAAGTTTTTTTTCATATTGACATCAAATTTTGGAACTGATTAGGTATTTTTAAGGGAATAAATGGCAAGAAAATCAAGAATAATAATCGTTGGTAGTGGTATTGTTGGAGCGAGCACTGCCTATCATTTAGCTCAATTGGGTTGGAAAGATATGGTTATACTTGATCAAGGGCCATTGTTTGAAACTGGAGGCTCTACAAGTCATGCACCAGGAGGTGTTTTTCAAACTAATCCTTCACGAATGATGTGTAAATTTGCACAGTACACAGTTGACTTACTTAGATCCTTATCATTTGAGGGAAAACCTTGTTTTCATACTGTTGGAGGAATTGAAGTATCAAAGACAAAAGAGAGACATCAAGACCTTTATCGAAAACTTGGTATAGCTCACAGTTATGGATTAACTGATGCAAAAATAATTACTCCAGATGAAGTTTTAAAAATGAGCCCCTATATTGATCCAGAAAAAATTCACGGGGGATATTATGTTCCAACTGATGGTTTAGCAGCACCTGTAAGAGCCGTGCGAGCAATGGCAAAATATGTCACTGATTTAAAAGCAGGGGAATTCTTTGGTGATACAGCAGTTAATGGATTTAAAATTCAGAATAATCAAATTCGTGGAGTTCAAACATCTAAGGGAGATTATGAAGCCGATATTGTACTTGTCTCAACTGGTATCTGGGCTCCAAAAATGGGAAGGCTTGCAAACATATCATTACCCCTAGTTCCCTGCGAACATCAAATGGTGTGGTTAGAACCATTTGAAGAATTAAAAGAATTTAAAGCTGATCACAAAGAAGCTTTGGTTGAACACGCATTGATGCGTCACCAAGATTACAGTCTCTATTTCAGACAATGGAATGATACTTATGTTATTGGAAATTATAGACATGAACCAAGAATTTTAGAGTCAGAAGAATTAAAGAAACCTGAAGATGCTGAAGAAATGCCTTCTTTGGTGGACTTTAGACCTGATGATTTTGAAGGTGCACATAAAGAGTCGAATTGGTTGTTCCCAAGATTTTCTGAGAAAAAACTTACAAAAAAAATTAATGGAATTTTTTCATTTACAACTGATGGTAACCCTTTGATGGGTGAGACAAGTGTAAAAGGTTTGTGGACCGCTAATGCTGTATGGATAACACATGCAGGTGGTGTTGGAAAAGCTATGGCAGAGTGGATAGTAAATGGAGAGCCTGAACTTGATGTTCGTCAAGGAGATATCAATCGTTTTCATCAACATCATCATGTCAGGAAATATCTAAGGTCTAGAGGTAAGCAGAATTATAAAGAGGTATATGACATTATTCACCCACTTCAACAAATGGAGCAGCCAAGACCACTACGAAGAAGTCCATTTTATTCTCAATTAGAAGGACAAAAAGCACATTTCTTTGAGACTATGGGCTGGGAAAGACCTCAATGGTATGAGTCAAATGCTGAATTAATTAAAGGTAAAAACTTTCCAAATAGAACAGGCTGGGCTGCAAAATATTGGTCACCTATTCAAGCAGCTGAACATCTTGTAACAAGACAAACTGGTGCCCTGTTTGATATTACAGGATTTGTGAAAATTGAAGTAAGTGGAAAAGGTGCTCTTAAATTATTGCAGAAAGTTTGCACAAATAATATTGATGTTGCCGTAGGTAAAGTTGTTTATAGCGTAATTTCTAATATGTATGGTGGTATAAAGAGTGATCTTACAATTAGTAGACTTGAGGAAAATAAATTTTGGGTCTTGGCAGGAGCTGGGAATGGAATGATTGATATTAGTTGGCTTCGAGCAAATGCTCCTGATGATGGAAGTGTTCAGATCATAGATTGGACATCTGCTTTTGCAGGTATTGGCTTATGGGGACCAAATTCAAGATCTGTTCTTGAAAAACTGTGTGATGATGATGATGTATCTAACGAAGGTTTTCCATTCTTCCATATAAAAAAGATTTCAATCAGTAACATTCCTTGTGTTGCTGTAAGAATTTCTTACATAGGTGAATTAGGTTGGGAAATATATACACCTACCGAGTATGGGCTATCATTATGGGATGAACTTCGAGAAACCTCAAGAGAGTTCAACATGATTTGCTCAGGTGCTGGTGCTTTTGAGTCACTCAGATTGGAGAAAGGCTATCGATCACTGGGTACAGATATTCATACAAATTACAACCCTTATGAATCAGGCTTAGGCTTTACGGTAAAGCTTAAAAAAGATGATGATTTTATTGGTAAGAATGCACTTCAAAAAATAAAAGAAAAACCAATTGAAAAGAAACTTACTTGTATGATTATTGATGACCCTGAAGGAATGGCCTTAGGCACAGAACCGATTTATTCAAATGGTAAAGCTGTAGGGTACGTTACAAGTACAAATTATGGCTATTTTGTTGATAAACACATCGTTTATGGATATTTACCATCAGAATTGTCAGAAAAAGGAAATAAGTTAGAAGTCGAGTACTTTGGCAAAAGGTATCCATTAACAGTTACTGAGGAACCTTTGCTCGACCCAGAAAATAATAGATTAAAGTCTTAACTATTATATTTTAAAAATATGATCAAAGAAAATATTGTTTCTTTAGTTGATGGCTTTACCGTAGAGCTTAACCCAAAAGTAAGACACAAACTACAGTCGATTCCTTTAGATAAAAAAAATAATGTCTACATAACATATTTACCTGATGCTACGGAAAACGACATTTTAGAAACTGTTGATTTTGTATCTAAACAAGAATTAACTCCTATTACTCATTTGCCTGCAAGGACAATGAAAGATTTAGATCATGTTTCAGACTTCCTAAAAGAACTTAGGAATAGAACAGATAGTAAAAAAATTCTTGTTATAGGTGGTGGAGGCAATCAGAATGGATCAGTATCATCTTCACTGGAAATACTAGAGTGTGGTTTATTAAAGGATAATGATTTTGAAGAAATAGGAATAGCTGGGCACCCTGAAGGCTCACCTGATATTGATCAAAATACTGTGAACGAATTTTTGAACAAAAAATATGAATTATCAAAAGATAAGAATTTAAATTTAGAACTTGTTACGCAATTTTTTTTTAATGCCGAACCATTTATTAAATGGTGTAAATTTTTAGATAATTCAAATATAAAATTACCCGTCAGAGTAGGCTTTCCAGGCCCGGCGTCTTTTAAAACACTTCTTAATTTTGGCATAATGAGTGGTGTTGGAAATTCATTAAGTTTTTTGAAAAAGAACTCATCTAAAGTAACTGACCTTTTAACAAAAACTTCAAACGATGAAATGTTTATTGAATTAGCAAACTTCTCTAAAGAACAAAGTTCATTTAAAAATTTTCACTGTTTTCCTTTTGGTGGCTTCGAGAAGACCTGTCATTGGTTAAATGCTCTTCAAAATGGTGATTTTACAATGGAAAATGACAAAATAGTCCTCCACAACAAAATCTTTTGAGTTCTAATTTTTCGATTGCATAGACCCTAAAAAGAAATTAATTTTCAAAAATTGCTACTGCATTTTTTATAGGAGGATATATGAAGCTTAAGCAACCAAATTCAGTGGACCAATCTGACAGAAAAGTCCCTTTTAATTTAAGGCAATCAGGACCAACGCCTCAACAAATGCTTATATCGACTAGAGTTAGAAAAAATCCTTATTGGCATTTATCAGTTGAAGCAGGATGTTGGAGATGCACCGTATACAATAGAATGTATCATCCTAGAGGTTATGTAAAACCTGAAGATGGTGGCGCAATGGTTGAATATGATGCATTAGTTAATCACGTAACAATGTGGAACGTAGCAGTTGAAAGACAAATTCGTGTAAAAGGACCTGATGCGTTAAAATTTACAAATTTTGTTATCACAAGAGATGCAACAAGAATTGAAGTAATGAAAGGAAAATATGTAATTCTTTGTAATGACAAAGGAGGAGTGTTAAATGATCCTATATTACTCAGAATTGCAGAAGATGAGTTTTGGTTTTCACTATCTGACTCTGATATTATGTTTTTTCTTCAAGGCGTAAATCACGATAAAAAATTTAATGTAGAAATTGATGAAATAGATGTATCTCCTGTTCAAATTCAAGGACCAAAGTCAATCGATCTTATGGCAGATTTAGTTGGAAATGCTGTTAGAGACATTCCTTACTATGGATTAATGGCAGCAAAAGTTGGAGGGAGAGATTGTATTATTTCCCAAACAGGTTTTACTGGGGAAAAGGGATATGAAATCTACCTCAGAGATGCAACTTTGTATGCAGATGATATGTGGAATGCAGTTTTAGAGGCTGGAAAGAAACATAGTCTAAAAGTAATAGCACCTGCACACCATAGAAGAATAGCTGCAGGAATTTTATCTTGGGGTCAAGATCTTGATGCTGAAACTTACCCTTTTCAATGTAACCTCGGCTACCAGGTTCCAAGAAAAAAACAAGGAGATTACATTGGCAAGCAAGCACTAGAGGCTATGAGATCTAAAATTGAAGCAGGAGAAAAACCTTATAGTAACCAACTTGTTGGATTTAGATTAGGGGGTAAGCCAATTGATGAATATGCACCTGATTTTTGGCTCGTATCTGAAGATGGATCGACACCTATAGGTTATCTAACATCTCCTTGGTACTCTCCAGAATTGGAAACCAATATAGCGATGGGATATGTTCCTTATGAAAAAAAGGATATTGGAAATAAATTTAAATTTCATCTCCCTGATCAATATTGTGATACACCTGGAACACCGGTTGATGGAGAGATAGTAGAAATTCCGTTTAGACCGTCTGTAAATCCAAATGCACGTGAAATTGCAAAAGAAGACGGAAGAGACGCAGCTTACTAAAATTATACCTTTAATAAGTCCAGATAAAATTTGGTAAATCTGGGCTTTTTACAAAATTATTAATACTTTGACATTTTAAAAGTAACTATAGTAATCTTTTCTTATGAATTTACAAAAAGTCATCGATTCTAATAAATTGTATGATTTGTATAATCAAATTTTTGATTATTTTAGTCTTACTATTTATGACCTCGAGTCTAAACTTGATACAAATTTAAATATTGAGAATTTCAAAAACAAACTTGAAACTTTTTCAGATAATCACTTTAAAAATGCCTTAAATGAATTTAATGAAGAAATGAGCAAGCTAAAAGATCAAATACCAGAAGACTTCCTTAAAATAGAGAGTATCTCGAAGGATATTAGAGATAGTTTTAACCACTTTTTAAATGATAACTTTTTTGATGATAAAATTTTTAATAATCTGAAAAGTAGATTAAAAAGTAGCCTTGATAGAATTAGTAAAATTTATTCTTAAGTTTCAAGAATTTATAAAATAATGAGTATTGATATAATTATAATTATATTTTTAATAGCAATAATATTTTTGCTAATTTTTTTGATATTTAGATTAAAACTTAAAGACGGATCCAATTCTGATCTGGATATTCAAAAAATAAATCAAAATCTCCAAACTCTATTTGATAAAACAATGGAACAAACTGGATATGTAAATTCAAAGATAGATGAAATTGGAGATCTTACAAAAAAAATGACTAATGCCATGACCTCTAATATTAACGAAATGGGAGAAATGGGGGAGGTAATACTTGAAAATATATTACAAGACTGTGGTATGACAAAAGACAGAGATTACAAAACTCAATATACTGATAGGAATGATGAAGGTGATGTATATCGGCCTGATGTTGTAATTTTTCTGCCGGAAAAAAGAAATATTATCATTGACTCGAAAGTGCCCATGAAACATTGGTACAAATTTCAAAATACTGATGATCAGTCAACAAAAGAATTGGAAATCAAAAGTTTCATAGTTTCGTTAAAAAATCACATCACTAGTATTCATAAAAAAGAGTACTCAAAATTATTAAATATAAATTCACCCGACTATGTTTTTATCTTTATGCCTCATGAATTTGCATTAATTACAGCACAAAAATATGATCAAAGTATATTAAATTTTGCTCAACAAAAACAAATTATCATTGTAGGTCCGTCAACACTTATAATGTGTATGAAGTTAGTTGAGAGTATTTGGAGACTTGAAAAACAAAATAAAAACTCAAAAGAAATTGCTGATATCGGAGGTCAAATGATTGATCAAATTATAAAATCAATCAATGTAATTGAAGATTCTGAAAGTAGTTTAATTAAGGCAACTCAAAATTTGATAAATGCAAAAAAATATCTTAAAGAGGGTCGAGGTTCATTGTTTTACAGAGCTGAACAAATGAAAAATCTTGGAGCAAATAATAAAAAAGACTTAAATTAATTTATATCTTAGGGATTTTTCAATAAATTTATTGTCAGTAGTTGATATTTTGTGAAAAACGTTTGCACTTCTATCTTCATCTAAACCTGCTAAATGCATTACTCCAATATTATGATTTGGTATGTATGGCTCAACAAAAGTATTTTTATCAATAGAAAATTTTGGCATGTGATGTTCACACAGCCAGTTACAATATGACGGAAGGAGCTCAAAGTCTAAATTATCTTCAAACAATGAAATTGCCAATGCAACTTGATCTGAACCAAATAATCTTCCTTTTCTAGATGCATTATTTAAGTTTTTTTTAATAGTTTTCATACCATCAAACTTTTTATTGTAGGCGAAACACCCTGCATTTAGTGTATAATGTCCAGCGTATTTCTTTGCTAAATCTTTTGAAATACTTTTAGATATATTCTTAAAATTAATAGAATTAATTTTTGATGGGATATTCATAAACCATTTAATATTAACAAGTTTTGGGGATGCTCTGTCAACTTGAGGTGTGATTGCAAAGCCTCTTTGATTGGACCCCTGAATATAATAATCAAAAGTATTTGGACAAGCTATCCAAGTGTCAGAGTCCATCCAAATATAATTTTCATATCCGGGAAAGTATAAATCTAAAAAAAACCTTGAAAATTGTGCTTTTAAATACTCTCTACCTCTTACTTTATAAGATGGGACATCAATATCCCATTTACACTCTAAAACCTGAACATTTTTTTGTTTGAAAAATTCTTTGCTGTCTTCGGATAGACCACAATCCAACACTGCAAAATCATAACCATTCAAATTTATCGTAGAAAAATAGAGCTCTTTAAGGAGATGAGAATAATTTTCATCTGAGGAACTTACGATTAGATTTTTATTCATTATCAGTTTTTTTGTACACAAACATTAATTGCATATCTTTTTATTTTTTAAGTAAGTGTAACTTGGTTCTTTATGATACCTTACCTGTGAACCTTTCAACTTAAATATTCCTTTTCCATTAAATTTAATATCAAGTTCTTTGTAATTATTTTTTTTGTTATAAGAAATATAGTCTCTCATTATTTTTGTATACATACCTGGACCTGTAAAATTTAATATTGCGACTTTAGGATTTTTAAAAACTTTATTTTTATAAAATGAGTATGACTTAACAATTTCTTCGATTAATATTTTTAAAAATTTACATTTTCTTTCAAAGGCTAGTCCCCATTGGAGCATATGATTAAAGGGTCTTTTTAAATTAAATATTTTTTGATTATTGGGTGGTATATAACAATCAGTATCTTCGTAAGTTAAAATGAAACTAGTATTTTTATCATGAAGTTTTGTAAGAGGGACATCACAACCTCGGCTTATATCAAAATAGTATCCACCTTGATCATATAAAATACAATATCTAAAAATATCAGATTTGAGAGGTCCGATTAATGAATTTTTAAAAATTTGGTAAATTTTTTGTTTGCCCCAATTTTTTTCCATATAATCTTCCATCATTTGATTTGAATATATCCTAAATGATAAATTTTTATTCAATTCTCTAAACTTTAAAATTGATTTAGCATGAGTTTTTCCAAACTTATTATCTATCCATGTTTGATATACCACTGGCGAAATTCTTTGTTTTGGTGGTCTTATTGCTGTTTGATCTTGTATTTCTACAAGTGGGTATTCTGTAATTTTTCTTATTTTAGATTTAATTTTATTTATTGTGTTGTCTTGCATCTCTTAAGTATGGCGGAGAGAGTGGGATTCGAACCCACGATAGAGTTGCCCCTATACACGCGTTCCAGGCGTGCGCCTTAAACCACTCGGCCATCTCTCCATGATTATTCATTATCACCTATTTTTAATGCCTCAAAAAAAGCAGTCTGCGGAATTTCGACATTACCAAATTGTTTCATTCTTTTCTTTCCCTTTTTTTGTTTTTCCAAAAGTTTTTTCTTTCTGCTCACATCTCCGCCATAAAGTTTAGCAGTCACATCTTTTCTAAAAGCTTTGATAGTTTCTCTAGCTATAATTTTTCCATATATTGCAGCCTGAATTGGTATTTGAAAGTTTTGTCTTGGGATTAAGTCCTTTAGCTTATTACATATCCTTCTACCAATCGTTTCAGCTCTTGTTTTATGAACTATATTTGAAAATGCATCAACAGTTTCTGAATTAACAAGAATATTTAGTTTTACTAGATCTCCTTCAAAATAATCATAGACCTGATAATCAAAACTAGCATAACCTTTTGAATAAGATTTTAATTTGTCGTAAAAATCTATAACGATTTCATTCAAAGGTAATTCCATTTCTAAGATAGCTCTGTTGTTTTGTATATTTAAGTTTTTTTGTTTACCTCTTTTTTCAATACAGAGTGTTATTACCGTACCCAAATAATCCTGTGGCACTATTATAGTAGATTTAACCCATGGTTCTAAAATTTTATCTATTTCAGCTGGATCAGGCAGCTCAGAGGGATTTCTTATTACAATTTCGTTTTTATTTCTGTCAATTACTTTGTATACAACTCCTGGAGCAGTAGTAATTAAATCTAAATCAAATTCTCTTCTAAGTCTTTCTGTTGTAACCTCTAGGTGAAGCAAACCTAAAAAACCACACCTAAAACCATAACCTAAAGCAGCACTAGTTTCATTTTCATATGTAAAACTTGAGTCATTTAATGCAAGTTTTTCAAAACTCTCTTTAAGTCTCTCATAGTCTGACGTATCAACAGGATATATCCCGCAAAACACGACTGGTAATGAGGGCTTGAAACCTGGAAGTGGTTTTACTTTTTGATCATTTAATTCTGCTATTGTGTCACCGACCTTACAGTCAGCAACTGACTTTATACTAGCATTAATAAAACCTATTTCTCCTGGACCTAATTCATCACAATAATTTATTTCAGGCGTGAAATATCCAATTCTATCGATATTGTATTGTTGATTATTAGATAAAAACTTAACCTTCATACCCTTTTTCATAACTCCATCAAGAACTCTAACCAGAACTGTTACTCCTAAATAGTTATCGTACCAACTGTCGACTAAGAGAGCCTTGAGATTTTTTTCATTTGTATTTGGAGAGGGGAGTTTTTCTACAATTTGGTCTAATAAATCTTCAACTCCTAGTCCAGTTTTTGCAGAAACAAGACGAGCTTCCGAGGTATCTATTCCTATTGTTTGTTCAATGTCTTCTTTTACTCTTTCTGGTTCGGATGCAGGTAAATCTGCTTTGTTGAGAACTGGAAGTATCTCATGATTTACATCTATTGCCTGATAAGCATTTGCGAGAGTTTGTGCCTCAACACCCTGTGTGCTGTCAACAACTAAAACTGAGCCTTCACAAGCTGATAGTGATCTTGAAACTTCATAGGAAAAATCAACGTGTCCGGGTGTATCAAGTATATTAAGTTGATATTCATCGCCTTTTTTATTTTTATAGTTTAATCGTACTGTTTGAGCTTTTATAGTGATCCCCCTTTCTCTTTCAATCTCCATTGAGTCCAAGACTTGGTCTTTTTTGGTCCTGTCATCCATCCCTCCGCAAATTTCAATTATTCTGTCCGCTAGAGTGGATTTACCATGATCAATATGAGCTATTATCGAAAAATTTCTAATTTTAGAAATTTCCATTAGCTTCTAATTTTTGCTTTAAATTTATTTGATACTTTTTCTAAAATATTTTTATGTAATTGTTCTAAATCTTTTTCTTCAAGAGTTTTTTCTTTAGATTGAATAGTAACCCTAAAAGTTACACTTTTACTGTCATCACCTAAGTCTTTTGCTATATATAAATCAAAAAATTCTACATTTTTAATTAAGTTTTTATCTAAACCTTTGACGTATCTCTGAACTTCATAAAGATTTTGCTCCTTTTCGAATAAAAAAGAAAAGTCTTTTTCACTGAACTGAAATTGGGAATCTATGATATTTATATTATTAGCTCTACTAATTGAGTCAATTGGAAGGTTTTCAAAAAATAATTCAATTGCATAACAATTTTTAAGTTTTGAAAATTCCTCCAAAATTAGTGGATGAACTTTTCCATATCTAGCTATTAATTTTTTTCCCATAAATAGTTCAGCAGACTGACCTGGGTGATAAGTATTTGAAGTTGATCTTGATATGTTAAATTGTTTTATGTCAAAATTTAATGAACTTATTAATATTGAGGTTAATTCTGTTAAAGAGTAAAAATTAAATTCTTCAGATTTGTAAATAGAGTTTGTATTTTCTTCAGTTGAAATAAGCAATGATAGAATATTTTCTTGGGATTTAGATGAATTATAAATAGGTCCAATTTCAAATAATTGAATATTTTTAAAACCTTTTTTAAAATTTAATTCTGCACTTTCTAAATGATTAAATATCATTGAATTTCTCATATAAGATTGATCATCACTGATTGCATTTAAAATTTTTAAGGATTTATCTCCTTTAAGGATTTCTTGAGCTCTAATTGAGTGAAAAGAAAAAGTTATAACTTCAGAAATTCCATTAGATATAAGGGTTTTTTTAAGTTTTTTTATTGATTTAAATTTCTTATTTGTTGATGAATTATCAATTTTATCAATCTCATCGATTGATGCAGAGGGCACACTTTGTTTAATATTTTCATATCCATAAATTCTTATAATTTCTTCAACTATATCGATTTTGTTTTTAACATCATTCCTCCATGATGGCACTAAGACTTCACATTCCTTTTCATTACTTTTATTAATTTGAAATTTAAGGTCTTTTAGAGTTTTGATTTGTTTTTGTGGATCTAGTTCTAAACCAATAGTCTTATTAAAATAGTCAAAATTATAATTTATTTTATGCTCAAAATTATCTAATTTTCCAGCTTCAATATTTTTACTTACTAAGCCCCCACATATTTTATTTATTAAATATGATGCGTATTCTAAACCTTCAATGACCATATTTTTATCTAATCCTCTTTCAAAACGATACCTGGCATCTGAATTTATTCCAAGAGTTCTACCAGTTTGTGCAACGCTATTCGGATTAAAAAGAGCAACCTCAAGAAATACATTTTTAGTATCATCTGTGCATCCGCTGTAGTCTCCTCCTATAATCCCTGCTATAGCGAGTGCATTATCTCCATCGGCTATCACGGTTGTATTTTTATCTAAAGTGTATTCTTTATTATCTAAAGCAAGAATTCTTTCATTTGCATTTGCAAGCCTCATATCAATTTTTTTTCCAATTTTATCTGCATCAAAAACGTGTAAAGGTCTTCCTAAATCAATAGTGATATAATTTGTTATATCAACTAAAGCGTTTATCGGTCTTAATCCTAGGCTGATAAGTTTTTTTTGTAACCATTCTGGAGATTTAGAGTTATTTACATTTTTAAAATATCTACTTACTACATATTCACAGCTATTATCATCATTGTTAATATTCCAAATGATTGGGCTTGCAAATTCTAACTGATTTATTTTTTTAAAATTCAAAGGCTTTAGTTTACCAACACCTTTAGCTGAAAGATCTCTAGCAACACCTCTAACACCAAGGCAATCTCCTCTGTTAGGTGTAATACCTATCTCGAAAATAGGATCATTTAACTTCAAAGCTTCAACTGCTGAGGTGCCATTTTGAAAATCATCTAATAACTCAATAATGCCCTCATGATCATCACTTAAGTTAAGTTCTCTCTCAGACAAAAGCATGCCCTCAGATATTTCACCTCTAATTTTTCCTTTTTTTAAATTTATCTGTGTACCTGGAATGTACATGCCATCTTTGGCAAATATTCCTTTTAATCCCTTCTTTACATTATTTGCTCCGCAGATTACCTGATAGGTATTGGTTCCATCATCAACTTTACAGATATTTAATCTATCTGCATTGGGATGTTTTCTAAAATCTTTTATGGTTGCTACAACAAACTTTGAGTATTCTGAATAGTCAGTCAAGCTTTCAAGTTCAAGACCTAAATTTGTAAGAGCTTCACCAATTTCATTTGCACTTTTATCTGTCTCTAAGTGATCACACAACCAACTATAACTAAACTTCACTAAAAATCTCCTATGGTAAAGCCATTGCTAGCTATCCAATTTAAGTTTCCACTAAAAAATGATCTAATATCTGTAAGCCCATACTTTAACATTGTGATTCTGTCTAAGCCCACTCCAAATGCAAAACCTTGATAGGTATTCGTATCCACATTGCAGTTCTCTAGAACTATTGGGTTTACCATTCCACATCCAAGAATTTCAAGCCAACGATCGCCTTGACCTAATTGAATTTTGTTATTCACAATCTCATAAGCAATATCCATTTCAGCAGAAGGTTCTGTAAAAGGAAAGTAACTAGGTCGAAATCTTACTTTTAAATTCTGTACGTTAAAAAATTGTTTACAGAATTCAATTAGAGTGCCCTTCAAATCTCCCATATTTGCATTCTCATTAATAAACAAACCCTCGACTTGATGAAACATTGGAGAATGTGTCGAGTCAGAGTCACACCTATATGTTCTTCCAGGAGCAATTATTTTGACTGGGGGTTTTTGATTTAATAATGTTCTAATTTGAACTGGGCTAGTGTGTGTTCGTAAAACGTAGGGCTTACCTTCTTTATCCTTGTCATCTATATAAAAAGTATCCTGCATTTCACGTGCAGGATGATTTTCAGGAATATTTAATGCTGAAAAATTGAAAAAATCTGTCTCAATATCAGGGCCTTCGGCAACAGAGTAACCCATTGATCCAAAAATAGTGATAACCTCATCAAATGTTTTTGATATTGGATGAGCCTTCGAGGCTATAAAATTTGGTGGAGGGAAACTTATATCTAAATATTCGTTTTTTAATTTAGAGTTTATTTCTTCAATTTTTAAATCGTTAAATTTATTTTTGATAAGATTATCAACTTCAATTCTTAGTAAATTTAATTTTGAACCTGAAGATTTTTTTTCTTCTAATGAGAGATCCTTAAGACTTTTCAATAACTCAGTTATTTTCCCCTTTTTTCCTAAGTAAGCTACTTTAACGTTTTGTAATTCTTGTTGGCTAGAGCTTTGCTCTATTTCTTTAGTAACTTCGTTTAGGACTTTTTTAATGTCCATTTTTAATCTAGTTGGCTAAATTAGCCTTTGCTTTCTCAACAATTGATTTAAAAGCAGCGGGTTCATGAAATGCAATTTCAGACAGAATTTTTCTATTGATTTCAATGTTTGCTTTTTTTAATCCATCAATAAATTTTGCATAAGTAAGACCATGTTCTCTAACACCGGCATTAATTCTTTGGATCCACAATCCTCTAAAATCTCTTTTCTTATTTCTTCTATCACGATATGCATATTGGAGAGCTTTATCCATACTTTGTGTTGCTACTCTATAAACATTTTTTCTTCTCCCGCGATGACCTTTCGTAAATTCAAAAACTTTTTTATGTTTAGCTCTTGCTGTAACACCTCTTTTAACTCTTGGCATAATATCTCTCCTTTACCTACTTAGAATATGGCATCATTGTATCAATTATTATTGATGCAGATTTTGATAAAACCCTTGTACCTTTAGAATTTCTGATAAAAGAGTTTGTTCTTTTGGACATGCCATGGCGTTTACCAACGTTTCCGACAACTAATTTTCCTGATGAGGATTTTTTAAAGCGTTTTTTGACGCTACTTTTTGTTTTAAGTTTGGGCATTTAATCTCCTTTTGAGTAAATTATTAAGGTCTTAAGGCATACCCTTTTAAAAGCCCCTTCGACCAACCGAGGTCAATTTGATATCATATAATTTATTTGGGTGCAACTACGAGGAAAGCTTGTCTTCCTTCGATTTTAGGTTCCATTTCAACTCTAATAAGTTCTCCCAAATCAGTTTTTACTCTTTTAAGCATATCAATACCTAAATTAGAATGTTCCATCTCTCTACCCTTAAATCTCAAGCTGAATTTCACTCTGTTTCCCTCTTTTAAAAATTTCTGAGCATTCCTGATTTTAACTTGGTAATCATGCTCTCCTGTGCCGGGTCTAATTTTAAGCTCTTTAGTTTCAATTACTTTTTGTTTCTTTTTTGCTTCATTTTTTTTCTTCTGTTCTTGATACTTAAATTTTCCATAGTCTACTATTTTACAAACTGGAGGATTATTATTTGGAGCTATTTCTACTAAATCCATACCTCTACCTTTAGCAATGTCTAAGGCTTCATTTTTTTTCATAACTCCTAATTGCTCCCCATCATCAAGAATAACCCTAACATCCGCTGCAGAAATAAAATTATTTATCTTGTGGAGTTCTTTTTTGCCACGAAAGTTATTATTTCTTTGGTAAGGTTTATTCAAAATATTATATGTAATAGGAAAGAGAGAAAGTTTGCAATTATAAATGTCCTAGTGATTGCTTTAATAAAATCATTTTAGGATTATTAGCAAAGATAGGTCAATTGTAAATATAAATTATTTTAATATTTGTTCTATTTTATTGATAATAGTGTTCACACTAATATTTTTTACGTTAGATGCTGTAATTTTATGTAAATTATTCCCTAGCGGGTAACATGATCGTGAAATTTCGTTATCATTTGCTAACCAAATTACGTTTTTATTTGTAAGACCTGCAATATGGGCTGGCCCTGTATCATTTGTAAGGATTAACTCAGACGACATGCATAATTGATAGAAATCCTCAATTTTTGATTCATTAATTTTATTTTTAGAGTCTGGACACAATTTGATTATTTCATTAATTGTATTTATATCCAAATCAGATCCTGTCAGATAGATTTCATAGTTTCTCCTAACTAAATACTTTGCCACTTCAGCATATTTATCTGAAGGCCATTTTTTATATTCTCCTGATGTAGAGGTGCCTGGGATAAAAATTACTTTTTTTGATTGTTTTGTATTACCTTTAAGCATCCAACTTAAATCAGGCTTTAAGTAGGTATTTATTTCCAAATATTTTAATTGTTCTTGATGATTTTTAGTGATGTGTTGAACGCCAAGTTTTTTTTGCTTATATTTGAAATCTGAAAATTTTCTTGCAGATAAGATTTTACATTTAGTAAATATCTTAATAAATAAATTATAAATTTCTGTTCTTGATGAGTTTTGTAAATCAATTAATAAATCTATTTTTTTTTCTTTAACTTTTTTCAAAATATTTTTTACTGAAGGGAAAATTGATATCCTATTATCAACTAAAATTTCATTCACATAAGGTAAGTTTTTAAAAATTTGTTTATAGTTGGACTGTGTAAGTAAGTATATGTTCGAGTTTGGATAATTTTCTCTAAGTGTTTTAATAGCTCCAAATGATAAGACTAAATCACCAAGTGAACCATGTTTAATTACTAGAATATTCATGAATTAATTAAATAATTATAGATGTCCAAAGTTTTTCTGCACATGAGATCAGATGAGTAATTTTTTTCTACATAAGATCTACCTTTTTTTGATATTTCTTTATAATTTTTTAAAGCGTATTTAAAAGTTTTTTGGAATGATTTAAAAGAGTTAACATCAAATAACAAATTTTTATTAAAATTGAAAAGTTGCTCTTTAGTACCACCTTGATTAGGAGCTATAACTACTTTAGATACGGATAATGCCTCAGAAACAGTTCTACCAAACCCTTCGGGTCTCTTTGAGATATTTACAACCAAGTATGCCCCTTGATACAGTTTTTTTACATCTAATGTGGGTTTATGAATTATAATTTTTTTTGATATATTTAATTTATTAATTAGTAATTGTATTTTTTTTTCTTCTTTACTTTTATTTAAAGATACAATGTGAATATTGAATGTGTTTTTGTGCTTTTGCTGTAATAATGAGAAGTAATTTAGTAATAATTCATGCCCTTTCCAACTTGAAATCCTAGAGGGTATAAAAATATTTTTACTCATAAGTTTTTTTCTCGATGGTGAAAAGTAATTTGTGTCTACGCCTCTTGGAATAACATGGAGTTTAGTTTTATCATTAAATTTATGCTCATATGTTTTTTTGACAAAATTTGAATTAAAAATAATAGCATCACCTTTCAATAAAAAACTGTTATACCAGTCTTTTAAAAATGACTTTGACTCATATTTGTTGTGAACGCTTGTAACAACTTTTATATTTAAATTTTTAATATATTTAATAAGAAAAAAAGCTGGTGCTCTTGAAGAGATGTGTACTAAGTTTATTCTTTTTTGTTTAATTAATTGCTTTATTTGGATTTTGATTTTGTTTTGATCAAAAATGTTTTTAAATTTGCAATTATATAATTTTATTATTTTTAAACCTTTAATATTGAAATTTTTATTGCTATTTTCACATAAAATATAGTTATCAATTTTTTTTTTATTGAGATATTTTGCAATATCTCTCACACCAGTCTCAATACCTCCAATGCCCATGGATGGAATTATTTGTAAACAAGTTATTTTTTTTGTATTTTTAATTTGTGTCAAAACCAAGCTTTTATAAAAAAGATGATGTTAAAATATCTTATAGATATTACAAAAGAAGTAAAAAAACTCTGATCTTTTTACATGGCTTATTATCAGATATGAGTGGTAAAAAGTCCAATTTTTTAAATAATTATTGCAAAAAAAATAAAATTTCATATTTGTGTTTTGACTTTCAAGGGCATGGCAAGTCTAGCGGTGAATTTACTAACTTTGGTATTAGTGATTGGTATAATGATTTAGACAATATTATAAAATATCTAAAAATAAAAAATTTTATTCTGGTTGGCAGCAGTATGGGTGGATGGGTTGCTATCATATATGCTTTGATACATCCAAGAAAAGTTACGAAACTTATTGGCATTGCTCCTGCACCAGATTTTACTACAAAGTTAATTTGGAAAAATTTTAATACTCATCAAAAAAATAAAATTAAAAATAATAAGATCGTTAAACAAAAGGTTAGTTCTGATTTTAATTATTATTACTCTCCAGCACTTTTTAAAAGAAGTAAAAAATATCTAATTGAAAAAATTAAGGGTAATTTTTTAGGAGAAACTATTTTCCTTCATGGTGGCCAAGATAAAGCTGTTCCATATGGATATAATGACAATTTCAATTTTAGTAAAAAATTTAAAAACTTTAAAAACATTTTAATTAAACATGCAGATCATAGCCTGTCTGATAAAGAGAGTTTAATAACACTATCTAAATTTATTTAAGCTATTTTTGATTTTTTTGTAACTGGGAATTCTAGTTTATCAATCACTTCATCAGGAACGACGTGAGCAAATTTTTTAATCTCAGAGTCATAATTTTCAATAATAAACTCAGCTCTTTTTGATTTAGTCTCTTTATAGAAATCATTTAAAAGATCTAGGAGGTGGTTTTTCCATTCTTTGTTATCTACTTCATAAAGTCCAATGGTTTCCATGTTCATCAAATCAGAAATATTCTTTTGTTCAGAGTAAATAAAAGCAGATCCACCAGTCATCCCAGCACCAAAGTTATCGCCAACACCTCCTAAAATAACTGCAGAACCACCTGTCATATACTCACATCCATTAGCACCACATCCCTCTACAATTGCTAATGCACCGGAATTTCTAACACAAAATCTGTCACCTGCTTGACCAGAAGCATATAACCTTCCATCAGTCGCTCCATATAGGGTGACATTTCCAATAATTACATTTTCATGACTGGGTTGAGTAAATGAATTTCTTGGCTGAACGATAATTTTTCCTCCAGAGAGACCTTTGCCTACATAATCATTAGCATCGCCAAACACTTTTAAAGTAAGACCTTTGACGGCAAATGCTCCCAAGGACTGACCAGCTGAGCCTCTTAGTTTTAGAGTAACATGATCTTCAGATAAGGTATTCATTCCATATTTTCTTGTGATGATGGATGAAATTTTAGTTCCTATTGTTCTTAATGTATTTTGTATATTATATGTAAGTTCAATTTTTTGACCTGAGTTAATAAAATCTTTTCCGTCTTTTTCAAACTGATCGTCAAGTGTTTTTGGTACTTCATTTCGTTTTTTTGGTGAATGGTAATCATAGATTTTGCCATCATCAATCTTTGTTAATATTGGATTTAAGTCGAGATTATCTAGATCACTGGAACCATAATGAATTTGAGATAATAATTCTGTTTTACCAATAATATCTTTTAAGGATTTGTAGCCTAAAGAGGCAAGAATTTCTCTGACTTCTTCGGCAATAAATGAAAACAAATTTACAACTTTTTCAGGAGTACCTCCAAATTTTTCACGAAGTTTTTCATCTTGGGTGCAGACGCCAACTGGACATGTATTTGAGTGGCATTGTCTAACCATAATACATCCCATTGCTACCAACGAGGCTGTACCAATTCCATATTCCTCAGCTCCCAATATTGCTGCAATAACAATATCTTTTCCTGTTTTAATTCCTCCGTCTGTTCTAAGAAGAACCTTATCTCTTAAACCATTCAAAGCTAAAATTTGGTGAACCTCACTTATACCTAATTCCCATGGAAGGCCAACATACTTAATACTCGACTGAGGGCTTGCCCCTGTTCCACCAGAATGTCCTGAAACTAAAATTACATCAGCTTTAGCTTTTGCAACACCAGCAGCAACAGTTCCTATACCTGATTGTGCGACTAGTTTTACACAAACTTTTGCTATTGGATTGATTTGTTTTAAATCGTAAATAAGTTGAGCTAGATCCTCTATAGAATAAATATCATGATGTGGGGGAGGACTAATAAGTGTTACACCTTTTGTACTATGTCTTAATTTAGCAATTAAATCAGTTACCTTAAAACCAGGTAATTGACCACCTTCTCCAGGCTTAGCACCTTGAGCTATTTTAATTTCTAATTCTGAGCAGTTATTCAAATATTCTGCAGTCACACCAAATCTTCCGCTTGCAACTTGTTTAATCGCTGAGCTTGGATTATCACCATTTTTTAATTTGGAATATCTTCTTGCATCCTCTCCTCCTTCTCCGCTATCTGATTTTGAACCTATTCTGTTCATTGCTATAGCTAAAGTTTCATGAGCCTCAGGGCTAAGAGCACCAAGTGAAATTCCAGGAGATACAAAGCTTTTTCTTATTTCAGAAATGCTCTCTACATTGTCCAAATTTAGAGAATTGCTACTTTCATTAAATTGAAGTAAATCCCTTATTTGAATTGGTTTGGAGCTATAAATTCTTGAGGTATATTTTTTATAAAGATTATATGAGTCTCTAGTTACTGCTTCTTGAAGCATATGTATTGAAACACCCTCATAAGCGTGTGCTTCACTATTAGCTCTAAATCTATATTCACCACCTATATCTAAAATTATATTATCAGATTTAAATGATACCTCATGCTGTCGCCTTACTCTTTTTTCTAATCCATCTAATCCAATACCAGAAATTCTAGAGGACATCCCTGGAAAAAAACTCTCTACCATGCTTCTGCTTAAACCAATTATTTCAAAATTTCTTCCACCACGATATGAACTGATTACTGAAATTCCCATTTTACTGATAATTTTTCTTAATCCTTTCTCTATGGATTTTTTAAAGTTTTTAATTAGTTGAGGGTAATCAGTATTCTGATAAATATTTTTTCTATACCTATTTGCAATAAGTTTTTCCACTAGTGAAGCATTGACGGTAGTAGCACCAACACCAATAAGTACTGCAAAGTAGTGTACATCAAGACACTCTTTAGAAGAGACGTTTAAAGAAGTAAAAGTCCTTAAATTATTTTTTATTAGATAACTATGAACAGCGCTGGTGGCAAGTATCATTGGTAAAGCAATTCTGTCTTTATTAATGTTATTATCAGTTATAATTAGATGTTGAGAACCAGATCTTACTGCCTGTTCTGCCTCAGAGCATATTCTTTTGATTTCATTTAAAAAACTAGTCTCTTCATTCAATTTATAAGTGCAGTCAATCTCAGTTGTAAACTTTGATAAATGATTTTTTAGTGTTTCCAATTCATGATCTAGTAATAAAGGACTTTCTAAAAGTACCAAATTACATTGTTCAGAGTCTTCTTCTACAATATTTCCAAGGTTTCCAAGCCTAGTTTTTAAACTCATTACAACTTGTTCCCTAAGGCTATCAATTGGAGGGTTTGTGACTTGAGCAAAATTTTGTTTAAAAAAACTATGAAGACCTCTGTATCTTTCAGTGAGTACACTTAGTGGTGCGTCATCTCCCATTGATCCAACAGCCTCTTGCCCTGTTTTGACCATAGGATCTAGAATTAAATCAAGAGTTTCTAATGTTAAATTAAATGATTTAGCAATATGAAAAACATTTTTATCATCCTTTGTTGATGGTTCAAAAATTTTTTCATTAGATAATATGTTATCTAACTTTATAGTTTTTTTATTCCAATCTGAGTAATTATTACGTTGACTGAGTAATTCTTTTAATTCAAAGCTCTCATAAAACTTATTCTCTTTATAATTAACTGCTATTAATTCACCAGGCCCAACTCTTCCTTTTTTTATAATATTTTTTTCATCTATATTAATCATTCCAACTTCAGATCCTGAAATTAGTAAATCGTCATCCGTAAGTATGTATCGTAGGGGCCTTAACCCGTTTCTATCCATACCAGATATTATCCAATCTCCAAAATTTCCGCAGACAGCAGCTGGTCCGTCCCATGGTTCAATGACAGCGTTACAATAAGCATACATAGCCTTTAATCGATCAGATAAATCAGATCGATTAGACCAAGACTCAGGAATTATCATTGATTTAGCCATCGGCATGTCCCTATCAGTTTGAACAAAAAGTTCAAAAGCAGCATCAAGCGAAGCAGAGTCAGAGGCGTCTGGGTCGAGTATCGGTTTCAAATCATTAATTCTCTCGTTAAAAAAGTGGTGAGTAATTCTTGGTTCATGTGCGCTCATCCAATTTATATTTCCCTTCAGAGTATTGATTTCACCATTATGAGCCAAAACTCGGAATGGTTGCGCTAAGGACCACGTAGGAAATGTGTTGGTAGAATATCTTTGATGGTAAATGGTAAATTTGGATGTAAATTCATTATCAAGCAAATCTGGATAAAACTCCGATAACTGTTCAGCTAAAAACATACCTTTGTAAACAATTGTTTGTGTAGATAAAGAGCAAACATAAAAATCGTTAATACTCTGTGCTTTGATTTTATTCTCTATCCTTTTCCTTGTTAAATAAAGTTTCTTTTCGATATCGGGTGTTTTTTCTTTAGGTGAGAAAATTATTTGTTCTATTTCTGGTTTAGTATAGTTGGCTTTTTCACCAATGATTTCTGTATTAACAGGAACCTGTCTCCATCCAAACAGATTCATTCCAGATTTTATTATTTCATATTCAACGATAGCTCTACATTTTTCTTGGGCTCCAAAATCTCTTTTAGGCAGAAAAATCATGCCTACACCTAACACAGTGTCTTTAGTTGTTCTGTGGCCCATTTTTAAAACTTGTTTGCTGAAGAAAGAATTTGAAACCTCCAACATAATACCAGCACCATCTCCAGTTTTGCCATCAGCATCAACCGCGCCTCTATGGAATACTGCTTTAAGTGCCTCAACTCCTTTTTCGACTATGTCTCTTCTTGACTCACCGTTTATTGAGGCTACTAAACCTACACCACAATTATCATGTTCATATTTTTCATTATAAACATGATAATCTTTTAGTTTTTGTCTATTTATTTTGAAAATCTCTAATGGATTGTCTTTCATGATGCTTTTTTAATTTTCGAACTCTGTAAGAAGTTATGAATTGATTTTGCAACTTCTCGGCCATCATGTATCGCCCAAACAACAAGAGAGGCGCCCCTAACAATATCACCTGCAGCAAAAATCTTTGGGTTGCTAGTTTGAAACTTTTTAAAATCAACTTTAACTGTTTTCCAGCTAGTTAATTCAATATTTGTTTTGAAATTATGGTTTAAATCTTCAGGCTCAAAACCAAGAGCTTGAATAATCAAGTCACTTTTTATTTGTTTTTCAACGCCAGTATCAATTGGTTTTCTTCTTCCACTCTCATCCACCTCACCTAATGTAGCCACTTTGTATGTCATACTTGTTGCAGTAGCACTATCGCTAATAATTTTAGATGGAACAGATAACCAATTAAATTTGATACCCTCTTGCTCTGCATTTAAAACTTCTCTTGCTGATCCAGGCATATTTTCTTTGTTTCTTCTGTAAAGACAAGTAACTTCTTTTGCTTGCTGTCTAATGGCTGTTCTAACACAATCCATTGCAGTATCACCTCCACCAATAACAACTACATGTTTATCTTTTGCTGTGAGATATTTATTTTTTGAGGGAGAGTCACCTAAACCGGTTCTGTTACTCTCAATTAAAAAATCCAAAGCAGGAATGCTATTATTGACTGTTGAGGTATCAATATCCAATTGTCTTGCTTTGTATACACCAGTTGCAATTAATATTGCATCATAATCTTTTTCCAAATCTTGAAAGGAAATATTTTTTCCTACTTCTGTGTTTAATATAAATCCAACACCACTATCAGTAAGCCACTCAGTTCTTCTCTCAACAATTTTTTTGTCTAATTTAAAGTTAGGTATGCCATAAATCATCAAGCCACCAGCTCGGTCATTTTTTTCATAGACGTCTACTTTATATCCATTTTGAATTAAATAGGCTGATGCAGCCATTCCTGCAGGGCCAGATCCTATTATTGCAACTTTCTGTTTGTATTGGTTTTGTGATGATAGGTTTTTAACCCATCCTTTTTCCCATGCTATTTCTGTAAGGTATTTTTCTAAATTACCAATTGTAATGGCTCCAAAGCCTGCCTGTTCTACAACACAATTACCCTCACACAAACGATCTTGAGGGCAAACTCTTCCACATACTTCTGGAAATGCATTCGTAGAGGCAGATACTTGATAAGCTTCCTCCAATCGGCCTTCTGCAATATAACGTAGCCAATCTGGTATATTATTGTTTAAAGGACAATGTATTTGACAATATGGAATACCACATTGTGAGCATCTTGACGATTGTTCAACCGAGTCGTTTTTATCAAACTGACTATAAATCTCCTGAAAATCCTTTATTCTTTTTTCAGGTTCAGTTTTAGTTGGATTCTTAGATTTTTTTTTATGAAACTCTAACATGATAATAAAATATTACTTTATTCTTTTAAAATAAAATGGATTGTATTATTACTAGTATTTATGAATTATGTAAACTCATAAATGATAATAAATTATGACTAATATTAGTATTTATTACGTTTTTTATGGTTTAATGCAGGGAATCACTGAATTTATCCCCATTAGTTCCAGTGGGCACCTCAATATCATAGAGATCTTCGTAAAAAACTTAGAGTCTAGAAATTATTTATATGAAACATCAGCACACTTTGCCTCTTTAATGGCTCTATTATTATATTTACTCGCAAACAAACATTTTTCAAAATCAAATATCAAAGCTTACTGGAAAATATTAATCTTTGCGACCGTACCTGCAATTCTTCTCGGTTTTATTATCAAATTTTACGATGTAACTTATATTAGTCTAGAGCTAATTGGGTATACTTCGATTGGTGGAGCAATATTACTCTATGTTTCTGATAAAGAAAAAAAATTAAAATTAAAAATCAAAAATAAAAGTACCAAATTTATTCTAGCTGGATTTTTTCAATGTCTTGCTTTTTTACCAGGTTTCAGTAGAGCAGGAAGTTGCATAATTGCATTCAGACTATTTGGAGAAGATAGAAAATATTCATCTATTTATAGTTTATATATGGGAATACCTATAATTTGTTTATCTTTTTTTTCAAATATCAAAGAATTTGATAATTTTATTGTAGACAAAAATCTATCTTTGATATTTGTTAGTACATTTTTTGCAGCATATTTTACAATATCTGTGTTTATTAAATTTATAAATAAAATTGGCTTTACACCTTTTGTAATTTATAGAATTTTAATAGGTTTATTCATATTAGCATATGTTTATTAAACTTTATCGATAAACTTTTTAAGATATTCTGATGTAATAATCTTCATATCTGATAAATCTTGTTTCAATACTTCTGTTACCAATTTTTGACTCCCTTCTGAGATACTGTCATGAGAAAGAGTTACATACTGGTCATAGGTAAATAAAGGTTTTGGAAGTTTTTCTAATATTTTTCCTTGTATAATTGCTAAAAATGATGGAATGTAAAAAAATCTCTCCTTTTTGTTCAAAGACAAGAATATATGACTTAAAATTTCCTTGAAAGTGAATATCTCATTACCCACTGCAGCTAAATTTAAATTTTTGTATTTATCAAATTTATTTAATATATTGAAAATAAAAAGGGATAAGTCATTAACATAAATTGGTTGAAATTTAGTCATTCCATTTTTAATTAGAGGAAGAAATGGTAAAATTTTAGCCATCTTACCAAAAAGATTGAAAAAATTATCCTCTTCACCATAGACAGTGCTTGGCCTTATAATAATGTAATTTGAGTTGTTGTTTTCGATGAATTCTTCACCCATTTTTTTACTTATTAAATAATTTGATTTTGTTTGAAAAGTTGAACCTAAGCTTGAAATATGAAGAAACGGTTTATTATAAGCTTCACAATAGGTAGCAATCTTTTTTGGTAATAAATAATGAGCTAATTCAAATGATGTACTATTTTTTTCGTACAAAATACCAACTAAGTTGATTACCAAATCTGATTTTTTGATTAAATTTTTAATTTCATCTAAATTGTTAATATCAAAATCTATGACTTCAATTTGACCAATATCTCCAGAAAGTATGTTTCTTTTAACCCTACTAGCATTTCTTACAGGACATATTAATTTGTCACCGTTTTGTAAGAGTCTTTTTGTAATACTTCTACCTATGAATCCTGTAGACCCGAAAACTAATACATTTTTGTTTTTCATTGTAATATGTATCTTATATAAATATATGTTTTACAATGTCAAATTATCAATTATTTCATAATGACCTACCAAGCAAACTTTTGAAGTCTTTTAAAGGTGATATTTCTATAGATACTGAAACATTAGGCTTGAATATTAAAAGAGATAGATTGTGTTTAATTCAGTTAAGAAATGAAATAAATAAAAAAGTTTATTTAATTAAATTTGAAGAAGACCTATCACCAAAATTCTCAAAAAATATTAAAACAATTTTAGAAAATAAAGACCTTACCAAAATTTTTCATTTTGGAAGATTTGATATGGCAGTATTAAAAGAAAATTTAAAAATCAATGTTAAAAATGTATTTTGCACAAAAGTTGCTTCAAAATTAACTCGTACATACTCCTCGAAACATGGTCTTAAAGATCTAGTTTATGAAATATTAGATATACAATTGGATAAAACAGAACAGTCATCTGATTGGAGTAGAAAAAAACTTACAAAAAAGCAAATTGAATATGCTATGAATGATGTTTTGTATCTTTCAAAAATTAAAAATTCTCTGAATGATAAGTTGCATAATCAAAAAAGATTGAAGCTTTTTAAATCGATAATGAAATTTATGGAAATAAGAGTTGAATTAGATTTACAGGGGTGGGAAGGTATAGATATCTTTGCACACAAATGAAAAATGAATAAATCTAAAATTAAAAAAGTAGGACAAGATGTAATCAAGTTAGAATCCATGGCTTTAAATAAACTCTCAAGAAGTTTAGGCAAAGATTTTGTTCAAGCAGTTGAATTAATTGCCAGCCAAAATGGTAAAATAATTATTTCAGGAGTAGGAAAAAGTGGAAATATTGCAGGAAAAATTGCTGCTTCTTTTACCTCCACTGGAATACCGGCTATATATTTAAATCCAGTTGATGCTAGCCATGGAGATATGGGTATAGTGGAAAAAAATGACATTTTAATTGTTTTATCAAATTCTGGTGAGTCACATGAATTATCAGATTTAATAAATTTTAGTAAGAAAAAAAAAATTAAAATAATTTCGATTACTTCCACTAGTAAAAGTTTATTATCAAAGAATTCCGATATTAATTTAATACTACCCTCACATAAAGAAGCTGATAAATTGCAGACTATTCCTACTACATCCACTACAATGTCATTAGCTCTTGGAGATGCTCTTTGTTGCAGTGTTTTGAGTCTTAGAAAATTTGATAAAAAATCATTTAGTGAGCTTCATCCAGGTGGAAAAATAGGAAAAAAATTAAAAACTTTAAGTGAAATTATGGATACTGATATTCCAATCATTCATAATAAATCATCAATAATTGATGCTGTATTAGTTATGACGGAAAAAAAATACGGTTGTGTGGTAGTGTTAGATAAAAGTAATAATATAAAAGGTATCATAACAGATGGTGATTTAAGAAGATCAATAGAAAAAATTGATATTCAGGAAAAGGCCACTAATATCATGAAAAGCAAACCTATAGTCGTTGCAGACGATTTGTTAATTTCCTCAGCCATCGTTCTTATGAATAAACATTCAATTACAAGTCTTATTATTGGAAGAAAAAATAAACCAATAGGTATTGTGAATATTAAAAAGTGTTTGGAAAATGACTGATTATTTTATTAAAAAAATAATAAACAGTTTGATAATAATTTTTTTAACTTTACAAGGTATAATATATTTTTTAAATCAAAAACCATTGACTGAAAATTTTAGTCAAAAAAAAATAACAGTAGAAAATTTTTCCACAATAGTTTTGAGCAACTCTGGTATTACAAAAATTGGATCTGAGAAATTAAATAAAATTGATGATGATAATATCTACCTCGAAGGTGAGTCACATTTAGAAAATAAAGAATATAAAATATATGGAAGAAATATATCAATCAACCTCTCAAAAGAAATTTCAAGCAGCGATGAATATGTTGAAATAATTAATAGAATGGGGCTACTAAAAGCACAAGGTTTTCAAAATTTAGATTATGATGGTAAAATATTTTTTAAGGGTAAGGTAGAATTTGTCATTAGTAAATAAAATTTCTCTCTTGGTTTTGTATTTATTTTTTTTTCAAAATGCACATTCCGAAAGTTATGTCAAAGCTGGTGAGAGTTTAATTTGGGACTCAGAAAATAAAACCTACACCGCAAATGTAGATGTAGAGTTTAAAAATGAGAGGTTTATTGCCTTTGCTGATAAAATGGTTGCTAATTATATAGAAGAAAACAATGACGAAATTTTTACTATTATTGAACTTTTTGACAATGTTATTATCAAATATGAGGAGGAAATTTTTAAAGGAAATTATGCGATTTATACAAGAGAAAATAATATAATCAAACTTATTGGAGATGTATCAATTGAGTCTCCAACTAGAATACTTACAGGAAATGAGCTAATTGCTGATATTGATAATAATAAAAGAATACTAAATTCTGCCGACAAAGAATCTCTAGTTGAGGTTTTGCTTGAGAATAATGCAAACGATTAAACTTGTTGAAGTTAGCAAAAGCTTCAAGTCAAAAAAAGCCCTCCATAAAATAAATATTGAGTTTAGAAGCAATAGAATCAATGGATTGCTTGGTCCGAACGGCAGTGGTAAGACAACTCTTTTTAACATCGTAGCTGGGTTCCTAGCCCCAGATTTAGGTAAAGTTTTTTTAGATGAATTTAATTTAAACGATAAGAGTCTTAGTTTAAGAACAAAATTAGGTATCTCTTATCTACCACAAGAAGCCTCTATTTTTAGAGATTTAAGTGTATACGACAATATTTTTTCAATAGCAGAACTTTTTCATAGCAAAAACAATTCAATCAAAATTACTAAAAACTTAATTCAGCAATTCTCGCTGAATAATTTTCAAAATACAAAAGGAAAATTATTATCTGGAGGTGAAAGAAGAAGGACTGAAATAGCCAGGGCATTAGCTAGCAAACCAAAATTTCTATTACTAGATGAACCATTTGCTGGCATAGATCCTATAGCAATAGAAGAAGTCAAGAACACAATTTCATTATTGAAAAAGATGAATGTAGGAATGATAATAACAGACCACAATGTAAAAGAGGCCCTGAGTATTGTTGATTTTGGATATATAATTTATAATGGAGAAATAATTAAATCCGGTAGCCCAAAAGATATTACATCTGATAAATTAGTAAAAAAAATCTACTTAGGTAAAAATTATAATTAATCTAATGCCCTTTAATAACAGATGCTCAATTAAAGGTACATACCACCCGCCAGGTGATAAGTCTATAAGTCATAGAATATTAATTTTAGCTGGTCAGGCAATAGGAAGGTCACAAATTTTTAATTTACTAGAAGGCGAAGATGTAATGAACACACTTAAAGCGATGAAATTGCTAGGGGTTAGAATATTAAAAAAAAAGAACAAATACTTTGTTTATGGTCTTCCACCTGGTGGATTGTTTCAACCAGATAAATTAATAGATTTTGGAAATTCCGGAACTGGAATCAGGCTTTTATCTGGTTTAATTTCTTCAAACAATATTGAAGTAAAATTAGTTGGTGATAAATCTCTAAGTCAAAGACCAATGAGAAGAGTGACAGAGCATCTATCTAAAATAGGCGCAAATATCAAATTAAAAAAAAAATTATTTCCTCCAATTAAATTAAAAGGCACAGGTAATGCATTACCTCTTACATTTAATATAGTTATTCCATCTGCTCAAATAAAAAGTGCGATCATGCTTTCAGCTTTGAATACAAAAGGTATCGTAAAAATTAAAGAGTTTAAATCAACAAGAGATCATACAGAGAATATGCTCAAATCTATGGGATACAACATTAAAGTTAAAGAAGTTTCAAAATATAGATTTATAGAAATGAGAAATAATAAAGAACTGAAGACGATAAATTATAAAGTTCCTGGTGACCCCTCATCAGCAGCATTTTTTATCTCAGCAGCTTGCCTGAAGCCTGGAAGTAAACTTATTGTTAAAAATATTCTATATAACAAAACGAGAGTGGGTTTTATAAAAACTCTTAAAAGCATGGGTGGAGAAATAAAAATTATTAGTAAAAAAAAGGTTAACAACGAATTAATTGCTGACCTTAAAATTGAACAAAAAAAAAGATTGAACTCAACAACATTAGAGTCAATTCAGGTTCCGTTACAAGTAGATGAAATACCGATTTTGTCTATTGCTGCTTCGTTTGCAAGTGGTATTTCTGTATTCAAAGGTTTGAAGGAGCTTACAGTAAAAGAGAGCAATAGGTTGTTACTAATACATGAGAATTTAAAGAAAATCGGGGTAAAATCTAAAATTAAAAATTATGATTTATATATATATGGTGACAATAATTTAAAAAAAGGAGGGGCTATAATTAAACACAATGATGATCATAGGATCTTAATGTCCTTTTTTATTGCAAACATAATTTGTAAAAAAAACAATATAATTAAAGATAAATCTTGTGTTAAAACCAGTTATCCAAGGTTTTTCAAACATGTATCTCAATTCATTAATTAATTTTCCTTGAAAAACAGCAATAAAACTTTAAAAAAACCTAACTTAATTTGAAAGGTAAATAATGTCATATGATATCTAACGACGAGTATAGCAAGTTGCTAGACCAACAATTCGAAACTAAAAACACAATCGCTGCAAATAAAATAATTTCTGGAACTATTCTAAAAATAAATGATCAGCATATAACAGTTGACATAGGATATAAAAGCGAAGGTCAAATTCCAAAAGAAGAGTTTTTTAACACTGGATCAACAGATGATTTAAAAACTGGACAAGTAATTGAAGTATTTGTTGAAAAATTAGAAGATAGAGAAGGCAATATCAAGGTCTCTCATGAAAAGGCTATAAAGATGAAATCATGGGAAAAACTCCAAAAACTTTTTGATAATAAGGAAAGAGTGAAAGGATTTATCGTAGGTAAAGCTAAAGCTGGTCTATATGTAAAAATTATGGGCACAAACGCATTTTTACCATTAAGTCAAATTGATGTTCGACCTGTCAGAGATGTAAGTCATTTAATCAAAACTGAAGAAACTTTTGAAATACTAAAAATGGATTACACAAAGGGTAATATTGTTGTATCAAGAAAAGCAATACTAGAGGAAAAACAAAAAGAAATCAAAAATCAGTTATTAGAAAAGTCGCAAGGTGACTCTGTTGTTACTGGAAAAGTAAAAACGTTCACAGATTACGGCGCATTTGTCGATCTTGGTGGCATTGATGGTTTAGTTCACCTAAGCGATATCTCATGGAGTAGAATTAGTCATCCTTCAGATGTTTTAGAAATTGGTAAAAAATATGAATTTAAAATTCTTAAAGTTTCTGACGACTCAGATAAAATTAGTTTGGGTTATAAACAACTTAAAGATGACCCTTGGGAAAAAATTGAGGATAAAATTACCCATAATGAAATTTATGATGGAAAAATTACCCATATTACTGATTATGGTGCTTTTGTACAACTTACAGAAAAAGATTTAGAAGGCTTAGTTCATTCAAACGATATAAGTTGGACTAAAAAAAATATACATCCAAATAAAATCTTAGAAGTTGGTTTTAATATTAGAGTAAAAATTCTGGAAATAGATAAAGAGAAGAAAAGAATAAGCCTTGGAATTAAGCAAACTGAGCCTAATCCATGGGAAAATATTTTAAATGAATACAAAAAAGATCAAACAATTGATACAGAAATTAAAAATATTACTGAATTTGGTATATTTGCTAAACTTAATGAAAACATAGACGGACTAATCCATAAAAATGACTTATCATGGACGGATACTAACGGTGATAGAACCCTAAAAAAGTATCAAAAAGGACAAAGTATTCAGGTTAAAATATTAGAAATAGATCCAGAAAAAGAAAAAATTAGCTTTGGAATAAAACAATTGTCTGCAGATCCTTTTTATGAATTCTTCAAAGACAAAACTAAAGGAGATATTGTCTCTGCAACAATTACAAAAATTAGCAACAATGGTATTGATGTCGAAGTAGCTAGTTTTATCGAGACGACAATAAGAAGAAAAGAGCTCTCAAAAAACAAGGAAGAGCAGAATATCACAAGATATAATGAGGGTCAAAAAATAGATGCTAAAATTAGCTCTATAGATCATACAAATCGAAAATTTTCACTTTCAATAAGACAGTTAGAAATAGATGAAGAACAAAGTTTGTTAGAAAAATATGGATCTAAGTCCTCTGGGTCTGTTTTAGGGGATATTCTTGGTAAGGCTTTGGATGAGGATAAGGACTCCAAAGAAGAATAGGTCCGATATACTTAGGACTTATCTCCAATCAGAGACTGATTTAACTCCAAAAATTAACGAGGCTATATTTAAAAGATTTTTTGAAATTTTAGAGAAAAATATTTGTAATCATGTTTCTATAGAGTTAAGAAATTTTGGTGTTTTTAAAACTAAACTTATGAATTCTAGGTTTGGTTCTGACCCTAGAAGTCAAAAAAAAATATATATTCCACCTAAATGGAAAGTCTCATTCAAAGCAAGTGAAAATATTATAAAAAAATTAAATGAAAAAATTTAGATTTTTTGTAGCGCTAGATCTAAAATCAAATACTCAAAACATTAACATTGTAAAAAAACTTTACAATCATGTATACGGTTTTAAAGTTGGGTATAGATCCTTCTATAATGAACGCTCAGATGAACTAATTTCAGAAATTAAAAATAAAAAAAGTAAATTATTTCTTGATTTAAAACTTCATGATATCCCTAATACTGTAAGTAGTGCAATTGACTCTTTATCGAAAATAAATCCTGATTTTCTTACATTGCACATATCAGGAGGCAACCAGATGATGAAAGCTGCATTAAACTCTATTAAGAAAAATAAACTTAAAACTAAAATCTTAGGAGTAACCTTATTAACGAGCTTAGATGGGAAAGATAGCGAAAAAATATATAAAGAGAAAAATACAAAAAAACTTGCAAAAAAATTTACTGAAATCGCAAATAATGAAAATATTTATGGCCTTATTTGTTCAGGTGATGACCTTAGGATTTTAGAAAAATATAATAAATTAATTAAGATAACACCTGGTGTTAAAATGTTTGCTAGAAATGATGATCAAAAAAGAGTTGCTTTTGTTCATAATGCTTTACAAGATGGTGCAAGCTTTGTTGTAATAGGCAGAGAATTAATAGGAAGCAAAAAACCATTAGATTTGTTAAAAAAATATGGGGAAAAACATAAAAATAAAAATTTGTGGACAAAATAATCCAGCAATTATAAATCACTGTCTTGATTTAAATATTTCTTATCAAGGATTAATTTTTTATGAAAAAAGTCCAAGATTCATAGATACAGACACACTAGCTCTAATTAACCAATATTTTAAATCGCATAAAGATAAATTTGTGGGTGTTTTTGTTAATCCATCAATTGATGAAATTAAGGATAAATTAGAAGTTTTTGATTTTGATACAATTCAACTTCATGGGAGTGAAGATCAAAAATTTATAAATAAAGTTAAGAGTTATTTTAAAAAAAAAATATATAAATCAATATCTCCAGAGGATTTTAAAACGACTGAGTTAATTGATGTAGATCAATTTCTCATCGAGGCGAAACCCTCTTCAAATCAGATGCCTGGAGGAAACAATAAAACTTGGGATTGGTCTGATTTTGAAAATTTTAAAAAACTTCCTTTTATTTTATCAGGAGGTCTAAATGTCACTAATATAAAAAAGGCAATTAACTTAACAGGCACGGATTTTGTTGATATAAATTCTGGTGTAGAGGAACAACCAGGTGAAAAAAGCCTTACTTTGATAGATGGTATTATTTCATCAATTTATAATTAATGAAAACATATAAACAACCTAGCACTGTTGGAAGATTTGGTGATTTTGGTGGAATGTATGTTTCGGAAACATTAATGCCTCTTTTGTTAAATTTAGATAAATCTTACAAAAAAATTCAAAAAGATAAAAAATTTAAAAAAGAACTAAATGATCTTTTTAAAAACTACGTGGGTAGACCCTCATCTTTGCACTACGCAAAAAATTTATCTAAATATATTAATGGACCAAAAGTATATTTTAAAAGAGATGAGCTAAATCATACAGGAGCCCATAAAATCAATAATTGCTTAGGGCAAATACTCCTTGCAAAAAAAATGGGCAAAACAAGAATTATTGCTGAAACTGGTGCTGGACAGCATGGAGTTGCAACAGCAACTGTTTGCGCTCTTTTTAGTCTTCCTTGTTATATTTATATGGGGTCTAAAGATATCGAGAGACAAAAACCAAATGTTTTTAGAATGAAGCTTCTAGGTGCCACTATTATTCCTGTTGAGTCTGGCAGTAAATCTTTAAAAGATGCTATGAATGAAGCTTTGAGAGATTGGATTAAAAATGTTAGAGATACTTTTTATATTATCGGTTCTACTGCAGGTCCTCACCCCTACCCGAAAATGGTAAGAGATTTCCAATCTGTAATTGGAAAAGAGGCGAGAGAGCAGATATTAAAAGTAGAGAAAAAATTACCAGATTATTTGATAGCTTGCGTTGGAGGCGGATCAAATGCGATGGGTTTATTTTATCCATTTTTGAATGATAAAAAGGTAAAAATTATTGGAGTTGAGGCGGCTGGTAGAGGCGCTAAAACAGAAGAAACAGCGGCTACAATGACCTCTGGAACTCCCGGTATTCTTCATGGTAGTTACAGTTATGTCTTACAGGACAGTGATGGACAAATAAAAGAGGCTCATTCTATTTCAGCCGGTCTCGATTACCCTGGTGTAGGACCTGAACACTCTTACTTAAAAGATATCAAAAGAGTTAAGTACTTTGGTATAACTGATAAAGAAGCTCTTGAAGCTTTTCAAACATGTTCAAAACTAGAGGGAATTATTCCAGCACTGGAACCTTCCCATGCTCTAGCCTACTTAATTAAAGCATTTAAAAATAAACATAAAAACAAAGTTGTAATTTTAAATTTGTGTGGAAGAGGTGATAAAGATTTATTTACTGCAGCTAAAGCAATAGGATTTGATGCAGATGAATAGTCTCGATACGCTTCCTAAGAAAAAAATACTTTCTCTATTTATGACGTGTGGGTTCCCTACACTAAATCATAGTAAAAAGATTTTTAATGAAATGCTGTCTCATCAACCTGATATTATTGAATTTGGGCTTCCCTTTTCCGATCCAATGGCAGACGGGCCTATTATCCAAGAAGCAAATAAACTTGCACTTAGATCAAAATTATCTACACAACAATCACTCGATTTAATTAAATATTTGAGTAAATATAAAAATAATACTTCATTTGTTATCATGTGTTATTTAAATACTGTTCGTAAATTTGGATTAAATAAATTTATCAAAAATATTAAAAATTTTGTCGATGGTATAATAATTGTTGACTTGCCATTTGAAGAGGAAGGTGCGATCAAAAAGTCATTGTCTAAAAATAACATACACTTGATCAAGTTAATCTCTCCAATGACTGATAAAAAAAGATCACAAAAACTTTTAAAAAATTCAAAAGGATTCATTTATTATATATCAGCAACAGGAATTACAGGTTCAAATAAATTAGATTACAAAGAAATAAATAGAAATGTTAAGTCTATAAAAAAAATGTCTTCTGTTCCTGTTTTAGTTGGATTTGGGATTAAGTCTAAAAAAGATGTCATTGATATATCCAAAAAAACAAATGCAGACGGTGTTATAATTGGCTCAGCTCTTATTCAAAAATATTTTGATCTAAAAATGGATTTTAATAGGTACCTTAAAAGCCTTAAAAAATTTATCAAAGAGGTTAAGGTCTAAATATGAACTGGCTCACAGATTATGTAAAACCTAAATTAAGCTCCCTTGTTAATCGAAAAGAGTCTCCATCTAATTTATGGACTAAGTGTGGATGCGGGGAAAGAACCCTATATGTAAGTGATTTAAAAGAAAATCTTAATGTTTGTTCATATTGTGACTTTCATATGGGGATGGATGTAAAAAGTAGATTAAAAAATTTATTTGGTAACGAAAATTATGAATTAATCGAGGTGCCTTTTGAAAATAATGATCCTCTAAAATTTAAAGATCTTAAAAAATACACAGATAGGATGAAAGCTGCACAAAAAAAAACTGATCAAAAAGATGCCGCTATTTTAGCTAAAGGTGAAATTGGAAGCATAAAGGTTGTAATTTTTATTTTAGATTTTAATTTTATGGGTGGTTCAATGGGTCAATTTGTTGGTGAAGCATTTAAAATTGGTTGTCAAAACGCTGTTGATTTAAATTGTCCATTTATATCTGTTGCTTCCTCAGGAGGTGCAAGGATGCAAGAGGGTATTGTAAGTTTAATGCAACTACCTAAAACAGTTGCAGCAGTGAATATGCTAGACCAACATAAAATCCCTTACGTGAGTGTTCTAACTCATCCTACTACTGGAGGTGTAAGTGCTTCGTTTGCAATGCTTGGAGATATTATTATTGCTGAAAAAGGAAGTATGATTGGTTTTGCTGGAAAAAGAGTTATCGAAGAGACGATCAAAGAACAATTACCTGAGGATTTTCAGACTGCCGAGTATCTTCTTGAACACGGAATGGTTGATATGGTTGTCCATCGAAAAGAATTAAGTCAGACACTTTCAAAAGTTTTATCATTCGTAAAAAAATAAATTCTTGAAAGATCCCATTTTTCAAAGGCTACTAAATCTACATCCAAAATTTTCAGATTTATCTTTAGGGAGAATTAAAAAACTTTTAAAAAAAATAAATTTTGATGAAAATTTACTGCCGAAAGTAATTCATATAGCTGGTACTAATGGTAAAGGCTCAACTGCAGCTATTTTGAAGTCAATTCTCAATCATCATAATTATTCAACACACGTATACTCCACACCTCACCTAGTAAAATTTAATGAAAGAATTCAATTAAGATCAAAAGAAATTTCAAATCAAAAATTATTAAAATATTTGAAGTATTGCGAAGATAAAAATGAAGGAAACTTGATAACATTTTTTGAAATTACTACTGCGGCAGCGTTTAAAGCTTTTCAAGATCATAAAGCTGACTATCTGATATTAGAGGTTGGGCTTGGAGGAAGATTTGATGCTACAAATATTTTAAAAAAATCAAAGTATGCAGCTATCACTCCAATTTCCATAGATCATCAAGATTATTTAGGAAATTCATTGCTTCAAATTGCTTTTGAGAAATTAGGAATATTAAATCCAAAAAGTAAGATATTTATTAATCGACAGAAAACAAATGTTATGAAATATATTAAGTCACAATTAAAAAAAAGAAAATTAACTGCAAATCTATTTAATAATCATTGGAAAATAAAATCTAATTTTTATTTATCGAATGATATAAAAGTTAATTTATCAAAATTAAGTTTACAAGGATCACATCAATTAATTAATGCTGGATTAGCAATACACTTAGCTAGGAATATATTGAAAGATAAATTTGTAATTGAAAAAACAGAAAAAGCGTTGATGAATTGTGAGTGGCCTGGGAGATTGCAACAAATTAAGAGTGGACTTTTAAATAAAAAAATAAAGAAATATAAGAATATTTATTTAGATGGCTTTCACAATATCGATGGCATGAAAGCATTTATTAAATCATTACCAAGAAATAGGAAAATACTCATATGCTCTTTTTTAAATAATAAAAAATATATTCAGATGCTTTCTAGCTTATCAAATCATTTTAATAAATTAATTGTTGTTAAAATGAATGAGGAAAATTCTATTACTGAGGATCTACTTCCCAAATACCTTAAACTCTATTTTGCAAATTCCTTAACAAATTCATTTAAAATGATTAATCAACACTCATCAAATCAGACCTCAATTTATTTTGGAGGATCATTATATTTTATTGGTGAAGTGATAAAATTAAATCGTTTAAAAAATTAGATTTTGTCCCTATATAATGCTAAATAGCAAAAATATCCTCATTTATAAAGACATATTGATTGATCTAAATTTTCTCAGAAAAGTACGAATTAATAACTAACCTTAATCCTCCAGAACCATTCTTGTGGTTTTCTTCAAGAATGGTTCTTCCTTATTCCTTTCTTGTTTTTCAAATAAAGTAGTAAAGCTAACCCTTCGTATGCAATTTTCCATAATTGTCTAAATAATGGTAGCTTCAACAATAAGGATAGGTATCTCCATCTTGGAATTGTGTCCCATAAAACTAAAAAGGACTCTGATCCAGAAAAAATTTTTCCATTATGATATACATGCATTCTTCTAAATAAATCTTTTTTGGAGAGATGATTTATATGTTCATCTTTATTTTTTGAAATATCAACATAGTTTATATTACAGGTTTTCTTTTTATAGTGACTTATCTCTGCATTACAAATATTACATGAACCATTAAAGTATACTTTCATTTTGATTACGCGGGTGGTGGTATTGAGCCATCTTTAAATAGATCATATCCCTTTAAAACAGCAGGTCTAAGTGATATTTGATTATACCAACGCAATAGATTGATATATTTATTCAGACCTATATCATGAATTGTATGTCTGGCGATCCAAGGAAATGTTGCAATATCTGCAATTGAATATTCATTTGCCAAATATTCATTTATAGATAAATGATCATCTAAATTTTTGTATATCGTTTCTGCGATTTTAAAATATCTATCTTCACCAAAATCACTTTTACCGGGATTATAATGATGAAATTGATGATGCTGACCTAGCATTGGGCCTATATAACCCATTTGAGCCATCAACCACTGGGTTGTTAAACTTTGATTTGAGCCATAAAATTCTCCTGATAAATCTGCTAAGTAAATTAAAATAGCACCAGACTCAAATATGGTCTTTTTATTATGTCTTAAAACAGGAATTTTTGAAAATGGAGATATTTTTTTAAACTCCTCGTTGAATTGTTCACCCTTATTTAAATTAACTAAAGTCAGATCATAACTCTGATTAATCTCCTCTAACATTATTGAAATTTTTCTTGCATTTGGAGTTGAGTCTGCGAATAACTCAAACATTCAAATTAAACTCATAATATATTTATGAACAAAATATCCTAATACGAGTAAAGTCAATCCAATCAAGTAAATTAACCAAAAATTCATATTTAGATTTTTTGCAAAGAAAAAAGGTAAGAAAAATAAGTATGAGACAGGTACACCAATAAGAATGCTTTTTGCAAATATTACAGTATTTTCAGTATTTTTATGCTCTAAGAAAGAGAAAACTATGGCTATTATACTGGCTATTGGAAGAGCGATAATAAATCCAGATAGCTCAGGTTTTTTACCGGAAAGCCAACTTGCAAATGCAATCACAAGAGCAGCTAATAAAACTTTAAAAGCAAAAATCATAATTACCTATTTTATACTAATTAATAATAATTAAAGATTATTTTCAGGTATTAAGAAAGTTGTTGATGCCCAATCACTATGCCAGATTGGCTCATTTTTTTCTGGGTCTGCTTTTAATGGATAAATCACAACTGAGTCTAAAAGGTATTCCCTTCCTGGTTCAATATCAAAAGTGAATTTTCCTTTATCATCCGTTATGGTATTTGCAATTGATAACTTTGTATTTTTATATTTCGAAAAAATTGTAACAAGATTTTTTTTTAGTGGTTTTTTTTTGTAATATAAAGTTCCACTCATTTGATTTGAATTCAATTCTTTGTAGGGATTTTGGTCTAAAACAATTTCAAATAGAAGTCCTGTTTTTTTATCCTTCCCCTCACTGCCATTTAGAGTAATAAGAGATTTTGCATAACGACGATAACTCTCAATAAAATTACTTTCAGGAAATCCTTTCTCAAAATGAGTACTGATTAATTGCTGGTAACCTTTTTCATTTACAAAATCCTCAAATTTTTGAAACTTTTTATAATCAACATATTGATCTTTAGTTTCATGATAAATAATTAATAAATTGTCTAAATTAGTCGTTATATTAATTGCAGGTACATCACCTAGTATGCCCTTTATTTTTTCTTTTTTATTTTTGGATCCAGATAATATTTTAAATATTTTAAAATCTTGTGGATTATACATTAAAACCATACCTTGAAATTCTTGTCCTACCCTCAAATGAGCATTTATTAAGTCATCATTAAGTTGATATTGCGTAGGTTCGATCCAAAATTCATGAGCGTTTGCTCTAATAGAATAAGCAATAAGAAGCAAAAAAATATAAAGAATTTTTAGATGAATTTTGGTAAACATGACCGAATGATTAAGTACTTATTTTTTCTAATTTTAATATTGAGCTCTCCTCTGCATTCACACGAAATTAAACCCGCGGTGATGGATATTACCATTATTGAAGGAAATGCATCAATCGAATTTAAATTAAATGCAGAAACTGTTCTTTCTGAAATTGATGCCTCTTTATATCAGGATACCAACGACTCACCTCAATCTCAAAAATATGATGCTTTACGGGCTCTTTCTACTGAAGAAGTAGAGAAAATGGTCATAGAAAATGAAAACAAATTTACAGATAAGATTAAAATCAATATCGGAGATGAAACTATTCCGCTTTCTTTAAGAAATGTAGATACTTTTCAAGAAATAAACGACGAATTTCCCAGAGATACAACTTTAAACATAGGTTTTGAAATAAAAAATGAGTCTTTTACCATTCAATTTGAAAAAGAATTGGGTCCCGTGGTAATTAGACATTTTGAGGATTTATCAAAAGAGTCTGTTTTATTTACAACTTATTTACAACCTGCTGAAAGATCATCACTCATATCCCAACAGACACGGTCTTCAGCTTTAAGTACAACAATTGAATATTTAGTTTTAGGGATAGAGCATATTGTTCCTAAGGGACTTGACCATATCTTATTCATAATAGGTATCTTTTTTTACGCCATCAAATTTAAACCTTTATTACTTCAAGTCACAATGTTTACAGTTGCGCATTCGATCACACTTATTCTAGCTAGTTTTAATTTAATTTTTATACCTGCTACTATTGTTGAACCGTTAATAGCATTGTCTATAAGCTATGTTGCAATTGAAAATATATTTCAAAGACGTTCAACTTTACTTCGGTATTTAATAATTTTTATTTTTGGATTAATTCATGGTTTAGGTTTTGCGTTTGTGCTGGGAGATATTGGGTTAAATACTAGTCAACTTGTTTTAAGTTTAATCTCATTTAACATTGGTGTAGAAATAGCACAGATAGCAATTATTATCTTAGCATCAATTATCTTTATAATACCTTCACGTCAGAGTTGGTATAGAGCATTTTTGCAAATTCCTATTTCGATTATAATTTCAATGATTGGTTTATATTGGTTTATTGAAAGAGTATTCTTTTAAAAATTTATTTTAATAGTGCCAAGAACTGATAGAGATTTATCTGTTATCACCATTTCTCCTGAACTTGGATAATAATCAAGAAAACCACCAACAATTACATAATGGGTTACAAAAATTAAATTACCTTGATTGCCGTCCCAATTTTTAATGAATTGATTTAATTCATACATTTGTTTTGAATGGTTTTTTTGATAATCAGCTGAAAATGTTGAATTTAAGGCACTTAAACTCTCAAAATTTCCAAATGCCAGACGAGCGGTTTCTTTGCAGCGACACCATTCGCTGGAATAAACAGAGTCTATTGGAATAGAATATTTAGAAAATAATACACCCATTCGTTTAGATTGATTAATTCCTTGTTCATTTAAATTTCTTTGTGTTGAACAATCGTATAATTCAAAATTATTGGGATCACCGCCTCCAGGAGCATATGCGTGACGAATAAAAACTACTTTGCCACCCTCTTTTAATAATTCCCAACTTGTTGTTTCATCAGATAAAGAATTAAATGTAAAAAAAAGAGAAATTAAGATAAAGAAATTAACAATTTTCATTGTTGTGAGAGGTATTGATGATATGCCTGCTTTTTTACGTCATTCCAATATTGATCTGCATCTTCAGCTGTATATTTTCCGTAAAGTTGCATCCAAAGATCAGTTGTCACTAAAGATAAAGCTTCCTCTTTTTCTTTCCACTCATCATAGAACCAAGGGTCTAAAGAGGGCTCAACTCCTTTTTGTGAAAAATAATTGACCTCTTCATGAATTCCCCCTATGTCTATAATCATTGTTTTAGGAGAAAACTCTACATCCTCGAAAAAACGTATACGTGCTATATCTTCTTCGGTTAATCCTTTAACCACTATACCTTCAACGCCAGAATAATTTTCACCGAAGATTATTACAGGGAAGTTTTCATTAATGACTAAACGCAATTCACTTTTTGGTGCAAAAGCTTTAGTTATTTTTAAGTGATCAGTTTTTCCTCCTATAACCTTCTCTAATATTGCAATAGAGCGAAGAGTACCGTAAAAAAAATAATTATTCATTTTAGTCTTAGAAAAATTCTGGAAGAGCTGCTTTTTTTATCTTCATTTCATGAAGGAGTATGCAAATTTGTTCAGAAATTTCAACACTATTTGGCGTATCACTGTGAACACACACTGAATGAATGTTTGTTTTGAGAGTATTCCCATTACGTGAAATGATCCCTTCTTGTATAAGCATGGCTTTTACATGCTCCTTGGCGCTTCTAGGATCTGTTATCAAAGAGTCATTAATGGAACGAGGTGTTAAAGTAGCATCATCTTCATAAGTGCGATCTGCAAAAATCTCAAGGGCGGTGGGTATGTTGCTATTCATACTGATTTTAGCAAGTTCACTTAAAGCAGGTGCAAGTAATATCATTGATGGGTAATTTTTTTTTAAAACATCTACTATTTCACTAGAAAGGTCTTGGTCAACACATGCCATATTACTCAAAGCTCCATGAAGCTTAACATGTGTTAATGGAAAATTAATATTAGAGGCAAGATTATGCATAAACATTAACTGGTCTTTGACAATTTCTTGGATTAATTTTTTGTTCCAATTAATTTTTGTGCGCCCAAAATTATCTCTATCTAAAAAAGAAATATGCGCACCAACTGAAACACGTTTTGTTTTACAGTAATTTAGTGCTTTAAAAACAACGTCTTCTGACCCCCCATGATATAAACAGGAAAGATTAGCAGAGCTAATTTTATTTATTAACTGCACATCAATAGTCTCGAAAAAACTGAGATCTTTTTCTGCGATATCAGAATTTAAATTAATTTTATTCAAATGCACCAAAGTTACATTATGATATTAGCGTGTATTTCAAAGGAATAAATTCTTATGGGGATCGGGGTTTAGTCTTAGATTTTGGGAATGAAACCTCAAAATCTATATCACAGGAGGTAAATGAGACATTTTTAAATATTTCAAACCTTAATCTTCAATCACTAAATATTATTCCTTCCTTCAATAAAATAGTTGTAATTTTTGAAAATTCAAAAATTAGAGATCAAAACAAAGACAAAATTAGTATGAAAATGAAAGATACAAACTCTCAAACTAACAAAAAGGTCACTAAAACATGGGAAATACCGGCATGTTATAATGAAGATTTTGCTTTAGATATAAAGATCATCCAAAAACTACACCAGATTACAAAAGAAGAGGTTATCAATCTTCACTCATCAGTTCGTTACTATACATATTATATAGGCTTCATGCCGGGATTTCCATATTTAGGGGATGTTCCCTCCCAATTAATCACACCGCGGTTAGCTACTCCAAGGGTAAAAATTCCTGCTAGATCCATTGGCATAGCAAAAACCAATACCTGTATATATCCAAAAGTTTCACCTGGAGGTTGGAATATAATTGGACAAATACCATTTGATATTTTTGATTTACAAAGTTCTTACCCTTCCCTTTTTCTTCCAGGTGATGAAGTAAAATTTTACTCCGTATCACTTTCAGAGTTTGAAAAGATTAGAAAATATAATTTTTCATTAAATGAATTGATCAAGGAATACTCGTCATGAACTCGATCATAATCACTCGTGCAGGGACTCATTCAACGATACAAGACTTTGGAAGATTTCAATATCAACACTTAGGAGTTTCACCAAGTGGAGCAATGGACCAAAGAATTATTACAGAGCTACAAAAAATTATACCCAATCATCAAAATCAATTTCTAGAATTTGCTTATGTGGGGCCTTCAATAAAAGTAAAAGAAGGATCTGTTAAGATTTGTGTTGGTGGTAATTGTAATATGAGTATTCAGAAAAATAACAACAGCCAGCTTGAGTGCCAGCCCTATAAAAGTATTAATTTATTTGAGGGCGATGAATTGATTATTCACAATACAATAGACTCAGTATATGGATACATAGCTTTCGAGCATGGACTTGGGTTAGAGCCTTGTCTTAATAGCTACTCTACTGACACAAAAGCAGGAATAGGTTCGATTAATCGCCCTTTAAATGATGAAGATATATTTTACATTAGCAAAGATGTAAGCTCTTGGGATCTTATCTCTATACCAAAACCTGATTTAGAGAAGATAACCAATTTCAAAGTTTATCCCGGTCCTCAACTTCAATATTTCTCAGACAATACTCTACAATCTTTTATTAGCGGTGTTTTTACAATAACTAATCAAAGTGATCGAATGGGTATCAGGCTCAAAGGTGAGAGTCTCATTAGTTCTAAGTCTCATGATATTTTGTCTGAAGGAATATTGCCTGGGTCTATTCAAATACCAAGTGATGGGCAACCCATTGTATTAATGCGGGACATTCCTTGTACTGGAGGATATCCAAAAATTGCTATTTTAAATGAAATAGATATTTCAAGAATCTCTCAGCTTCCCCCTGAAACCAAAATTACCTTTGATTTACAAACAATCTATTAGCACAGATTTTATGTATAATTAAAAGTGAAAATCTCAAGTGTTCAAGATCTAATACCAATATCGAAAAATTCGAATATCTCCATGTTATCAAGACAAGATGCGCTGGAAAAATTCAATTCTTTTAATCCTGCTCTCTATACAAAAACAAGAAACTTTTTGAATGGACAAATTTCAAGATTATCAGCCCATATAAAATATGGAATCATCACTAACAAAGAGCTCTATCGATATATTCGAGACAAATATAATTTTGTTGAGAGTGAAAAGTTTATTCAAGAATTAGCATGGAGAGATTTTTGGAGAAGCTATGCCTACCATCATCCTGATCAACTATGGACAGATGTAGAAGAATATAAAACTGGATTTCGAGCTCAAGAATATCAAGATAACTTGCCTGAGGATATTATGTCAGCAACAACACCAACACAGATTATTAATATTTTCATCGAGCAACTCACTAGCACTGGGTACCTTCATAACCATGCACGTATGTATTTGGCTTCTTATATTATTCACTTTAGAAGAGTGAAGTGGCAAGCTGGAGCGAAGTTTTTTATGAGTCATTTACTGGATGGAGATATTGCAAGTAATAACTTCTCTTGGCAATGGATCGCGAGCACCTTTGCAGGAAAACCTTATATATTTAATTTAGAAAATGTTCACAAATACTGTCACCGAAGCATAGATATTATACCTGAGAAAAATCGAGAAATAGATGGCAGCTATGAAGAAATTAGTTCGAGGCTCTTTCCCAATTTATGAACTTAATTTATTTATATGACGAGTTCATGAGAGTGCCAGCCGGTATTGAGGGTAATCCCGTTTACATCTTTGATGATACCTTAACTGAAGGCTATTGGCTTAGTGACAAAATCATTGAAAATAGATACTTTTTAGCCAAAGAGGCAGGTGCTGAAATCTATAGAGGTAATACATATGAGATATTGCAAGAGATTCATGACCAAAACGCCATATCCAAAATTATTACAAAATCTACTTTTAGACCTATTTACCAAAATTTATTTCAAAAATTAGGTGAAAAATATGATTTAGAGCAGTTACCCGATTACTTCTTATTGCAGGAGAATTATCTTCATCCAGCAAAAAGATTTTTTCAGTATTGGAACAAAATTAAGAAAAATTTAAAATATTAGTCATGGCTGAGAAATGCAAATATTGCGAAGGAGAGCTATCAGTCATGGACAGTGTGTATATTGAGTCTGAAATTCGAACAGCGCCTAAGAAAGTTCAAAATTTAATTAAAAGTCATCATAATCTTGTCTGTTACATGTGTTATAAAAAACTAAAAGCTATTAAAGTGATAAATACTGAAGATAAAAATAAAAAATTAAATTAAAGATTTTTTACTGTTTCTCTTAACTCGTACTTTTGAATTTTACCAGTTGATGTTTTTGGTAGGACCTGAAATACAAAAGTTTTAGGCATTTTAAAACCAGCTAAGTGCTCTCTACAAAATTTCTTTAACTCATCTTCTTCTACTGTTTGACCTTCAATTAACTCTATAAATGCACAGGGTGTCTCACCCCATTTTTCATCAGGTCTAGCAACAACTGCTGCTAATGATACTGCAGGGTGCTTTGTAATAATATTTTCAATTTCTACCGATGATATATTTTCACCACCACTAATAATGATATCTTTTGATCGATCTTTAACTTGAATATACCCACTAGAGTGCATTACTGCTAAGTCGCCTGAATGAAACCATCCACTTTTCATCGACTCTTTAGTGGCTTCTTCATTTTTGTAGTACCCCATCATGACAGTATTTCCTCGGATCATAATCTCCCCCATAGTTTCTCCATCGGAAGGGACGGGTTCGAGTGTTTCTGGGTTCATGACCGATACCATTTCTGTGTGTGGGTAGCGAACTCCTTGATAGGCTTTTAGTTCAGATCGCTTTTCATCTGCTAAATTATCCCAGTCCTTATTCCAAGCACAATGAACAACATGACCGTAAGTTTCAGTCAGCCCATAAACATGCATAACCTCAAAACCTAAAGACTCCATTTTTTGAAGAATTGAACTAGGAGGCGGTGCGCCAGCAGTCATAACGTAGACCTTATTTTTCAATGCTTTTTGATCGTCTGCAGGGGCATTTGCTATCATATTTAATACGATAGGAGCACCTCCAAAATGAGTCACCTCATATTCATCGATTAATTCGAAAATTTCTTTGACAACTATATTTCGTATAAATATTACACGGGCATGGAGCATCGCCAAAGTCCATGGATAACCCCAGCCATTGCAGTGAAACATTGGCACTGTATATAAATAGGTAAGCCGGTTAGGCATATTCCATGCAGTGATACTTCCCATTGACATTAAATAAGACCCTCTGTGATGGTATACAACACCTTTTGGGTTTCCTGTCGTTCCAGATGTATAGTTCAGCGAAATAGCCTGCCACTCATCATCAGGTCTTATCCATTCAAACCCCTCATCACCTGTTTGCAGGAAACTTTCATACTCTAATTTTCCGATTGATGGAATATCTCCTAAACCTGCTTGTTTGTCATCAATATCAATAACGATGATCTCTCGATTGACTTGAGCAATAGCATCAATTGCTACATTGTGAAATTGTCGATCCACTATAAAAACTTTACAGTCACTATGATCTAGTATGTAGGCAACTGTTCTGGTGTCTAAACGAGTATTAATTGTGTTAACAACACCTCCTGTCATAGGAACAGAATAATGCGCTTCAAATAATTCAGGAGTGTTTGCTGCCATAATAGAAACAACATCACCTTTGCCAATTCCAACTTTTGTTAAAGCACTGGCAAATCGAGTGCATCGATCGTAAACTTGTCTCCAAGAGTACTTTCTCTCTTTATATACTATGGCTTCATAGTCGGGGTATACGTCTTTTATTCGATCAAGGAAACTTATGGGAGTTAAAGGAACAAAGTTTGCATCATTTTTATGCATTCCCTGTTCAAAATTATTCATTAGTTTTTTAGTCTTCTCCCCGTAGACAACATTGCATGGATCCTATCCCTCGTCTTATTGGATTGTATTAAATTTATCAAAGACTGTCGCTCTAAATCATATAGATCGGCTTCTGACAATTCTTTTGATTTAGTTGTATCACCCCCGCTAAGTACGGTTGCTAAATGAAGACCAATATCAACATCGTAGCCAAAAATGATCTTTTTTTGCTCTAAATCCAATAAAACTTTGTGCATTTTCTCTTTTACCTCAGGTCCGCTTAGTGTGAACTTTGGCTTTTCAGGAGCCGAATATCCATTCTTTAATATTGATACTTGATTAAAGGCCTCCACAAGAAGATTATCTCTGTTCAAAACGAAAATATCATCATATAGAAAAAATTTATGCTTTTTAGCTTGCAATGGGGAATGGGCCATTAGGCCATATCCTATAATATCAAATACTTGAAGAGCTGCTTGATCATGGTCATTTATATATTTTTTGTCTTGCACCCATCTCCATAATAATTCTTTACAACCACCACCACCTGGAACAAGGCCGACACCTGTTTCTACTAAACCTAAAGTGCTGTTCATATGCGCAACCATCTTAGAAGTTTGACATGCTACTTCAAAACCACCTCCAATAGCTAAACCTGCAACAGCACTAACTGTTGGTTTTGACGCATATTTCATTTTCATACACGCTGATTGAAAATCAGATAGGTATTTATCGATACCTTTCCAATCTTTCACGTCAGCTAAACCAATCATAGTATTTAAATCAGCGCCTGCAGAGAAATTCATAGCCTCATTATAAACTACAAGCCCTTGATAATTATCTTGCTCAAGACGATCTACTGACTCCTCTAAAATTTTCATGGCATCTGCGTTCAAAGCATTAGCCTTAGTGTGAAATTCACAACATAGTATCTTCTGTTCTCGTGGCTCATCATTAAATTGCCATATAGTGGCAGCAAAATTTTTAGATAAAGGGTTAGCATATTTCTTGTGATCACCTAATCGGCGAACACCCTCTCCTCTAGAGATAAACTTCATACCTGCCTCATGATTATAGGCTCGTGAAGAAGCTGAGTCGTAAGGTTCTTGTTTTAGCTTAATCATAGTTGTTAACAACTCAGGAACTTCTTGTTTTTCATCTTGAAGTCGTTGGACAAATTTGGTGAGCCCGTACTCATTTAATAATTCAAATGGCCCTTCATTCCAGTTAAATCCCATACGAAGAGCATCATCTATATCTGTTACCCTTGATGAAACTTCAGGAATACAAAAAGCGCTATAATTAATGATTTTTGCTAGAACTGCAAAAGCATATCGACCATACTCACTATCATCATCAAGGAGTGCTTTGATGCCCTCTTTCTCAACTCTTCTAGCAATTTCTAAATCTACTTTATCAAAATCATAATAACTCATGTCTGAAGTGTTCATGGCTTTAACATGTTCATCGCCCTCAACAATTGTTGTTTGATAAAAACCACCAGGTCCCTTATTTCCATTAAAACCTTTTTCAAGTAACTGCTCGACCAGAGGATGAGGTTTTACCACATCCATAAAAGGATCATTTTCTTGTAATTCTTTTTTAAAGCTCGCAAGCACATCTTTCATCAAATCTATGCCAATGAGATCATAGAGTCCAAAAACGCCTGTTTTAGGAATTCCTAATGGTCGGCCAAATAAGGCATCTGCGATTTCTACTGGAAGACCTCGTTCTAAAGCCTCATACATTGCCACTTGCATCGCGTAAACACCAATTCGATTACCAATAAAACCAGGGGTATCGTTACAATTGACAATTCCTTTACCTAACTCATTTTTACAAAAATCTCGAAGTCCACTCATCTTATCTTTATTCATCGTTGGTGTTTCAACGATCTCTAATAATCTCATAAATCGGACAGGGTTAAAAAAGTGAGTGATACAAAAATCTGCTTTCATACTATCAGACATCTCTTGTGTCAGAATTGAAAGAGGAATTGTCGAAGTATTAGATGAAACAATAGAGTTGGAGCTTCGAACTTTATCAATTTGGGAGTAAAGTTTGTGTTTGATATCGATGCGCTCAACAACAGCTTCTATTACCCAATCTGCATCTTTAATCTCATTAAAATCATCATCGAGATTACCTGGTTTGATATGATCAATTCTAGATCTTTCCACTAATAGAGGTGGATCTGACTTTTTGATAATATCAATCGCATTTTCAGAAATTTGGTTAGGCTTGTCTTTTCCTTTAAGATCAAGCAAAACTACTTGGCGGTTTGAATTAGCTAAGTGAGCAGCGATACCTGAACCCATTGTACCAGCACCAATTACAACAATTTTATTAAAGTTACTCATAGTAATAAGACAGGGATAATAGCAAAAACGCCTATATAGTTAAGATCTTTTAAAAGAAAATATTAAGACTCAAAATCGCCAATATTTTCTATTGAAGAAACAACCATTAAGCTTTCAATATATCGTTTTTTACTACAATCGTAACAAATCGTAATCATTTCATCGTTGATTTTATTGATATATTTCTTTGAGACTTCCTTGTAATCACCACATTCAGAACACTTATTATATGGAATTTCATTATTTTCAAATAACTCCTCTTTACCATTCCACCAGCCCATTAATGATTGATATCATACATATAGATCAGTCTTTGATAGAAGTTACGCATAAATAAAAAAAGTTGTTAATAAATTATTTGGTTAATTCATTAATTAAAATATTTAGATCGCTTATGAAAGTCTTTTGATCAATAGAGGTATCAAGATACATGGTGCAATGATGATTGACGAAGTGATCTGTGAGAAATTTCATTGCATTGTCCTCACCACTCCAAGATTGACTAAAATCCTCTGAGGCTTGAAAAAAAGACTTCAATGACTCCTCACTGCAATTATCCCAAAACGCAGGACAATAGTTTATTCCATCTCCCTTAAATAGATTGACATATGCATCTAATACTAAGATTTCAAAATTAGGATAATTGACTTTTTTATATTTACTAATATCTACACCTTCTAAATCAATTAAAAACTGCTTTGATTGGGAGTCATAATATAAGTCATAGTTTAGGTTTTCTGCACCCTCAAAATTATCATCAAAAAATTTAATTATTCTTTCTCGAACTTCAATCTGTTCAATAGGATCTAAAGACCAGTAAACTTCTTCTAAGTAACCAACGCAGTAATCTTGATCTGATGAGTATAAACTTTGATAAAAACTTAGATTAATAATAAAAGTTATAATTAAGAAATATATTTTTGACAAAACATTTAATTATTTTTTCGAAAGTCCCATGGATATTCAAATTTCATAGACCACATTCCAAGTTTGTTAGATTTAGCATACTCCTCATCTAAAATATATTTATCTGAATACTTTCTGTAAGCAAAGGCAAAACCCTCTCTGACTAAATAACTACTTAATGACTCTCCATTGACAAAGCACTCACCTAATACTCTTCCATAAAAGTCTTTTCCCTCATCTGTACAGCTAATTTTATTATTTGTAACTTTTGTAAGTAAAATATCTTTTGATATTTTTCCACATGCAACCTTCCCTTCACTTGCAACACACGTCTGATTAATTTCAGGAGCATCTATTCCATTAAAACGTATTTTAACATCACCTAATTTAATTGTATCTCCATCAACTACAGTGACATGAGAGGCAAATAGGTTATTTATGAGTAAAAACAGTGAGAAAATTAGGTAAATAATAGAAAATTTTAGTGACACGCAATATTGTACTTTTTTAAACGCCAATAATTATAGGGCCAAGGAGTAATAAAACCAACAAAAAGCATTATAGGAACGACCCACCAAGTAAGCATTGCTCCTCCCGTTAAAATTACATCTGTAACATTCATAGCTATTTCCATTGATATCATAGATATGAAGCTCATTCCAAGAGCAGTACTAATTGCCTGTCTTAAAGAAAAGTTTTGTCTTAAAAGAATTATTGTTTCAAGAATAATGCTTGTAATCAGTCCATTGATAATTGCTAAAATCATTATATTTAAGGTAGGCCAAGCAATTTCATTAACTTGAAAATAGAATATCGTACCAAGATCTCCTATGGCACATCCAATTAAACACCACTTAGTATTATGAGCACTTTTTTTCCAAGTGTGTTTACATTTCCAATTAAAGTTGGTGAGAGTTGAAACAAACATTATTTTTTTATTTACTATATACTGGTATATAGTATATTGCTTATATGTCAAATATAATTAAAATAAATAATAATCCAGATCATATTAAAAATATTCATCGTATTAATCGAATTCATGGTCAGCTTAAAGGTGTTGAAAAAATGATTGTTGAAAAACGATATTGTCTTGAAATTTTACAACAAACAAGAGCCATAACTTCGGCAATAAAATCTCTAGAAAATAACATACTCAATAAGCACATTGACCACTGTGTTGTAGATGCTATGAAAAAAAACGACAAACAAAAAAAACAAAAAATAGAAGAATTACAAGATTTACTTAGAAAATTTAATAATTAAAAACATTGTCGTTTCTTTTAAAAAGAATTTTAATATTTATTATTGGTTTCGCAGCAGTGATAATTTCTCTTCTGTATTTTTTAAACCCTAATAAAAAAGAAAATGATGATATTGAAATAACTAATATCGAAATTGATGAAAAATTAATTAGTCAAATTAACTTAGGTAAATCTCTTTATGTAACTCATTGTGCGTCATGTCATGGGGACAACTTACAAGGTCAACCCAACTGGATTACTAAAAAAGATAAAGATGGTCATAATCTCTCCCCACCCTTAAATGGTACAGGTCATACATGGCATCACAGTCAAGAGCAGCTCTTTAACATAATTAGGTATGGGTTTAAAATTTATAATGAAAACTACGATGGTAAAATGCAAGGTAACGAGAAATTAAATGACAATGACATATGGTCTATTTTAGCTTACATGAAATCTGTTTGGCCTGAGTCAATTCAAAGAAAATACGATACTATAAGTAAACATTAATTTTAAACATAGCTGAGGAACTAAAATCCATAAGAAAGTGGATTGAATATGAATAAATGTTGATAATATTGATCTTTTGATATCAGCTAATTGCATATTATTTAAGCTTTTAATGTGTTTGAAATCATACTCATTTTGTTAAATTCATTCTCACATATTTTTATAGGAGGAGGATTTCTATGAAATTAATTAAAACGATTACAGCTTTGATAGCTATTTCTCTATTTGGGGCAAGCTATGCAAATGCTGGTTCTCACGCATATACAGGCCCTGACCTGTCGGGAGAAAAATTAACAATCTTTGGTCCTTGGTTGGCGCCACAAGATGATGATTTCAGGGATGTCATATCAATTTTTGAAGCAGCAACAGGAGCGTCTGTCGAGTATGGTGGTTCTGATGAATTTGAATCAATTATTAATATTGACTGTCAAGCAGGTAGTCCAGCTGACATAGCTGTATTCCCTCAGCCAGGATTAGCAGCAAACATTGCAGCTACTGGTTGTTTATCTCCATTAGGTGATGACGTCAAACAAATGGTTCTTGACAATTATGCTGCAGGACAATCTTGGGTTGATCTTACAACATATAAAGATCCAACTGGTTTTGATAAGTTCTATGGTGTTTTTTATAGAGTCAATGTAAAAAGCTTAGTGTGGTATTCACCAGATAACTTTGAAGACAACGGGTATGAGACACCTTCCAGTATGGAAGAGTTATTAGCATTAGCTGATCAAATGGTCAGTGATGGGAATACTCCATTCTGTATCGGACTAGGTTCTGGTGGCGCAACTGGTTGGCCAGCTACAGACTGGATGGAAGACATTATGTTAAGAACTCACGCACCTCATATTTATGATCAGTGGGTATCTAACGATATGAAATTTAATGACCAAAGAGTAATTGATGCGATGGAATTTTTTGGTTCAATTGCATTAAACGACTCTTATGTAAATGGTGGAACTAAAGCTGTTGCTACAACAGATTTTAGAGACTCACCAAATGGTCTTTTCACATCACCTGCTGAGTGTATGATGCATAGACAAGCAAGCTTTATTCCTGCATTCTTCCCTGAGGGAGCTGAAGCTGGTGTTGACTATGACTTCTTTTACTTTCCACCTTTTGAGTCTATAGACCTAGGAAAACCTGTTTTAGGTGCTGGTACTTTAATGGCCCCAACTAATAACAGAAAAGTCACTACTGAATTCATGAAATTCTTGCTTCACACAGAAGCCAACGAAAGATTCATGGAAAAAGGTGGTTTTTTGACACCTCATAAGTATGTGGATACAAGCAAATACTCTAGCGATACGTTCAGAGGTCTGCATGATATCCTAATAAATGCAACAACTTTCAGGTTTGATGGCTCAGACTTGATGCCTGGTTGGGTTGGTGCAGGATCTTTCTGGACAGGAATGGTTGATTACACCAATGGTAAATCAGCTCAGGATGTTGCTGACGAAATCCAAACTAGCTGGGAAGCTGGTCAATAAAAAAATAGTTAATTTCTAAACTAAGGGCGAATAGTGTATTATTTGCCCTTAGCATCTTTCTAATACAATGAGTATTTTCTCCCTAGCAATTACTGTTTTAGTTGGCGTTCTCTTTTTTGTATTATTTTTTCACTTATCAAATTTTTTACTAGATTATTTTAGGGTAAAAGCATCTAAAAATTTTGCTTTTGAAAATTCTATTAGGGTTATTATTTTTATAGCACCTGCTTTTATAGTGTTATTTGTTTTTATTATTTATCCTGTATTTGAAACTATAAGATTGAGTTTTTACGACAAAGTGGGTGAAAACTTTGTAGGGCTCTTCAATTATACCTGGGCAATTAATGATCCTGATTTTAGAAGAAGTATTATTAATAATTTAGGTTGGTTAATTGTTGTTCCAACTTTAAGTACTTTTTTTGGTTTAGTGATTGCAAATCTAGCAGATAGAATTTGGTGGGGATCAATTGCAAAGTCAATAATTTTTATGCCTATGGCAATCTCATTTGTCGGAGCAGGTGTGATATGGAAATTTATGTATGATTACAGAGGACCAGGTGATCAACAAATTGGACTTTTAAATGCAATAGCAGTCGCTTTAGGCTTTGAACCACAAGCATGGTTAACAATTCCATTGTGGAATAATCTTTTTTTAATGGCAATTATGATCTGGATACAAACTGGTCTTGCCCTAGTTATTTTTAGTGCAGCTCTAAGGAGTATTCCTAATGAAACTTTAGATGCAGCTAGGATAGATGGTGCAAGTGAATTGAAAATTTTCTGGTCAATTATCATTCCATATCTAGAGCAGACAATCTTGGTAATTTGGACGATAATTACAATTCTAGTTTTAAAAGTTTTCGACATTATCTATGCAATGACCAATGGTCAGTGGCAAACTGAAGTTCTGGCAAATTTAATGTACGATTGGATGTTCAGAGGGGGAGGTGACTCAGGTAGGGGGAGTGTTCTTGCTTTTTGTATCTTGATTGGAGTTATCCCAATATTGGCTTGGAACTTATACAGACATAAGCAAGAGCAAAACGTATGAAAAAACTAACCTTTACCTCAGTATTCTCACAACTTTTGTTATTATTATTCGTAATTGCATGGATTGTTCCAACATTTGGGCTATTTATCAGCTCTCTAAGAGATAAAGATGTTTTAGCTATAAGTGGTTGGTGGACCTCGTTTACCACTACTGAGGTCAACGAAATATATCGTACAAAAGGTAAAGAGGACCAGATCAAAGAAGGAGATTACTATTTTATAAAAAGTAATTTATTTGATGAAAATCAGGTTAAAGAGATTTATCGGTTTGGAATTACCTCTAAGAATATTGATGAATATGAGGTTGGTGAGACTGCATTATTTAAAGATGAAACAGAAATTACAGTTTTTGAAAATGGTGATTATGTCTGGAAATCAAAAGAAGAGTTTAAAAAGAAAAAAGGGAAAAGAATTTTTGTATCAGCTAAGAGCCCTCCAAGCTTTACACTTGATAATTATAAAGAGGTGCTTCTTAAAGAGGGATTAGGGCAAGCATTCTTAAATACATTTGCAGTAGCACTTCCTGCAACTTTGATACCTTTAATTATTTGCTCATATTTTGCGTATGCACTTACCTGGATGAAATTTTATGGTAGAGATCTTCTACTAGCTACTATAATAGCGTCTCTGGTTGTTCCATTGCAGATGTGCTTAATACCTGTACTAACAATATACAACGACTTTGGGGCATTATTCGGTGTCTCTGCCAAATCTTATCCCGGTATTTGGATGGCACATACGGGATTTGGTCTTGCGTCAACTACTTTTTTATTATGGAATTTTCTAAAAACACTACCTAGCGAAATGATCGAGGCAGCTAGAGTTGATGGAGCAACACATTACGATACTTTTATAAAAATAGTAGTGCCATTATCAATACCTTCTTTTGCATCGATTTTTATCTTACAATTTTTATGGGTATGGAATGATTTGCTTGTTGGTTTAGTTTTTTTAGACAAACATCCAAGTGAGATTATTTTAACAGCAAAATTAAAAGAGCTTCTTGGATCGAGGGGAGAAAATTGGGAAATTTTAACAACAGGTGCCTTTGTATCAATGACGGTGCCTTTATTTATTTTCTTTTCTCTTCAAAGATATTTTATTAGAGGACTTGTAGCAGGATCAGTAAAAGGCTAATGATAATAGGTAAATAAATTATGGGAAAAAGAATTGTAATAATAGGTGCAGGAAGCACTAACTTTGGTTTGAAGATAATTGGTGACTTTTATAAGTCTCAAATCCTTAAAGGATCCACTATCGTCCTCCACGACATAAGGTCCGAAGCAGTCGAAAAAACAAAGAAAATTGCTGAAAATTATAAAGAAAAACTTCAGGTAGATTTTCAAATTGAAGCCACTACTTTAAGAGAAGAAGCTCTCAAAGGTGCTGATTTTTGTTTAATCTCTATTGAAGTTGGAAATAGATTTGAACTCTGGGAACAAGATTGGGGGGTACCAGTTGAGTATGGTTTTAAACAAATTTATGGAGAAAACGGAGGCCCCGGAGGTCTATTTCATGCTTTAAGAATAATTCCTGTGATCTTAGAAATTTGTGAGGATATAGAAAAGATTTGCCCGAACGCCGTTGTATTTAATTACTCGAACCCCATGCAAAGAATATGTCATGCTCTTACCACAAAATTTCCAAATCTAAATATAATTGGCTTATGCCACGAAATTCATTCTATGGAAAGACAATTGCCAACGTTGCTCAATACCGACCTCGACAATATAGAATTTGAAGCAGGAGGGCTAAATCATTTTAGTATCCTATTGGATGTCAAGTATAAAGACACCAAAAAAGATGGATATCCTATTATTCGAGATAAATTTAATAGCTACTACTCTAACTTAATTAACGATCACGAGGGTTTTGAGTCAGACCCTGGCGCTGAAAGAGGGGTCTTCTTTGAGTTATTTAAAAAATATTCTTACCTTCCCATTACAACAGACAGTCATGTTGGAGAATACATGCAATGGGCTTTCAGTGTTGCTGATCACGAAGGAATTTCAGATTTTTATAAAAAATATAAAAATAGATGTTTAAATTTTTACGAAGATGACTTTTTGTATGGGAGGTTTTTTGATAATAGCAAACCAAAACTAGATGAGAGAGTTGTGCCAATTATTGAAAGTATTATTGAAGATGACAATAGACTTGAACATGCAGTAAATATCCCAAATAATAATTTTATTGAATATTTACCAAATGATATTGTAGTAGAAGTGCCAGCTGTTATTAATAAGAAAGGTGCGAATGGAAAAAAACTAGATAATTATCCTAAAACATTTGGCGCTCTTTTAAATTCGCAAACAGGAGTCATACAATTAACAACAGAGGCTATTTTAAATAAATCAAAACACGGTGCGTATTTAGCTCTTTTGTCAGATCCTATTGTTGATGATGCAATTAAGGCTGAGAAACTTTTAAATACTATGATTAATAAACAATCAAAATTTTTAGGATATTTAAGCTGATGGCAGATATAGAACTCAGCTCAATTAATAAATTCTTTGGAAAAACCCATGTAATAAAGGATTTTTCACTCAATATTAAAAGTCAGTCATTTACAACACTTGTTGGGCCCTCTGGATGCGGGAAATCGACATTATTACGGATGATAGCTGGGTTAGAAGAAACTAATTCGGGCAAAATATCAATTGGTGGAGAAGAAGTAAATAACCTCCCTCCTAAAGAAAGAAATATTGCCATGGTTTTTCAATCATATGCTCTTTACCCCCATATGACTGTTTTTGACAATATGGCATTTGGACTGAAATTAGAGAAAAGACCTAAAGATGAAGTTAAAGATAGAGTACATGAGGCTGCAAAAATTTTACAAATTGAAGATTATCTTCTAAGAAAGCCTAAACAGTTATCAGGAGGTCAAAGACAAAGAGTTGCTATTGGTAGAGCAATAACTAGAAAACCTAAAGTCTTTTTATTTGATGAACCTTTATCTAATTTAGATGCCGCTTTAAGAGTTCAAATGAGAATTGAATTAGCAAAATTACATGACCACTTGGATGCAACCATGGTTTATGTGACACATGACCAAACTGAGGCAATGACTTTATCTGATGAGATTGTTGTGTTAGATCAAGGTGAAATTTCTCAACAAGGTAGGCCTATAGAATTATATAATAACCCAAAAAATTTATTTGTTGCAGGTTTCATTGGTTCTCCTAAGATGAATTTTATAAATGCTCAAATTTCATCAATAGATCAAAATAAAGTTGAAATTAATGTTTTAGGTTCAAAGATTACAATTTCAAAAAAAATTAATTCAAATGAAAATAGTTATATTATTTTTGGAATTAGACCTGAAGATATAATAATTGCTGATGGCTCAGATTATGATTTCCAAGGCAAAGCGTTCGTTGTAGAAAAATTAGGCTCCAACACTTTTATTTATTTAGATAATGAAGGTGATCCAATAGTAGTTGAGGCATCAGGGGATAGTTTAATTAAAGTTGGTGATGATGTTAAAATTAAATTTGATTTAAACAAAACAAATTTGTTCAATTCTAGTAATAAAATGAGAATTGATTAACTTATCTTTTCTTCAAGACTTTCCAAAAGATTTTAACTTTGGAGTTGCTACTTCCTCTTATCAGATTGAAGGAACGATGTATGGCAATTGTGGTAAATCAATTTGGGATGATTTTGCTGAGAGAAAATTGAATGGCATTGATGGGAAACTTGCTTGTAATCATATTGAATATTTCAAAGAGGATATTAAACTTATAAAAGATGCGGGTTTTAAGGCCTATCGTTTCTCATTTGCTTGGCCTAGATTATTTCCAGACAACAATAAAGATGTCAATTTAAAGGGTGTGGATTTTTACAAGCAATTATTAGAAGAAATAAATAATTGTGATTTAGAGGCTTTCCCAACAATTTATCATTGGGATCTTCCCATAAGATTTCAAAAAATTAAAGGTTGGGAAGATCAAGAAACCTGTAAACATTTTGGAGAATTATCTTTTTTCATATCAAAAACATTTGGAGATCAATTTGAAAAAATTTCAACCATTAATGAGCCTTGGTGTGTTTCTTGGTTAAGTCATTATTTAGGAGAGCATGCACCAGGTATTAAAAATATCCAATCAGCTGCTAAAACAATGCATAATATTTTATTTGCACACTCGCAATCTGTTGAAGCATTAAGGTCATGTAATGATCATCAGATCGGAATAGTTTTAAATAATCAATTTGGTCAACCTATAGATAGTAATGAAGAAAATATTCAAGCAACAAAACTGTTTGATGAGATTCATAACAGATGGTTTTCCGATGCTATATTTAAAGGTAAATATCCAGAATTAGCTTTATCCATCCTAGAAAAATACCTCCCAGAAAATTACAAAACACAATTAGAATTAATATCTTCACCAATTGACTGGATAGGATTGAATTATTACACCCGGTCTTTAATCAAATATAAAAAATCAGATGATGGTGTCGATTATGAGTGTAATAGTGGGACCCTAAAAAAAACAGATATGGGGTGGGAATTTTATCCTGAGGGATTGAGCTACTTTATTAAAAGAATTAATAAAGAATACGATAATAATATTCCAATCTATATTACTGAAAATGGGATGGCTAATAATGACAAATTATCTTTAGGAAATAGAATTCAGGATCATGATAGAATTGAATTTTTCAATGTACACTTAAAAGAGGTGTTAAATTGTGTGAATGAAAAATTACCAGTTAAAGGGTATTTTGCTTGGTCATTACTTGATAACTATGAGTGGGCCTTTGGTTACTCAAAAAGATTTGGTTTAGTTTTTACTGATTTCCAAAACTTTAAGAGAATACCCAAAAATTCTTATTATGAATTTCAAAAATACTTGAAATAAGTGTCTACCTTATACTTCTTCCACCATCTACTGGTATAGTCAAACCCGTCATAAAAGATGCACTCTCACTTGCTAAAAAATATATTACATTGGCCACTTCTTTTGGTTTGCCAACCCTTCCTATGGGATGGTTTTCTCTCATTCTTTTTTGATACTCTTTCAGTGATAAATCTTTTTTAAAGGAAGCCAACATTGGTGTTTCAATGGCCCCTGGAGCAACAGCGTTTACTCTGATTTTATTTTTTGTTAAATCCAGAGCAAGTGACGCTGTAAAAGATATTACCGCACTTTTAGAAGTCGCGTATGCCAACATATTTTTTGCTCCTCTAATACTGTTTATTGATGCAACATTTATAATTGAAGAATTTTTAGCTTTTTTAAGAAAAGGTAAAATATACTTACAAGCAAGAAAGGTGCCTGTTACGTTATTATTGAGATGGTATGACCAATCACTCATAGACGTGGTCTCTAAATTTCCACTCAATCTGACACCTGCGCTATTCACTAAGACATCAATTTTTTTAAATTTTTTTTTAATATACAGAGCTAGAATTTCCCAATCCTTATTCTTAGTAATATCAATGCGATGATATTCAGTATCTTTAGTATTTTTGTTATTATTATTTTTAAGGTAAGTACAAATAACTTTATATCCGTTATCTAAAAAAATTTTAGATGTACTTTTTCCTATACCTGACTCAGCGCCTGTTATTAAGACAACTCTTTTTTTAGATGTCAAAAATTAAACACCCTTACGCTGTTTGCTCTTTCCAGACTCAAAATCCTCAAGGGCACTTTTATTATTAACAGTAATTGGATCTTGTAATGTGGGGCTTTCCCAAAATGCAGTCCCCTCTAACCATTCATAACCATGTGTTTTAATTGTAATAACATAAGTTTTATCTGAGTCTTTGGCTCTTTTATAGGCTGCCTCTAACTCTGAGGTTGAGCTTACAGTCTCTGCATTAGCTCCCATACTTTTTGCGTGATTTTCAAAATCTACAAATTTAAGGTTGGTAGCTCTAGCAGCACGAAGATTACAAATGTATTCTTTTCCTCCTTTAGCTAATTGAAGGCGATTAATGACCATATGCCCTCCATTATCACATACTATAATAATGAGCTTTTGATCATAGATAACTGAACTATATATATCTGTATTGTTTAATAAGTAAGAACCATCACCAACAAATACCACTACGTCTTGATCGGGTTTAGCCATTTTAATTCCTAGTGCGCCTGAAATTTCATATCCCATACAACTAAAGCCCCACTCAGTTTCAAAGGTATTAAGTTGCTTTGGTTTCCAAACTTGTACAACTTCTCCAACAAGTCCCCCTGCTGCTGTTACTACAATATCACTTGGATCTGAATTTCTATAAACTGCACCTACCGCGTGAGCATAGGAGGGCTCCTCTTGATTGGTGGGTCCGCTTTGTTTTTCAACATAAGCATCCCATTCATTCTTTTCCTTAATTGCTCTTTTATACCAGTCATCAGGAGCTTTCCAATCACCGAGAGCTTCAGATATTTTCTGAAGACCTACTTTAGCATCGCTTATAACAGGGGTTGCTAAATGTTTTGTGGTGTCGTATCGAGCTGTATTTACGGAAACTAATTTGAAATTAGGATTTTCAAAATTTGCCCATGAGCCTGTTGTAAAATCTGCGAGCTTTGTACCAATGGCTAAAGCTAAGTCGGTATCTTTAGATAAACTATTTGATGAGCCCTCTCCCAACGCACCAACCGCACTAATATAATACGGATCATCTTTAGTCATACAACCAATACCCATTACCGTTGAAGTGACAGGAATGTTATGTTTTTTTGCAAATTTTGAGAGTTCTTGCTCTGCTTCAGAGTAGAGAACGCCGCCTCCTGAAATAATAATAGGTTGTTTTGAGTTTTTTATTTTTTCAACTGCTTGATTGATCTGACTTGGATCTGGATGAACTCTTCTTATCTCGTGTACTTTTTCTTCGAAAAATACTTCAGGGTAATCAAATGACTCACCTTGAACATCTTGTGACATTGCAATAGTTGCTGGTCCACAGTCAGAGGGGTCAAGCATGACTTGGATAGCCTGAGGAAGAGAAGCAAGAATTTGTTCTGGTCTTGTAATTCTATCGAAATACTTTGAAACAGGTTTAAAAGCATCATTTGCGGTTTCAATAGGTGAGTTGAAATTTTCAACTTGTTGCAAAACAGGATCAGGAAATCGACTAGCAAAAGTATCTCCTGGTAATAACAATATTGGCAGTCGATTGCTAAGAGCTACTGCTGCAGCTGTAACCATGTTTGTTGCCCCAGGGCCTACTGATGAGGTGGCAATAAAGATTTGTTTTCTTCTCATGGCTCTAGCATATCCAATACCAGTCAAAGCCATACTTTGTTCATGATGACCTCTAAAACCAGGAAGGTCAGACTGGAACTCTTCCATTGCTTGGCCTAAACAAGCAACATTACCATGCCCATAAATAGCAAATGCTCCTGGGAATAGTGGTGCTTTCTTACCTTCAATGATAGTTTTTTGCGCAATTAAATATTTAAATAATGCGTGAGCACAAGACAATTTGATGGTTTTCATTATTCCTCCAAAAAACTTAACCGTTAAAGATATTACACGATAGAAAGATAATTTGAATGAAAAACCTTTAAAAATTGACACTTTTTTGACATAACTTTGAGTCAAGAGAAAATATGAAAGTTGCTGTACTAGGTAAAGTTGACCAAAAAGGCTTATCGTTTTTGAAAGAAAACGGATTCAAAGTCATTGAAATTGAGAGTTTTGAAATACAAAACTTAAAGGAACAATTAAAAGATATTGATGGAATTTTATTAAGAACTACAAAACTTGATAAAGAAATTTTAGAACATTGTGACAACTTAAAAATTATATCAAGGCATGGAGTTGGTTACGATAACGTTGATCTTGATTTTCTCAATGATAATAAAATTGCGCTTTGCATTACATCTACTTCTAATGCTGTAAGTGTTGCTGAACATGTATTATCATTTTTCATTTATTTAACAAAAAAATTATCTCTATCAGATAGTCTGGTTAAAGAAGGTAATTTTGAAAAAAGATCTGAATTACCCAATTTTTTTGAATTGTATAAAAAGAAAGTACTTATTATTGGATTTGGTAGAATAGGAAAAGAAGTTGCTAAGAGATGTCTCGGATTTGATATGGAAGTATATGTACATGATCCTTTTTTAGATAATGAAATAATTATTAGAAATCAATGTATACCGATTGAGAAAAACCAAGGTTTAGCTATAGCTGATTTTATTACTATCCATTTACCGTTAAATAGAGATACTAAGAACTTTATCTCCCAAACAGAATTAAATTTGATGAGGAAAAACTCTATTCTTGTTAATACATCGAGAGGTGGAATCGTTAACGAAAATGACTTATGCGTAGCTTTAGAATCAAAAAAAATTCAAGGTGCAGGAATGGATGTGTTTGTATCTGAGCCGCCTGAGTCCAATCATCCATTTTTTAAGCTAGATAATATTTTGCTGACACCTCACAATGCAGCATTAACATTAGAATGTAGGGAAAGGATGTCCTTAGAAGCTTCACAAAATATTGTTTTTTTCTTAAAGAACATGAGTGAATTAAATGTCGAAAATTTAGTGAATAAAGAATATTTATAAAAATCAAAAATCAGCCAAAAGTTGCTTTAAACCTTGAGTCCTTGTTTTAATTTTATATAGATTGCCGTCAGCACTGTCGTTAATTGGATCTGCTCTTAAAGAGGTCACATAAAGACATGATAAATCAGAATTTCCAAATGTTACACAAGTAGGTGTGCTAGTAGGGAGATCAATTTTTTCAATGATTTTGCCATTTTTTGTATCAATACATATAATACATTTTCCCCTAACCCTTGCTGACCAATAGTTGTCATCAATATCCAAAGTGGCACCATCTGGTTCTCCAACATCTTTGAAAATCATATTTGACTCTAATTCAATTAGTTTTTTAAAATCTTGATTGTAGCTAAATTTTTGTATCCGACCAGTTGGGGTGTCTGCAAAATACATAATATTATCCTTTTGAGAGAAGGCTAGTCCATTGGAGACAGTAATATTTGATAAGAGATGAGTTAAGGACAAGTCTGGAGCAAGTCTGTAAAGATTTGCAATAGGTTTTCTATTTAATTTATCTGGATCTTCATTATAAGTCCCAAATACAATTCCACCATATGGATCTACTTTTGCATCATTTATTCGTGTCTTTTTAATACTAATTTCAACGTCACATATTTTTTCAAAAGATGAAAAATTTTGATTAGAAATTGCAATAAACTTTGGAAATCCAATTATAAATCCATCTTTTTTTCTTGGTAAAATAAAACCAGCTCTATCTGGTAAATTAAATTTAAAACTTTGATTACTCTCATCAAGTTTCCAAATTGTTTTACCTTCGATATCTGTCCAAATTAAGCAATTTTCTTTCGAGTCCCAAAAACAACTTTCTCCAATATGGTTTTTACAGTCTAGAGCTATTGAAACCTTATTTATATTCATCTCAAAATAATCTTTATTTAGATCATAGAGAATAGTTAGGGTTTAAGAACAAATAAATTTGAGTCCCTTTCATCTGCGATAACATATATATTGCCTTGTTGATCTATCTCTAAATCTCTTACTCTTCCAATTTTATCTTTAAAAATTATCTCCTCTTTAACAAATTTATTATCTTTTCTGTGTAAAACAGAAAGGTATTGATATTTTAGTGAAGATACTAAGAGTGAATTTTCCCACTCTGGGAAGGCATCTCCATGATAAAACTTAATACCACTAACTGCTATTGATGGCACCCAAATAAAATCAGGTTTTATAAATCCAGGCTCCCACGCATTACCGTCACCTATTTTAGTCCCTGAGTAATTGGTTCCACCCCAACCTATTTTTTTCCAACCATAATTTGATCCACTTACAACTTTTCCTATGAAGTCGCCTCCTTTAGGTCCATGATTAGATATATAAATTGAATTTGTTTGAGGATCCAATGTCATCCCTTGAGGGTTTCTTATACCAATTTGGTATAACTCAGGTAACCAGTTATTGCCTGAAATGAAAGGATTATCATCAGGAATTTCACCATTTTTGTGAATTCTGATTATAGAACCAATAGAGTTTGAAAAATCTTGGGCAATCATACCCTTGCCTCTTTCCCCTATACTAGCATAAAGATAATCATCAAGAATTTCTATTCGTGAACCAAAATGCTTACCATTACTGAAGTATGGTAATGCTTCATAAATAAGTTGTTCATTTATGAGGATATTGTTTTTAAGCTCAGCGCGATAAATGGCAGTAGTGTATTTACCATTTTTTTTAATAGAACCAGTGACCCATATAATATTTTTATCACTTACTATATCAAGAAGTCCTCCTTGTCCATGTTGAACAAAAGGAATTTTATGATCAATTTTTATTTTTGTATAATCATTTGTGTTAACAAGATAAATTTCACCTGATTTTTGCGTGATCAATAACTGATTTTCCGTCCAACTCATACCCCAAGGATTATTTAAAGATACTGGTGTTTTCTCTAAGGTTATAGAATGCGTGTATGCACTAAAAGATAATAGACAAAATGTAAATAAAAAAGTTTTTTTAAATGAGTTTATTATCTTCATATATGCAGCAATGTTCTGCTGGTAATTTTAGAATAACTTTTTCTGACGGTATGTCTAATTCTCTTTTAACTTTTGCTTTTATTTTAAATGAATCAAAAGACGCTGTAATAAGTTTATAATTTCCAAAATCTTCGACTTCGATTATGTCCGCTTCTAATGAATTATCACTATGTTCATCTTCAACTGTAATATACTCAGAACGAATTCCTAGTTTTAAATTTTCCGATTTAGAATTGTTAATATTAGTTTGAACTTTGAATGAATTAACACCTATACTAATTTCATTTTTAGAACTTGCGGAACATTCATATAAATTCATTGCAGGTGAACCAATAAAATAACCAACAAATGTTGTTTGAGGTCTCTCAAAAAGGTCCTTTGGTGATCCTGCCTGCACAACTTCACCTTGATCCATAACTATAATATTATCTGCAAATGTCATAGCCTCATTCTGATCATGAGTTACATATATCAATGTTGTCTTGTACTTATCATTTATTTCTTTTAATTTTCTTCTGAGACGAAATTTTAAGTCAGGATCAATAACTGTCAGTGGTTCATCCATTAATATAGCAGCTACATCCTCCCGAACTAAACCTCTTCCAAGAGAAATCAATTGCTTTTGATCTGCTGTTAATCCTTTTGCTCGATTGTTCAAATAATCTTGCAAATTCAGTATTTCTGCGACCTCTTTGACTTTCCTTTCTATTTGATCCTCAGGAAACTGTCGGCATTTTAAGGGAAAAGAAAGATTTTCGAATACTGTCATTGTTCCATAAATTACAGGGAATTGAAACACTTGGGCGATGTTTCTTTCTTCAGTAATCATTGAGGTTACATCTCTTTCATCGAAAAATACTTTTCCATGAGATGGGTTCACTAAACCACTCATTATATTTAACATTGTTGTCTTTCCACAACCTGAAGGACCAAGTAGTGCATAACGTCCACCATCTGCCCAAGAAAGAGACATTTCTTTCAAAGCGAATATTGGGTTGCTTGCATTGGGCTCGTATGTGTGTGCAATGTTTTCTAAAATTATTTTAGCCATTATTGTTGATAGGGAGAGTGTCGGAGATCCCCTGACTCCTCAAACAAATAAATTTTTGATTTATCAAAATTAATTTTTACAACCTCATTTGTGTTATATGTTTTTACTTCTTCAATTGTGGCAACACATTTTAAATTATTATTACGTAAGTGAAGAAAAGTCTCTGAACCTGATATTTCAGAAATTTCTACATCAAAAGCAAAACCTTGGTCATCAAGATATATATCTGTGGCTCTAATGCCCACTAAATACTTTCCGTTAGGTATAGACTTGAGTTCATCAGGGATTTGGATTTGAACGCTATCATTCATAATCAAAGAATTATCTTGTATAAAACATTTATTGATGTTCATTGCAGGGTCATTAGTAATTTCAGCAACTTTAGCAGTTGCAGGATTTTCAAATACATCTTTAGCTGTACCTGTCTGAAGTATTTTACCTTCATCAATTACAATAATATCGCCGTTGAGTTGCATCGCCTCTAAAGGATCTGTGCTAGCATAAATTAAAATTGAGTTTGACTCGTCAGATACATTAAAAAGTTTTTTAAATTCCTCTCGAAGGCCTTCTCTCAATTTGTAATCAAGGTTAACGAGAGGTTCGTCTAATAAAAGTATTTTAGCTTTTTTTGCTAAAGACCTTGCGAGAGCTACTCTTTGTTGTTGTCCACCAGATAGTTCTTGAATTTTTCTTGACTCAAAACCGATTAAACCAACTTTTTCCATTGCTTCTTGAACTTCTTTTTCAATTAGATTTGCATCCATTTTCCTTTGTTTTAGTGGAAAAGCGACGTTATCTCTGACATTTAAATGCGGATAATTTATAAATTGTTGATACACCATCGCTACATTTCTTTTCCAAACAGGAATTGATAAAAAATCTGTATCTTCAAAATTTATAGATCCCGAGTCAGGAGTTTGAAGACCAGCAATAGTTTTCAAAAGTGTGGTTTTACCTGATAAAGTTCTACCTAATATCGTGTACATTTTTCCTGAATCAAATCTCAAACTAATATCATTTAAATGATATTCCTCTGTTGGTTTAAAAGAAATATGATTGAGCATTAAAGACATTATTTTAAAGCTCCAGATAAATTGCCCTTTGATAAATAACGCTCTACAATAAACGCTACGATTATTAACGGTGCAACAGATACAAGTGCTGCTGCAGATAAGCTCCACCAAGGTGTAATTGAAGAATTTAATGCTACAATTTTGACTGGCAACAACTGTACTTTTGTAAAGGTTAATATAAAAGCAAAGAAAAAATCAATCCAACCAAATATAATACAAAACAAACCTGCTACTAACATACCCGGAACTGAATTAGGAAGAACGACTTTAAAAAAAGCTTGAAATGGATTGCATCCATCAATTAAAGCTGTTTCATCAATTTCTCTGGGAACACGATTAAAAAAATCAACCATAATCCAAACAGCAATGGGCATTAATAAAACAATATAAACTAGAATTAAACCAGCGAGACTATCTAGAAGCCCTAAGGAGCTTAAAAAAATAAAAAAAGGAATTGACAATACAACAGGTGGCATAATTCTTTGGGATATAAAAAAGAACGTAATATCATTATTTTTAACAATTCCAGCTTTGAAAGTGTAACGAGATAAAGCGTATGCAGCTAATGTGCCTAAAACAATGCTGATCAAACTTGCTGTTAGTGTAACAAAAATACTATTGAAATATGGTCCGATAATATTTATTCCACCTTGGGAACCAGGCTTAAATAAAACACTCCATCCGTCTAACGTTGGTTCAAACTGCAACCAAGGGATATATGTCGCTCCACCTGTAACTGAATTAAAATCCTTAAAAGAGGTTGATATGGCCCAAAGAAAAGGCGCTATAACAAAGCAAGCCCAAAGTACGACAAAGAAATATTTCAAAAATGTATATAATTTTGGCATTTTATTCTCTCATCAAAACCTTCGTTAAGACTTTAACAATAATTGTCAAACTTATGATCATGATAATAAGGTACGTAAATGAGGCTGTTGCGGCGTATCCCATTTGGAATTCGCGAAGCCCTTTTATAAAAATGAAAAAGCTAGATGTTTCCGTAGACGTACCCGGACCACCGCTTGTCAAAACAAAAACTGTATCCATAATTTTGGAGGCTTCAATAAGTCTTATTATTATTGCACCAATAGATATGGGTGCCATCAAAGGAAAAGTGACATATATAAATTTTTTAAATGGGGAGGCACCATCAACTGCTGCTGCTAAAAAAGGCTCTTTAGGTAAACTTAAAAGTCCAGCCAACATTAATAGGAACATAAACGATGTCCACTGCCAAACTTCTACTACAATAATGGAGACTTTTGCTAAACCAGGGCTAGATAACCATGGGGGTTGTACTCCAAAAATACTCAGAAAATCATTTAAAGGTCCTAAGGATTCATGAAAAAAAGTTCTCCAAATAACAGTCATAATTACTGGAGTTGTCATCATAGGAATAAGAAACAAAACTCTAAAAAATCTTTTAAACTTAATGTCCTTCCAGACCATGTGGGCCAAAGCAAACCCAATTATATATTGAAGAAAAACCGTAGTTATTGCTAAAAAACTTAGTCTAAAAAATGACTGCCAAAAACGAGGGTCATCAGTAAATAATCGAATATAATTTTTAAGACCTATAAAATCTAATCCAGGATTAAAACTATTCCATCCTGATAAACTTAACCTTACAGTAAAAATTATTGGAAAAATTAGTATACCAATTAAAACTATTAAACCGGGAAGTAAAAATACATATTTATGTTTAAAGTTCATTCAGTAATAAATATTTTATAAAATTAATCTTTGGGGTGATCGCTCAGTATTATGAGCGATCACTAAGTTAAATCAAATTAATAATTTATAATTCGTTATCTTCCATTTTGACACCAACAGCGTATGCATCTCTAACGTTATCGGCACCAACTCTGTCAAGAATTGATACCCACTCAGCATAAACTTCGTCAAGTGCCTCTTGAGGAGATAGTTGTCCTGCTAGAGCTTTTGCAGTTCCAGTCGCTAATGCACTGTTGAACTCAAAAGTACCAGGAACTCTTAATGGAAATACTCTGTTAGTGCTTTTTTCCATATCAGCAAGTGTGTCGACGTATGATTGAGCAATATCTGCATCCCAACCAATTTGTGTCCAAACATCAGCTTTGAAGTCCTCTTCCATAAATGGGTTCACGCCAAATCGACCAATTCCGATATCTGCTTGGTGATTAGCGCCATTTGCAAAGAAGCAAAGATAATCAAAAGCGACATCTTTATTTTCTGACTTTCCTGCAACACCAACTGCCCATCCCCATACGAAGAAAGGAGCTTGATTGTATTTAGCATCCCACATTCCATTGTTTCTATTCCATACTTTATCAGCACCAGGAAGTTGTGCGGCACCAACTTGGTTTGCAATTGGACTATCTGGTTGCATTGCTGCTACAAAAGCATCGTCCCAAGAGAAACTAAATAAGGTCTGGCCTCCTCCAAAAGAGTTAATTTCATCTCCTAAACCAAAGTTAATTCCACCAGGTGGTACATAGTTAACTGCATCAACCCAATCTGTGAGAGCTTCAACAAATCCAGGGTTATTAATTAATGGTTCCATAGTTTCTAAATCAAAGAAGAAACCTCCTGGGGTACTCTCATTTTTGGCGTAAGCAACTGAACGAGAATAGAAAGCAGCATACATAAGGTCATCTTTTTTCATAACCTCTGCAGAACCATATTCTAGTTCTCCGTCACCATCCCAGTCCCAACCATTAAAGTAAGAAGCCATTTCTCCATACTCTTTCCAAGTAGTTGGAACTTTTAGTTCCTTACCTGTGTCAGCTTTATACTTAGCTTGCATCTCAGGATTATCGATAACGTCTTTTCTGTATTTTAAATAGTGTCTGTCACCATCAACAGGATACTGATACATTACACCGTCCCATGAAGCGATAGCCTTGTGTGAAGCTGATACACCATCCATTTGGTCCACATATTCTTGTGGCACAGGCGCTAAATATCTTTTCCAGTCATTGATAAAGTTTGAAAAACCAAAGACGATATCATATGGAGCCTGACCAGCTTGGAACGGAACCATTGCCTTTGAGTAAAGGTCACCAGCAGGAGTATGTGTTACTTCTACTTTAGCACCAGTCAATTTTTCAAACTGCTCAGCGTGAAGAGCAGTTGGCTCTCCCATAACAGGGATAGCGTGTGTATTTATAGTAAGTGTTCTCCCGCTATAGTCTTTTTGAGACATAGACTCATAAGAACACATTCCAGGAATATCTCCTGTAGCAGCGATGTGTGGAAATTGATCTCCCCACTTGTCTGCATGTGCAACTTGGCTGCCTATCAAGAGGACAGACGCCAAGGCGCTTATCAAAGTTTTAAGTTTCATATATTTCCCTCCCTTAATACTTCGTTTTTTGCTCAGAAATTAATCTGATAACAAACTTTTTATGGTACTAAAACTGCTCTTCCTTTTACAAGACCGTTATTAAGATCATGCAGAGCTTTATTGGCTTCGCTTAGCTTGTACTCCTGCATGGATAACCTTACTAGGTCTTTATTCGCTAATTCCATTAGCTCATAAAGTTCGGACCATGTACCAATTAAATTTCCTATGATATTTCTCTCAGAAATAATCATATCAACGGATTTGATTTTAATATCTTCTCCGTAACCGACTATATAATAAGACCCAGTGTTTTTAGTCATACTAAGACCCATTGAAGTTGAACCTTTTTCTCCCACCATATCGATGACTGCCTCAGCACCGAGACCTTTGGTTAATTCCATAACTCTCTCTACTTCATTGCCATCAATTAAAACACCATGGTCTCCACCAAGAGGCATAGCATGCTTAAGAGCAGTTTCTGATTTTTCTACAATAATTATATTTGCAGCACACATTGCTTTTAAACATTGGATAGCTATGTGACCCAAACCGCCAGCACCTATTACAACACAGTTCTCACCTGGTAAAAGATGTCTTGTTGCTTTTTTTGCAACACGATATGCTGTTAAACCCGCATCAGAAAATGGTGCAACATCCTTAGGGGTTAATGTGTTCGGAATCTTAATAAGGTTTCTTACACTTGTTTTTAATAATTCAGAGTAACCACCTTCTTTAACATTTAATCCTGGAAAAATTCCGTTCTCTGCGTGAGTGTCTAAACCTTTTCTACAACTTAAACAAGTGCCATTGGTTCCAGAGATAATTGGATGGAGAATAACTGAGTCACCTTTTTTAAATCCCTCTACATCACTTCCAACTTCCTCAATCCATCCAGCATTTTCGTGACCCATTACACATGGTAAAAGTTTATCATCAGGGTCCTGAATATGTCTCCACTCACCTTCGATGACATGTAAATCTGTTCTGCAGACGCCTGCTGCTCCAATTTTAACAATGACGTCAGATGCCTTTTCAAGTTTTGGATTTGGAACTTCCTCTTCCTTTACCCAAACGTCCTGTTTCATCTCAGGGTCATAGCTATGTAATACTTGTGCTTTCATCAATTCCTCCCAAAATTACATTTATTTAACTATAAAAAGTCCACAGATCCAATGTTCAAAATTGATGCATACTCTTGTTTAAAAGAAAAAAATCAAAAAATTGTTCATTTTTTGAACAATCTTAGAAGTTGTAATAATTTTATGAAATTGCTAATTTTCAAAAATGCAATCTTACAGACAGTTAATTGAAAGAACTCGTCTTTTGGAAAAGGATAGAAACATATCCTTAGATTTTACAGATAAAAAAATTGTTGATAGTTGGATTAGATGTTTTGAAAATGGTTTAAGTCCTGAGAGCAATTCTATTGAAAGTGTAATAAGTGCATCAAAATTAAATGAACTCCAAAATGAGTATAACGATATCAGAGGTTTTATTTTACCAGAGTTGGAGCTTCTTCATTCTCAAATTGCTGGAACAAACTTTATGGTTGCTTTTGCGAATAAAGAGGGAGTTGTTCTCGACACACTCTATGATAATGAATTTTATAACAGCAAAGCAAGAAAGGTTGTTATACCCGGCTCAGTGTGGAAAGAAGAGTATAGAGGAACGAATGGATTAGGATTAACACTTAAAACAAAGTCTGCATCAATAGTTGCTGGAGGTGAACATTTTTTTAATGAACATTGTCAACTTTCCTGTTTTGCAAGTCCTATTTTTGATCATAACCAAAATATTGTTGGTATTATAGACGCTTCAACTGATACATCATCAAGACAGGATCATACTTTGGCTCTTGTTAAACTATCTGCAAAATCTGTAGAACAGAAATTATTTTTGAATTCATTTCAGCACACTAACATTTACTCTTTTCACCCAAGAAGCGAATACCTGAATACAAATAGTATAGGTTTGATTGCTGTTAATGATGATGGAGAAATAGAAGGAGTAAATTCTAACGCAAGAGTTATGCTAAGTGGTATTTTTAAAGATACAACAAATGATTTTTTTAATATCTTTACTACTCCATATCATAAAATTGCTTATGATTTAAATTTAGATAAAGTTTTAAAAGTAAAAGATTGGTTGGGCTCAAGTCTTTTTATTAAGCTATTTCAAAGACAAGTATCAAATTCTAATAGGGTAAATAATAATTTAAAACAGCCATATAAGCCTTGTGTTAATTGCGAAGGATCTGCAATAAAAGAAAAGCAGTGTATTCTTATTCAAAAAACATATAAGCAAACTGGCGAAAAAGTTAGCAGTGTTTCAAGAACTTTAAATATCTCGAGAACGACCGTTTATAAGCATTTATCTTAGTTATTTTACGCCAAGTTTTTTTTTTAAATCACTAGAAGAGGTCGTGTACCTAAACACGTATTTCTTATCACTATGACAATATTCAAACATTTTTTTTGCTGCAAGAGCTGCTTCATGAAAGCCACTTAAAATTAACTTTAATTTACCAGGATAAATACAAATATCTCCAACAGCAAAAACTCTTGGAACAGAAGTTTCAAAATTCTCGGTATTCACTGATATTAAATTGTTTTCTAAATTTAAGCCCCAATCTGCTATTGGGCCTAATTCTATTTTTAATCCAAAAAACGGAAAAATGGCGTCAATATCACTTAGTGTTGTCTCATCATCAAGTGTCACTGTGACTTTACCGTTATCATTTTTTTCAACCTTTTTTAAACTTCCCATGTTGAAGTTTACATCGCCTTTATCAACTAAAGACATAACTTTATTTACAGAGTCTTGAACTCCTTTAAATTCTTTTCTTCTGTGGACCAAAGAAACTTTTTTGGCTATTCCTTGAAATCCCATAACATAATCAAGCGCAGAGTCACCACCGCCGATTATTAAAATATTCTTATCTTGAAAATCAGATCTTTTTTTAACAGAGTAAAAAATATTTTTATTTTCTAGCTCCTGAGAGCCCTCTGCAGGAAGTTTTCTTGGAACAAAACTACCAGCCCCCGCTGCAATCACAAGAGACTTGCATTTAATGGATGTGCCCTTATCGGTTTCAACTAAAATATCATTATCATTTAAAGATATTTTAGAGGTTAATTGATTGAGATGATATGAAGGATTGAAAGGCTCAGCTTGTTTCATTAAATCATCGGTTAGTTCTTGGCCGGTAATAGCAGGCCTGCTTGGAATATCATATAAATTTTTATCAGGATATAATTCTGCGCACTGCCCTCCTATTTTATCAAGGTTGTCGATTAAATGAGCCTTCATATCTAAAAGACCCAATTCAAAGACTTGAAACAGACCACATGGACCAGCACCGATAATTACAACGTCTGTTTCGTGGCTTCCACCTGATTTAATAATATTGGTCATGTCTTATTATTATAATAAATGTTACTTGAGTTAGATTATTTGTTTCTTTTGTAAATATCAAAAACCATTATCGCTATTGCTAAAACTGCGCCAAATATACCCAATAAAAGCGAGGTTTCTAAAGTCATATTTATGATCTAACAAATTAACTCTATTATGGTAATCAATGCATTTCTAGTTTAAAAAAAAACTAGGAGAAATAAGGTGGGGGCAAAAAAGTCAGATTTTTTTGATTCAAGAGATAAATATTTATCATTTGTAAATTCTACCAACGAAAAAAGTCGAATAGCTTTTCAATTAGCGAAGTATTTAAAAAATTCTAAAATTACTGAAGATGCATTTAGAATTTTTGATGCTGGGACAGGAGATGGCTCAGTCATCTGCACATTGCTATCGGCTGTTCATGACAAATTTCCTGAAGATCCAATTATAGTTGTTGGAAAAGAAATTAGTATCGATGATATTAACAGTCTTCTGAATTATCTTGGTTATAGATTTTTTGAACATAAGAATTTAGTTTTCTGTATAACTAATGCATCTTACAGAGAAATTAATGATAATCGTTTCACAGATTGTAAGTTAATAAAAAAAGAATTAGTTGGAAATTCAAGTTTTAGTTTCAATCAGCAACTCATGAATATGGGTGAGGTTATAAGAAAAAATTGGGATATAAAAGAAGATACTTCTTCAACCATATTGAGACCGAGGCAAAAGACACTGATGGTTATTTACAGGAGGGATCAAAAAATTGCATTAAAGCATTTGATACCAAGTAAGTTAGAGAGTATTCCAAAGTTTTACGACTATATAATTGCATCTCAAGCTTTCAGGCTAAGGTCTCCTTACAACAGAACACTTAAGCTAGTACTTATTCCATTATTAAAAATGTTAGATGTAAAAGGTCAGCTATTTTTTATTTATTCATCCGGAAATGATTTTTCAAAAAAGCTTCTCAAATTATTCTTTCCAAAGATTAATCCCTATCAATTTAGTGATCCCAAAAAATTTGTAGAAAGCCTGAATAAAAAAATACCTCATTTTAGAAAAAAATTTAAAGTATCCATATCTTCATTTTTATTTTCATTTATAAACCTATCGTTATCCTCTAAGAAAAAATTTTCACCGATGAACTCTCTTGGATTATGGAATGCTATCACCTATGTTGGTCAAATATCCGAAAATGAACAAAAAAGTATTAAAATAAGTATTAATTTCCTTGATAAAATTAGCAATAGTGCAAAAAAACTTAAATTGCAATTTAGTGATAATCTTTTAAGGTTTGAAAAGAATAATTTTAAAAGTCATTTGGATGAGTAATTTTACAAGTAAATTTGCAGACCGTAAAATTGGCCCAAAGTTTTTCGAAACAATTAACCAAAATTTTGAAAATCAAGTTTATAAACCTAGGCTCTACGAAGAAAAAATAGACTTCGACCGTTTACGTATGTATCGACTCAATAGAGTTTTAGAGCAACTACGATTAAATAATGTTGGTGCTTGCATATTATTTGATCCGATCAATATAAGGTATGCAACCGACAGTAGAAATATGAGTTTATTTACAATGCATGAACTCGTTCGATTCGTATTTATTTCTGCAGAGGGAAAAGTAATACTATTTGATTATCCAAAGAGCGAGCATCTCTCAGAACATTTATGCACGATTGATGATATTCGAGCAGTTGATAGTTGGGATTTTTTTTCAGCAAATAATTTTGTTGATAAAAATGCAAAAAAATGGGCTGGCACTGTTCAAGATTTAATGAGAGAGCATTCACCTGATAATAATTGTCTTGCAATAGATGTTTCCGATCCAGTTGGAATACAAATGTTACTTAAACAGTTTAATGTTAAACTAGTGAACGCCCAAAAGTATATTGAGCTTGCAAGATCTATTAAATCTGATGATGAGTTAATTTGCATGAAAGCTTCTATTGAGACTGCTGAAAAAGGAATGTGGCTAATGAGAGACAAACTTCAGGCAGGTATGACAGAAGAAGAACTTTGGTCATACATGCATAAAGTCAATATTGAAAATGGTGGGGAATGGTTTGAGACTCGTCTTTTAGTATCTGGACCACGAACAAATCCTTGGCTTCAAGAATGCAGTAACAGAGTCATTGAGTCTGGAGATTTAGTTGCTTTTGACACAGATATGGTTGGACCGTACGGTTACTGTGCTGATATCTCTCGAACCTTTGTTGAGGGCAATCGTCTAAATGATGAACAAAAAAGGCTCTACTCAATGTCTTTAGAGCATATTAATCATAACAAATCTCTGATTAAAGCTGGTTTAAATTTTAGAGAATTTGCAGAAAAATCCTGGAAATTGCCTGATAATTGCTACGATAATCATTATCCATGCATTATTCATGGTGTCGGTCTTTGTGATGAATGGCCACTTGTTGCTTACCCAAATAGAGATTTTAGCAACGCGGATTACTCAGCCAATTTTGAGGAAAATATGACTATCTGTGTAGAGAGTTATATTGGTGAAGTTGGCGGCAAAGAAGGAATTAAACTCGAGGATCAGTTCGTTGTAACCAAAGATGGCTTGAAGCAACTAAGTTCATTTCCTTATGAGATAGATATCTAAACTGATTGGATATTTTTATTTAGCTGCAGCGGTCTTCTTCGGGATACTTTCAAATAATTTTGCAAAAATATCAAATGGATACGAGAAATTCATACCAACCTCACTAAGTGCTATTTCCATAGTAATCGCGGTCTTTTTTATTTCTAAGGTAATGAAGTTTTTACCAATGGGAATTGCCTATGCCTCTTATGCTGGTTTAGTGATTTTTGGAACGTTCATATTAAGTATAATTAAGTTTGGTCAGGGTCCAAACTTATTTGGAATTCTTGGTTGTGGGCTGATTATACTTGGTATTGTTATGGTAAACGCTCTGGGTAAATAATTACTTCATTCCAGTCATAGTAATACCTTCAACAAATCTTTTTTGAGCAACTATGAAAGCCACAATAAGTGGAATGGTAACAGTAACAATCGACGCCATCATCGGTCCAAATTCATCACTATCAATTCCGCCTCTAAATTCTCTAATACCAAGTGGTGGTGTAAATAAATCACGATTACCTGTGATAACAATCCTAGGCCAAAAATAATCATTCCAGTGAGCAACAACTGAGAAAATTGCAAAAGCGAGTAACGCTGGTATGGCTACAGGAAGCATAACTTTCCAAACAATAGAATATTCTCCCATACCATCCATCCTTGCAGCATCAATTAGTTCATCTGGTACTGTCATAAAAAATTGCCGCATTAGAAAAATTCCAAACACGGATATCGTCCACGGTATTATTAAGGCTGCGTAGGTATCCACCAGTCCAGCTTTTGCTAACATGACATACAACGGTAAAGCGATTGCATGCACAGGTATTAATAAACAGAACAGAACCATCGAAAAGACAAATTCCCTGCCTTTAAACCTGAGCTTGGCTAGTGCATAAGAACATGGAAGTGCAATCAATACTTGTATTAAAAAGATTGAAACAGTCACAATCAAACCGTTCATTAAATACCTTGGAATTGGCGCTTTTTTGAATGCAAACCAGAAATTGTATTTATAAGGTCGCATTGTGCATACCTCTTCAGTATATCCGTGCTTAGTACAAACTGGGAATGTTTGAATCTCCTGTGCTCCGACTAAACCTCCAGATATTGACTGAATTTCTTGTTGAGATTTAAGTGACATTGAAACCATCATGTAGAATGGGATCAACACAATTAATGCTCCAATGATGAGCAGTCCATGCTTCCATGACTCTCCAATATAATGTCTAGCTAACATTTTAGTAATGTACCCTTTTCTCAATCACATATCTTTGGAAGAATGTTAGCAAGATTATAAAAATTATAAACACAACAGTAATCGCTGCACCAATACTTGTAATATTTTGTTGAATTGCTTTTTCAAAAATTGCGTACATCATTACATACGTTGTTTTGGCAGGACCGCCTTTTGTAAGAATTTCAATTGTGTCAAATACTTGAAATGACCTTATTGTCGTTATGGTAACCACAAAAAGAGTTGTTGGACCTAACATTGGCCAAGTTACAAGTTTAAATTGTTCCCAAGTTGACTGAGCACCATCCATTTCTGCAGCATGATACAGTTCTCTTGGTATGCTTGTTAAACCAGCTAAGTATAACACCATATTAAATCCAAAGGCTTGCCATACTCCAATAAAACAAATTGTCCAAATCGCTGTTTTTTTATCTTTGAGCCAATACGGGAAATCCATATTGTTAGCACAAGCAACACTGTACCAACTGTCCTCGGAACTAACCCACGGTAGCCAATGAAAACCTAAAATAAATTCTCTAATACCTCCGCATCCATTGGCAAGGAAAGAATTAATTATTCCAAGAGTTGGATGAAGAGTAAATTCCCAAGCAATAGCCATTGCCAATAAAGTAGCCATCACCGGAAGAAAGAAAATTGTTTTATAAATATCAGCTCCAAATCGAAGAGAGTTGAGCATAATGGCTGCAACTAAACCTAATACCACTGAAACAGGAACAACGATCAACACGTAAGTTGCCGTTGATATAATCATTTTTATGTAAGTTTTTCTTGAGAACATTTTTTCATAATTCTCCGTACCTACCCATTCGAAACTAGAATTACCAAGATTGTAATTAGTAAATGAGATACCTCCGGCTAAAAAAATTGGAAGTATTAATATGACAATCATTAGTATGATTGCAGGCCAAACAAACCAAATATGTGCTTTAGAGTGGTGCATATTTATCGGATACGCTCACCAGATGTTTCAAAAAGCATAGCCTCTGCATGAGAGAGACTTATTCTAACAGTTTCCCCATTTGAGATCAGTCCAGCTTGTGGTGAGCCTCTGACTATGATTTTAAAGTCAGATTGATCAACTTGAACATGGTAAAATATATCAGAACCAAGGTTTTCTCGGTATGAAACTGTAGCCTCAAATGCAGGTTTGTTTGAGTCTTTTGTAATTTCTAAATGTTCTGGTCTCACAGCAACTAAAGCTTTTTGACTATTAGTATTAAATTTTCTTTCAAGCTTAATACCCATAAATTCAACAGAGCCATCAGGGCTAATCTGAGCAGCAAATGTGTTAATCTTTGGACTGCCAACAAATTCTGCAACCCTTAAAGATGATGGATTATTATAAACCTCACTTGGGGTATCAAGTTGCAAAAGCTCCCCATCAATCATTACCGCCATTCGAGTTGACATTGTAAGTGCTTCAGCTTGATCATGCGTCACATAAATGAAAGTGGTCTTTAAAGAATTATGAAGCTCAGATAGTTCAGATCTCATATGAACTCTTAATGCTGCATCAAGATTTGATAAAGGTTCATCCATTAAGAATGCGACTGGTTCTCTTACCATCGCTCTTCCTAGGGCCGCTCTTTGTCTTTGACCACCAGATAGTTGACCTGGCTTCCTATCAAGTAGTTCTGTTATTTTTAAAGTTTCAGATGTTTTGAAAACAAGGTCATCAATTGATTTCTTTTTTTCTTTTCTACTTGGTACAAAATTACCAATAAGAGGCAACCTCTCTACAAAACTATAGTCTCTTAATTTCAAAGGTGTTTCTAAATTTTTTCTGACTGTCAGGTGCGGGTAAAGAGCGTAAGATTGGAAAACCATTGCTAAGTCTCTCTTGCTAGCTCTAGTGCTGTTAACATTCTTATCATCAATAATTACGTCACCACTATTTTGTTGCTCCAATCCGGCAATAATTTTTAACAAAGTGGATTTGCCACAACCGGACGGACCGACTAATGTTAAAAATTCACCATCTTGGATATCAAGGCTTAGTTGTTTAAGCACCTCAGTTGAGCCAAATGACTTATTGATGTTCTTTAAAGAAATTGTCCCCATCTATTTTTATTCCTCAACACTAAAATAGTTCTGATTAAGACATTTTAAAAGTAAATTTGTAAATTTTATGTTAAAACTTTATGAATTTTAGATTAATCGGAAGTTTGTTCTTTATAGGGGGCAATAGTAATTATGAGTGATAAAATTGAAATAAATAAAAGACAATACAATAAATCACTTTCTTCAACTGTAGTAGTTATATGCCTCGATGGTAGTCAAAAAGAGTATATTGATATCGCCTCTTCAAAAGGATTGACACCAAATCTTGATAAAATACTGGAAAATGGGCAATATCTGATGGCTAACAGTGCTATTCCTAGTTTCACAAACCCTAACAACATTTCGATAGTCACAGGGCAGCCTAGTGATGTTCATGGAATAAGTGGTAATTTCTTTTATACCCCATCAACCGGTGAAGAAGTGATGATGAATGATCCACAATATTTAAGAGCTCCAACTATTTTTGAGAAATATTATAATGAAGGTTATAAAATAGCAGTAATCACTGCTAAGGATAAATTAAGAACTCTTTTAGGTAATGGTTTAAAATTTAATGAAGGAAGAGCAATCTGTTTTTCATCAGAAAAATCAGATCAGGCCACTCTCAGTGAAAATGGTATTGAAAATATTAATGACTGGATTGGAATGAAAGTACCTGAAGTATATTCTCAGGATCTATCAGAATTTGTTATGGCAGCTGGGGTAAAATTACTTGAGGAATTTAATCCTGACATTATGTATTTATCTACCACTGACTTTATTCAACACAAATATGCACCTGGAGATAAAGAAGCAAATGATTTTTATCAGATGTTTGATAAGTATGTCAGTAAAATTTGTAGTAATGGGAATTCGGTTGTCATCACTGCAGATCATGGAATGAAGTCTAAAGCAAATATTAATGGAGAACCTAATGCCATCTTTCTACAAGATTATTTAGATGATCAAATGGGTAAAGATGAGGCTAAAGTAATACTTCCAATTACTGACCCTTATGTAGTTCATCATGGTTCACTAGGATCGTTTGCCACTATATATGTAAAAGATAAATCAAAAATTGATGAAACAATTAGCAAAATATCATCAATTAAAGAAATTGAAGTAGTTGTTAAACAAGATGAAGCATGTAGAGAATATAGGCTACCTTCAGATAGAATAGGTGATATCGTATGCATGTCATCTGAAGATATGACAATTGGTACCTCAAAAGCTAATCATGATCTTTCAAAATTAAAGGAACCCCTTAGATCTCATGGAGGTCATCATGAAAGAGAAGTTCCTTTTATTTCTAATAAAAAACTAAACATTGCCAAAGATCAAAGTTTAAATAACTATGATGCATTTTTTTATGCTATTAATGGAGCTTAATCATGGCTGATAAAATTATTAATGAGGGTATGAGGATTGGTGGAAAAACTGTTCACACTGATAACAAGATTGATGTTATCTATCCCTTCACAGGTAAAGTTATAGGCACAGTACCAGCTGGCACAGCAGAACATGCTCAAAAAGCCTTTGATATTGCTGCAAATTATAAACCCAATTTATCTAGATATGATCGTCAAAAAATACTTCAAAAGACTGCTGAAACTCTTGTTGAAAGAAAAGAACAAATCTCTGATCTAATTTCACTTGAGTCTGGGCTATCGAAACAAGATACGCTTTATGAAGTTGGTAGGGCCTTTGATGTATTTTCTCTTACTGCTCAGCTTTGTATCCAGGATGATGGAGAAATTTATTCTTGTGATTTAACACCTCACGGAAAACAAAGAAAAATATTTACAATTAGAGAACCGCTTAACACAATATCTGCAATCACTCCATTTAATCATCCTTTAAATATGGTTGCTCACAAAATTGCTCCATCAATAGCAACTAACAACTGTACTGTTTGTAAACAAACAGAATTGACCCCTTTAACAGCTATGCTACTTGCAGATATTTTATATGAATGTGGCCTTCCTCCAGAAATGTTTTCAATTTTAACAGGATGGCCTGAAGATATTGGGAATGAAGTAATTAAAAATAAAAATATAGATTTGATTACTTTTACAGGAAGCGTTGGTGTTGGAAAACTGATAGCTGAAAATGCAGGTTACAAAAGAACTGTTTTAGAGTTAGGTGGAAACGACCCTTTAATAGTTTTGAGTGACTTAGATGATGATGATTTAAATAAAGCAGCTGATCTTGCAATCATGGGAGCAACAAAAAACTCTGGCCAAAGATGCACTGCTGTAAAAAGAATATTAGTTCAAGAATCAGTAGCTGATAAATTTGTCGAGCTTGCTTTGGAAAAAGCAAAAGCAATTAAATATGGTGATCCTATGGATGTTAACAATCAGTTGGGTACAGTAATTAATAAAGAGGCAGCAAGTATGTTTAATGACAGAGTAAATAAAGCTGAACAGGATGGTGCAAAAATTCTTTATAACCCTGGGGTCCAAGAAGCTCTTGTGCCACCAATTTTTTTAGACAACGTTAATTATAAATCAGAACTTGTTGTTGAAGAAACCTTTGGTCCAATTGTGCCTGTCATTAGAGTTCCCAATGATGATGAAAAAGTAATGGAAATTTCAAATTCAACGGCCTTTGGTTTGTCATCAGGTGTTTGTAGTAACGATTTTAGAAGAATTAAAAAATACATAAGCGGTCTCAATGTGGGCACAGTTAATATTTGGGAAGTGCCCGGTTACAGAATTGAGATGTCACCTTTTGGCGGAATAAAAGACTCAGGATTAGGCTATAAAGAGGGTGTAATAGAGGCTATGAAAAGTTACACAAATGTAAAAACCTTCTCATTACCTTGGTAATTAATAGCTTTTAGGAATTATTCACAGATTTTTTCTCACACATACTTATTATTTGTACTTTGCTTTAAAAATTTAACATATTCTTAACATTAAGGATTTAATAATTAATTATTATTATTTTAAGGAGGGACTATGAAAAAAGTAATCTTAGGATTTTTTGCATCAGTTTTCGCATACAACGCTAATGCGGTAGAAATTGAATTTGCATATCCTTATTCAGGTTTGTTCGATGTGACATACCAGGCAATTATGCCAGAGTTTGAAAAAGCTCATCCTGACATTAAAGTTAAATTCAGAGCAACTTATGAAAACTATGAAGATGCTACTGCTACTATACTAAGAGAGTCAACATCAGGAAACTTACCTGATATCACCATGCAAGGTCTTAATAGACAAGCACCTTTAGTAGACAAAGGTATCGCTTTATCTTTAGAGCCTTTCATTGCTAATGAGCCAGATTTTGCAAAAGACGGTTATCATGAAGCTATGTTGAGCTTATCTACCTTTGGAGGAGAGGTTTATGGCTTGCCATTTTCAGTATCAACTCCAGTTGGTTACTACAACATGGATCTTTTAGCAAGTGCTGGTGTTAGCAGCATTCCATCAAATTGGGATGAGGTCATTGACGCTTGTAATAAATTAGAAGCTGCAGGACACGGTACACTTTACTTTGGATGGAATATTACAGGTAACTGGTTCCATCAAGCTCTAATGCATAGCCAAAATGTTCCAATGGTTAAAGATGGAGCTGTTAATATGGGAGGAGATGCTGGTCTAAAAACTTTAGAGCAAATGAAAGATATCATGGGTGGCTGTAATATGCCTAACTATTCTATTGCTGACGGACAAGCTGCGTTTAATGCAGGTACTATTGGTATGATGTTTTGGAGTACTAGTAGTTTAGGCTCTGTTGAAGCTGCAAAAGCTGACTTTGAACTAAAGACTGCGCCTTTCCCAGGAATACCTGGTGTTAATGGTGGAACTCCAGCTAGACTACCTGCCGGTGGTAACGCAGCGATGTTAGTTACTACTTCAGATGATCCTGAAAGAGTACAAGCGGCATGGACATTTTTAAAGTTTATCACATCAGGTGTAGGAGCAGCTGCTGTTGCAGAAACAACAGGTTACGTTCCTCCTAACAAAGCTGCAAATGACCTGTTAGGTGATTTTTATGATGCAAACCCCAACAAGTTAACTGCTGTTAATCAGCTGCCTTTGTTAGCTGATTGGTTCGCATATCCTGGAGAAAACGGTCTTGCTGTGACTCAGGTAATCTATGACTACACGGAGACCATTGCTACAGGTGACGCCGACGACATGGCCGATCTTCAGGAAGAAATGATGGAGGAAATTGAAGACTTAATGTAGGTCTTTTTAATTCCGTTTATCATTAGATTTTTAAACAGCAGCTAGTATACTGGCTGCTGTTTTTTTTTTAAATGAGCATCAAAACTACAACCATTGGAGCTTATCCAAAACCTAATTACACACCTATAAGAGATTGGTTTCTCCAAGATAAATCTGACGAAGAAAAAAAACAATCCAAGGGATTGTTATCAAATTGGGATCCCAAAAGTGAAGACCATAAAGTATATGAAGAGAAAGATGAGGAAAAAGAAAAACTATTCTTAAAAGCTATTGAAGAAGTAATTCTTGATCAGACAAGTAGCGGAATAGATATCCCCACAGATGGTGAAGTAAGGCGAGAAAACTATATTTTTTATCAATTGAGATTTTTTAATGGGGTAAGCTTTGAACACTTAACGACTAAATCAGTCAGGAAAGGAGCTTTTGAAGCAACACTCCCAACAATTACAAGTAAAGTTTCAAATAAATCATTACGATTAGTAGATGATTGGAAATCTGCACAGCAGTTTACTAATAACCCAGTGAAAATAACTATACCTGGTCCTATGACAATAACTGACTCCATTGCTGATGACTATTATAATGATCCCAAAAAAATGGGTTATGATCTAGCTTTATGTATTAGTAATGAAGTTAAGGCTCTATCCGAAGCTGGTTGTCAATACATTCAAATTGATGAACCAGTGTTCGCCAGAAAACCAGAAGAAACACACGATTATGGTATGGAAAACTTAGAAAGAGCAATGCATGGAATACTAAAAGAAACTCAAAAAGCTTGTCATATTTGCTGCGGTTATCCTAACTCGCTTGACTCAGAACACTACAAAAAAGCAGACCTAGATGCATATGATAAAATTGCTGACTTAGTTGAAGACTCTAGTATAGACGAAGTTTCTTTGGAAGACTCTCACCGACCTTTAGATTTAAAATTATTAGAGAAATTTAAAAAAACCAAAGTTATTATGGGTTTGATTGATGTAGCTAAAAGTCGTATGGAAAGTGTCGAGGAAATTCAAAAAAGGATCAGAGAAGTTCTTGAGCATATTGATGAGGAAAGATTAATTGCTGCTCCTGATTGTGGTCTAGGGTTTTTTGATAGAAATCAAGCAAAACAAAAAATGCAAATTCTCTCAAAAGCTGTTAAAAATCTCTAAATCTTATGTGGGAATATTATAATCCGGTAAATGTTATTTTTGGTTCGGAAAAATTTAATGAAATTGAACATATAATAAGTAATCGAAAGTACATTCTTGTTACCCATCCTGATGATAACTTTGATACGTATAGAGAGTTTTTTAACAATTTATCAAATAGGCCTCTAGAAATCTTTGATGATGTTCAACCAAATCCAGACTATCAAGATTTAATTTCTGCAGGGGAAAAATTTTCAAAAATAGAAAGTCAAATTGATACAGTTGTTGCTCTTGGAGGCGGCTCTGTCATGGATACGGCCAAATTACTTGCAGCTTTTAAAGGTGAAAATAAATATTTAAATGATTTTGTAAGAAATAAAAAATCAGCTTACGTTCAAGATCCAAAAAAAATTATAGCTATACCTACTACTTCGGGCACATCGAGTGAACTTACGTGTTGGGCTACAGTCTGGGATAAAGAATATAAAAGTAAATTTTCATTAGCAGATAAATCTTTATATCCTGAAATATCAGTTATTGACCCTAAGTTAATGATCAACAAGCCAAAAAATCTGACTATTTCTACTGGTCTTGATGCATTATCCCACTCCTTAGAAAGCATTTGGAATGTAAACTCAAATCCGATTTCAACATTTCATGGAATTGCAGGTGCTCAAACCGTGATCGAAACACTTCCAAAACTTGTAAATGATTTAAAAAACATAGAGTTGAGAACTTTAATGGCTAAAGCTTGTGTTCATGCAGGTCTAGCTTTTTCAAATACTAAAACTGCAATAGCACATAATATTTCATACCCGATAACAATTAATTTTAATGTTCCACATGGAATAGCTTGTTCTTTTACTTTGCCAACAATAATGAGGAGTCTGATTGGCCAAGATGAAAAAACAGAAAAATCCCTAGAAAAAATTTATAATGTCGATCTCATTGAGAGTTCAAAAAGACTATCTGAGACATTGAGAATTCTTGAAGCACCATTAAATTTAAATGAAATTGGAATACCAAAAATTGAATGGGATAAATATGTTGAGGATGCTTTTCAAGGTGAAAGGGGAAAAAATTTTATTGGAAATAAAATCTCATTTGATAAAGCGTGTTCTGAGATGAATTTCTTCTAAAGTTTACTCTTAATCCAACTTCTTAAGTCCGCTTCTGAGCCTAAGCCAATCTTTGCATCAGCCATTGATCCATCTTTAAAGAGTATCATTGTGGGTATGCTCCTAATACTAAAGTTTGCTGGTGCTTGAGGATTTTCATCTATATTAATTTTTTTTATAGATATCTTATCGCCCATTTCAGAGGCTAAATTATCCAAAATAGGAGCAATAGCCTTACATGGACCACACCACTCAGCCCAAAAATCTACCAAAACAGGCTTATCTTTTGATCCTTCAAGAACTTTTTGATTAAATTCATCGTCATTTATTTGTTCAACTGTCATATACTTAATATGGTTATTATTATTTGTATTTCAAATACTCATCTTTAGTCCCAACATGAGCATTGATTTTAGTAGTCTCATATCCATAGATTTTTTCATTTAACGAACAATCTTTCCAAAAGTCTTGAATGTTAAAAATTTCAGGGTAAGGATGTAAAGAGTTTTTTCTAATAATATGACAACCTTGAAATGAAGTATTGCATAGTTTTGATGGAAAGTTAATAAGCCCTTCATTATTTACTTCAAGATCAAAATTATTATTTTTAGAATTTATAAGAAGGACACTATCAAAACTTTTATTTTCATCAAAAAATTTAATTGATTTTTCTAATTCATTTTCAAAGGACTGGTCCCATAAATTATCTGTATTTAGAATTACTGTATCGTTTGTTTGTATGTTTTTTATACCACCTCCTGTTCCTAAGATAGTTTCTTCATAAGAAATTGTAATATCAGGGTAATTTTCAGAGATAAATCTTTCTAACATATTATGTTTATAGTGGGTATTGATATAAATTTTATCAAATGACATGTTTTTAATGAGATCGATTGCATAGCTAATAAGTGTTTTATTTTTTATTTTTAATAAGGGTTTAGGGATATCTTTGGTTAAGTTATCCATTCGCATTCCATAACCTGCAGCTAATATTAGAGCGTCCATTTAACTTGTTTTGTTATATATCTCCATAAATATTTCTCTTAAATCCCAAAGTCTTAAATATTCGACATGTTTAAATATTTGGGCCCATGTATTTTTTCTAAAGACTTTAAGATATTTTGGTTTTCCAGCATTATATAATTGCACCCAATTACCAAGAATTCTCAGATTACGTAAAAGACTAATCATATGAATGTCTGACCTAAGCTGCTTGAGATTAAGTTTCATTCTTCTTGCATAAAGCTTCAATAATTTATCTTCGACTTTGGTAGAATAAGATCTCCTAGCATCAAAAATCAATGAAGAAATATCTAATAATGGATGGTTGTAGTGAGTATCTTGATGATCAATAACATAAACTTTTTTATTGTAATAAATTAAATTATCTAAAAAAAAATCACCGTGAGTTAAAGTTGGCTTAAATTTTCTATATTTTTCAGTACTTTTTTTCAGAGATACTTTCACAAGTTTATTGAGATAAAAACCAATTTGGATCTTGTGATCATAATGGTCAATAAAAGTCTCAATACCGTTCAATGCATCCTTGAGTAAATTATTTTGTGATTTTACTTGAACGCCTGAAAACTTTTTCTTGGGTTTTTGAAGATTTGTAAGAGCTCTCACAGCCAATGGAAGTATTTTTTTAATTTGTGGTTTTTTGAAATATTTTGATGCATTTGCAATAGGGAAATAATCCATGATTACAAACTTATATAAATTACTTTGGTCAATTATTTTTGGTGTATTAACATCTTGAGAATTTAAAATATCAGTTGCTTTAATATATTTTTTATAATCGCTAGGTTTATTTAAAAAAGAGAGGACAAGTAATGATTGATTTGCTGTTTTACATAATTTGAAAATTTTTTCTGATGCATCAGACTTGAAATTTAAAAAGCCCCCTATTTTAAAATTTTTATTTTGAAGGTGGTTTTTTATTTTGATTAGATTTATTTTATTTTGTGAAGCCATTTTTTATTACTTGATTTTATCTCTATATTTCTTTTCTCACCAGTAACCGAAATATTAATAGATAAAGCCATATGATTATATCTTTTAATAAGATTTTCTAATGGCCACTCAATAAGAATACAATTATCATTAAAATACTCATCCAAATCTAGTTTGTTATTTAGAACCTGATAAAAATCAAAGTGAATAATATTAAACTTATTAAAATTGTAAATATGTTCTCTTTGATACGTGGGGCTCCCTTGGAAGGAAAAAGTTTTTTTTTCTGACTTACTAATTTCACTTAAGATATATCTAATTAAAGTTGTCTTACCAGAACCGGCCTCTCCCTCAAAAAAAATAATCTGGTTTTTAGAAATAGACCTAGATATATTTCTAGCTAAAGGTTTTAACTCAATTTCATTTGAGACAACAAATCTCAAACTCAATTAAGCTAGCGATTTGAAATCGGACACTAAATCTAGAGCTTCCCATGAAAAAGCCCCTGAAGAGCTGTCATGTGTTCTACCAAAATGACCGTAAGCTGCCGTTTGTTCGTAAATTGGCTTATTTAACTGTAATTTCTCTCTGATTCCTCTTGGAGAAAGATTCATAATGTCAGGTATCGCAGACTCAATTTTTGCTTCATCTATTTTATTAGTGCCTTGAGTATTCACATAAATTGACAATGGTTTGGCTACACCGATTGCATAAGACAACTGGATAGTACACTGATCACATAAACCAGCAGCAACAATATTTTTTGCTAAGTATCGTGAAGCATAAGCAGCAGAGCGATCGACTTTTGTAGGATCTTTTCCAGAGAAAGCCCCTCCACCGTGAGGCGCTGCACCACCATAGGTGTCGACAATAATTTTTCTTCCTGTTAATCCCGTATCACCATCTGGTCCTCCGATCACAAAATTACCTGTTGGATTAACGTAGTATTCTTTATCATCTAAATTTTTTAATAACTCTTCAGGGATAGACTCTTTTAATGCTGGGTTTACTATTTCTTTAACATCAGCAGGAGACAATCCATCAGCATGTTGTGTTGATATAACAACAGATGTAACTGCACTTGGTTTACCATCAACGTATTTAAGAGTTACCTGGCTCTTTGAGTCAGGCTCTAATCCTTTTAAGCTGCCATCTTTTCTTCCCTTAGCCATTATCTCTAAGATTTTATGAGAATAAAAAATTGGTGCCGGCATCAGTTCAGGTGTTTCCGTACAAGCGTATCCAAACATAATTCCTTGGTCACCCGCCCCCTCGTCTTTGTCAGATGATGAGTCTACACCCATTGCAATATCTGCGGATTGTCCGTGAAGTAAATATTGGATATCTGCGGTTTGCCAATGAAAACCATCTTGCTCATAGCCGATGTCTTTTATGCACTCCCTTACTTTTGAAATAATTTCATCTTTGTCTTCTTGGACTGGTCCTCTTACTTCACCAGATAAAACAACTTTGTTGGTTGTTGTTAATGTTTCACAAGCGACTCTAGCAAATGGGTCTTTGGAGATAAAATGATCAACAACTGCATCAGAAATTCGATCAGAAACTTTATCTGGGTGTCCCTCAGACACTGACTCAGATGTAAAAATATAATTTTTTCTCATTTTAGTACCTATATGTATCTTTCTTAAATGGACCTTGTTGCTCAACTCCTAAATAATCACTCTGTTCCTTGGACATTTCAGTCAGTTTAGCACCAACTTTTTGTAAATGAAACATTGCAACCATTTCATCTAGTTTTTTAGGAAGGACATAGACTTTATTTTCATAGTTTTTGTAATTCTCCCAAATTTCGATTTGAGCTAAAACCTGATTTGAGAATGATGCACTCATCACAAAACTAGGATGGCCAGTGGCATTACCTAGGTTCACTAACCTTCCCTTTGAAAGAATTATTAGCTTCTTACCATCCGGAAATGTTACTTGGTCAACTTGAGGTTTTATCTCTTCCCATTTATAGTTTTGCAAATCATCTATTTGAATTTCATTATCAAAGTGTCCGATATTACAGACAATTGCTCGGTCTTTCATTTCTCTCATATGGTCTTGGGTAATGATATCTTTGTTGCCTGTTGCAGTTACAAATATATCAGCATACTTACATGCATCATCCATAGTGACAACCTCATAGCCTTCCATTGCTGCTTGAAGTGCACAAATAGGATCAACTTCTGTTACTTGAACTCTAGCCCCGGCCCCTCTTAATGAAGCAGCGCTACCTTTTCCAACATCTCCAAACCCAGCAACAACTGCAACTTTACCAGCCATCATTACGTCAGTTCCTCTTCGAATACCGTCTACTAAACTCTCCTTACAACCGTATAAATTATCAAATTTACTTTTTGTTACCGAGTCATTCACATTTATAGCAGGAACTTGAAGAGTTCCTTTAGACGCCATTTGCTCTAAACGAAGAACGCCTGTGGTAGTTTCTTCAGATAGTCCTCTAACATTTTTTAATAGCTCAGGGTACTTCTCGTGCATTCGAAGTGTTAGGTCTCCACCATCGTCTAGTATCATATTAGGCTCCCACCCATCTGCCTCAATTGTTTGATCAATACACCACCAAAATTCCTCTTCATTCATACCCTTCCAGGCAAAAACAGGTGTACCGCTTTGGGCAATCGCAGCAGCTGCATGATCTTGAGTAGAGTAAATGTTACAAGAACTCCATCGACATTTGGCACCAAGTGCTACAAGTGTTTCAATTAAAACAGCAGTTTGGATGGTCATGTGAAGGCAACCCATAATATTGGCTCCAGCCAACGGTTTTGAATCTCCATATTGTTCACGAATAGCCATTAATCCTGGCATTTCAGTTTCTGCTATTTCAATTTCTTGTCTCCCGAATTCATGTTGGGAAATATCTTTTACTTTGTAATCCACTTAACCCTCCTTTTAGATAGACTATTTAAAATAAAATATGATTTATTCTTCATTATCAAGCTCTTTTTATCCTTGGTCCCAGCTGCTGAATAACTTCTTCAGCCTTTCTATTACCATTTTTAAGCGCTTCATCGACAGGTTTTCCAGATAAGTAAAAATCTAAAAATCCTGCAGCAAAATTATCTCCTGCACCTGTTGTGTCCAGAACATTTTCTATTTTTTGAGCAGATTGATGTTTTACATCGTCTTCAAAAAAATAATATGCACCCTCTGCACCAGAGGTCATAACAATTTTTTTTCCAAAATTTTTAAAAAAAGAACTCACATCTGCCATTGAATCAGATTGTGTAAACATCTTTGCTTCATCAAAATTACAAAAAACTAAATCTACATTATCAGTAATAAAATTTTTTAATTCATCTCTGTGTCGATCAACACAAAAGGGATCTGACAATGAAAGAGATATTTCTATGTTTTTTGATTTTGCAATATCTGAAAATTTTTTGAGTGTTTTTTTTGTTAGTTCATGATCCCAAAGATATGACTCCATGTACACATGATCAATTGAATTGAGTATATCTTCATTGACTTCATCTGGATTTAATTGCGATCCTATTCCGATGTGTGTAGCCATTGTTCTTTCACCATCGGGTGAAACTAAAATATTACAGCAGCCAGTTGGAAGATCTGTTTTATTGGAGACACCTTTAAACGAGATATTTTCTTTTTGTAAATCTTGAACAAAAGCATTTCCATACTCATCATCATTGACCTTGCCGTAAAAACTTGCCTCATGAGAGCCAAAGTTTAATTCATGGATAGTATTACATACTGATCCACCCGAAGTAATTAATGGATTATCGAAATTTGACCTAATTTCCTTAATTTGAGACTCCTCAATCAATGTCATAGAGCCTTTAGTTAATTTCAAATTATTGATGACACTGTCCTCTACCTGGCATATGACATCAACCAAAGCAGTTCCTACCCCTAGAATTTTTTTCACCACATGAAAGTAAGGGATTTTAAACGGAGGTCTATTAAAAAATCCTGAATTCCTTATGAAAGTTGAACATAAATGTGAATTGTTTTTGATATGCAAAATGCGAATCAGGTCAGAATTAGGACTACTAAAAATGGACCTAAATAATATTTTTTAAGAAATATTCGTAGTTTTAGAAAATTTGATAAAAACCTGTGAATATTTTCAAATTACTTGTTAATTGAATCTTTAATTTCCAATTGAATTTATTGGCTTTTCAGAATTTAATACAAAATAAATTGACTAAGATTGTCTATAGATTGTATAGTCACTAGGCAATAAACACTACATCTAGTGATTATTCAAAAAAGTACACTTAAACTTGGTAGGAAGAATGGAAACAAATAACGCAGAATCACTTGAAAATTCAACAAAAAATACAGTTATAAATAAGCAAAACGAAGAAATAAACCTGCTAAGTCTCAGTGTTGTAAGGCGTGATGGATCGATAACACCTTTTAAATCTGACAAAATTGCAAATGCTATAAGAAAAGCATTTTTGGCACAAACTGATCTTCGTGATAGCAAACAAATTGACAAAAATGTTTCAGTGTTAACTGAAACAGTCACCGCGGCTCTAACTAGACGTATTGCAAACGGTGATATGATTCATATCGAGGATATCCAAGACCAAGTGGAATTAGCCCTCATGAGGGGTGAACATCATAAAGTAGCTCGCGCCTATGTACTCTACAGAGAACAAAGAGCTAACCAACGTTATAAGACTGCTCAACTAAATGAACAAATTGGTGCCAAAGTATCCACAATGGCTGTTACCAAAAGAGATGGTAACAAAGAGGATATCTCTTTAGAAAAAATTACAAATCGTATCTCTATTTTGTCAAACGGTTTAGAAATAGATCCTATTACAATTGCACAAAAGGCAATTCAAGGTCTTTACGATGGTATCACAACAAATGAAATTGACACTTACTTAGCAGAAACAGCTGCTGCTCTGACAGTAGAACATCCCGATTACTCATATCTAGCTGGGAGGATTAAAGCTAATGCTCTACATAAAGAAACACCAGGTTTTATTATTGCAACAAAAAATCTCTATGAGGATGGTTTATTGCGTGATGAATATTATGAAAAAGTAAAAGCTAACGCTGAAGAGATTGAAAAAATTATTGACTACGATCGTGATTATTACTTTGATTATTTTGCATTGACTACTTTGTTCAGAGCTTATCTTTTACAATCAAACAATAAAACAGCAGAAAGACCTCAGGATTTATGGATGAGAGTCGCTTTATGTGTGTCCGGAGATAAGTTTGATTTTTATCAGGTTAAAAAAACTTATGACAGCCTATCTCAGGGTTTCTACACACACGCAACCCCCACTCTATTTAATAGTGGTTTGAAGATGCAACAATTGTCGTCCTGTTTTCTAATTGGAATGGAAGATGACTCTATCGAAGGAATTTTTAATACTGTAAAAGACTGCGCTTTAATTTCAAAAACCGCTGGTGGCATTGGTCTTCATGCTCATAACATTAGAGGTGGCGGTAGCCGTATTAAGTCAACCAATGGTAAGTCTAATGGATTGATACCTTTCCTTAAAATTTTTAATGAAACAGCAAGGTCTGTTGATCAGGGTGGAGGTAAAAGAAAGGGGTCTTTTGCTGTCTATTTGGAGCCGTGGCATGCAGATATTGAGGCTTTTTTAGAGCTTAGAAAAAATACTGGAGCTGAAGAATTTAGAGCCAGAGACTTATTCTACGCCTTATGGATCCCTGATTTATTTATGGAAAGAGTCGAAGAAGATGCCGATTGGACTCTAATGAGTGAACACGAATGCCCTGGTTTATCGGATACATATGGCAAGGAGTTTGTTGATCTTTATACAAAATATGAAAATGAAATGCCTGACTTAAAAAGAATAAAGGCAAGAGCTTTAATGTCTAAAATAATCGAAGCCCAAATTGAAACTGGTCAGCCATACATGCTTTACAAAGATGCTGTTAATAATAAGTCTAACCAAAAAAATATTGGTGTTATTAAGTCTTCTAATCTCTGTGCAGAGATAGTGGAGTATTCTGAAAAAGATGAAACTGCTGTTTGTAACCTTGCGTCAATTGCATTACCAAAATTTGTAACTGATGAAAGTAAATTTGATTATCAAAACTTATATCAAGTTGCAAAACTGGCGACTAAGAATTTAGATCAAGTTATTGATATAAATTTCTATCCTACTAATAAAACTGAAAACTCAAATAGTCGTCACCGTCCTATCGGTCTCGGTATACAGGGTTTAGCAGATGTTTATTTTAAAATGAATATTCCTTATGACTCTGTTCAAGCACAAATAATTAATAAACAAATTTTTGAGACAATTTATTTTGGGGCTTTAGAAGCATCAATGGAACTTGCTACTGATAAGGGGCCTTACTCTACTTTTAAAGGTTCCCCTCTATCTGAAGGGAAATTCCAATTTGATCTTTGGGGTGTTAAACCGTCAAGTATGTGGGACTGGAAGGGATTAATGGAGAAAATCCAAAAGCATGGTGTTCGAAACTCTTTGACCACTGCATGTATGCCTACAGCCTCCACTGGTATTATCCTAGGAAATACTGAAACGTTCCAAGTACAAACATCAAACATTTATAAAAGACAAACTCTCTCAGGTGAATTTTTATTAGTAAATCGTCACCTTGTTAAAGAACTTATGAAGAGAAACTTATGGAGTAAAGAATTACGTGATCAAATTATTTTGGAAAATGGTTCTGTACAAAATATTGAAGGATTTCCTGAAGACTTAAAAGATGTTTATAAAACTGTTTGGGAAACATCTCAAAAAACAGTTATAGATATGGCAGCTGATAGAGCGCCATTTATTGACCAAACCCAATCCATGAACTTATGGTTGGCAACACCTACTTTTGGAAAAGTAAACTCCATGCACATGTATGCATGGAAAAAAGGCTTAAAAACAGGCATGTATTACCTGCGAAGCCGATCAGCCGTAGACGCAGTTAAAGTAACGGTGTCTTCTGAAAAAAAAGCAAAAGAGTCTTATGTCAAAGAGGCGCAATCTAATGAACCAGAAGATTGTGTAACATGTAGTGCGTAAGATTTTCAATCAATTTAACTTAAGGAGCAAGTCATGATATCTAAAGGATGCAAATCAATTTTCCCTATTCAACACCAAGAAATTTTCGATCGTTACAAGCAACACGTTCAAGCATTTTGGACACCTGAGGAGGTGTCTCTTCAAGATGATTTAAGAGATCTAAAAACACTAGGAGAAGGGGAAATACATTTTATCAAACATGTGCTTGCATTTTTTGCAAATTCAGAGGCAATGATAAATGAAAATCTAGCATCCAGATTTTATAATGAGATTTTAATTCCTGAGTCTCGATTGTTTATCACCATGCAAATGCTAAATGAGTCTATTCACGCAGAAATGTATGGTTTACAAATTGAAGCTTATGTAGAGGACCCATCAGAAAAAGATAAACTATTTTCTGCTATTCAAAACGTTCCTTGTATTAATAAAAAAGCACAGTGGGTTTCAAAATGGCTGAATGGAAATCAAAATTTATTAACACGCTTAATTGCCTTTGGTTTAGTTGAAGGGTTATTTTTTGCTGGATCCTTTTGTGCCATATATTACTTTAGAAAAAGAGGTTTACTTCCAGGCTTAGCCTTATCAAATGACTGGATAGCCAGAGATGAAGGAATGCACTTCAGTTTCTCAGCTTTGATGTTTAAAACATTAAGTGAAAAGTTTAATAAAGGAACCTTGTCAGATGAAGATATTAAATCGATGGATTTAATCCCTGGTCCTGTCGCACAGTCTGAGTTCGAAGAAATAGTCAGAGAAGCAGTGGAGTTTGAAAAAGAATTTGTTACTGATGCACTTCCTGTTGATCTCATTGGTATGAACAAGGAAATGATGTGTATGTATATTGAAGCTGTTTCAGATCGAATTGCTGATCTTTTTGGATTTGAAAGGGTATTTAATACTGAAAACCCTTTTGATTTCATGAGAGCTCTTGATGTTCAAAATGTGACTAATTTCTTCGAGAAAAGGGTATCTGAATACCAGCGTCCAACAGATCGTTCTTTGTCTTTTGACGAGTCTTTCTAAGTGGAAGTCAAAATTTATAGTAAAGACAACTGTATTTTTTGCACTAAAGCCAAGGCAGTTTTATCCTCACATAACCCCCAAGTATTAATGCTTGATGAGGACTACAGCCGTGATCAGTTTTTTGAAATATTTCCAACTGCCAAAACATTTCCCCAAATCATAATTAACGGTGAGAAAATTGGTGGCTACCATGAGCTAGAACGTTGGATGGCATTTAATAAACCTGACGATGATTTTTAGTTTTAATTAGTGAGCTAATCCCCAGTTCAAGCCGCCACCGAAGTCAACTTTTATAGGAGTTTTAAAAGATTTATATTTTTGATGTGATGTTTCCATCAATTTAGTTATTTGTGGAATAATATCTTTTTCTTTTTTATGAATTTCAAATAAAAGCTCGTCATGAACTTGAGATGTCATTTTAGATTTACATTTATTTTTCTCTAAATAGCTATGGATGTCCAGCATTGCAATTTTAATTAACTCAGATGCTGTGCCTTGAATAGGTGCATTGATAGCTTGTCTTTCTGCAAAAGATCGGAGCATAAAATTTTTAGCATTGATGTCTTTAATGTGAGACTTTCTTCCAAAAAGGTTTTCAACGTAGCCTAGTTTTTTTGCTTTATCGGTAGTTGCTTTCATAAAGTCACTAATGTTCGGAAATTTTTGAAAATAGTTATCTATGAAAAGCTTTGCTTCGGCATTGGTAACGCCCAACTGTTTAGCTAAACCATATTGGCTAATTCCATAGATTATTCCAAAATTAATAATCTTGGCCATTCTTCGATCATTAGCATTAATAGTTTTTTTGTTAAAAACTAATTGGCCTGTACTTTGATGAATATCTTGATCCTCTTGAAATGCCTTTAATAAATTAGGGTCTTCGCAAGCTTCACAAAGCACACGAAGCTCGATTTGGGAGTAATCGAAGCTATATAACTCATGATCTTTTTCCGCAATAAATGCTGTTCTAATTTTCTTTCCAATCTCAGTTCTAATAGGGATATTTTGTAAATTAGGCTCAGATGAACTCAATCTGCCCGTAATAGTTGCAGCAATATTAAATGTACTATGAACTCGGTCGTTATTATCAGCATGTTCAGCTAAAGAGGATGTATAGGTCGACACGAGCTTAGAGTATTGACGCCATTGTAAAATATGTGAGGCAATCTCTACTCCCTCAGACTCTAATTGTTCTAAGACTTTGACATTAGTTTGAAAATCTCCTGCTTTTGTTTTTTTTGTTACCTTCACATCAAGTTTCTTGAAGATTTCGGTAAGTTGCTTTGGCGAACCAATATTAAACTCCTCACCTGCGATTTTAAAAATTTTCTGTTCAATTTTTTCAATTTCTTTATTTAGATCTTTTTCAAGTTTTGTTAAAAATTTAAGATCAATCTTACAACCATTGTTTTCAACCTGTTGAAGGACTAAGCTTAATTTTTTATCGATATCAAAATATATATAACTATCGGGGGCATCTAATATTTGATCGTGTAATGTCTCATATAATTTATAAGTGGCATAAGCATCATGAGCAGCGTAATTTGTTGCAGACTGTAAAGGCACTTCAGAAAAATCTTTATAATTTCTTTTAGACTCATTTTTTATGACATCTTTAAATTTTTCTTTTTCTTCTCCAAAATAATAATAATACAAATCCTCAAGATTATGTTTTGTTAAACCGTTATTGACAAAAAAAGACATTAATAAGGTATCTTGAAAAGAAATAGTATTTACGTTAAAGCGTTTTAAAATCACACTATCGTATTTAGCATTATGAAAAATCTTTAAAATTGAGGGATCTTCACATAATAAATTGAGCTCTTTTAGTATTTTTTTTTGATCTGTCTCAGATATTTCGTTTTCAGGTGATTTAAAAGGTAGGTAATAAGCTTGCTGTGCATTAGATAATGAAATGCCAATGATATTTGCTTCATTGACGTCTAAACTATCTGTCTCTAGATCTATCGCTAAGGTTTTTTCAGATTGAAGAGACTTTAGATATTCGATTATATCTTTTGTCTTAATAAGTGATTTAAATTCTAAGTTTTTTTTGGCCGCATGCGGCTTTGTTTCATGAGCGCTATTTCTAATTAATGATTTAAATTCATATTTTTTGAAAAAGTCATTAAGTTTTGGTGAATCTTCAAAATCTTTTAACTTTTCGATTGTAATGGGTAGTTCAAGATCATTTTTTAGAATTACTAGTTGGTGGCTTATTTTTGCTTTTTCCTCATGATCATGTATAAGATTTTTAATTCTTTCATTTGATATTTTCTCTTTATTTTCTAGAAGGCCCTCAAAAGAACCAAATTCATTAATTAATTTAGACGCTGTTTTTGGTCCGATGCCAGGGACGCCAGGGATATTATCAACACTATCACCAATTAGAGCTTGTACATCTGTAATCTTGTCAGGGCCAACACCAAATTTTTCCATTACCTTTGCTTCGTCAATTTCAATATTTTTCATTGGATCCATGATGCGATTATTAGTTGATAGCAGTTGGAAAAGGTCTTTGTCTGAACTAAATACTGTGGTGGGTATTTTATTGTCTTCACCATATTTAACATAACTTGCGATAACATCATCGGCTTCAAAGTCTTTTTTTTCAATAACATCTAAACCAAACGCATCAATAGCTTCACGAATAATACTAAATTGGGGAATCAAATCCTCTGGTGCCTCACCACGATTTGCTTTGTATTCAGGAAATAAAGTATTTCGAAAAGTATTCCTTCCTGCATCAAGAATGATTAGTATTTTGTCATTTGGATGCTCTTCAATAAGTCTAAGCATCATATTACAAAACCCATAAACTGCATTTGTGGGGATGCCCTTAGAATTATTCATTGGGGGTAAGGCGTAATAAGCTCGGAAAATATATCCGGAACCATCAACAAGTATTAGTCTTGGCTTAGACATTTAAGCAGAATAACAAAGATTGTAGTGAGTTTCTATTCTTTAGGGGCGTGCTTATTTAAAATTCTTTGTAGAGTTCTTCTGTGCATTTTTAGTCTTCTAGCAGTTTCAGATACATTACGGTTACACTGTGTAAAAACTCTTTGAATATGTTCCCATCTTATTCTGTCAGCAGACATTGGATTCTCAGGTGGTGGGGGCAAGGATGTAGCAGTAGCAGACATTAATGATTTTTCGATATCATCTATGTTTGCAGGTTTAGTTAAGTAATCATCAGCACCCAATTTAACGGAGGATACAGCTGTAGCTATGTTGCCATAACTTGTCAACATTACTGTTCTACATTCTGGATTTTGCTCCTTAATCACCTTAATCACATCGAGTCCCGAACCATCTCCTAAACGAAGATCAACGATGGCATAATTAAAATTATTTCCAGCTAAAACATCTAAAGCCTCTTTTTTCGAAGCTGCTGCTGTGACTGTGAAATCTTTACGTTGGAACGAGGTAGTTAAACGCTCACGAAAGGGTTTATCATCCTCAATAATAAAAAGTGTTTTATCTTTGACTAGTGTATTTTGCTCTAAATCCGCCATGTTAAAGTTACTTCTGCTCCATCATTACTTTGTACTAATATTTCACCATTTAGATTTTCAATCATTTGTTTTGTTATGAATAGGCCGAGGCCCATATTTACCCCTTTTTCAGGTCTGCTAGAATAGAATGGTTTTCCAAAATTAGCTATAAACTTCTTATCAAAACCAGGGCCATCATCTCTGATTTTAATGGAATAAGAATTTTTCGATGTCTCTGAAATTACTAATATTTGTCTATAAGCAAAACTTATGGCATTTTTTATAATATTATTCATTGCTATGTTCAGTTCGGGCGTGATTTTAATGTTAATATTTTTAGAATTTTCATCAGATCTATAATCTAATTTCACAGCTCGATAGTTATTTGAAAATTGATCACATAAAGATTGCACATAGGCATCTAATGACATATTTGTAATTTCAGAAGAGAGTTCTTTTGACTCTGGATTTGTTGAGAGCTCTTTTAGTATTTCCTTACACCTGTCTAACTCTAATAATAGAGTTTTAATATCTTTCCCATAATCATCTTTTAATTTTTGATCTTTTTTTAAATCATCTACTATCAAGTTTATAGTATTTAATGGTGTGCCTAATTCATGAACAGCTGCTGCTGCTAAACCACCGACTTTTAAAAGCTCTTTTTCATTTTGAAGTTGCTTACTAGCTAACTCATATGCCTTTTGAGTGCTTTTGTAATTTAAAGAAAAGTAATAAAGATAAAAAACTAAAAAAATACTACTTATAAACAAAGAAATCATAATAGCTAAGCTGTATGTAAAATTAATATTAGGATGCACAGACAAAGGAAGATTAATATAAAAGTTAAATATCAAAGCAAAACAGACTAACGCTAAACTTAGAATAATTATTATTCTTTCTATCGTAAGATATGATGCTGCGATAGCAATTGGAGCTAAGATAATAAATATAAAAGGATTAGTGTGTCCGCCGTTTAAAGCAATCAAACTTGAAATTTGAACAATGTCAAAACATAAAAATAAGAAGACTTGTTTTTCAGAAATAATTTTATCTCCTTTATTTAAATAAAATCCCAAGAGAATACTAGCCATTAAGATAAAAGCTATTATCCAAGAGCTCATTGCTACTGTCTTAGAAATTTCGAAAAAATACTGTGTTATAAATAAAGTAGCGGCCTGACCTCCAAAAGCAATTGCGCGTATAATTAAAAAATCTGATGAATTAACAAAAAGAAAGTTTTTTTGATTATTCAACTAAATATCTAAATTTGCTACTTTGACTGAGTTATCTTGGATAAAGTTTTTTCTATCAGTCACGTCATCACCCATCAGCATGATCAGCTGTCTTTCAGCATTGATTTGGTCTTCGAGTTTAACTTGAAGCAACTTCCTATTAGTTCGATCTAATGTTGTTTCCCACAATTGATCTGGGTTCATTTCACCTAAACCTTTGTATCGGCTGATTGATTGGCCCTTTTTACTCATTTCAAAAAGAGTGGTAAAAAATTCAACAAGTCCATTACAATTAAAGTTTTCTTTTGAAGAAAGTTTAGAAATACCAAAATAAGTATCTGTGGATTTTGCAAAACCCATTTTATTATAAAGAGATAAGCTGTCTGAAGAAATAAACTCTCTAAGATGTAATAATTTATCCAGAGCGACCTTAATTATTTTATTGTAACCCTCTTTTTCTTGTAAAAAAATTAATTCATTACTGATCATACTTTGAAATGTAAATTTAATATTTTCTGATTTATAAACTTGATTTAAATTAGATAAGAAAATTTTAAATTGAGACTTCTCTATCTTATGTGGATGAAAATCCTGGAAAAATAAACCTGTATTTAGAATTTGATCAAAAAACTTTGCATCTAAATATGTAAGATCTAAATTTTGATAAGCAGAATTTGCGCGAGAAGCTAAATCTATTAATTCGTTTAACTGTTCCTCTTTTAACTGAATTTTTTTCTTTTTATTATAAATGTTGAAATCAAGATCATCCTTGTTATTTAACAATAGAAACTTTGTTAGCTCTCGATCATCTAACAAGTAATTCTCAGCATTTCCTTTTTTTACTTTATATAGGGGTGGCTGAGCAATATATAAACGACCAGTGGTTATAATATCTCTCATGAATTGATAGAAAAATGTGAGTAGCAGCGTTCTTATGTGACTTCCATCAACATCAGCGTCTGTCATAATAACAATTTTATGATATCTCATTGATTCAGGATTGAAATAATCAGAAGGATTGTATTCTTTATCTTTTGGTGGATTACCGTATCCAGCACCGATGGCTGTTATAAGTGCAGAGATTTCATTATTTTCTAAAATTTTATGAGGATTTGCCTTAATTACATTTAATATTTTACCTCTTAGTGGAAGTATAGCCTGAGTGACCCTATCACGGCCTTGCTTGGCTGAGCCTCCAGCTGAGTCACCCTCAACTATAAATAATTCTGAATTTGATGGATCTTTTTCTTGGCAATCAGCTAATTTTCCTGGGAGCGATGATGTCTCTAATACATTTTTTCTTCTTGTAAGTTCTCTTGCTTTTCTTGCTGCCTCTCTGGCACTTGCTGCTTCAATAATTTTTGAAACTAGCTTTTTTGCCTCTCCAGGAGTTTGCTCTAACCAAGCGCTTAATTGTTCAGATATTATTTTCTCAACAACTGGTCTTACCTCAGACGAAACTAGTTTATCTTTGGTTTGGGATGAAAACTTAGGGTCTGGAACCTTTACAGATAGTACGCATGTCATGCCCTCTCTTGCATCATCTCCTGAAATTGTAATATTGCCTTTTTTAGCAACTGCAACTGTATTTGAGTATCCAACTAATGAGCGTGTTAGTGCTGATCGAAAACCTTGTAAATGTGTTCCTCCATCTCCTTGAGGGATGTTATTAGTAAAGCAAAGCATATTTTCATTGTATCCATCATTCCATTGTAAAGCGCCTTCAACTTTAATTCCATTTGACTCGCCATTAAAAGGTATAATTTTATTTAAAGTTGATTTTCTTGAATTAAGAAATTGCACATATGCCGTTAAACCTCCTTGATAATAGAATTCAATAGGTTCTACTTTAGATGTGCGCATATCAGATAATGTAATGCGTACGTTAGAGTTTAGAAAAGCTAACTGGCGAACTCTATTTTCTAATGTTTTAAGAATAAGAGTTGTATTGGAAAAAATTTTTTTTGATGGCCAAAATTGGACAGTTGTACCAGTTCTCTCCGTCTTTTTCATTGAACCGATCTCATTTAATTTTTTTGTTGTAACACCATCTTTAAATTCCATTGCATGAATTTTGCCATTTCTACGAATTGTTAAAGATAATCTTTCTGATAAAGCATTTACAACAGAAACACCAACCCCGTGAAGGCCTCCGGAAATTTTATAGCTATTTTGGTCAAATTTACCCCCTGCATGTAGTTGGGTCATGATTACCTCAGCTGCTGGGACTTTTTCAGTTTTGTGTTGGTCAACTGGAATACCTCTACCATTGTCTGATATTGTTGCTGACCCATCTTTATTAATAATTAATTGAATACTGTCACAATAACCTCCTAAAGCCTCGTCAATAGAGTTATCAAGCACCTCGTAGACCATATGATGCAAACCTGTTCCATCATCGGTATCACCAATGTACATACCTGGTCTTTTTCTGACTGCCTCTAAGCCTTTTAAAACTTTTATCGAGGAAGCTGTATATTGATCTGTCATTAAAATATTTCTTTAATCTCTAAGTTGTCTATCTTCCCTTGAAGCGTGAAGTTATCAGTGGTTGAGAAGAAGGTCTGAAATTTATTTTCTGCACAGTATTGAATTACTTTTTCAATATTGATTATATCAAAGTTATCAAAGATTTCATCAATTAAAAAAATAGTAATCTTGTTACGATTTAGAAATTTCGCACAACTTAGAAGAAGGCTTAGTATTAACATTTTAGATTGAGCAGAAGATAGTTGAGAAATATTTTTGTGATTGTGTGTAATTTCAAATACTGATTTTTTTGGATCATGTTGTGATTGAAGTTTATGATCATTTGGCCATTGATTCTCATCAGAGAGGTCTTTTTGGAATTTTCCTAAAAATTTATCAGTTTGTATTAGTCCAAGACTTGGCTTAATTTCAAAGTCAAAAAAAAGCTTGTTATTATCTGATAAAAAATTTTGAAATTCGAAAAGAAATTTTTTTTTAATCTCAATAATTGCTCTTCCTATATCAAGCAGTTGTTTATCTAATGAAACTAGCCATGAAATATCTTGAGAAGTTTGTAATATTCTTTTTTTTTCTCTTCTTAAAATTGTATATTTGTTTAGAAAGCCAAATAGCTTTGGGTCAAAATAGCATATAATTCGATTGATAGTGTTTCTTTGATACTGGATATCCTTAATGAAATAAACTTTATCTGTCTCTGTTAGCCAAAATAATTGAAAAATATCTAAAAGTTTTTGTTGCTGTATTTTTTTATCATTTAAAAAATATTGTTTAGTCCATCTTTCATCTTTATTGCTCATTAAAATAGTTAAATGATTTTCTAAATCCTCATGAATAAAATCAAAGGTAATAGAAGTTTTTAATTCTACCTGTTTTTGGAAAATAAAATTTTGTAACACATCTTTTCTAAAACCTGTGCCAGGACATAAAAAACTTATAGACTCTAATAAGTTTGTTTTACCAACAGCATTCTTTCCTTTAAACAAAGTATGTTCAAAGTTAAAAATTTCTTTTTTGTTAATAAAATTTCTGTAGTTCGATAGCTGTATACCCTTTAATGGTGGGGGCAATTAAACTCTCATAGGCATTAAAATAAATAAACTTGTTGTGTCTTTGGGGTCCTTTACTATTACTGGTGATGATTGATTTAGTAACTCTAAAATCAAAGTATCTCCCTCAACAACATCTTGTAAATCCAATATATATTTTGAATTAAAAAGTATTTCAAGACCATCGGCAGCATAATTTGCTGCAACCTCTTCATCGCCTTTGTTACTATCGGTGCTTGTAGCCATTATCTTAATACTATTATTTTCAAATTGTAACTTAACTGTTGGTGTTTTGTCTTGATTAACAGTTGAAACCCTATCAATGGCATTAAAAAAAGGCTCTGCCTCAACTTGTAATAATTTGTCATTGGATACAGGTATAACTTTTTCATAATCTGGAAATGTTCCATCTATTAGTTTACTTATTATAATGAAATTATCTGCTTCTAGACTCACTTGTGTATCAGTACATATAATTTTAACCTTACCTTCAAAATCACCTAAAATGCGGTCTAATTGAAGTATAAATTTTCTTGGGAGTATAATTCCAGGTATATTTATGACATTTGTTAAATCTAGCTCTGTTTTAGCAAGTCTGTGGCCGTCAGTAGCAACACACCTCAAAGTTGACTTTGGTCCGTTAGTAACAGTATGGAAGTATATACCGTTAAGGTAGTATCTCGTCTCTTCTGCAGATATTGCAAATTTGGTTTTATTAAAAAGCCTTTTAATCTGAGAGATTGTTAGTTCGAATGAGTTTGTTTGTTCTAATGGAACAAATTTTGGGAATTCATCTGCAGTTAATGCATTTAACTCAAAGACTGAGTTATCAGAATTTATTATTAATCTATTTCCCTCTAATTTACATTTTACAATAGAGTTTTTTTTTGTCTTGCGAATTATATCAGTTAAAATTCTTGAATTTACAGTTGCTTCGCCATTTTTTGAAGAGTCGGTTGATACGAATTCTCTGATGGATATATCCATATCTGTCGATCTAATTTCTATTTGGTTATTATCACATTTTATATAGATGTTAGAAAGAATTGGAATTGTAGATCTACTGTCAACAATAGAACTAACGTGAGTTAAGACTCTTAAAAAAGCCTCTCGACTTACTCTAAAATCCATTTAAGAAGTTTGCAATATTCTAGTCAAAAGTTCAATATCTTCTGCTAGGTTAGGATCATTGACCATAATTTCTTCGATAGTTTTAATAGCATGAATAACAGTGGTATGATCTCTGCCACCAAATTTTCTACCAATTTCAGGTAAAGATCTTGTGGTGATTGATTTTGCTAAATACATTGCAACTTGTCTTGGGCGCGCCACAGACCTTGATCTTCTTGGTGAATGCATATCAGAAAGTTTAATATTGTAGTGCTCAACAACTTTCTTTTGAATTTCGTCAATTGTAATTTTTCTTGAATTTGTCCTCAGTAAATCTTTTAAAACATCTTTTACCAGGTCAACAGATATTTCTGATTCCTGAATTGAAGCATGAACTGCTAATCTATTCAAGGCGCCTTCCATTTCTCTAACATTATTTGTGATCTTATTTGCTAAAAATTCCATTACTTCTTGTTTTAAATTAAGTGATTTTTGTTCAGCTTTAGCCTGCAGAATACCTAATCGTAATTCATAAGTTAGGGGATGTATATCCGCTACTAGTCCCCAGCCTAATCTGGACTTCAATCTGTCCTCTAATCCATCAAGATCAGCAGGAGATTTATCAGCTGAAATAATTATTTGTCTTTTTTTGTCGATTAAAGTATTGAAAGTATGAAAGAATTCTTCCTGTGTGTTATCTTTACCAATAATAAATTGCACATCATCAATCATTAGAACATCTACTGATCTGAATTGTTCTTTAAAACTCATAATATTTTTAAATCTAAGAGCTTTAATAAACTGGTACATAAATTTTTCAGCAGTTAAATAAACAACATTTTTTTTGGGATTTCTTTTTTTAATATTCCAGGCAACTGCATGCATTAAATGTGTTTTTCCTAACCCAACACCTCCATATAAAAATAATGGGTTAAAGCTTACAACTTCCGATTGTGCTACACGTTGAGCTGCTGCGTATGCTAACTCGTTGGGTTTACCAACAATAAAATTATCAAAAGTAAATTTTGGATCTAACGGTGCAGAAATATCATCATAATATGTATCTTCCTCGTCGTCTTTATCTTCATAGATGACTTCTGTGCCAGGAATAATTCGATTATTATTCTCTTTAACGAGTATAGCTAATTTATCGATACTATGACCTTGGTCCATATAAGCTTTTTTGATAACAGAAGCATAATTTTTGATTATCCAATCACGAAGAAATCTCGTTGGGACTGAAAGGGTGAGAGAAGTATCGATATGTGACTCGAAATAGATTGGCTTAATCCAATTTTGGAAGGTATCTTTATCAAGTGATTTTTTTAGTTCAGATGTGATCTTAGACCAAGACACATCTATGCCACCTTGATGCTGTTCGTCTTCCACTAACTTAATTCCTTCCTCTAAAAGATGTGCTATTTAAGCATGAAAAGTTAAAAAAGAGGAATAAAAAAAAATGTTTTTTTTAAAAAAAATAACTTGAAAAAAAAAATTATTTTGAAATTGCGGTTATATCTTTTTGTAGTTTTGAGATAGTTCTAGATGCCTTATTGAGGTGCATAATTTTCTTTTTAGTAGATTTATGCAATACAGACATAACTACTTTTAATTTCGCCATTGATTCCTCTACCTTTTTATCTTTAATGAGTTTATCAATTGCCTTTAGCTGGGTTGAAACATTTGATTTTACAGCTTTGTTAACTGTTTTTTTTCTATCAGACTGTCGAAGTCTTTTTTTTGCTGATTTATGTTGTGGCATATAAAAATATTATTAACAGGTTGTTCGTCTAAAAGCGTTAATAACTTATACACATTTTTTTATTTTTGTAAAGCAGGTGAAAAAAAAGTTGAACGCCCATTTTGGATGATTTTTTTTATCTTGTAGGTCTTTTTTTTGTATATAACATGTTTCTTTTGATAAACCTTAAATAAACTTTGAAAACTTCCGAGGGTTCCATCTGGGGATTTATAATCATTTATTGAAGAGCCACCATTTTTTAAAGATAATTTTAATACAAATTTACAAGAGCTTAATAACTTAGATATTTCAGCTTTTTTAAGTGTGTGTGTAAGTCTTTGAGGATTTAACCTTGAGTGAAAAAGAGCCTCGTTAGCGTATATGTTTCCAATACCCACTATTAAACTTTGATCTAGGAGAGCTTGTTTCAAAGAAATTTTTTTCTTTATAAGTACATTGTATATCTTATTTAAATTAACTTTGTTGACCAGTAAGTCAGTGCCATATTTATTAAAAAAAAATTTAACTTCTTTAGAATCTTTAAGTCTAAAAAACATGCCAAACCTACGAGGATCATTAAAAATAATTTTAAATTCGTTAAATTGTAGAACAACATGATCATGTTTTTCTTTTTTATAATTCTCGTTTAAATAAAACTTTAATCGACCGCTCATTCCCAAATGAATAATTACGTAATTATCATTTTCTAATCCTATGATTATGTATTTTGCAAAACGTTCAACGGATATGATTTTTTTCTGAGATATTTGCTCAAGATCTTTAAAGTTTAAATTTTTCCTTAGTTTTTTTTGTGACCTATTGATAGAAATAATTTTTTTTCCTTTAACTTTTGACTTTAAATATCTTATTGTGGTTTCTACTTCAGGTAATTCAGGCATGATAACTAAAAATAATTCAAATCATTATAATATTACAGATATTTTTGAAAATGTATCTCATGCAAAATATGACTTAATGAACGATATTATGAGTTTTGGTATACATAGGCTTTGGAAAAAATATTTTGTTGATCTTGTATTATCAAAACATACTGACAATGAGAAAATTTTAGACATTGCAAGTGGCAGTGGGGATATTTTTAATTTGCTTCCTATTTCAAAAAATCTTTATGCTTTAGACCCCGTTTCTGAAATGCATAATATATCTAGAAAAAAAAATAGTTTTAAAATAATTAATTACGAAGTTGGTTATGCAGAAAATTTGCCGTATAAGAAAAATTTTTTTCAAATTATAACATGTACTTATGGTGTAAGAAATTTTAAAAAACGAAAAAATGGTTTTTCTGAGATTTATAGATGTCTAAAAAAAAATGGTTATTTTTTTATTATGGAATTTGGTATTCCAAAAAGAGATTTATTAAAAAATCCATACAAAAAATTTTTAAAATATGTTTTACCTTTTACCGGTAGCATTATCTCCAATGATAGACATAGTTATAAATACTTAGCTGACAGTATTATTTCTTTTCCTAATCAAAATAACCTTCTTAAAGAACTGATAAATACAGGTTTTTCTCATATTAAAACTATTGATTTCATTTCTGGAGCTAACAGCATATATATAGTGCAGAAAAAATGAAAATTTTAATAATAATAACGGGGAGTGTTGGCTGCTATAAATCTTTAGATCTAATTCGTGAGTGCCAAAAAAAAGCCATTGAATATGAAGTTATTGCAACAAAAAACACTTATGAGTTTATTTCTAAACTACTACTTGAAACAATTTCCAATAAGCCAGTGTATTCAGAGCTCTTTGATTTAGATATGGAAAAAAAAATTGGTCACATAAAATTAGCACGAGATAATACTCATATTATTGTTTACCCTGCGACAGCTAATATAATTTCAAAATTTGCAAAAGGTTTTTGTGATGACCTAGCTCTAACATGTATGATTGCTGCAAACAAACCTATATATTTTGCACCTGCAATGAATAAAGAAATGTGGGCTAATCAAATTATTCAAGACAATGTGGACTATTTAAGGAAAATTGGTCATCATTTTATTGGCCCAGATGATGGATCTTTAGCTTGTGGTGAATATGGTAGTGGTCGATTAGTTAATCCTAGTGAAATAATTAGTCAACTTAAGTAATTGAAACACGCATTAATAACTATTGGGTGCACTCGAGAGTATATAGATCCAGTAAGATATATATCAAATGAGTCATCAGGTCGGCAAGGCATAGCTTTAATAAAAAGCCTATTAAAATTTAATTATAAAGTTATTTGTTTACATGGATATCTTCAAACAAAACAAATAGTTTCAAAAAATGTTAAGTTTATCTTCACTCCTACAGCAGATGAAATGTTAAAAGAAGCAAAAAAATATAAGTCTATCGACTTAGGAATTTTTAATGCTGCGGTTAGTGATTATAAAGCTAAAAAATATAATAAACTGAAAATTAAGAAAAAAAATGGAATGTCTTTAAAATTAATTAATAACCCTGATATTTTAAGATCAATGTCATTTGGGAAATATAAACCTAAGATTACAGTCGGATTTGCTTATGAAACAAATGATGTATTTCAAAATGCAAAAAAAAAATTGCTTTCCAAAAATTGTGATTATCTAGTTTTAAACTTTCCAACAGCGGAAAATAAAATTTTTAATTCAAAATACAATAATGGTATTTTAATTGGAAGGTCAGGTGACTTTTTAAATTTAGGAAATGTAAGTAAAACAACCTTTGCAAATAAAATTGTAAAATACATTATTAATAGAGAGAGTTAGAGTGGTTTGTATAAAAGTAAAAAAAATAAATGATAACGTTATCCTTCCAACTTATGAGACATCATCTAGTGCAGGAATGGATATAAGAGCATTCTTGCCTAATGGAAAAGTTAGCATACTACCAAAAGAAACAAAACTAATTGGAACTGGATTATTTTTCGAAATTCCAAATGGATTAGAGGTTCAAATTAGACCTCGAAGTGGACTGGCTGTGAAAAACTTTATTACTGTTCTTAACAGCCCAGGAACTATAGATGCTGACTATCGAGGGGAAATAAAAGTGATTTTAATAAATCATGGATCAAAAATGTTTGAAATTGAAGATAAAATGAGGATTGCACAAATGGTTGTGTCAAAATATGAGAAGGTTAATTTTGAACTAGTAAGTGATTTAAGTGAAAGCGAGAGGGGTAGTGGTGGTTTTGGATCAACAGGAACAAAGTGAAAAACTGATTGAAGAGTTTGGAAGACAAATTTTAGTTCCTGGAATAAATGAAGAGGGGCAACTAAATATCTCTAAGAAAAAAATTTGTATAATTGGCTTAGGCGCTCTAGGCACTGTTGCATCTCAATATCTTGTTCGGGCTGGGGTTGGTGAAATTCATCTTGTTGATTATGATATTATAGAGAAGTCAAATTTACATCGTCAAATTAATTATGATAAAGATGATGTTGGTAAATCTAAATCAGTTACTTCAAAACACAAACTTAAAAATATAAATGACTCAACAATAATAAAAGAGCATTCTTTAAATTTTGAGTCTTTCATAAAAAAAAATCCAAATAATAATTTTGATTTAATATTTGATTGCACGGATAATCATCAGAATAAAATTTTTTCTTCAAAATATTCCAGAGCTAATAAAATTTCATTTGTATCCATATCAATTAACTCTTCAGAGGGTATATATTTTGCACAAAACAATGAAGAAGATAATCCATCATGTTTTGAGTGTCTTTTTCCCAAAGCTGATCAGAATCACCGTTGTCTTAACAGTGCAATGGTAGGTCCAGTTGCAGGGTTTGTTACTAGTTTTGCTTGTATGAAAATTATATTCGCCCTTGCAAAAGTAAAGACTAAATTGAAAAGTGAAATCAATTTGATAGACCTTTTGACTTCAGACATAAACAAACTACAATTAATTAATAAAGATTGTCCTCATTAAGATGAATACATTTACACCTCAATCAAGTTATAGTTACGAAGAAATAATTGAATGTGGTAAAGGAAATTTATTTGGAAAGGGAAATGCCCAACTACCAGCACCTCCTATGCTTATGTTTGATCGAATCACTAATGTCAATAAAGATGGTGGGGTACATGGGAAAGGAGAAATAACTGCTGAACTGGATATAAATGCAGATTTATGGTTCTTTAAATGTCATTTCTTGGGTGATCCAATCATGCCAGGATGTTTGGGCCTTGACGCTTTATGGCAAATGTTGGGTTTTTATCTAGGTTGGCTTGGATATCCAGGAAAAGGTCGTGCTTTAGGTGTTGGGGAGATAAAATTTGTTGAAGAAATAAAACCAGATAAAGAATTAATAAAATATAAAGTTAGTTTAAAAAAATCTTTAAATAAAAAAGGGTTGTCAATAGGTTATGGAGATGGGCAGATAATTCACAAAGAAAAAATAATTTACCATGCCAATGATTTGAGAGTGGGTTTATTCAATGAGCAATAAAAGAGTTGTTATTACTGGATACGGTATTGTTTCTTGTATAGGAGATAACAAAAAAGAAGTTTTACAGAACTTAAGAGATGTGAAATCTGGAATTAGTCATTGCAAGGAATATGAAGAGCTTGGAATGAGAAGTCATGTACATGGAAAACCTAAAATAAACATTGAAGAAAATGTAGATCGAAAAATTTTGCGTTTTATGGGGGAAGGCGCAGCATACAATTATATTGCAATGAAAGAAGCAATTGAACATTCAGGTCTTGATGAGGAACTTATATCTAATGTTAATACCGGGTTAGTGATGGGATCAGGTGGACCTTCAACGTATCAATTGCAACAAGCATTTGATATAGCGAGAGAAAAAGGTGTTAAAAAAATTGGACCTTATATGGTTACTAGAACAATGGCATCAGGGAATTCTGCTACTTTAGCAACTCCTTTTAAAATTAAAGGTGTAAATTACTCTATAAGTTCAGCGTGCTCCACAAGTTTGCACTGCATTGGCAATGCTTATGATCTCATTAGACATGGGCAACAAGAAATTGTATTTGCAGGTGGTGGTGAGGAAACCCATTGGACAATGTCAATTTTATTTGATGCTATGGGTGCTTTATCAAGTAAGTATAATGAAACACCTGAGGTTGCTTCTCGAGCTTACGACTCTTCAAGAGATGGGTTTGTCATTGGGGGAGGTGCAGGTGTTTTAGTAGTTGAGAGCCTTGATAGCGCAAAAGCAAGAGGGGCTAATATTGTTGCTGAAATTCAAGGTTTCGGTCAGACTTCAGATGGATATGACATGGTTCAACCCTCTGGAGAAGGGGCAGTAAGGTGTATGCAGATGGCAACACAAGGTAGACCTGTTGATTATATCAACGCTCATGGAACATCAACACCTGTCGGAGACATGATTGAGTTACAAGGTATTAAAGAGGTTTTTGGAAACAGCATTCCTCCAACCAGCTCTACAAAATCGCTAACGGGTCATTCATTAGGAGCAACTGGTGTGCAAGAGGCCGTTTACTCTCTTTTAATGATGGAAAATGATTTTATGGTTGAGTCGGCCAATATTACAAACTTAGATGAAAAGGCTGAAGGAATGAACATTCTCTTAGAAAATAAAAATGATATCAAAATCAATTCTATACTTTCAAATAGTTTTGGTTTTGGCGGAACGAATGCATCTATCTATCTAACTAGTTTTAATGAGTAAAATTTTAGAGGGCAAAAAAGGATTGGTTGTAGGTATAGCCAATGATCATTCTATTGCGTGGGGCATTGCAAAGTCCTTGAGTGATGAAGGTGCAAGTATGTATTTAACCTATCAGAATGACTCAATAAAAAAAAGAGTTGAACCCCTATCTGAGAAAATTAACTGCTTAGGAATTATGCCTTGTGACGTATCTGAAACATCTTCACTTGAAAATGTTTGTAATGGCATTAAAGGAAATATTGATTTTTTTGTTCATGCCGTTGCCTATTCAGATAAAAATGAACTTTCAGGTAAATATTTGAATACCACTAGAGAAAATTTTCTCAAAACGCTTCATATCTCTGCATACTCTCTAACTGAAATGGTGAGAATGCTTTCGCCAAAAATGAATGATGGTGCATCTATCATGGCTCTTACTTATTATGGGTCAACAAGATATATGCAAAGTTATAATGTAATGGGTGTTGCAAAGGCTGCATTGGAAACTTCTATAAAGTATCTTGCTGTTGATATGGGTGAAAGAGGAATTAGAGTTAACGCAATTTCAGCTGGTCCGATGAGAACTTTAGCAGGTGCCGTTATAAACAAATCAAGAAAAATTTATAATTATACAATTGAAAATTCTCCTATCAAAAAACCATTGTCTTTAGAAGATATTGGTAAGTCATCTGTTTACTTAATGAGCGATCTTTCTAAAGGTGTTACAGGTGAAATACTTTACGTAGATAATGGCTATAACAATGTAGGAATGAGCATTCAAGATTTATAGAAAAATATGATTTTTGATGCTACATTTACTTATGAGAAAATTACTTTTGGTGCCTTTAGTTTTAATTTTATTTCAAAGCCCTCTATATGCTGAATTTTCATTCACTTTTAAATGGGGCGACATACCAAAATGCACCACAGGTAATCCAAACAGAGTTAATAATCCCATATTTGAACTCAAAGGGCTTCCCGATGGAGTTACAAAGCTTACCTTTAGAATGATAGATAAAAATGTTCCAACATATAACCATGGTGGTGGTAAAATAAACAATTATGATGGTAGCTCAGTCATAGAACCAGGGGCATTTAAATACAAAAGTCCATGTCCACCAAATGGTAAACATACATACGAATGGATTATAAAGGCTTATGAAGGTACCAATAAAGTTGCAACTGCTAAATCTTCTCTCAAGTATCCTTAAATAATTTTTGAAAAAGTAGCACAAATATGTCTATTATCTGCGCTACTAATTTTTTTTTAAACTTCTTTCATGCTGAGCTTTACTTTACCCGCACGATCTACGTCGAGCACTTTAACTTGAACTTCTTGTCCCTCAGATAAAACATCAGAGACATTCTCGACTCTTTTTTGTGAAATTTGTGAGACATGAAGTAATCCGTCTCTTGCACCCATAAAGTTTACAAAGGCTCCAAATTCAACAATTTTTACAACTTTACCTGTGTAGACTTTTCCAACTTCAGGTTCTGCTACAATGTCTTCCACCATTTGTTTAGCTTTATTAATTGACTCTTCATTACTAGATGCAATTTTTACAATTCCATCATCATTGACTTCTAGTTTTGCTCCAGAAACTTCGACTATGTTTTTAATTACTTTACCGCCTGAGCCAATAACATCTTTTATTTTAGCTTTATCAATAGTGATAGAGATTACTTGAGGAGCATGCTTAGAAAATTTTGTTCTAGCTTCTGGTAAGGCATCTGACATGACACCAATTATATGTTTTCTTCCACCTGATGCTTGATTTAAAGCAATTTCCATAATCTCTTTAGTAATACTTGTAATCTTAATATCCATTTGAAGAGAAGTAATACCATCCATAGTGCCAGCAACTTTGAAGTCCATATCGCCCAAGTGATCTTCATCTCCTAGGATATCACTAAGCACCACAAAGTCCTCACCCTCTTTGATTAGACCCATTGCAATACCACCAATATGTTTTTTAATTGGTACACCCGCTGCCATCAAAGCAAGAGATGATCCACATACTGTAGCCATAGAACTAGAACCATTAGACTCAGTTATCTCGGATACTAATCTTAGTGTGTAGGGGAAGTCCTCTTTTTTCGGTAACATTGGATGAACTGCACGCCATGCTAGTTTTCCATGACCAATTTCTCTTCTACCAGTTGCTCCTACTCTTCCTACTTCTCCTACAGAGTAAGGAGGAAAATTATAATGCAACATAAAATGTTGTTTATGCATAGGATCAAGAGAGTCTATCATTTGCTCATCATCGCCCGTTCCTAATGTGGTAACAACTAATGCTTGAGTTTCTCCACGAGTAAAAAGACTTGAACCATGAGCTCTAGGAAGAATGTCTAATTCACATGTAATTTGTCTTACTTCATCTAATTTTCTTCCATCAATACGGCTTTTATTTTTGATAATATCGCCTCGAACTACGTCTTTTTCTATATCTTTAATGATTGTTGTCGCGGCTAAAATCTGGTCATCTTCAACATTATCGACAATAGAGGATCTGATCTCTGTGAGTTTTTGACTTCGCTCTTGCTTATCAACTAAACCGTATGCTTCACGAATAGGATCTGAAATATTACTTTTAATGTCTTTTTGTAAACCTTCATAAAAATCAGGTAGGCTTGGGACTTCAAAAGTCTTAATTTCTGTTTTGCTTGCAAATCTTTGAACTTCTTTAATAAATGTCTGATAAAAATCATGTCCAAACATTACTGCCTCTAGCATGATGTTCTCAGAGAGTTCTTGGGCTTCAGACTCAACCATTAGGACACCCTCTTCTGTTCCAGCTACAACAAGATCTAGTTCAGAGTTTTCCATATCCTGGATAGTAGGATTTGCAACTAGCTGTCCATCTATATATCCAACTCTGGCAGAACCCAAAGTGCCTGCCACAGGAAGTCCTGAAATAGCTAATGCTGCGCCAGTTGCATACATAGCAATAATATCAGGATCAACAACACTGTCGTAAGATAGGACAGTTAATGTTACTTGTGTTTCATTTTTAAAGTTTTTGTGAAATAAAGGTCTAATAGGCCTATCAATTAAACGACTTGTTAATGTTTCTCTTTCAGTCGGTCTTGCTTCTCTCTTAAAAAATCCCCCAGGTATTTTACCTGAAGCGTAATATTTTTCCTGATAGTTAACCGTTAATGGAAAAAAATCAATATCAGGTTTTTGTGTTTTTGCTGCACAAATATTAGCCATAACCATTGTTTCACCACAGGTTACAACCACAGATGCATCAGCTTGTTTTGCTATTCTATTTGTTTCTAATGTAATTTGTTGGTTACCCAACTCAAATTTATGTTCTATTTTCATCTTCCTCTTTCTTTATAGCTAATTAAAAATTATTTTTTTCTTAGCTTTAGTTTATCTGCTACTTCTGTGTACTTTCCTACATTCCTCTTCTTTAAATACGCCATCAATCTATTTCTTTTACCAACCATCATCAGCAGACCTCTACGAGAATGAAAATCTTTCTTATGGATTTTGATATGTTCTGTTAAAAGATTAATTTTTTTTGTGAGAAAAAAAATTTGGGACTCTGGCGAACCAGTGTCATTATCAGCACGAGCTATATCGTTTATTTGTATTTCCGACATCAATACTCCTTTCAAAGTAAACTTCATCTGACCAGGATGTCGCCCAGTTCAAATGGTAATCAGATTGGTATGTAAATCATTTATACTTGAGAAATCAAGGATTTTTTCATAAGGAATAGCTTGATTTATATCAAAAGTCCCTATTTTCAATCTTTTAATCATACTTGCATAAGCTATATCACCCAGGGAATGTGCAAATTCTTCTGCAAATGCCCTCACATAAAACCCTGAATGGCAATTCAACTCAACTCTCATTTTTGAGCTATTAGAAGATAGAATTTTTAAACTTTGAACTGATACTTTTTTATAACGATCTTCTATAGCTTTATTATCTCTGGCGAGTTCATAAAAATTTTTACCATTTAATTTATGCGCAGAAAAGTCTGGTATTTTTTGTTGATATGTTCCTATGAACTTTTTTAAATGTGAAACTCTTTCATTTATATTATGCGAGGAAGACTCCATTTTAAAGAATCTACCCTCTGAGTCTAAAGTATTTGTTGAAGCACCAAATCGTATCTCAACCTCATAACTTTTTTTTTCTTGATGTATATCTGGTATTTTCTTGGTAGCTTTATTAATACCTACTAATAATAAACCAGAAGCTAAAGGGTCCAGAGTTCCAGCAAAGCCAATTTTTTTAAACGAATAACGAAATTTTAATTTTCTAATAACTCCAAATGACTCTATACCCTGTGGTTTATTTATTAATAGCCATCCATCACTGTGAAAGTTTTCTTTTACCAAGATCTATAATTTATCAAGAAGCGATTGTACTTTTAAAGACTCTTGAAAAGATTCATCAAAAATTAAAGATATTTTTGGAGTATATTTGCTTGTAAGAGTTCTCGCTATTAGACTTTGTATTTCTCTCAGATAAAGTTTATTAAATTCCTTAAATTCCTCCACTGAAATATTATGAATAAGATAAATTTTTGCAAATCTTAAATCTTTACTTACTCTTACTTCAGTAATTTCGAAACGAACAGTTGGAAATTTTAAAAGATAATCTTTTTGGGTTACGAGATATTCGGATACAAGTCTTTTAATTGATAGTTCAACTTTTTTGGTTCGAAAACTTGGCTTGTTGTCCACACTATAATTCTTTTTGAACTTCCTTAGTTACATAAAATTCAATTTCATCTTTTTCCAAAATATCTGAATAATCTTTGAAAGAGATACCACACTCGTAGTTTTCTCTAACCTCTTTGACATCATCTTTAAATCGCTTAAGGGTACCGACTTCTCCTTCATGTATGATTTTACCTTCTCTAACAAGCCTGATTTTAGCAGAATTTTGGACCATACCGTCAGTAACAAAGCAGCCTGCAATTGTACCAAACTTTGAGGATTTGAAAGTATCACGAACCTCGGCATGACCAATAATTTCCTCTTTAGTGTCTGGAGTGAGGAGACCAGAGAGCATTTTTTTCATATCATCAATTAATTCATAAATAATTGAATAATATCGTATATCTACTTTATCACGTTTTGCGATTGTTCGGGCTTGTGGGATAGCTCTGATGTTAAAACCAATTACTAGCCCTTGTGCAGAATTTGCTAAACTTACATCACTTTCATTAATTGCACCAATAGCGTTATGGACGACATTGATTTTAACTTCTTCATTGCCGACTTTTTCTAGTGAGGAAACTATTGCTTCAAGAGATCCTTGAACATCTGCTTTGACAATGATTGGAAGTTTTTTCATATCTCCCTTTGATACATTAGCCATCATTTCCTCTAGTGATGATTTTTTAACTGCTTCAGTATTTTCTAATTTTTTTTGTTCTTTTACTTTTTCTGTAATATCTTTCGCAATATCCTCATTTGGCATAACATAAACTGTATCACCTGCTTGTGGCACTGAGTCAAAACCCAACACTTCAATAGGCATGCCTGGGCTAGCTGATTTAATTCTGCTACCATTTTCATCAAGTAAAGCTCTAACTCTTCCATAAGACGAACCACAAGTAAAATGGTCGCCTTCTTTAAAAGTTCCATTTTTTACTATTACTGTTGCAACAGGTCCTTTTCCTGTTTCTATTTTAGACTCAACTACAATTGCTTCAGCGAGTTTGTTATGTTCGACGTTAAGATCTAGAATTTCTACTTGTAATAAAATGTTATCTAATAATTTTTCTAGATTTGTTTTTTTAATTGCAGATATTTCAGTTTCTAATACATCTCCACTGTAGCTTTCTACAACTACCTCGTGAGTTAACAAATCATTTCTAACAATGCTTGGATCAACATCTGGTAAGTCCATTTTATTAATTGCAAGAACAATAGGAACTTTTGCTGCTTTAGCATGAGAAATTGCTTCAATTGTTTGAGGTTTAACACTATCGTTAGCAGCAACTACCAATACAACAAGATCTGTTAAATTTGCTCCCCTAGAGCGAATATTTGAGAAAGCTGCGTGACCAGGTGTATCCAAAAAAGTAATAGGATTGTTTTTATGTTGAATTTGATACGCACCAATATGTTGAGTAATTCCACCAGACTCTTTTGAAGTTACATTTGTATTTCTAAGTGCATCCAACAAAGATGTTTTACCGTGATCAACATGGCCCATCACAGTTACAATTGGAGGTCTGGGCGAAATTTTGGATATTTTTGTTTTTTGGTGATTTGCAATTTCATCTTTTAAACTGATCGCCTCTTCTCTTTTCGGTGTATGCCCTAATTCTGTAACAATAAGTTCTGCAGTGTCTCCATCTATGTATTGATTAGCAGTAGCCATAATTCCACTTTTCATAAGAGCTTTTACAACATCACCTGTTTTTTCTGACATTCTACTTGCTAATTCCTGCACAGAAATTTTTACAGGTATGTCAACTTCACGGACAATTTTTTGAGAGCTAGTTAAATTTGGTTTAAATTTTGTTTTTTGTTTTTCTCTATTTCTTTTAGTCTTTGCAAGACTGGGCATTTTTTCGTAGTCTGGTTCTTCATCTAAAAGATTATTAACTGAAATAGAAGACAGTTTTTTTTGAAATGCTGTTGTATTGAGAGTCAATTTTTTTCTGGGAGGAGCAGATGTTGTAGAGGTAGGCGTAGAAGGTTTAGCCGAAGATGTATTTGTGTTCTTTGTCTCTTTTGTCATTCAAAATTAGCTATTAAGATAAATCTCCCTAGCATCCATAATAATTTTTTCTGCAGCAGATTTTTCAACTCTTTTTTGTAGTATGCCGTCTCTACCTACTAATTCATCAGTAGCTAAATCTGCAAGATCTTGACGTGAAAAAATATTGTTCTCAATCAATGTAGCTAAAATTTTATTATCAAACTCTGAAATTCCTTTGACGTAATCATCTAGCTTCGAAGATTGAATTAATTTCTCAAGTTCTGCCTTCTCGTTTTCCATATACTGCGTTGCACGCGCATATATCTCAGCAGCAAGCTCATTATCAAATCCTTCAATTTTCTCTATGTCTTGGATTGAAGCATTAGCAATTTTTTCAATACTAGTATATCCCTCGACGGCCAATAATTGTGCAATCATATCTTCGAGATCAAGTTTTTCGGCGAAAAGAGAAGTGATTTTTTTAAATTCCTCTTGTCTTCTTTCTGCGTCTTCTTTTTCAGTTAGTATATCAATTTCAAGATTGGTAAGTATTGAAGCTAATTTTACATTTTGACCTCTTCTACCAATAGCAATACTTAACTGATCCTCAGGTAAGACTATCTCTACTCTATTAGAGTCTTCAAATTCGTTAACTTTTGCAACTTGTGCGGGCGCAATGGCATTTTGAACATACATTGACTTTAGCTCTGACCAATTTACGATATCGATTTTTTCACCTTGTAATTCATTAACAATAGCCTGAACTCTTGAACCCCTCATACCTACGCATGCCCCAACTGGATCGATGGACTTATCGTTCGCACGAACTGTAATCTTTCCTCTACTACCAGGGTCTCTTGCAACAGATAAAATTTCTATTTGACCTTCATATATTTCAGGTACTTCCTGTTCAAATAATTTTGCCATAAACTGAGGGTGAGTTCTTGAAAGAAAAATTTGGTGTCCTTTGGCCTCTTCTTTTATATCGAAGAAATAAGCTCTAATACGATCACCATTTTTAAAATTCTCTCTTGGAATGAGTTCATCTTTTCTCAAAAATCCCTCAGCTTTACCAAGATCAACAATAATATTTCCAAATTCAATTCTTTTAACAATACCCGACAAAACTTCTCCGACACGATCTTTAAAATCATTAAACTGTCTTCTTTTTTCAGCTTCTCTAACTCTGGAGTAAATAACTTGCCTTGCCATATTGGCAGTAACTCTTCCAAAGTTTACGGACGGTAAAGGAATTGTTATTTGTTTTCCAATTTCAGTATCAGCATCATATTTTTTAGCGTGATCTAATAAAATTTGATTTGCCTGCAAAACAGGATCAATTTTTTCAACCACATCTTTAATATGAGATAAACTTATATTTCCTGTCATGCGGTCAATAGATGCTTTAATGTTATTGTCCATTCCGTATTTTGATTTTCCAATAATTTCAAAAGACTCTTCAAGAGCCTCCATTACTATATCCATTTCGATGCCCTTCTCTTGTGAGACGACTTCGGCAACTTTTAATATTTCTGTGTTATTTAGCATTATCTTTTCTAGTTAAAAAAAAAGGCGGGATAACCCACCTCCTCATCGTTGGTTAATAATTTTTAAGAACGCTAAAATAGAATAATTTATGATTTTTGTCTAAGGCTTTTTTCTCAAATTTAGTGTGCAAAGCGTTGGAATCACTATATTTCCAACATTTAGGGCTGATATCTGGCATGGTGTATTTGAACTTTTTCATCAAGGCTAAAGCTTCAATAAAATAGTCACCGTGATCAGTTGCAAAACGAACAAATCCATTTTTTTTTAGTTTTTTAGTGAGATCTTTTACAAGTGGTTGGTTAACAGTTCGTCTTTTTTTGTGTTTATTTTTTGGCCACGGATCTGGAAAATATATTCTTATTTCTTGAAGATAATTGTTTGGTATGAATGGTAAAAGATCTTGAATGTTTAAATGGAATACTTGAAGGTTTTTCAGATTATCATCAACAGAGTTTCTGATAGCTCTTAGAACTCCATCAGCAAAAATATCACAACCAATAAAGTTAATTTTTGAATATAGTTTTGCATCTTCACTAATTTTTTCTCCATCACCAATTCCAATTTCTAAAATTCTTGGTGTTTTGATTTTATTAAATAACCTTTTGTTTGGTTCTTTAAGAAATTTCGAGTATTGCTCGAGTCTTACAAATGACTTTCCTTTTTTTCTACCAAAGTATTTATTTTTTGATTCGAACATATAAAAAACTAAATAAAAAAATTAAGAAAATCATAAGAGTAACTGGAAATAAAGTTGATGAACAATTTGATTTATATTTATTAATTGGATGTTGATAATAGAGGTAACCTTTTTTGTTTGTTGAAATAGTCTCAATAATTTTACCCGAATAATCAACAACAGATGTAATACCTGAAGGTGTTGATCTTATGAGAGGTTTTTGGAATTCAACACTTCTTAAAAGGGAATTAGCCAGGTGTTGATGTGGCCCGTACCATTTACCAAACCAAGAGTCATTTGAAATTTGTATTACCATATCAGCATTACAAACCTCAGTATTAATTGATTTGTAATTAAAAATAGACTCAAAACAAATCATTGGAACAGCATTTATATTTTTAGGTAATTTTAAGATTTTTTGATTAATTCCAGGAGTATAGTTCATTCCTAAATTTAAAAACTTGCTTACAAAAGGTTTTACAAAGGGAATGTATTCTCCAAATAAAACCAACTTTTGTTTATCATAAAAATCAATAATCTTTCCTTGATGATCGATGATATATAGACGATTAAATAATTGGTTTTCCTCGATAGCACTCGACCCAACTATTATTTTTTGATCCTCGTTAATTAAAGAAGATAATCTACTAAGAAGTCCGTCCCTGTTATTCAAATCAATTGGTAATGAGCCTTCAGGCCAAATTATTAAATCTGCTTTTGGAGAATTAGTAAGAGCTTCTAAGGTTAATTTTTCATATATTTCAAGGTTTCTTAGAACATCAAATTCTACTAATGACTCATAAAGATTAGGTTGAATTAAAAGAATGTTTAGAGTTTCATTGTTTGTTTTTCTCTCAGTATTATTTTCAAAAAAACCAAATGCATAAATTAAAACAAGCACTGATGATAAACTAAAAGTTATAACTTTATTTTTGAAATAGAGAAAATAAATAATTAAACCCACAATCAAATGGATAACTAATCCCAAACCATAAACGCCTAAAAATGGTAGAGATTTTAAGATCCAAATATTTTTGTAATATATAATTGCACTAGGATTCCAAGGGAAGCCTCCAAAAATAAATTCCTTTACTATTTCTACTATAGATAAACCTAGTGGTAATAAGAAAATCTGTAAAAATTTTTTTTTAAATGTAACTAAGATGAGAATTGTTGCTGAATAATGTAAGAATGCAATAAATATAGAGAGTACACCAACTAAAATAATACCTAAGAATAAATACCCAAAACCTCCTGAATAAAAGGACTGTGTAATCCAGCTTAATGTAATTATTTGAGTAAATAAGAAAAAATAAAATATGTTTTTTTTTGAAAAATTATTATTAGTTAGAATATTATAAAAAATGATTGAAAATGATAAGTAATAGAAAACAGATACTCCAAATGGAGGAAGAGAAAATACATAAACAATAGAAAAGATAATTATTAAGCTTATTGGCCTAGTGAGATAGGGCAGTAGATTATTGAGATTTGACACCACTAACCACAACTTCAAGAATTTTTCTTGTTGATACCTTGTGAATGGTGAAAGATAATTTTTTATTTATTGTAAATTTTTCTTTTTTCTTTGGTATACGACCAGCTATATTAAATATGATACCACCTATAGTTCCCACATCCTCTTTTAAATCATCTGGAATATTGACATCAAATTCTCTTTCAAAATCATCAACAAGCATTGCGGCATCCATAATTATATTATTGTTTTTTTGTCGAAACATCGGTGCTTCATCCTTATCGTGTTCGTCTTCAATCTCACCTACTATTTCTTCCACTAAGTCTTCGATGGTAACCAAACCAGTAACACTATTAAATTCATCCATGACAATTGCTAAATGGATGTTTTGTTTTTTCATTTTTTGAAGAAGGTTAAAAACAGGTGTAGCAGAGGGAATATAAATGACCTCTCTTAACAAACTCTTGATATTAAAAGACTTATTGTTGATTTTCTTGAATAAATCCTTGATATGAACCATTCCCAAGCAATGTTCTAAGTCCTTTTTTACGACTGGCATTCTTGAGTGAGCTTCTTTATTGATAATTTTAATGATGTTTTCTTTATCGATATTTTGATCAATAAAAATTATTTCACCTCTTGGAACCATTACATCATCAACAGTTTTTTTGTGTACCTTTAAAAGATTATTAAAGATTTTTTTTTCTTCATTCTTGGCGATCCCTGAACTATCTGAAGTCGCCGAGATAAGATCAATAATATCTTTTTTAAAATTCTCGTCTTGAATTAGTTCTTTGACTAATTTTATTGCTAAATTTTTTTTAATTTTCATGTACTTTTTTTAAACCTAATAGTTTCATCAGTGTGTTTTCTAAAAATCTCATATTACTTCTCGATTGTTTATCGTAGTGATGATAACCAAATAAATGATGTAATCCATGACTCACTAGCATAAAAAAGTTTTGTTCGTTAATTTTTTTATTGCGATTTAAAATATAACTATCTGCAATAGCAATATCACCAGAAAAGTCTCCATCAGGGAAAGATAACACATCAGTGATTTTATTTTTATTTTTAAATTTTTTGTTCATGCTTTTAATTTCTTCATTAGAAACTATTTTTATTGTCAGTTGTGTTTGATGATCAGCTTGGTGGATTGTTTGAAAATATTCTGACAACTTTTTTAGCTTTTCCTTGGAGGATTTTAGAAATTGCTCTAAATTCTTGTCTCCAATTATCTCAATCACAAATTTTTTATTACTAATCCTCAAAATTACTTATCGTAAGCATTAATTATTTTTTCTACTAGTGTATGTCTGCATACATCACTACTATTTAAATGAACAAACCCGATGTCTTTAACTTTTTCTAATTTTTCCATTGCATCCTGCATTCCACTTTTTGCATTATCGGGTAAATCTTTTTGACTTAAATCTCCAGTGATAACCATTTTTGAGTTTTGTCCTAATCTAGTTAAGAACATTTTCATCTGTGTCGATAAGGTGTTTTGTGCTTCGTCTAAAATGATAAAGGATTTATTTAATGTTCTTCCTCTCATAAAGGCAAGTGGAGCTATTTCTATAAGATTATTTACCATTTTTCGGTCAATTTCTTCACCTGGCATCATCTCATACAAGGCATCATAAAGTGGTCGTAAATAGGGGTCAATTTTCTCTTTCATATCTCCAGGTAAAAAGCCTAATCGTTCACCCGCTTCAACTGCTGGTCTTGATAATATTAATCGATTAATTTTTCCTTCTACAAAAAGACTAACTGCGTATGCAACAGCTAAGTAAGTTTTTCCTGTTCCCGCTGGACCAACAGCAAAAACGACATCTTTTGATCTCATTTCTTTTAAAAAGAGCTCTTGGTTTTTAGTCTTGGGATAAATTGTTTTTAATTTTGTATTGATTTGAAATTTCTGATCTTGTTCGATTTGTTCTTTGATATATGTAGGTTTTGCTAAATCAATATTGTTTTCTATTTCTTCTGCAGAAATATCGTTGTTCTTCAATTTTTGATATAAGCCTTGAATAATAAAGTAGGCTTTTTCAACTGGGTCTCTATTACCTTTTATAGATAAAAGGTTGCCTCTTGTGTATAGCTTTACTTTAAATTTATTCTCTAAGACCTTTAAATTTTTATCGTGGTAGCCAAATAGGCTTGACAGAAATTGATTATCCTCAAACTCTAGTTGTTTTTGATGGGAAGAGATATTTACAGGACTCAACTAAATTTTTTCTCCTAATAATGAGTGTGTTAAAACCTCTTTGATTTGCACAGGAATTATTTGACCTATTATTTCTTTATCTCCCCGCAGGGCTACACTTTGATTAAATTGTGACTTGCCTTTGATTTGTCCTGTGTGTTTACCAGCACCATCAATTAATACTTGCACTGTCTTTTTAACAAACTGGTTGTTGTATTCAATTTGTTGTTCATTGAGTAAATCTTGTGTGATCTTTAAACGCTCATTGAGAATTGCCTCATCTATTTCTTCACGATCAGCCGCAGGCGTACCTGGTCTTGGGCTGTACTTAAAAGAATAAGAGTTCATGTATTTAACTCTTTCAATTAGATCGATTGTGTCTTCAAAATCTTTATCTGTTTCTCCAGGAAAACCAATAATAAAGTCCGAGGAGAGCGCTATATCGGGTTTTACTTTTCTGACCTTTTCGATGATTTCAAAATAATAGTCCCTAGTATGTTTTCTATTCATTAATTTTAAAACTTTGTCAGAACCTGATTGAACAGGAAGATGAAGATAAGGCATAAGTTTAGAGTTTTCACCATGAAGTAAAATTAGGTCATCAGTCATATTCACAGGGTGACTTGTAGAATAGGTTATTCTTTCAACTCCATCTATTAAACTAATACTGTTAATAAGAGATGCTAGATTATTTGATTGACCTTGAGTGTCTAAACCATGATAGGCGTTAACATTTTGACCTAAAAGTGTGAATTCCACCACCCCCTGATCAATTAAAGATTTAACCTCATCAGAGATTTCCTTAACTGTTCTTGAGTATTCTGATCCTCTTGTATAAGGAACAACGCAGAAATGACAAAACTTATCACAACCTTCTTGAATAGTCACAAATGCAGATTTATTCGATGTATTTGTTTTAATATGATTGAGCGTGTCAAATTTTTCATTTACATCAAATTCAGTGATAGAAGTCTTAGGTAAATTATTTTTATCTAAAAATTTATTTAATGACTGAATGGATTGTGGTCCGATCACTAAGTCCACGTAAGGTGCCCTTTTTTGAATTAATTCACCTTCAGCTTGAGCTACACAACCAGCAACAATAACTTTTTGGTCTTCTTTTCCTTTTTTATGAATTTTTCCTAAATCTGAAAATGTTTTTTCTGTTGCCTTTTCACGGATGTGGCAAGTATTTAAAACTACATAGTCTGCATTTTGAAAGTCATCTGTTTGATTGATATTATGCGATAGAAAAATATCTTTCATTTTATCAGAATCGTAAACATTCATCTGACAACCAAATGTTCTAATATAAAATTTCTTATTTGATGGCATTAAGGGATTTTGCAAACAAAATTGCGTCTTGCGTATTTGGAGCGTTTATAGACTTACTCCGATAATAGTTTTTTCTTTCATTGTAGGCTTTATAGCCTAATTTTTCATAAAGTTTAATAGCAAAATTATTAATAGCACTCGCTTCCAGAAAGATTTTAAAGGATTTTCCAGTACTTTTGAGTTGTTTTTCAAGCTCTTCTAAAATCATTCTTCCCAACCCTTGGTTTCTAAATTCAGGCAAAACAGCAATATGTAAAATTTCAAATTCACTGAACTTTTGATCTTGATATAAAAAATGTCCTATCAAAGCACCTTTGACGTTAGTTTGATCTAGAAGATAAATATTAAAACTTGTTTCTTTATTGAGGTGAAGCTCAATATCTTTTTCACTCCAATTAATCTCTAGTTGGTCTTTATGATTGATAATCCAATTTTTAGAATCAGATAGAGTATGTGTAAAGTTCAAGCCACAATATTATCATAAAAAACCTTGGAACACTCATACCAGTTAAATTTTTTTGTATATTCTTGACATTTTTTTCTATCGATAGTCAAACAATTCAAAACATTATCTTTTAAGTTATCACCAATAAAACCGTTGACCCCATTAACGATAATATCTTTAGGACCTGTTACATCATAAGCAGCGACTGGTGTGCCGGTTGCATTTGCCTCGGTTACCACATTTCCAAAGGTATCAGTCTTGCTAGGGAAAACCATTACATCTGAACTAGCATAGTAATTCACTAAATTCTGGCCAAACTGGTAACCAACAAATTTTATATCTGTATTTTTTTTTTTTAGTTTATTTAACTGTGGTCCATCGCCAACGACAACTTTAGTACCTTCTAAATCTAAATCTAAAAAAGCTTGAATATTTTTTTCAGTAGCCACTCGACCGATATAAGAAAATATTGGTCCTGGGCCCAAGTCTAATTTTTGATAGTTGCCAAATTTTTGATGATCGACACCTCTTGACCAAACAACGGTATTTTTAAAATTCATATTTATTAATTCAGCCTGCATGGATGGGGTAGGAACAAGAACTTTTTTCGCTTTATTGTGAAAATGCTTTATGAAGAAATAAAAGAAACTTGCAGGTATTTTTATACGTTGTTGAATATACTCAGGGAAACGAGTATGAAATGAAGTTGTAAAAATAATTTTTTCTGAAAGACATATTTTTCTGGCCAAAAAACCTAGGGGGCCCTCTGTAGCAATGTGAATATGATCAGGATTGATCTGATCCATCATATTTTTCAATGTTTTTTTGCGAGTAATCACAACTTTAATCTCATTATACGAAGGAAGGCCAAAGCGAACTTTAAATAACTCAGGGTGTATTACCTCTACCTGCATACCCATTTTTTCCAATTCCGGTATGGTATTCAGATAAGAACGGACGACGCCGTTTACCTGAGGTTTCCATGCATCTGTTACTAATAATAATTTCAAGCTGCAGATACCTTATTAAGAGTTTGTTTTTCTAAAGACTGGATTTTTTTTTCATTCCAAAAGACTAACTCCAAGTTGCCTTTAAAGTCCTCAACCATCGCACTACAGCTATCTACCCAATCTCCTAGATTATGATATGTCTTATCACCAATTTTTTTTATTTGGGGATGGTGAATATGACCACAAACAATTCCATCACAATTATTTTTTTTTATTCTCTCAAGACATGCATTTTCAAAATTTTCAATATATCGTTGAGCATCTTTTACTCGTGTTTTTAAATATCCTGATAAAGACCAATACGAAAGACCAAGTTTTCTTCGACAGAAATTTAAAATATTATTAAACCAAACAGAGTAGTCATAAAGGACGGCACCTATCTTTGCTAACCATTTTGAATTTAGAACTATTCCATCAAATTCATGCCCATGCATTAAGAGAAGTCTTTTATTGTTCGCTGTTGTATGAATTCTATTTTTTCGAACTTTAATGTTTGCAAATGAAAAACCACAATAATCTGAAAAAACTTCATCATGGTTTCCAGGTATATAATAGACTTTGGTACCTGAGCGTGCTTTTCGTAAAACTTTTTGTATGAAAGTATTAAAATCAGGATTCCAAAACCAATTTTTTTTTAGACGCCATCCGTCTATAATATCTCCAAGTAAATAAAGATGATCACAATCATTATATTTTAAAAAGTGTAAGAGCTCCTTTACTTTTGAAGCACGTATGCCAATATGAATGTCTGAAATGAATATGGATCGATGTTTTTTGATTTGCATAGAATCTAAAAATAGATATATCTACGATTGATAGTATTGAGGATTGTTAAAGTTTTATTAAATGGGCTCTTCACAAAAGCTTTATATTAGAAAAAATTCTAAAATTCATGCATCTGGTCTTTTTGCAAAAGCTGATATCTGTGCTGGCACTAGAATCATTGAATATCGCGGGTTAAAGATAACTAAAGCTCAATCCGACAAGATTGCTGATGTTCACATAGAGGCAAACAAAAGGGCTAAAACAGTCGGGTCTGTTTACATTTTTACACTGAATCAAAAATACGACATCAATGGAAAAGTAACATGGAATTTAGCAAAATATATTAATCATTCCTGCAACCCTAATTGTGAAACTGATATCATCAAAGGAAAAATATGGATTAGCGCAATTAAAGATATTAAGAAAGGCGAGGAGCTGTCCTACGACTATGGATATGACATGTTTTGTTTCGAGGATCACCCGTGTCGATGTGGGTCTCAAAACTGTATTGGATATATTGTTCGAAGCAATCTTAGATGGAGAGTTAAAAAAAGGTTAATTGAAAATAAAAAGTCAAGATTTAACAAAAACTTCACATAAGTAGTTAAATTTCAGATATGGATTTTAAAAATAAAAATATAGTAGATGCTTTTTGGTGTTCAATTGAAGGCCTAAAAATTCTCCTTCAAGAAAAAGCAGCAAGAAGAGAGCTATTATTGTTTCCCTTGTCTGCTCTATACATCGTAATTTTTCAACCGGCTCTTTTGTTCATACTTTGGCTGATAATTTTACCTTTGCTCATACTTAGTATTGAGGCTCTAAACACTGCAATAGAATATACCTGTGATAAAATTACTATGGATAAGTCAAACAAAATAAAGAAAGCTAAAGATTTGGGCTCTGCTGCAATTTTTTTATCTCTAACAGCCTATGGAATAGTTTTAATCTTAGGTTTATTTAATTAATTTGGGAAGATTGACATGATTTTTCTACAAGTAGAGGAGGTCTATGTTTCAGTCACAGGGGAAATGCCAATCTTCCACCTAATAAAATAATCATTTATATTAAATTAAAGTTAAATTTAGATTAAATTTCCAATTTCTTTTATTTGATCGATATTTAATAAGTTGTTTTGCTTATAATTTTGAACTAGTGCAAGACATCTTTTTTTAAGAACATTGAATACTTTTAAAAATTCTATCTCAGCTTCCTCTTCAGTGCCTTTAAATTTTGCAGGATCAGCTACACCCCAATGTGCCTTTAATGTATTTTTGAGATACAGGGGGCAAGTTTCTCCAGCTGCATTATCACACACAGTAATAACCAAATCAAAATTAATATCTGAAAAATCATTCCATGATTGACTTTTAAAATTGTCTAGGAAAATTTTATTTTTTTCTAATGTTTTGATACTTAATGGATGCACATATCCTGCAGGGTGGCTTCCTGCACTATAAGCATTAAAAAATTCTTTCCCATAATGGTTTAAAAGCCCCTCTGTTATAATTGATCGACAAGAGTTACCTGTACAAAGTACAAGAATTTTAATCATTTTAATTTTCTGAATCGATAGAGTAGCCAGCGGATCTAACTGTTCGAATGAAATCTTTTTCTCCTGTTAAATTCAGCTCTTTTCTGAGTCTTCTTATGTGAACATCAACTGTTCTAGGTTCAACGTAAGCGTCATTTAACCAAACATTATCCAATAGTTGCTGCCTAGAATAGACTCTACCTTTATTTTCAATAAAAAATTTTAAAAGATTAAATTCAGTCGGTCCTAAATTTAATTTTCTCTCACCCCTTGTTACCCTTCTGTTGGTGAGATTAATGTTTATATCATGAAACTTGAGTGAGTCGTTCTCTTCTCTTGCTTTTGTTCTTTTAAGTAATGATTTAATTCTAGCAAGGATCTCACTTGGAAGAAAAGGTTTGGTTACATAATCCTCCACACCTAATTCAAAACCTCTAATTTTATCATCTTCTTGACCTTTAGCTGTTAACATTATAATTGGAATATTTTTTAAATTATCTTTTCTTTTAATTCTCTTTAAAACTTCAATGCCCGATATATTTGGCAGCATCCAATCTAATAAAATTAAGTCAGGCAGCCAATGTTCGATCTCTTGAATAGCAGACTCTCCATCATATGAAAATTTTATTTGGTAGTTTTGTTTTTCTAAATGAAATCCAATTAATTCAGAGATTGGTTTTTCATCTTCAACAATTAAAATTTTATCTGTCATTCAAAATCAGATTTTTTTAAATCAATATAATGACCTGTGATGTTAAAAATGACCTCTTCAGCTATGTTGGTGGCATGATCCCCTATTCTTTCTAAGGACTTTGCAATTAAAATTGGCTTAGTGCCTTCATCAACAACACTTGTTTCCTTATTATGCATTCTTTCAATTAAATTTTTAAGTAAAGACTTATACTCTTTATCTATTTCTGCATCTTGATTCCATGATGTTTTAGCTTTTAATTCGTCTTTTTTAAAAAAACTATCTAGAACTTGATTTACCATGGACTGAACATTTCTACCCAAGCTGTACATTTGTTCTATTAATTCGTCATCGAAGGAAGAGGATATTGAAATTGCTCTTTTTGCTAAATTTCTTGAGTGATCCCCCATTCTTTCTAGCTCTTTTGATACCTTTAAAGCTGTAAAAACAAGTCTTAGATCACTTGCCACCGGTCTATGTAAGGTCATAATTTCAAAACTTAAATCTCTTACGTCCCTCTCGGCCACATCTACTTGTTCGTCAAGATTTTGGGTTAGTTGGGCATCTTGAGAATCTTTTGTTTTGATTACATTTACAGCAATTTCAATCTGTTTTTCAACTATCTCACTCATTTTGATTAGATCATCTTGCAATTGTTTAAGTTTTTGCTCAAAGTTTTTATCTGTATGTGTATTTTCCATTCTATCCAAACCTTCCTGTTATATAATCGTTTGTTTGTTCTTTATCTGGTTTTGTAAAAATTTTACTTGTATCACCATGTTCAATTAACTTGCCTAAGTGAAAAAATGCAGTTCTTTGAGAGATACGAGAAGCTTGTGACATAGAGTGTGTAACAATAATAATAGTATAGTTTTCTTTCAATTCATTGATTAATTCTTCTATTCTAGCAGTTGCAATTGGGTCTAAAGCTGAGCATGGTTCATCCATCAAAATGATTTCAGGCCTAATGGCAATGGCTCGAGCGATACAAAGTCTTTGTTGCTGTCCTCCAGACAAACCTGTGGCTATGTCATCCATTCTATCTTTTACTTCTTCATATAAACCTGCTCGATTTAAGGACTCCATTACTATATCGTTCAACTCACTTTGGGTTGATGCCAGCCCATGAATTTTAGGTCCATAGGCGACATTTTCAAAAATTGATTTTGGAAAAGGGTTTGGTTTTTGAAAAACCATTCCGATCTTTTCTCTAAGCGTTTCAACTTGAATGCTATCTCCATAAATATCTGTAACTCCGTTTAATAGGAATTCACCTTGAACTTTACATGAGTCAATAACGTCATTCATCCTGTTCAAGCACCTAAGAAAAGTGGATTTACCACAGCCTGAGGGACCAATTAGTGAGGTCACATCATTTTTAGTAAAATTTATAGTAACATCATCAATGGCCATTTTATTTCCATAATGAACGGAAACATTTTTTGTTTTTATTGCAAAGGAATTTACCTGCTCTACCATTTTACCTCTAATCTCCTTCTTATTAAAACTGCAGCTGTATTCATTATAATCAAAAATAGGAGCAATAACATTATACCTGCAGATGTTTTCTCTAAAAATCCTCTTTCTGCACTCTCCGACCAGAGGTAAATTTGAGAGGGAAGTCCTGTAGCAGGATCGAGGGGTCCACCAGGTATTTCCATAACAAACGCAACCATCCCTATCATCAATAAAGGTGCTGTTTCACCCAATGCTTGTGCCATTCCAATAATAGTGCCGGTGAGTGTTCCTGGTAATGATAATGGTATGACGTGATGAAAAACTGTTTGCATCTTAGTGGCCCCAACAGCCAAAGCTCCTTCTCTAATTGAAGGTGGTACCGATCGAAGTGATGCTCTTGAGGCAATAATTATTGTAGGTAAAGTCATAAATCCTAATACTAAACCACCAACTAACGGAACTTGATAAGGTAAACCAATTACTCCGATCAACATTCCTAAACCTAACAAGCCAAATACGATGGAAGGCACAGCGGCTAAGTTATTGATGTTTACTTCAATAATGTCAGTCACCTTTCCAGGTTTAACAAATTCCTCTAAGTAGACAGAGGCTAATAATCCTATTGGAAAAGCAAATGAAAAACAGATAATAAGAGCGTACAAAGATCCCATAACCGCTCCCCAAATACCTGCCGTCTCTGGGTCTCTAGAGTCTCCCTTTGTAAAAAACCAAAAATTAAATACTGACGAAACCTTTCCCTCTGAAGTAAGTTTATCTAAAACAGATAATTGATAATCATTTATTTTTCTTTGTGCCTCTGGCACATCCCTTGGATAATTTCCTTTTACAATTTGATCTAGGTCAGATGATGCCGTTATTTTCATTATTATCGATTGTCCAATTTTATCTGGGTTATCTAAAAGATAGTCTCTTAATTGGTAGTCAAATTTTCTTGTATACATTTCTCTTACTTTTATAAATTGTTCTTCATTTAAGTTAGGGTGATTTTGTCTTACAACATCATCGGCTAAAGCAACATAAGAGGCTCTGTATAATTCTTTTTCTAAAGAGTTTTGATTTACTTGGATAAAATCTGGATTAAAAAAAACATTTGCCTCAATTGTGGTTCTTACAAAAGCTCCACTTCCAGTAGAAAAAATTTTCCACATCAATATTAAAACAAAAAACATAGAAAGGGCCACTGCAAAAAGTCCATATGCTTGAAATCTTTTTTCGGCAGATAGTCTTTTATTTAAACTATTCATATTTCTCTCTGTACTTTTTAACTATAGTTATGGCTAGTATATTAAGAAGTAATGTCATTAAAAATAAAGTTAAACCTAAAGCAAATGCAACAAGTGTTTTTGGATTATCAAACTCTACGTCTCCAATAAGACTTGTTACTATTTGTGTAGTTATAGTCGTTGCAGGTTCTAAAGGGTTAAATGTTAAGTTTGCTCTTAAGCTTGCTGCCATTACAACAATCATTGTCTCTCCTATGGCTCTTGACACAGCCAATAGAAAAGAGCCCATAATTCCAGCTAATGCTGCAGGCAATATAACTTTTTTGATAGTTTCAGATCTAGTTGCTCCCAATGCATAAGAACCATCTCTTAATGATTGTGGAACCGCTTTAATCACATCATCGCTCAATGATGATACAAATGGAATAATCATAACACCCATAGCTAAGCCAGCAGCTAAGGCGCTTTCTGCTGAGACAGGTAAACCAACACTTTCACCAACATCTTTTATAAAAGGAGCTAAAGAGAGCGCAGCAAAAAAACCATAAACCACTGTTGGAATACCGGCTAAAATTTCAATAATAGGTTTAGCTATATCTCTTACTCTTTTAGAGGCGTATTCTGCAAGATAAATTGCTGACATTAAACCAAGTGGAATAGCAACAATCATAGCTACAGTTGCAATTAAAAGCGTTCCCGTAAGTAATGGTATAAACCCAAATGCGTTTTCGAGATCATCTTTATCAAAGCCCTCAGAAGCATCAACAACAAATGCTCGGTTAGGATTCCAACCGGTACTAAAGAAAAAATCAACAGGGTTTACGTAACGGAAAAAATTTATTGCCTCAAAGACTAGAGATAAGAAAATTCCAATAGTTATTAGTATCGCAATGTAGGAACTTCCTTTGATGATATAAGTAATTATTTTTTCAACAATTGGTTGTGCGTTTAATTTCCCAGAAATCGACCTTGTGGCAAGAAACCCTAAAATGATAGGAAGAATTATAAATAGAGTAAGGTTTGACCAGCCATAAATTTTATCAAAGTTTGCTAAATTTTTAGCAGCAGTCAATTCGTTCTCACTTGCCATATTTAAAATTGATTTTTCACCATTGGTTAAATCGTCTAAAGGAAGGTTTACTATGACTGATAAATTATTAAGTTTATTAAGTATTAGGCCTAGCTTTCCATCACTCCAGGTAGAAATATCTGGAAAGAGAATGGGCGACATGACAAACATTTCTTGAAAATTTCCTTTAAATAACAGGAGCCCAAACCACATTAACAGTGCAGGAATCAATGCCATTAAGACTACATAGTACCCAAAATAATCAGGTTGAGAGGAAAGTTTAATGTTGCCGTTAAATTTTAAATTGAGAGCTCTTTTTTTACCAATATAGTAAAATAAATAAGAAATGATTACTAAGATTAAAAGAGCAAAGTAAATCATTAACTTAATTTATCGAGGGTTTTTATAAGGGCAAGTGTATACTTGCCCTTAAATAAATAGTATGTGAATAATTACTTGCAGAGTTTACCTGAGAAAGCGTAGCCGGCATCTTTCAAAGGATGTTTCTTGTCGGCACAGGCAACTACATCAAATGCAGCTAATGTATCTACATCTGATCTCGTTCTTGATAATAATTCAGAAACCATGGGAGCAGCGCCAATTTTTGTAAGGTAACCGTTAGAGCCAATTGCTTCATCGGAAACCATCATTTGTGCAAATTCTTGAATACCTGGAACAACTCCAATGTGATCTTTCTTTAAGTAAATAAATAAGGGTCTCGCAACAGGATACTCATAAGCAGCAATTGATTCTTCACTAGGATCGACTCCCTCTAAAGATGCAGGTTGTAATTTATCACCATTATCTTTTAAATAAGAATATCCAAAGTAGCCAAAACGCTCTTTGTCCTCTACGAGTTTTTGGACGATAAGGGTATCATTCTCACCCATCTCAATAATCCTTCCGTCTTCTCTGTAATCTGTACATCCATCATCTCCACCTGTGATATCTTCATATCCCATCGCAGCACAGCCTTTTTCCATTACATTACCGTCAAAAGCGTCCCTTGTACCAGATGTTGGAGGGGCTACCAGTACTTCTATTTTATATGCTGGTAAGCTTGAATTAATTTCATTCCATTTTGTGTAAGGATTTTCTACGACCTCACCATCTACAACTACTTTAGCCGCCATAGCAGTCCAAATCTCAGCTCTTGTTAGATCCATTTTTTCAGCGGCGTTTGAGTGAGAAAACGTAATACCATCATTAGCCCACATTACCTCCACAACATTGGTTACACCATTTTCGACACAAAGTTTCGCTTCCTTAGATTTCATAGGTCTTGAGGCACCAGTAATGTCTGGGTGTTCTACGCCTACACCAGCACAGAATAATTTCATTCCTCCACCAGTCCCTGTTGGGTTATAAGTTGGGGTTTTAAAACCTGACTCTCCAAGTCTTTGTGCGTTCACAGTTCCATATGGGTATACAGTTGAAGAACCAACAATATTGATTTGATCTCTTGCAAAAGTTTCAGCAGAGAAAAGAACGCTTACTGCTAAAGCAAGAAAGGTTAAAATTGATTTTTTCATAGATAATATCCTTTTTAAATTTTAGTTATTACTTATAAATACTGCGTGAAAATAAATCTAATGTTACAAATATGTTAAAGTTTTGTTACGTGTGCTTTGGAATTGTTATCAAAAATTCTGAACCTTTTCCAACTTCACTTTTTATGTCAATAAAACCCATGTTTTTAGTCAAAATATGTTTCACAATTGAAAGACCTAATCCAGTACCACCAACCTCTTTAGATCGTGCACTGTCTACTCTATAAAATCTCTCAGTAAGCCTTGAGATGTGCTCTTCTGCAATGCCTATGCCACTATCTTTGAAAGAAATTTCGACAAATTCAGTCAAAGTGCTACTATTCATTTTTTCTCGGGCATTAATTATAATTTTAGTACCATCTTTTGAGTATTTAACAGCGTTGTTAACGATATTGACAACCACTTGAATAAATTCTTCATGAGGGCATCCAACTAAAAGAGATTGGTCTAAATTAATATCAACATTTATTTTTTTCTTTAAAATTTTTGACTCCAATGAGTTTATTCCAATTTTTACAGTATTTAATAGATTGCAAAATTGGTCATTCTCATTAGTTTTTTTATTCTCGATAGAACTTAAACTTAATAGATCATCGATCAAAGAGTTCATTCGATTCGACTGATCTTGAATGATTGAAATAAATTTTTTTCTATTTTTTTCATCATCAACAGTTAAAAGTGTTTCTAAATATCCTATTATTGAAGAGAGAGGAGTTTTTAATTCGTGGCTTACATTAGCTACGAAGTCAGTTCTTACCATCTCAAGATTTTTAATTGCAGTAATGTCTTTAAAAGCAACACAAAAAAAATCATTAATAGGAAATCCTGTAACGTCATAGTATCGGTCATTTGGTATTAATCTGTTCCACTCAAAATTTTTTTTTGATTTAGTTTTAAGTGCGTTACTTAGATTTTCAGACAAAGATAAGTCTCTTAAACCTATTTTAAGGTTATCTGCATTTTCTAAATTAAATGTCTCTTTGAAAATATTATTAACGAATATGATATTATAATCATAATCTATAATAACTATTGAGAGGTCTAAGGAGTTAAGAATGTCTTGATACTCCAAACTTTGTTTGTCACCAACTTCGATGCGTCTTTCTTTGTCTAAAAGAGTCTCTTCCAAAATATTTCGGACTTTTGTAAATAACATATTGTCAGATTTTCTTAGGTTAAAAGTTTTTTTTTCAAGATAGCTCTCAAAGAAATAATAAGAAATGAAATAAACTAAACTCTGAGAAATAATTGATATTATAAAAATATTAATTGAAGTACTAAAAAACAAAAATAAGTTTAATGAGAGAACAGCAATAGAAAATACAAATAACATTTTATTGTTTTTCTATTTTTTTATAGACCTTTTTGGCAGCAGTGCCTCTCCCTGAGAGACTAGGGTTGGTCATAAAATATTTATGTGAGTCTATTTTTAGTTTAGAGTTTATTTTTTGATAATTTCCATCTGAGTCGAGCAACCAAGAATTTTGATTATCGTTAATGGCAGTGTACATAATTTGATATAAAATTTGTTCGTGAACAGTTTTGTTATCGATAGGAACTAATGTTTCCACGCGCCTGTCAAAATTTCTAGTCATCCAGTCAGCAGATGAAATATAAATTTTTGCTTTTTTACTGGGTAGTTTATTGCCTTTTCCGAAACAAACTACACGTGAATGCTCTAAAAATCTTCCTACAATACTTTTAACTTCTATGTTTTCTGACATTCCTTTAACACCAGGAACTAAGCAGCAGATACCTCTAATTAAACAAGTAATTTTCACACCTGATTGAGATGCTTCATAAAGTTTGTTAATTATTTCTTGATCAACTAAATTATTCATCTTGATCCATATGTTAGCTGGCTTTTGAATTTTTGATAAACCTATTTCGTAGTCAATATTTTCGAAGAGTTTTTGTCTTAAGTTATATGGGGAGAGAGATATTCGTTTAAAATCTTTTGCCAAGTTGTAACTACACATGTAATGAAATAACTTTATGGCATCAGATGCTAAGTCTTTATTACAAGTAAAAAATGATAGATCTGTGTAAACCTTTGCTGTTTGAGGATGATAGTTACCAGTACCATAGTGAACATAGTGGACTAAATTTTTATTTTCTCTTCTAGAAATTAAGGAAACTTTTGCATGAATTTTTAGATTTAAAAAACCATAGACTACTTGAACTCCAGCTTTTTCCAAATTTGATGCCCACTGTAGATTTTTTTCTTCGTCAAACCTTGCTTTTAATTCAACAACTGCTGTTACAGATTTACCAGCCTCAGCAGCTCGAATGAGTGCATCAATGATTGGCGATTGATCACTAGTGCGATACAAAGTTTGCTTAATCGCCACAACGTTTTTATCGTTTGATGCTTGATCTAAAAAACTAACAACAACATTAAAAGACTCAAACGGGTGGTGTATAACTAAATCCTTTTTTTTGATTGCTGCAAAACAATCACCACCAAAATCATTTATTCGTTGTGGGAAACGAGGTTTAAATTTTTTATAATTTAAATTCTTGTTTTTTATATTTCCAAAAACTTCTGACAATTGGTCGAACCCTAGTAGATCTTCATATTCAAAAATTTCATTTTCAGACACATTCAACTCGTTAATAATGAATGATTTAAAATTAATATTAAGACTTTTTTGAATGTCTAATCTGATTATCTCTCCTCTTTTTCTTTCCCTGACAAGTTTTTTAAACTCTCTGATAAGATCATCTGCCTCCTCCAAAACCTCCAAATCACTATCCCTTATTACACGAAATAAATTCTTATCAAGAACATCAAAATCATGAAATATATCCCCAACATAACTATTAATAATTGACTCTACTGGATAAAAATAAATACCCTGTTTATCAATAATCTTAAGAAATCGTTGTTTTAAATCTGATACTCTCATAACTGAAATAAATTGTTTTTTTGATTTTTTATTTTTAATTTTAGCGATAAGACACAAACATAGATTTGGTATAAAGGGTAAAGGGTGTGTACTATCAACCGTAATAGGTGTCAGAATTGAACTAATATCATTGAAAAAATAATTCTTTATGTAGGACAAATGTTTTTTTAAGAACCTATCTCTTATAATATAGATTTTATTTTTTTTTAATTCTTTTTCAATTTGACCATACGATTCATTTTGCTTTTTAATCAAACCCCTTGTTAATGAATCAACAATTTTAATTTGGTCTTCAATCTTCATTCCATCATAACTTTTTTTATTAGGACTGAGTTTTAACTGTTCAATTAAACCAGCCACTCTTACTGAAAAAAATTCATCTAAGTTTGATGCAGCTATACTTATAAAATTCAGTCGTTCCAGAATTGGTACATTTTTATCGAAAGATAATTCATTTACTCTCTCATTAAATTTTAACCAAGATATTTCTCTATTAAAATACTTATTCATTTTTATAATTATAATTTTTAAGTTTTTTTACAAATTGTAATTCTTTAATATCAGCAGAATTTTTTTTTATCTCACTCCAAGAATTAATATATATATTAATCTCACAAAGTGCGCATGTTGGAAATTTTCCAATATGAGATTTTGTAATATAATTAATTAAATCCATCAAAGCTGGATTGTGTCCTACTATCATTAAATTTTTGTTAATTTTAAATTTTTTTATCCATTCAATTAAATCGTCAAAATTGAAGGTATACAATTCTCTTTTATAATTAATTTTAATTGAATTTTTAAAGATTTTTTTGCATGTCTCTTGTGTTCTTTTTGAATTCGATGAAAAAATTGAGATATCTTTAAATTTTAATTTTTTTGAAATATATGTTGACATTACTTGGCAACTATAAACCCCCCTCTCAGATAACGCTCTTTCATGATCATCTAATTCTAAATTATTCCATGAAGATTTAGCGTGACGTAATAAAAATAGTTTTTTTTCAACCATCTGTTAAATATATGAAATAAATTATGTTTAATAAAAAAGATTCTATTGCATTAATAGACATAGGGTCAAATTCAGTTCGATTATGTGTATTTAGAGGTAATATGAGAAGCCCAAATGTACTATACAATAAAAAATTTTTTTGTGGGCTGGGTGAATTTATTCCAGAAACACAGTTAATAAGCAAAGAGGCTGAAAAGAAATGTATTAACTCAATAATTTTTTTTAATTCTATAATTGACGAAATGAAACCTAGCCACTCTGTCGCTTTATGCACAGCAGCTATTCGAAACGCCTCTAACAAAAAAGAAATTACAAATAAGATACAAAAAGTTTTTAAGGGAAAAGTTATAACTTTATCAGGAAGTCAAGAGGCCACCTATGCTACACTAGGTGTTCGATCTTCAATCCCAAGCGCCAATGGAACCATTATTGATATGGGAGGTGGAAGTTTTGAATTAGCACAAATTACACCAGATAAGATTAAAAATATATCCTCTTTTCCTTTGGGTATATTAAACTTCACAAAAGAGCATAAAGAGCATAAAAAAATTAACAAAGAAATAAATTCAAAACATAAAAACCAAAAAAACTTCTATTTAATTGGTGGGGCATTTAGGTCAATTGCAAGATGTTATATTTATTTTAACAAATTGCCCTTTAATGAAATACATAATTTAACTATTTCAAGGAAAAATTTTTATGAACTAAAATCAAAGATACAAAAATTTGGAATCGATGACCTGAAAAAAATTCCAAAAATTTCTGTAAACAGAGTTAAACATATTAATATTGCAATAGAAGTATTGGACAAGGTGTTAAAATTATCAAACTGCGAGCAATTTATTTATCCAAGGTACGGGATTAGAGAAGGTTTCATTTATGAAAAGCTTTCCAAAAAGCAAAGGCTTTTAGATCCAACTCAAATTTCTTTAGAATTAATAGCTAAAAGCAGATGTCGTTTTTTGATATTTAATAAAAAGACATTTGCTTGGATTAAAAATATTTATCTAAAATTTATAAGTTTAAAAATATCAAGTAAACAGCTAAGAGTAATAAAACTCTCATGTATCATTTCAGATTTGGGATGGGAGCAAACAGCCAAAATTAGAGCTTCATATGCATTAAACCTAATATTAAATATACCCCTAGTAGGAATAGAACAATCAGAAAAAGTATTTATTGCATATTTAGTTTATTTAAGGCACACGAAAAATATCTTAGACCAGAGGGTTATTGAAAAAGAATTAAGTAGCTATTTATCTTATTTATCAAGTGATGAAAAAAAGTTAGCTTATCAGATTGGGTGTGTATTAAATTTTTTATACTCTATAACTAAGGGTTCTTCTTTTTTATTAAAACAGCTTGATCTTAAATCTTTAACATTGGCGGAGCAAAAAAAGGTTTCGTCTATTCAAAAAGTACCAAAATCAGGCAAAACTGAACAACTTTATAGCTTGATTAGGAATTTTTAATATAAAATTTATAAATGCGAGATGTTCTCAAATTAAAAAAAAAATATCAGTCTAGTAGAATTGATTTATTCAAAAAATTAGCATCAACTAATGATGGCTTCTATTTTAATAAAAATCATACAGATCTTGTTGATACAGTTGTAAAAGAAATAGTTAAAGGAATTTATAATATTTATCCAATAGAAGATTTCTCTTTAATCGCTGTAGGTGGGTATGGCAGACATGACTTGTCACCAAAAAGTGATGTTGATTTGTTATTTATTTATAAAAAATCTAATAAAAATATAAGAGATTTTATTACTCAATTAAATAATACACTCTGGGATATTGGATTAGAAGTCGGCATATCTTTTTTAACAATTAAACAAGCATTAATCGATTCTAAGAAAGATATAAAGACAATTACAAAATTTGTTGAGACTCGTTTTATCATTGGTGATGAAATTCAATACGGAGAGTTTGTTCGGTCTATTAAAATTTTAATTGGAAAACAAAATCCCCTAAAGCTCAGCGAATTAAAGCTTATAGAGTTGGTTGAAAGACATGACTATCGAATAGGAATTAAAAGTAATTTAGAGCCGAATATCAAAGAGGGTATTGGGGGTCTTAGAGATATTCATACCATACTGTGGGTATCGATCTTTATGTTTAATATTTATAAATTAGAAGACTTAACATCTATTAATATCTTTACCAAAGAGGAAATTAAAGAATTAAAGAATGCTTGGAAATTTCTCTTAACCATTCGAGCATTTATTCATTTATTTAAAGAAAGCAAAGGCGATGTTTTATCTATTGAAAATCAATTAAAAATTTCAAAAAAACTCTCTTACAAAGACAAAAAGAAGGAAAAAGGAGTGGAGATTTTTATGAAAGATTTGTTTGTGAATGTTGCGAAGATTAATTCCCTCTTAAGAACCTTTTATTCAAAGCTTCCAGAGGATTTAATAATCAAAACAATTTATAAAAGAAAACCTACTAAAACTAAATCATTAGAAAAAGAATTTATAATTGAAAAAGGTTTTCTGAATTTAAAAAATAATACCGCTAAAAACCTTCAACTAAAATGGGCAAACGTCTTTGAAAAATCCTTGGAACATAATTTACTCATTCATCCTCGCTTTTTAAAAACCGTTGAGGAAAAGAGAAAAGTTTTAAAAAAAACCACAGATAAACAACACCTCCAATCATTTTTAAATATTGTCGTCTCTAAAAAAAATCCTATACAGGCCCTTCATGATTTTAATGATACCCAGCTATTTAGCGAAATATTTCCTGAGTTTGGTAGAGTTTGGGGACAAGTGCAGTTTGATATTTATCATCACTACACCACCGACGAACACTTATTATTGACACTGCACAACCTAAATGAGCTAAGACAAAAATCCTTTTATAATGAGATTTATAGCAGGTTATCCTCAAGAGAAGCCCTTCACATCGCTTTACTATTTCACGACATTGGAAAGAAAGGGCCAAAAAATCATTCTGTTTATGGAACAGAGTTAACCAACAAGATCCTAAAAAGACTTCCTGTATCAGAAGAAGTGAAAGAATTAACATTGTGGTTAGTTGAAAACCATTTAGCAATGAGCGATACAGCTTTTAAAAATGACACTCAAAGTCCTGAGGCAATTGCTAAATTTACTTCTATTGCAAACACAGAAGAAAAAATAAACTCATTGTTTCTTTTTACCTTATGTGACATTGCCTCTGTTGGACCAAACGTTCTAAACGAATGGAGAATAAGCCTGCTTAGAAGTTTATTTTATAATGCAAGAGATTTTCTGCAAAGAGGTCTAGATACAAAAACTTATTCTACTTCTGTTCAAGAATCTTTAAAGAAATCAGTATTACAAAAATCTGATGTTAATTTAAAAAAGTTTATAAAAAATTCGATAAATGAATTTCCAAATCAATTTTGGGAAGCCTTTTCATCAAGAATGATCGTCGATATCTTTAAAATTTACCAAAGAAATAAAAAAGCAAAGGTTATTAACTCTGTAAATTTTCTTAATTATGAAAATAAAGAATATAGTGCTGTTGTTGTCACAAGTAAAAATAGACCAGGAATTTTAAAAGATATTGTTTCGGGGTTTACACACTCTCAATCGAATATTCTTAGTTCTAGAATAATTTCTTTAAATAACAATCAAGTAATTGATGTGTTTTGGGTAACCAATTTTTTGAATAAAGGTGTTTTAGATTTAAGCGAACAAAAAAGAGCAGCTAAACATGTAATGAGTGCTCTTGATCAAGAAGATTTTAAACCCTTAAGGTCATTTACCAAAAATCTACAAAAACTTGCTGTAAATCCTCAAATTACAATTGATAACGATATGAGTAAGCAAGTCACTACTTTTCAAATATTATCTGGCGATAGGCCTGGATTATTAATGGATATTTTAGGAGTATTTCATGACAAACAAATAAGTGTCCAATCAGCAAAAATTTCCACATACGGGGAAAAGGTTTTCGATATTTTTCAATTAACGAATAGCAATAACCAAAAAATCAAAGATGAAAAATTACTCAAATCAATTGAAAAGGATTTGATGTCTATTTTTTAGGTTTTTTATGTTAGTCAATTTTAGTCCCTCGATATTATTAGATAATTCTGATATCAATTTTAATAATATTTGAATATGAGCAGTTTCCAAAAAAGAGTTTTTTCTGGTGTTCAACCAACAGGAACCCTGCATTTAGGTAACTATCTTGGTGCGATAAAAAACTTTGTAGAGCTTCAAAAAGAATTTGAATGTATTTATTGTGTTGTAGACCAACACGCAATCACCGTTGAGCAGGATCCAAATGAGCTTCGCTCGAACACTCTAGAAGTATTAGCATCGTTTATTGCTGCAGGAGTGGATTATAAAAAACAAATTATATTTCAACAATCAAGTGTAGCAGAGCACTCTCAACTCGCTTGGGTGTTTAATTGTGTCAGTCGTATTGGTTGGCTAAATAGAATGACACAGTTTAAAGATAAGGCAGGAAAAAATAGAGAAAACGTAAGTGTTGGTTTAATGGTTTACCCTAATTTAATGGCAGCTGATATTCTTGCATATCTTGCAACACATGTTCCGGTTGGTGATGATCAAAAACAACATTTAGAACTGTCAAGAGATATTGCACAAAAATTTAATAATGATTTTAAAGTAGACTTCTTTCCACTGCCAGAACCACTTATTTATGGAAATGCGACAAGAGTAATGAGTCTTCGAGATGGAACTAAAAAAATGTCAAAATCTGATGCATCTGAATTTTCTAGAATTTTATTAACTGATAGTGATGATGATATAAGTTCTAAAATAAAAAAGGCAAAGTCTGACTCAGACCTTATTCCTGATGACAAGGATCAATTACAAAATAAACCTGAATGCTTAAATTTAATCAATATTTTGTCTGCTTGTTCAAATGAAAGTGTTGAAAAAACTCTGGTAAGTTATGCTGGCAAAGAATATTCAAAATTAAAAAATGACCTTGCAGACAAATTAATTCAAGTCATAGGACCAATTAGAACCGAGATATTAAATCTTCTCAATAATAAAGATGAATTGAATAAAGTCCTAGATATGGGCAGCGAAAAAGCATCCACAATTGCAGGCCCTATTCTCAAAGAAGTCTATAAGATAGTCGGTTTTAGATAGACACTTTGGCTTGAAATTTCCAATTTTATAGACATATTATTAGCAATGTTCGTACAAACTGAACCAACGCCTAACCCTGCAACCTTAAAGTTTTTGCCAGGAAAAGAGGTCATGGAAGACGGAACTATGTTCTATCAAAACCAAGAGTCTGCCTCAAATTCACCTTTGGCAATGAACTTGTTTAATATTAAAGGTGTTGAGGGTGTTTTTTTTGGGTCTGACTTTATCACTATAACCAAAGGCAAAGATAATGATTGGACGCTTATGAAACCTGCAATTTTGGGTTGTATCATTGAGCACTTTACAATGAACAAACCTATTATCTCAGAGCAATCTGCATCAACTGGACATACAATTGATGAGAACGATAGTGATGTTGTAAAAAAGATCAAAGAACTTCTAGATAGTAAAGTAAGACCAGCTGTTGCTATGGACGGTGGAGATATCATATTTGACAAATATAATGAGGGAGTTGTATTTCTACAAATGCAAGGGGCCTGTCAGGGATGTCCAAGTTCAACGGCAACTTTAAAAATGGGAATTGAAAATATGCTAAAGCATTATATTCCCGAAGTCCGTGAAGTACGACCCGTTGAAGTCTAGACTTTTACTTTTTTTTTTTGGATTTTTATTAAATTCATCTCTTAACGCAGGAGAATTTCATAATTGGGTTGATTTAAATAAATATTATAAAAAAAATAATTTTATTCCTGAAATTTTAACGCAAGAAAATATTGGTCATCTTCCTATAATATCAGAATTACCTGATGATTTTTCAGAAATACAAGATGTTCCAACAAAGAAAAAACTATTTTACCTCGTAACACTACCATTGATTTACAATACGAATACTTCAATCATGCAAGAACGAAGAATGGTTATCAATATAGAAAAAAAATTTGCTAGGAAAGAATTAAACAAAAACGAAACTGACGAGATTATTAGATTATCAAAAAAGTATAAATTAGATTATAGCGAAATTAACACAAAACTTTTTAGAAAACTCAAACAACGTATTAATATTATTCCAGTGTCACTAGCTCTTGGACAAGCAATTATTGAAAGTGGTTGGGGACAGTCTAGATTTGCAACTGAGGGTAATGCTCTTTATGGTCAGTGGACTACAAGTGAAGACAAAGGGATCATTCCTCAAGACAGGGATGAAGATAAAACTCACGCAGTTTTAAAATTTAAAAATTTATCAGAAAGTGTTGAAGCCTATATGTTTAATATTAATACCCATCAAGCTTATTATAATTTTCGTGTCATTAGACGAATAGATGAGCGCATAAAATACACAGACCCTATTAGTATGAAAGTGAAATATTTAGCAGCCTATGCTGAAATCGGCGATAAATATGTCGATAAATTAGAGCTGATCATTGCTTCAAATAATCTTCAAGAATTTGATCGATTTAAATTTAATTAACTAAGTATTGATAGCCAAACCAGAAAATACCATTATTAACTTTTGTGCAATTAAACCTAAGTCTACCTTTTACAGGTAAACGATTAAGTTCAACTAATAACTTATTATTAAGATTTGTAATTGTTGGATTAAATGATCCTTGAAAATCACTAATAAAACAATTTATGTTGGAAGAGTCCTCGTTAAAATCTAAAGCATATCTACTGATAGGCTCACTTTGATAAGGGTTGCCAGGTTCAATAAGCACATTATTAAAAGGTAAAACACTTGATGCATCTTTTATTCGATTAATAGATCCATAATTCTCATTTAGGGGGAATCTTGGAATAAAATATTTTTGATTAATTGAAAAGGCACCTGAATGTTGTCCAAATGCTGCATCAAAATACTGAGAGACTACTTTTTGAGCTATGGTGCTATTTTCACCAAAAGGATAAGCAAATAAATTTGGAGTAATACCTAAATTTTCAAAAATAAGATCCTGTGATTTTTCTATTTCATTTACAATTTCAATTTCACTAAGACTAGATAAACTTGAATGAGAGTGAGTGTGATTTTGAATATCTACACCACGACTTAGTACACTTTTAAGCTGAGTCCAATTCATATAATTTTGTCCACCAACGTTTTCTGTATTTAAAAAAAGAGTGACTGGTATCTCATACTTTTCAAAAATAGGTAATCCCACCTCAAAAAATGATAAATAAGCATCATCTACAGTTATTGAAATAGTTTTTTTTTGTAATTTATCTTCAAACAAAAGATCTCTAGCTAAAATAAAATTAAACCCCTGATCCTTTAAATACTCAAGATGACTTACTAATTGCTCTTCGCGTATATTTGTTGAGGGATACTTATTTTCACCAAATCGATGATACATTAGAATATTATTTGGAATTGTATCATTCACACTTGTTGCATAGGATGTACTAATTGGAAAAGTAAAATTTGAAACAAAAATGATCAGTAAAGTAAAAAATTTTGAAATAGGCATCGATAGCTCTTTATCATACTGTTCAATTACTTTATTTAAAAATGAAAAAATCATTTGGGATAAAACTGTAAAAAGTGAGTATGGACATGAAAAAATATTATCAGAATTACTACAAAACTTAGTAACTAAAACAAAAATAAAGGCTGATCATATCAAAAAATTGCATCTAAATTATGGACCAGCACGCTTTACAGCAATAAGAAATTGTCACTCGCTTATGAAAGGATTTTTTATAGATCATAAAGTAGAAATTGTGGGTTATTCTATCTTTGAGCATTTCTTTTTAGGTATTAACAAAAAACTTACTAAAGATGTCTTGTGTGTGATTGACACAAATAGAAAAGATTTAGCTATTCAAAAGATTGATACTTCGGGTAGATTAGTTGGAAAGACAAAAACTTTAAAAATTGACTCAGACCTTGAGGATATATTGAGTCAAAACTATTTTTTAATAGGAAACGGAATAGAAAAACTAAAAAAAATTTCTGAATTTGCCTTTATTAAAAATAAAATTATTTCGCCAACAAAATTGAAATCAAATTTTTTTATTAAAAAGCATTATAAGAAAAAATCTAATTATAAGTTCCCAAAAATAATTTATCCCTACTCTCCGATTTAAAAATTAAAAATTTAAAAAGGAATATTTTTTTTCCATATACTTTTGATGATAGTCCTCTGCAGGACAGTAATTCTTAACGGGTTCTATAATAGTAGTAATTTTTTGATTAAATTGGCTTTCGTTCAATTTGTCCGTGATCTGCTTTGCTATTTCACATTGAGCTTCGTCATAATAGCCTATCAATGATCGGTATTGAGATCCTCGATCTGGGCCTTGTTGATTTAAAGTTGTCGGATCATGAATTTGATAAAAAAACTCCACAAGGTTAGTATATGAAACGAGATTTTCATCAAATTTTAAGAAAACGACTTCAGCATGGTTTGTATTACCTTTGCAAACTTCTTCGTAAGAAGTTTTATCAGTTAAGCCTTGAGAGTATCCTACTTGGGTTTCAATCACACCTTTGATCTCAGAAAATTTTTTTTCAGGCCCCCAAAAACATCCTGCTCCAAATAATGCTTTAGACATTATCTTTTCCTTTTAGTTGTGTCTTTTGGGCACTTCTTTGGTGAATTCTCTTTCTCCAAATTTCATAGCTTTTTTGTTTAATATTTTTTTTCATAATTTTTTTAACATCACCCTCATCAATTTCATAAATTTTTTTGATATGAATAAAATCTGTTTGATCATCCCAAGCCATTTGAATTATTTCGCTAATCTGAGATTGATTAAATTTCATAATTAATGATACAAATCTGGGATATTTTCAGATCTATAACAATTTGAAGCATAACCTTGTTCTTGGGTAACAAACTTAAACAGTTTTCCTGCATGCGGTTGTCTTTCTGCTTCAATGTCGTTGAGACCAACAGATGCAGTTGTAATAAAAAGCTCATTGAGATTTTTCCCACCAAAAGTGCAACTTGTTACTTTTGAAACAGGAAGTTGTAAAATTAATTTAAGTGAACCTTTTTTATCAAAACAACAAACTTTGCCACTTCCCCACATTGCTACCCATAAGTTACCATTTTTATCAACTGTCATTCCATCTGGGTTTCCATCGATTTTGTTCATTGAAAGAAAAACTTTTTTATTTATTCCATTGCCTGACAAATCATTGATAGAAAAAATATAAATAATTCTTTTTATAGAGTCAGTTACATAACCTACATTTCTCTCGTAGTCAAAAACTGGTCCATTTGAAATAATATAAGAGTTATCTGAGTATATTGGTTTTAAATTGGAGTCATGACATATAACTTTTCCAGTCTGAGACTGTTGTTGAATATCCATTGTTGATATCCAAATTTGTCCATTTAAATCTATGTCTGCATCATTAATCCTGTTATTTGGACTATCAAAATTGATCTTTGTTAGAAGCTGTTTTTTAGATAATGAGGGATGAATTGAATAAAGAGAGTCGTATGAACTCATGATATAATTTTTATTGTCTTGCAAAAGAATATTGGTGACACCGTCTTGTACTGAATATATACGTTCTTCGTTATTATCTTGATCAGTTTCAATTATTTTATTTTCATAAATATCCACCCATAACAGCTTATCGTGCCTCCAATCCCAAATTGGTCTTTGACCTAGAACACTTTTATATGATTGATGGCAAACAGACGGTTGCTCGTATTTAATTCTCACAAAGATGATTATAAACTAAATATTTAGATGAAAAAAGTATGTTGGAGATTTGTTTTGATTGTCTTATCGTGTTTTTAATATAGAAATTGCATGAGCAATTTGTGTTCTTATTGATTTAAGAGTTTGATGAATTTAGTTAAATTATCTAAATATTTTATTTTTATTTCTTTTCTGATTATAGCAACAAGCTGTGAAACAACTGATGTAGAAGAGAAAGTAATAAAACCAGAGCCTGTACCAAAAATTATATATACCCCTGAAGTAGAGGAAACTGTTGAGGAAAGAGATGAAATTGTTGAGCATTTCAAAGGTGTAGAACTATTTTTAAATAAATCGCTAAATGATTTAATTTTAAAATATGGAAAAGTTGATTTTTCAAAAATTGAGAGTATTTATGAATTCCACAGATATAACACTGATAATTGTAGAATCTTTATACAAAATAGATCTGTAGATAAAACAATAATAAACATTACGATTTACAACTATAAAAAGAATTTGTTTATCGAAACATACTCAAAAGATTTGTGTACTGATATTTAAAATAGATAATTGTTTAATAACAAATAATATAATTCTTAATTATGAAATTTAAGTATGGGATATTTATTTTATTTTTCTCAATAAATTGTTTTGCTCATCATCCAGGAAATCAGATAGATGCTGATAAGCCTTACCCATCAATTAATTTAACAGTCATCAAAGATAAAATTGATGGTTACAATATTTTTATAGATTTAAAAAATTTTAATCTAAACCCTTCAGAAATTGGAGGTGAAAATATTTCAAACTCTGGATATTTACAGCTTTTTATAAATGATATAAGAATTACAAGAATTTATTCTGACTGGGTACACGTACCTCAACGTTTTTTTAATCTGAAAGAAAACTTTATCAAAATTACAATTCATTCCTATCTCCATGATCAGTTTACTATTAAGGGGAAACCAATAGAACACATAGTAAAAGTTATCGATAATTAAATTTAAATTAAAGAATTTAAAAAACTTACTCTATGTACAAAAGTTAAATGAATTTCGGATTTTCTAAAAATAAATAGTTACTCAGGCTTTATAAGGAAGTGAAGAGTGATGCAAAACTATTTTTAATATATCGTTTTTAGTTTTTTTATATCCCCAGCTCTTATCAACTTTGACAGAGGTTCCTTCTTTGTTTATCAAAGTTACCCAACCCATCCACATTGCTACATTTTGATCAATAAACACAGATGATGTTTCTGATTTGACTTCGAGCCAATCTTTAATTCCAAAACCACTGTCTGTAGGGTACTTTGGGTTATTTCCAACAAAGTATGAAAGTGCTCCTTCTTTGTCTAATCGAAATGTTTGATTACCACCACTAAGAGTTGGTTTAAATAATACTGATCCTAACTCAAACCCATAAAGATTATCTAACATTTCGTTTGCAACTAAAGTAGCTTGATCAATACCTTTTTTTTCATAAGCCTGTGAAATTGCAATCATACTCTCTCCCCAAGCAGTACGAGCATTCGTTAAATCATTTTCATTTATTGTCATTGGCTATGTGTTATTTCATATTTATAAAAAAAAAATGATTATTCATTTAATACGATTAACGATAAAATTAACAAGACTCGACATATATAGCAAGGGTTCCCTCTTATTATTAAAGAAATTTTGCATTGCTTTGTAATTACTATCTTGAATCATTTTTAAATACTTAATACATTCAGTACGATTGAGCTTATATGCAATATTTGCTTTTTGTGAGTCTTTTTTAATTTTCTTTCCAACTTTTTTCTCATTACCCCATCTATCAAGCATATCATCAGTAACTTGAAAAATTTTTCCAATTGTATCTCCAATTTTTTTTAGCTCTCTTTTTTTATTTAAATTTAATTTTTTTACAGTTAGAAGAAGATTGAAACATAAACTGAATAACGCACCTGTTTTTAAAAGATGCATTGTCTCTATATCCTTTATTGTTGAATTTTTTTTCATATAAATATCCATGGATTGTCCAGCAATCAAACCCTCCAAACCGTTAGCTTTTGAAAGCATCTGTGTTGATTTGATTTTCTGATTATCAGAGAGATTTTTTGACTCAGCTAGCGTTTTTACTGATAAAACTTGAAACATATCTCCAGCTAAGACAGCAGTTGCCTCATCAAATTTTTTATGCACAGTTAATTTACCCCTTCTATAGTCATCGTTATCCATAGACGGTAAATCATCGTGGATTAGTGAGTGCAGGTGAACACATTCTATCGAAAGGGCAAAGTCATCTAATATTTTCGGCTTAATATTTAAATATAAACCCATTCGACAAAGCAAGAACGGTCTAATCCTCTTTCCACCAGTTTTGGCAAAATAAATCATTGCCTTTTTAATTCGTTTATCGGGTGACTTTAATTTTTGGATATGTCTAATAAGCTTTTTATCAAAATTCAAAGAAAATGATTTGATTTGCTTTTTCTCAAAGTTTTCACTTATTTTCATTTAATTACAAGTTATCCAAGTAATGAGAGGTGTGATTATCGAAAATGAATATAATTACACCTATAAATACAAGGTAAACAAAGAAATTAATGATTTTCTTAGTTTTTTTGTTATTTATGTAGCTTTTATTGAATTTCAGTATTATCCATAGCAATAGTGTGGATAAAAAGAATAAAAACCCATTAAACAGTACACTATCTTGAAAAATAGCCATTTTTTTACCCACTATACTCCCAAAATATATTAATAAAAGTCATATTAGGTATTTTTTTTTTGCAATTTATACCTATAATCCCCTGAAATTAACAAATCCTTACATTTAGGATTCTGTTATAAGTTTTAGAACTTAAGAAAAGGAGTACTCAATGATTAAGTTTTTAAAATCTATGGCTATCCCAACAGCTGCTCTAGTAGCACTGCCAGGAATAGCTTCTGCAAGCGTTGGCTTAGCGCCAGACGACTTTGTTGGGATATCTTTTTGGGTTATCTCAATGTGTATGGTTGCCGCTACTGCATTCTTTTTCCTAGAAACTAACAACGTATCAGGTAAGTGGAAGACATCTCTTGCACTTGGTGGTCTTGTTTGTCTAGTTGCCGCAGTACACTACTTCTATATGAGAGAAGTATGGGTAACAACAGGTGATACACCTACTGTTTATAGATACGTTGACTGGTTAATCACTGTTCCATTACAGATGATTGAATTCTACATTATCCTTGCTGCAGTTGCTGCAGTGTCAGCTGGTATTTTCTGGAGACTGTTAATCGGTACTTTAGTAATGCTTGTTGCTGGTTATGCTGGTGAAGCTGGCTTCATCAACGCATGGGCAGGATTCATTGTAGGTCTAGCTGGTTGGGCATACATTTTATATGAAATTTTTGCTGGTGAAGCTGGTAAAGCTGCTGCTGACAAATGTCCTGCAGCTGTTCAAACAGCTTTCAACACAATGAGATGGATCGTTACAGTTGGTTGGGCAATTTATCCATTAGGATATTTCTTCGGTTACTTAACTGGAGGAGCTGATGCTGTAACTCTAAACGTTATCTATAACGTTGCTGACGTTGTGAATAAGATTGCTTTTGTCGCAGTTATTTGGGCTGCTGCTGTAGCGTCTTCAGGCAAAAAAGCTTAATAAAGCTTTATAACCTATTTAAACCAGGCAAGGCTAACTTGCCTGGTTTTTTTTTGTCTAAATTTCATATACTTTAACTATCTTGAGCAAGAGAGTTGTAGTTATTGGTGGGGGTTTTGGAGGACTAGCTGCTGCCTTAAGGTGCAGAAAACTTGGTTTTGATGTCACGCTGCTTGAAAGACTTAACATGCTTGGCGGAAGAGCAAGAGTTTTCGAAAAAGACGGTTATAGACACGATGCTGGACCAACTGTTATAACAGCGCCCTTTTTATTTGAAGAACTTTTTGAATTATTTGGTGAAAACTTAAAAGATTACTTAAATTTTAAATCCTTAGATCCTTGGTACAGATTTTACTTTCACAATGGAAAAACTTTTGATTATCGGCCATCTATCGAAGATACAAATAATGAAATAAGAAAATTTGATGAAAATGATGTTGATGGGTATGACAAATTATTAAAAACTTCAAAAGATATTTTTGAGATAGGTTTCGAAAAGTTATCGGATAAGCCATTTATTTCCTTTTGGGAAATGGCAAAGCAAATACCGTCGTTAATAAAACTCAAAAGTTATTTAACAGTCAGTCAACTGGTAAATAGCAAATTAAAAAATAAGTATCTGCGGAAGGCATTTTCGATACATCCTTTATTAGTTGGGGGCAATCCGTTCACTACAACATCTATATATGCATTAATACACTATCTTGAAAGAAAGTGGGGGGTGTACTTTTGCATGGGAGGCACAGGTAAAATTGTGAGAGAGTTAGAAAATTTAATGTTAAGACAGGGTATTACTGTTAATAAAGAAACTGATGTAGAGCAAATTTCCATTATAAATGGTAAGGCAGAAAACGTGGTGCTTAATAACGGAAAAAAAATACCTGCGGATCTTGTGATTTGTAATGCAGATCCCCCTACAGTTTACAGTGAAATGTTACCATCAGAATACTCCAGAGATAGTCTTCTCAAACCTAAGAAATTTACACATTACTCTATGGGACTTTATGTTCTTTTTTTTGGATCGAAGAAAAAATTCTCTGATGTCGCTCACCACACTATTTGGATGTCTGAAAGATATAAGGAACTGCTTCACGATATTTTTGAGAAAAAGATTTTGACTGAGGATTTTTCACTTTATCTTCATCGTCCAACAGCTACAGATGATACTTTTGCACCAGAAGGATGTGATAGTTTTTATGTGTTATGCCCTGTTCCTAATCTTCAAGGAAATGTTCAATGGAATTCAGAGGGTCCGAAACTTAAGGATAGAATAGTTGAAGCACTGGATAAAACTATTATGCCAGGACTAAAAGAAAACATTGAGGCAGAATTCTGGATGACTCCTGAGGATTTTAAAAACGATTATAGATCAAAATACGGAGCTGGATTTTCCGTGGCACCAATTTTTTCTCAATCGGCATGGTTTCGCTATCACAACAAAGATAAGAAAATACCAAATTTATATTTTTCAGCTGCGGGATCACATCCAGGTGCCGGAATACCTGGTGTATTGTGCTCTGCTAAGGTAATAGAGAAGCTTATAATTAAGGATTTCAAAGTTAGTCATTAAGGTGACATCATTTAAAACAAATACCTATAGCATTAAATCGGAAGGTAAAAGTTTTTATTGGGCAAGTTTTTTTTTACCCAAAAAAAATAGAATTGCAGCTTCAAGGCTCTATAGCATATGTCGATATCTAGATGATGTGGCAGATAATTCGAAGTTAGATACCTCTTCTCAAATAAAAAATATATTTAATCAAATAAAAGAAAATGAAAGCTCTGAGATAAATATCTTTTTTAAAAAAAATAACATTAACCTTGGTATTTTAAAGGATCTAATAGATGGTTTGATCAGCGATCAGCAGAACGTCAGAGTTACAGATGAGAAAGAATTAATAGATTACTCATACAAGGTTGCTGGAACAGTGGGTTTGATGATGTTACCAATAATTAATACCAAAGATGCTGAAGCAAGAAAGCATGCTATTGATTTAGGAATTGCTATGCAACTAACAAATATTGCAAGAGATGTTTACGAGGACGCAAAAATGAATAGGTTATATCTACCAAAGGAATGGTTAGGACAAGTGTCAGTAAGTGACCTGATAGATAATAAATTAGATCATCAAAAAAAAAGATTAATTGAATTGTCTATTAAAAATTTAATAGAACTCTCTGATAAATTCTATGCGAACGGTTTTTCTGGTATGAAATTTATTCCTCTTAGAACCAGACTAGCAATATTTTTTGCAGCAAAAATTTACAAAGGGATTGGGGAAAAGATTAAAAGCGGTGGTTATGTTTACAAGCTTGAAAGAATTTATTTAAACAAATTAGAAAAATTATGGATTACAATAATTTCTATACCTGAATTTTTATTTTTAAAAAATATTTTTAAATCCTACAAACCAATTAGGGGCTCTTTTAAAAATGAAAATATATGATGTAGCATTTTTAGGCATGGGTGCCAGTGCCCTTGCAACTGCAAAATTAAAGTATAAGGGAACAAGTATTAGTTTAATTGGCATTGATAAAAATTATCATAGCAAAAGAAATAATTTTTTTGCATTTTGGCTGACAGATTGGATGAAAGATTTTGATAGTCTTGCCCAAAAAAAATGGTTTTGCTGGAACTTTTACTTAACAAATAATCATATAAAACATGAAACTAAGGACTTACCCTATTGCATTATAAGATACCAAGATTGGAAAAATTATTGCTTAAAAGGTTTAGAAAACTTATCAATTAAAGAGTTCAATGTTCAAAGTATTACGAATTTAAAAAAATATTATGAAATCAAGCTAGAGAATGGTGAGGAAATTTTTGCTAAGAAAATTTATGATTCTCGTACTCCGAAATTAGAAAATGAAAAAGTAAAACAGCATTTTTTTGGATACCTAATAGAAACAAAACAAATAATAAATAGTAATAGTGTGACCTTAATGGATTTTCGCGTTGAACAAAAAATGGGATTACATTTTATGTATTGTTTACCAATAGATGAAAATAGAATGTTAGTTGAGTCAACAGTTTTTTCTTCAGAAATCCAAAAGGATGATTGGTATCAAAAACAGATATTAGAATACATTGAGACAAAATTAAATTTATCCGAATATAAAATAATTGATGAAGAAAAAGGGGCGTTACCAATGTATGATATTGAAAACAAATCAAGTGAAAATTATATTAATATCGGTTCAAGAGGTGGTGCCACCAAAATATCAACAGGGTATGCTTTTTCCTTTTTTCTAAAAAGCATAATGTTAAATTTTGAAAATATTAATAAAACTCATCACTCATATTTTGATAAATGGATGGATAAGGTATTTGTGAATTATCTGAAAAATAATAGTGGAACAGAGAAGATTTTTATTAATATGGCTTACTCTTTAAATGGCAATGAATTTGCATCATTTATGATGGGTGTAGCTGATTTTTCCACAAAATTAAAGGTCATTATGTCAATGCCAAAAATTAAATTTATAAAAAGCGCCTTAAGCACCATTCGTGATTAAATGTATGAATTAAGCTTTATATCTTTACTTGCTCTTTGCATGGTTTCATTTATAGGTGTGCCGCATGGTTCATTTGACGGAGCTGTAGCTGCCCTGTTAGGGTATAAGACGAGAAAAGATTTTTTTATATTTGTATTCTTATATTTAATTATCTCTGCCGCAGTGATTATATTTTGGATTTACTTTTCCGTAATTGCTTTAATTTTATTCATTTTAATGAGTGTCATTCATTTTGGATTGTGTGACTGGTCCTATCTAGGTTTGAAGAAATATAAATGGTCTGTTTCTTTAACGCATGGTTTAAATATCGTATTTGGGATTATTTTTTTTCACACTAACGAAACATTTGAGATATTTACTTTTTTATCAAATCTATCTTTTAATCAATTTCAAGAATATCTATATATTGTTTACATTTGTTACTTTTTTCTTTTGATTAGATATGCATATTTGGCAATTAAATTTACAAGATTAAGATGGGGGATATTAGAAATGTCTATTATTTTATTGGTAATATTTTTAACAGAACCGCTCGTGGCATTTTCTATCTATTTTTGTTTCATTCATACCTTTAAACATGTTAAATCAATACTAAAGGATACATCAAAATATTTATCAAATAACAAATTTATAACTATAACTACCATCTCTTTTACTATCTTAACGTGGGTCGGCGGCAGCTTAGCAATTATCTACCTTCATAAGAGTTTTTCTTTTGATGAGTCTTTTATAAAGACACTGTTTATTGGATTAGCGGCATTAACTCTTCCCCATATGACTTTAGTAGATATCTTTTATAGAAGAAAATTTAATTGAGAAAATTAGGTATTTTAAAGGTGATGTTTTCATCCTCTTTAAAATTTAAAACTTCGATTGCATAAACTTTTTTTATCTGATCAATAAATAAATTTAATTGTTCTTCAGGAGCAGATGCACTAGCTGTCAAACCTATTGTATTAAATTCTGATAAATTTGAGTAATCAAAGTCGTTTATATTTTCAACTAGTTCACTATGTTTACAACCAAATCTTTTAGCGGTTTCGACTAACCTAATTGAATTGGAGCTATTGTGGGCACCAATCACATAAAAAGCATCAACATTTTTAGACATTTCTTGTACAGATAATTGTCTATTTGAAGTTGCATAGCAAATATCGGATTTTTTAGGAGCTAGAATTGAAGGAAATTTTTTTTCTAAAGCATCAACAATACTTTGTGTATCAAAAACCGATAAGGTTGTTTGTGTAATGTAGGCAAGTTTTTGATTTGATGAGAAATATAATTTCTCAACATCTTCAATATTTTGAACTAAAGTTAAATTGCTAATATCCTTGAGCTGTCCAGCTGTCCCGTCAACTTCTGGGTGATGTTCATGGCCGATCATAATTATCTTATATTTGTTTTTTTCTAATTGAATTATTTCTTTATGAATCTTACTGACTAATGGGCAGATGGCATCATAAAATAATAGATTATAATCTTTGGCTTTGTTAATTACTCTTTGTGCAACACCGTGTGCAGAAAAAATTACTGGTTGTTTTGTATTTTTAGGAATTTCTTCTAGCGAGTCTACGAATACAACGCCTTTTTCTCTCAAATTATTGACAACAAATTTATTATGAACAATCTCATGACGGACATAAACTGGAGCTCCATATTTCAAAAGGCTTTTTTCGACCATTTCAACGGCTCTCTCAACTCCAGCACAAAAACCTCTGTGTTTGGCAGTTATAATCTTTTTAACCACGGTAAATTGTTATCATATTATTAAGAGAAAAATTATTTTATAATTAATAAAAGTTGCTGAGCCTCAATATTTTCACCAGCTTTTACGCAAAGTCTCTCAACTATTCCAGGTTGGTCTGCGTAAATAACTGTTTCCATTTTCATGGCCTCAATAGTGCATAATTTAGCACCCTTTGGCACTTTAATTCCCTCAGTAACAGCAACGTCTACAAGTAAACCAGGTATAGGGGCTGAAACATGATCTTTGTTGCTAGGATCGGCAATTTCTTTAGCTAAATCGTCAACTGCAATAGAATTATCTTTAATGTCAACTGACCTGGCCTGGCCATTCAATTCAAAATATACTGTTCTGTAACCTTTTTCGTTTGGTTCACTTAAAGTGAAATATCTTATTATAAGTGTCTTACCAGGTTCTATAGAAACATATATCTCTTCCCCTGTGTTCATCCCAAAGAAATAGTTTGATGTTGGGATAACACTAGTATTACCAAATTTCTTTTTGTGTTTTATATACTCATCAAAAACCTCAGGAAAAAATATTTGTGAAATTGTATCTTTCTCTGAAATAGTCTCACTATACTTCTTTTCCAAATCCTTCGTTCTATTTTTGATTTTTAATGAGGGTAGCTTTGATCCAAATCTATAATTAATTGGTTTTTTTCCTTTTAAAATTTTCTTTTGGAGTGCTTTTGGGAAACCTTTATATGGTTGACCTAATCGGCCACTAAAGAATTCGATGACTGATGCAGGAAAGCCAACATCCTTTTTAGGGTCTAAAACATCTTGAATTTGAATATTATTTGCCAACATATAAATTGCCATATCACCAACAACCTTAGATATAGGTGTAACTTTAATTACATCACCAAATATTTTGTTCACTTCGGCATACATTGACGCAAGTTCTGGCCATCTCTCGTCTGTAATGCCCATTGACCTTGCTTGCTCTCTTAGATTAGTGTATTGACCACCTGGCATTTGATGTAAATATACTTCTGACATACTAGTGCGAGTTTTGCTTTCGAAAGGTTGGTATTGTTTTCTAACACCTTCCCAATAATTTGCAGCAGTCCTGACAACAGCAGAAGAAATTTTTGGATCTCTTTTATTGCCATCAAGAGACTCTAAAACTGCACCAAAACTAGGTTGCGATGTAAAGCCAGACCAAGAGTCAATTGCTACATCAACAATATCTACCCCTGCTTCCGAGGCATTAAGCAATGTTGCAACACCATTTCCACTTGTATCGTGAGTATGGAAATGGATTGGAATTTTTATACTTTTCTTTAATTCTTTAAATAAAATTTTTGCTGCCTTGGGTTTACACAAACCTGCCATATCTTTGATTGCAAGAAAGTGGACTCCCATTTTCTCAAGCTTTTGCGCCATTTTTAAGTAATAATCAAGTGTATATTTTTTCTCTGCTGGAGACGATAAATCGCCAGAGTAACAAATAGAAGCTTCACAAATTTTTCCAGATTTTAATACTTCGTCAATAGAGACTCTCATATTTTCAATCCAGTTTAGTGCATCAAATATTCTAAAAACGTCAATCCCAGACTGAGCGGAAAGTTGTATAAACCTTCTTAAAACATTATCAGGATAGTTTGTATATCCAAGAGCATTCGATCCTCTGAATAACATTTGTAATAGGGCTGAGGGCATTTGTTCACGTAACTTTTCTAGACGTTCCCATGGGTCCTCTTTTAAAAATCTTAATGCAACATCAAAAGTTGCACCACCCCAACACTCAATTGAGAATAAATTTTTAAGTCTTTCTTCATATAGGTCAGTTATGCCTAACATATCTTGTGTTCTCATTCGAGTTGCAATCAAAGATTGATGAGCGTCTCTAAAGGTAGTATCTGTAATCAATAATTGTTTTTCTTTTAGCACAGTCTCAGCAACAGCAGATGGACCATTAGTATCTAAAATTTGTTTATATGTTTTATTGACAGTCTCTTGAGCTTTTTTTGATCTAGATATTCCATAGTCTGAGAGTTTTGCTGGTGTTGTCTCTCTTAATTTTGGTCTATTAGCGACTTCTGGGTTGCCGTTGACAATAACTTCAGCTAAGAAGTTTAATGTTTTGGTTGCCCTATCTTTTCGACCAGAGAATTGAAACAAACTTTTTTCACTATCTATAAATTTTGTATGGTATTTGAAAACATCGAAACCTTTATGGTTAATTAACTTTAATAAAAAAGGTATGTTTGTTTTTACACCTCTGACACGAAATTCACTCAATGCTCTATTCATTCGTCTCTTTGCTTCAATAGGGGTTTGACCTTTTGCAGTTACTTTAACTAAAAGAGAGTCATAATAAGGAGTAATAACCGTACCAGTAGATGCAGTTCCAGCATCTAGTCTTATTCCCAGGCCACTTGCAGATCTATAAACATTAATTTTACCGTAATCTGGAGCAAAATCATTAGCGGCATCTTCTGTTGTAACCCTTGATTGGATAGCATGTCCTTTCATATGAATGTCTTTTTGAGTTGGCACACCACATATATCATCTCCAATTTTAGCACCAGCTGCCAAGAGGAACTGAGCTTTTACTATATCAATACCAGTAATTTCTTCTGTTACAGTGTGTTCAACTTGAACTCTTGGATTAACTTCAATGAAGAAAAAATCTCTAGATTTAGCATCCATTAAAAACTCTACAGTTCCAGCACATGAATAATTAACTTGTTTTCCTATTCTAACACCTGCGTTACAAATCTCATTTCTCTCTTTGTCAGATAGGTAGGCAGCAGGAGCTCTTTCTACTACCTTTTGATGTCGTCTTTGAAGAGAACAATCTCTTTCAAAAAGGTGAACTATATTGCCATGCGTATCGCCAATTATCTGAACTTCAACATGAAAAGCTTTTTCGATTAACTTTTCAAAAAATACATCATCTTTTCCAAAGGCACTCTTAGCTTCTCTCCTAGCGGTGTTGATTTGATTTTCTAATTCTGTTTCTTTTCTGATCACTCGCATTCCACGACCGCCGCCACCCCAAGATGCTTTGAGCATAATTGGATAACCAATTTTTTTTGCAAGATCTTTACATTTTTTTAAATCTTTTGGTAAGGGTCCTGTGGAAGGTATGGTTGGTACTTTAGCTTTGCTTGCAGTTTTTTTAGCTTCTACTTTATTTCCAAGTGATCGCATAATCTTTGGAGTGGGTCCAACAAAAATAATATTATGTTTTGCACATTCATCAGCAAATTCTGGGTTTTCAGATAAGAAGCCGTAACCTGGATGGATGGCATCACAACCTGAATTAACAGCAATTTGTACGATTCCTTTGTAATCTAGGTAAGCCTGAATAGGACCTAATCCTGATCCAACAAGATAGCTTTCGTCTGTTTTGAAACGGTGCAATGCAAAACGATCCTCGTACGAGTAAATGGATACAGTCCTAAAGCCCAATTCAGTTGCTGCACGAGATATTCTAATTGCAATTTCACTTCTGTTAGCAATTAATATTTTCTTAATTTGTTTCATAATGCTAAATAAGTTTATTTTTATACATTATTCTGTTTTTTTTCATAGACAATCTATAGAAAATTAGGGTTTTTTTACTTTTATAGCCTTTCTTCTGTTTGGATAACAGTCTTTGCAAATTTTACATTCAACACCAAAGCAGCTTCTAGCTTTGCAATATTCTCTTCCATAAAAAATCATTTGTAAGTGAAGTCTGTTCCAAGTTGCCTTAGGAAATAATTTTTTAATATCTAATTCAGTTTGGACTACATTTTTACCATTTGTCAGACCCCACCTTTGTGCTAGACGATGAATATGTGTATCTACAGGGAATGCAGGGTGACCAAAACCTTGGGACATTACTACACTTGCTGTTTTATGACCAACTCCTGGTAAATTTTCTAAATCTTCAAAAGTCTCTGGGACCCTGCCATTGTATTTTTTAATTAATATTTTTGAGAGTTTAGAAATAGCTTTTGATTTTTTAGGTGCAAGTCCACATGGTTTAATGATTTTATAAATTTTATTAACAGGCACCTTTGCCATATCATAAGGATTATTTGCCGTTTTAAATAGTAAAGGTGTAATCTTATTCACACGTTCGTCTGTGCATTGAGCACTTAATAAAACTGCTATTAAAAGCTCATATACATTTTTATGTTTAAGAGGGATTGGGATATTTGGATAAAATTTGTTTAAATTATCCAATACCACATTTGCTCTTTCTTGTTTTTTCATATTATTATTGGTGTGCTATTAAAACTATTATAAATATAAATATAATTTTATAAACTTATACAAATGACAAGAAAGCTTCATATCAAACCAAATAGGAGTCTGACAAATCTTCAAATTCTATTTTTTTTATTCATTACAGGTTTCTTGATCATTTTTATTGGTGGAAGATTTTTATTAGTCGGTGCTTGGCCGATAATTATATTTGGTATTGTTGAATTTTCTATTTTGGTCGTATGTACTTATTTTTTTGTAAAGAGTTTAAAAAAAACAGAAAAAATTTCTTTAGAATCAAAATCTATGCAATTAGAGCGGCTTGATGGAGATGAGGTTATTGAACAAAACAGTTATAATTTAAATTGGTTGAAAATAAAGAATGAAAAAAATTCATTAAGTGTAAATTATGCTGGAAAGAAAAAATTCTTCGCCAGTTTTTTGAGTGAGGATAGAAGGAAAAAATTAAAAAGAATTATTGAGAAGTACAGCTCCTCGTCTAGCTAATCATATCTTTGAAGGTGTAAAAGCCTTTTTCCTTTGATGATAACCATACTGCTGCTTGAATAGCGCCGTCAGAAAAAATTTTTCTGTTGAGGGCCTTGTGTGTTAATTCTACAGACTCATTGTCACCGTGAAATATGACCGTATGTTCTCCTGGAATATTTCCACCTCTAATAGACGAGAAACCAATTTCATTTTCTTTTCTTTGGCCTTCTTGATCCTGACGTTTAAAATTAAAATTTGATTTGGATAGCCCAAGCTCTGCTACAATCTCCTCTCCAAGCTTTAAAGCTGTTCCACTAGGTGCATCCTTTTTGTGTCGGTGGTGTGTTTCGATTATTTCTATATCGAAATCTTTTAAGTGTTTTGCGGCTTTTCTTGCTATTTCAAAAAATGTATTAACTCCATAACTCATATTTGGTGCGTAAAATACTTTTGTTGAATTACTTGTTTGCTTTAAGAGGTTAAAATGACTCTCATCTAGTCCGGTCGTTCCAATAACTAAACCAGTATTATTAGAAACGGCAGCTTCGGCGAAATTAAATAAGGCCTTAGGTGTTGTAAAATCTATAACTATATCTGCTTTTTCAAATGACTCTTCCCTAGTGGTAAAAACATTTTCTTGAATTTGATTTTTATTAATAAAGCTAGAGTCAATATCTTTAACATCAAATACTCCAACGAGTTCAACGTTATTATTCGATAGAGCGGAATTTATGAGATTATTTCCCATTCTTCCTAATGCCCCTGCGATAGCTATTTTTGTTCTAGACATGATTAAGACTTGTTATACATAAATTAGTAGATATGGAATAGCAAAATTATTAAATTTTATGCTAAAATTAACTTATGATTAGACTTGCATTAATTCTTCTTATTTTATTACTAGCTAGTTTATTAATATTTAATAAGAAATTTAGAGAGGCTTTTACAATATCAGTAATACCCCTAGTCTTATTAGTTGTAGGACTTATTGGGTATATGATTTACTATATGTTCAGTACTAACTATTTTTCTTAGAGTTTTTAAAATTATGAGTTATGTACCTTGCTCGGTTTTAAAACCTAAATTAATCCAATCAATTAAACCTTTGTCCATTTCATAAATACTTCCCTGATACCCTTCAGAAACTAGATAATCTGCAACCTTTTTAGATGTAATGCCTGCGGTACAGTGAATAATAATATCCTTATTATCGGGGTTTATGGAGTTGATTTTTTCAACAGATATTTCATTAAAAGGAATATTGTGTGAGTTCTCAATTCGAATCATATTGTGTTCTTTTGGATATCTAACATCAATTACAATTGCACCCTCTTGAATTCTTTTAAATGATTCTTCAGTATCTATAGGTGTGTAGTTCATTGTATTACTCTGAGCAAATAATAAATTAGTTAGCAGAAAAAAAAATAGAAAAAATTTTTTTAAAAAATTCACTCTTATTAATCTCTGAAACGAGAGTGGCAACTCTTACAGCTTCCAAATAGATTTTGGTGAAATTGTTGAACACTTTCAATATCACCCTCTAATGAGGATAATTTTGCAAGTGCTGCGTTGTCTTCTGTCTCTTTTGCAATTTGATTAAACAATTCTCTATTGTCAATTATGTCAGTACTAGCTTTTGACTTACCTCCAAATGAATCATCAGGAAATAAAGTAGGGTAAACTCTCATTATATTTTCGATTTCTTCATAAATTCCTGCCAAGTCATCGTTAATCACATCGTCTTTAATTAAATTGTTTGCAGCTCTCATTAGTTTATTGAAGTCTCTCATGGACTCTTGCCGATCAAGCACAGGGTTAGAATAAGCTAAAAATGGGAATAAAAATATTAAGGCAAGTAAACTTTTAATCATAATATGTATTTTTAGAATATCAGTAAATTATGTATGGAACATTAAAAAAATTTTGAAGAAATATCGTTAAATACAATTTTTCCTGAATCTAAAACTATCACGTAATCTGCAAATTTTTTTACAAGACTCATATTGTGGAGAGATAAAAGAATAGTTTTATTTTTAACTTTAGACAAAGAAGTAAAAAAAATCTTTTCACTTTCTAAGTCAAGGTTCTGATTAGGTTCGTCTAAAATGATTAAATCTTGTTCATAGCTCATTAATCTAGAAATGAATACTTTCTGTTTTTCTCCTTCTGATAAATTTTGAAATTTCCGTTTTTTTAATTTATTTAATTTAAATAAATTAAAGTAGAACTTATTTACCTTGGATTTCTTTAATTTGCTTAATAGCAGAAAATTATCCTCTAAACTTTTATTTAAAGAAATAGGTTTTTGAAAAAGCATCGGTATAGGTTCACAATAATCAGAGTTAATTGTTCCTTTATTAGGAATAATAATTTTATTTATAATTTTTATTAGAGAGCTTTTACCAGAACCATTTTTTCCAGTAATAACTGTAATTTTATTTCGTATGATATTTAGATTAATATTCGAGAGAATATTTTTTCCATCAATCGTATATGAAATATTATTTACTTTGATCATTATTTTTATTTAAAAAATTAAGGGATATTGATATTAAAAGTGTGAGGGAAATTAATATCGTTCCTAAAACTATACCTAATGAAACATTCCCTTTAGAAGTTTCTAAAGCAATTGTCGCTGTCATGTTTCTTGTGAAATGATCAATTGAGCCTCCTACAATTGCAGCTGCACCATACTCGCTAATAGCCCTGCCAAAACCTAGTAAAAAGACAGTGATGTAAATATTTGTTTTATTTGAAAAGAGTACGAAAATTATATCTTTTTTGGAGGCTCCATAAGACATTAATTCATCTCTATAAATTGGATAATCCTCTTCAATGTTTTTAATAATTAAAGTTATCATAATTGGGAAGATAATTACGATCTGAGCAATGATCATTGCTAAAGGTGAATATAGAATTTCCATCCAACCTAAGGGGCCAGATCTACTTATAAGTATATAGACTAATAGCCCTGCACATACGGGAGGGATAGAGGTAAGAGAGCTTAAGAAAATTACAATTGGTTTTTTTAATTGGAATTGATAAATAGCAATTAAATAGCCAAAGATCATTGATAAAAAAAATGCAATTAAAGTTGAGAAAATACTTACATAAATTGTAATAAAAACTGCGGATTGTATTTTTTCAAAAGTTAACATTTAGATAGTATTAATTGGTATGAAACAACTTTTCACCGTTATATGTAAACCTATTAATAACATCTTTGCCCTCACCTGTAATCAACCATTCAATGAACTTCTGAGATTTTTTATACTCGACATGAGGGAATTTTTCTGGATTGACCGCAATAATTCCATAAGGATTATGTAATTCATCACCACCCTCAAAAAGAATTTTTAAATTATTTTTATTTTTAAAAGATAGCCAGGTGCCTTTGTCACTTATGGTATAGGCATCAATTTCAGAGGCAATATTTAATGTATTGGCCATGCTTGTCCCAGTTTTTATATATCTATCAGAGTCAAATTTTTTTATATTTGCCAAACTCCATAATTCTTGTTCTTTTTTATGAGTTCCAGAATTATCATCTCTTGAAATAAATTTGTATTCTGAGTTATATATTTTTTTTAATGCGGATAAAATATCTTCCTCTTGTGATATTTTCAGCGGGTCAGATTTTGGACCAATTAAAATAAACTTATTGTACATAATTTCATATCTTTGAACACCGTAGCCCTCGTCTATAAATTCTAATTCATCTTTTTTTGAATGAACAAATAATAAATCTCCGTCGCCCCTTTTTGCGTTTGCAATAGCATTACCGGTTCCAACTGCAATAGGTCTTACGCTAATTCCAGTTTTATTTTTAAATTCTGATGCTAAGAGATCAAGTAAGCCCGTATTAGCAATGCTAGTAGTAGATTGAATGACTATAAAATCTTTAGAATAAACACTGATGGAAAAAAATAAAAATAACGATAAAAATAAATTTTTTAATTTCATTTATTAACAACAATATTAACATACATAATTGAAGATAATGAAGTTAGCAAACAGCGCAGATAATTACGGTTTAATTAGCAAGTTATTTCATTGGATTATGGCTGCTCTTATAATTGCAACATACATATTAGGTAAAAATTTAGAGAATAATTTTGAGTATTATTATGAAATATTGATGATACACAACACACTAGGTCTTTCAATTCTTGTCCTAGCAATATTTAGATTAAGTTGGAAATTTATCAATATTAGGCCCAAGCCCATCTTAAAAAATAAAATATTAATTTATGTTGCTAAAACTAACTATTTTTTATTTTACTCAATATTTTTTTTACAACCAATATCTGGATACATCCTTACAAACTTACAAGGTGACACAGTAATGTTTTTAAATTTTGAATTAATAAATTTATTGGATCACAACAGTGATTTAAGGTACTTGTTCAAAAGTTTCCATGAATATTCTAGTAATGTTTTATTAGTTTTATTTTTTATACATTCAGGAGCTGCACTTATGCACCATTTTGTATTAAAAGATAGAACTTTAAAAAGAATGACTTTTGGTAGTGATTAAAATTTTAAAGCCACTCGGGAACAGGAAGTTTTTTTGATAACAGATATTCTTTGTTATACAACTTACTAAAATACTTGTTAGCATCATCACACAGAATTGTAACAATGTTTTTACCTGGTCCCATTTCTTTAGCCATTTCGATAGCCCCTGCTACATTTACTCCAGAACTGGAGCCAAGAAATAAGCCTTCTGTTTTGACCATTTTATATAAAAGTTCAAACGCATCATAATCAGTAATATGGTATGAGAAATCAATAAGGGAAGGTTCAACATTTTTTGTCACTCTATACTGGCCTATTCCCTCCGTTTCTGATGGCTCGCCTTTAACTTCCAATTTAGAATATTTAAAATAATTATACATTTGAGCACCTTGTGGATCTGTACAAGCTATTTTTATATTTGAATTTAATTCTTTGAGTCCAATAGATGTGCCTGCTAATGTTCCACCCGACCCAATTGCACAAGTAAATCCGTCAACTTTTCCATCAAGCTGATTGAATATTTCTTTAGCTGTGGTTTTTGAGTGAAATTTGTAATTTGCTGTATTGTCAAATTGGTTTGCCCACATAACTGAAGTCTTTCCTTTTGATTGTAAATCTTCAACTAACCTCTTTGATACATGCTGATAATTACCTGGATCAGAATAGGGTTTAGTTGGTACAACTTTTAGCTTTGCCCCCATATTCCTTAAAATACTTTGCTTCTCCTCTGATGCACCGTCAGGCATTACAATTATAGTTTTGTATCCTCTAGCATTGTTAATCATTGTTAAAGCAATACCTGTGTTTCCAAAGGTACCCTCAACGACAGTGCCGCCTGGTTCAATTAAATTATTCTCTTCAGCATCAAGGATTATACCCAATGCCGTTCTATCTTTGATAGAACCAGCTGGATTCATAAATTCTGCTTTACCATAAATATTACAACCCGTAATTTCAGATGGATATTTGAGCTTAATAAGTGGCGTATTGCCAATAAAATCAACTATGTCTCTCATCTTAAATCTTTGATAGGGCTTGGTCTAAATCTGATATCAAATCATCTACATCTTCAATACCCACAGATATTCTTAGTAATGTTTCTGATATGCCTAATTTTTCTCTAATTGATGGATCTATAGAAGCATGGGTCATGATGGCTGGATGCTCGATCAAACTTTCGACTCCTCCTAGGCTTTCCGCGAGTGTAAATAAATTTAAATTTTTTAGAAAAGTTTTTACCCCATTAATATCTGAGTCAATTACAAAAGACATCATTCCACCAAAACCATCCATTTGTTTTTCTGCAATTTCCTTGTGCCTTTTATCATTACCTGGAAAAAAAACTTTTTCTATCTTAGGATGATTGGATAAATAATTAGACACAGCAATAGCATTTTCATTATGTTGCTTCATTCTTACAGAAAGTGTTTTAATGCTTCTTGTTAATAAATAACAATCAAAGGGAGAGGGGATAGCCCCAACTGCATTTTGAATAAAAGAAATTTTTTCAGCGTATTCCTTATTCTCTTTAATAACAATAGACCCGCCAACAATATCTGAGTGGCCTCCTAAATATTTTGTTGAAGAACTCACTACCATATCTGCACCTAATTCAAGTGGTCTCTGATTATATGGAGAGGCAAATGTGTTATCACATATCACAGGTAATTTAAACTCACTTGCAATATTAACAGTGTTTTTAATATCAATAATTTTCATTAAAGGATTTGATGGTGTTTCAATCCATATAAATTTTGTGTTTTCTTTTATTTCATCATTCCAGTTTATATTTTTATCAAAGTCGATGTAAGTTACGTCAATATTTGATTTAACTTTATCAAATAACCTACGAGTACCCCCATATACATCATCAGAACAAACTATATGGTAGTTTGTGCCAAATAGGTCACAAACTGTATTAATTGCTGACATGCCCGATGCAAATGCAAAAGCTTTATCTCCAGACTCAATTTGTGCTAGTAATTTTTCTAGTACATCTCTAGAAGGATTTTTGGTTCTAGCATATTCATACTCAAAATTTCCGGGCTCCATTTGTTTGAAGGTTGATGAAAGATGTATCGGTGGCATAACGGCTCCCGTTTCTTTATCTGGGCCATGTCCAGAATGAATTACTTTTGTGTTAAATTTTTTTTTCACAGCTCAATTTATAACTAATTAATTTTTAAATAACATCTATAACGATATTTTTCTTATTTGATAGGCTTTTTAAATTATAAGAAATCTGTTTCATATCAACCAAAATTCGAATATTATACCCGTCCCCTAGCCGCTTGGGTTGAGACATTGTCGAGGAGGAAGGTGGCAAGGGGCAATAAATTTCATTATTTCGTTAAACTATATTCTTAACCAATTGGTTAATTTAAGTTTCCTTTGACACCATTTGATTTAGATTTTCAATTTTCATATCAACAGACAAATCATTTGGCATTAACTTTTTCATTTCTTGATAAACCTTAAGTGCTCCATCATAATTTTTGTAGCTTATAAGAATTCTACTCAAACCATCTAATGCACCAAAATGTCTTGGTTCAAGATACAATGTAACTTCAATATCTCTCATAGAGTTTTCATAGTCTCCCATCATAAAATAAAAAGTTGCCCTTTTGTTGTAGGCCTCCGCGTAATTTGGCTCTAACTCAATAGCAAGAGTTAAAGCTGATATCGCAGATTGGTAATTTTTAGATTTAAAAAAATCTGAAATATTATCCATTACTATTTTTACATCTGGATTTTCAATTTTCATCCATTCTCCCCATATTTTTGATATAATTAGACTTTGTTCTTTTGAGTCCTTTACCTCGGAGAGCTGATTGAATAATTCATCAAGTTTTGGGCTATTTTGATCTGCGTAACTATAGGATATGTTCAAAAACAAGGCGAATATAATTAAAATGATTTTCATCTATATTGTTTAATTACGCATATAAATAGTATGCAGTTTAAAAAATTAATTTACACAAGTTTATGCCTTTTACTTTTTAACACCATATCTATTGCAGAAACTATTGATAAAAATGAGTTTAGTGAAACGCAAGCAGTGATTGAAAGTCAACTAAAGGCCTTCATTAACAAAGATGCTGAAGGAGCTTTCTTTCATGCCTCACCTTACATCAAGATGAGGTTCAATAATCCTCAAGATTTTATGAGTATGGTTAAAAACTATTATGAGCCTGTTTATAACCCTAAAAATTACTATTTTATGGAATCAAAATTTTTTGAAGGAGCTATATATCATCAACTACAAATCGTCTCGCAAGATAATGTTTCTTATTTAGCAATGTACTCACTCATTAAAGACAAGGGAGAGTGGAAAATTTCAGGTTGCTCTATTTACCCAATGGAAAAGCAATCAATTTAGCTTTTTTAATTTAGAATAAACAAGATATCCAGAAATTATTATTAAAATAGCTCCGCATAATTCTATAATTGAGGGGTAGTGATTGAAAACAAAAATACTAATTACTATTCCAAAAATGATCTGTGAATAATGTGTGATGCTAAAAAATGAAGCTTCTATTCTTCTAAGAGAATAGATTAAGATCATCATGGCCACACCATCAATAAGCCCTGCACCTACCATTATTAAAAAATCGTACAAAGCGATATCTTTGTAATGGTTGATTGAAAATACTGTGAAAATTATGCCAGTAATTCCCATACTATAAAAAGTCAAAGCCATAGTTCTTTCAGATTTCCCATAAACTCGCACTGTAAAATCTAGACACGCTAATGAAATTACTCCTAATATAAGAAATATTACTCCCAAAGCATTAAAACCTGCGTTTAAACTAAAACCTGAGACCATAAAAACAGCAATCATAGCTAGTATTAAAGAAATTATTTTGGATAGGTAAATTGACTCCTTTAAAATTACTATTCCCATAATTGAAAGTAACACAGGAGCTGACAAAATTATTGGATAAGCAATAGATAAAGGTAATAAAATGATGCCTTTTACAACAAAATAATAGGTCAAAGTCATTAAAATACCTCTTATAAAATGAAGTTTATAATTGCTTGTTTTTATTTCTTCTAAGCTCTTTCTGTACAGTAAATAAAAGAGCACTGGGATTATTGCGGAGAAACTTGCTATGGAAAATATAACTGTGTCTTTATATAAATCTCCAATTAACTTTATAATAGTGTCTGCAATTGAAAATAAGAAAAAGGCAACAGTGCCTAGTATGTAAATTACGTGTTTTTTACTCTCTAATTGAGACATTGAATTTACTTCTATATCTCATTACTAAGATTAATACGAACAATTTAATGGTAAGCGGTATAAAAAAATAAAAAATCATAATATTTGGAATATTTGGGTGAATTGTAAAATTTATTGATTGTAAATAACCATATCCCGTTAGTGCTATACCAGCAGCAATTCCTATAGCAGCTTTTCTTATAATTGAGAAAAATGAGGTAAAAAACTGTGATAAACGATTTTCATTATTTACATCTAATATGTCAGCTAACTCAATCTGGGGTATTATAAGATCAATTCCAATTCCAATTCCTGTAATAAGTATGACAAATATATATATTTGCCAATAGTCACTGCTAGTGAAAATAACAAATAAGAAACCAAAAATAGTTATACTGGTTCCAATCTGTAATAAAAACATATTTGAAAATTTTTTTCCAAAAAAATACCAAAATGGCGTGGAAATTAATGTTATAAGAAAATACAAAATTAATAAATGGCCTGCATAATCACTAAGACCCAGATATTCAGATACAAATATAATAAATAAATTTGCAGTAAAATTATTAGCAAGTAAATTAAAAAATGTAATGTAAGAAAAAGGTAAGATTTTTTTATTTTTTTTAATGAAAGTTTTTAATTTTATCCAAGAAATTTCATTTGGCTTGTAATTCAGTTCATCATCATAGAAAAAATAAAAAATTAATCCCCCTATAATTGCAAGAGAAATAAAAATAAAACCACTTGTTTTTATAACGTCTGGGTTTAATAGCTCAACATTATTTAAATTTGAAATAGTCGTTGGAATAATAAGAGCTGCAAGAACTCCTAAAATTGCAAATACTTCTTTGACTGCTGCCAAACGAAATCTTTTTTTTAAAATTTTTTTTTGATCGATAACTATAGAGTCGTAAGGAATGATTGCAATTGAGTAACTTATCAATGCTAAGTTATAAAAAAAAATAAAATAATAAATATTAGAAGATTGGAAAACGTAAAGGCCAAATAAGGAGAAAATAAATATTATTATTCCTAAAAGAATTTGATTTTTTCTTGATCGACCTGAAATAATTCTTTTTTCTGTTAAATAACCAATTAAAAAGTCTGAAAAGACATCAAAAAATCTGGATATCAGTATTACTAGACCGATAACACTTAAAGAGATACCAATTGATAAATTGTAAAATGTGGGCAAAAAAATAAATAATAATAAAAAACTCCCAGCAAGGTAAAATGACTGAAAACTATAGGATAAAATCGATTTTAAACTCATTTTTGGATATTTAATACTTGAACAACTTTGACTATATCAAAATATTTATTAGTGTTCAGTTAGCATTCATGCGGGGGCTGATTCGGTATCTCACTTTCCTCCTCTATATGTCGAGTCAGCCGTTCCTCTACCCTCTATATCTAGTATTTTTCTCTTAATTTTATCACCCCACATATATCTTCCGAAATCTCCATTTTTTTTTACTACTCTGTGACAAGGAACCAATAATCCAACAGGATTTTTACCAACCGCTGAAGCAATAGCTCTTACTGCATCTGGTCTCTTTATTTTTTTAGCAAGCTCGCTGTAGGAAATTGTTTGACCATAGGGAATTTTAGTAATTTCTGTCCAAACTTTTTTTTGTAGTGTAGTTCCATCGAGGAATTTTATTTTTATATTTTTTTGTTTAGAAATTTTACCTTTCAATAAATTGTTTATTAATATTTTTGCTTTTTTTAATTTTAAACCTTTAGTTGGGTTATATAAATTAAGTATGTTTTTAATTCTTTTATCATTATCTTTTATAAGAAAGTGAACTCCCTCTGAACTATCTAGGACAAAAAGTTTAATTATTGGTGTTTCGATAAAATCAAAACAATAATTCATTAATTAAACATTTTTTTTACTTTATCAAAAAACCCTTCCGTCATTTTAGAGTTTTTCTTAGTAAGGGTTTCATTAAATTGATTTAAAAGTTTTTCTTGATCTGAAGATAAGTTTACTGGTGTTTCAGCATGTACTTTAACAATCATATCACCTCTTGTGTTTGTTCTCAGAATACTCATTCCCTTGCCTTTGATTCTGAGTTTATGACCTGACTGCATTCCTTTTGGTATGGAGACATTAACCATTTTTTTTTCTATAGTAGGAACTTCTATATTTCCGCCCAAAGTTGCTGTAGTAAAAGGTATAGCAACATCACAAATAATGTTATCTCGTTCTCTCTGGAAAAGTTTGTGGTTATTTATATTTATAAAAACGTAAAGGTCTCCATAGGAGCCGCCTCTTTCTCCAGCCTCTCCTTCTCCGCTCATTCTAATCCTGTTACCTGTTTCAACTCCAGCAGGTATTTTGATCTGAATTTTTTTATTTTGTTTAATTCGTCCAGTGTTACTGCATTTTGAGCATCGACCCTTCATTTCTTGCCCAGTTCCACCACATCTACCACAGGTCCTTTCCATAGAAAAAAACCCGCTCTGAGTCCTAACCTTTCCGTAACCTTGGCAAGTAGAACAACTTTTATAACTATGCTGTTCAGGGCAATTAATCATTTTGGGTATTGTTACTTCTAGTGATTTTCCAGTAAAAGCCTCTTCTAGGTCAATAGTAACATCGTAGCGCAAATCATCCCCTCTACTTTCGCGCTGACCGCCCTCTCCAAATGCACCAAAAATATCTTCAAAAATATCTGAAAAACCGCCAAAGCCTTGTTGGCCAAATCCACCGGCTCCACCACCGCCTTGTTCAAAAGCAGCATGGCCAAATTGATCATAAGTTTGTCTTTTTTTTGGATCTTTTAAAATTTCATATGCTTGACTCACATCCTTAAATTTTTGTTCAGCAGCAGAGTCACCCTGGTTTCGATCAGGATGATATTTCATTGCTAATTTTCGGTAAGCACTTTTTATTTCAGAGTCACTAGCTTCACGGGATATACCAAGAGTGTCATAAAAATCCTCAGCCATAATATTTTAAACCAAGCTAAGAGTTACTGTCCGCTTGCTTTTTTATCGTCGTCTACTTCTTCGTAGTCTGCGTCTATAACATCATCATCGCTTTTAGTTTCACTAGTGTTATCTTCTTGCTTAGGTTGTTCTGCGCCAGGAGCCTCAGATGATTGTTGATCTTTGTACATAGCTTCGCCCATTTTCATAGATGATTGAGTTAGTTCTTGTGTTTTTTGTTTTATGGTCTCAATCTCATTTTTTTCGAGCGCTTCTTTTAAATCTTTTAAGTCTGCTTCTATTTTAGACTTATCTTCGGGACTAATTTTATCGCCATGCTCTTTTATATTTTTTTCCACTTGGAAGACAAGACTATCGGCTTGATTTTTAACATCAACCTCTTCTCTTTTCTTCTTATCTGTTTCAGCATTGGCTTCAGCATCTTTAACCATTTTGTCAATCTCTTCATCTGATAGACCACCAGATGCTTGGATTTTAATTTGTTGCTCTTTTCCTGTAGATTTATCTTTTGCAGATACATTGACAATACCATTAGCGTCAATATCGAAAGTTACCTCGATTTGTGGTGTTCCTCTTGGAGCAGGAGGTATGCCAACTAAATCGAATTGACCTAAAAGCTTGTTATCAGCAGCCATTTCTCTTTCTCCCTGAAAGACCCTGATAGTGACGGCATTCTGATTGTCCTCTGCTGTTGAGAATACTTGGCTTTTTTTTGTAGGAACAGTCGTATTTCTTTCAATTAACTTTGTAAATACTCCGCCCAGTGTTTCAATACCCAAAGAAAGCGGGGTTACGTCTAAAAGTAAGACATCTTTTACATCACCTTGTAAAACACCTGCCTGAATAGCTGCTCCCATAGCCACAACTTCATCAGGATTAACGCCTTTACTGGGGTCTTTTCCAAAAAAGTTTTTAACAATTTCTGTTACTTTTGGCATTCTTGTCATTCCACCAACTAAAATGACATCGTTTATGTCACTTGCTGAGAGGCCAGCGTCACTAAGAGCTTTTTTACAAGGTTCAATTGTATTTTGAAGCAAGTCGTCAACCAACTCTTCAAGCTTAGCTCTGGTAAGTTTTACATTTAAGTGTTTAGGCCCAGATTGATCAGCTGTAATAAAAGGTAAATTTACATCAGTTTGAGTTGAACTTGACAATTCTATTTTTGCTTTTTCAGCAGCCTCTTTTAAACGTTGTAATGCTAATTTGTCATTTTTTAAATCTATACCTTGCTCTTTTTTAAATTCGCTAGCTAAAAAATCAATAATTCTTAAATCAAAGTCTTCGCCACCCAAGTGTGTGTCACCATTTGTTGACTTAACTTCGAACACACCATCGCCAACTTCTAAAATTGATACATCAAATGTACCACCACCTAAATCGTAAACAACTACAGTGCCTGATTGTTTTTTATCTAGTCCATATGCTAATGAAGCAGCGGTTGGTTCATTAATAATTCTTAAAACTTCTAAGCCAGCAATTTTGCCAGCATCTTTAGTTGCTTGCCTTTGTGCATCATTGAAATAAGCAGGAACAGTTATCACTGCTTGTGTAATAGTTTCTCCTGTATAAGACTCGGCTGTCTCTTTCATTTTTTGAAGAATAAAAGCAGAGATTTGACTTGGGCTATATTTTTCACCCTGAGCTTCAACCCATGCATCACCGTTATTACCTTTAATAATTTTAAATGGAGATAAGCCTACATCTTTTTGGACAGTGTCGTCTTCAAAGCTTCTACCAATAAATCTTTTTACAGCATAAAGTGTATTTTCAGGATTGGTGACGGCTTGTCTTTTTGCAGATTGACCAATTAGTTTTTCGCTTTCAGTAAAAGCTACAACAGAAGGTGTTGTTCTAGCACCTTCAGAATTCTCTATTACCTTTGGATTCTTTCCATCCATTATTGCCACACAAGAGTTTGTGGTACCTAAATCAATTCCAATTACTTTAGCCATTTTGTTTTTCCTACTTTAAAAATTAAATAATCTTATATTTATATGGGTTGATACTTGCTTAATTCAAGAGCATTAAAACTATTGAATTTTCTTACTTTTCGGATTTCTCTTCTTCTTTGATGGCTTTATCGTCTTGATTTTCTTGAGATTTTTTTGATACCCCTACCATTGCTGGTCTTAGTAATCTATCATGCAATGTGTAGCCTGGTATTAGTTCTTGAACAATAGTTCCGGGCTCGCAGTCATTTTTTTCAATTTCCATCATGGCTTGGTGTAAATTATGGTCAAATTTTTGGTTTATACTTTCAATTTTTTTGATGCCAATTTTTTCGAAAGTGGCCATAGTGGATTGTGCAATTAGATCTAAACCATCAACAACAGACTTTATGCTTTCATTAGATCTCACTTCTTCTGAAATACTTGATTTTGCTCTCTCTATATTGTCACCGATATTAATTATTTCTTTTGCAAAATTAGCCATACCATATTTAAGTGCATCTGATTGATCTTTTTCTGCCCTTTTTCTAAAGTTTTCTAGTTCAGCAACAGCTCTCAACCTTTGGTCTTTTAAGCTCTCAATTTCCTCTTTGAGTTTTTGGATTTCATCTTCATTTGTATCTGAATTTTCATCTAAATCAGTCTCAGTGGTTTCTTGATTTTCTGTAACATCTTCTTCTTGGTGTTGGGCTTGATCTTCGTATTTTTTTTCTTCTTCCATAATAATTCCTTTATTTTTTTGATATTGTTTCAGACATATAGCTCACAATAGGAACAATTCGCTGATAATCAATTCTTTTTGGACCTATGACACCAATGGCACCGGTGAGTCCATTTTTAGTTTTATAATTTGATAAAATCATAGATAGGTTTGTATTTTTAAAAAAATTTGTGTTACTTCCAATAAATATTTGCACTCCTTTTGATTTTTTCAAGGCCTTAATCATTTTGTTTGCCATTTTACCTGTTTCAATATCACTCAAAAGCTCATTTATGCTGTCTAAGTCTGTTTCTAAATTATTCTTAATTAAATTTGGCAGGCCTCTAACAAAGAAGGTTTCTGTGTTTTGAGATTTTTCAATTTTTATTCCTTTAAGCAATAATTTTTTTGAAGTATTGGTTATTTGATTTTTTGCAGATCTTATAAAAATTTTTATATTATTTTGAATTTCTGTAGGAGACATAGATTTTGAAAACTTATTTATAAAGTTGCTAATACTATTTAAATCTTCTGTTTGAATATTTTCATCAATTTCTACTATTCTATTTGATGTATACCCATCTTCATGCTCGATGATGAATATTACTTTATGATTATCGATTTTGTGAAAGTCAATTTTTCTAATTTTTGTTATTTTTTCATTATTAATAACAAGGCTAGCTTGTTTAGATAGACCATTTAAAGTGTTAGTAATTATTTCTTGTTCATTTAAAAGATTATTCATTTTAGATGACTTTTCGATAATCTCTTTTTCACTTTTACTAATTGATCCTGGCTCTAAAAGTGCGTGAGTATAAAATTGTAAACCTAAATCAGTTGGTATACTGCCTGCAGAGAAATGACCTTTTTGTATAAGTCCGTGAAAATTTATTTCGTTTAAAACATTTCTTATTGTGGCTGGTGAGAGTTTATAAGAAATTTTTGAACTAAGTGCTTTGGAGCCCATAGGCTCGCTTGTTTTCAAGTAACTTTCGACAAGTGACTTGAATATAAGCTTTGATCGTGCTCCAATATCTGTAATTTTTTTATTCATTAATCTTAATTAATCTTATAATTTAAAATAATAAATCATAAATGTCTGGATATACAAGAAATGATAGAGAACTCTCTAAAATTAGAAATTTAGAAATAATTCCAGGCTTTCAACCAAATAATCAATCATCATGTTTAGTTAAGTTAGGAAATACTCATGTCTGTTGCTCAGCGATTATTGAAGATAGAGTTCCTGGATTTTTAAGAAATTCTGGGAAAGGTTGGTTAACTGCAGAATATGGTATGTTACCTTCTTCTACATCTGAAAGAATGGACAGAGAGGCAGCCAAAGGTAGGCAGTCTGGAAGAACACAAGAAATTCAGAGACTTATTGGAAGAAGTTTAAGGTGTGCTGTCAATTTAGATATACTTGGCGAAAAAACTATCAAGATTGATTGTGATGTGATTAGTGCTGATGGAGGAACTAGGACAGCTTCTATCATTGGCGGATACGTTAGTCTTGTTCGATCAATTAATGAGTTCAAAAATAAATTTAATTTATCAAAGGCAATTATAGTAAATCAAGTTGCAGCAATATCGGTTGGTGTTGTTAAAGGAACATCATGCATAGATTTAAATTATATTGAAGACTCGAGTGCTGAGGTAGATTGCAATGTGGTAATGGCAAATGATGGTCAATTTATTGAGTTTCAATCTACTGGTGAAGAGGCTAAATTTAGTAAAAAAACTATTATGAGTTTTATAGAACTAGTTGAAGGATCGATGCCAGAAATTTTCAATATTCAAAACTTGGCAATTGAAAAATAATTTATTACTTGGCACTAATAATACTGGAAAATTAAAAGAATTTATTTTTTATTTAAAGCACTTCAATCTATTTAGTGAATATGAAGTTTTAAATCTAAATGAATTAAACAATATTGGTGAACCTACTGAAGATGGTAAAACTTTTGAAGAAAATTGTGAAATTAAATCGAAATATTTTTTAGATAAAACAAATACACTCGTATTATGTGATGATAGTGGATTTGTTATAAATAAATTAAATAACTATCCAGGAATAAAAACAGCAAGAGAGGCAAAAAAATTAGGTGGAGAGCAAAAGGTTATAGATTTTATTTTTAGCAAATTTGAGAACTTAAGTTATATTGATGCGACTTTTTTTTGTTCTATTTGCGTTTTAGGAAAAAACCAAAGATATATAGTATCAGGGTCCATACCAGGTTTTATAATAAAATATAAAAGAGGTAATGGCGGCTTTGGTTATGATCCATATTTTATTCCTACAGATAACAATAAGACATTCGCTGAAATGAATGAGAAGCAAAAATTATTAAACTCTCACAGGTATGAAGCTTTTAAGAGACTATCTAATCAAATATTACAGGATAACTAATCATCATATTTTCTAATGGCAATCTTCCAAAATCCTCATAATCAATAGCGCTAGGTAAAAAATTGTTTTTTAGAATTTGGTTAGCAATAGTAAGTGATATTTTTACTGAGGTCTTGAAGAAGAATTCCCGATGCGGTTCATCCATAGCTGCCAAATCGATATTTTGTAAGAAAGTCCGATTAATAGGCTTATAATAATTTTCTAAATTCTTTCTTTGCTCTAAAAAATTGTCAATTAAGAATGTTCTCTCAAGAGGATAAGTTCCGTCCTCTGTTGCTAAATATCCCACTAAATCTTTATAACTAAAAGTATCATCAAAAATAATTATGTTGTCATATGTATTTAAATCTCCCATCAACTTCACTGATAATTCCAAATCTACTGCGCTGTCTCCAAATGGGGATGATTTAATATATTTTAATGGGTAGGTATCTTTAAAATATTCAAATAATTTCAATCCATATTCGTTTTGTTTGTATAATACACCAAGTGAGTTTGATGAATTGATATAATCCCTAAGTATTTCAACGTGTTGGTAAGGGCTACTAAATACGAAAATGATTTCATTATCTGCATACTTATTCATTATAGAAAAGTCATTTGATAAAGAAATCGTAAATGTATTTTCACCGAGTTTATTTGGCAAGTCGAACAAATCTTTTGAATTGGTGGGGCCTATAATGAGAGAGTTATTGATTGAGTTCTGTATTTCATCAATTGAATAGATAAATTCTATTTTTTTGATATCAGGAAAGTTATCGATTTCTTTTATAAAAACATCATAAAACAAGGATGTTAAAATTTCGTCTTCTGATAAAAAAACAATTATTTTATCGATATTATTAAAATCAATTACTTTATCTCCGGGTTTTGATGGCTTCTTAATTGTCTCAACTTTCTCTATTTCCTCCTCTTTCTCTTCAACAATTTCTATCTCTCCAACTTTTTCTGGTGCCTTTTCAATCGGCTTTTTTTTCTCGATTGTTGTTGGGGCACAACTAAAAAATGATATTAATGTGACTAATATAATTATATTTTTAAATAAACTCATAATGAACCCTGGTCTCTATTTAGTTTCAACTCCCATAGGAAATTTAGATGATATCACATTAAGAGCTATAAATGTTTTAAAAAATTCTAATTTAATTTTATGTGAGAACACTACTAATAGTAAAAAGCTTTTGAAAAGATATGATATCAAAACATCATTATCTAAATACACTGATCACGACTTTAACAAAAAGAAAGATTACATATATAAATTATTAAAATCTAATCAAGTGATATCATTGATATCAGACTCTGGTTCTCCACTTATATCCGATCCTGGAAACCAATTAATAAATTTTTTGTTTGAAAATCAGGTAAATGTATATTCAATACCTGGTGCTAGCGCCTTAATCTCAGGTATTCAACTGAGTGGTTTTTTAAATAAAAAGAAATTTACCTTTGTTGGTTTTCTTCCCAAAAAAAAAGAACATAAAGAAAAAACCCTCTTAGAGAATAAAATTAATAATTTAATTATTTACTCAACTAAACAACAATTACGTAAAGACGTTTATGCTATTGCCTCTATTTCTGAAACATTTGAAATTGTAATACTTAAAGAAATGACAAAACTATTTGAGCAAAGAATACATATAGATCAAAAAAATTATGAAAATTTTAATTACTCTGGAATTAAAGGTGAGTTAGTTTTAGCTGTTAGTGTTGAAAAAGAGACTGACAAGATTAAAGATTTCGATTTAAAAGAGATTAAGAAGATAATTAGAGAGCTAGGTGTAAAAAAGGCTTATCAACAGCTTAAAAGTAAGTATAAAATATCTAGAAATGATTTTTACAAATTATCAATCGATTTAAAAGATGACTAAGTATTTTATAATTCTACTATCAATATTTTTTATTGGCTGCGGTCCTTCACTTGTATCTACAGGCGCAAAAACTGTTATTAAGGAAAACGAAGATGAAAAAACATTTAGTGAAAGTTGGGACGATGCCACAATTAAACTTGGTATTAAAGAAAAATACTTTTCATATGATGCAACTCTATTTACTAGAATTGATGTTGAAGTCGAGCTAGGAAAGGTATTGCTAACAGGAGTTGTTCCTTATGGGGATATGAGGTTAGAAGCTGTGAGACTGGCTTGGAAACAAGATGGCGTTATTGAAGTTCTTAATGAAATTTCAATTGATACGGGATATGGACTTGACGATATAGCTAAAGATAAGTTTATTAGCACACAACTTTATACAAAAATATTTACTGACTCGAATATAAAGAAGTTTAAGTATGATTTTGAAGTACAAAAACAAATTGTTTATCTATTTGGGGTGTCAAGTGATGAGCAAGAGATCAATAGAGTTATCGATCATGCAAAAGATATTAAAGGTGTTTTAGATATCATAAATTATATTCAAGCTAGGTAGTTAAGCATTCGATAGCAAATGTAAATGGAAATGAAAAACCTCTTGACCACCATCTTTGCCTTTATGTGTTTTAATTTGAAAACCTTTATCTCTTAAACCTAAAATATCTATAATTTCATCGACGGATTTCCAAAAATTAGTTTGATATAAGCTATCTGCATTTTGTAAGAAATCAGAAATATCAACTAAAGGTTTCTTAGGTATAATTAAGATATGTGTTTTTGCTTTTGGGCTAATATCTTTGAATGAAAGCACGTACTCATTTTCAAAAACCTTATCACAAGGAATTTCACCTTTTAAAATTTTTGCAAAAATATTTTCTTTATCATAGTTCATAATCTGACAGGAACACCTTTACTACTAAGATATTTTTTTACAGTCTTTATTTTATATTTTCTAGAGTGAAATACGCTCGCAGCTAACAAACCAGTGGATTTTGTCAAATAACCTAAATAAAAATGTTCAAGACTTCCAACACCGCCACTAGCAATTACAGGAATACCAACATTACTAGTTACTTTTTTTAGCATATTGCTATCGAAACCATTTTGAACGCCATCTGTATCCATTGAAGTCATTAATATTTCTCCAGCACCAAGAGATTGTACTTGTTTTGCCCATGTAATAAGTTCATTTTTGGTAATTTCTCTTCCACCTTTGATGACAACTTTCATTTTATTTTTATGTCTTTTTCCATCAATAGCTACGACTATGCATTGAGATCCATGTCTCAATGAAGCTTGTCTTATTAATTTTGGATTTTTTACTGCTGCGGAATTAATTGATACTTTATCTGCTCCTGCGTTAAGCAAATCTGTTATATCGCTCAAATCTGAAACTCCTCCACCCACAGTTAAAGGGATATTTATAACCTTAGCTATTGATTCAACAGTTTTAATAAATGTTTTTCTATTTTGATATGATGCATTTATATCAAGCATACAAAGTTCATCAGCCCCTGATAAAGAGTAATATTTTGCCATTTCGACTGCGTTGCCCATGACTCTTATGTTTTTAAAATTAACACCCTTAACAACTTTATTTTTTATAACATCAAGGCATGGAATTATTCTTGTCTTAAGCATTAAACTGGACCAGACTATTTATAGATATTTTATTTTCGTATATAGCTTTACCTACAACAACATTCTTGAAACCGTTTGATCTACTCAATTCAATATCGTTAAGGTCCTTAACTCCTCCTCCGATAGTAATATGCTTATCAGTTAATTTCTTTATAGAATTAAACGTTTCCATATTTAAGCCAGAGAGCATTCCATCATTGGCAACATCTGTGACAAAGTAGGAATGAATGGGCCGTTTGTTATATTTATCTATAATGTGCTTTAAAGATTGATTGGTTGTTTCTTGCCAGCCATGAGAAGCAATTTGATTATCTTTTATATCCAAAGCAATGGATAGTTTTTCCATTAAAGAGTCGTCAAAATTTAAAACGTCGTCAATATTCTTTATTGCAAAGGTTCCAATTACAATTGTATTAAAACCCTCATTAATTTTATCAATAATAGCATCTTTACTTCTTATACCGCCAGCAACTTCAATATTAATATCAATTTTTCTTCTAATCTGACTTAAAACCTGATTATTATTTCCTTTGCCTAAAGTAGCATCTAAGTCGACAACGTGAATAGTATTGAAACCTGCATCTTGATATGTTTTAGCCATATCAAGAGGGGAATACTGATAGATTGTTTTATCATCGGCGATACCTTTTGTTAGTCTCACACATTTTCCATCTATTATGTCAATTGCTGGGAATATATTCATGATTTCAAAATATAATTTTTTATCAAATTTAGTCCGTGTTTGTGGCTTTTTTCAGGATGAAATTGCACTCCGTAAATATTGCCTTTTTTTACAATAGAAGGGAATTTTTGACCATAAAGAGTGAAAGCTAAAACATCTGATTTTTTAATGTTTTGGAAAATGTAACTATGAACAAAATAAAAATCCTTCTTGTCAAAACTATTTGTAATAATAGTGTCATCTTTGTTTAAGTTAATAGTATTCCATCCCATATGAGGAATTATAAGTTTTTTATTTCTAAATTTTTTAATATCTCCACTGATAATTCCTAATCCTCTTGTAGTCTTATCTTCATAGCCCCAATCAGATAAAATTTGCATACCGACGCATATACCTAAGTATGAAGAATTATTTTCTAAGTATCTCTTTAATGGCTGAATTATTTTTAATTTCTTCAAATTTGACATAAGAGTGGCATAAGCGCCTTGTCCAGGTAAAATGATTTTATCAAACGAAGTATAATTGAAATGACTTTTAATAATCTTTAATTGATAAGGCCTTCCTTTAATAATATCTTTGATTGCTTTATTAATTGATCCAATATTTCCAGATTGCCCGTCAATAAGTCCTATGACTTTTTTTTTCAAAGTTTCCCTTTAGAGCTCGGAATATTTGTTTTTCTTGGATCAATAGATATTGCTTTTTTCAAGGATAGTGCAAATGATTTAAAGCAGCTTTCAATAATATGGTGATTATTTTTTCCATATAATGTTTCAATATGACAATTCATTCTTGACTCAGTAACTATAGATTTAAAAAATTCTGAAAATAACTCTTGGTCCATTTCACCGACTTTTTCTAAAGATGTTTTTACATTCCAAATAAAATACGGGCGGTTACACAAATCTAAAACTGATCTTGTTAATGTTTCATCAAAAGAAACATAAGAGTAAGCAAATCGTGTTATGCCTTTTTTATCACCGAGTGCGTTTTTTATACCCTCACCTAAAGCTATGCCTACATCTTCAACAGTATGGTGCATATCTACTTTTAGGTCGCCATCACATTTTAACTCTATATCAATCAAACTGTGGGTGCTTATTTGTTGAAGCATATGATCAAAAAAAGCAATCCCAGTGTCAATTTTATTTACTCCAGAACCATCAAGGTTAAGTTTTAATGATATTTTTGTTTCTTTTGTGTCTCTATTAAATGTAAATTCACGCATTTGTAATCAGCTATTTAGTACCTATATTTATAGGAATAATGGATAAAAATAAAACAATAATACGCTCTACAACTGTTGTTTGTGTTCGTGACGATCAGAGTGTTGTTATAGCATCTGACGGACAAGTAACTTTGGGAACATCTGTAATTAAGTCAAACGCCAATAAGATTAGAACATTTCATAATGATCAAATTATTGTTGGGTTTGCTGGATCAACCGCTGATGCACTGACTCTTTTTGATAGACTAGAGAAAAAGTGCGAAGAATTTTCATATAATCTAAAAAGAGCTTGTGTCGAACTAGCTAAAGATTGGAGAACCGATAGGTATCTTAGAAGATTAGAATCAATGATTATTGCAGCTGATAAAAGTGAAACATATCTTATTAGTGGAACAGGAGACGTTCTGGAACCTCAAGAAGGTATAGTTGCAATTGGATCAGGCGGCAACTTTGCCCTGAGCGCAGCAAGGGCTCTAAAAAGAAAATCTAATTTGTCTGCAAAAGAAATTGCAGCAGAGTCACTTAAAGTTGCAGCAGAGCTTTGTATTTATACAAATGATACTCTAAACATCTCAGAGATTAAAATTTAATGGATAGCCAATCTCTTACACCAAAAGTTATTAAAGAAGAACTTGACCGCTATGTAATTGGTCAAGATGATGCAAAAAAAGCAGTCGCCATAGCCCTGCGAAATCGTTGGAGAAGGTTAAATGTAAAAGACGAAACTCTCAGAGATGATATCATCCCAAAAAATATATTAATGATTGGGCCAACAGGTTGCGGTAAAACTGAGATTGCAAGAAAATTAGCAAAACTTACACAGTCACCGTTTATAAAAGTAGAGGCAACTAAATTTACAGAAATTGGATACGTTGGAAGAGATGTCGAACAAATAATTAGGGATTTAATTGAAGTTGCAATTAATTTAGAAAAGAAAAAGATAAGAGATCGTTTTATAGATGAAGCCAAAACAAACGCAGAGGAAATTGTTTTAAAAGCACTGCTTGGTGACAATCCAAGTGAAGAAACTAAGGAAAAATTTCGTTTAATGCTCAGAGATAATCAACTTAATGATAAAGAGATCGAAATAGCGTTAGATCAAAAATCTAATCCTTTTCAATCATTGGACATACCAGGAATGCCTGGTGCTCAAATGGGAATGATTAATATGAATGATATATTTGGTAAAGGTTTAAAAAATAAAAAGAAAACAAAACTTAAAATAGGTGAAGCTTATGAGCCGCTTATTCAAGAAGAAATTGAGAAAATTGCTGAAAAACAAAATGTTGTTCAAAATGCAATTAAAAGTGTCCAGGAAAGTGGAATAGTTTTCATAGATGAAATTGACAAAATTGCGCCCAATAGTGAGAGACGAGGTGGGGATGTTTCAAGAGAAGGTGTGCAAAGAGATTTACTACCTCTTATTGAGGGTACAGTTGTAAGTACAAAATATGGGACAATTGAAACAAATCATATTTTATTTATTGCGTCTGGTGCTTTTCATCAATCCAAACCAAGCGATTTACTCCCGGAACTTCAAGGAAGGTTACCTGTGAGAGTAAGGTTAAATGCGCTTAAAAAAGATGATTTTATTAGAATTTTAAAAGAAACTGATAACAGCTTAACCAAACAATATAAGTCATTATTTGCAACAGAAAATATTGAATTAAAGTTTGAAGATGAGGCTTTAGAAGAGATAGCAACTCTCACTGAACAAATAAATACTGAGGTTGAAAATATTGGTGCACGACGATTACAAACAATGTTTGAAAAAATTCTTGAAAGAATTAGTTTTGATGCAAATCTAAGTGATCAAAAAACTGAAGTAGTAAATAAAGCCTGGGTTACAGATGCTGTTAAATCAGAAATCAAACCTACCGACGAAAAGAAATTTATTCTTTAGATTTTAGCTTAATATAAAAAGCACCCAAACCACCATGTTGTATTTTACAAGGGGAATATGATTTTATCATAAATTGAAATTTTTCTGTATCTAACCAAAAGGGAAATTGTCTTCTTATTTTTCCAGTAAAAAATTCCTCACCATTAGTCTTATTGCCAAGCCCTGTTACTACAATATGAAATAAGTTTTTCTTTTTGTAATTTATTGAAAAATATTCGATTAATTTTTGGTGTGCTTGGTCAACGGTTAGTCCGTGTAAATCGATTTTACTAAAATGATGATTTTTAAATTGTTTATGAAGATTGGCATCTAAAAGAACTGATTTAACAAGAATTTTTTTAGCTTTTATATTTTTATTATCTATATTCTCAATTTTTTTTTTGGTCTCTCTAGAACTGTTGATTGAAATACTAATTTTTTCATTAGGTTGTTCCTCTAATGGTTTTTTATTTTGTTGTTTATTTAAATTAAATTTAATTTTATGAGACAAGTTTAATAGAAAAAAGCTTCCAATTAGGATCAGAGGATTTTTTATCTTTTTCAAAACCCCATTCTTCGACAACATTTAAAGTTTCGTTGTTTGCAACATTGTAATGTTCAGTTTCAAATTTCACAGATTTAACTAGTCTCAAGTCATCAGATTTATCATCCAGGATAGAACTATTTTTAACTTCTGAAAATTTTATTTCTTTTGGCGCTTTTGCTTGTTCCATTGCTTGCATTGCTTCAGGTGTAAGTAAATCTTTGACTTTTTCGATACTGTTACTTTGATAAGCCTGAACGATCATTTCATATGCTTTATTAGCACCTTCTAAAAATTCGCTATTATCATTTTTAGGAACTATTTTAGGTTTAAACTTCGATTGAGGGTTTTTTTTTGTTCTAATATTCACAATTTTTCCGTCAGAAGATCCAAGAATACTCCTTAGGCGATACACTAAAAATATCGCAATTGCTCCAAAAAGCACAATATCTATAAATTCACTACTCATAATTTTTCAACATTTTGGCCCAATTTGAATTAGGTATTTTATTTTTTATAAACTCTTTATGGGCTTCTGTCTCTTCTTTTGTTAATACGATCGATGCGTAATTCGGCTCACTAGCTAAGTTAATTTTTTCTGATTTTGCCATATTTAATTCTAATCCGATTTGGTTAATGCCTTGTAATTCCAAATATACATCAGTCAAGATTTTAGCGTCTTTTAAAGCACCGTGTTGATCTCTGTTAATAAGAGTATTGATTTTTAATTTCTTTATAAGTGCGTCTAATGATACTTGCTGCCCTGGAAACCGTTGTCTCGCAATTTTAATTGTGTCTATAACTCTCTCCTTAGATATTGTTGGTTTAGATAGTTTCTCAAGCTCAAAGTTTAAGAAACCGATGTCGAAAGATGCATTATGAGCGACAATGAAACTATCTTGAATAAATTCTAAGAAACTGTCTGCAATTTCTTTAAAAATTGGCTTATCTGTCAAATATTCATTAGTTATTCCGTGTATTTTAATATTGTCCTCAGTAAGAGTTTTAGAGGGATTTATATATTCGTGATAATTTGCCCCGACTTCTTTTTTGTTAAGTTCAATACAGCCAATTTCAATAATACGATGTCCCTCTTTAAATTCTAAGCCTGTGGTTTCAATATCAAGTATAATTTCTCTCATAATTTATTTAATAATTTAATTATATTTAGACGTAAGTTCAAGATTGAACCATTATTGTTTATTGTAAAAGTTGATTTATTCTTTTTTATATTCTCTTTAATCTGCTTATTGTTCATTAATTTAAAATAATTTTCGGAGACACCTCTGTTTAAAACCCTATGTTTTCTCTTTGTAGTATCCGTGTTTACGAATACAGTGACATTAAAATTATTGAACAAATTTTCTTCGTAAAGTAATGGAATTTCATAAAATACTGGCTGATAAGACTGATGTTTCTGGGCTACTAATTTTTTTTTTGAATATAGAAGTGGATATATTGCTCTCTTAAGTTTCCTGTTGAACTCTTCATTCTGTAACATTTTAATTATTTCTTGTTTATAATTATGATCATTAAGTTTTAATTTTTCTAAAATTATTTTTCTAGTACGGTCATCTTTGTATAATTTTGAAATTATAGCATCAGATGATATACAACAAAAACCTAGCTTAGAGATAAATTTAATAAATTCAGTTTTACCTGATCCTATATTTCCTGTAACTGCAACTTTAATCATATATTGTTTATAAGCATTTGATAAATTTTTCTGTCTATTCCTATTTTATTACCTGACCATATTTCGAAAGATGGTTTTGCTTGTTCTACAAGCATCTTCAATCCACCTGAGCATTTTATGTCATTTTTTTTTGCTTTTTTTAACAGATCTGTTTCAATTGGATTATAAACTATATCAATTACTCCCTTTGCTTTCTTAACTAAATTCAAAATATTTCTGTTGATTTTATTTTTTTTGGTCATCCCTGCACTGGATGCATTGATAATCAAATCATATCTCTTCCTCAGACGAGTTGATCTGATCAGGAAACGATTAAATTTAAATTTTTTTCTAAGATTTTCTTCCCTTCTCATTGATGTTGCAAAAATATCAATATTTTTAATACTTTTTTTATTTAGAAAATATAAAATTGCTCTTGCGGCGCCCCCTGCACCAACTAATAATACAGATTTTGTATTTTTAATTTTTAAGGAATTAAAAGTCTTACTGAAACCAATAACATCTGTGTTATCTCCAAAAATCGTTTTATTTTTTTTGTAAATTAAATTTACAGAACCGATTTTATTTGCTCTTGTTGTGACTTTATCACAAAAATTAATAAAAATTTCTTTATATGGTATAGTAATATTAAACCCAACAAATTGTTTATCACTTCTATAATTATCGAAAAATTTATTTAATTTTTTTTCCTGTACTTCGTATTTTCTATAAATAAATTTATTATTATTATTTTTTGCCCAATGATTATGTATGAGTGGGGATAATGAATGGTTTAGTTTTTTTGCTACAATGCCTATTTTTTTTTTATTCATTTAGATACTTCTTAGTGTCTTTAAAAAATTAATAACGTCCATTCCAATAATATTGAAATAACTACCGTATATATCTTCAAAGAAAAAATTTCCTTTTCCTTCTATGTTATAACAACCTACGGCCTTCGATACCTGTTTAAAGTTCTTATCAACGTAAATATTGATATCTTTTACTCTAGTATTTTTAAAAGTTATTTTTGTTTTCGTAAGCGTGCTTTTTATTAGATTGTTATTTATCATAAAAATCATGGCTGTGTAAAGATCGTGAGATTTATCATTAAATGCTTTAAGGGTTCTTTTACAGCATTCGGGACTGGCACATTTATAAATAGTTTTTTTTTTAAATAAGATTGTTGTATCAAAAGTTACAATAATTTTATTACTATATTTTTTAGAAAGATATTCAGCTTTAGCTTTTGCAATTTTTAATGCATCATATCTATCATTATTTAAATCTTTTACCTTTTTTTCATTTATGTTGGGTGATCTGTACTGAAATTTTAGGTTCATTAATTTAAAAATTTTTCTCCTAGATTGGCTTTTTGTGCCAATAATAACCTGTTTAGTTAATTGTGGATTAAGTGACTTATTCATAAAATTTGTGAGTTTTAAACAACGAAATTACCATTAATTTATAAATATTAAGTTATCAACATTTGTTATTAAATAACTAAAAAAGTACTTAAATATGGGTTTTTTTAAATAAGAAGTTGTTAATCCCCGTCATTCGACATACAACAACATACCTATATATAAATATATATATTTTCTCTTTTTTTTTTGTTATATACCTATTCAATATATCTAACTATCTAGGTAATTTCCAACATGCATTTAAACGAACTAAAAGATAAAAAACCTCAAGAACTATTAGACTATGCTGAGTCTTTAGGAATAGAAAATGCCTCTGGTTTAAAGAAGCAAGACATATATTTTTCTGTTTTAAAGAAATTCGCTGAAAAAAATGAAGAAATAATAGGCGAAGGTGTCTTAGAAACAATGCAAGATGGTTTTGGATTTTTAAGATCAGCAAACTCTAATTATCTTCCAGGACCAGATGATATATATGTCAGTCCAAATCAGATAAAGAAATATGGTCTTAGAAAAGGTGATACACTTGAGGGACCTATCCGACCTCCTAAAGATGGTGAAAGATACTTTGCACTAGTGGAAACCAATAAAGTAAATTTTATTGAAATAGCTAAAAACAATAAATTTAAAACAAATTTCGATAATTTAACCCCTCTTTATCCAGAGAAAAAATTTAATCTAGAAACAGAAAAACCAGACACAGATTTATCATCAAGAATTATAGATATTATTGCACCAGTTGGTGCTGGTCAAAGATCTTTAATTGTTGCACCACCAAGATCAGGTAAAACAGTAATTTTACAAAAAATAGCGAAGTCAATTGCTGAAAATTTTCCTGATGTTTATCTAATGGTTCTTTTAATAGATGAAAGACCAGAGGAAGTTACAGATATGCAACGATCTGTCAAAGGTGAAGTAATTAGCTCAACATTTGATGAACCAGCTGCAAGACACGTTCAAGTTGCTGAAATGGTTATTGAAAAAGCTAAAAGACTAGCTGAAAATAAATATGATGTTGTAATTCTTTTAGACTCCATTACAAGATTAGGTAGAGCATATAATACAGTTGTACCATCAAGTGGTAAAGTTTTAACAGGTGGTGTGGATGCCAACGCACTTCAAAGACCTAAAAGATTTTTTGGTGCAGCTAGAAATATAGAAGAAGGTGGTTCACTAACTATTATTGCCACTGCATTGATAGAAACAGGTAGTAGAATGGATGAGGTTATCTTTGAAGAATTTAAAGGTACTGGTAATTCAGAAATTGTACTCGACAGAAAATTATCTGATAAAAGAACATATCCTGCTATTGATGTACAAAAGTCAGGCACCAGAAAGGAAGATTTACTCTTAGATGCTGGAGATCTTCAAAAAGTCTTTATTTTGAGGAAAATTCTATCCTCTATGGGCACAGTTGATGCTATGGAGTTCCTTCTAGATAAAATGAAAGACTGTAAAACCAACGAAGAGTTTTTCAGCAGTATGAATCAGTAGTTTTATTTCCAACCCTTTACGATTTTATTTTGACTTTCGTCTAATATCGAGAAATTCCTTAATATTTTAGGCCAGTTTTTTTCTATTTCCTTTAAAAAAGGGAATAATTCAGTTTCAGTTTTTATTGTTTCATCTCCATCCCAATGTCCAACAAAGCCAATCGTATTTCCACACCAACCTATTCCATATTTTTTTAACTTTTCGATATTACCAAAACCATTCGCATAATTAAAACCAACAAGATTACCAAGAAACTTATGTTCTTCCCAGTATTGTGCACAAAGTGTTATGGAAAATTCAATCTCTTTATAATTGAATAATCCTTCATACATTACATAATCTTTCTCAAAAGTAATTAGCTTCGCCCCTGTTAAATTAATACCAAGTGAGTCAAAATAAACTGGCTTTAACATGGGTTTAAATGAATTAACCCCTGTTTTATTTAATGGATTAACATTATTTAAAATACTAACTATTGATAAAAATTCCTCAGAAATATTTTTTTCATCATTTACTTTATTGTTAGTATCTTGCCGTTTAATATTTACGATATCTGTTTTATTAGATAAAAATTTACCTGTATAATTTTCTATGCCAATATAAGCGACATCAGCCTTTTCATTAGGGGTTGTCAAAAATAAACGGTAATATTGTCCGTCTTTCTCAAAAAAACTGGAAGCTCTTTCGCAACCATAAAGACCAAAATTTTCTTCAATTAATTTACTTGAAGCATGAACAAAATACTCATTATTTTTATTTAAGTAAATTGAATTTAATTGTGGTCTACTACAAACACTCCATGGATTAAAATAACCTTCTCTAAATCCATACAAATCAACCGTTCCATCTTTGTTTATATCAGCTTTCTCTATTCTAAATGCATCGTTAATTGTTGTTGGAATAATTTGATGTTTCTCGAAATTACTATTATCCTTATTCTCAAAAATATATAAGAATGCTTCCTCTTTGCAATCACCACCACTTCGGTTAAAAGGCTTAGTCGAGTCTTTTCTTTTACAGACAACCTCTTTTTCAATACCAATACTATCCATAAAACCATCATCATTAAAATCTATTGTGGTAGACATCCATGCTCTATCTGCCTGTTTAAATTCTTTTTTATCTGAACCCTTAACCCAGTAACCAGGCTTTTTAGTAACATCTCCTGTCCATATTAAGAACTGAGCCTCATCCTGAGGCTTAGGCTTTAGTTCATAACTATCAAGTTTTTGAAAACTAATTTTATTATTTTTGTAATTTATTTTTGACCAACAAAATGATGTATCACCTAAATTTGGACATCCACCAAAAATAATTGCCCCATCTTTTGATGGCAAAATATGATTAAAGCCAATTTCGATAAATTGATTTGAATTTTTAGCTTTTGTGCATTTACTATTTTTTAAATCACAAATCTCAATCTGCCCACCTGGATCGTAGAAATAATCAATCACTTCAAGAAATCCGTCATTATTAAAGTCAGTGTACATTAAGTCATGAGAAAAATGGGAAGACCCAAATTTACTTAAGCTATTGTCATTTAAGTCAAATATGTAGTTAACGTCTTTCCAGCTACTATTTCTATTTCTGCCATCTTCTTTGTTAGATAAATAAATTATTTCTTTGTTACCATCATTATCTGTATCAATTGTGTCAACTCTCCGTGCTGTTAATGGAAGAGTATAGTGGTAAGAGTCTATCTGATTTATTTTTTTTTCGAAAATCATGCTTAGGTTCGGAATATCTATAATTGCTAAATGTGAAAATGGTTGTTTGTTTGAGCTTTGCCCCCACTCAACTACATTATTCCAAGTATGAGCTAAAATTTTTACTTCGCCATTAATATCAATATATCTTAAAAGAAGTGGACTGTTCCACGTGTTGGTATCAAAATCCTGTGATTTCACCTCGTATTTATTAGAAAGTTCTTGAACAATTAGGCAATTATTAAGATTGTTTATTCTTAAGTGTTCAGTATCTAATTTACTACATTCAAATGGCTTGAATGATTTATTTTCACTTTTCAAGGTTTCTATATTAGTTGAATTTTGAGATGTTTTATTAGACTGAGAATTATCCACTTCTTCACCGTCTTTAAAAGTCAATCCATTAGAAATGCAGGGAAGTAGGAATAATAAGATTAATATTATTTTCATCAATTTTTATAAAAAATAAATTAACTTTCTATTAACTATTTTGTTGTCCAATTTATTTTCTTCGTCTTATCTTTACAATTCATAAATAATATAATTTCAAAAATTAAAACCAATTCACACCTTCTTTCTTACATAGCTCTTTTAACCTCAAAGGATAATCTGTTATAATTCCATCAACACCGTATTCTATCATTTTCAACATCTCATATTTTTCATTAACAGTCCAAACGTTCACTGGAAGGCCTTCCTCATGAGAAATTCTTACCATGTCTTTATCTATATCTTTACGTTTAGGATGCCATGCCTCTCCACCTAATGTTTTGATAAGCCTGGGTAACTCTCTGCTATCGCTATCGTATAAAGGCATGAAGTCTAACCAAGGTGATTTATCATAGATTTTTCCTTTAAGCTCAGATGTTAAATAGGCTCTTGAAATCTTGGAGTCTATATTTTTTATTTCTCTTAAAACTCTCCAATCAAAAGACGAGTAGATTACTTTATCTTTTAACACTGTTTTATTGACCTCATCAATTATTAAATTTGCCATTACATCCGGAGGAGGCGTTAAGTTGTCTTCAACAGGTGTTGATTTAATTTCTAAATTAATTATTAAATCACCTGAAATATAATTAGATGTTAATTCAAGAAGCTCTGATAATTTAGGTATGTTTTTTTCACCTAAACTTTTCTGATCATCAAATTTCATACCATATTTAGATTTTTTATCAATTGACCCAACTTTAAATTTAGATAATTCTTCATAAGTTAAATCCAAAATTTTAATATCATTATCTTCAATCCAATTACCCTGAGCATCCTTTGTGAGGTCTGGATTTAATCTAAAATCATGATTTATGGCTGGCACTAAGTCTTTAGTAAGTAAGATGTCAGCTTCGTAAGCTGTAATTTTATTCTCAAATAAAAACTCAAAACTATCCAGTGTATTTTCTGGTAAATCGCCCCTAGCCCCTCTGTGGCCATAAATTTTAACGTGGTTTGGTTTCGATAGAATCAATTTAATATGACTAATTTTTTTGACACCATAATTGATACATACCAATAAACATATCAGGATTTTCTTTTTCTATTGAGCCCCATTTTGTAAGATTAAATTTGTCAAAATTATCATTTTTTTTATTGACTGAGTTTCCAAAGCCAGTAAACCCACAAAATTTTAAACCCATTTCAAATAATAATTCCTCAATCTCGTTTATGTTAAAAGTGTGTTCTTGGGTGTTAAATAGCATGTCCCTAACTTCACTAGAGCTATAAAAATCTAAATATCTAGTAAAATTTTTAATGTTATCATCTGAAGAATTAATGATTACTTTTCTGAGAGATTTTAAAGTTTTAATATCTATATTGTCCCCAGAATTTAAATATTGATTTCTAAATTTAGTAATATTTCTCCTTGCTAAACTGCTATACAAGCCAATTTTTATTAATCCCCTTTTTCTTAATACGCCCGTTAATTCACGAAGCCCATCTTTGGGCTTTTCCATATGATGTAATACCCCACTGCATTCAATTATATCAAATTCTTTATTTAATTTTTTTATATTGAGTATATCTCCCTGCATAAAATTTATGTTATCAATATTGTGTTCTATGCTTTTTCTTAGTCCGTATGAAACACTGTTATAACTTAAATCAAATGCTGTAACATTACTTCTGGAAAACCTAGAAGCAGTGTTGATAGCATGCTGACCGGTCCCACACCCTGCAATTAAAACTTCTGGATACTCAATTGCTTCATAGTCATCACTTACATTTAAATCTAGATTTTTAACAAATTCGTTTATTGACATTCCTTTTTTTAGGATAGTGGGTTTAAACCATCTTGGATAAGGGTTTTCCTCATATTGGCATTTAACTAATTTAGATACCCCATTATTCAAATTTCCAAATGATTTAATTTTACTCGAAAGCTCCTTTTCGTACATAAGTTCTTCAATAATTTTTTTAAACTCTTTATTGATTTTTAGTTTCAAAATTTTATCAACCCAGGAATAACTCACTAAATTTCTATATAAGCTCAATTTCACCACATTGACCTCAATATCATTTTTTCCATCATTTATATTTTCACAAATCTTTTTTTCTATATCGCTGATAAAGCCAACCTCGCTTTCATCTTCTTCGTATAAAAATTCATTAAGCAAACACTGGATAGATAGAGAAATAATAAACGTTTTTACTTTTAGATACTCCATTTCATTAAAATCATAAAATAAAATTTTGCTTCTTATTAATTTAAAATAATTTTCAATATCAATGTCTGGAAGTGTGCAAATTCTGATAAATTTATTTAATAAAGATATATTTGATAATTTTGATAGATCTTCAATTAATTGAGTATCGTGTGTATTATTTAATTCTTTATAGATTAATTCAACGAGATCATTATCCTTCTTCAGCAAATTTACAACACTGTGTGCAATATATTTAGGTTGTACTAGCTGTTGTTTTATAATTAGGTTTATTATTGGTTCGTATAAATCTTTATTTGCTTGTGAAAATTGCAATCTTAAAATTAGAAATTCCCTTAGTAAATTTAAAGACTCTTCAAACCCAGGTTCTATCGCTAAAGATTTATTCAAACATTCGAATGAATTTGAAAATTCTTTTCTGAGATAATATATTTTTGCTAAATTTGTATAGGCAATGTAAGAATTCTTGTTTATTGATAGCGCATTTTTGTAATTTTCAATTGCAAGATCTAATTTACCTTTTTTAAAATAAGCCTGTCCGAGATTATTATGTGGGTCAAAAAAATTTCTGTTTAATTTTATTGCTTCACGAAAATTTAAGATTGCCTCGTCATATTTGGAAATATGAATATTAACTATTCCTTGTAAGTTATGCAAGATATAGGACTTTTTATCCTTTTTTAATAGCTGATATGAAAGGTCATAAGCTTTTGAATATTCAGCTTTATTAATTAAATTTATAAGTTTTTCTATATTTTCCATACTGGCGCTATGTTAGTTTTCAATTTATACTTAGCAACTGTTGTTTAATGAGGGAACCATATACGCTAATATTACTCCGATAGTGAAGTCTCCTATTATTGGTTACAGAATATCCGGCGAAGATGTATTATTTATTTTAAAGAAATTAACCAACAAAAATTTTAAAAATAACCACTCATTGCTTAAGTTAGTAGATTTGTATAATTATGATGGCACAATTTTAGATAAATGCAGCGTAGTATATTTTAAATCACCTAAATCCTTCACGGGGGAGGATGTTTGTGAAATTTTTATACACGGCTCTCCTTTAATAGCAAGTCAACTAGAGAAAACTCTTAAAAGCTACAAGATACCAGGTTTTAGAATAGCCAAGAATGGAGAGTTCTCATATCGTTCTGTTCTAAATAATAAAAATTCTCTTAAACAAGCTAAAGCAGTCAACTCAATCATTAGTAACGAGTCTTTTTCTTTACTTGAATATAACAAAAGACTACTTTTTGAGGGGGATAAGGTAAGTGGATTGGCCCCATTAAGAGAGGAAATTATTAACATATTCTCTGAAATTACAGCATCAATTGATTTTGTTGATGATGAGGATTTTAATTTTAAAAATATTATGAAAAAAATAAGATTTTTTTTCAACTATTGTAATAATTTATTACATAAAAATAGAACAAAAATAGAACAAAAAAGCATTTGTAAAATTATGTTAATTGGAGCAGTAAATGTTGGTAAATCGACTTTATTTAATAAAATAATCGATAAAGACAGAGCTATTGTTACTGAAATTAAAGGCACCACTAGGGACTTTCTCTCAAATCTCGTAATTATTGATGGGAAAAAATTTGAATTATTTGATACAGCAGGTCAAAGATCTAAACAGGGAAAAATTGAGAAATATGGTTATAAAAGAGCTCAAAGTTTATCAAGAGAAATTGATCACTTTCTTATATTATCTGATAAAAATACTAAAAGTGTTGATTTAAAACAGTTATTTTATGACTTTTCCGTAAAAAACAACTATTCTTTAATAAAGACAAAATCGGATTTATATAACTATAATACCAAAGATATTAAAATTAATCACCATCTTGATAGAGATAATGTTCTTAAGAAAATTAAATTATCTTCAATTCACAAAAAATATGTGAACAATAAAAAGATTGAGCTTAATTTTGATATAAACGAGATAGAGTTCTTGGAGGATATATTAAAGTATGAGCAAGATATCACAAAAGAAAAGGACATTTTGATAATCGCACAGCTAATAAGAAATATACTTGATGATTTTTCTTATGAATTTGGTTATATTAACAACGAAGATATATATGATAGAGTTTTTAGCAATTTTTGTATAGGGAAGTAGATTGTTTCACGTGGAACATTATGATGTTGTAGTTATTGGGGCTGGCCACGCTGGTATAGAGGCAGCTAATATTTCTGAAAAATATGGCCTTAAAACTGCACTTATAACAAAAAATTACTCAGATTTAGGTAAATTATCATGCAATCCTAGTATTGGAGGGGTTGGTAAGACACATATAGCTAGCGAAGTTGATATTCTTGGAGGTGTTATTTGTAAAATTGGCGATAAATCAGCTATACATTATAGAGTGTTAAATCTTTCTAAAGGTCCAGCAGTATGGGGCGTAAGAGCTCAAATTGATAGAGATTTATACTCTCAAAACATGAAAAAATTTATTAAATCCTCTAAAATTGACCTAATTGAAGACGAAGCTACTAATATATTAGAAAAAAATAATAAAATTATAGGTGTTGAACTGTCTAATATTGGAAAAATAAAATCAAAGGCGGTTATTCTTACGACAGGAACCTTTCTTAATGGAAAAATTTATTTTGGTAATGAGTCGCAAGAGGCAGGAAGAATAGGAAATAGCTCTTCAAAAGCACTCGCAAAGTTTATTAATAAGAATTTTAAAACAATGAGGCTGAAAACAGGAACACCTCCAAGAATATATGCTCAATCTATTAATTACGATGTTTTAGAACCTCAGATATCTGAAAACAATGGTATTTTTTTATCATATTTTACAAAACAAAATACGAACAAAAAAATTAATTGTTTCATTACCAAAACTAATAACAAGACCCATAAAATAATTAGAGATAATCTTGATAAGTCTGCGATGTACTCAGGTATAATTAAATCTCAAGGTGTGAGGTACTGCCCTTCAATTGAAGATAAAATAACAAAGTTTGGAGATAGAAACGGTCACAATATTTTTTTAGAACCAGAGGGCTTAAACTCTGATCTTGTCTATCCAAACGGTATATCAAATTCTTTAGATAAAAAAATCCAATTAAAATTTTTAAGGTCAATAAAAGGTTTAGAAAAATGTGAAGTAGATCAATTTGGATACGCAGTTGAGTATGACTCTGTTGACCCTAGGGAATTAAAAAATAATTTTGAAACAAAAAAAATAGAAAACTTTTTTTTAGCAGGTCAAATAAATGGAACAACAGGATATGAAGAAGCAGCAGGGCAGGGTGTCTATGCCGCTATTCATGCTGCAATAAAAATAAAAAAAATAAAATTCAACACAAAGGTTTTTGAGAGAGATAACAGTTATATCGGTGTCCTAGTTGATGACCTAACTAAACTTGGAGTGACAGAGCCATATCGAATGTTTACATCTAGGGCAGAAAATAGGTTAAAGCTCAGAACTGATAATTCTTATGAACGATTTTCAACAATTATCACCCCTAAAGCTTTTAACAAAGCCGAATATTCTTTAATTTCAAAAAATATAGTCAATGAAAAAAAAATATTAGACCAATTAAAAAAACTTAAATATTCACCTAATAATTTAATGAAAAAAAATATAAAAGTGAAAAAAGATGGCAAAGTAAGAAATGGCTTTGAAGTTCTAAAATTCTTATACCCTTCTCCAAATAATTTTTATCAATTCTTCAATATTAAAATAAGTCAAAAATTGTTAACTAAAATTTATTTTGACTCAAAGTATGATGTTTTTTATGAGAGAGAAAAAAAGTCATTTGATCAACTGAGTAAGAATAAAAATATGAAATTGACGAATATTGATTTTAATAAGATACCTTCTTTATCTAAAGAAATTCTTGAAAAATTAAATAAACACAAACCTGAAAATTTATATGATGCTGGTAAAATATCAGGCATCACACCCAGCGCACTATTTCAAATAGTCAAACACAAAAAAGATAAGGGAAAAAAAGTTGCTTAATGAAAAATTAGTAAAGTTTTGCAATGAGAATTTTGATGATCCAAAAACAATTCTAAACAAACTTTTTGAATATAAAAAAATATTAATTAAAGAAAATGAGTCTATGAACTTAATTGGAAAAAGCACTATCGACGATTTAGACGAAAGACATCTTTTAGATTGCATACAGATAGTTAAGTTTCTACCTAATCATGAGAGGTCTTTGATGGATATAGGAACAGGCGCTGGGCTTCCAGGAATAATACTATCAATTATTGGATTTAAAAACCTTCATTTAGTTGAAAAATCACCAAAAAAATCTCTCTTTCTAGAGAATTGCAAATTGCGACTAGATTTAAATTATAATTTGCACAATAAATCTATAACAGAAATATTTGATCTTAATGTTGACTGTATAACCGCGCGTGCTTTTGCTTCAATAGAAAAAATCATATCTATGACCAAGAACATAATAAATAAAAAAACAAAATTCATACTGCTAAAGGGAAGATCTTATTTAACAGAACTCAAAGCTATTAATTCACAAAAGTATAGTTGGGAGACACACCCAAGCATTACATCAAGTGAATCTAAGATAATAATCATGGCTTCTAAATGATTATTACTATAGCAAATCAAAAAGGGGGTGTTGGTAAAACTACAACAGTTGTTAATTTAGCAACTGCTTTAGCTTCAATTGATAAAAATGTTTTGGTTGTTGATATGGACCCCCAATACAATTCTTCTATGTCTTTTAATGCTTATGATTCTAACAGATCAATTTATAAAGTTTTCAGTAATGAGACTGATATAAATAATGCTATACAAAAATCTATGATACCAAATTTAGATGTTATTTCCGCATGCGAAGATTTGGCCGCAGCAGAGTATGAGCTTGCTGATGATGAAGATAGAAACTTTTTACTTAAAAAATATATCAGCAATATAAAAAAAAGTTATGATTATATTTTTATTGACACTCCACCTACTCTTGGCTTACTGACGATAAGTTCTTTGACTGCTAGTAACGAGATTTTAATCCCAGTACAATGCGAATTTTTTGCTTTGGAGGGTTTATCGAAACTAATTAAGACTATAGAAATTGTTAAATCAAACCTTAATTCAAATTTAAAATTAAATGGGATTATTTTAACTATGTATGACAAGAGAAATTCACTTTCATCTTTAATTGAAAAAGAAGCAAGAGAATATTTTGATACAAACGTCTACAGATTCAATGTACCAAGAAATGTTACTCTCTCTGAAGCACCAAGCCATGGTCTACCAGCAATAATTTACGATCTCAATTGTACAGGGTCTCAAGCTTACATTGCATTAGCAAAAGAATTTTTAGAAAGGAACAGTATAGATGGTAACAAATAAAAAATTAGGTAAAGGTCTTTCATCACTTCTTGGCAAAAAGGAAGACTTAATGAAAAACAAAAAGGATAACAGTGGCCTATTGCTTGTTCCATTAGAAAAGATCTTTAGAGATCAAGGACAACCACGAAGAGAATTTGATCCTGAGAAAATAAAAGAACTAGCTCAATCAATTAAAAAAAATGGTTTAATTCAGCCATTAATTTTAAGAAAAAGAGATAACGATAACTTTACAATAGTTGCTGGAGAACGTAGATGGAGAGCAGCTCAAATTGCTGATTTGAAAATACTTCCATCCCTTTTATTGCCTGAAGACCTTGATAAAGATGAAATATCACTTATAGAGAATATCCAAAGAGAGGATCTTAAAATTTCTGAAGAGGCACATGCTTATCAAAGACTGATTGATAAAAACGACTATACACACGAAAACCTCTCAAAAATAGTTGGTAAGAGTAGATCTCATATAACAAATCTTCTAAGAATATTAAATTTGGATGCGTTTTTTTTTAGCCTTTTAGACAAGGAAATAATATCAATGGGTCACGCAAGAGCTTTAGTTGGTAAAACCCCAGTTAATTTTGATGAAAAAACCTTAGCTCTAATTTCCTCTGGAAAAATTTCAGTCAGAGACTTAGAGAAAAATAAAAGAAAAACATCAAGCCATGAACCAAACTTAATACAAGAAGAAAAAAATCTTAGTGATATCATCGGATTCAAAACCAAGATTACATACAATAAAAAAGGTAAAGGAAATATTAAAATATTTTATGAAAACTTAGAGCAATATAATTTTTTAATTAATAAACTAAAAAACTAAATTTTTTATACATTGCTTCATTTTTAATTTTTAAAAATATCTTTTTTATATCAATTTGTTTTTTTTTTAAATTAAAAATATCCTTTCTAATAGCTATTATAAAATCATTACCTTGGTTTATTGTCGGATCTACATGGTAATTATTTTCATTAATCCTAAACTTTTCCATCTCAGATAATAATAAATAAGGATGTTCCATACAATAATTAATCAAATATTGATTATCAATGTTAAAGAAATTTTTAATAAAAATATCTATGTCACTAACAAAATTATAACCATTTATAGTCTGATATTTACCTGCATACTTTTTATAGTTTTTATAATCGGTAAAAATTATGCTTTTACAATTTTTTTTTAAAACTTCATTTATGTGTTTAATATTAGTTAGGTAATGGATAAAGACCTCACTTCTATTATCAAAAAGATCGTCAGAAATTAAATTTTCACTAATATTAAAATTATATATTAATTTCGTATTATATTTTTTAGATAACTTTTTAATAACTAACTCGTAAAAGTATGCTTTTTCATCATCGACTTTATTAATTAATATTGTCTTGTTTTTTTTTTCTTCGAAGAAGTTTTCAATCAATTTTATATTATTTGATTTCATCACAATCTAGGTCACTAATAGTTAAGCCACTTATAAATTTCTTCACAAAGTAGTCAATATTGTCCTCTTTTATTTCCTCTACAGCACTTTTGTTACTTACAAATTTGTCTCCTGGAGCCAAAATGTAAAACTGTGAAAGTTGATCTTCAAACGAATATGTAAAACAAGATAATTCTGTATTATAGATTTTTAATTGAACATTGCTTGTTACTCTTTCCCTGTCGGATGTATTATCTATATTAGTTATAAAAAGATTTGTAGAATGTGACACGCTAGCCTGTATTTGATAATCAGATTGATCATCTAAAATTCCAAAGTTATTTAAATGACTTTTTAGTTTTTTATATAACTGTAATCCATCATATTCTCCGCCAATATACGATACTGATAAACGAATATTACTATCCCTTTTATTATTGGTACAAGAAATAAGAAGGAGACTAGCTAGTGATAATATTAATAATTTTATCTTGAACATTTATAACCTTTACAATTTTTTTATTAACAATTTTATTTTTAATTTTATCTAATTTATATATTTCTTTAAGTATTTCATTTTCTTTGTAGCCTTTTAACGTATCAATAGTTGTTACTAATTTGCCTTGAATTTGAACCGGCAGTCTAATTTCATTTTCTTTCAAAAGTTCAAGATCAACAATTGGCCAAGTGTCAAAATCATTTGCATTGAAGATCGATTTATTTAATGAAATAGATAAATTTGGCATTATCGGGAAAAGGCAGGTTAGTATTTTCTTACTTAAATCATGATTATAAAGATATATTTTTTTTCTTTCTAAAAAATTAAATAGAGTGTAAATATCAGCCACACATTTGTTCAAAGAAAAATTTAATATATTCATTTCAATATCATGTATAAATTTTTCAACTTTTTTTTTTGTAGATTGATCTATTTGACTTTGCTCTTGAGAAAAATATTTCACTATCCTATGGGTTAAGTTTTTAGAACTTTGTATTCCCTCTTCTGTCCATTCAAGCTCTCTATCAGGAGGAGAGTCAGATATCATAAAAATTCTTGTCGCATCGATACCGTATTCTTTTAGTATTTCGTCTGGTTCTATTACATTTTTTTTCGATTTAGACATTTTTTCAGAGGGTCCTTCTAAAACAATCTCTTTTGTTTTTAATTTGTATAAATTTCCATTTTCTAAATATACATCTTTCGGCATCACCCACTCATTTTTCTGAGTTTTATAAGTTTTGTGTGTAATCATTCCTTGAGTAAATAATTGCTTAAATGGTTCGTCTACTTTTAACTTATAAATATCCCTTAATGCTTTCATAAAGAACCTTGAATATAAAAGATGTAAAATAGCGTGTTCAATACCACCGATATATTTATCTACAGGAAGAAAATTATTTACGTTATTTGGTTCAAATGGTTTTTCTAATTTATTGTTTAGAAAACGTATATAGTACCAAGATGAGTCAACGAAAGTGTCAAGAGTGTCTGTTTCTCTGAAAGCCGGTTTTTTGGTCTTTGAGCAAATGATATTTCTCCATTCATCATTTTTAAGTAATGCATTTCCTTTTCCCTCTAGCTTGACATCATAAGGTAGAAACACAGGTAACTCAGACTTATCTAAAACCCTGTATGAACCATCTTCATAATATATGACAGGAATAGGGCAGCCCCAATATCTTTGTCGTGAAACACCCCAATCTCTAATTTTATAATTAACTTTTTCTGAACCAATTCCTGTTTTCTTAAAATAATTCGTAATCTTATCTATAGCTTCATCCTTTTCAAATCCATTCAACATCGGTGAGTTAATAACTTTTCCATTACCAATATATGGCAACTCGTCATCATTGCACTCAATCACTTTTATAATCGGCAAAGAATATTTTTTGGCAAAATCATAGTCTCTCTCATCATGAGCGGGGCACCCAAAAATTGCTCCCTCTCCATAAGTATCTAACACAAAGTTAGCAACATAAATCGGTATCTCTTTGTCTAAAATTGGGTGAATACAATTGAGTTTTAATGAAAAACCAAGTTTTTCTTTTTCATCGCTGATCTGGTCAAATTCATTTTTAATTTTTTTAATTTCACTATCGCCCAAGCAATCTCTGACTATTTTATGATTTATTGAAACAGCAATAAAAGTAGCACCATAAATAGTATCTGGTCTGGTTGTAAAAATATTTAAAAAATTATCTTTACCAGCTATTTTAAATTTTATTTCAGCTCCTACTGATCTGCCAATCCAATTCTTTTGCATAGTTTTGACTTTTTCAGGCCATAGGTCCAATTTTTCTAGTCCACTTAAAAGTTCTTCAGCATAATGAGTGATTTTAAAAAACCATTGTGATAAGTTTTTCTTTTCAACTTCTGCTCCAGTTCTCCATCCTTTGCCGTCTATAACTTGCTCGTTAGCTAGTACTGTTTGATCAATAGGATCCCAGTTAACAAGAGCATCTTTTTTATAAGCTAAACCAGCATTATAAAGATCAATAAATAATTCTTGTTGATATCTGTAATAATCGCTATTACATGTAGCTAGTTCTCTATCCCAATCTAGATCCAAATTGAGTTTTTTTAATTGTGACTTCATATTCTTTATATTTTCGAGCGTCCAATCTTTAGGGTGAGTTTTAAATTGAATAGCAGCATTCTCAGCTGGAAGACCAAATGCATCCCATCCCATAGGATGAATAACATCATCACCTTTTAGCTTATGGTATCTGGCACATATATCTCCAATTACATAATTTCTTACATGCCCCATATGAATATTGCCCGATGGGTAGGGAAACATTTCTAAAATATAGTTTTTAGATTTCACTTCTGAGAGTTTGAGCTAGCTAAACCACCAGCTATCTCAAGAATTTTCAAGACAATTTTTTTTTCTTCATCAGGGTAATTTTTATTATCTGATATCCATGTATTGTTGTTTTTATCTTCACATAAAAAACTAGAGGATACTCCTGAAGTAATAAGCTCAGTTGACAGAACTTGTATTTTTATAAGACATCTTTGATTTTTAAAATCAGGAGAGTAAATCCAGTCAGTTTCAATGTAGCCTCCTTGATTGTCTGCAATTTTTAAGGGATATTTTTTGGTAACCTCTAAGGACGCACCCCACAAATATGGGTTTACATTACTTTGGAACACAACATTCTGGCGATCTCCTTTTATTAAATCATTGATTTCACCCCCAATGTCAAAAAGTTTTTCGCCTTGTGATCTTTCGCGCGCCTTACAACTCTCCCATCTTTTTGAGCCATATTTATATCTGGATTGATTAGCTGGGTTATCACATTCACCATATATTTCATCTAATTTGCTCATATTACTATCATAATTACCCGAGCAGGACTGAAGAAATAATACTAGAGACAAAGTAATTGGCGATATGTACTTAAGCATCATCAACAAATTAGATCAATTTAATCAAAAATAAACAAAAAAAAACCAGGGGTTATTAACCCCTGGTTTATAAAAGTAAAATTATTTTACGATTAGAAGCTTACGCTTGTTCCAATTGCAATAACAGTCTCACTTGTAGTGTTTGTTGGTGCAGCAGCACCAGCACCTGTCAAGCTACTCATCTCTGCAAATACTGAAGCACCACCACCTAAAGATTGTGATAATGTAACGTCAGTTTTTGATGAAGTTCCGCCTGAAGCAGTTGTACCAGCGTCAAAACCAGTGTAACCGATAGCAACAGCAGCAGTACCCATTGTTGTAGAGTAAGTTACTGAGTATGCTTCACCTTCAGTTGCAGCACCTGTAGTATCATTGCTTGTTGATTCAAAACCAACACCTAATGAACCGCCACCCATAGTCATTGTTAGAGCAGCACCAGTTGATGCGTAATTAACACCGTTCTCGTCAGTTTCAGCTGAAGAAGCTGTTAATGACATGTCACCTAAAGGCATAGTAATGCTAATACCAGAACCTGATATTGTTCCATCACTTACTGAGTCTGTGTGACCCTTAGTTCCTGCAGTACCATCATAGAAGTGTGTTGCAGTAATAGTCATATCACCAAGAGTTGTTGTACCACTAATACCTGAACCATCGTCAACGTTAATAGCAACATCATTAGTATGTGTAACTCTGTTTGAGTCAGCATGTGCAACAAGCTCACCAACTAGACCTGTTCCGTTAGGAACAGCAACGTCGTTAGCTACTGTAATTGAACCATTTGCAAAACCAAATGTTAATGCTGTCAAACCAGTTGCAGCAGTGTTGTTACCTGTAGCGTCATTATCATTTGAGATTGAACCACCAGCAGAGATTGTTACACCACCGTCTGTTGTTGTTGACATTGAGAAAGAAATTGCACCACCGATATGAGCGTCTGCATTACCTTCTGCATCAACGTAAGCAGCTGTCATTGAGCCGCCTACTGAGATATCTGCGTTTGCAGCTGTAGAAAATAATGCAGCTGATAAAGCAGAGATCGCTAATAGTATCTTTTTCATAATAAAATCCTTTCTTATTATTAGATCTAATACTGAAATGGATAATACTTAAATTCCCAGCTAAATATGCAAATTACTTAATGATTTCGAACAAATTAGAAAATTGTTGCATTTTTGCAACATATAAATTTTAGCTTAATTTATAACCAAAAAAATCACTATTTTTACTTACTATACCCCTTTTTTCCCAATAACCTCTTTGCATGTGAATTGACTCAAAGAATTCGTTTTTGTGAGCTAAAAACTCCTCTTTTTTTACAGATTTTTTATGAATATTTGATCCTATCTGACGGATGCTAGCTGTTTGAGAGAAGAATGATTTTCTTCTACTCTCGTCGAAATCAGAATTAATGTTTAAGAATTCATAAATTTTTTTTTGATGATTTTCAGGATCTTCAACAAGCTCTTCATATCTTATGTCCAGTAAATCATTTTTTTCTTCTAAAATTTTGTTCCAAAAAACGTTGATTGCCTCAAAGTTTGCCATAAATACCCCTATATTAAAAAAGCTTGCGCTGTATGGAATATTTGTGACATATCTTTGTTTAAACATGGATACTGCTACGTCCCAAGGGTCTCTAAAAGTTCGTATAATTTTTGTTTTAGGAAGTAATTTAAATAAAAAACCTATGTACAAAAAATTATCTGGAAGTTTGTCAACTATGTTTTTATGTTTCCCTCTTAAAAAATCTGTTCTATTTAAATAAGTTCTTCTAAAGTGCTCCATAAATTCTTCAGTGCTTTGGTTATTCAAATTTTTTACGAAGTCGGAAATTAAATTTCTTGCACTTAGAAGCTCACCACCGCTAGTCACCTCATTATTAGATGCAATGAATGACTCAATTAATGTTGTTCCAGATCGAGGTGTACCTAATATAAAAAAATTACTACCACCTTCAGTCTCATCTATAATTTGTTTTTTATCTAAAAAATTTTTACTATAGGAGTCCATTATGTTCACAATGTCTGTTTGGTACTCAAAAGAATTATATCTTAGCGAACTCATTATTTCTTTATTTCCAAGTTCATAAAATTTTTCAGATTTTTGTTTATTTCTTTGATTATAAAATATAGCTAAACCAAAATAAAGCGGATGAACATACCAAAATCTATCTAATTTATTTTCATATTTTTTATCATATTCTTCTAATTGCCTTTCGGCCGTATCTAGTAGAGCGTCATCGATGAGTTTTGAATTTACGATAGATAATAAATAAAAAATATCTGGATGAAATTTTCCTTTTAAGATTTCTAATAACATATTTTCATTTTCTTTATCTTTATTTAAAGCAACATAAACTTCAGTTTTGAGTTTAATAGTATTTGGAAAATTTATAGTCTCTTCACCTATAATTTTCATTTTATCTAAAGCAGTGTCGAGAAATTCCATTGCCTTTTTAAAATCTCTTAATTTTAAATATATCTCTGCTGGCACAGTATAACACATGTGGGAGTCAGGATTGATTTTGATCGCTTGTTCATACATCATTAAAGATTTCTCATAATCTTCGTTTGCTTTGTGACAAACTCCCATATTAATAAAATAGTCAAAATCTTTTTCCTCTGAATTGTCATTGTAAAATTCATTAAGAACTCTAATAGCCGCATCATATTGAGTTTTTTGAATGTGAAGATAGGCCAATATTTTAATAATATCCTTATTATTTTTATTATTTGAGTAATGTTTTTTCGTAATAGAATATGCTTTTTCAATATTTTTATTTTGTATAAGCTTATATAGTTCTAAAATTTCATTTTGCATAAATTTAATATATAGATATTTAATATAATGTCTTTTTTAAACAAATTTAAATATCATTACCATTTAAAACATATAGATAATTTGTTTTTGGATCAAAAGTTTAAAGAAATCTTCGAGTATCTTCAGAAAATTAAAAATGATGAAAAGGCATTTTATGAAATATCAGTGAAATATATTTCAAATTCTATAAGCAACTATAATCAAGATGCATCAAATAATAAAATTGTCTGGATAAATACTTTTTTAGAAGATGATAGTAAATACCTAATTTTTTTTATTCAGTATTACATTGAGAATAACAAATATTTAAAACAAGAAATAAAATCCTACAAATATGAAATTAATAATACTATTCAATATAGTGAAAATATCAATTTTAACACTCTTGTAAATCAATCTTATTTTTTTCAGTGGATGATTTTAAATAAATCAAATGTTAAATTTAAATTTTTACAAAATGAAATACCCTTTTTTTCAAGCGAAAATAATTATAATTTTACAAAACAATCTCTTTCACAATCTTATATACTAATATTGAATAACCCCTATGAGGTCTATTCAAGTATCAAAAAAACTGTTAATCAAGATCAAGAAGTTGCAAGAAATATATTTTTAAATTTAGATCAAAAAGAACAAAATGAATCTTTTTCAAAAGCTAATTTTAAATTCCCAACCAAAGGTTGGCATATTCATACAGAAAGTTGGTCAGATCCAAATGTATTAACTTCTCTGAGAGGTAAAATTATTTCAAAAAAAGATATTTATAATAATACCTTTGAAACATTAAGTTCTGTTATTCTACATTTAATACAGTCAGGTGTTGAAATGGAATTAAACTATGATTTGATTGAATTATTCATCAAAAAAAACCCAATCGCAATTCATAAAGAAGATGTCGAACTGTCAAATAAGGAAAAAAAATTTCTCGGTAATTATGTAGACGAATTGGTTGAAACATATGATATTTAATTAATTATGACAGTTAATTATGCTCAACTCGAAAAAATAAACAAAACACTTGAATCATTCCCTTTTGCTAAATTGCAAATAGTCACTAAAAATAGGGATGTTCATACAATTAAAGAACTTATTGAGAAAGGGTATAGTTTGTTTGGTGAAAATAAGGTTCAAGAAGCAAATGAGAAATTCAAGAATTTTTCAAACCATATTTTAGACTTACATCTAATTGGCCCACTTCAAACAAACAAAGTAAAATTAGCATTAAATCTATTTAATACAATACAGAGCATTGATAGAGAAAAATTAGTCAATGAAATAGCCAAAGTAAAAAATAAGTCTAAAATAAAAACAAAGAATTTTTATATTCAAGTAAATATTGGAGAAGAAGAACAAAAATCAGGAGTTCTACCTGACAATTTAAATAATTTGTATCAGATTTGTTTAAAACAAAATTTAAATATAATCGGATTAATGTGTATACCTCCTTTTGATGATAAAGCTAAAATTCATTTTGAAAAACTAAAAAACATTAGAGATGAACTAAATCCAAACTTAAAATTAAGCATGGGAATGAGTGGCGATTACGAAATTTCTTTAAAATGCGGATCCAATTTAATAAGAGTGGGGTCTAAAATATTTAGTTGAAAAAATTAATTTTATTATTTTCTTTCTATTTTAATAGTTTATTTGCTGTCGAAGTCAAATGTAACTTTGAAGAAGTTTATAAAAATGGAGAAGTACAAGAAGGTATACTAATGTTAAAAGACCAATCTTTAAGATATCAGTATATAAAACAGGATCTCTTCACAATCATAGCTAAAGAAAATAAATTTTATTTAATAAGAAATGATACTAAATTTGTTCAAAAGCTTACAGATAATACCGAGTCCTTAGAGAAATTTATGAAATTAGCTTCTGATTATCCAAATATAAAGGAATACTATAAAGACAATGATCTCTATATTAAGGTAGAAAAAAGTAAAAATAATTTCATAAAAAGGCTTTCTATCAAATCAGAAGATGTAAATTTAAGTGTAAATATTTTTAATTGTAATTTTGATACAATAAATAAAAAATATTTCTGGCATTTTAATTTTGTAGAATATTCTTAATATGGTGATGTATTGATAAAATTAGATTGTGAAAACTATTTAATTTATAAAACTTTAAAAAACTATTTAGAAAATAAAAAATTTTCTTTAGCCTCAGAAAATGAGGCTTATTTCACTACTATAAAGATAAATGAATCTACAAAAAATATTAACCTTTTTATCGATGATTTTAAAAAAGAAATTTCAACTCCAGTTGACATAAATTATCTAATGTCTGAAATTTTAAAATCAATTGTAGATATCCATATACCAATTAGTAATTACAATTATTATCCTTATCAACGATTAGTTGAAAACTCCAAAAAAAGGTCTCTATTAAGTGAAATTCAAAATATTATCTTAAATAATATTTTATTATCTAAGCATGGTGTTAATAAAGATCTCTTATATAAAAGAATTTGGAAAAGAGATAAATCTATTCAAATCAATAAATTAGATACTCACTTAACAAATTTAAAAAACAAATTAAATGAGGATTTAAATTTAGATGTAAATTTCCAGTCACACGAAAAAAAACTTCGTTTATTGATTGATTAAAATTTCCCTTTTTCCAGCGTGATTTGGTGGAGAAACAACACCTCTTTGTTCAAGCGCCTCCATTATTCTAGCAGCTTTGTTATAACCAACTTGAAAATTTCTCTGGAGAAAACTAGTTGATGCTTTATTTGTTGATTTAATGAGATCTATAGATTTTGATATTAAAGCTTCATCTTCGTCACTTAGGCTATCAAAGTTTTCATCATTGTTTTTAATTATTTCATCTAATTCATCTAGATACTCGACAGATTGACTTTTTTTAATTTCATTTATTAATTTGTTTACTTCATTATCTGATATAAAGGCTGATTGATAACGGATGATGTTTCCTCCATTTTTAGACATAAGCATGTCACCGTTTCCAAGTAACTGTTCCGCACCTATTTCTCCTAAGACTGTTCTGCTATCATATTTGCTAGCAACCTGAAAACTTATTCTCGATGGAAAGTTTGCTTTAATACTCCCTGTAATAATATCAACACTTGGTCTTTGAGTTGCCATGACTAAATGTATTCCACATGCCCTAGCCATTTGCGCAAGTCTTTGAACATAATGTTCAACTTCTTTACCAGCAGTCATCATCAAATCAGCCATCTCATCAATGAAAACAACTATATAAGGAAGCTTTTCAATCGACTTTTCATTGTACCCCTCTAAGCTTCTTGTATTCTCCTCATTCATAAGTGAATACCTTCTTTCCATTTCTTTACATACCCATTTTAGGGCAATAATTGCTTTTTTTGGCTCAGTAACAACTGGTGTTAGCAAATGTGCAATGTCATTATAAACACTTAGTTCAAGCATCTTCGGGTCAATAAGTATTAATCGTAATTCTTTAGGTGAAAATTTGTACAAAATACTTGCTAGCAAAGTATTTATAAATACAGACTTTCCAGAACCTGTAGTGCCTGCGACTAAAAGATGTGGTGTTTTGCTTAAATCAATAACTTCTATTTTTCCTGAAATATCTTTTCCAATACAAATAGGGATTTTGGATGAAGTTTTTTTAAAATTTTCATCACTCAGCAATTCTCTAATAGTTACAGTTTCTCGTTGATCATTTGGAACTTCAACACCCAAATATTGTGTGCCAAATATTTGAGATATTCTTACGGCCCCGACACCCATACTCCTAGATATATCATCAGCAAGATTTATGATTGTATTAATTTTTATTCCTGCAGCTGGTAAAATTTCAAATAAAGTTACAACAGGACCAAGTTTTACATTAACAACCTCTATCTCAATATTAAAATCTTCGAATACTTTCTCTAATAAATCTGAATTAAATTTTATACTATCCTTGCCTTGCCTTTTTTTATCAACAGTTTCTTCTCTATCTAAAATTTCAAGTGAAGGAGAGTGATAATCATTTTTTAATTTTTGACTTTTATTGTCACTTTCGTTTTCAATTTTGTCTCTACCTTCAATAGTAGTTCCAGGAATACTGTTTATAAAAGGTTCTTTTTTAACTTTATTATAATTATATGTTTCTTTTTTATTAAATTTAAAACTATTACCAATACTAATTTTGGGAATTTTAAGTAGATTAAAAATATTTTGTGAATAAAAATAAATGACCATCCCAAAAAATGATAATAAATAGCTCACATATTCAAGTTCGTGAATTGTATATAATTGTAAGGCAAAGATACCCCAAATTTGTATTGATTCAATAAATGTAAATTCAATCCCGTACAATAAAAAAGTTTGCGGTATTAAGATTAGACTTATGAAAAACAATAATAGTCTTATAAATATGTATTTAGGCAATTTACTAATTAAAATTAATACAGAAGATATTAAGAAAAAAAGAGAGGTTAAGTAACCTAAGACCCCAAACGTATAAAAAACAAAGCTTGCAAAATATGATCCAAAATCACCTAATAGATTATTAGATACATTACTAGTACTAGTTAAAAAAGAATTATCATTTATGTCAAAAGTAAATAAAGCTAATGCTGATAGAACAAATAATATGAAAAAAAATAAAGAATAAATATACTTTATTGATAAATAGATTTTTTCTTTAAAGATATCTGGAATATAGTTATTCTTCATTGTTTTAAATATATGCGTCTTAATGAAAAATAAAATACATAAATGCGACTTTTTAATTGTCGGTGCTGGCTTAATAGGCTCTATTGCAGCTCTTGCTTTGCACAAAAATAATTTCAAAGTCTTGGTTATTGATAAGGAAAAAAAAATAATTCCTGATAAAAGAACTTTAGCAGTAAATGCAAACTCAAGAGAATTTCTAATAAATTTAGGTATTTGGGGTAAATTGAAAACTAAACCCCAGTCTATAGAAAAAATTATTATATCTGACTATATCAATCATAAACCACTTATATTTGAAAATAATTCTGAGGCTATGGGCAATGTGATATTCAATTATGAGATGGTTCAAATAGTAAGAGCTAAGCTCAAAGAATTAAGTATCTTGAAAACAGATATAAATATAAACTTTAATAATATTCAACCAAACAAAATCACTTTCATCGATAAAAATAGCTATAAATTTAAAAAAATAATAATTAGCATTGGTAAGAATAATAATTTAAATCCCAGCCATAGGAGTATTAAATTTGACCAAGGTCATAATTCGTTCGTTGGTTTTTTTAATCATTACAAAAATCATCAAAATTTTGCATATGAAATTTTTAATCCTGATGGACCGCTTGCCATTCTACCATCACCATCAAAATATAAAAATAAGTCCACCTTTATTTATACAACAAAGAAAAAAATTTCCCCAAATAAAATAAAATTGTTAATTAAAAAAAAATTTGAAAAATCCCACGGGCAAATAAATTTTGAAAAATCTATATACAAATTTCCAATAAAACCTAATTTAACAAAAGATAACAAAGATTTTATTTACATTGGTGATAGCCTTAAATCAATTCACCCAGTTGCTGGCCAGGGTTGGAATTTAGGAATTAAGGATATACAAAAATTAATTAAGTTATCTAAAAACTATTCAATAGATGATAAAATATTTAATTCAATTTATTACTCTAATAGAATCCTTGAAAGCTCAATTTACTTAGGCTTTACCTCTCTATTAAATTTTTTATATGAAAATAAATTCCCAATAAATAATAAAGTAATTAAATTAGGATACTTTGGTTTAAGAAGTTTGAAGCCTCTAAGAGATTTTTTTATTAAGCAAGCAATGGGAAGATCTAATTTAATTTAAATTATTTGGTCCTTTACTATCTATTACTTGAAAGGTATTTAGGTCAAGAATAGAGTTTATAGTATTAATTCTGGATAAGATATTTGGCGATTCAAGAATTGCCTGTTTATCAATTTTGTTAAAAGGTGCCAGCATTGCTAAAGTAGACAGAAGTTGTAGGTTAGATGTTTCCGCAAGAACCTCTTTATCAATATCTAACTTCTTCATCTTGAAAAAATTTGAATATTTCTGAATTAAATTTTTTCGATCAATTTTTGGCTCCATGTCATTAAGATCTTCAAAATAATCCTGGCAGTCTATTGTAGCCTTGTAATATCCTTGAGGTGTAAGATTTCTCTCGTAAAGAACAAAACGACAAACACCCTCAAGATTCAAAACAATTCTGTAATCAGGTGTTTCAATATAAGATGTAATTTTCCCGATACATCCCATCTGAAATAATTCATTATTATTATTTTTAGGTTGAATAATTCCAATCATTCTATTTGTTTTAAGACTGTCTAAAGTCATTTTGATATATCTTTCTTCAAAAATATTTAAAGGGAGTTTGCCAAATGGCAAAAGTAAAACATTATCCAAGGGGAATATCGGTATAGAGCTCGGTATGGAGTTAGGCTCAATTTCAAAAATTTTTTTTATATTATCATCCATTATTTAAACATCATACTTGATAATTTTTTTCGAGCTTCGATAACATTTGGATCACTAAATCCTAATAAGTCAAAAAATTCCAAAAGTTTTTTTTTAGCTGCACTTTCATTCCAATTAGGATCTTGCTCAAATATTTTGAGTAGTTCGTTAAAACCCTTTTCTGTTTCGTTAGAGGATAAATAACTCTCTGCTAACTTATATCTCAAATTTATGTCTTTTGGTTTTTCATTTAAATTCTTCAATAATTCCTCAAAAGAAACGTCCATTTCATTTGCTGAATTATCTAAAAGTTTTTTAATTTTTTTTAACTCACCATCATCTAATAACTTCTCTTCAATAGAGTTAAACATTTCTTTAGCATCATCAAACCTTTTTAATTGAATTAGACATCTTAAAAAACCACAAATTATTTTTATATTACTTGAGTCTAATCCAATAAGTTTTTCATAAATTTTAATTGACTCTTCAAATTTTTGATCCTTAAAAAATTGATTTGCTTCTTCAATGAGCTTAGGTATTTCATTACCAGGTGTTGCATCAATTAATTTATTAACTATTTCATTTATTTTGCTTTCTGGTTGAGCACCTTGAAAAGCATCAAAAGGCTTTCCGTTAATAAATGCATAAACAGTAGGTATTGATTGAATATTTAATTGCGATGCAATTCCTTGATTTTCATCAACATTAATTTTAGCAAGAATTACTTTACCATTTTTTTGGTTAACCACACTTTCTAAAACGGGTGTTAATTGTTTACAGGGTCCACACCATGGTGCCCAAAAATCTACAATAACTGGAGTGGTTTTGGATTTTTCGATTACTTCTTCAACGAACTCGTCTTGATTTATATCAATTACAAAACTCATATATTATAAATAGTATTAAATATTGTTTTTTCAACAAACTGCTTATATGCAACCTTTTATCTTGATAGCTACAAAAAGGAAGTTTATAAGATAAATTCAAAAAAAATTTTGCGGGCGTAGCTCAGGGGTAGAGCGCAACCTTGCCAAGGTTGAAGTCGAGGGTTCGAATCCCTTCGCCCGCTCCAAATCACATAACTATTTAATCAACAAATTTTAAATTAGGGTTTACGTTGATATCTACATCTTCAATAGAATTACCTCTTCTCACTTCATCATAATATACAATTTGTGTAGGTGTTTTACCTTTGAATGACGTGTAGTTACTTATGAATGACTGATATATACCGTGTTTAAAGTAAATTGACTCTGGCTCAAAAAAAATTGGTGACTTTAAAATTTTAACAATGTTAGCCCCATCAATCCAAGCATCTATTCTTTTATTTTCAAAATCTAAACACAAAGAGATATCTGTCCACACACCTTTCATACTTTTTAATGTTTTTAATTTATAATATTTTGATTCATCTTTAACATTGTCTTTAGAGCCACTTAGTTGATGCCAATTTAAATACAAATTTCCTTTTCTTGCATCAATTTGTATCAATGGCGGGAAGGAAGACAAACTATTTGCTTTCCCAGACGGGCCACCCTTTTGATGTATCTGACCTAATGTTGTACTTACTTTTCTAATATCAGTAAAATCATTAGATAGTTTTATACTGTAACCATAACATTGTTTACCAGATATTGGTTGATTTGGCTCTGATGAAAGTTCAATCCTTTGTCTGTCATTT